>NZ_JBLWGD010000004.1:0-377889 GCF_048381495.1 Algibacter ulvanivorans
AAAGTAATTGTTACATCTACTTCATTTGGCAATGCACTTAATATAACTTCATCGCCTTGATTAACATTTATAACTTCTTCGCCGCTTTGCCATTCGCCATTTATTTTATATTCTTGGGTTAATGGGTGTATTGCGCAAATAGAATCATCAACTATATTTACATCTAATGTTTTAACACATCCAGATTCAGATTCAAAAGTATATAAACCTGATTGAGATTGAGTAACATTACCTAAATTGTAATCTCCATTAATAACGGTACTATCTGGTAAAGTAATAGCAAAACCAACACCTTCTTGATTTATACTTAATAATAACTCACTTCCTTCAATCACAGTAATCTCACCCTCTCCACTTCCAGAAACACCATTAATAATATATTCTGGCAAAAAGTTTGCGTTTCCTTCACAAGGTAATGGAGGCATCCCATTAACTATTATTTGCAAAGTTACTTCACAACCATATATAGAGGTAAGAGTATAAAAACCAGCATCACTATAATCTACATTTCCTAGGTCGAAATCATCACCTACTCTTGTTCCGTCAGGTAAAGTTATTGTAAGTCCATCAATGTTAGGCAAAGCACTAATAATAACTTCGTCTCCTTGATTAACATTAATAACTTCTTCGCCACTTTGCCATTCGCCATTTATTTTATATTCTTGAACATGATCATCACAAGTTTGCTCAACAATAGCCTTAAATCTAATTGTTTTCGCACATCCATCAATTGAAGTAAACGCATAAATACCATTATTTTCCACTTCTACTAAACCATCTCCAGAATAAGAGTCTATTTTATAAGCTGTAGTGTCTTCGAAATTAGGAAAATCACTAACAGAACTTAAAGTAGGTCCATCAACAACTGGTAAAGTAACCATATATTCTTTATTACCTGGAACTATCGCTCTAATATATACCTCAACACCTTCAGCTGCCTCTACATAATCACCATTTAGCCAATCGCCATCATCTCCTATTTTATATTGTGTAATTATATTTTCAGCTGTACAATCATACAATCCACTATTCTGCTCTAAACCTAATTTATAATAATATTGTATAACTTCTGGTCTATGAGCTTTATTAAACACCTTTAATTCATCAATTTTTCCATCAACCTCATCGGTAATACCACTTTCATTACCAATAATTCTTCTGTCATAGAAACCTGAGGTAGTAAAAGAAGAAAAATATTGTTCAACAGTTTCAAGTGTTATTTCTCCAGATATATAACCAGAATTAATTTCAACACCATTAGCATAAAGTCTAGCTATATTACCATCATAAGTAGCTGCCATATGTAGCCATGTTTCTGGTGGAGTATACCCAGAAAACAACCTTACATGACGACCATCTGTTGTTGGAAATGCCCATTTATATAAGCTATTATGAAATCCAAAAAACAAATCTGGATAATCATTAGCAAAAATGCTTCCATTAAATTCAATTTCGTCCCTATATACCCAAGCCATAACAGTTATTTCTTTAGAAACAGACCCTAAAGAACTTGAATAAGGTATTTCTACTAAAGAATTACTATTATGTTCACTACCATCCATCTCTAAAGAGTTACCATTAAAACCATTATTGCTCCAATAATTTTGTGTTAAATTTACTGGATTTGAGTTATTATCACGTTCAACAATAGTCGCATCGTTATTATAAATAGAGAAATCTTTTACTGTACCTCCGGTTCCTTCTTCAAATTTTAAATCTAACACTAAAGTTGGATTATTCTCTAAAGGTATTACCGAACCTATTTTAATACTTTCTGCAATTGAAGGCACCCCATTATTATCAATACCAAATAACATATAAATCCCTGGTGGCAAAAGCTCTCTGTCAGGGATAACAACTGTATAATCTCCTCCATTAAAACTAAAGTCTACAGGTATTCTTCTTTGCTCATTATTAGTACTATGTGTTGCAGAAGAAAACCTAACTAAACTAAATTCTGTAATATTTGCTGAACCAGACACTTGAATATTTGTATTATAGCTTGCAGTTTCTGGTGCACTAATTGTAGGTCTTGTAGCTAAAGAACCATCATTATTAAACAAGTATGCAGGACTATATATTTCTGCACTAAAATGATTTACACAATCTGGAACAGGCCCAGCACATAAGCCTCCTCCTCCAACAAAAACACGTGCATCTTGCATTAATATAGCTACGCTATGATAGGTTCTTGCCTCTTGCATAACAGCAGTATCGGACCAAGTATTTGTAACTGGATCAAAAAGTTCTCCAGCATAGCTTGCTCCTTCATCTGTAAATACTGATCCTGTATCTAAACCACCAGTAATTAAAACAGTTCCATCTGGTAATACTGTAGTATTATGCATAGCTCTGGCCTCATTCAAACCAGGTACTTTAGTTACTATAGGAGTTTCAGAATTTATATCAATTACATAAGAAAGATCTGAAGCCGGCGCCCCCATACTATAAGTCCTTGACCCGCCAGTTTTTAAAACCTTACCTATATCAAACATTGCTGCATTACCATTCATAGAGTATACATCATCCAGTCTACTACCTAAATCTTGAACTTGAGGGTTGTTTATGTCATTTATATCTATCCAATGCATATTTGTCCCAGGTCCTGCATGAAATATTTTACCATTTGGAGCAGGTATTAACCATGCATGATTATCTGTTCTATATATTTGTTGAGAAGGATCGGGATCATCTAAATTAGGATTATTTCCATCTGTTAGCATTTCTCCTTGTAATGATGGTATACCTATCCAACCTGTATTAGGTGTCCAAACTTCAGCATATTTCCCCCCTAGTTCTCCTGCCCATGATCCACCAATAGTAAAAACTGAACCATCAGATAACGTAACATTACCTTGATACCCTCTAGGAACATTCATATTATCAGCAACACTCCATAAACCAGTTTCATAATCATAAAGACTTGTTTTTTCACTCGAACTGCCACCGGCTGCTAAAATCTTTCCATCTGGCAAATTATTAATTCCAGGACAAAACATATCGTGATTTGTATTAGACTCAGTACTTTGTTCGGCTACCCCATCTATTCCTTGAAAAGGATCAAATATCTGAGTATAAGTAGAACCATCTGCACCACCGTAAGTATCTTTATATTTAGAAGACCACACAATTAACTTACCGTTAGGAAGGTTTGCAGCCGCAACAGGAACTATATCAAAAATAATTGGATCACTCCATTTACCAATTTCAGATGGATTTTGAGCCCGCAAATTAAACGTACAAAGAACTAACGGTAAAAAATATAAGTATATTTTTTTCATAATTGGAGTTGTTTTAATTAATAGCTTCTACGAAACTAAAAAAAACACAACTAATTAACTGCGTATCAAAGCACTATTCGACTATTTGACAAAAAAAAACGATAAGAATCAAATTACATACATAACTTAAAAATGAAATACCATTATTAACTTTAAACAGCATGTCTTATTAAAACAAAAAAACTACAAATCAACCAATTAACCTGCAGCAACCTCAAATAAAAATCACAAAAAATTGAACAAAAAATATGTGCAAAATAATATCGCTTCACTATTTGGTAATCAAATATTTAATCGTAAATTTGCAAACTCTTTTTGAGAGAGGAATGTTTAATAATTAAAAAATCAAAGTGTGGACACATTAAGCTACAAAACGATTTCGGCAAACAAAGCTACTGTAAATAAAGAGTGGGTTTTAGTTGATGCCGAAGGTCAAGCGCTTGGTCGTTTAGCTTCTAAAGTTGCAAAACTATTAAGAGGTAAACACAAGCCTAATTTCACACCTCATGTTGATTGCGGAGACAATGTTATTATTATCAACGCAGAAAAAATCACATTATCTGGTAACAAATGGACTGACAAGTCATACATTCGTCACACCGGATACCCAGGAGGTCAAAGAAGTTTAACTGCTACAGAATTGTACGGAAAAGATCCTGCAAGAGTAGTAGAAAAATCAGTTAAAGGAATGTTACCTAAAAACAAATTAGGAGCAAATTTATTCCGTAACTTAACCGTTGTTGTTGGTACAGAGCACGCTCATGCTGCACAAAAGCCAAAAACAATAAATCTAGAAGAATTTAAATAACATGGAAGTAATTCACAAAATTGGCCGTAGAAAAACGGCTGTTGCGCGCGCCTATGTTGCCCCAGGAAAAGGTAACATTACAATTAATAAAAAAGACTTAGCTAATTACTTTACTACAGCTACTTTACAGTACAAAGTAAAGCAACCATTAGTTTTGACTAACAATGACGCCAACTTTGATATTACAGTTAATGTATATGGAGGTGGTATAACTGGGCAAGCAGAAGCTGTTCGTTTAGCAATTTCTCGTGCAATGTGCGAAGTTGATGCAGAAAACAGATTAACGCTTAAACCAGAAGGTTTATTAACTAGAGACCCAAGAATGGTTGAACGTAAAAAATTCGGTCAGAAGAAAGCTCGTAAGAAATTTCAATTCTCGAAACGTTAATATCCTGGACATGGTTCAGGATCTGTGTTTCAGATTCCTTTATCATTTTCAAAAAATAATAATAAATTAATAACAGTTATTGTTGTCCGAGTTTTAAAAAACAGGATTAGTTTAGCATCTAAATGAAGCCAACGGCTAAATGCCAAATGGAACATTGCTAATTCAACAGAACGTAAACTATTACAAAAATGGCAGTAGAAGTAAAAGAATTACTTGAAGCAGGTGTACATTTTGGACACCTTACACGTAAGTGGGATCCAAATATGGCGCCTTACGTATATATGGAGCGTAACGGTATCCATATAATAAACCTATATAAAACAGCGGCTAAAATAGACGAAGCTGGAGCAGCACTTGCTAAAATTGCAGCATCTGGTCGTAAAATTTTATTCGTTGCAACAAAAAAACAAGCAAAAGATATCGTTGCTGAAAAAGCTGGAGAAATTAACATGCCTTACATTACAGAAAGATGGCCTGGTGGTATGTTAACAAACTTTGTTACTATTAGAAAAGCCGTAAAAAAAATGGCTTCTATTGATAGAATGAAGAAAGACGGAACTTTCAATACTTTATCTAAAAAAGAACGTTTACAAGTAGATCGTTTAAGAGCTAAGTTAGAAAAAAACTTAGGTTCAATTAGCGACATGACGCGTTTACCAGGTGCTTTATTTGTTGTAGATATTAAACGTGAACATATCGCGATTAAAGAAGCTCAAAAATTAAACATTCCAATCTTTGCAATGGTTGATACAAACTCTGACCCTCGTCAAGTTGACTATGTTATCCCTGCAAATGACGATGCTTCTAAATCAATTGATAAAATATTAACGTATGTAGCATCTGCAATATCTGGTGGGTTAGCTGAACGTAAAGCAGAAAAAGAAGCCTCTGCTAAAGAAACTCCTAAAGCTAAAGCTGCTCCAGCTAAAAAAGCAGTAGCTGAAGAAGAAGAATAAATAACATTAATAAAACATAATTAAGTCGTTTAATTCTTTTCTTTATTGAAAATTATATTGAACGACTTTTTTAAATTATAACAACTATGAGTACTACAGTAAAAGTTACAGCCCAAGAGGTTAACAAATTAAGACAAGCAACGGGTGCAGGTATGATGGACTGCAAGAAAGCTTTAGTAGAAGCTGAAGGTGATTTTGATAAAGCTATCGAAGTGCTTCGTAAAAAAGGACAAAAAGTAGCTGAAAAAAGAGCCGATAGAGACTCTTCTGAAGGTGCTGCTGTTTCTAAAATTAATGCAGACCAAACTCAAGGTGTTGCCATCGTATTAGGATGTGAAACTGATTTTGTTGGTAAAAACGAAAACTTTTTAGCACTAGCTAACCAATTAGCCGAAATTGCACTTAACACAAATTCTAAAGAAGAATTTTTAGCTGCCGATTTTGATGGTATGACTGTTGCCGATAAATTAGTTGAACAAACAGGTGTAATTGGTGAAAAACTAGACATCACTTCTTTTGAAAAATTAGAAGCTGCTTATGTAGGTTCTTATGTTCATATTAACAAAATTGCTGCTTTAGTTGGTTTATCTACTAAAGTTGATAATGCTGATGTTTTAGTAAAAGACGTAGCAATGCAAGTAGCATCTATGGGGGCAACTTCGTTATCTTACAAAGATTTCGATCCTGCTTATGTAGCATCTGAAACTGAAGCAAGAATTGCTGTTATTGAAAAAGATAATATTGAATTAGGGCGTTTAGGTAAAACATTAAAAAATGTACCTCAATACATCTCTATGGCGCAATTAACCCCTGAAGTTTTAGCGCAAGCTGAAGAAGATGCTAAAGCAGAATTAAAAGCTGAAGGTAAACCAGAACAAATCTGGGATAGAATTTTACCAGGAAAAATGGAGCGTTTTATTTCAGACAATACGACTTTAGATCAAGAACAATGTTTACTTGACCAAAAGTTTATTAAAGACGAAAAGAAAACTGTAGCAGAATATGTTTCATCTTACGGTGAAGTTGAAATCTCTGGTTTTAAACGTGCTTCTGTAGGTTAAAAAATGCTGCTGAAGCAATTGCAATGAAAACATAAAAAACCACTACTCTTTAGAAACAGTAGTGGTTTTTTGTTTTCCTAATATATTTAAATTTAGTCTTTAGTTTTTCTTTTTAATACAATACACTGTTTCCTGTATAGTAAACCAACAGAAGTAAAATATACCTACAGAGAATATAATATCTCCAATCATTCTTAACCATTTTAAGGTTTGTACTGTTGGAGAGTATAACAACTCAGCATCTCTAGCAAAAGAGTATCCTTTAGTAATAGAAGTGTATGCTTGTATAATACCAACTGGTAATAAACTTAAAACTACCATAGCTACCAAACCTATATTTAATAACCAAAATGCACGCTTTAGTTTTTTAGAATGCCATACTCTGTCCGAATAAAAACGCAGGCATATAATAATGAATCCCATACCTAACATTCCATAGACACCAAATAAAGCGGTATGCGCATGCACAGCTGTAGTATTTAAACCTTGTATATAGTACAATGCAATTGGCGGATTAATTAAGAAACCAAATACACCAGCTCCTACCATATTCCAAAAGGCTACAGCTATAAAGAAAAAGATGGGCCATTTATACTTTTGCACCCATTCATTAGACTTTAACAAGTTCCAGTTTTCTCTAATTTCAAATCCCATTAAAGTTAATGGCACAACCTCTAAAGCACTAAATGTAGCACCAAGCGCAATAGCTTGTACGGGTGTACCAGAATAATATAAATGGTGAAGTGTTCCAATAATTCCACCCGCCAAAAATATAGTGGCAGATGCTATAGAAGCTTTACCAGCTGTTTTAGCAGATATTATTTTCATTCTTAAAAATATAAATGCAATAATTACAGTAGCAAACACTTCAAAAAAGCCTTCAACCCAAAGGTGTACTAACCACCATCTCCAATAATTAATAACTGGCAAACTACTATTTTCGCCATACATTAATCCAGAGAAAAAGAACATTCCAATAGCAATAACAGAAATTAAAAGAATGATTAATAGATGCTTAGAATCATCCTTTTTTCTAATACCGTGAAGAATGTGTCTACCAACCATAACAACCCATAAAACTAACCCTATACCAAGGAATATTTGCCAGAATCGTCCAAGATCCATGTACTCATAACCTTGGTGCCCAAAAAAGAAGTTAGTTGTTAAATCTAAAAACTGGTGTACGCCTAACCACTCCCCTAACAAAGAGCCTAATACTATAATAAGTAAGGCTATAAATAGAAAATTAATTCCAAAAACCTGAAATTTCATTTCTTTTCCACTAATCATAGGTGCTAAAAATAAACCTGTTGCTAACCAAGTTGCAGCAATCCAAAATACAGCTAATTGTGTATGCCAAGTTCGTGTAATAGAATAAGGCAATATATTAGCTAGGTCGAACCCAAAAAAGGCTTGCCCTTCAACGGTATAATGCACAGTTAAAATACCGAGTATAATTTGCAAACCTATTAATAATGAAATAACTACAAAATATTTTAGTACCGCTTTTTGAGATCGTGTAAGCGTAAGATTACTTATAGGATCCTTTTCTGGGTGTACAACAGCCTCACCTTTTTCATGGTTTCTTATATAATAATAGGCTAATATCCCAATAAATAATAATAACAGTATAATAGAAAATCCAGACCAAATTTGAGAATCTGGAGTAATGGTATTGTCTATTAAGGGTTCATGTGGCCAGTTTGAAGTATAAGTATACTCTTGGTTTGGTCTATTTGTACTAGCAGCCCAAGATGTCCAAAACAAGAATGCGTTTAACTGTTCTAGTTTTTCTTTATTTACTAAAGCCCCTTTTTGAATGGCATATTGTTCATGCCCTTCAGAAAAAATATTTGCATAATATTTAGAGTTATTTTTTATAGCGTTGTATCTCGCTAAAGATATTGTTATAACCCTATTCTCTTCATTAAATGTATTTACTTTTACATGGTTAATTAATCTTGCTTTTAAAGCAGCTTGTTGTTCTGTATTTAAAGTGTTGTATGCTGCATTAAAATCTTGCTTTGCCCAGCTATCTAGCATAAAAATGGCTTCTTTATGGATCCAATCGGCTGTCCAATCTGGTGCAACATAACTTCCATGTCCCCATATAGACCCAACTTCCATACCTCCAATAGACTCCCAAACATTTTGTCCAACTTGTATATCTTCTTTAGTAAAAACAACCTCTTGCGTTTCCTTTACAACAACTTTAACTGGTATAGGTGGTTGTGTTTGGTAAATTTCTGTACCTACCCATATTAATGCAATAAAAGATAGTATAACTACGCTTGAAAATCCAATCCAAATTTTCTTCATTTTTTTATGTCTTAATTATTTTATTTGTTTAAGCTATGTTTTCTACACGTTCTACCGTATCCATTTGTGAGAGTGATAAACGAACAATACTATCTTGAATCCCAATTAAATCATGCGGAACATTTTCATCTAGTGCTATTAAATCTCCTTTTACTAGTTTGTAACGCTCTCCATTTACACCGAAATCTATGGCGCCTTCAAAAACTTCAATAACTATTGGGAACGGTGCTTTGTGCTCTTTCATAAGCTGCCCTTTTTTCATTGTTATTCTTATTTCTTTGGATTGTTTTGTTTTTAATAAAACTGTTATATTTGGTTTATTGTCGTTATAAACCAAATCTTTGGTAATTGATGCTGTTTTCATTTATTTAATTGCTATTTATTTGCATTCGTTTTAAAAGTTTCATCCCATACATTACTAAGCAGACTGTTTTTATAATTTCGAATAAAACATAGTATAGATGTAATATACTTTCTGTAAGTATTTCGCCTTTTATTATTAATGTTGCTCTAGCATCTAAGGCTGGCAATAACCATACACTCTCAACTATTAAGAGAGCTAATGCTATAAAAAGGTAATAGGATTCTTTTAGTATTTTTTTAGGTTTATAAAGGATGAGCGATAATACTATTAATGCGGCACTAGTTAGTTCTACTTTATTTAGCATTCCAAAAACTAACTGCCCAATGCCTAACCCTAATTTTGTTGTAATTCCTGGTGCTTGAAACTTTAACCATGCCTCCATAAAACTTATGGCGCATACAAACCCTACCCATACAAATACTATTGCAATTCGATAATTATATATTCTTGTTATTTTCATAAGAGATTAAAAGACCTTTTTATCTTTTTTAATTATAAATTTTTTTTTATGGTTTTAATATAGTTGACTCTATATCCAATTTGTCTGTTATAGATACTAATGTTGTACTTTCCAACATAACTTTTAAGCGCTCTCTTATATCGGCAAATTTAAAGTGTAATGGACATGGTGCTTTAGCATCACACTCTTTAAGCCCTAACCCACAACCAGTATATATAGAATCTCCGTCTAAAACACTAACAACTTCACTTAATTTTGTTGTCATTTTATCTTTCTCTACAATAAAACCACCATAGGGTCCTTTTATAGACTTAATAATATTATTTCTAGTAAGTTGCTGTAAAATCTTAGCAGTAAAAGCTTGTGGCGAATTGATTTCTTCAGATATCTTGTTTAAACTTACTTTGTTATTAAGTTTAGATTGCTGTGCTATATATATAACTGCTCTGAGACCGTATTCGCAAGATTTAGAAAACATATATTATAATATTAATAATGCAAAGTTATAGATAATTTTAATAAAGGACAATTTTATCCTTTATAATTTTACAACCATTATTATTTATCTAAATTCTACATATAAACTAAGTCTTATATGTTTCAATTCTTTTTTTAACAATCGGCTATATTGATTATATTTGCCAAACTCTTATTTTCGCCAAAACGAAAATTATATCAAACATTAGACTGTGCAATACAAAAGAATACTATTAAAATTATCTGGCGAGGCCTTAATGGGAAATCGTCAATACGGTATAGACCCACAACGTTTAGCCGAATATGCTCAAGACATTAAAACCATTACAGATAAAGGTATTGAAGTTGCCATAGTTATTGGTGGTGGAAATATTTTTAGAGGTGTAGCAGGTGCTAGTAAAGGTATGGATCGTGTACAAGGCGACCACATGGGCATGTTAGCAACCGTAATTAATGGTTTAGCCTTACAAGGCGCTTTAGAAGACGCTAACATTCCAACAAGATTGCAAACAGCTATAAAAATTAACGAAGTCGCAGAACCTTTTATTAGACGTAAAGCTATGCGTCACCTAGAAAAAGGGCGCGTTGTTATTTTTGGTGGTGGCACAGGAAATCCTTATTTTACAACAGATTCGGCTGCAGTATTACGCGCCATAGAAATTGAAGCCGATGTGATTTTAAAAGGCACTAGAGTTGATGGTATTTATAATGCCGATCCTGAAAAGGACAATACGGCTATAAAATTTAATTCAATTTCTTTTGATGATGTTTTAAGAAAAGGCTTAAAAGTTATGGATACAACAGCCTTTACATTAAGTCAAGAAAACAAACTACCTATAATTGTTTTCGATATGAATAAAAAAGGAAACTTACTTAAAGTCGTATCTGGAGAAAATATAGGAACTGTTGTAAACGTTTAATTTTGGCGTAATTTTTGAACCATTTTATATAATTTGAAAAAAAGTTTAAAACAATGAACGAAGACATACAATTTATATTAGACAGCACTAAGGAGTCTATGGGTAATGCAATTGCCCACCTTAAAAAGCAATTTTTAAATATTAGAGCTGGTAAAGCAAGCCCAGCCATGTTAGGTAGCGTTATGGTTGATTATTATGGTTCTCAAACACCACTTAGCCAAGTTGCAAATGTAAATACACCGGATGGTAGAACAATAACCGTACAACCATGGGAAAAAAACATGCTGCAAGAAATAGAACGCGGTATTGCTTATGCTAACCTTGGTTTTAACCCTATGAATAATGGCGAAACAATAATTATTAATGTACCGCCATTAACAGAAGAGCGTCGTAAAGATTTATCGAAACAAGCAAAAGCTGAAGCTGAAGATGCAAAAGTGAGTATTAGAACTGCGCGTAAAGAAGCGATGAATGATATTAAAAAAAATGATGATGCATCAGAAGACATAAAAAACAATGCCGAGATTGATGTGCAACAAATTACAGATAATCACGTTAAAAAAATTGATGAGCTTTTTGATGTTAAACAAAAAGAAATCATGACCGTTTAAGTAAAAAAAGCGACCATGTAAGTCGCTTTTTTTATCATATTATTAGTTCTAGGGTTTTTATAAATGTTAAAGCATTATACTATTTTCATTTTTATAATATGCGCCACCTTAGTGCAAGCCCAACCATTCCCTGAAAAAAATTTTAAGCCTAAACAAGACTCCATTAAAAAAAAAGCGCTATTAAAAAGCCTTGGCAATGGTTATTTACCCTCAAAATACTTTAATGCAGATTTAAGATACTTAATAAAATACAACCAATACGAAGGTGTTAGAACTGGGCTTGGAGGCGAAACAAACAAAGCTTTTTCTAAAAAATACAGGCTTAACTCTTATGTTGTTTATGGCTTTAGAGACCATCGGTTTAAATATAGTATTGGGGGCGGTTTTAGGCTGGCAGAAAAAACAAATACTTGGATTAATTTTTCTTATACTGACGATTTACAAGAAACTGGAAGCACAAAATTTTTAACAGACAAACGCTTTTTTCAGTTTTTTGAACCCCGATTACTAAATATCAATTTATTTCATAAACACATTACAAAAGCCTTAAATATAGAGCATCAAATTACCCCAAACCTTCTATCGGAAACAGAACTAGCTATTAGCAATATTAGCCCTACCTATAATTACAATTATATTTTAAATGCCACACCTATAAATAGCTTTCATTTAACAACAGCAAAATTAGGCTTTCAATGGAGTCCTTTTAGCCGCATGGAATCTACACAAAAAGAAGGAAACAAAATTAAAGAAGGCTTTCCTAAATTTACATTCCAATACACTAAAAGCTTTAAAAATGTATTTGGCAGTAATTTTGGTTTTTCCAAATTCGATTTTAGAACATTATACAAAATAGGAAATGAAAAAGACTCTCATTCTGAAATTACATTAGTTTCTGGTATAACAAACGGCAATACACCTTTAACACACCTATACCACGCTTACCCTAATAATATAACCAAAGAAACCATATTACAACGATTTTCTGTAGCGGGTTTAAATAGCTTTGAAACCATGTTTTTTAATGAGTTTTTTTCCGATAAATTTGCTACATTTCAAATGAAATATTTTTTAAAACCCTTTAAGGTTACTAAACGTTATAAACCTCAAATAGTTTTAATTACTCGTTATGCAATTGGAGATATGAAGCACCCAGAAAAGCATCAAAACATATCATTCGGATCATTAAAAAAAGGATATACAGAATCTGGGTTTGAGTTTAACAAACTACTATTTGGCTTTGGTTTGAGTTTTACATATCGATATGGTGTATACCATTTACCAGAATTTAGCGATAATATTGCGTTAAAGTTTACATTTAACGTCTCATTATAAGGTATTATGCTTGTTTTTTCTACCTTTGCGCATCTTTTAAATAACACATGTTTAAACTTTTTACAAAGAACTTTTGGGATGTTACTGCAAGATTAATTTTGCGTAATAAAATAGCTATTCTAGTTAGTATTATAATTGCTACTTACCTGTTTAGTACGCAATGGGATAACATGAGGTTTAGTAATAGTGAAGCTAATTTACTTCCAGACGACCATCAAGAAAATATCATATATAATAACTTTTTAAAAACCTTTGGAGAAGAAGGTAATTTAATTATTATTGGCGTTAAAGACAGTACTTTATTTGAAGTAAAAAAATTAAATGCATGGAATACGTTTTGCAATGCGTTTAATGAATACGACGAAATAGAATCTGTAATTTCTATTAAAGATCTTCAAAAACTTGTAAAAAACACGGATGAAGAAAAGTTTAATTTAGAACCTTTTATTAAAGATTCCATTACAAGCATTTCTCAAATAAAAACGCTTCAAAAAGAACTTTTTAATCAATACCCATTTTACGATAATTTCTTATTTAATAGCCAAACAAAAACGATTCGTACAGCGTTATATTTTAAAAAATCGTTAGTAAATACATCGGCTAGAAAAGAATTTGTTTTAAATATTCTCGAACCAAAAATAAAAGCATTTGAAACCAACTACAATTTAGATGTTAGGGTTTCTGGCATGCCTTACATTCGAACAAAAAACTCCGAAAACATTATTGGCGAGATTAATAAATTTGTTATTGCAGCACTTTTAGTAACCTCGCTAATATTCTTTTTCTTTTTTAGATCGTTTAGAGCTACTTTTATTTCGTTAGTTGTTGTATGTATAGGTGTTATGTGGACCCTAGGCATTATAGGCATATTAAACTATGAAATTACTGTTTTAACAGCACTAATTCCGCCTTTAATTATTGTTATAGGCATCCCTAATTGTATTTTTTTAATAAACAAATACCAGCATGAGGTTAAACTACATGGCAATAAAGTAAAATCATTACAACGTGTTATTACCAAAATTGGTAATGCAACATTAATGACTAACGTTACAACAGCCTCGGGTTTTGCAACCTTTATTTTAACCGAGAGTAAGCTTTTAAAAGAGTTTGGTGTAGTGGCCTCATTAAGTATTCTTGCCATTTTTATACTTTGTTTACTTATCATTCCAATTATATACAGTTTTATGCCGTTTCCAAAAGATCGCCACTTAGAGCATCTAAATAAAAGATGGATAGGTGGTTTTGTTAACTGGATGGAACGCATGGTAAAGCAACAACGAATAGCTATTTATATCACTTCTATAATTTTATTAGTAGTAAGTATTATTGGTATTTATCAAATAAAAATATCTGGAAGTTTAATTGAAGACATGCCCCAAGAATCTAGTTTTGTAAACGATATTAGGTTTTTTGAAAACGAATTTAATGGTATAATGCCATTAGAAATTATGATTGATACTAAGCGTAAAAAAGGTGTCATGAAATTGTCTACCCTTAAACGCATGGACGAGCTTGAAGATTTAATAATAGAAACCCCAGAACTATCAAAACCAGTTTCGGTAGTTGGGTTAGTTAAATATTCAAAACAAGCCTACTACAATGGCAAATCTAAATACTACCAACTACCAACATCGCAAGAAAATAGTTTTATTTTATCGTACGCCAAAAACTCGTCGTCAAACGTCAATTTATTAAATAACTTTGTAGATAGTACAGGACAATACGCTCGTATTACAACCTTTATGAAAGACGTTGGCACAGACAAGATGGAACGTATTGAAGAAAATATTAAAACAAAAATAGATAAAGTTTTTCCAAAAGATCGCTATAATGTAATTATAACAGGAAAAGCATTGCTATTTCAAAAAGGCACTAAATATTTGGTTAAAAACTTAGTAATATCATTAAGTCTAGCCATTCTTTTAATTGCCCTATTTATGGCATATATGTTCCGTTCTGGACGAATGATTATTGTTTCGCTCATCCCTAATTTATTACCATTATTGGTAACAGCTGGCTTAATGGGCTATTTAGGTGTGCCAATAAAACCATCAACAATATTAGTGTTTAGTATTGCTTTTGGTATTTCGGTTGATGATACCATTCACTTTTTAGCAAAATACAGGCAAGAATTACAAGCCAATAACTGGAAAATTAAAGTATCGGTTTATGGTGCATTACGCGAAACCGGCGTAAGTATGTTCTATACCTCTATAGTTTTGTTTTTCGGTTTCTCGGTATTTACCATTTCAAGCTTTGGTGGTACAGTTGCACTAGGCGCTTTAGTATCTGCCACCTTATTATTTGCCATGTTATCAAACCTGCTTTTACTTCCTTCATTATTACTTTCATTAGAGCGAAGTATAGCAAATAAGCAGGTTCTTAGAAAACCATCAATAAATATTATTCCTGAAGAGGACGAGCCTGAAGTATAAATTTTAACATCACTTTTTTTATAATTTAGTCCTATTTGCTAATGGGATTACTATTTGAAAATTTTATATTTACATTATAAATTTTAAAGAAATGCAATCAAAAACTGTTTCAGAATTATTATCAGAAGATATCACTATACCAGAAGTAGATATTAAAGGTTGGGTAAGAACATTTAGAGCAAATCGCTTTATAGCTTTAAATGATGGCTCAACACTAAACAACATACAATGTGTAGTCGATTTTGAAAACTTAGACGAAACACTTTTAAAAAGAATAACTACAGGAGCTGCCATTCATATAAAAGGCGAGCTAGTTGAAAGCCAAGGTAAAGGCCAAAAAGTAGAAATAAAAGTAAGTGAAATAACTATTTTAGGAGATTCAGACCCAGAAACCTACCCTATACAACCCAAAAAACATTCCTTTGAGTTCTTAAGAGAAAATGCCCATTTACGCACCAGAACCAGTACCTTTAGTGCCGTAATGCGATTACGTTCTTCGTTATCATTTGCTATACACAAATATTTTAACGAAAACGGATTCTACTACACACACACCCCAATTATTACCGGAAGCGATGCCGAAGGTGCTGGAGAGATGTTTAAGGTCACTAACCTAGATGCTAAAAACCCGCCTTTACATGAGGATGGCAAAATTGATTATACAAAAGATTTTTTTGGCAAAGAAACCAACCTAACCGTTTCTGGGCAGTTAGAAGCCGAAACCTATGCCATGTCTCTAGGGAAAGTATATACCTTTGGGCCAACCTTTAGAGCCGAAAACTCAAACACATCACGTCATCTTGCAGAATTCTGGATGATAGAGCCAGAAGTTGCATTTATGGATCTTGCAGGAAATATGGATTTGGCCGAAGATTTTATGAAATCGGTTATAAAACACATACTTGACAATAACCGAGAAGACTTAGAGTTTTTAGACAAACGCCTTCAAGATGAAGAAAAAAGAAAACCTCAAGCAGAACGAAGCGACATGTCTTTAATTGAAAAATTAAACTTTGTTACAGACAACAATTTTAAACGTGTTAGCTATACCGAAGCCATAGATATATTAAGAAACTCAAAACCAAATAAGAAAAAGAAATTTAAATACCCTATAAACGAATGGGGTACAGATTTACAAAGTGAACACGAACGCTATTTAGTAGAAAAACATTTTAAATGCCCCGTAATATTATTTGATTATCCTGCAAATATTAAAGCATTTTACATGCGCTTAAATGACGATGGCAAAACAGTACGTGCTATGGACATACTATTTCCTGGTATTGGAGAAATTGTTGGAGGCGCACAACGCGAAGAACGTTTAGATATTTTAAAAGAACGAATGGCTGCTATAAATATTCCAGAAGAAGATTTATGGTGGTATCTAGATTTACGTAAATTTGGTACTGCAGTACACTCTGGTTTCGGCCTAGGTTTCGAGCGTTTAGTTATGTTTGCAACTGGTATGAGTAATATTAGAGATGTTATTCCTTTTCCTCGTACACCACAAAATGCAGAATTTTAAAAAATTCAAAAAAAAAGTGAAATTTGGTACGACTTTGGTATACTAATACCTTTTTATATCTTTGAGTAACAACCTGAATAAACCACATGCTTAAACAATATCTACAATTTAAATTATCGCAAAAACTGTCGCCGCAGCAAATTCAATTAATGAAATTGATACAGTTGCCAACACAAGCTTTCGAGCAACGTTTAAAGCAAGAGTTAGAAGAAAACCCAGCTTTAGAAGGAGGAAAAGAAAACAGTAAAGACGACTTAGATGCAGATTTTGACAATACTACAGATGATTTTAATGACAACGAATCTATAAATGCAGAAGATATTAATGTTGATGAGTATTTAAGCGATGATGAAATTCCAGATTATAGAACCCATGCTAATAACTATAGTAGCGATGACGATGAAAAATCAATGCCCTATGCTGCAGGAACATCATTTACTCAACATTTAATAAACCAATTAAACACCTATAGGCTCAATGATGACGAACGTGATATTGCCGAATTTCTAGTAGGAAGTGTAGACGAAAGTGGTTATATAAGACGCGATTTAAGCGACATTATGGACGATTTAGCGTTCACACAAAGTGTTTACACAACCGAAGACCAAATAGCAAAAGTTTTAAAAATTGTTCATCAGTTAGATCCAGCTGGTGTAGGCGCTAGAGATCTTCAAGAATGTTTAAGTATTCAATTACACCGAAAAGAAAAAAATGCAGATACAGAGCTAGCTATTAATATTATCGATAATGCGTTTGATCAATTTACAAAAAAACATTACAAAAAACTACTTAGTAAATTTGATATAACCGAAATACAACTTAAAGACGCTATAACAGAAATAGAACACTTAAACCCTAAACCAGGAGGTTCTTATGCCGGCAATAACAGAATTGTAGAGCATGTTGTACCAGATTTTGCTATAAAAATTGTTGATGGCGAATTAGAATTGACACTTAATGGCAGAAACGCTCCAGAACTTCATGTATCTCGTGAGTACAACAATATGCTTAAAGGTTACAAAAACTCTAAAGACAAATCTAAATCTCAAAAAGATGCGGTTATCTTTATTAAACAAAAACTAGACGCGGCCAAGTGGTTTATAGAAGCCATTAAACAACGCCAACAAACACTTTTTGTTACCATGAGCGCCATTATGCACTACCAAAAAGACTACTTTCTTACAGGCGACGAGCGTAACTTAAAACCCATGATTCTTAAAGACATTGCAGACGAAATAAACATGGATGTTTCAACAGTTTCTAGAGTTGCCAATAGTAAATATGTTGATACACCTTATGGCACTAAATTAATAAAAGAATTCTTTTCTGAATCCATGAAAAACGACCAAGGTGAAGATGTTTCAACAAGAGAAATAAAAAAAATACTAGAAACAGTTATTGAAGAAGAAAACAAGAAAAAACCCTTAACAGACGAAAACTTAGCCACTATTCTAAAAGAAAAAGGATATCCAATAGCAAGGCGTACTGTTGCAAAATATAGAGAACAATTAGATATTCCTGTGGCACGGTTACGTAAAAAAATATAATGGATAAGTTATTAAAAAGTATCTCATATATTTTTCATCCTATAATAATGCCATTACTAGGTGTTATTTTTTATTTTTATAAATCGCCGCGTTATATCCCCTTTGAAATAATTCAAGCAAAAATTATTTCTCTTTTTATATTAACTATAATACTTCCCATTTTACTTTATTATTTATTAAAAACCCTAGGCTTAGTAAATTCCATTAATCTAGAAACCCCAAAAGAACGTATTTACCCTTTAATACTTAATGGGCTTGTTACATTAATAATATTGCAACGCATATTAACACCATCGCAAACAGTAGAACTATATTTTTTCTTTGTTGGTATACTTATATCTACCATGGCATGCTTACTACTTGCTTTAGTTAAATTTAAAGTTAGTATCCATATGATTGCTGTTTCTGGCGTATTTATGTTTTTTATTGCCCTTAGCATTCATTTTAGTATTAATATAAATACGACATTAGCTTTAATGGCTATTATTATTGGTGCTGTAGCCACATCAAGATTGCACTTAAAAGCGCATTCTTTTATAGAGTTAGCAACTGGCATATTTATTGGTTTTATGCCTCAATTAATTTTGGTAACATATTGGTTATAAGATATAGAATATAAGTCCTATTTTAATAGCATTTATATCTAAATTCTCGTTGTTTAGCTTAGCGTTGTTTGAAAACAATGGATTAAGTGCATAATACAAAAAGAAATTCCAGGTATTATACCCAACACTTAAAGTTAAGCCATACTGAAAATCGTTAAAATCATCAATATTAGTTATTTTAAAGTCGCCTAAATCCCCTTTATATTTTGCAGAGTTTGTTAATACATAACCAAACTTAAACCCTGTGTAAATGCGCCAAAAATTGTAATCTGTTGGTGTAGAAGTTCGCCACCTAAACTCTATAGGTAACTCTATTAAATGGTTAGTGAATTTGTTTTTTGAAAATGTACCACTATCTTCAATAATAGAATATTGAAACGCTCCAGAAGCATCTTTATTTATAAGAAGGTCTTGATTAAATGAGTTTGCAGAATAACCTAAACCCATACCTATAGCTACATTTCTATTTTTATTAATAGGAATATCTTTAATAAACCCTAAGTGAAACCCTAATGAAAACCCACTTTGATTTAAATTGCTTGGTATTTTACCTAACAGATTATAGGTTACACTAGCATAAAAATGGTCTTCTTTGTAAAGAGAATCTACGGTCTTAATATTACTTTCTTGAGCTTTACATATTGTAAAACCAAACAAATAAATTAAAGTAAATAAAGTATACCTCATAAAAATATGCTTTTAAGCTAGTAAAAGTATTAAAAATTAAAAGGCGTTTTGATAAAATCAAAACGCCTTTTCTATAAAATTAAGAATGTAAGTTAATCTCTTCCAAATACACTACCTTTTTTAGTAGTGTAATTAATTTTTAGTGCATTAACCTTACGTAGTTCTTGCTTAATATCGCCAATTAGCCCCATATTAGCATCGCTATCTACTTTTAAAGCAGTAGTTAAAAATGGTACTAATTCTTCACGTTTTGAAGCACGCTCTGCAGCTATAAAAGCAGCAATTTCGTTAACATCGGCAAATTTATCATTTAATTGAATTTTTGCTTCTGTACCATATTGCTTATAGTTAGAACTTGGCTTACCTGCATATATATACATTACCAAATCTTTTTTATCTAACTTCTCTACTTGATCTGCAAATGGTAAATTATTTTCAATCATTAAAGTATTTTGCCTCATTACTGTGGCTACCATAAAGAAAAATAATAACATAAAAACAATATCAGGTAAAGCTGCTGTATTTACCGCAGGAATTCCTCCGTCTTTTTTCTTTTTAAATTTAGACATATTTATTAATGTTAAATTTTAAATTATTGTTGTACTTCTGAAAGCTTTTGAGGGTAATCGACTTTAATTTGGTCTATTTTCTCTTTTAGCTTTTCTTTATTCCCTGGCCAATTTACATCTTTGTAGTTAGCCTCCATTTCGGCAAAACTTTTACCGTATAAAGATTGGGCTCTAACATCTCTTAACTCATTATAAGCTGCTACTAATTCGTTTTGTACAGCTATATAGGTTTTATATGATGTTTCTCTTTCATTTTTTAGCGAAATAATGGCTTTATCTGGATTATCTGATGATGCTGGGTCTTTTTTCCCTTTACAGTAATCACATGAGTTATCGCCACCATTATCTAAAAACTCTCTGGCTGCTGCTCGCAAATCCTTAAGTTCCATAATTTCATCTTCAACAAGTAATTGATCTTTACCGTTTAATAAAACAGTAAAAATATTTTTCTGCTTGATGATAACATCTTCTTCAGATTCTTCCATTGGAGGAAGCTTTCTGTTAATTCCAGAATCTGTTTCAATAGTTGTTGTTACTAAGAAGAAAATTAATAATAAGAAAGCAATGTCGGCCATTGAGCCTGCATTAACTTCTGGTGCTGCTCTTTTTGACATAATTATTTATTAAATATTTTTTTAGCTCCTCCATAAAGCATAGACCCAATAGCTAAAGCGGCAAGTATATAAAAGGCATATAAACCAGCTCCAACATTTTTTGATTTTGCTTCAGTAACATCTAAACCTTTATCTGTAAAAGGTTTTAAATCTAAATCTGTACCAGATGATAAAGCATAAGATATTGCAATAATAGCTACAAATGCTCCAACTGTCATTAAAGTTTTTTTAATGTCGCCAGAAAAAAGACCTTTTAATACAAATAACAAAACAGCTGCTAATGTTACAAATAAAACCACATAAGCAATGTACATAAATGTTGTTACTGCACCATCAGACTCTCCAGCCTTAATGGCTTCATCTCCAGCACTTATTATCATGAATAGAAATACTGCCGAAAGTACTCCGACTATCCCCATTATGATAGTTAATATTTTTTGTGAATTCATAATTTTAAATTTTTATATTATTACTTTTTGTGTCTAATTAATAGATCCATTAACGTGATAGAAGCATCTTCCATACTGTTAACAATGCTATCAATTTTAGCAATAATATAATTGTAAAAAATTTGAAGTATAATAGCTACTACTAAACCAAATACGGTTGTTAAAAGTGCTACTTTAATACCACCTGCTACAAGCGATGGTTGCATATCTCCAGCTGCTTCAATTTTATCGAAGGCTTGAATCATACCAATTACCGTACCCATGAAACCAAGCATTGGTGCTAATGCGATAAATAATGATATCCAAGATACATTTTTCTCTAATTGTCCCATTTGAACTCCTCCGTAAGCTACAACAGCTTTTTCTGCAGCTTCAATACCTTCGTCTGTTCTATCTAAACCTTGGTAAAAAATAGAAGCAATAGGTCCTTTTGTATTTCTACAAACTTCTTTTGCAGCTTCAACGCCTCCAGATGCTAAAGCATCTTCAACGCTTTGAGTTAATTTTTTAGTGTTTGTTGTAGATAAGTTTAAAAAGATAATTCTTTCTATAGCAATTGCTAAACCTAAAATTAAACATAACAATACAATACCCATAAACCCAGGGCCTCCTTCTATAAAACGTTTTTTCAATTCTTGATGAAATGTAAGCTCTTCAGCAGGCGCATCATCTTGTGTCATTGTTGTAACTGTGGTTACAGCTGTACTAGTGTTTGCAATTGTAGTTGCATTAACAGTTCCGAATGCCACCATTAAAGTTATGGCAAGGATAGAAAATAATCTTTTCATGTTCTCGATCTTAATTTTATTAGTTAAAGTGTTAAAGATATAAAAAAAAAGCAATTAAAATAAAAAATATCTGCAGAGAGGAAGGGATTCGAACCCTCGATACCCTTTTGAGGTATACACACTTTCCAGGCGTGCGCCTTCGACCACTCGGCCACCTCTCTTTACATATTTTCATTAATTACGGGGCTCAAATAACAAAAAAAACTTTGAAGACTAAAATTTTTAGAGTTAATTTTAATTCATTTCTCCTCTTAAAGAAGCTTCGTATTTGGTTTTGAATGTTTTAGCAGAAATATCTTGACCCAATAAATACATTAATTTTGTAACAGCGGCTTCGGTTGTTAAATCTTTTCCTGAAATAACGCCTATTTTTTTTAAATCACTACTAGTTTCATAGTGCCCCATAATAACGCTTCCTCCTATACATTGTGTTACATTTATTATATGTATACCTTTTAATATGGCTTGTTTTAATAAATTTACAAACCATATTTCTGTGGTGCAATTTCCTGCACCATATGTTTCTATTATAACCGCCTTTATATTTGGCGCGTTTAATATACTTTCTACCACCGTTTTTGTTATTCCAGGAAACACTTTAATTATGGCTACATTATCATTAAACTTCTTATTAATTTTTAATTGTTTTTTAAGATTGGGTTTAAACAAAAATTCCTCATTAATTTTTAAATGTACACCAGACTCTGCTAAATCTGGATAATTTAACGAGGCAAAAGCTTGAAAATGCTCTGCATTAAGTTTGGTTGTCCTATTTCCTCTGTATAACTTATACTCAAAATACAGGCACACCTCTTTTATTATGGCTTTATCTTTATTTTGCATTGAAGCTACTTGAATAGATGTTATTAAATTTTCTTTTGCATCGGTTCGCAAATCGCCTATTGGTAATTGTGAGCCTGTAAAAATTACAGGTTTTGCTAAATTTTCTAACATAAAGCTTAAAGCCGATGCCGAATAACTCATGGTATCGCTTCCATGAAGCACCACAAACCCATCAAAGCTATTGTAATTATCTTCTATAAACTCGGCTATTTGCACCCAATATTTAGGGTGCATATTGCTAGAATCTATTGGTGTTTTAAAGGATACCGTTTCTATATTACAATCTAGCAATTGCAATTCTGGTATTCTATCTAACAGATTTTTAAAATTAAACGCTTTTAAAGCTCCTGTTTTAAAATCTTTAACCATACCTATGGTGCCACCGGTATAAATAAGAAGAATTTTAATTTTAGATTTAGACATTCATTTAAATTTTAAAAATAGCTTTAGAGTTTTGCGTAGTTATTTTAGCTATATGTTCTTGAGGCATATTATATATGTTAGATAGTTTTTCTAAAACCTTTAATATATATACACTTTCATTTCGTTTACCTCTATAAGGAACTGGCGCCAAATACGGTGCATCTGTTTCTAAAACAATATTACTTAAATCTATATTATTTAAAAACTGGTCTATTTTACCATTTTTAAAAGTTGCAACACCACCAATACCTAATTTCATATTATAAGATATAGCTTGATGAGCTTGCTGTAAGGTTCCTGTAAAACAATGAAAAATACCATATAAATTATTGTCTTTTTCTGTTTCTAAAACCTCAAAAATTTCATCGAAAGCCTCTCTACAATGAATTACTATGGGTAAATTGTACTGTTTTGCTAATTTAATTTGATGCTTAAATGCTCTTTTTTGAACCTCTAAGGTTGATTTATCCCAATATAAATCTATCCCTATTTCTCCAACGGCATAAAAATGCCTTTGCGCTAGCATTTTTTCTACATGTTTAATTTCTTCTATATAATTATCTTTAACATGTGTAGGGTGCAAACCCATCATTAAAAAAACATTTTCTGGATAATTTTTTTCTAACTGAAGCATGGCTGCTGTATAAGTAGAATCTATTGCTGGAATAAAAAACCTAGACACTCCTTGTTTTACAGCTCTATTAATCATTTCATCTCTATCTTCATTAAAAGCTTCACTATATAAATGTGTATGTGTATCTGTAATAATCAAATGATAAAAAAATTAAGTTATACAATTTGTGTAAAAATAATCGTTTTTACATGATTATATTTGTTTTAAATTAATAACTATGGAAACGTTGCAACAATTTCTAGAGCAAAAAGGATATACTAAGGCAAAATTACACCTTACCAAAACAAATCATTTTGAAATTAAAGCAACTTTAAATGGAAAAAAAGGCTTATTTATTTTAGACACAGGAGCATCTAGCTCGTGCGTTGGTTTTGAAGCTATTGATACTTTTAAACTAAAAGCAAAAGACTCTTTAATAAAAGCTGCTGGGGCTGGAGCTATTGATATGGACACCAAAACATCCATAAAAAACAAAATTAAAATAGGAAAATGGATTAATAATAAGGTGGTGTTGGTTTTATTTAACTTAACTCATGTAAATACAGCGCTTATTAATCATAACTCTAAGCCTGTTGATGGAATTATTGGCGCAGATATTTTAAAAAAAGGAAAAGCTGTAATAGATTATGAAAAGAAATATTTATATTTAAAGTTATAAATTAATAGCTAACCTAGACTTCCTCCTAAGATTAAATGAATACATCTATAGTCATAGCTGATGACCACCCATTAATGCTGCGTGGTTTAACAGATTTTTTAACCTCTAAAGGTTATAATATTATAGGTAGTGCTGAAGATGGCAATACAGCATACAACCTTATAGTAAAATTGAAACCAGAAATAGCAATTCTTGACATTAGGATGCCATACAAAACGGGGTTAGAAATTGCAGAAGCCTGCAAAAAAAACAATTTGTTAACCAAAGTGGTTCTTATAACTTTTGATAAAGAAGAAGAACTTTATGATAAAGCTGTAGAATTTGGTGTATATGGCTATATCTTAAAAGAATTTGCTATTGAAGAAATTGAAAACTGTATTGCTAAAGTTGTTAATGGCAAGCCTTATTTTAGCGAAGAAATAGCTTCATATTTAGAAGCAAGCACTATAGATAAAAAGCCAGAATATATAGAGTCGCTAACCAAGTCCGAATTAAAAATTGTAAAACTTATTTCTGAAAACAATACCAGTCAAGATATTGCTAACAAATTATCTATTTCGGTAAGAACTGTTGATAAACACAGGAGTAATATTGTACACAAACTAGGTTTAGACAACAAGCCTACATCGCTTTCAATATGGGCCACAATAAACAAAGATTTCTTAATTTGAATAAAAATACGTAGAAGTGCGTATTTTTTATATCGCTAAAGTACCATATCTTTACAGTGCTATTAATTAGTTCTTAGGGAGAATTATAGAAAGCTCTAAATTGTAATGATTTAGAGCTTTCGCTTTTTTTACACTTAAGCTTTAATATAAAAAATACGTAGAAGTGCGTATTTCATATCTGTTTAATGCAATGTAATTTTACATTGCTATTAATTAATTCTTTTTTGAATGAGAATTTTTTACAAACTCTGTACTATTAATTAGTGCAGAGTTTTATAAAAGTTAAACAAATTAAAAATCTAAATAAAAAATGCTTAAAGCTAGAATGGAAGAAGAAAATAATACCCTAAACAAATATTTCATTATTGGATTAATTGTGTTAGTTGTAATCGTTATTTCTATAAATATAGTTATGTGTTTTAGTTAGTTTATATATCCCCATAATCCCATAACTAAAAAAGGGTGTTACATAATTATGTAACACCCTTTTTTTATTTTTTTTATTACAATGTTATAACTCTAAAGCCTTTTTAACATCGTTGTTCATCAATATTTCTACTGGGTTTTCTAAAGCTTCTTTTACTGCTACTAAAAAACCAACACTTTCTTTACCATCAATAATTCTATGATCGTAAGATAATGCTACATACATAATTGGTCTTATCTCCACATTACCATTAACCGCTACAGGGCGTTCAACAATATTATGCATACCTAAAATTCCGCTTTGCGGTGGGTTAATTATAGGTGTAGATAGCATACTACCAAATACGCCTCCATTTGTAATTGTAAATGTTCCTCCTGTCATTTCATCAACAGTAATTTGCCCATCTCTAGCACGTAGTGCTAAACGTTTAACTTCAGATTCTACGCCTCTAAAGCTTAAATTTTCTGCATTTCTAATTACTGGCACCATTAAACCTTTTGGTCCTGATACAGCAATACTTATATCGCAAAAATCATAGCTTAACATTTCTTTACCATCAATCATAGAATTAACGGCTGGGTACATTTTTAATGCTCTTACAACAGCAAGTGTAAAAAAGCTCATAAACCCTAAACTAACGCCATGCTTATTTTTAAATGTTTCTTTATATTCAGAACGTAATGCAAATATTGGAGACATATCTACTTCGTTAAACGTAGTTAACATTGCTGTTGTATTTTTAGCTTCAACTAAACGTTCTGCTACTTTACGACGAAGCATAGACATTTTACTTCTTGATGTGCCTCTAGATCCTCCTGTTGGAGTTCCCATAGATGGTACTGCATTTATAGCATCATCTTTAGTAACTCTTCCATCTTTTCCTGTTCCGGCAATAGATCCTGCATCCATACCTTTTTCTGCTAAAATCTTTTTTGCAGCTGGGCTTGCACTTCCTGTAGCATACGTTTTAGTTTCTGTAGCTGGTGCTTTTGGTGCTTCAGTTTTTGGTGCTTCTGCCTTTGCCTCGGTTTTAGGTGTTTCGCCACCGGCTGGTTTTTCTGCACTTGTATCTATTAAACAAACTACAGCTCCAACTTCTACAGCATCGCCTTCTTCTGCTTTTAGTGTAATGGTTCCGCTAGCCTCTGCTGGCAATTCTAATGTTGCTTTATCACTATCTACTTCTGCAATAGCTTGGTCTTTTTCAACATAATCACCATCTTCAACTAACCAAGTTGCTATTTCTACTTCTGTAATAGATTCGCCTGGAGAAGGCACTTTCATTTCTAAAATCATTGTTTATAATTTTAATGTCTTATTTCTATTTTACTATTCTTTATCAAAAACTGAATCTATAACTCGTTTTTGTCTTCTTTTATCTCTTGTACTTGATCCTGGAGCTGGTACCGAACTATATGGCCTAGAACAAACTTGTAACTTAACAATGTCTAAGCGTTGTAACATGTAACTCCATGCTCCCATATTTTTAGGTTCTTCTTGTGCCCACACATAGTTTTCTACATTTGGATATCTATTAATTGCTTGTTGTATCTTATCTAAATGAAGTGGGAATAATTGTTCTATTCTAACTAAAGCAATATCTTCTCTGCCAAGGTTTTCCCTTTCTTCTAATAAATCGTAATAAAACTTACCTGTACAAAACACTAATTTCTTTACATTTTTTGGGTTTATTGTATCGTCAATAACCTCTTCAAATTTACCAGAAGCTAGTTCTTTTATAGAAGAAACAGCTTTTGGATGACGTAATAAACTTTTAGGTGTAAAAACTATTAATGGTTTTCTGTAATCGCGTTTCATTTGACGACGCAACAAATGAAACATATTTGCTGGTGTTGTACAATCTGCTACAATCATATTATCATCGCCACATAATTGTAAATAACGTTCAATTCTTGCTGATGAATGTTCTGATCCTTGCCCTTCATATCCGTGTGGTAATAAAACTACAATACCATTTTGAGCTTTCCATTTATCTTCGGCAGCAGATAGGTACTGATCGAAAATAATTTGCGCTCCGTTACTAAAATCTCCAAATTGAGCTTCCCAAATGGTTAATGTATTTGGGTTTGCCATGGCATAACCATAATCAAAACCAAGTACACCATACTCTGATAAAAATGAATTATAAATATCCATTTTACCTTTATTTTCTGGGTTTGTATTTAAAAGATTTATACGCTCTTCGGAAATTTCGTCTCTTAAAATAGCATGACGGTGGCTAAATGTTCCGCGTTCTACATCTTGGCCAGATATGCGCACATTAAAGCCTTCCTCCATTAAACTACCATAGGCTAATGTTTCTGCCATTCCCCAATCTAAAGTATCGGTTTCAAAAACCATTTTTTCTCGACCAGCAAGAATACGCTCTGCTTTTCGTAAAAATTTTACACCTTCTGGAACTGTAGATACTATTTTTGAAATACCTTCTAATTTCTCTTTTGGGTAAGACGTGTTTTCTGAAACTAACATAGAGTCTACACCTTGGCGTTTAAAATCGATCCATCGTTCTTGCATGAACTCGCGTACCTTTGATGACTCGGCTTCTTTTGCTTTTGTGTATTCTCGCTCTAATGTATCCTTAAAATCTGATGTTATTTTGTCTACATATGCTTGATCAATAGTATTTTCTGCTATTAATTTATCGGCATATATTTTAAACGGGTTAGCATGCTTTGCTATTTCTTTATATAGTTTTGGTTGCGTAAATCGAGGTTCATCTCCTTCATTATGTCCATATTTTCTATAACCCAATAAATCTATATACACATCCTTTTTATAACGCATTCTATACTCTAATGCCATTTCAACGGCATGTACAACGGCCTCGGCATCATCTGCATTTACATGCATTACTGGCGACAGGGTTACTTTTGCAACATCGGTACAATAGGTACTTGATCTTGCATCTAAATAATTGGTTGTAAACCCTATTTGGTTATTAACCACAATATGCACAGTACCTCCGGTTTTATATCCTGCTAATTGGCTCATTTGTGCTACCTCGTAAGCAATACCTTGGCCTGCTATTGCAGCATCGCCATGAACAACTATGGGTAATATTTTAGAGTCGTCGCCTTTATAATCGGTATCTATTTTAGCTCGGGTAATACCTTCGGCTACTGGAGCTACGGTTTCTAAATGCGAAGGGTTTGGTACCAAATTCATCTTAATATTTTTACCGTTTTGGTAAGTTTTATCAAGAGTTAAACCTAAATGGTATTTAACATCTCCATCAATATTTTCGTCTTCAAAATCTTTACCATCAAACTCGCTAAATAGTTCGTTTAACGGTTTTCTAAAAATATTTACAAGCGTGCTTAAACGCCCACGGTGTGCCATTCCTAATACACATTCTTTTACACCATGTTTTTCAACGGCATAAAAAAGCACGTTACTAATTGCTGGTATTAAAGACTCTCCACCTTCTAAAGAAAAGCGTTTTTGACCAACATATTTGGTTTGTAAAAAGTTCTCGAAAGTAACTGCTTGGTTTAGTTTCGAGAGAATATACTTTTTAGTATCAACCGAGAAATTGGGTTGATTATTATTTTTATTTAATTGTTCTTGCCACCAAGCAATAACCTCGGGGTTTCTTAAATACATGTACTCTATACCTATAGAATCGCAATATATTTTTTCTAAATGAACAATAATTTCGCGCAAAGATTTCACACCAATTCCTAAAATGTCTCCTGCATTAAAAACGGTATCTAAGTCGCTAGCATTAAGCCCAAAGTTTTCAATATCTAAAGTTGGCGAATAAGCACGTCTTGCTCTAACAGGGTTTGTTTTTGTAAACAAATGACCTCGCATTCTATACCCATCTATTAGTTTTACAACTTGAAATTCTTTCTGTACATGTTCTGGAATTTGAGTTGAAACGCCTTCAATTATTTCGCCATCTAAACCATAGTTTTCACTACCAAAATCATAACCTTGAAAAAAAGCTCTCCAACTTGGTTCTACAGAATCAGGACTTTGTAGATATTGCTCATATAAATCAGCAAAAAATGCTGTGTGTGCTGCGTTTAAAAATGAAAATTTATCCATTATTGTTTTTATACTATATCGATTTAGTAAAATATTCGTCAAAAATACAACTTTTACTAAAATTAGATGATTCTTTAGCTATATTTATAGCAAATATTATTCTTTTAACAAATTTGTTAAAATATTTGTTAATTTTTCAAAAATTTATAATTATCATGAATTTAATTCCTTTTATCAACAAAAAAACTGTATTTACTTTAATAATTTTATCTTTTTGTTTTCAAAATGTTACAGCTCAAAATTCGAAGCATGATTTTTGGAGTAAAGTTCGTTTTGGTGGCGGTCTAGGTTTAAATTTTGGTGATGGCTTTTTTAGCACAACCATTGCACCTAGTGGTATTTATGAGTTTGACAAAAACTTTGCTCTAGGTTTAGGGCTTAATGCAACTTTTAACAACCAAAAAAACACTTACAAATCTACCATATTAGGAGGCAGTATAATTGGGCTTTTTAACCCTGTACAAGCCATTCAAATTTCATCGGAATTCGAGCAACTTAATGTAAACAGACGATATGACGCGAATATTAACATTCCAGATGATAACTATTGGATTCCAGCTTTATATTTAGGAGTAGGTTATCGTAACGGCAACGTAACCTTTGGTGTAAGATATGATGTGTTATACGATGATGAGAAAAGTATTTATGCAGATCCTTGGGCGCCTTTTGTTAGGTTTTATTTTTAATATCTACAACGGTAAATAAGAGTTTCCACGCTCCACATCTAGTGCCAACTCGTTAATGGTTTTTTGGCTTAATACTTTTATTATTTTTTCTCTTGACGAACTTAATGTAGCATGCAATGGGCAAGGTTTATTTTTATTGCATGCTTTTAAACTTAGCATACAACTAGTAAGCCTTTTTTCTCCATCAATAATTTTTAAAATATTTATTACAGGTTGGTTTTTGTTTTTAGGTGTTAAATAAAAACCACCTTTTGGCCCGCGCGTAGAAGAAATATAATTTTCTTTTGCTAATTCTTGAAGCAATTTTGCAATATACGCTTGCGGTACATTTACAGGTTTAGCTATATCCTTTACCATAATTTTATGGTTTTCGTTAGCATGTAATGCCAAATACAAAACCGCTTTAATAGCATATTTTGAAGAGTTAGAAAGCATGATTTAATGTTAAAAGCTTAAGCAAATATAAAAAAGATATTTTTATCTTAAATATGATTTTTGTCATATTATTTCCTCTTAATACTACATAGTTTTGCTTCATAAAATCAACTAATATGAAGACAACACTAAAATTAACTGCAATTCTATTTTCAATATTACTAATAGCTTGCGGTGGTAAAGAAGAAAAAAAGAAAGAAGGTTTTTCGTATGAGAAAAAAACCTCAACAGAACAAACTGTAAAAAAACAAACTACTGTCCCAGCCTCAAAGCAAATAGATTTAAGCAACAAAGGCGTTGGACCAATAACCTCACTTAATTTACCGGCAGAAATAGACCAAACTATGGCATTGCATGGTGCCGATGTGTTTAAAAAAATGTGTACGGCATGTCACAGACCTAACAAAAAATTTATTGGACCAGCACCAATTAAAATTCTAGAACGCAGATCTCCAGAATGGGTTATGAATATGATTTTAAACCCAGACGAAATGGTACAAAAAGACCCTTTAGCAAAAGCTTTATTAGTAGAGTTTAATGGTTCTCCTATGGCTAACCAAAACTTAACAAAAGAAGATGCTAGAGCAGTATTAGAATATTTTAGAACATTAAAATAAGTTAATCATGAAACCTTTAAAACAATTTCTTTTAGCCTTAGTATGCCTAACATTTATTTATTCTTGTAATAACAATACCAAAAACACTTCTACAGCTACTCCAAAAACAACTCAAAACGTTGCTCAAGAACGAACCGGACAAGCTTTTGTTACAGAAGACGAAGGCAAACCAACTGTTTTAAGCATAGCCATTGGCTCTAAAAACCATACCACTTTAGTAGCTGCTGTACAAGCTGCTCAATTAGAAAATGCTTTAGTAAACACAGGGCCTTTAATGGTTTTTGCTCCAACAAACGATGCTTTTGCAGCTTTGCCTGAAGGAACTGTAGAAAACTTACTTAAACCAGAAAACAAAAACGCATTAGCTAATATTTTAAAGTACCATGTTACACCAGGAAATTACTCTAAAGACTTTTTAAAGAAATTTAAAAAATTAGGACAAGCCAATAATGACTATGTAACAGTAGAAGTTGTTAATGGCGAACCATTAATAGGTGGCGCCAAAATATTAGGAAGTGTAAAAGCTGGAAACGGTATTGTACATGTTATTGATAAAGTTTTAATACCTCCAACCAATTAATAAAACATTAACTAAATACACAAAACAATGAAAAAAATATTAAAATCAACCATTGCAATATTAAGTGTACTTGTTGCATTTACTAGCTGTAATAACACTAATAAATCTAGTAAAAAGTCTGGAGCTCTTGCTAGTAACGTTGCCGAAAAAGTTTATGTTGCTCCTGGCGAACATGATGAATTTTACGCTTTTATATCTGGTGGATTTAGCGGTCAATTATCTGTTTACGGCTTGCCTTCAGGAAGATTATTTAAAGTTATACCTGTGTTTTCTCAAGATGCCGAAAAAGCTTATGGCTACAATGAAGAAACCAAACCTATGCTAAATACATCGCACGGTTTTGTGCCTTGGGATGATGCCCACCACCCAGATATTTCGCAAACTAGCGGAGAAATAGATGGCCGTTGGGTTTTTATAAACGGAAACAACACCCCTAGAATTGCAAAAATTGACTTAACGACATTCGAAACTACCGAAATTATAGAAGTTCCTAATAGCGCTGGTAACCACAGTTCTTCATTTGTAACTGAAAACACCGAGTATGTTGTTGCTGGAACACGCTTTTCTGTGCCAATTCCTCAAAAAGACATGCCCATTAAAGATTATAAAGGAAATTTTAAAGGCTCTTTAACTTTTATATCTGTAGAACCAGAACATGGGCATATGGATATTAAATTTCAATTAATTATGCCTGGCTTTGATTATGATTTATCGCATCCTGGCCGAGGAAAATCTCACGGATGGTTCTTCTTTACAACATATAACTCTGAAGAAGCAAGCACACTTCTAGAGGTTAATGCATCACAAAACGATAAAGATTTTATTGCAGCCGTTAACTGGAAAAAAATTGAAGAATATGTAAATAATGGTGGCGGTACAATGATGCCTGCAAATTATGCACATAATGTTTATGATGAAAGCACACACATGGCAACCTCTACCATGAAAAAAGAAGTACTAACGGTAAACCCTATGGATGTTCCTGGAGCTGTATTTTTATTACCTACACCTAAATCACCTCATGGTTGTGATGTTGACCCTTCCGGGGAATACATTGTTGGTAATGGAAAACTATCAGCTAATTTAACCGTACACTCCTTTACAAAAATGCTTAATGCCATTGAAAACAAAAAATTTGCTGGCGATGCTTACGGTATTCCTATCTTAAATTTTGAAGATGTTTTAGCTGGCTCTGTAGAACAACCTGGCTTAGGGCCTTTACACACAGAGTTTGATGGTAAAGGAAATGCCTATACAACTTTCTTTATTTCATCAGAAGTTGTAAAATGGAAATTAGGCACTTGGGAAGTTGTAGACAGACAACCTTGCTACTATTCTGTTGGTCACTTAATGATTCCTGGCGGAAACTCGCAAAAACCATTTGGTAAATATGTAGTAGCCATGAATAAAATAACAAAAGATCGCTATTTACCAACAGGCCCAGAAGTAACTCAATCTGCTCAACTATATGATATATCTGGCGACAAAATGGAGTTGCTATTAGATTTCCCAACTATTGGAGAACCCCATTACGCAGCTGGTTGCCCTGCCGATTTAATAAAACCGCGCTCTAAAAAGATTTTCAATTTAGCAGATAATAAACACCCCTTTGCTACTAAAAACGAAATGGACACAAAAGTAGTTAGAGATGGAAAAACAGTTCATGTATATATGACCATGATTCGTAGCCACTTTGCCCCAGATAATATTGAAGGCATAAAGGTTGGCGATAAAGTTTATTTCCATGTAACCAATTTAGAACAAGATTACGATGTGCCTCACGGTGTAAGCATGATTGGAGCCAATACTTCAGAACTATTAATAATGCCAGGACAAACCGAAACATTTGCTTGGGAACCTAAACAAGAAGGTGTATGGCCGTTTTACTGCACCGATTTCTGTTCTGCGTTACACCAAGAAATGCAAGGCTATGTTCGAGTATCTGCTGCAAATGCTAACACACCATTAAAATGGTCGCTTGGCGAAGATATTGAGTAACAACACTTAGGAGAATTTTGTTTTAGTGTTTATTTTCCTAATAAAGGCGAGAGTTGTTTTTCGCTCTCGCCTTTCATTTAAACACTATAAAACCTTAAAAATTACGCCATGAAAAGATCTAAAATCATCATGTTTATTGCCGCTTTGCTTCCATTAGGACTATTCTTATTTCCGCTATGGAAAATCACCTTAGAAGCACCACAATACCCAACTCCTTTGGGCATGTTTATACACATCAATGATTTTTCTGATGCCAACCCACACGACATTAAAAACATCAATTTAATGAATCATTATGTTGGCATGAAATATATACCTGAAGCTATTCCAGAATTTAAAATTTTCCCTGCTGGAATTATAATAACAACCGTTATAGGTTTAATTATTGCATTTAAAGGCAATTATAAATGGTACTTAGCTTGGTTTGTTTTAATGATTGTATTAAGTAGCGCTGGTCTGTACGACTTTTATATTTGGGAGCACGATTACGGACACAACTTAGACCCTAAGGCTATCATGAAATTTACAAACCCAGATGGCACACAAATGGGATTTCAGCCTCCTTTATTTGGCAGTAAAGACATTTTAAATTTTAAAGCACATTCCTACCCACGTTTAGGAGCTTTATTTTTAGGGTTAGGCATTACATCTAGCCTTGTAGCTTTCTTAATAGGAAAGAAAAACACAAAAACAAACACAACCTAAAAGCTTATTTAAATAAAATAAACGCATTTAAAACACTAAAAACTATGCAAACACTAAAACATTATTCATTATTTGTATTCATACTCATACTTTTTAGCTGCAATACATCTCCGCAACCTATAGACTACGGAAACGATGGTTGCCATTATTGTAAAATGACAATTGTAGACAAGGTTCATGCCGCCCAAATTGTAACTAAAAAAGGCAAAGCATATAAATTTGATGCTACAGAGTGCATGGTTAATTTCTTGAACGATTTTAACCCTAATGAAGTAAAACACTACCTATCAAATAATTACACAGCACCCGAAAGCTTAATAGATGCCACAAAAGCAACGTTTTTAATTAGCAAAAACATTCCAAGTCCAATGGGTGCTTTTTTATCGGCTTTTAAAAACAAAGAAGACGCTATAAACATCCAAAAAAGTAAAGGTGGTACACTTTACAACTGGTACGAACTTTTAAGCCATTTAAACAACAAATAGAAATTAATTCTATTACTAAAATCTATATCTATGAAACGTATTTATTTACTTTCAGTCTTGTTTGTGCATTTATTTTTAAACCAAATATGCGCTCAAAACAACAATCAATGCGCACATTGTAATATGATTATTAAAGATAATTTTCATAAAGCTTCAGCCGTAATTAATAACAAAACAATTCATTTTGATGCTATAGAATGTTTAATAAATTATTTACAAAGCACAAATAAAACAGAAATTATTTCACCAAAAGTTTCTAATTATAAAACAGGAAATCTTATTGATGCCAATACAGCTGTATACTTAATAAGTAAAGCCATACCAAGCCCTATGGGAGCAAACTTATCGGCATTTAAAAACAAAAATGAGGCAACAACCTTACAAACAAAAAAAGGCGGCACTATTTACAACTGGAACGACGTTAAAGCGTTATTCAAAAAATCAAAATTTGGTTCAACTAACCACAATCATCACAACCATTACCGCCCAGATGCACATGCGCCTATTGGTGTTATGGGCGATCATCTGCACAGTAAAGGTGGCTTAATGCTATCTTTTAGGTACATGAACATGACTATGGAAGGTAATAAATCTGGCACAAATAATACAAGTAATACAACCATATATAATAACTATATGGTAGCGCCTCAAGAAATGAAAATGAACATGTATATGCTAGGAATTATGTATGCACCTTCCAACAAAATTACACTTATGCTCATGCAAAATGTTAAAAAAAACAATATGAATTTAACCGCAAATATGATGATGAATGGTATGCCAATGCTTAACAACTTTTCTACAAATTCTTCTGGCTTTGGCGACTTAAGTATTGGTGCTTTGTATGGTGTATTTAACAACCATAAAACAGCGTTTCATTTAAACGGAAGCTTAAGTATTCCTGTAGGAGCTATTAACAAACACGACAAAACACCTATGAATAATAATGCTAAACTACCTTACGCCATGCAATTAGGCAGCGGCACCTTTGATGTTATAGTTGGCGCCACATTTAAAAAAAACTATACTAATACTTCTTTAGGAACACAATTTTTAAGCACTATTAGAACTGGAAAAAACAGCGAAAACTATCGTTTTGGCAACGTTTATAAACTTAATACTTGGGGTGCTTACACGATAAATAGTAACATAAGTATATCTGCAAGGCTATTAGGTGTTTGCGAAAGCAAGCTAAAAGGTAATGATCCAGATTTAAACCCAATGATGGTTACTACAGCCAACACAAACAACTACGGAAGCAGTAAAATTAAATCGTTCTTTGGTGTAAATATTTCGTTTGCCCAAACCTCTAGCTTTAAAAAATTTAGACTAGGTATTGAGGCTGGTGCACCAATATACGAAAACTACAATGGTACCCAAATGAACGAGAACCTAACAATTAACTTTGGGTTAAAGTACAATGTGTTATAAATGAAAACACTTTTACAACATAGCATCCTATTTTTTTTAATACTTATGTATTATCCTGTATTTACTCAACCTATTAAGGTGTGTAAAACTTGCAACATTTCTACTTTAAAAGACGCCATTAGTTTTGCTAAAGATTTTGATACCATAATTGTAAAAAAAGGTACATATAAAACACATGGTATTTTAATTGACAAGCCATTAACTATTATTGGCGAAAACTACCCGATTATTGATGGCGAGCTAAAAGGCGAAATAATTACCATTACATCTAATAACGTAACTGTTGATGGTTTGTTTATTATAAATGTTGGCACTAGTTATACCGAAGATTTTGCAGCTATAAGAGTTAGAAAAAGTAAAAATTTCTTAATTAAAAATCTAGTTTTAGAAAAGCTTTTTTTTGGCATTTACCTTGAAAAATCTAGTTACGGAAAAGTATACCATAACAAAATAATTGGCAATGCCGTTCAAGAATATAATTCTGGTAATGGTATACAACTATGGTATAGCCACCATGTAGAAGTAGAACACAATTATATAGAGCATGTTAGAGACGGTATTTATTTAGAATTTTCTGATGATTGCTTAATAAAAAATAACGTTAGTGCTCAAAATTTACGCTACGGATTACATTTTATGTTTTCTAACCGCGACATTTATCAAGACAATATTTTCGAAAATAACGGCGCTGGTGTAGCTGTTATGTTTTCAAAAAAAATTAAAATGATAAACAACACGTTTAAAGAAAATTGGGGCACAGCATCATACGGTATGCTTTTAAAAGAAATAAACGATGCCGAAATTACAGGAAATACATTTAACAAAAACACCATAGGTATTAATATAGAAGGCTCTAACCGAATTACGTATAAAAACAACAACTTTACAAATAATGGTTGGGCAATTAAGGTACGTGGCGCATGCTACTCCAATAGTTTTACAGAAAACAATTTCTTGTATAACGCTTTCGATATTTCTTACAACAGCAATGTAAACGACAATGTTTTTGATAGAAATTATTGGAGCAATTACACAGGCTACGATTTAGATAAAAATGGTGTTGGAGATATACCATACAGACCTGTAAAACTATTTTCATATATAGTAAACAGAACACCAGAAACCATTATTCTACTACGAAGCATGTTCATAGATATTATTGATTTTTCTGAAAAAGTATCGCCTGTTTTTACACCAGATAATTTACTAGACCACAACCCATTAATAAAAAAAACAACATGGTAAACATAGAAAATTTACATAAAAAATTTAATAAAAATATGGTTTTAAGTGGTGTAAACCTTAAAATAAATGAAGGTGGCATATTTGCAATACTAGGCCCTAATGGATCTGGAAAAACCACATTAATAAAATCTATATTAGGTATGGTTATACCTAACAAAGGCACAATAACTATTCTAGACAAGGATATTAAAAAACACTCAAAATATCGTAATAAAATTGATTATTTACCTCAAATAGCCAACTTTCCAAGCAACTTAAAGGTTAAAGAACTTATAAAAATGATTAAAGATTTACGAGGCAAAACTAATGAAGATATACGCTTAATTAAACTTTTTAAACTAGAACCTTTTTTAAACAAAAAACTAGGAAACCTTTCTGGCGGAACAAAACAAAAAGTAAATATTGTTTTAACTTTTATGTTTAATAGCCCATTAATTATTCTAGACGAACCTACAACTGGGCTAGACCCAATTTCACTTATTAGACTAAAAAAATTAATTCAAAACGAAAAGGCTAAAGGCAAAACCATATTAATAACCTCTCATATAATGAGTTTTGTTGAAGAGGTTTCAGATGAAATTGTGTTTTTATTAGAAGGTAAAATATATTTCAAAGGTTCTATTTCAGAATTAAAATTAAAAACAAAACAACAAGATTTCGAACATGCAATAGCATCTATATTCACAAAAAACCATGCTTAAAATATTAAAATATAGTTTTTACGATTTAATACGAAGCCGGTGGAGTTATGTATACTTCGCTTTCTATTCTCTACTTGGCGTTGTATTGTTATTTTTAAACAACAACCTATCAAAAGCAGTTATTACTTTAATGAATGTTATTATAGTATTAGTACCCTTAATAGGAACCATTTTTGGTGTTATGTATTACTATAATTCCAAAGAGTTTACAGAACTTTTATTAGCACAACCCTTAAAGCGTTCGTCCATTTTTTTAGGTCAATACTTAGGTGTTGCCCTATCACTATCTATGAGCCTAATATTAGGTTTAGGCATCCCCTTTGTATTTTATGGACTATTTAAAAGTCATGCCATTTGGGACTTTTCTTTATTACTTATTACTGGTACTTTTTTAACACTAATATTTACGGCTTTAGCCTTTAATATAGCACTACTAAACGAAAACAAAATAAAAGGTTTTGGTTACGCCATATTACTTTGGCTCTTTCTTGCCATTATTTACGATGGCGTTTTTTTAATGAGCCTTATTTTATTTGAAGATTACCCACTAGACAGACTCTCCTTAATAGGAACCTTAATAAATCCTATCGATTTATCAAGAACACTTATTCTTTTAAAACTAGACATATCGGCATTACTTGGTTATACCGGTGCTGTTTTTAAACAGTTTTTCGGTACTAACTTTGGGCTTATAGCATCATCATTAACATTACTAATCTGGGTTATTTTACCTGTTTTAAAAATGGTAAGCAAATGTAAAAAGAAAGATTTCTAATTATAAAAACATATATAAACATGAATACAATAGAGCATAAAACAGTAGCCGAAGCTGTTACAGAAAATATTAAAACAGCGCACATATTTAAAAAACATGGTATAGATTTTTGTTGCGGTGGTAACATTAGTATTAAAAAAGCCTGCGAAAACAAAAACATTAATTATACAGAAATTAAAAACGAATTATTGGCTGTTAATCAGGCTGCAAAAACACACAACTACAATGCTTGGAAGCTCGATTTTTTAATAGACCATATTATTAACATACACCATAGCTATGTAGAAGCATCTATACCTCTAATACTACAATACTCAAACAAAGTAGCTAAAGTTCATGGGCACCATTACCCAGAAGTTATTAAAATTAACACCCTTTTTACCGAAGTTGCTAACGAGTTAGCTACGCATTTAAAAAAAGAAGAACTCATTCTTTTTCCTTACATAAAAAAACTACTTAAGCATAAAGAAGAAAATACAACTTTTACAAAACCTAATTTTGGTACAGTAAATAACCCTATTAATATGATGGAATCGGAACATGAATTGGCTGGTAATATTTTTAAAACCATAGCCCAACTTACAAATAATTACGTAGCTCCAAAAAATGCTTGTAATACCTTTAAGGCTTTGTACTCTAAACTTAATGAGTTTGAAGAAGATTTACACCAACACATACATCTAGAAAACAATATTTTACACCCCAAAGCTATTTTATTAGAAAAAAGTTTTGCCTAAAATCATATAAAAAAGGTGTGGTTTTACGAGTATTTATGTTTAAACCACACTTTTTGCCACTCGCGTTTTAATATTAAAAACGCAACATCTTCCGATAGTTTTATCGTATCATCACCTTGTAAGGCTTTTACCTGATTTTCAGAAACATCAATAATATAAAGTAAGTTTAAATATTCGGTAAATTTTTCTTGAATAAGCTTATAAACCGTTTCATGTAATAAGAGCTTTAAACTTGAAGGTAAAACATCTTCATGAAAATCTAAATCTATATTAGCCAAATGAAAATCTTTATTAAGCTGAATAATTAATTTTTTATACAAATCTAACCGATTTGCTTCTTCAACTAAACTTTCAAAAGTTGTAGGTAATTGCATTAAACCGTTCTATTCATTAAATTATTACCAAATGCTTTTAATAGTAATTTTTTATCTTCAGAAATATTTAAAGCATTTAAAACCGCAAACGCTTTATTGGTATAATCTTTAATAGCTAGTTTAGTAGCATTTGCCGATCCTGTAGATATAAAAAACTGTTTTGCTCTTTCTATTTTACTATTAACATCTTTAGGGTTTAATGTAAATAATTGTTGAAGCTCTTCTTTATCAGCTTCATTAGAAAACTCTATAGCTTTTAAATACAAATAGGTTTTTTTGTTTTCAATAATATCGCCTCCAACCTGTTTCCCAAATGTTTTAGGGTCTCCAAACGCATCCAAATAATCGTCTTGTAACTGAAAAGCAATACCTAAATATCTTCCAAACTCGTAAATATTTTTTTGATCCTCAGGTAATGCCTGTGCTACAATAGCACCCATTTGCATAGCCGCACCTACTAAAACTGCCGTTTTATACTCAATCATTTTTAAATATTCGGGTATGGTTACATCGCTTCTAGTTTCAAAATCAACGTCGTATTGTTGGCCCTCACAAACCTCTAGAGCCGTTTTACTAAACAATTTTGCTAAAGCTTGAAATGTACTTGCATCGTACTTTTCAAAAAGTTGATATGCCATAATTAACATAGCATCGCCAGATAGAATACCTGTATTTACATCCCATTTTTCGTGTACTGTTTGCTTACCTCTACGTAATGGTGCAGCATCCATAATATCGTCATGAACTAACGAGAAATTATGAAATACTTCAATGCTTAAAGCTGCAAACAATGCTTTTTTATAATTGCCGTTAAAAATATCGGCAGCCATTAAAGTTAAAACTGGGCGTAAACGTTTTCCTCCTAAACCTAAAATATAATCAATAGGTGTATAAAGGTTTTTAGGTTCTTTAACTACAGTATAATTTTCTAAAAACTGTAAAAATTCGTCTTGATATTTTTCTATTGAAAGCATTAAACAAAAATAGGGTAATTCGTAACAATTCAAAACAGGAATGTAACGGATATGTTAAAAAAACATTAAAACTCAGGAAACTTTTTTTGTTTTGAAAGTTTCCGCACTTATATTTGCACAAAATTATGAGAGATAAAATTACACATAAAGCAGCAGAAATGTTTTTAACACTTGGTTTTAAAAGTGTTACCATGGACGATATAGCGCATGAAATGGGCATATCTAAAAAAACCATTTATGTACATTTTGCTAATAAAACAAAACTTGTTGAAGCTGTTACTTTTGAATTATTTGAAACTATATGCGACGGTATTGATGGTATTTGTAACGCATCAAACAACCCTATTGAGGAGTTATACTCAATAAAAATGTACGTAATGCAGCATTTAAAAAGCGAGAAAGCTTCACCACAATTTCAACTTAAAAAATACTACCCAAAAATATACGATGCATTAAAGCTTAAACAATTTGGTAAAATGCACGATTCTGTAAAAGACAGTTTACAAAAAGGGATTGATACAGGATTGTTTAGGCCAAACATTAATGTAGATTTTATTTCTAGAATGTACTTTAATGGCATGACAGGTATTAAGGATATTTCTATTTTCCCTCAAGACGTTTATTCTATGGAATATTTAATGGAAAGCTATTTAGAGTATCATTTAAGAGCCATTATAACAGAAAAAGGGTTACAAATATTAAATCAATTTATAACATCAAATCAATCATAAAATGAAGAACAAACTAATTGTATTATTTAGTTTAATAAGTTCTATTGCCATGTTTTCGCAAGAAAACAACCAAAGCTTCTCTTTACAAGAGGCTATAAATTATGCTTTAGAACATAACAGAACTGCAAAAAATGCAGCTTTAGACATACAGTCTGCAATAAAACAAAAATGGGAAACAACTACCATTGGGTTTCCGCAAATAAGTGCTGGTATAGATTACCAAAACAATATTGAACGCCAATTTGGTGCCGTAGATTTTGATAATGATGGCGTACCAGAGTTTGGAGCAAAACAAACTGTTACCGCATCGGCTTCTGCAACGCAACTACTTTTTGATGGCTCTTATTTAGTAGGTTTACAATCTGCAAAAGTATTTTTAGAAATCTCTAAAAACGCCAAAGAAAAAACAGATTTAGAAGTTAGAAAAGCAGTAATAAACGCTTACGGCAATGTATTATTAGCAGAATCTAGCGCAGAAATACTAGAACGTAATGTAACCATTTTAACAAAAAACTTAAACGAGCTTACAAAAATTTACGAAAACGGATTAGAAGAAGAAGAAAGTGTAGAACAATTACAAATTACATTATCTGAAATTAAAAGCAATTTAAGCAATGTTAACCGACTTAAAGATTTATCGTACCAAATGCTAAATATAACATTAGGTCGCGATCTAAACGATGGTTTAACTTTAAGTGATAGCTTAGAGTTTTTAACCGTAAAAAACATATCGTTAAATGTTTTAAATAATAGCTACGACATTACACAAAATATAGATTATAAAATTGCCGAAAACGATATAAAATCAAAAGAACTTCTAGTAAAACTAGAAAAAAGCGAATTTTTACCAAAACTAAGCACCTTTATAAACGCAAACTATTTAGGCTTTAACGAAAAGTTTAGGTTTTTAAATAAAAATCAAGTTTGGGTACCAACAGCAGCCTTTGGCGTAAGTTTAAAAATTCCTGTTTTTAATTTCTTTGGACAAAAAGCAGCCACACAACGAGCTAAAATAAACCTTGAAAAATCTAGAGAAGATTTTACCGAAACCGAACAACGTTTAAAACTTGAAATTGCTTCTGCTAAAAGCGATTACCAATACGCTATTGAAGATTACGAAAACAAAAAGAAAAACCTAAACCTTGCCCAACGTATCGAACAAAAAAACCAAACCAAGTTTTTTGAAGGCATTGCTTCTAGTTTCGATTTAAGGCAAGCACAAACACAATTATATAGTTCGCAACAAGATTTTCTTCAAGCCATGCTAGACGTTATAACAAAAAAAGCCGAACTAGAAACTGTACTAAATACTATTAACAATTAAAAATCAATCAAAAATGAAATATATATATGCACTCGTATTAGTAAGCTTTCTTTTAACCTCTTGCGGAGGCGACAAGAAAAAATCTGTTGAAGATATAATAGCAACAAACAATTTAGAGCTTATTAGGCAAAAAAAGGCCGAATTAGACGCTTCATCTCAAGAAATTTCTAATCAATTAAAACAATTAGAAAAAACCATAAAAAATTTAGACCCGCAAGAAAAAGTACCATTAATCACCACTTTTACTGCAAAAGAAACCATTTTTAATCATTTTGTAGAGCTTCAAGGTAATGTAAACACAAAACAAAATATAGTAATATATCCAGAATTTTCTGGAGTATTATCTCGTGTGTATGTTAAAGAAGGGCAAAAAGTAAGCAAAGGACAAATTTTAGCTAAAATTGACGATGGTGGACTAAGCCAACAACTATCGCAATTAAAAATTCAAACAGAATTAGCTAAAACAACTTTCGAGCGCCAAAAACGCTTATGGAACCAAAAAATAGGTAGTGAAATTCAATACCTACAAGCAAAAGCCTCTTACGAATCGCAACTAGAAGCTACTAAACAACTAGAGCAACAAGTAGGCAAAACTGTTGTTCGCGCACCTTTTTCTGGTTCTATAGACGATGTTATTACAGACCAAGGTAGCGTTGTTGCCCCAGGACAATCTATGCTTTTTAGAATTGTAAACCTAAATGATATGTATATTGAAACCGATGTACCAGAACGTTATGTATCAAACATTGTTAAAGGCAAAGAAGTTAAAGTAAACTTCCCCGTTTTAGGTAAAAACATTAACGCCAAAGTACGTCAAGCCGGTAACTTTATTAATCCTGCAAATAGAACGTTTAAAGTTGAAGTTGCTATTCCTAGCAAAGACTTAGCAATAAAGCCTAACCTAACAGCAAAACTTAAAATAAACGACTATACCAATAACAAAGCTATTTTAATTCCGCAAAGCATTATTTCAGAAAATGCCGAAGGACAACAATATGTATACACTATAACAGATAAGGCAGAAAACAAAGCCAAAGTAAAGCGTGAATTTATTGAAACAGGCAAAACTCAAGGCGACCATATTGAAGTGCTTTCTGGTATAGAAAATGGCGAAGAAATTATTGACGAAGGGGCGCGTAGTGTTAAAGACGGGCAAGAAGTAAAAATTCTTGTTATTGAAAACGCAAACTAATACTAAAGACCAAAACCAATGACTAAAGATAAAAAAAAGAAAAAAGTAAATAAAGAGTTTGGTTTATCCTCTTGGGCCATCAACAACAAAACCACAATGTATGTGTTAATTGCGTTGATACTTTTTTTAGGCGCAGGCGCTTATTTTAGTATGCCTCGAGAAAGTTTCCCAGAAATTAAAGAAACTAAAATATACATTAGCTCTGTTTACCCAGGAAACACAGCAGAAGATATTGAAAAACTTATTACAGACCCTATTGAAGACAAACTAAAAACAGTAAGTAATGTTGTAGAAATAACATCTACATCTCAAGAAGATTACTCCATAGTAATTGTAGAGTTTGACGAAAACATATCGGTTGAAGCCGCAAAGCAAAAAGTAAAAGACGAGGTAGACTCTGAAACCTCCGGCGAAGATTGGCCAACATTTAACGGCGCTAAAGTCGAACCAAATGTATTCGACTTAAGCATGTCTGAAGAAATCCCAATTCTAAACATAAATATTTCTGGCGATTACCCCGTAGATAAACTTAAAGAATTTGGAGAATATTTAGAAGACGAAATTGAAGGACTCCAAGAAATTAAGCAAGTTGATATTCGTGGAGCTCAAGAAAAAGAAGTTGAAGTTGCTGTAGATATTTATAAAATGATGGCAGCCCAAGTTAGTTTCGACGATATTATTAATACCATTAGTAGAGAAAACATGACCATGTCTGCAGGTAATTTAATTACTAGCGGGCAACGTAGAACCATCAGGATTTTAGGCGAAATTGAAAACCCTAACGAACTAGAAAACTTTGTAATAAAAGCCGAACACAACAAATCTATTTACTTAAAAGATGTTGCTAAAGTAACCTTTAAAGACGAAGATAAAACAACATATGCAAGAGAGTTTGGAACACCCGTTGTAATGCTAGATGTTAAAAAACGAGCTGGGAAAAACATGGTCGCTGCTGCCGAGCAAATTCAGGTTTTAGTTAAAGATGCTCTAGACAATAAATTTCCGCCAGATTTAACTGTTACTATAGCTAACGACCAGTCTTCAAAAACCATCGGACAAGTAGACGATTTAGTAAACAACATCATATTTGGTATTATTTTAGTTGTAACCGTTTTAATGTTCTTTTTAGGATTTAAAAACGCCCTTTTTGTTGGGTTTGCCATACCTATGTCTATGTTTATGTCGCTCATGATATTAAACTATTTAGGCTACACCATGAATACGATGATTCTTTTCGGATTAATTATGGGACTTGGTATGCTAGTAGATAACGGTATTGTTGTTGTAGAAAACGTTTACCGTTTAATGTCTGAAGAAGGTATGAGCCGTATTGAAGCTGCTAAAAAAGGTATTGGAGAAATTGCCTTTCCTATTATTATTTCAACAGCAACTACAGTAGCCGCCTTTATTCCTTTAGGTTTATGGCCAGGTGTTATGGGACAATTCATGATTTATTTCCCCATTACACTATCGGTTGTATTAGGCTCATCATTATTTGTTGCCATCTTTTTTAACTCGGTTTTAGTATCTCAATACATGACCATAGAAGACAAAAACATGCCTTTAAAAAGCATTATAAAACTATCTATAATTGTTGGAGGTATTGGATTGCTTATTTTATTTTTTGGCGGAGCTTACAGAGGTCTAGGAACCCTTATGGTTATAACTGTTGTTTTACTATGGGTTTACCGTTTATTTTTAAGAAGTTGGGCTAACGGATTTCAAAATAAAATTTTACCACGCTGGGAACGTGTATACGAAAAATCGTTACGCTTTGCTTTAAGCGGGAAAAAACCAGGTATCATTACAGTTGTAACCATTATTTTATTATTTATTGCTTTTATGGGCTTTGGTGCCTCGGTTGGAAGTCAACGTACTAAAGTAGAGTTTTTTCCAGATAACACACCAAATCAAATTATAGTTTATATTGAATATCCCGAAGGAACAGATATTAAAAAAACGAATGCGATTACTAAAGATATTGAGCAACGTGTTTATAAAATTATAAATAACGAAGCCTATATGCATGGCCATTTTAATTTCTTAACAGAAAGTGCCGTATCTCAAGTTGGCGAAGGTGCAGGAAACCCGCAAACAGACGGAGGTTCTGCTGCCGAAATGCCGCATCGAGGAAAAATAACAGCAACCATGCGCGAATATAAGTTTAGAGAAGGCGCAGATAGTCAAGAACTTCTTAAAAAAGTACAAGAAGATTTAAAAGATGTATACCCTGGAGTTGCTATCTCTGTTGAAAAGGATGCTGTTGGACCTCCTGCCGGTTATCCAATTAACGTAGAATTAGAAGGTGAAGACTACGGAGAATTAATTGCAACAGCCGAAAAAATGCGCGATTTTATTAACTCTAAAAACATTCAAGGTATTGATGAGTTAAAAATAGACGTAAACAAATCTAAACCTTCCATGCAAGTTGTTGTAGATAGAAAAAAGGCTGGCGAATTGGGTGTTACCTCTGGTCAAGTAGGACAACAACTTCGTAACTCTATTTTTGGAGCTAAAGCAGGTATATACAAAGAAGATGGAGAAGATTATGATATTTACGTACGCTTTAATGAAGAAAACAGATATAACACAAGCGCTATTTTTAATCAAAGAATTACATTTAGAGATATGGCATCTGGCCAAATAAAAGAAATTCCTATTTCTACAGTTGCCAAACAATCTAATAGTTCTGGCTTTAGTGCCATAAAACATAAAGACGTTAAACGTGTTGTTACTTTATACTCTGCCTTAGCATCTGGATATACCGATGCTGGTGCCATTGTATCAAAAATTCAACACGAAATGCAAAGCTTTACAGAACAACCTGAAGGTGTTAAAATTGATTACACAGGGCAAATTGAAGAACAAAATAAGCAAATGGCCTTTTTAATGGGAGCTTTCTTTACAGGTTTAGGTCTAATATTCTTTATCTTAATATTTCAATTTAACTCGGTTTCTAAACCAGGCATTATAATGCTAGCTATATTTTTAAGTTTAATAGGCGTATTTGGAGGTATTGTAGCTACTGGAAGTTCTTTTGTTATTATGATGACTATGATGGGTATTATATCTCTTGCAGGGATTGTTGTAAATAACGGCGTTGTACTTTTAGATTATACGCAACTTTTAATTGATAGACGAAAAGTTAAAAACAATTTAGAAGACAACCAATACTTAGATAAAAACGAACTAATTGAAGCTATTGTAAAAGGCGGAAAAGCACGTTTACGTCCTGTTTTACTTACTGCAATTACAACAATTCTAGGTTTAATTCCGTTAGCAACAGGTTTAAATATTAACTTTTTTACTTTATTTAGCGAGTTTGATGCAAATATTTACATGGGAGGTGATAATGTTATTTTCTGGGGTCCCCTTGCCTGGACTGTTATTTACGGTCTTTTTGTAGCAACATTTTTAACCTTAATAGTTGTCCCAATTTTATTTTATCTTGTTACCAAATTTAAAATGTGGTTATATAAAGATAGGGTATCAAATCAAGAAACAGTAGTTTCTTAATAAATTTTAAATTTAGATACGTTTAAATTAATTTAAAAATAATTACCTTGTGTTTAAAACAAGGTTTTAATTAAAATTGTTATTTAAAAAAATAACAATTAGGATTTAAAACAACCTTAAAAGGTTTGTTTTAAAAAAATCCTTTTTGTTCTTAGACTAAAAGGATTAGTTAATAGCGAAGAAAAGCCCCAACAATTGTTGGGGCTTTTTGATTATAAATATTTTAGGATTTTTCTATTTATTCTCATTAGCAGGAACTGGTACCGCTTCAGGCACATTGTCTCCAGCTCTATCGTTAGGTAATTCGCTAAGTCTATCAAACCTTCTCATATCTACCCATCTATGCCCTTCTCCAAATAACGAGTATCTTCTTTGAAAAAGGATTTCATCTTCTAAAGCTGCTGGAGTTTGAGCTCCTAAATATGGTCCAACGCCTGCTGCATTTCTAACCACATCTATAGCCATCACAGCATCGGCTGGGCTAGATACCATATTTGCTTCAGCATATAAAAGAATTAATTCTTCGTTTCGCATTAATGGAATAGCATCTACATTTGATTGATACAACCAAACATCATGTGTACCTACTAAACCTGAAGCTTCTCTAGGATCGTCTCGTAAAACAACTTTATCAACTCTGCTATCCATAGCTAAAGCATCATCTATAAAGCTTGAGTGAGCTACCCTTACATTAGCTTCTTGATTTAAGGCAATAAAAAGCGGATTAGGCTGATCTGCACCTGATAACGAGAAAGTATGATAAACTCCCTCATTTAAATCTCCAGACATATCCATAAAAGAATCTCCTAATAATGATAACACATTTGTATAATTTCCTCTATAAGCTTCAACTCTTGCATTTAAGGCTTTGTTAAATTGTAAAAAACCTGCAGGCGTATCAAAACCAGTATAACCAGAAGTTAAATTAAATGGAAAACTTGATCCTCCAGCTGCCAAATCTGTTGCTGCTGAAGATAAAAGGTTATTAATTTCTGTTAAAGCATCTGCATGGGTAACAAAATCGCCTAAATTATCTGGGTCTACAACATCAATTCTTATACCATTTGTATATTGATTGTTAGCAACAGAAAGCAACTCGTGGGCTTTTAACGTATTTAATACGCCTCTAATTGATGCAATTTCTTGAGTAGAAAAATCTGAAGTTGTATTTTCAAGTCCTGTTAATGCTAAATTGATGTCTTTTATAGCAGCGTATCTTGAAGACCAAGGTGTTGTTGTGTAAAACGTATTATTATCTAAAAGTCCTGTTACTACATCGCCTTCAAAACGCGGGTCTGAACTTGTAAAATAATAATACTCTCTTCCAAAAATACTTTGTACATCTATTTGGGTATTTAATCTTGATCTCATATCAGAAAGCACACCAGCTATAGCTTGTGGCAATTCTCCTCTTGACAAATCATCGGATATTGATGATGTACTTGCTCCGTTTAAACTCTCGCCACCTTCAAGTGTACACGACGTAAACGTCATAACACTAATGGCAAAAATTAATGTGTATATTTTTATTGTTATCTTCATTTTTCTGAATTTTTAATTTTTAAAATTGTGCTGATAAATGGAACATATATCTTTTAGACGATGGAAAAGGTGTAACCTCAACTCCTGTTGATAATCCATTACCACCAAAGTTAGATACTTCAGGGTCATAACTATTATAATCAAAAATATTAATTAGGTTATTACCAGATAATCCAATTTTTACATTAGATACCACACCGCTAAACCATTTGTCTAAATTTTCTTTAGGTACAGTATAATATAAACCTATTTCTCTAAGTCTTAAATAAGAAGCATCTTCAACAAAAGGTGTTGCATTTCCTGCAAAAATTCCGTTTGTAGTTCTATACTCTCCATTAGGGATTAGTCCATCAGGATCAACAGTAAAATCGTCATAATCAGCACTAGTTCCTCCAAAATCAGATAATAATTTTGTTAGGTTTATATTATCTCCACCTTTTTTCCAGTGCCATAAAAATGATAATGTAAAGTCTTTATACGAAAAATTATTAGTAAATGACATTTGAAAATCTGGTTCGGCATCACCTAAAACAGATACTGGAGTTCCTGGCCCTGTTGTACCTACAATTTGCGTTACACTTTTACCTTCTTCAATTTGAAATTGCCCTAAACTATTACCAAATCCACCTAAATTAAAAGTAGGTACATTTAGTTTAGTCATTTCAGAAGTATTTTTATACCAAGTAATTCCTGTATCCCATGTAAAATCATCGGTATCAAAAGCGTTTATATTAACACCTATTTCAACACCTCTATTTTCAAGTGTACCAGCATTTGTCCACTCTGTAACAAAACCAGACGATGGTTCTATATTGGCATTTAATAATAAATCTTCAACTTTTTTCTTATAGTAAGTAAACTCTAAAGAAATTTTATTATTTAAAAATCCGGCATCAAAACCTAGTTCTAGTTCGCTTTGTCTTTCAGGGGTAATATCTTCGTTACCTCTAATAGTTGGTACTGCTATACCTACATTACCATCTATTCCTGCACTACCGTAAATGGTAAATAACGACCCAAATGCTGCAAAAGTTCCTGCTTCACCATAAGCAATTCTTGGCTTAAATCTATTTATAGTTTCGTTACCTCCCCAAAAATCAAAATTATGTAAGTTTGCTGCTAAAGAAGCTTTTGGATAATAAAACAACTCATTATTATCTCCGTTATTTGTAGATTTATCACCACGAATACCTAATGTTGCTATTAACTTATCTTGGTAGTTAACAGACTCTTGAACAAAAAATCCAAAATCTTCTTGTTCTAATCTAAATTGATTTACGGTTTGATTTGCTGCCTGATCTACATTAGTTTCTGAAGCAATTAAATCGGATGCTATAACTCTAACTACGTTCTGCGAAAATTGCTCGTTAGTTACACCAGCTTGTGTTGTAAAATTAATATCGCTATCTGTAGTATAATTATGCACTAAAAACGCCGAGTAATTTGCATTTGTATTTGTTGTATTAGATACTGCAGATACACCATTAACACCACCTTGGTCTGGCCTCATAAATTGTAACTCTTTAGGGAAAATTACTGTAGATGTTAAAGTATAGTGATCTGAACCTGCTTTTGCTACAAATTGTAAGTCTGATCGATCTCCTCTATATAAATTAATATCTAAAGTACCACCTGTAATAAATCTTTTTGTGGTTTCATTATTTGTCATCAAATCTCTGGTTTGTAATGGATTTGATGAGTTATTTGGATGATCGGGATAGTTTCCATTTGCATCTGGTAATAAATAATCCCAAGGGCGTGTAGATGTTAATGCAACACCAATGGTTGTTCCCGTATTATCGTTATTAAAGAAACCTCTATCTGCAGATGAGTTAATATAATTACTTACTAAAGATAACTTTATATTATCTGTAAATCTATGATCTACATTTAACCTAAATGATGTTTTATCGTAACCTGTACGTTTAACAATACCATCTTCTTGGTTTCTAGTAATACCACCATAAAATGTAGTTTTATCTGATCCGCCAGACATACTTATATTAGTATTAGATATAAAACCTTTTTCTCCAAAAATTTCTTTTTCGTAATCTCTTAAAGTTCCAGCATTTTTAGCAGCTGTATAAAGTGCGCCTTCTCCATATACACTTTCTGCTAACTCTTCAGTCCAATTTCTTTGACCTTGCAAATTAATAACTTCGTTAAACCCTATAGATTGAGAAAAGTTTAAATTAGTTTTACCTGCTTTACCTTTTTTAGTAGTAATAATAATAACACCTGCTGCTCCTCGAGAACCATATATTGCAGAAGCAGATGCTCCTTTTAATATTTCAATATTAGCAATATCGTCTGGGTTTATATCTGCTATTCTATTTGTAGCATTATCTTGAGATGAAGGGTTTCCTCCACTTGCAGCTCCTGATACAGCATTTAAACCTCCTGAAGAAATACTACTATTATCAATATATACACCATCAATAATATATAATGGTTGCGAGTTACCATTAATAGATGTAACACCTCTTAGTTTTACCGATAAACCACCTCCTGGTGCACCCGAGTTAGACGACACCAAAGCACCTGTAAACTTACCAGCCAACGCGCCATCTAAGGTTTGCGGTGGTGTAACTCCTGCTAAATCTTCAGCAGAAATAGACGCGACAGAATTTGCAGCATTTTTTCTTTTAATACTAGATGCTAAACCTGAGATAACAACCTCATCTAAAGCCGTAGCAGACTCTTGTAATGTTACATTAACAACACCTGCAGAATTTACTTGTTTTTCAATAGTTTCAAACCCTAAGGAAGAAAATACTATTGTAACAGGAAAATTGTTTACGTTTAAACTGAAATTACCATCAAAATCTGCGGTTGTTCCAGTACTAGTTCCTTTAATAATAACATTTGTACCTCCTAAAGGTAAATTGGTTGCACCATCTGTAACAGTTCCTGTAATAGCTCCTTGCGAAAAGGAAATTGCAGGAAAAAGCAACAGCATAAGCAAGTACATTTTTAAATGCAATACTTTAATCATAATATTTAGTTTTGAAATTAGTCTGCCTAAATATCGATATAATTTATCATATTACCATATTTTTAATATTAAAATTTAATTATTCGTACTGTATTGAGTGAAAAAATTGAAAGTTTTCATTCGTTACTTATCTATACTTTAACCAACAAGAATGCCCTGTAAATAAAATACTTACAGGGCATTCTTTTATATTTTAATTAATTATTTAAGTTTAAAGCTTACTCTAGCAAAAAGAAAACGTCCTCCTATACCAAATTGCTGCGACCGTCTAGACCAGTCGAAACGACCACCACTTCTGTTAGCCTCAATAGCTCTATCTGGGTAAACATCTAATAAGTTATTAGCACCAACTGTAAATGTTAAGCTTTCGGATGCTTGATACCCAAAGGTTAGGTCTGTTACAAGTTTCGAATCAAAAACTTGCTGGTTATCAACATTTGTAGTAGCCTCAGATACTTTTCCAAACCATACATTTCTTAAAAACACATTCCATTTTCCTGTTGTAAAGCTATTAGATAAATTTACTTTTGTTCTTGGCACAGCTTCTTCTAGATAAATTCTACTATCTTCAGGGAAATATGTTCCTACTAATCCAGCATCTTCTAAAACTCTAGAAGCATTAATATCTCCTACTTGTTTTGTTTTAGAAAACGTTCCTGATAAATCTGATTTTAATCTAGAATTTGCTCCTAAGTCTGTTTTATGAGTTAAAACAATATCTAAACCTTTTGATTCTGTATCGATAGCATTAGCAAAAAACGATGCTGCTGAAGCATTTGCTTGCGACAATAAGTTATCTAGTTCTGTGCCTGTTCCTGGGCCTGCAAATTGACCTGTATAAACCACTCTATCATCTATACCTACAAAATACCCATCGACAGTTAAGGTTAAATTAGCGTCTGGCATTTTAGCTGTAAAGCCTAAACTTAAACTTCTAGAGGTTTCCTCTTTTAACTGCGGAATACCTAATAGTTTTGCAGCACGGCTATCGTTTGAGAATGTTCCAACCTCAACAGGAATACCATCTTGAAAAATGGTTGATGTAGAGTTAAAGTTTAATTGATGTAAAGAAGGCGCTCTAAAGCCTGTGTTTAAAGCAGCTCTTATATTAACATTATCGCTTGCTTTTAATCTAGCTGCTAGTTTAAAGTTAATGGTAGAACCAAAATCTGAATAATTTTCGAATCGTGTAGCAAAACTTGCTAAAAAGGTTTCAGAAAAATCGGCTTCTAAATCAAAATAACCAGCAATGCTACTTCTGTCTCTAGAGAGCTCGTTAGCAGGACTAAATCCTGGAAATACTTGAGATCCTCCTGGCCTACCGTTTCCAAAAAAGTCTACTGCTGGGTTTTGAGTTGGCAATGTAATTAACTCGCCAGCTTGAGTATACTGCCCGTAAGAGGCTTCTTCGCCCGCAACAATTTCATAATTCTCTAAACGGTATTCTGCACCAAAAGCAATGTTTAACCCATTTAATACATCATCATAAAACTGATTAATATCTAGATTTACTGTGTTTTGCGCAAAATTAAACCCTCCAGCATCAAATGTTGTTGGCGATGCGTTTTGTAACGAAGCGTTAAAAGTATTACCAATAGTATATAAAAATGCATTTTTACCCCAAGTATTACTTAAATCAATATTCCAACCGTTTACTACACCTTTAATACCAACAGCAAAAGATTTATCTGAAATTGTAGAATTTATTTCTGGTAAAAACCCATTTATATAAGCTGGTGTATAGGTTCTGCTTTGGTTTGGTAATCGGTAAAATCCTGCCGAGTTTCCTTTTCGAGAACTCATTCCTGCAAACGAGTATAATTCTGTACCTTCATCATCTAAAGGTAAAGACATGTTGGCAAAAAAGCGTCCTCCTCTAACTTCTGATTGACCTACACGCATGTTAAAATCGCTTCTATTTAAACCTCTTGCGGCTAATTCGGCAGCTGTATTATCATCACTTAAAATAGCTTGCAATTCTGCTTTGGTTGCTGTAGGGCTTAAGCCTAAACCTGCTTGATTACCATACATAATAACATCATCAACATCATCATCTAACAAATTAGCTAAGTTATAGCCATCATTATCTGCAAATCTTTCAACGGTATTATATAAATTAAATACATTACCTTCCCATTCTTTCATTCTGCTGTAATGCTCTCTAAAATCAAAATCTCCAGTAAAGTTTATATATCCGCCTTTATCACCTAAATTTAATCCGTAATTAGCACTAATATTTACGGTTTCACCATCAACACCACCTGTTTGGTCGTTTGCATTTTTAGAAAAATGTGCTCCCGTGGTCATATTTAATGTTAGCTCATTAACATTATCGTTTAAAACAATATTAATTACACCAGCAATAGCATCAGACCCATATTGCGCTGCTGCACCATCTCGTAAGACTTCTAAGCGTTTAATAGCTCCAGATGGAATAGCATTTAAATCGGTTCCTACACTACCTCTACCAAAGGTTCCGTTTACATTTACTAAAGACGAATTATGACGTCTTTTTCCATTAATTAAAACCAATACTTGATCTGGGCCTAAACCTCGTAAAGAAGCTGGATCGATGTGATCTGTACCATCTGAAATAGTTTGTGTGTTCGATGTAAATGAAGGCGCAACAAAATTTAAAATTTGGTTTAAATTTACTTGCGGACCTGCAGAAGCCAATTCGGCAACATCTATAACATCAACAGGCACAGGTGTATCTACAGCTGTTCTACTTGGGTTTCTGGAGCCTATTAATACAACCTGATCTAATGCCACACCAGAATGTAAAGTAACATTAATTGTACTACCTGAAACTGTTTTTTGTTGTGTCTCGTAACCAACATAAGAAAACACCAAAATGTCTCCGTTACTTGCATTAATTAAATAATTTCCGTCAAAATCGGTAGTTGTTCCTGTTGTTGTACCTTGAATTATTACAGATACGCCAGGCAATGGCCCAGAATCATCTTTAACAGTACCAGAAACCTCTTGTGCTACTAACGATCCTGATACGCCAATAAACAACATGAACATCAATTGTTTTAATTGCAAAAATTTAATCATAATATTAATATTTTAAGTTAGTTATTGCTAATATATACATAAAAAACACCAAAAACATAAATTATTCTTAAAATTCAAGGTTAAATTTTATATTTTTCACAAAAACAAACAACAAATACAACATAAGCAATCGCCTCTTTTTAATAATTAATTTTAAGTACAATATAAACCTAAAAAAGGCATACCCATTACTAATTAAAATCCTTTTTTAACTAAAAAAACAACTATAAAAAGTTATTCTCTAACGTATTTCATTAAATTTGCACATCAAAATTTTAATATGTACAGAAGTCATAATTGTGGCGAATTAACAGCTACAAATATTAATACAGAAGTTACCCTAGCTGGTTGGGTACAAAAATCTAGAGATAAAGGTTTTATTGTTTGGGTAGATTTACGTGATCGCTACGGCATTACTCAATTGGTATTTGATGAAGAACGCACATCGAAAGAACTTATTGAAAAAGCTCAAAATTTAGGTCGCGAGTTTGTTATTCAAGTCAAAGGAACTGTCATTGAGCGTGCATCAAAAAACCCAAATATCCCAACAGGAGATATCGAGATATTAGTTTCTGAGCTAATTATTTTAAACGAAGCTAAACTACCACCGTTTACAATAGAAGATAAAACCGATGGCGGCGAAGATTTACGAATGAAATATCGATACTTAGATATACGACGCAACCCTGTAAAAGAAAGCCTAATTTTTAGACACAAAGTAACTCAAGAGGTTAGAAACTATCTATCTAAAGAAGGTTTTATTGAAGTAGAAACACCTTATTTAATAAAATCTACGCCCGAAGGTGCTCGAGATTTTGTTGTGCCTTCTCGAATGAATGAAGGACAATTTTACGCACTTCCGCAATCGCCACAAACCTTTAAACAACTGCTTATGGTAGGAGGCATGGATAAATATTTCCAGATTGTAAAATGTTTTAGAGATGAAGATTTACGTGCCGATAGGCAGCCAGAATTCACTCAAATTGATTGCGAAATGGCTTTTATAGAGCAAGAAGATATACTTAATGCTTTTGAAGGATTAACACGACACTTATTAAAAGAAGTAAATGGTGTTGAGGTTGAAAAATTTCCAAGAATATTATACGACGATGCTATGCGCTTATACGGAAACGACAAACCAGATATTAGGTTTGGTATGGAGTTTGGCGAGTTAAACCACGTTGCTCAACACAAAGATTTTAATGTATTTAACAATGCCGAATTAGTCGTTGGTATTGCTGTTCCTGGAGGCAATAGTTATACCAGAAAAGAAATCGACAAATTAATTGATTGGGTAAAACGACCACAAGTTGGAGCTTTAGGCATGGTTTACTCGCGTTGTAATGAAGACGGAAGCTATAAATCATCAGTCGATAAATTTTACAATCAAGACGATTTAGCAAAATGGGCAGAAGTTACAGGCGCAAAACCAGGCGATTTAGTCTGTGTACTTTCAGGACCAAAAAACAAAGTACGCGCACAATTAAGTGCATTACGTATGGAGTTAGCAGAACGTTTAGGCTTACGTAAACCAAACGAGTTTGCTCCTCTTTGGGTTATGGATTTCCCGCTATTAGAATGGGACGAAGATACAGAGCGCTACCACGCCATGCATCATCCATTTACATCGCCAAAACCAGGACAATTAGAACTATTAAAAACAAACCCTGGCGATGTTAAAGCCAACGCTTACGATTTAGTTTTAAACGGTAACGAAATTGGAGGAGGCTCTATTAGAATACATGATAAAGAAACACAATCATTAATGTTTGATTATTTAGGCTTTACGCCAGAAGAAGCTAAAGCTCAATTTGGTTTCTTAATGGATGCCTTTCAATACGGCGCGCCACCACATGGCGGATTAGCCTTTGGATTAGACAGATTGGTTGCTATACTAGGCGGACAAGAAACCATTAGAGATTTTATTGCTTTCCCTAAAAACAACTCGGGTCGCGATGTAATGATAGATGCACCGGCACCAATTGACGACGAACAACTAACAGAATTAAGCTTAAAACTTAATTTACAATCATAACTCATTAAAAATCCTGCAAATTGCAGGATTTTTTAGTAGTTTTATATATGCCTTCGTTTACTAAAAAATTGTTACGTACATTTTTAATCTGGAAATACAAACATATTTCAGAGCGTCAATTTATTTATATTTTAAGTATTTTAACGGGCTTTCTTGCCGGAATGGGCACCGTAGTTCTTAAAAACTTAACACATTATATCCGCCAGCTTTTTAAATTAGATTTTTTTAATAATTACCAAAACTCGTTATACTTCATTTTCCCAATGATTGGCTTGTTTTTAGTTTACATTATTAAACAAACTTGGTTAAAAAAGCATATTGGACATGGCATATCATCAACACTATATGCCATTTCGAAACTTAATGGTATTATTCCCAGATATAATATTTATGCCTCATTAATAACAGCCCCATTAACAGCTGGCTTTGGTGGCTCGGTAGGATTACAAGGTCCAGCCGTTAGCGTAGGAGCAGCACTAGGTTCTAATGCAGCACGACTGTTTCGTATGAATACCAAAACACGAATGCTTTTAATAGGTTGCGCAGCAGCTGGCGCCATGGCATCTATGTTTAAAGCACCCATTGCTGCTATAATTTTTGCCATAGAAATATTTAGCCTCGATATAGCATTTACCTCTTTAGTACCGCTTTTATTAGCTTCGGTTTCGGCAGTTGTTACTTCATATATGTTTTTAGGAACCGATGTTTTGTTACGTTTTCAACTTACAGATAAATTTGAAGTTAACGATATTGTTTTTTATATTTTATTAGCAGTAGTAACTGGGTTTGCATCCGTATATTTTTCGAAAGTATTTTTTGCAATAACCAATTTTTTTAAACAATTTGAAAGCAGAGCCATTAGGCTTTTAATTGGTGGCTTAGCCATAGGAACCATACTCTATTTCATTCCGCCACTTTATGGTGAAGGTTACGGTATTATGAACAACCTTTTAAAAGGCGACCATCTAGCAGCCATTGGCACCACACCTTTTAATTTAGATTTATCTAACGTCTGGATAGTTATTGCCCTTCTATTAGGCATTGGTATATTTAAAGCCATAGCCATGACCACCACATTTGGTGCTGGTGGCGTTGGTGGTGTATTTATTCCTACTCTAGTAATGGGTAACGTTTTAGGCAACGCATTTGCCAAAATTATTAATAACATTGGCCTAGATTTTCATGTATCCGAATCTAATTTTACACTAATAGGCATGACAGGCCTAATGGCAGGTGTATTACACGCCCCATTAACCGCAATTTTCTTAATAGCCGAAATTACTGGTGGTTACGAGCTTTTTGTACCGTTAATGATTGTCTCTGCAATATCATTCACCATAACAAAATATTATATTTCGCACTCTATTTACACCTTAAAACTAGCTCAGCGTGGCGAGTTAATGACACACGATAAAGACAAAAACGTATTAATGGTTTTAGACATTAATAAAGTAATAGAAACCAACTTTATTATTTTAAAACCAGAAATGAAACTGCACGACATACTAAAAAATGCCGTTGCAAAATCCTCTAGAAATCATTTTCCTGTAGTAAACGACCACCATGAATTTTTAGGTGTTATCCGGTTAGACGATATTAGGCACATGATGTTCGACACAGACCTTTACCACAAAGTAGATGCCGCAAGCATTATGCATGCCGATGCCGGAATTATTAACTATAACGAAGACAACATGAACACCATTATGGACAAATTTAAATCTAGTGGCGCATGGAATTTACCCGTTATAAAAGACGGAAAATATTATGGTTACATTTCAAGATCTAAACTATTAACCGCTTACAGGCAGCAACTCATTAACTTTACACAATAGTTTTTATGAAAAATATAATATACATACTAACCATTGCCGCATTTACAAGCATTATTTTAGGCTTTACTCTCAATGTTACATACGCCGAAAAACTTATAGGCTTTGGTGTTGCAGGTTTATTTCTCGTTGTATTTCCGTTATTTACATACCACCACTGGAAAGACAAAAACATGAAAGACTATATGCTAACCAAAGAAAACTTAGATAAAATGCGCGAAAACCAGAAGCGTAAAAAATATTAATATCTGGGCGTTACCACAAGGGTCGGGCTTTCACTACTCGCTGCCTCCTACCGTCGGCGAGCTTAAACACACCGTTCAATCCCTAACGCAAAAAAAACACGTTATTAATTCAAGTTACGCTTCTCTACAAAAAAACGTTTTAAAAGCGCCGCCGCATCATTAGCCAAAATACCACCAGAAATAGTAGTTTTTGGATGCAATTTAGTGTTTAAATTAATACAACCTCTAGCTTCATCTCTAGCCCCATAAACAATTTTAGAAATCTGGCTCCAATACAAAGCACCCGCACACATTTGGCAAGGCTCTAACGTTACATACAACGTACATTTTTGAAGATATTTACCACCTAAAAAATTAGCCGCAGCCGTTATGGCTTGCATTTCGGCATGCGCCGTAACATCATTTAACGTTTCGGTTAAATTATGCCCTCTAGCAATAATTTTATTATCAATAACTATAACAGCCCCAACAGGAATTTCGCCTTTATCAAAAGCTATTTCGGCTTCCTGTAGTGCTTTCTTCATAAAATAAGTATCATCAAAAGGTTCTATCATAATAACAAAAATACAAATTCATTCTCGTACTTTTGCTGTGTGCAAAAAAGTATACTACAACATATAAAATCGCCTAAAGCGCTTCGTCTTTTAAAACCAAAAGACTTACCACAACTTGCCAAAGAGTTGCGAGAATTTATTATTAACATAGTAGCAACAAAAGAAGGCCATTTGGGCGCCAGCTTAGGCGTTGTAGAACTTACCATTGCATTACATTATGTTTTTAACACACCAATAGACCAACTTATTTGGGATGTTGGGCACCAAGCCTATGGTCATAAAATACTAACAGGCAGGCTTAATAATTTTCATACCAACAGGCAATTAGGAGGCATAAGCGGGTTTCCAAAACGAGACGAAAGTATATTCGATACCTTTGGCGTTGGGCATTCGTCTACATCTATTTCTGCCGCATTAGGTATGGCCATAGCATCCAAACTAAAAGGCGAAAACAAACAGCACATTGCAGTAATTGGCGATGCCTCTATTGCTAGCGGAATGGCTTTTGAAGGCTTAAACCATGCTGGAGTTACCAATGCTAATATATTGGTTATTTTAAACGACAATGCCATTGGTATAGACCCAAGTGTTGGTGCATTAAAACAATATTTAACCAACGTAAAAAAAGGCACGCAAAAACAAGATAATATTTTTGAAGCTTTAAACTTTAACTACTCTGGCCCCATTGATGGGCACGATTTAAACACCGTAATTTTAGAATTACAACGCCTAAAAACCATTAAAGGCCCAAAGCTTTTACATGTTATAACCACAAAAGGTAAAGGCCTAAAACAAGCCGAAACAAACCAAGTAAAATACCATGCTCCCGGTAAATTTGATGCCAAAACAGGAGATTTACCTATAAAACCAACAACAATACAACCACCAAAATATCAAGATGTTTTTGGGCATACTATTGTTGAGCTTGCTAAACAAAATAAAAACATTGTAGGCATAACACCTGCAATGCCAACAGGAAGCTCATTAAAATACATGATGGAACAAATTCCAGAACGAGCTTTTGATGTTGGAATAGCAGAACAACACGCCGTAACCCTTGCCGCCGGTATGGCAACACAAGGCTTAATACCCTTTTGTAACATTTACTCTACCTTTTTACAACGTGCCTACGACCAAATAATTCATGATGTAGCCATACAAAAACTACCTGTTATTTTTTGTTTAGACCGCGCTGGTTTGGTTGGAGAAGATGGACCAACGCACCATGGTGTTTTCGATTTAAGTTACTTACGCTGTATACCAAATCTTATTATTTTTGCACCTCGAAACGAAATGGAGTTACGTAACATTATGTATACTGCACAATTAGGTTTAAAACAGCCTATAGCCATTCGTTACCCAAGAGGTCGAGGTATTACTATAAACTGGAAACAACCTTTTACTAAAATAGAAATTAGCAAAGCCGCTACACTTAAAAAAGGTAAAAACCTTGCCGTTTTAAGCATTGGAACTATAGCTAAAAACGTTACTAAAGCCATTGAAAATTTAAATGTTTCGCATTACGATATGCGGTTTGTAAAACCTTTAGACGAAAAGCAACTTCATACAATTTTTAAAACTTACAACACCTTAATTACCATTGAAGACAATGCCATTAAAGGCGGTTTTGGTAGTGCAATTACAGAATTTGCTACCCAAAATCATTATAAAAATACTATTAAAACCATAGGTATTCCTGATGTTTTTATTGAGCATGGCACGATTGACCAATTGTATAAAAATATTGGTTTAGATGTATTAGGCATAAGCAAAGCATTAAAGCGTTTTTTATAAAAACTTACCTTTGCGAGTTAACTTAGCTAATTTTGTTTAATGTTAGTAAGTTATTAAAGCCATGTATATCTACAAGCACACTTAACTAAGCTAACTCGAAAAACTAACCTAGTAAGCACTTTCTGCGTTAGGGATTGAACGGTATGTTTAAGCTCGCCGACGGTAGGAGGCAGCGAGTAGTGAAAGCCCGACCCTTTTGGGTAACGCCCAAGTATATTAAAAGCTAATACCTTTTATTTTTTTATAGTCTAAAATGGCTTTACTATCGGACAGTAAAGACACATAGTAACAAACGCTTGACAAACGGTTGTACAAACTAGAGTCGTTTACTTTTATAGTTTTTGGTAGCCCTTTTAATATAAGCTTATCGTAATTAGAGCCTGTATTATTAAAACAGTTATTTACCGCACTTGTGTAGGTTTGTAACAATGTATTTATTACGCCGTAGCCTGCTATTTCTTTATCTACAACCTCGGCAGATTGGTAAATATTATCGATACTTATTTTTATAATGTCTTTTATTTGCGCATCGTATTTACTTTTATCGAGTAGAGCACAATTAAAGTTACCATTTAAAATTGCTTTTTCATGTTGCATAAAAATATTAACAGCATCGTTTATAAGCGAGCCTATGGCTAATGCTCGTAAGTAACCTACACGATCTTCTTTAGTAGAAAGGGCATAATAATTTTCTGGTTTTATGTTGTCTCTAATTATTTTAGATAAATATTCTAACGCAAACTCTTCTTGTATAAGCCCAAGGTTTATACCATCTTCAAAATCGATTATGGTATAACAAATATCATCGGCAGCTTCAACTAAATAGGCTAGCGGATGGCGGGAATAACTTATATCGGTTTTACTTCTGCTTAGTAAACCCAACTCGTTTGCTACATCTTTAAAGGCTTCTTTTTCAGATTGAAAAAAGCCATATTTTTTATCGGCTATGTGTGTTGTTGGTTTTTTTGGTAGCGACTCTTTGGGGTATTTCATAAAAGCTCCAAGTGTGGCATAACTTAATCTTAAACCTCCAATACGCCCCGCTCTGCTTTCGGTTAAAATTTTAAACCCGTTGGCATTTCCCTCAAAATCGCATAAATCTTGATATTCTTTTTCTGTTAATTGGGTTTTATAGGCTTTACCACGTCCTGTTTTAAAAAACTCGCCAATAGCTTTTTCACCAGAGTGCCCAAAAGGCGGATTTCCTATATCGTGCGCTAAGGCTGCTGCTGCTACAATGGCACCAAAATCGTTGGCTTGATACCCAAGAGCACTTTGCAAATGTGGGTGCTTTTCTATTAATTTTTGCCCTACACGCCTTCCTAATGAACGTCCAACTACACTTACCTCTAAACTATGTGTAAGTCGCGTATGAACAAAATCGGTTTCCGATAATGGTATAACTTGTGTTTTATCTTGAAGGCTTCTAAATGCTGATGAGAAAATAATACGATCGTAATCTACCTCGAACCCCAAACGGGTTTCATCTTGCTCCTTTCGAATACGTTTATTGGTGTCGCCATAGCGCTTTAAAGATAGTAATTGCTCCCAGTTCATAGTCTTTTTTTAGTTCTGGCAAGATAATAAATTTGGCAAATACTGTAGTGGTAAATCTCTTAACGTTAGGGTAACCTTTTAATCATTTATGTTTAACTATTTGGTAACACATAAAAGCTATTTCTAAATGTATTTTTGCGCCAGATTTTATAACAGTAATGAAACATATTTTATACATAGCCTTATTTTTTATCTCTGCAATATCGTATTCGCAAAGCACAGGCTCTATAAGTGGCAAATTAGTAGATTTTGAATCTAACAATGAGCCTTTAATGTTTGCTAAGATTACTATTAAAGAAACTGGAACCGAAGTTTTATCTGATGAAAAAGGCTTTTTTAAGTTTGATAATTTAATTGACGGAGAGTACACTTTAGTAAGTAGCTTTGTTGGTTACCAAACTAAAGAGTTAAAGGTAAAATCGAACACTAATAATATTAAATTTGCTCTTGAAGCCAATACCATATCTTTAGAAGATTTAGTTTTAACTATGGCTAGTGCAGATAATAATTCCTCATCTACTACCACTACAAATAATTAGTCAACATATTGTTTAACTAACAATATATATCATTAAAAAACAGCTTTCAATTTAAATTGAAAGCTGTTTTCTTTTATACAAAAGCCTGAAATTTAATGTTAACTAAATGTAACGAACAACCAAAATATAGCTAATTTACTTAACACTAACCTAACGCTTTTATTACGGTTCTTTAATCCTGAGATAACACATTATTTATAAAACGGTAGTTTCTTTGCCGAAAGAATTTAAACAAAAATTTAACTAAGAATATTTTAAAATCAAACTCATGAAAAAATTATTTTTAACCTTGTTAATCGCATCTACTTTAGTATTTACAGGATGTTTTAAAGATGATGATACGCCTATTATTATAGAAGAAATAACAATAATACAAGACGGAAATGGAGGCTCTACCGGAGCTGAAGTTGTTGCTGTTACCGGAGCTATATCTTCTGATACGTCTTGGACTAACGATAAAGTTTACGAATTAAACCAAAAAGTTGTTGTTGAAGCTGGCGCTACATTAACTATCGAGGCTGGTACAATTATAAAAGGAAAACCAGGAACAGGATCTTTAGCTTCTGCTCTTATAGTTGCTAGAGGAGCAAAAATTAATGCTGTTGGTACAGCTTCTAGCCCAATTATTTTCACTTCATCAAGCGATAATATAGAGCCAGGACAAACTGCTGGAACTAACCTAGACGAAACTAATAGAGGTCTTTGGGGTGGTTTAATTATTTTAGGAAACGCACCTTGTTCTTTTAAAGGAGATTTAACCGAGGTTCAAATAGAAGGTATTCCTGCTGATGATACTTTTGGTTTATACGGAGGTAACGTTGCAGATGATGATTCTGGAATTCTTAAATATGTATCTATCCGTCATGGTGGAGCTTTAATTGGAGAAGGAAACGAAATTAACGGATTAACTTTGGGTGGTGTTGGTAACAAAACAGTTATAGATAACATTGAAGTTATTGCAAATGTTGATGATGGTATCGAGTTTTTTGGAGGTACAGTTAACGCTTCTAACTTATTAGTATGGGCGCAAGGTGATGATGCTCTTGATATTGACCAAGCTTACTCTGGAACTATTGATAATGCAGTAGTTGTATTAGGTGCTGCTTCAGATCACGCTTTAGAAATTGATGGTAGAGAAGGTACTGCTACAGGTTCTTTTACTTTACAAAATGTAACTTTAATTGGAAACTTAGATACACCTAACGGAGAATATGCAGATTTTAGAAGTAAAGCTACAGGTACAGTTAAAAATGTATACGCAAAAGGCTTTAAAGATAAAGCTGATGTTGAATTAGATAACAACGCTGTAGCACAAAACTTTTTAGATGGTGAAATTATCTTAGAAAAGTGGGAAATTGTTGGTTTCGATAACAGTATTTTTGTTGAAAAAGGTGGCTGTATAGCTAACTGTGATGATGATATTGATGGTAACGAAACATACGAAACAACTATAATTGCAGACCCAACTTTTACTGAAAGAGCTGCAACTTGGACAACTCAAGTTACTGAAGGTTCTCAAACCGTTGGTGCTACTACAACTAACCTTAGCTGGACTTACGCTAATACAGCTGGCGGATTAGGATTCTAAGATTTTTTTAGAATCAAAAAAAACACAATAAGTACTCTATATACTACTGTTTGCATACTTGCTGGTATGCAAACAGTAGTTTACAAATTATATATATGAAAAATATTTATATAGTTCTTGCACTATTTTTTTGTTCATTTATAAGTATCTCGGCACAAACTGGAACTATTGCTGGTAACATACTTGATGGCGAATATAATAACGAGCCTATGGCATTTGCTAACGTTTTAGTAAAAGGAACTACTACAGGTACCACCTCCGATTTTGATGGAAAGTACCAATTAACACTTGATGAAGGCACTTATACTATTATCTTTTCTTTTGTTGGATACCAATCTAAAGAAATAAGCGATGTAGTAATTAAAGCTGGTCAAGTAGTCGATTTAGATGTCATTTTATCTTCAAATTCCTTAGATGCTGTAGTTATTACAACAAGCATTAAACGAAACACCGAAGAAGCTGTATTAAACATTCAAAAAAAATCTGTTACACTTTTAGATGGTTTATCTGCCCAAAGTATTAAATCTAGCGGAGCCGGAAGTCTTGCAAGTGCTGTAAAGACTGTTCCTGGGGTATCTGTTGAAGGCGGAAAATACGTTTACGTAAGAGGTCTTGGTGACCGTTACACAAAATCTACTTTAAATGGTGTAGATATTCCTGGTTTAGACCCAGATAGAAACACCATTCAAATGGATATTTTTCCAACTAATATTTTAGATAATATTATCGTTGTAAAATCTGCCGCTGCAGAATATCCAGCAGATTTTACTGGTGGTGTTGTAGATATTGTTACAAAAGATTTTCCAACAAAATTTGAAGCTTCTGTTTCGGTTGGTGCTGGCTATAACCCAAGCATGCATGGTAAAGACAATTATTTAAACGGAACGGCTAGCGATACAGACTTTTTTGGGTATGATAATGGTACTAGAAACGTGCCAATACACAGATACCAAGAAATTCCTGGAACTTTTGAAAACAGAGGCCTATTAACATCGTTAACAGGACGTTTTAACAAAGAGTTAAGAGCAAAAGAAAGCACAAGTAAACCAAATTTCGATTTAGGATTTACTTTGGGAGACCAATTTACTGTTGGAGAAGACAATAAGTTTGGTTACTTAGCTTCGTTTTCATACAAAAACAGCACCACTTTTTACGAAAACAGAATTGATGGTGCGTATTCTATTGATGCTAACGATACTTCTAATAACAAGCTTGTTGCCGATAGGTTTTCAAGAGGTAGAGAAGGTTCTAACAACGTGCTTTTAAACGGTTTAGTTGGTCTTACCTTTAAAACTCAAAACTCTAAATACAGAGTAAACCTACTGCATATTCAAAATGGAGAGTCTTCAGGAGGTATATTTAATCAAAATGTAGCACAAGGTGGTTCTGGATCTGGATCTGGTTTCGAGCCATTAACAAAAGACGCACTTGCCTACACAGAGCGCTCGGTTACCAACTTACTTATTAATGGTAAACATTCTTTTGGTGCTAATAACGATTGGAATTTCGACTGGAAATTATCACCTACTTTTTCAAAAGTACACGATAAAGATCATCGCGTTACACCTTTACAAGAATCGCAATCTGGAGAATATTTTATTAGTGCTTCTGCAGCTACATTCCCTATTAGAATATGGCGTTTTTTACAAGAAGAAAACTGGGCAACTAAGTTTGATTTTAGTAAAAAATACGAACTATTTGGAAAGCCTGCTAAAGTAAAATTTGGTGGTGGTTACACTTATAAATTTAGAGATTTTAGTGTTGACGATTGGACGTTTGACAACAACGGAACACCTGTTGCCGACGGAGACCCTAACAACATCTTATTACCAGAAAATATTTGGAGCAGAGACAACAGAAATGGAACTTACCTAATTTCTGTTGATATATTTAATCCAAATGATGCATACGAGGGTGAACAACACATAACTTCAACCTATATATCAAACGAGTTTAATATTAGCGAAAAACTTAAATCTATTTTAGGTTTAAGAGCAGAATCTTTCACATCTTATTACACGGGTCAAGATGGAGCAGATTTATATGACAGATTTAAAGTTTTAGATGAGTACGATTTATTCCCTTCGGCAAATTTAATATATGCCGTAACAGAAGAATCAAACATTAGAACATCTTACTACAAAACAACTGCAAGACCTTCATTTAAAGAAGCTTCTTTATCTCAAATTTTCGATCCTATTACAGATAGATTATTTATTGGTAATATTAATTTAAAACCAACTTACGTAAACAATTTCGATTTAAGGTATGAAAACTTTGGAGAAGAAGGACAAATGTTTGCAATAAGTGGTTTTTATAAAGACTTTACAGATCCGCTTGAAAAATCTTTCTTTGCTTCGGCTCCTACACAATTAACTATTGGCAACTTAGGTAGTGCCAAAGTATATGGTGCAGAGTTTGAGTTTAGAAAACATTTAGGATTTATATCTGAAAATTTAAATAACTTAAAGTTTGCTTTAAATGTTTCTGTAACAGAGTCTGAATTAACCATGTCTGAAGAAGAATTTTTATCAAGACAAGCTAATGCAAGAGATGGCGAGACTATTGATAGAAAACGTAACTTACAAGGGCAATCGCCTTTTTTAATAAACACCAGTTTAAATTATTCTAATAGCGATATAGGTTTACAAACAGGACTATTCTTTAACATGCAAGGAAAAACCCTTGAAGTTGTAGGTTTAGGCGGTGTACCAGATGTGTTTACAAAACCTTTTGAGAGTTTAAACTTTACTTTAAATAAAGCTTTTGGAGAAAATAAAAAATCTTCAATCGATATAAAAGTTACAAATATTTTAGGCGCAGAAAGAGAAAGTGTTTACCAGTCATACAAAGCTAAAGACCAAATATTTTCTTTAAGAGAACCAGGAACAGAATTTTCTATAGGTTACTCTTACAAGTTCTAAATTCTTAACAGAATTAAAATAAAAAAAGCCTTAAACTTTAAAGTTTAAGGCTTTTTGGTTTTTTTAGTTTAGTTGTATTACAACGATGATAATGCTGCTACATTATCTGTATAAGTAATTACTTTCTTTTGGCCATCTACCCAATGAATCCATTTACCTACTTTTTTTCCATTTTTGTAAAAAGCAGACACTAACTTAACACCGTTTTTATCATAACTTAACCAATTACCTTCTAATTTACCATCTTGTGTAAAAGTGCCTGTTTGACTAACTTCTCCATTATCATGATAATAAACAGCTTCAATTAAATTAGTTTCTTTATTTAATGTTAACGTTTTTTCTTTTTGAGCAAAACTTACTGTTGTAAAAAGTACTATTAATAAAATTGCTATATTTTTCATTTGTATGGGGGTTTTAATTAATAATTCTTTTACAAATATATAATATATTTTACATTTACACAACATTTACATAACATTAAATTAACATTAAACGTTTAAATAATTGTTTTTCAGTATTTTATATTATTAAAAATAGATAATAATGAGCTTACAAACTATTAACAAAGTACTAGAAAACAAAAAATTATCATTTATTAAAAGAACATAACATTTCCATAACATTGAGTTCGTTTAAAAATAAGACATTTGTTTTCAATTATTTTTCAACATTTTAAATGGGAGACATTTATATTTATATGCTAGTTGCTCTAGCTTTTTTAGCTATAGCAGATTTAGTTGTTGGTGTTAGTAACGATGCTGTAAACTTTCTTAATTCAGCAATTGGTTCAAAAGCAGTTTCATTCAAAACCATTATGATTATTGCCAGTATTGGTGTGGCTGTAGGGGCATTAACCTCTAGTGGTATGATGGAAGTTGCAAGAAAAGGTATATTTAATCCTGGAGAATTTATGTTTGATGAAATCATGATTATTTTCATGGCAGTAATGATAACAGACATTTTACTATTGGACTTTTTTAATACATTAGGCCTTCCTACATCTACAACAGTTTCTATTGTTTTCGAGCTTTTAGGCGCTTCAGTTTGTATTGCTGTTATTAAAATATATTCAGATAATAACCAAACTTTATTAGACTTAGGCAATTATATTAATAACGAAAAAGCTATTGAAATTATACTAGGCATACTCCTCTCTGTAGTTGTAGCTTTTTCTATTGGAGCATTAATACAATTCTTATCTAGGTTATTACTATCATTTAACTTTAATGATAAGCCTAAACTTTTTGGGGCTATATTTAGCGGTTTTGCAGTAACTTCAATTATGTATTTCATTCTTATAAAAGGTATTAAAAATGCTTCTTTTATGAATGATGGTGTTAAAGATTTAATATCTGGACATCCGGCTGCTTTATTAGGAATTGGGTTTATAATTTTTACATTAATCTCATTAATTATAATATCGGTTTTTAAAACCAATATCTATAAAATTATTATTATTGTAGGTACGTTTGCTCTAGCTGTCGCATTTGCTGGTAACGATTTGGTTAACTTTATAGGTGTACCAATAGCCGCTTTAGATGCTCATACTAATTTTAGTGGTAGCGGAGTTTTACCATCAGAATTTAGAATGTCTAGCTTATCTGAGGCTGTGCCTGCGCAACCTATATTACTACTTATAGCTGGCTTAATAATGGTTTTAACCTTATGGTTTTCAAGCAAGGCCAAAGCCGTGGTAAAAACTTCTGTAGATTTATCCCGTCAAGATTCTGGCGAAGAACGTTTCGAGCCCAACTCGTTATCTAGAGGTATTGTAAGAGGAAGTATTGCGCTTTCTGAAGGGTTTAACACCTTAATACCAAATACTGCTAAAGTTTATATTGATAAACAGTTTCAAAAAGCAAGACCAACAATTGCTTTAAAACCCGAGGATGTTCCTGCTTTCGATTTAGTAAGAGCCTCTGTAAACCTAATGGTTGCAAGTGTTTTAATATCAATAGCAACATCTATGAAATTACCTCTATCAACTACCTATGTTACATTTATGGTAGCCATGGGAACATCTTTAGCAGATCGTGCTTGGGGTAGCGAAAGCGCTGTATACAGAGTAGCTGGGGTTTTAAATGTTATAGGAGGCTGGTTTTTTACAGCTTTTAGCGCTTTTGTAGCTGCAGCTATAATGGCAGTAACATTATACTATGGCCGAGGTTACGCATTAGCAGCTTTATTAACTCTTGCTATAATTCTATTATTTAGAAACTATTTAAGTCACAGAAAGCAAAGTAAAGTTTTAAAAGAAGAAAATAGCTTAGAAAAAGCCGAAAGTAGCTCTACACAAGGTGTCATTGTTGAAAGTGCAGAAAATATTGCGAATGTTGTTAAAAGAGGTAATAGAATTTACACCAATGCCATTAACGGTCTAGCAACACACAATTTAAAATTACTTAAAAAGAATAAAAGAAACATAGAAAAACTATCTAATGAAATAGAATCGTTAAGAGATAATATTTTCTATTTTATTAAAAACCTAGAAGAACCTAGTGTAACAGCTAGTAATTTTTACATAAATATTTTAAGTCATTTACAAGACTTAGCGCAATCGTTAGAATACATAAGCAATGTAAGCTACAAACATGTAAATAATAATCATAAAAAATTAAAATTCACTCAAATAAAAGAATTAAAAGAGGTAGACAGTATTTTAGAAACTTTGTTTAACGATACTAAAGCAGCATTTAATTCTGGTTCTTTTGAAGAAATTGGCTCTGTATTAAACAGAAAAGATAACATATTTAGTATGTTAACTGAAAAAATACAAAAACAAGTAGAGCGCACCAGAACAGAAGAATCTAGTCCAAAAAACACAACGCTTTACTTTAGTGTATTACTAGAAACTAAAGATTTATTAAAAGCCACGATGACACTTTTAGAAGAGTACTACAACGCACACGATGCCTCTGTAGAGCCTGCAACAATATCAAATTCAGACGAAGAAGAATAAAAAATAAAATTATATGTAATTTCAAAGCACACTAAATCAGTGTGCTTTTTTTATATCCCTCTGCATACTAAATACTTAAACATAAATGGCTTATTTTTTTCAAAATTAAAACAACGTTTAAACGTCTAAAACCATCTTTTCGTCGTAAATGAAGTAAACCAAAAGTTTTAAATTATGAAGAAAATTTCAATTGTATTATTAGTTGCCCTCACTTTTTCTTGTGTTTCAAAAAAGAAATACTTGGCTTTAGAACATGAAAATGGAGAAATTAAAAGTGAATTACAAAAAACAAGAGTTGCTAAAGAAGATTTAGAAACCAAATTTGCTAAAATTCAAACTCGTGTAGACCATTATAACTCGAAAATAACGTCTTTAAAAGAAGATGTTGGCACATTAACTGAAGAAAACAATTCTAAATTTAAAACTGAAGCTAACGGTGCTGTAATCTCGTATAATGCTAAAATTAAAATGCGAGAAACACTTAAAAATGTTGATGCTGCTAAATTAAACAACGCTAAAACACTTAAAGATTCTATGAATATTGCTGTGGCTTATAACTTAGAAAAAACAATTAACCAAAGTCATATTAATGAAGATGACGATTTTGCAGTAAACATTAACGAAACTGTTGTTATGATTTCTATAGCAGACAACATGTTGTTTAATAGCGGAAGCTACCGATTAAGTTCTAAGGCCGATAAAGTATTACAAAAATTAGCAGATGTTATTAACTCTGAACCTAGCTTAGATGTTATGGTTGAAGGCCATACAGATTCTAGAACAATTAACACCGCCAACATAGCAGATAATTGGGATTTAAGCGTATTAAGATCGACATCTGTAGTTCGTAAATTACAAAACAAATACCACGTTGCGCCAGAAAAATTAATTGCAGCTGGTAGAAGTAGCTACCAACCTATTGCTGAAAATAATTCTAGAGAAAACAGATCTAGAAACAGACGTACAAGAATTATTATTCTTCCAAACATTGATAAGTTTTTTGCTTTAATGGCCGAGAATGACAATACGGTTGCCAATAACAATATACTAGATTAAGGGTTTAGTATTAATTAATCTATTTAAAAAGCATCCTAAATTAAAATTTAGGATGTTTTTTTGTATTTAATTTATATAAACCCTAGTTATTAGTTATTTTAAACAAAAAAGCACCTCGTAAAAGGTGCTTTATTAAAAATTTGGGGTTCCCCCCGAAAGGGGGAACAAACCCAATATCAATACTGTAAGTTACATACAATTCAAGGTCTTACCCTTCACAACTTGTACATTCTTTCTTTTGCTTAAATTTTTGCGCTGCATTCATACTATGTTGGTAGTACAATGATTTTACACCAAGTTTCCAAGCATTAACATAAAGCTTGTTAATGTCTTTAACTGGCATATCTGGATGCACCATAATGTTTATTGATTGTCCTTGATCAATATGGTTTTGCCTATTTGCTGCCTGATAAATAATGGTCATTTGATCGATTTCAGAATAGGTTTTAAACACATCTTTTTCATGATCTGTAAGTCCTTCTAAATGTTGTACCGAACCATCATAATCGCGAATACTTTTCCATACTTCGGTTGTATTCATTCCTTTTTCTTTTAATAATTCTAATAAAAAAGGATTCTTAATTGTTGTTTTTATTTTGGCAATATCTTTTACATAGCTATTAGACCAAATTGGCTCAATACCTTGCGATACTTGTCCTAAAATAAAAGCAGATGATGTTGTTGGTGCTACAGCATTTAAAGTGGTGTTACGTCTTCCGTATCCTTTTAATACTTCTGGCTCACCAAACAACTTTGCTAATTCTTCTGATGCTTTCTTAGACTTATCATTTATAGTCTTAAAAATTTCACTATTTAAATTAAAAGCTTCTTGACTATCGAAACCTAACATTTTAGATTGTAATAATGAGTGCCAACCTAACGCTCCCATTCCTAAAGCTCTGTTTTCTTTTGCGAAATTGTAAGCTTTCTCCATAAACAAGAATGTTTGTCTATCATCACGATCTGGAGAGTCTCTATAAACTTCTAATTTTGTTATAAACTCTTCTAATACAGCATCTAAGAAATATATCATGGTTTCAACAGCATCTGTATCTTTCCATTTATCATAATGCAGTAAGTTTATTGAAGATAAAACACATACAAACGACCATTTTTCGTTTGTTGGCAACATGATTTCAGAACACAAATTACTTGCGTAAATTTCGTGCTTTTTATCTTGGTAACAATCTGGCGCAGCATTATTTGCGTTATCTCTAAAGAAAATATATGGATACCCTATTTCTCCTCTACGTTGTAACACTTTTGCCCATATAGCTCTTTTATCGGTATCACCATCAATCATTTCTTGCATCCAATCATTTCCTACAGTTACACCATGTGTTAACTCTTGAATTGGGTTACCTTCTGTTCCTATTTCTAAAAACTCGTGTATATCATTATGCTCGATTGGTAAGTACGGAGAAAAGCGGCCTCTTCTTACAGAACCTTGACTTACAACATCTACCATTTTTTCGAACAATTGCATGATATGAACCGCTCCTGAAGATTCTCCATTATTTTTTACTGGAGCTCCTCTATGACGAAGTTTTCCAAAATAACCAGAAGTTCCTCCTCCTAATTTAGACATCATTCCTACTTCTGATTGTGTGTAAAGGATGTCTCCCATATCATCAGAAATGTGTGAACCAAAACAACTAATAGGTAAGCCACGTTTTTTACCAAAGTTAGACCATACAGGCGAAGCTAACGAATAGTAACCTTCTGCCATATAACCATAAAACTTTTTGGCAAAACCATCTATTTTTAGAATTTCTTCAGCTCTATTTGCTATTTCTTTAATACGTTCTTCTGGGCTTGTACCTTCTGTTAGGTAGCCAGATGCTAAAAATTGACGACTATGCTCTGTTAACCATTTTATTTCTGGTTCGGCGTTGGCTTCTTTTATGGCTTCTTTTCTAGCTTTAATTAATTCTTCTTGGCTAGAAATTTTTGTAGTTTCTATATTCACTTTTTGGTCGAGGTCTGGATTAATTTTTTGGTTCATAGTTTAAAATAGGTCGTCGCTTGTTATACTTTTTGTTCTTTTACTATAGTTAATAGAACGCTTCACGAAGAAATCTCCATGTTTTGTTCCTATAATTTCATCATCAAACCATTCAGTTTGTTCAACCAATGATTCGTTAATTTCAAATACTTTATCAATTCCAATACTTTCTAAAGAATTATTGAATCTGTTTTTAATAAACTCGTTAATTACGTCTTTTGGTAAAAAATCTAATTCTCCAGCTTCAAAAATCCAATCAACAAGTTTGCTTTCAGATACAAATGCTTCTTCACATAAATCTTTCACTAAGTTGCTATGCTCTTCATCAAACCAAGTTGGGTTTTCTTTTTTTATGATTTTAATAACATCAATTCCAAAATCCCCATGGATTTGTTCTTCTTTAGAAGTAGCTTCAACAACATTTGAAACGCCTTTAAGCATGTTTTTATGCTTATTAAAAGCCATTATTATTAAAAATTGAGAAAATAATGACACGTGTTCTATAAAGAGAGAGAATAACAAAATAGACTCTGCATACTCTTTATTATCTTCACTTTTAGCATTCTTTAAAGCCGTTTCTAAATAATGAACACGTCTCATTATTACTGGCTTTTTCTTCAGGTTTTTAAACTCGTTATTTAAACCTAAAATCTCTAACAAGTGCGAATATGCATCTTGATGGCGTACTTCACTTTCTGCAAAAGTAGCACCTACAGATCCTATTTCTGGTTTTGGCATTTTATTATAAATCTCGCCCCAGAATGATTTTACTGCTACTTCAATTTGCGATATTGCAAGCATTGTATTTTTTATAGCGTTTTGCTCTACAACTGTAAGTCTTGTTTTAAAATCTTGAATATCACTTGTGAAATTAAATTCTGAATGAATCCAGTACGAATGTCTTATTGCATCTACATATTCGTTAAGCTCTGGATACTCGTAAGGTTTTAAGTTAATTCGTTTTTCAAAAATATTTGTTTTTCTGTTTCTTGCCTGTTCATCTCTGTATAAAATATATGCTTTTGCTACATCATGAAAAGCGCTCTCCATTAACTTCTCTTCAACAAGATCTTGTACTTCCTCTACCGTTGGCAAGTATTTATGATCTTTTCCTTTTCTCTTTAATAACGTTTGTAAAACATTTACAGATATAGTATTGGCATCTTCTTTGGTACCATTACCAACAGAAATCATTGCTTTTTCTATAGCATTAGAAATTTTATTTAAAACAAACGGGCTTGTTTCGTAATCTCTTTTAATAATTTCTTTAATTTCCATATTTTTTTAATTTAAAGACTAAAAGTCATTATAAAATTTAGTAGATACTTCTAAATTTCTTGAATAATTTCCGTAAAACGTGATATAATTTCCTTTAAAAAGGCGAAATGAAAAAAACATTATTTTATTGTCTGTTTTTATCGAATAAAAACGAAAATGCGTTCTGTTTTTCTTTCAACAAAGATTGCAAAATGATTAACACGAATTTAAGAACTCGCCGAAACCTTTTCAACAAGTTTTTAACAATTAAAAAATCTTCAACAAAAAATAATTTTACAAAAAAATATTTGTAAGTAATTGAAATTAAGAACATTACGAACAAAACACTAGGGTTTCAAAAGGAAACAAAATAAATATTTAACACCTCTTGAAAAGCCTTATTTTTACAGTACTTAAGCCTTATTTTTTATAAATTTTTGGCTACTTTTTCTAACTCTGTATACCAGGCTTCCCCAAATTTTCTTATGAGTGCTTCTTTTACAAATTTATATATGGGTACTTGCAATTCTTCTCCTAGACTACAAGCGACATCGCAAATTTGCCATTTATGATAATTTACAGCAGAAAACTCGCTATAATCTTGAACACGTATTGGGTATAAATGGCACGATATTGGTTTTTTCCAAGATACTTCGCCTTGGTTATAGGCTTCTTCAATAGCACAAAGCGCCACTTTATTTTCATCGAAAATAACATAAGCACAATCTGCGCCATTAATTAATGGTGTTTCTAGCTCGCCATCTTCAGTTGTAATAAATGTACCTTGAGCCTCGATAGCCTCTATACCTTCTTGACGCAAAAAAGGCTTTACTTTAGGGTATATTTCTTTTAAAATTTTAGTTTCGTCTGCTTCAAGCGGAGCGCCGGCATCGCCATCAATACAGCATGCACCTTTACATGCAGATATATTGCAAACAAAATCTTTTTTTATAATGTCTTCTGAAACAATGGTTTTACCTAATTGAAACATAAATATTTATATCTTGTAGAGCACAAAAATACTTAAAGTTTAGGTTTATTTAATTAATATAATAATCTACTTTTGCCAAAAATTAAAAACACAAAGTAATGCAGTTCAATTTTAAAGAAATTTTTACAGCTTTTATGGTATTATTTGCCGTTATTGATATTATTGGAAATATTCCTATTGTTATTGATTTAAGAAAAAAAGCGGGACACATACAAAGTGAAAAAGCTTCAATAATTGCAGGGGTAATTTTAATTATTTTTTTGTTTTTAGGGAAAAGCATTTTAAATCTTATTGGTATTGATGTTAACTCGTTTGCTGTTGCTGGTGCTTTTATATTATTTTTTATTGCTTTAGAAATGATTTTAGGTATTACATTATACAAAGAAGATGAAAACAGCTCTATGACAGCTACTGTTTTCCCTTTGGCATTCCCATTAATTGCTGGGCCTGGAAGTTTAACTACTTTGTTATCTTTAAGAGCCGAATTTAACACCGAAAATATTATTGTTGCTGTTTTATTAAATGTTATTATTATTTATATAGTACTTAAAACATCTGCAAAAATTGAACGCTTTTTAGGAGCTAACGGCATTAATATTATTAGAAAAGTTTTTGGTGTTATTCTATTAGCCATTGCTGTAAAATTATTTGCTCACAATATAAAAGCATTGTTTGGCATTGTGTAAATAAAAACGATAAAAAACCATGAAAATTTTCACCTTAGTACTTAGTATAATAGCCTTAGGCTTGCTTATTTTTAATGTTACACAAATTAATTTTGATGCACCTTTTAAAGGCGATAGCATTATAGCTTTAATTACCATTGTAGCTTCGCTTTGCGTTATTGTAATGATGGCTATTTTAAGAACCTCAAAAAAAATAGAACAAAAAATAAAAGAACGCAAATAACATGTTTGATGCTTTAATAATTGGTGGTGGTGCTGCAGGTATGTCTTGCGCTTTGGTTTTAGGTTCTGCAAAACCTAAAGCTTTTGCAACCAACAAAACTATTGGGATAATTACACACCAAAAAACATCGCATTTACAAACGGCTTTATTTAACAATGTTTTAGGCTTAACGCCAGGAACTACTGGTGCCTCTATTCTAGAAAATGGAAAAAAACAGTTAGCTCATTTATACCCTCATGTTAACCAAATTGATAACGAAAAAGTTTTAGAAATTACCAAAAACAACACTTACTTTACCGTTAAAACAAATAAAAACACTTACCAATCTGTAATTGTAGTTATTGCTGTAGGGTATACTAATTTAATGACTATTAATGGCTTAAACCAATATATTGAACCACACCCAAGGGCTGCTACAGAGAAAAATAGGATTTGGCTTAAAAACTCCAATCATCTTATTGAAAAGCATTTGTATGTTGCTGGCACTTTGGCTGGTTGGCGTAGCCAATTTGCTATAGCTTCTGGTAGCGGTGCGCATGTGGCTACCGATATTTTAACACTTTGGAACAACGGAAAACACTCCAAAGTGCATGATAAGATTGAGGTTTAATCTAACTTTGTTTTATTATCACTTAATTTAATAACCTCATCAATCATAATATCGCGTTGGTTATAAACCTCCTCGAAAGCGCCTGCTCCAAAAAGCTGATCGGCTAACGTGGCTTTTATGTATTGCTTTACCTCATCATGGTAAGCTACAAATGTAACTTTAGAGTCGGTTCTTAGATTTAAATAATCTTGAAATGCAAATACTAAATCGTCTCCCACATTAAAATTATCTATAAAATCTTGTCTAGATTCCTCATCATAAAAATGTCGGTCTTTTTCTAATTCTTCAAACACAAAATTTCCAAAAAAACCACGACGTAGTAAAAAGGATAATGTTTCGTTATGCATGCTATTATCAATTGGCACAAAAACATCTGGAATAATACCGCCACCACCATAAACTACTTTGCCTTTTGGTGTTGTAAATTTTAAAGAATCATCAACTTTTATGTTTTCTGGGTCTAGAAGTTCTCCGCTATCTAACCTATCGAAATACTCATCGTAATAATCTCTATTTCCGTTAGTATATGGGCGTTGTATAGACCGTCCTGTTGGTGTATAATAACGAGATACTGTTAACCTTACTGCGCTACCATCGCCCAAATCCATTTCGCGCTGTACAAGTCCTTTACCATAGCTTCTGCGCCCTACTATTGTTCCTTTATCATTATCTTGCAAGGCTCCTGCAACAATTTCGCTTGCCGATGCCGAATTCTCATCAATAAGCACGTACACTTTACCACTTTCAAAATCGCCTTTATTTGTTGCATATTTCTCTTCAATATCTCCTCTTTTATTTTTTGTAAATAAAATAAGCTTGTCATCTTCTAAAAACTCATCGGCTATTTGTTCTGCGATATGCAAAAATCCTCCTGGGTTATCGCGTAAATCTAAAACCATTTCTGTAGCTCCTAAAGCTTGTAGTTTTTCTAATCCTGCTTTAAATTCTTTATAAGTAGATTCGGCAAAACGGTTTATTTTTATATACCCCAATTTTTCGGTTAGCATGTAAGATGCATCAACACTTTTAATAGGTATATTGGCTCGTTTTACTGTAAAATCTAGCAGTTCTGGTTCTCCTTTTCGATATACTTTTAAGTTTACTTTAGAGTTTATGGTGCCTTTTAGTTTTTTTACAATTTCTCCGTCTTCTAGGTGACTACCAAATAGCGAGTCGCCATTAGCCATAATTATTCTGTCGCCGCCTTTAATTCCGGCTTTTGCACTTGGGCCATTTTCTATTGCTCGAATTACAGCTATGGTATCTTTATAGGTATAAAAACTTACGCCTATACCAACAAAATCGCCTTTTAGCTCTTCGGCTGTTCGAGCCATATCTTCTTTTGGAATGTAAACCGAGTGTGGGTCTAGGTTTTCTAGTATACCATTTACAGTTACATCTACAATGCTATCGGTATCAATATCATCAACATAATCGTACTCTATATAATCTATAAGTCTGTTAAGTTTATCTTTTTTACTGTTTGTTGAAAATAAACGGCTTGAGGAATCGTTAAAGTTTAACTTTCCGCCAATAAAAATACCTGTTGCTATGGCAACACCTAAAAATAGAGGTAAATATTTTTTTTGAATAGACATTATGCTTTTAAATCTTCTATTTGTTCTAGTTCTATTCCTGCTTTTTCAAGAAATTTTAGCCCAGAATTATCTTTATATGCTTCGTTATAAACGACTTTAACAATGCCTGCTTGATGTATTAATTTACTACACTCTTTACAAGGCGACATGGTTATGTATAACGTTGCGCCTTTACACGATTGTGTTGATGCTGCTACTTTTAATATGGCATTGGCCTCGGCATGTAATACGTACCATTTGGTGTAACCTTCGTCGTCTTCGCAAAAATTCTCGAAACCCGATGGTGTGCCATTATAACCGTCTGATATTATCATTCTATCTTTTACAATAATAGCGCCTACTTGACGGCGTTTACAATATGATAATTTTCCCCATTCTTGGGCTATTCTTAAATAGGCTTTATCGTACTTAAGTTGTTTATTTTTTGGCATTAATTTGTTTTATTTGGGCGTTACCCTCATTTTAAACTTAACGTATTATTGTAACGTTATTGTTATTCGGGTCTGGCTATTCGCTATATCTTTTGCTAAAAAAAAGCAAAAGGATGCCGCTTCTATCCATAACGCAGACTTTATAACGAATATAGTTAGTAACTATTTTAATTACAACGTCTATTCGTTAAAGTTTTACGAAAGTTTAATTTGTGTTGTGCTTTTGCGTTAGGGATTGAACGGTGTGTTTGAGCTCGCCGACGGTAGGAGGCAGCGAGTAGTGAAAGCCCGACCCTTGTGGTAACGCTCTAATATTCTAGGCTAAAAAGTCGCTATTTAAAATCATTGGAATTACTAAACCTACTACAATTGCCGATATTACCATAATCCAATCGCGTTTACTAAACCTAAAAATGGTTTGCACTATATAGCCTAAAAAGAGTACTACAAATACAATAATTACTTGTGCTAGCTCTATACCTAAGGCAAATTCTAGAAGCAATATTAGTTTGTTGTCGGTATCGCTTAATAGTATTTGAAACTCGCGAGCAAAACCTAAGCCGTGTACTAAACCAAAAAATAAGGTAGATAAAAAGAGTACGCCTACTTTTTCGCGCTGGGCACCTTTACCCGAGGTAAATACATTAAACAGCGCTACTACTAAAATGGTTATTGGTATTAAAAATTCTACTATTGTTGCGTTTACAGATACTACGCTATAGGCTGCTAATACTAAGGACAGGGTATGCCCGAGTGTAAACATAGAAACTAGCAGTAATACACGTTTCCAGTCTTTAAAAACGTATGGTACGGTTAAAACGATAAGAAATAAAACGTGGTCGTAGGCGTTAATATCAAGTACATGATTAATTCCGTATTCTACATTAAACCAAAAATTTTCTAGCATAGTAATTAAGATTTAGGGTACCTCAAAGATACAATTATTGTGGTGTTTTTGAAATAGTATTGTTTTTTTTACCTAATTGAAATAGCATTTCTTCTGTTATATCTTCTAACAGGAATGTGTGTTTCCATTTCCAGTCTTGTCTAGCATAAGAATCGTTAATGCTTTTTGGCCAACTATTGGCTATATTTTGCCTGTAATCTGGTTTGTATGTTATTTGAAAGTCTGGAATATGATTTTTTATTGATTTTGCTATTTCGTTGGGTGTAAAACTAATGGCTGCCAGGTTGTACGATGACCTAATTTTAATGGCATTGCTATTAGCCTGCATTATACTTATGGTGGCTTTTATGGCATCGTCCATAAACATCATTGGTAATTTGGTGTCTGGCTTTAAAAAACATTGGTATGTTTTTGTTTTTATTGCTTCGTGATAAATTTCTACAGCATAATCTGTCGTGCCTCCTCCTGGTAATGTTTTCCAGCTTATAATACCTGGATACCTTATGCTTCTTACATCTACATTGTATGTATTAAAATAATACTCGCACCAACGCTCGCCTACTTGCTTTGTTATACCGTATACGGTTGATGGCTCCATGGTTGTATATTGTGGTGTATAGTTTGTTGGTGTTGTGGGACCAAAAACAGCAATACTTGATGGCCAAAATATTTTTTTTATAATCTTATCTTTAGCTAAATTAAGCACATGAAATAAAGAATTCATATTTAAATTCCATGCTTTTTCTGGGTGCTTCTCGCCTGTTGCACTTAACATGGCTGCCATTAAATACACCGTATCTATTTGGTGCTTTTCTATACAGTTTTTTACACTTGTATAGTTTTGAGCATCGACAATTTCAAAAATACCTGTTTTAGATATTTCTACGTTACCTGCATTAATATCGGAAGCAATAACATTTTCGTTACCAAATAAGTGCCGTAGTTTAAATGTTAATTCTGAACCAATTTGCCCGCAAGCACCTATAATTAATATTTTTGAGCTCATTAAATTGCTTTGATATAAGAATATATCAAAAATAATAAGTTTTTAATGATAATAATGTATTTTTAAAATGAAATATTATTGATTTTCATTATTCTATAATTCTAAAAAATTAAACCTTTACTATATATTTGTATTACATCATTTTTAAATGACATAAAATGCACTTTAAATATTTAATTTTTTTTAGCGTTTTACTTGCGTTTACTTCTTGTAAGCAATCGCAAGATGAAACTAAAGAGTCTCTAACCCAACAAAACAAAACCCAAGATATTACAGAGCAAGATATAGCTACGCTTAAATATGTTGAATACATTTTAGACTCTAAAACCAACAACATTGTAAAAGATTGGCCAGAATACACCCAACTAGAAGAGGTTATTACTAATGTAAAAAAAGGCGACTTATCCTATTTTATTGATAACGAAAAAGTTACAAAACTACTTGTAAAAGAATTAAAACAAAACATTCCTAGAGAGCTTAATTCTGAGTCTATTTTATCTAGAATTTTAGTTTTAGAAACAAAACTATTTCAGCTTGAAAGTTTATCTAATTTAACAACCACTACAAAAGAAGAATTGCTTGAAAACATTAAGGCTTTTTTAGTTTCGTTTTCTAATTTAAGCTTTCAGATGAATAAAAAAATTGAGTTTGATAACCGATCTATTGAAAAACCTTAGTTAATTTTTAGACGTATTTACATCGGTTAAAGCTTGCTTTTGCCTTAATAATTCGTTTTTTGTAATTTTAATTAAATTAAAATTAGGCGCTTCTTTTAAAGTTTCGTCTAAAAGATTAATAGCAGAATCTATATTTACCTTTTTATCTTTACTATAATTAGATATTGCATTTAAATACATAAATGCCGCTTTTAAAGGAACTTCGTATGGAGTTTGCGTTTCGTAAAATGCTTTTTTATCTTCGGGCTTAGCATTTGCCAAACCGTAAGCTATATGTTTATCGGCTTGAATTAAGTTTTGAGTTTGCATATTAAGATCTGACAATTCGTAAGCTATTACAGCATTGGGCCTTCTTTTAAACATCTCTTCAAAATGTGCTATTGCTAATTTAGGCTGATTAACAGACTTTAATGCAATGGCTTTAACCTCTACTGCAATATCAGAATCTGAAGCATCTTGCTCAATACCAATGGTGTTAAGTGCTTGCATAAACTTATTTTCGCTCATATAGATGTAAGCCAATGTATCTTTTCTTGCATCTGAAGGTGCTAAAATATTTAAATGCGTTATGGCATTAATTATACCTTGCGTATCTCCTTGAGCCTTCATTTGTTTATAATACGCCTCGTAATGTTTTAGTAATTCTGTATTACTTTGCGCATTAACCAAAAAGGTTAACATCATTAAAACTAGTCCTGCTATAATTCTCATTGTCTTTATTTTATTTTTTAACGGGTTAAATCTATAAAATTCGTACTTAAAACCCTTAAATATTATTACTTAAAGTTTTAAAACTACATAAATATTGGTATTATACCATTTTACCAGTACAATAAATTTTTAGGAAATAAAAAAAATATTAAGTATATTTAGAATTACAAAAATTTACAACTATGGCAATAAAAAGTTTTCAAGGCGCAAGAAGACAACAAGGAAATGACACCAATAATATTCCTTTTTCTGTAAGTGATTATATGACTAAGGACTTAATAACTTTTACGCCCGACCAAACTATTGAAAGTGTAATGCAATCTTTAATAAAAAATAGTATTTCTGGTGGTCCCGTTGTTAATGACGATAGCGAGTTAATTGGTATAATTTCTGAAAGCGATTGTATAAAACAAATTAGCGAAAGTCGTTATTACAATATGCCAATGCAAGATGCTACCATTGAAAAATACTTTACAAAAGATGTTGATACTATAGACTCGAACATGAATATATTTGATGCTGCCAGCATGTTTGTACAAACGCACAGACGCCGTTTTCCTGTTGTAGAAAATGGCAAACTAGTTGGACAAATAAGCCAAAACGACGTGCTTAAAGCTGCTATGCAATTAAAAGGACAAAACTGGAAATAAAATCTATTATTTACTTTAAAAAAAAGCTTTTAGTAAAATTATACTAAAAGCTTTTTATACTCTACCGTGTTTTGGTTTTAAGGCTTTTGGGCTATCGGTTATTAATATTTTATCTTTTCCTTTTGCTGTTACCGTAGCAATACTAGAATAATTATAATCTTTTACAGGATTATCTAATTTTTGCCATTTAATATAGCCAGCAACTGTAATACGTTCGCCAATTTCCACAATAGCTTCTTTATAACGTAGCTGCCTATTAAAACCTAATAAATTATCTGTTTTTATATGGTAAGATTTTAATAAGGTTTCAAATTCTGGAGTTAGCGCTTTAAACAGCCCTGAGCTTGTTTTCTTATCGGTTACCAAATAGGCATAATAATTTTTAGGCGCATTTGTTGGCAACACCACAACAAGCTCTCCAGTTTGTTCTATAAAAAAATCTTGAATTTGCTCTTCTTGCACAATAGTTTTCCAATGCGAGTTTTTACCAGAGCTAACTTTTTTCTGTATTTGCATTTTATAAAACACACACTCTCGCTTACTTAATGGTGCCACTAAAGGTGTTTTTATATTTAAAGCTTTACCTTCTATTTTAGAATAGGTTTTCGTTTTTAAACTCCCAACACGTTGCGACGGTAAGTTTTTTAATCGTCTTAAAATAATTGTTTTAGGGCTATAGTAGTAAATTAAATACGCTAATAAAACAAAACAACTTATAGCAACAACAATAATAATGGGTGTACTCATTTTATAAAATAAAAACAATTAATTAGATTATATTTAATAGGTATAAAAGCAAACCTAAAAGTTACAAAAAAAACTACTCTCGCTTAACAAGTGCATAATAATCGCCATCTAGAGGCAGGTAGCCTTGATCATAAACAAAATAATAAACAGTTCCTGCCTTTGTAGTATATATACTTGTAAAATAATTAAAATCGAAACCGTTTTGAATGAGTTTAGTTCTTGTAGTCTTCGTTTTTTGTTTAGGGTTTAAGGTTTCTAATATTCTCCAGTTTTTTCTAAGGCGATTATTTATATTTCTAATTAAGTTTTTAGAATCTTTATTAATCGTATTATTATAAGCATTTCTGCAATAATCGCTACAGAATTTTTTATCGCTTCTGCCTACTAATTTTTCACTACACTCTAAACAAACCCTTGCCATGTTATTAATTTACTATAAATATATACATTTTTATTTTAATATGTTTACTTATAAAATAGGGAACTATATACCTGTTTACACTTATCAACAAAGGACTTAAAAAGATGTAGTCATTTGTAGTCGGAGTGAAAAAGAGTGAAAACTTAAGATTGAGTTTAAGAGTAGAAAAGTAGATTATTAAATAAAACTGAATTGTGAGTATTTAGAAATAAAATAGTGTTATTCGTGAAGTTTATTAGAGAATTATTTAAGAATTGCGCTTTTTGGTTAAAATAATCGTAAAAATTGTGGAAAATTCATCGAATTTAACAGTTGTTAGGATTGTTTTATTAAAATTTTTCTTTAATTTGTGTAAACAAAACATAAAAAGGAATGAAATTTGATTCCATTCCTTTGTTGAGACACCGCTGGGAGTCGAACCCAAAACACAGACTTGCAAGAACTGTTCTCTGACCCTAGAGTTACGGTGTCAATACTTATTAAAACAAAGCCTTCCAAATGGGAGGCTTTGTTGTTTTTTATAACGCATAGTTATCATTTTCTTTTAGGTAATTTATAGCTACTGTTTCCAACATATTGGAAAAGTTACGGTTCTCTTCTACAGCTAAACGCTCTAGTCTTTCGACTATTTCTGAACGCAAAGTAATTGTCTTTTTTTCGGTAATAGATTTCGCCATAATTATTTGTTTTTTAGTTAACAGTTTTAAGTAAGGTAAAGATAATTAAAGTATGCATTAGGATTACTAAGTAATCTTTAACCTTATCAACAAGTTTTTAACAATGAGGAATATTGATTTAGAACTTAATTACACTAAAATATTAGGTTTAGTGTAATTAAAGTATTATCTTTGATTAAGCAAACAATAAGACCATGTTTAACAAAGAAGTAAAATCAGTTTTAGACTTAATTCAGGCCTTTCCAACTCAACAAGATTGCATAGAGCATTTAGAGTTATTACGTTGGAATGGTAACGTTGTAAGTCCGTTTGATACTACTTCTAAAGTATATAATTGTAAAGGCAATAAGTACAAATGTAAAAATACAGGAAAATACTTCAATGTAAAAACGAATACGATATTTGATAACACTAAAATTGATTTACAAAAATGGTTTCTTGCAATTTGGTTGGTTACTTCTCATAAAAAAGGAATTTCATCTTTACAATTAGGTCGTGATTTAGGTATTACTCAAAAATCAGCGTGGTTTATGTTGCAAAGAATTAGAAACTGTTTTGGTTTAAATGATGATAACAAAGAAAAGTTACAAGGTGAAGTTGAAATTGACGAAACTTATGTAGGCGGTAAGGCTAAAAATAGAAGTATGAAAATAAGAGCCGATAAGTCGGAAGAGACAAAAGAAAAATATAAAAAATCAGCGGTTTTAGGAATGATTCAAAGAGGTGGTGATGTAAGAGCAATGCACGTTGAAAATGCTTCTGAAATGTCATTATTACCGCCTTTAGTAAATAACATTTCTTTTGGCTCTACTGTGTATTCAGATGAACTAACTTCTTATAGTAAATTAGAGCGTGTTTACGACCATAAAGCAGTTAAACATAGTAGAAGTGAATATGTGAGAGGTCGTGTATCTACAAACTCAATAGAGAGTTTCTGGGCATTGTTAAAACGTGGTATTTATGGAATATATCATTTCACATCTAAAAAACATTTACAAATGTACGTTGATGAATTTGTATTTAGATACAACACTAGAAAAAGTACTGAAAGTGATAGATTTAATTTACTTTTGAATAATATAGAGAATAGAATAACTTATAAAGAATTAATCAATGGATAAGTTAGATAAAAAAGATTTTCTTTTTTACAGATCACCCGAAACGGGTCAAGTAGTAGTTAGAGTAGCATTGAAAGATGATACTATATGGGCAACTCAAAAAGGGATGGCTATTATTTTCAATACTACAAAACAAAATGTAAGCAAGCATTTAAAAAAGATTTTTGATGAAGGCGAACTGATTGAAGATTCAGTTGTCAACCATTGGTTGACAACTGGTCCTGATGGTAAGGATTACAAGACTTCTGTATATAATTTAGATGTCATAATATCCTTAGGTTATAGAGTTCGTTCTTATGAAGCTACTCAATTCAGAATTTGGGCTACATCTATTTTAAAAGAGTACATGGTTAAAGGCTTTGTATTGGATGATGATAGATTAAAGCAAGCAAAAGTAATGTTTGGTAAAGACTATTTCGACGAATTACTAGCTAGAATCCGTGAAATACGAACATCTGAAAGAAGATTTTATCAAAAAATCACAGATCTATATAAAGACGCTAGTATAGATTACGATAAAGATGCACCTGCAACTAGGAAGTTTTATAAAATTGTGCAAAACAAACTTTTATATGCTGTTACTGGCATGACTGCGGCTGAACTTATAAATGATAGAGTAGATTCTAGTAAAAAAGACATGGGCTTAATGAGTTGGAGTAATCAAAAAACTGGAGGTAAAATTTACTCTACCGATATAACTGTTTCAAAGAATTACCTAGATAAAAAAGAATTAAGCGAATTACAAAGAGTTGTTACCATGTTTTTAGATTACGCAGAAAACTTAGTTGCTAGAGAAATAACTCTTACTATGAAAGAGTGGGTAAAAACACTTGATGAGTTTTTATCATTTAATAAGTATAAGTCTTTAACCGATGCAGGAAAGGTGAAAAAAGCTTTTGCTGACAGTATCGCTAAAAGAGAGTATCAGGTTTTTAGAATTGAACAAGATAAAAATTACGTATCAGATTTTGATAAAACAATGCTTCAAGTTAAAATGACTGGATCATTGCCTAAGTCGAGATTTGAAACTTTTGAAATTGAGGATGCTGAAATAATTGAAGATAAACCATTGTCAGATTTCAACGAAAAACTAAAACAAGGATTAAATTACGACCCAAAAGAAGAACGAACTTCTGCTTTAAGTTTAAAGAGCATAAAGAAACGTAAAGACGATAAAAATAAAAAATAAATACACTCAGTATCGGCTGTTTAGTTAAGGGGATAACGTCATGAAAGCAAGGGGCGTACATTAACAAGTGTAGTATGTTCATTTACATTAAAGATTTAACTCTGGCGGAATTAACCGTTCTAGCAAGATGCACACAAATATTCTGATATTGTGGGGTTAAATACTTTCCTTAAAAAAAGCACATCTTCTTCGTGCGACATAAAACTTTTCTTTTTGGTGTAAACTTGTATGTAGTTCCCATAAAATATAATATATAAAGCGATTTAAACGACTACAATTGTTTACAAACGAACACAAACGTTTACTAACCGATTAAAATAATAAAAGTATTACACCTTTGCGGTGTCGAAACATAGAAACTCGATAGTATTAACTGTTTAACGAAAAAAATTTAAAATTATGAGCACACTTAGAAACAAAGTACAGTTGATTGGTAACTTAGGCAACGATCCTGAAATAATCAATCTAGAATCGGGAAAAACTTTAGCAAAATTCAATATTGCAACAAACGAAAGCTACACCAATAATAAAGGTGAAAAAATAACAGACACACAATGGCACAATATTGTGGCTTGGGGCAAAACAGCTCAAATAATAGAAAAATATGTAACAAAAGGTAAAGAAATTGCTATTGAAGGCAAGCTAACATCTAGAAGTTATGATGATAAAGATGGCAATAAACGCTATATAACAGAAATTGTTTGTAATGAATTATTAATGTTAGGAAAATAACAAACTACGTTATTTTTTTAAAGGGCAAAACATAAATTTTGCCCTTTTTATATTCAAACCTAATATTTTTATGCTAAAACAAATTGTAAAGATTACTATTAATTATCTTTTTTTTTTAATTATTCATAATCTAAATTCAACTATGTAAAAATATCAATAAATCTTTTTTAACTATGCGCTCTTTAGTGTTTGCTTCACTATTTTTATGGTTAATTTTCAACAGAAAGATATATGTCCGTAGAGCCAAAATTAACAAGATTCAATCAAAATGTTTTATCAAAGTATCAGATATACAATAGTATATTCATGACTTTACCTTTTGATGCTGTAACAAAAACAGGAGTACTCCTTCCTTTATTTCATGAAACCTGCGAAAAAGGATTTAAAAAAGGGGATGACCCAACAACTATTGTTGAAACATTTTTTAAAAAATACCAAGCTCGAAGAAATAAAGAAAGCCAAATAAACTTACTATTTAGGTTTATTCAATATATAGAGCGTCAAGTGGTATTATTTGATGCTATTGAAGATGCAGCCTTTCCTGTTGTAAATAACATGGAAGGCGTAGGAACACTTAGAAATTTAAAAGGAACTGCAACCTCTGAAGGCAACCTAGAAGCTTTAAAAAAATATTTAGACGAATTTAAAGTACGTATTGTTTTAACAGCACACCCAACACAATTTTACCCTGGCTCGGTATTAGGTATTATAACCAACCTAACTAAAGCCATAAAAGAAAACAACCTATCTGAAATAAATAACTTATTTGGACAATTAGGAAAAACTCCCTTCTTTAAACACCAAAAACCAACACCTTATGATGAGGCTAAAAGTTTAATATGGTATCTAGAAAACGTTTTTTATAAAACCTTTGGGTCTATTTACAACTACATCCAAACTAGTATTTATGACGATGGTAAAAAACACAACGAAGTAACAAACATAGGATTTTGGCCTGGTGGTGATCGCGACGGAAACCCTTTTGTAAAGCCAGATACCACTTTAAAAGTTGCAAAAAAATTAAAACAATCAATTCATAAAAAATATTATGAAGATTTACGAGATTTAAGAAAAAAGCTAACTTTTAGAGGGGTTGAAGAGCGCATTATACGCTTAGAAACCATGTTTTATAACTATAGTACAAACCAAAATCGCGAAAATGAAGACGTTATGTCTTCTCGAGAATTTATTAAAGAACTCCTTAGCATAAGAGATGTTATAGTACACGAACACCAATCCTTATACGTTAGCGATCTTAACAGCCTAATAAACAGGGTTCACTTATTTGGCTACAGCTTTGCCTCTTTAGATATAAGACAAGATAGTAGAATACATCATAGCGTTTTTACAACTGTTATTGATAGTTTAATGGCTACAGGAAAATCTTCTTTCCCAAACAATTATCATGAATTATCTGAAAGTGAACAAATAAAAATATTAGCTAAAGCTACTGATGATATTCCAGATTTAGATGCCTTTGAAGATGAAATGGTTAGAAACACACTAAAAACCATTGCTATAATTAAAGACATACAAAAAAGTAATGGAGAGCGTGGAGCTAACAGATACATAATAAGTAACAACCAAACCGCACTTAACGTTATGCAACTATTTGCTATGTTAAGAATGGTTGCTTTTAAAGATGAATTAACCGTAGATGTAGCACCTCTTTTTGAAACCATACCAGATTTAGAAAATGCTCCTGGAGTTATGGAACAACTTTATACCAACCCAGAATACATGGCACACCTTAGAGCTCGAGGAAGCAAGCAACATATTATGCTTGGTTTTTCAGACGGCACAAAAGATGGCGGCTATCTAATGGCCAACTGGGGTATTTACAAAGCCAAAGAGCTGCTTACAGAAATGTCTAGAAAATATGATATTACGGCCATATTTTTTGATGGTCGTGGAGGGCCACCAGCGCGAGGCGGAGGGAAAACACACCAATTCTACTCATCTTTAGGTCCAACAATTGAAGACAAAGAAGTACAATTAACCATCCAAGGGCAAACTATAAGTTCTAATTTTGGAACCTTAGATTCTGCACAGTTTAACCTAGAACAACTTATAAGTTCTGGTATAAAGAACAGGATTGATGGCGAAAAAAATAAAATGTCTGATACAGATAGAACTGTAATGACAGATTTAGCCGAAACTAGCTACCAAACTTATAAAGACTTTAAAAGTCACGACATGTTTATACCATATCTGGAACGCATGAGTACTTTAAAGTTTTATGCCAAAACAAATATTGGAAGCAGACCATCAAAACGAGGCACATCAAACAAATTAGTATTTTCAGATTTAAGAGCCATTCCTTTTGTTGGGTCTTGGAGCCAGTTAAAACAAAACGTTCCTGGTTTTTATGGTGTTGGTACCGCTCTTAAAAAATATGAAGATAATGGTGAGTTTGATAAAGTTGAAGCTTTATACAACAACTCTAAGTTTTTTAGAACTTTATTAGAAAACAGTATGATGTCTTTAACTAAATCGTTCTTCGATTTAACAAAATACATGTCTAAAGACGAAGAGTTTGGTGGTTTTTGGAACATTATTCATGAAGAGTATTTAACTACAAAAAGACTACTTTTAAAACTTACAGGCTATAAAGAACTAATGGAAAACGAACCTTCTGGTAGAGCCTCAATACAAGTTAGAGAATCTATTGTGTTGCCATTGCTTACTATACAACAGTTTGCTCTTAAAAAGCTTCAAGATTTAGAAAGGCAAGGTGTTGCTGCCGATGATCCTGATAAAATAATTTACGAGAAAATAGTTACTCGTTCTTTATTTGGTAATATTAATGCGAGTAGAAACTCGGCATAAATTTATTTAAAACCTTATTTAAACAAAAAGGCCTTTGTAATTATTACGAAGGCTTTTTATTTATGGATTATAATCTATTAGATATAGTGAAATTAATTTTTTAAATATAATATACTTTAAAAGTTATAACATGTTAAATATTATGCCACCACCTTAGCCAAATAAATTTGATATAAATAAATTAAACAGAGCTTTTGCAAAAACAAGAAAAACCTGCAATTTTACAACTATATAGGTAAACACTTCTGCGTTAGGGATTGCAGCGGTATCCTTTTTTTGCTGCCATAAATGGCAAAAAAAGATATAGTGTAAAGCCCGACCCTTGTGGTAACGCCCAAATAAAAAAAAGGACGCCTTACATAATGCAAGACATCCTTTTATCAAACTAAACTATATTTTTATTGATTAATGCTCATTTAATCTAAAATCTGGATAAGCATCCATACCATGCTCATGCGCATCTAAACCTTCAAGTTCTTCTTTTTCTGAAACTCTAATACCTACTGTTTTCTTTAATATAAAGAATATTAAGAAAGAGGATACTATACATATTAATGCATAACAAGCTACTCCGGTTAATTGTGCTAAAAATGTATGTTCTGGATTTGTTGAGAAAATCCCAACTGCTAAAGTTCCCCATACTCCACATACTAAGTGCACAGCAATAGCTCCAACAGGATCGTCTAACCTAATGGCATCTATAAAACTAACTGCAAAAACAATAAGTGCGCCAGCTATGGCTCCTATTAATATAGCACTTTCTGGAGTCATAACATCTGCTCCCGCGGTAATACCTACTAATCCGCCTAAAACACCATTTAAAAACATAGTTAAATCTAAATTTTTATATTTTATAAACGATACCAATGCAGCAATTACACCACCAGCTGCTGCTGCTAAACATGTTGTTACTAATGTTAATGATGTTAATTCTGGATCTGCAGAAAGCACAGAACCACCGTTAAAACCAAACCAGCCTAACCATAAAATTAATACTCCAGCTGTAGCTAACGGGATATTATGTCCTGGTATGGCTTGTGGCTTTCCATTTTTATCGAACTTACCAATTCTAGATCCTAATAACCAAACAGCTACTAAAGCTGCCCATCCACCAACGGAATGTACTAAAGTAGATCCAGCAAAATCATAAAACCCTAATTCATCTAAAAATCCGCCACCCCATTTCCATGATCCAGCAATTGGGTATATTAAACCAACATAAACAATTGTAAAAATCATAAATGGTCCAATTTTCATACGTTCAGCAACAGCTCCAGATACTATGGTAGCTGCGGTTGCAGCAAACATACCTTGAAATAAGAAATCGGTCCAATAGGTATACCCTTCGTTATATGTTAAATCTAAGGTGCCTTCGGCTGTTAAAGGTGCATCAAAACCAAAACCTGCAAAACCTAAAATACCCGAAGCATCTTCGGCAAAACCAGGATACATTAAGTTAAATCCTACTATGTAATATAGCAATAGTCCTACCGTAATAATAAAAATGTTTTTAAATAATATGTTTATTGTGTTTTTTTGTCTAGTTAACCCAATTTCTAAAAATGCAAAACCTGTATGCATAAAGAAAACGAGTGCAGTACAGATCATCATCCATACATTATTAGTTGTTAGTAATCCTTCCATTATATATTTTTTAGTAATTTTTTATTTTAAAGTGTCTGAACCTTTTTCTCCTGTTCGTATTCTATAACACTCGTTTATGTCTGAAACAAAGATTTTCCCGTCTCCAACTTCGCCTGTACTAGCCGCTTTAAGAAGCGTTTTTATTGTTATTTCTTCAAAATCGTCATTAACAACAATAGACAAATGCCTACGTTGAATATCGCTTGTGCTATATGATACACCTCTGTATACATGACCTTCTTTTTCGTTACCTAAACCAGTTACATCCCAATAAGAAAAAAAGTTTACACCAACTTCATGTAAAGCTTCTTTAACTACGCGGTATTTTGATTTTCTAATAATTGCTTCAATTTTTTTCATAATTCATTTATCTTATAATTGTTTAGTTTGTAAAATAGGAATTTTATTTTTTTGATTATAAAATCTTAAAACACTATTATTTTAAGTCTATATTAAAAATTTAAAAGACGCCTTATTTTACAAAGGCATCTTTTAAATAAAGATTTAATTGTATAAAACTACTCTTCAACTTCTCTTTGTCTTTTACCTGGATATGCTATTGAGCCATGCTCTGTCCAATCTAGACCTGCAATTTCTTCGGCCTCTGTAACTCTTAAACCAATGGTTTTTTTCATAATACCCAAGAAAAGGAACGATAATCCTATTGCCCAAGCAGCATAAGCTATTACTCCAATAGCTTGAGCTCCTAATTGAGCTGCACCACCGCCATTAAAAATACCTATACCTGCATCGCCATCAACACCCCAAAGACCTATTACTAAAGTTCCCCAAGCGCCAACAACACCATGCACAGATATTGCGCCAACTGCATCATCGATTTTTAATTTTCTTTCTATGAACTGAATTGAAAAAACCACAAGAATACCTCCAATTAATCCAGCTAAAACTGCGCCGCCTTCTGTCATGTTACCACAACCTGCGGTAATACTAACAAGACCAGCTAAGGCTCCATTTAGTGTCATACTTAAATTTGGTTTCCCGTCTTTAAGCCAAGTTAATAACAAAGCTCCTAAAGTACCTGCAGCAGCAGCCAAGTTTGTAACCAATACAACTTGCGAAGCGGCTGTAGCGTCATCTCCACCCCAAGCTAATTGAGAACCACCATTAAAACCAAACCATCCTAACCATAGAATAAATACACCTAACGTTGCATACATTTGGTTATGCCCGTGTAATTCTACAGCTTTTCCGTTAAGATATTTTCCAATTCTTGGACCAACCATCCAAGCAGCAACAAGAGCAGCCCATCCACCAACTGAATGAACTATTGACGATCCTGCAAAATCGATAAATTCGGCTGGCATTATGCTATCGGTATTATTTAACCAACCACCATTCCATTCCCAACCTCCAGCAATTGGATAAATAAAGGCTGTTAATATAATACTGAATATAGCGTATGTTGTATATTTAGTTCTACCTGCAATAGCTCCAGAAACAATAGTTGCAGCTGTTGCGGCAAATACTGTTTGGAAAAATAAATCTGCTGCGCCTTGAGAAAAAGTAAATCCTCCCCAATGGAAGAAACCTCCGCCCATATCTGCGCCATACATTAAAGAGTATCCTATAAACCAGAAGGCTAAAGAACCTACGGCTATATCTAGGAAATTCTTCATGGCTATGTTTACAGCATTTTTAGAATCTGTCATTCCAGACTCAACTAAAAAGAAACCTGCTTGCATGAAAAACACTAGGATACCAGAAAGTAGCATCCACATCATTCCCATGTCGCCTTCAACAGCAGCTGTATCTTGTAATATAAGGGGCATGTTTAATATAGACATAATAAATAATTTTTAGGGTTAGTTAATTTAAATAAGGTAAGTTCTTACTAAGAGAACTTACCTTATTCTCTTTTTTTTTACTTACTTTTTACACTTTTAGAAAGCGTAGATTGCAGCTAAAGTAAAGGCTGCCAAACTTGATTCTTCTTGAATACCATCATCGCTTAAAAATGGCTCAAAATCATTATTCCAAGAGTCTAATCTAATTTCTGGCTTAATAGTTAAGTTTTCTAAACTATAGCTACCTGTTAAGGTTAAAGCTAATACACTTGGTAAATCGTCAACATCTTTTGCATGAAATCCAAACATCTCGCCTCTTAATCCTAAAGAAAAAGCATCAGAAGTTGCTAATTGTGGATATAATGCTACACCATAAAACCCAGCATCATTACTTGTTTGGTATGCACCGTTTATACCTAAGAAGAAATCGTCAGACAAATCAAAACCTCCTGTATAGTCAATTTCAAAACCTAACACCTCATCATCATCATAATAAAGGTTTAAAAACTGACCCGCATAACCTAACTGAGCACCTAAAGCATAACCACCTGTCATATTATTATTAACATCGGTTGGGTTCATAAATGCTAGCATTAAACTAAAATCGTCTCCTAAAGTAAAATCTGCTTTTAACCCTACATGAGAAAATGGCCCACTTGAAAACAAATAAGATGTGCTATAGTTAAAGTTACCTGTTGGAGAAATAACCTCGTAACCTAAAAACGTATTAAAACGCCCCATGGTTAATGTTGTTCCTTCAGAAACATTCCAGTAAGCATATAATTGATTTAAGTTATAACCTCCAACTGCCGCATCACCTCTTGGTCCAAAAACAACATCGGCAACTACTCCAGTTTTCTCACCTTCGTATGCAGCAATAATATTAGCCATACCTAAAGCAAATCCTGTTTCATCGGCAAACGATGTTCCAAATGAATCGTTTAACGCATCTGAAGATGTTAAGTTTGTTTGATAGTAAGCATCAACGCTACCGCTTATAGATACTTTTTTACCTTCTTCTTGAGCAAATATTGCTGTTGCTACAAAAAGCATTGAAAGTGTAATAATTTTTTTCATCATTGTTATATTTTTAAGTTATTTAATTTATTAGATCTAAATTTTGATTAGTTATTTGTTTGAGTGTTTTTTTAGACCTAAACTTCCTTAAGAACGACGCTAAACTATATTAAAAACTTTTAACCCCCATAAAAAATAGGGGTGTTTAGTTAATTTTTATTAATATTTAATTTTGAACCCTATTTTTTTAAGGGTATTACTTTAAAAAATAGATTTTTTGGTTTTTTAACAACCTCGGAGATTGAATTATTAGCAATATTTATCGAATTTCAATGCTATTAATTTCATTTATTAAAAATTTTATTAACATAAATTCAGATATACATATATATTAATAGATTTTTGGTTTGATTATTTATTAAAAAAAAGAGGTAATATTGATATATAATTATTTTTATAACCCATTGACTTCTAAAATCGAAATAATGAAAAGCGCCTATTGTAATTCACAACCTTAGAATGTATCTTAGCTTTTCAACTCAAGTTTTTAACTAATTTATTGTTGATTATGATTAAGAAACAAGGACTTTATTTACCAGAATTTGAACACGAAAACTGTGGCGCTGGTTTTATTTGTAATCTTAAAGGAGAGAAGACAAATCAAATTATTCATGACGCCTTAGAAATTCTTGTTAAATTGGAACACCGCGGTGGTGTAAGTGCAGATGGAAAAACTGGTGATGGTGCCGGGTTATTAATTGATATCCCTCATGACTATTTTAAACGCGTTTGCGATTTTGAAATTCCAGAACAACGCGAGTACGCTGTTGGTATGGTATTTTTACCTAAAGTTACCAACCAATACAACTTTTGTAAAACCACTTTTGAAAACGAAGTAAAAGCGCAAGGGCTTACTATTTTAGGATGGCGAAAAGTTCCTGTAGACTCTTCTCAGCTAGGGCAAATAGCACTTGCTTCCGAACCTAATATAGAACAACTTTTTATAGGTAAAACAGAAGCTATAGACGAAGCTACTTTTAAAGCAAAATTATATGCTGCGAGAAAAATAACAGAACACGCTATAAGAAACTCTAAAATATCTGAAAGCAATTATTTTTACGTACCAAGTTTATCTACAACTACCTTAATATATAAAGGTATAATTATGCCTGAAGATATTGGGCCATATTATACCGATTTACAACAGATAGACCTTGTAACGCGTTTAGCTTTAGTTCACCAACGTTTCTCCACAAACACTATGCCTACTTGGGAGCTAGCGCAACCGTTCCGTCACATGTGCCAAAATGGTGAAATAAATACGCTTCGTGGAAATGTTAGCAGAATGCGTGTTCGTGAAGAAATCATGAAAAGTGATGTTTTTGGCCCGCAAATAGATAAATTATTCCCAATAATACTACCCGGAAAATCAGATTCTGCATCAATGGATATGGTCGTAGAATTATTAACTCACACAGGCAGATCGTTACCAGAAATTATGATGATGATGATTCCTGAAGCTTGGGAAAAACACGCAACCATGTCTGAAGAGCGTAAAGCTTTTTACGAATATAATGCCTGCATCATGGAGCCTTGGGATGGCCCTGCTTCTGTACCATTTACAGATGGCGATTATATAGGTGCCTTACTTGATAGAAATGGCTTAAGACCATCTAGATATACAGTTACCAAAAGCGGAAAACTAATCATGTCGTCAGAAATTGGTGTTGTAGATGTTGCACCTGAAGATGTAAAAGAACACGGAAGATTAGAACCAGGAAAAATGTTCTTGGTAGATATGAATGAAGGACGCATAATAGGTGACGAGGAAATAAAAAGCAAAATAGTCTCAGAAAGACCATATAAAACTTGGTTAGACAAAACACGTTTACACTTAAAAAACGTACCATACACAAACGAAACTTGTCCAATAGAAACTATTGATATTAAAACACGACAACGTTTATTCAATTATACCTTTGAAGACATTCAAGAGGTTATAACACCAATGGCCATTGCTGGTAAAGAAGCTCTAGGTTCTATGGGAATAGACACACCATTAGCAGTTTTATCAGACAGGCCTCAACTAATATCAAACTATTTTAAACAATTATTCGCCCAAGTTACAAACCCACCGTTAGATGGTATTCGCGAAGAAATTGTAACAGATATAAGCTTAAATTTAGGAAAAGACAGAAATATTTTTAGCATTACTGAAAGACAATGCAGAAAGCTAAGAATACAAAACCCTGTTATTTCAAATGCCGATCTAGAAAAAATTAGAACCATTCAAATTGAAGGTTTTAAAACCGAAACTATTCAAATGTTATACCCAAAAGTACAAGGTATGAATGGTTTAGAAAATGCTCTAGACAACATTATTATTCAAATTGAAAAAGCATTAGAAAGAAAAACAAATATTATTATTCTTTCTGATAGAGGCGTAAACCAAGAGTTAGCCCCAATACCAGCTTTATTAGCTTGTTCATATGTAAACCACCAATTAAACCGTTTGCGTAAGCGTTCTTATTTCGATATTATTATTGAATCTGCCGAACCTCGCGAGCCTCATCATTTTGCAACCCTATTTGGTTACGGCGCAAGTGCTATTAACCCATATATGGTTAACGAAATTATTAGAATGCAAGTTAAAGATGGCTTCATTACTGGTATGGACGAACAAAAAGCCGTTGATAATTTCAATAAAGCTATAGGTAAAGGTATTTTAAAAGTGATGAATAAAATTGGAATCTCTACATTACACTCATACAGAGGTTCTCAAATTTTCGAAATTGTTGGTTTCAACTCTCAATTTGTCGAAAAATACTTCCCTTATACCGCCTCAAGAATAGAAGGTATTGGTTTATACGAAATTGAAAAAGAAATTGACCAACGCTACAAACAAGCCTATCCAGATAACTCTATCGATAAAAATTTAGGACTCAATATTGGTGGCGATTACAGATGGAGACGTAATGGAGAACGCCACCTATTTAACCCTACAACCGTAGCAAAATTACAACAAGCAGTTAGATTAAGCGACCAGAAAAGTTACGACGTTTACGCAAAAGCCATAAACGAGCAATCTGAAAACTTAATGACCATTCGCGGATTATTTGAATTTGACAACCTAGATCCTATTCCTTTAGATGAAGTAGAACCTTGGACAGAAATAGTTAAAAAATTTAAAACCGGAGCCATGTCCTATGGATCCATTTCTCGCGAAGCGCATGAGAATTTAGCCATAGCTATGAATAGAATTGGAGGAAAATCTAATTCTGGAGAAGGAGGAGAAGACAGAAAACGTTTCCAAAAAGATATTAATGGAGATAGCAGAAACTCTGCTATAAAACAAGTAGCATCTGGGCGTTTTGGTGTAACATCGCATTATTTAACTAGCGCTAAAGAAATTCAAATAAAAATGGCGCAAGGTGCTAAACCTGGTGAAGGCGGACAATTACCCGGAGAAAAGGTATTACCTTGGATTGCAGCTGCAAGAAACTCGACACCATTTGTTGGGTTAATTTCGCCACCTCCGCATCACGATATTTATTCTATTGAAGATTTAGCTCAATTAATTTACGATTTAAAAAACGCAAATCGCGATGCTAGAATTAATGTAAAACTAGTATCAGAAGTAGGTGTAGGAACCATCGCCGCTGGTGTTGCAAAAGCAAAAGCCGATGTTGTATTAATTGCTGGTTATGATGGCGGCACAGGAGCATCGCCTTTAACCTCATTAAAACACGCAGGTTTACCATGGGAACTTGGTTTAGCCGAAGCCCAACAAACCCTAGTTTTAAATAATTTAAGAAGCCGAATCGTTGTAGAATGCGACGGGCAATTAAAAACAGGACGCGATGTAGCTATAGCCGCTTTATTAGGAGCCGAAGAGTTTGGCTTTGCAACAGCACCCTTAGTAGCTTCTGGTTGTATTATGATGCGTAAATGTCATTTAAACACCTGCCCAGTAGGTATTGCAACTCAAGATAAAGAGCTGCGTAAAAACTTTAAAGGCACACCAGAACATGTTATTAATTTCTTCTATTATATTGCAGAAGAACTTAGAGGTATCATGGCTCAATTAGGATTTAGAACTTTAGCCGAAATGGTTGGCCAAACGCATAAAATAAATGCTAATAAAGCAATAAAACACTACAAAGCTAAAGGTTTAGATTTATCAAGCATATTACACAGACCAACAGAATACAAACAACTTACTGTAAGAAACACAGAGAAACAAGATCATAACCTAGAAAAGGTTCTAGACTTTACAATATTAAAAGACTCGCACAGAGCGTTATACCGTAAAGAAAAAATGACTCTAACATACCCAATAAAAAACATTGATCGCACCGTTGGAGCCATAGTTAGTAACGAAATTTCAAAAATTTATGGGCATCTAGGTTTACCCGAAGACACCTTAAACATTAACTTTACTGGCTCTGCAGGGCAAAGCTTTGGTGCTTTTGGAGCACATGGTTTAACATTTACTCTAGAAGGTAATACAAACGATTATTTAGGTAAAGGTTTATCTGGAGCTAAACTCATTGTAAAAAAACCAACTAATGCAGATTTTATAGCAGAGAACAATATTATTGTTGGTAACGTTTGTTTATTCGGTGCTGTTGAAGGTGAAGCATATATAAACGGTATTGCCGGAGAGCGTTTTGCCGTAAGAAACTCTGGTGCTACCGCCGTAGTAGAAGGTGTAGGAGATCATTGTTGCGAATATATGACTGGTGGAAAAGTAATCGTTCTAGGAAAAACAGGTAGAAACTTTGCCGCAGGTATGAGTGGCGGTATTGCTTACGTATACGACCCTGAAAATAAATTTGTAAACGGATTATGTAATACAGAAACTATAGAGTTTGAAGACATTACAAATGAAGATGCAAATAACTTAAAACAATCTATTGAAAAACATACACTTTACACAAACAGTAGTCTTGGTAAAAAACTATTAGAAAACTGGGATACAAGCCTTGGCAATTTTGTGAAAGTAATGCCAATAGAGTACAAACGTGCATTAAAACGTTTAGAAACAGAAGAACCAATGGTAGAAGAATTAACAACAGCATAGTGTCATGGGAAAAGTAACTGGATTTAAAGAATTTGAAAGACAAGATGAAAATTACAAGCCTGTAGAAGAGCGTGTAAAACATTATAAAGAATTTACTGTACCTCTTTCTGAAAAAGAAATAACCAAACAAGGATCGCGTTGTATGGATTGTGGTATACCGTTTTGCCATAGTGGCTGTCCACTAGGAAACTTAATTCCTGATTTTAACCACATGGTGCACCAAGGCGAATGGCAAAAGGCCTCATGGATTTTACACTCAACAAACAACTTTCCTGAGTTTACAGGACGCTTATGCCCAGCACCTTGCGAGCAATCTTGCGTATTAGGCATTATTGAAGACCCCGTATCTATCGAAAACATAGAAAAAAATATTGTTGAGCGTGCTTTTAAAGAAGGCTGGATAAAACCACAACCACCAAAAACAAGAACAGGCAAAACCATTGCCATAGTTGGTTCTGGACCTGCTGGATTAGCAGCTGCACAACAACTAAATAGAGCTGGACACACCGTTACCGTTTTTGAACGCGATGATGAAATTGGAGGATTACTACGTTACGGTATTCCTAACTTTAAGATGGAAAAAGAAATTATAGACCGTCGTTTAGCTATTCTCGAAGCCGAAGGCATTACATTTAAAACCAATGTAAATGTTGGTGTAAATTATGATGTTAAACAATTAAAAGCCTTCGACTCGGTTGTACTTTGTGGAGGCGCAACAGAAAGACGAAGCTTACCAACACCTGGCATTAATGCCGATGGGGTTGTGCAAGCCATGGATTTCTTAACACAACAAACCAAAGTTGTTTTTGGCAAAAAAGTAGAAAACCAAGTATTAGCTACAGATAAAAATATAATTGTAATTGGAGGTGGAGATACCGGATCAGACTGTATAGGAACATCAAATCGTCAAGGTGCAAAATCGGTTGTAAATTTTGAAATTATGCCAAAACCACCAGGACATCGTTCGCCAACAACACCTTGGCCATTTTGGCCATTACAACTAAAAACCTCATCTTCTCATAAAGAAGGTGTGGAGCGTAACTGGCTAATAAACACCAAAGAGTTTATAAAAGATGAAAACGGAAAACTAACCGCTTTAAAAACAGTAAATGTCGAGTGGAAAATGGTTCCTGGTCAGCGTCCGCAGTTAATAGAAATTGAAGGCACCGAAAAAACTTGGCCTTGCGACTTAGCATTATTAGCCTTAGGTTTTACCGGACCAGAAAGCACATTAGCAGACAAATTAGGCATAGAAAAAGATGCCCGATCAAACTACAAAGCAGAATACGGAAAGTACCAAACAAACATTCCTAATGTATTTACAGCTGGAGATATGCGTCGCGGACAATCATTAATTGTTTGGGCCATATCTGAAGGAAGAGAAGCTGCAAGACAAGTAGATTTGTATTTAATGGGCAAATCTAATTTACCATCAAAAGATATTACTGGCGATTTGGTTGCCATGTAATTATAAATACATATTAGTGTTAAAAATGCGAACTTTTTTGTTCGCATTTTTTTATTCTAAAATACTACAAGAAACACACACCAAAACAGCACAACGAGAATTCGTGCACTTTATCTTTTTTATCTTACTACTTATTTAAACATAATTAAATTCATATCCCCTAAGGTTTATTAATAGCAAACATTTTATAATTAAATTTATAATACTTATTTTTTAGTGCTATTAATTAACCAAACCACTCTTTTAAAATGAAAACATTAAAGAAGCTCGTGCTTTTTTCTACCCTAATTTGTAATTGTTTAATCGTTTTATCTCAAGAATCTGCTGTAGACATTAAATACAAACGAAGTTCGCTACACACACTCATGATTAGTGATCTTGAACAAGAATATATTGATACCATTCAAAACATATTTATTAATGCTCCTTTAATAGATAAATTTAACAACCATATAGTTAAGAATCGTTTAATTCCTAAAACAGATTCTACATTTGTCTACATACCTGCTTCAGAAGAAGAAGATAAACCTAAAAAAAAGAGCGGCTTTCTTTCAAAAATTAAAATTAAGTCTGAAAAAAAACAAGATGAAGAAGCACACAAACACCTAGCTATTCTTAATTACCTAAATACTAATGGCATAGCTAAAGAAATGGTTGCAAAATGGTTTAACCGAAGTGAAACTGGAGGTTTTAACATGGATTTAATTGCCGAACGTGGTTACTATAACGCTTCAGATTTAGATGTGAAAATTGCAAATAGTAGCGAGCGTGGTTCTGCATTACTAGCCGATGCCGGAGAAGCTTTAATAAAAAATACATTTGTTATAGTAAACGATTTTAAATACACCAATAAAGAAGAAGTAGCCACTAAAGCAAAAGGACTTCTTAGCGCAATAGGAGATGTTGCTGCGTTAGCCGGAAAAGATGATATTGCAAATGCAGCAACATTAACCTCGGCTGGTGTAGAAGTAGCTGGAAAAGGATATGTTATAAAAACTAAAGCCCACTTATATAAACTAGCATGGACCGATGAAGTTGCTGCCATATTTTATAATGATTTTTGGACTGACGATGCAGCATTAGATCAATCTAAAGTTGATGCTTTTAATAACACAAATATTTTTAAATTTGAATACGTAGGAACCGAAACATCATGGGCAGATATACAAAGCACCTCTTTTACTAAAAAAAGCAATGCCGATTTAATAAGTGTAGCTACTGTAAGAGCTGTTGATAATGTTATTGCAAAACTACAACGCGAATTTGAAGTTTTTAGAACAAAAACACCATTACTAAGCTCCGACCCTTTATCGGCTAAAATAGGCCTAAAAGAAGGTTTAGAAAAAGGAGATAAGTATGAAGTTCTAGAACAGGTATTAAATGAAAATGGAGTTGTAGAGTACAAGCGATTAGGAGTTATAAAAGTTGAAAAAGACCTTATTTGGGATAATCGATTTAATGCCAATGAAGAAAACACATCCGAACTAGAATACACTACATTTAGTGGTTCTAAAAACAAATACTATGCTGGTATGCTAATAAGACAAATAAATTAATATAAAACCTTAATTACTATGATACAAAAAACCAAAACACTACTCATTCTAATGGCCTTTATGGTAATTAGCCTTGGTGCAAACGCCCAATGGAAAAATGAAAAAGCAAACAGAGACACAGAAATTTTTCGTTATGATATAGAATGCGAAGGCATTGCTAAACTAGGCTCAAAACTGGTAAAAGTTTGGTCTTATTCTAAAAACCCAAAGCACGCTATTTCGCATGCCATGAAAAACGCAGTTCACGGCATTATTTTTAAAGGTTTTGCTGGAGGCGGACAAGGGTGCACATCTTTCAGCCCATTATTAAAAACAGCTAAAAATGCTTCTGATCATGCCGCTTTTTTTGAAGCTTTTTTTGCAGATGGAGGCGACTACCTAAGATATGTGTCTTCTGCTACAGATGGCAATATAGCTCCTGGAGATCGACTTAAAATAAGCCGTCGTGAATATAAAATTGGAGCCGTTGTTAATGTACAAACAGATATGCTTAGAAAACGATTAGAAGAAGAAGGCATTATTAGAGGCCTAACTTCTGGTTTTTAACTTAAAAAAATCAAATCTTATGAAAAAACAAATTAAACTTCACTTAGCATATTGCTTAATTTTATTAACCACAGTAGCTTTTAGTCAAGCTAAAAAACCTACACTTATGGTTGTGCCAAGCGATGCTTGGTGTATAAAAAACGGATATGTTTTAAATTTTGACGATCAAGGCACCATGGTACAAATACCAGATTACCAAAAAGCCTTTCAGCAGGATACCGATGTGCTTTTAGTAATTAGCCAAATAAACGGCATGATGGCCGATAGAGGTTTTCCTTTAAAAAACATGGAATCTGCCATAAAAACCTTAAAATCTAACTCGGCAGAAGACAATATGCGTTCTTCAAAAAACTCGGGAAGCGGAGTTACAGAAAACCCAATTGATGCATTAAAAAAAGTTGCAAAAGCAGATATTATCATGCAATTAACATGGGTTGTAAATAAAACTGGCCCAAAAAAATCTATAACTTTTAACCTTCAAGGACTAGATGCTTATACCGACAAACAAATAGCAACTGCTGCTGGTACTGGAGCACCATCGTTTTCTGCAGAAACACCTGTTTTATTATCCGAAGCCGTTTTAGCTCACATGGATAAATTTACAGAAAGACTTCAAGCTCATTTTGATGATATGTTTGAAAACGGAAGAGAAATTATAATACGTATTCAAAAATGGGATGATTGGGATGGCGATTTAGAAACTGAATACGGAGATGACGATGAAGAATTAGGATATATTATTGAAGACTGGTTAGCCGACAACACGGTAAAAGGCAGATTTAGTACTACAGATATGACCGAAAGTATGGCTTTATTTGAACAAGTTAGAATTCCGCTATACAACGATAAAAACAGAGCTATTGATGCTAGAAGATATACTAGCGGACTTAGCAAATTCTTAAAAGGCGCACCTTACAACATACCTAACAAATTAGTTATGAAAGGTCTAGGTAGAGCTACTATAATTTTAGGTGGTAAATAAAAAAATATAGAAAAATGAAAAACATAATTTATAGTTTAGTGTTTCTTAGTTCATTAACACTAATGGCTCAAAACGATATTAATTACGATGGTATATTTATAGGTTCCTATGTTCCGCATCAAATCGAGCATGTTCCGCAAGGCGCTAAAAAAATGTTATCAAATAAGTTAAATCAAATAATAACAAGTAAAGGTATTGCCAATAACAACTACAACGGACGCTTTATTATTACACCAAACATTACGGTATTAAGTAAAGATATTGTAGCAAGTGCACCACCAAAAATTGCTTTAAACCTTGAGGTTACATTTTATATTGGCGATGGTATAGAGGGTACTGTTTTTGCTAGCGAATCTATAAACGCAAAAGGTGTTGGCACTAACGAGAATAAAGCGTATATGGCTGCCATTAGACAAATAAGAGCCAAAAGCCCTATACTTCAAGATTTTGTAAAAAACGGCAAAAAACGAGTTATTGAGTATTACAATAATAACTGCAATTTAGTTCTAAAAAAAGTGGATAGATTAAGCGCACAAAACAACTACGAAGAAGCTTTAGCCACTATTGCTGGCGTGCCAGAAGTTAGCTCTTGTTTTGATAAGTTTAAAAACAAAATTAACACTATTTATATTAAAGCAATAAATGTTAGTTGTAAACGCAAATTAAACGAAGCAAGTAGTATTTGGGCAGCCAATCAAGATTTAAATGCCGCAAACGAAGCTGGGGCAATTCTTGCAACTATTGAACCTCAAGCAGATTGTTTTGGAGAGGTAAAAGCACTTTATCAAAATATCTCAGAGCGTATTAAAGCCAAAGAATTATTAGATAGAGATTGGCAATATAAACTTAAAGAATTAGATGTTAAAAGATCTAGTATTCAAGCTGCAAGAGACATAGGTGTTGCTTATGGTTTAAACCAGCAACCGGTTTATAACATTAGAGGTTGGTATTAATTTAATATATTAATTAATAAAAATAAAAAATGCGAACTTAAATAGTTCGCATTTTTTATTAATACTAGATAGCATCAAGACAAACGTATAAATTTTTTCATAAACTCATCCTTACGTCTTATTGATACATCAATATTAGTATTGTCTTTCATGGTTACATACCCGCCCTTACCTTTGGTATATTTTTTCACATAAAATAAATTAACTAGGTAAGAGTTATGCACCCTAAAAAAATGATTGTTTAAAAGTAATTTTTCAAAGGTTTTTAAGGTTTTAGAGGTTGTTATTTTATCTCCTTGTTTAGTATAGATATGCGTATAATTTACATCGGCATTACAGTATAAAATATCGGATACCTCAACAAACACATAACCATCTGGTGTGGCGATGCTAATTCTTTTTAAAGCTTTTTCTACCTTTAAGTTATGAAGCAATACATCAATTTTATTTTTTAAAAAGGAGGTTTCAACAACATTTTTAAGTTTTAAAACCGTAGTATGAAAATCATCTTTATCAATAGGTTTTAACAAATAATCTAAAGCGCTAAAACGAAAAGCTTCAACAGCATAGGTTTCAAAAGCTGTTGTAAAAACAACATTAAAGTTTATGTTTTTAACTTGTTTTAAAAAATCGAACCCTGTTTGGTTATGTATTTTAACATCTAAAAACACTAATTCTGGTTTTAGCTTTTCTGTACCTTCTAATCCGGCTTCAACAGTATTAAAAGTGCCAATAATATTAAACACATCTGGATAATTTGATGCTAATTTTAATACGACATCGGTACAATGCTGCTCATCGTCTATTATTATCGTTTTTATCATATTAAAAAGCCAATTTTAAAGGTAGTTTAACTTCAACGGTTACACCTTGGTTTTTATCAATTATGTTTAAGCTTCCTTTGGTATTTCTTTGTGCGTTTACAATATCTATTCTATTTTTTGTTAAGTTTATACCTAACGATTTTTTTTCTTTACTAACCTGTACAACTTCTTTTCTTCCTACACCATTATCATCTACAATACAAAATAACATATCATTCTCTTTTTTAAACACTATGTTTATGTGGCCTTCGTTTTTCATTTGCGCGATACCGTGCCATATACTGTTTTCTAAAAATGGCTGTAGAATTAACGGTGGTATTAAAGTATTATTAGCATCAATATCTTGATTTACTTTTATGGTATATGTAAAGCTATTATTTAGTCGTTTTTTTTCTATTTCTAAATAGTTTTCTAGAAGTTCTATATCATGTTTTAGAAGCACTTCCTTTTCGGTTGATGTTTCTAATGTTTTTCTAATTAATTTAGAAAATTTAGTTAAATAATTTGTAGCAGACTCTGTATCGTTTTTTATAATATAACTATTAATGGAATTAAGTGAATTAAAAATAAAATGCGGATTCATTTGAGCTCTTAAAACCTTTAACTCGGTATCTGTTACCTTGTTTTTAAATTCTATTTCTTTAGACTTAGCAATAGCTAATTGCTTTCTTCTAAATAATATTACACCAATAATTATAGCTATAATTACAACCAAACCAATTATTAACGTTGTATTTTTAATAAGTTTTTGTTTATTAATTTCTTCTTGAGCTATAAGTTGTTGTTTTTCGTGCTCTGCATTTAACACTTGTTTTTCGAGGTTATATTTATGCTTTGCTTCTAGCTTAGCTAGTTCTTCTTTATTTTGCATAGCATTAAAACTATCTAAAAGTTTAATATGTGTTTTATATGCGTTAAGTGCTTTTTTATTTTGGTTTCTGTGCTCGTAAATATTAGTTAAAATTTGCCAGGCATTGGCCTCCCACTCTATAGCTCCAATTTTTTTGGCTAATCCTAAAGCTCTTTTGGTATAAATTTCGCCCTGGTTATAATTATACTGAAGTATACTAATATTACTTAAATTATTAAAAGCTACAGCCTCGACATAAACATCGTTAATCTGTTTTGCTAGTTTTTGCGCATTTTGGTAATAAAATATGGCTTTTTTAAAGTTGTTTTTTCGTTTATAGGCCAATCCTATATTTAATAAAATACTTACTTCAAACCTTTTGTTTCCTTCTTTTTTTGCTAATGTTAATGCGTTTTCTAAATATGTTACACCCTCATCAATAAATGCTTCTTGCTCTATTAAAACCGTTCCTATATTTGTTAATGCTATAATTTGAGATGTGTTGTCTTTTAATTTTTCTGAAATAGATAATAGCTTTTTATAGTTTGTTAAAGCCTTATCAAAATCTCCAGAATCTGAGTAAATATTGGCTAAATTATTATATATACTAGACTCTAAAAGCTCGCTATCTTCAATATTTTTTACAACCTCTAAAGCTTTATAAAAGTTTTCTGTGGCCTTTAAAATGTTTCCTTGCCTGTAATAAACTATGCCTTTTTGCCTATATGATAAAACTAACCCTTTATCCCATTTAATATAAGTGGCTATATTTAATGCTTCGTTTACTAATTGATAGGATTTTGAAAAGTCTTTTCGAGCAAGTTTAAATGATGTTTTAATTAATAGCTCTGTTCGTATGGAATCTTTTTTTGTGTGCTTTTCTAAAAGATTATAAAGCGAATCTAATTCTTTTTTTTCTTGAGAATTTAAAACGGTAGCTATTAAAAGTATTAAACAGTAAAAACTTTTCTTCATAAATAAAAATCTAGATCGAAAAAAGGATTCAATTAAGATTTAAAAATACAAATAAGTGACAGAATAATCTTTATTAAAACCTTAAAAAAGTCTACAAATAATAAACAAATGCCTACGAATAATAATTTAACATAGCCTACTAACCCCTTAACACTTAATTTTATAGTAGCTATTAATCAAATTATTCTTTATTATGAAATCCCTCAACCATAAATACGCTGCTATTGTTTTATGCACTCTGTTTTTGTGTAACTACAAAATATTTTTTTAGTTAAAAAGTAACACAAAATTATCCCCTAAATTTTACCAATATTACAGACTATTTATATCATGGTAATGCTATTTTTTTCTTGATATATATAAACGACTCTTTAAACTATATAAAATGAGGCAAACTTTACTTTTTTTATTCTTATTTATAACCTTAAATAATTACTCGCAAACCACAAATTTAATAGAAATACCAGAGGTATGGGAAATTGATTTTTGGAATGGTTCTAACTGGAGTTTAACATCTCAAACTACATTTACTTTTAATAACAGCTGCTTGCCCACAGAAGGCTTGTCAAAATTTGTAGATTTTGGAGGTAGTAACACATTAGAAAATGCTTCGTTTTTAACCATAACTTATAACACCAACAATTTACCTACTGAATCTATTAACCATTTATGGAATGAAGATTCTAACACCTGGGAAGACCAATTAAAAACAGAATTTATTCATACAGGAACAAATTTAACAGAAAGTATAAATTACGATTGGCTTAATGATGATTGGGAACTTAGTAATAGAGAATTAAATACTTTTAATACCTCCAATTTAATTACCGAAACCATATCTCAAAACAGAAACGAAACAAATACAGCATGGGTTAACATATCAAGAACAGAAAACACATACAACCCAAACGAAACCCTAAATATTATTACAACCTATACTTGGAACACGACTAATAATACATGGGTTAATAACACAAGAGAAACACATACTTATACAGGAAACAAATTAACCACCGAAGAGTCTGACTCTTGGAATGGAAGCGCTTGGGAAAACGACAGATTTAGAAATTACACTTACGATAGTAATGATTTTTTAATTGAAATTTTAGAAACCAAATGGAACGGAAGCACTTACGAAAACGAAAATCGTACTTTAAGAACCAATAATACCGATGGTTTCCCTACCGAAATGATTACTCAAAGTTGGTTTTTAGGAACTTGGACAAACGGTTCGAGAGATAGAAGAACTTACCCAGATTGCGAATCGCTTTCAACAAAAAAAATAACAAAAGAAGCATTTAGTTTTTACCCTAACCCTGCTAATTCTAGTTTAACAATAAACTTTAAAACCAAAGGCTTAATATCTATAATCGATTTAAATGGGCGCATACTAAAAACTTTAAATATTAAAGATAATATACATACGCTAGACACCTCAAAAATGGCAAATGGCATTTATCATTTAATTTTTAAAAACCATAATATACAAGAAGTAAAACGCCTTATTATAAATAGATAAAACACTCCATTTATGTTAAAGTAACATTTAAAAATATTACAAAACATAATTTAAAATATGCTATTAATTAATCCTTTTTTAAAATCAAAAACAATGAAAACAAAATTATCTTTTTTAGTCGCAGCTTTGCTAATTACATGTATAGCAAACGCTCAATCTATTATTACTGTAGATAACTCCAATGGAGCAAATGCACAATACAGCGATTTACAAAGCGCCATTTCGGCTGCTAGTAGCGGAGACATTATTCAAGTACATGCTTCTGAAATTAATTATGGAGATATTTCTATTGATAAACCTCTTACGCTTATTGGGTTTTCTCATGGAGATGCCGATAAAAAAACTTCAGTTGATGAAATAAATTTACTAGACAACACATCTAACTTAACCATTTCTGGGTTTCATATTACAAATGATATTAATGCATTAAATGATACCGTAGAAATAACAAACCTAATTATAGAAAACAATAATATAGATGGTACCTTTTGGTCTGGAAGCTCGCGTGCAGGAGTAAACAACATGATTTTTAGAGGCAACATAATATATAGGGTTGGAAGCAACACAACAACATGGCTAAATTATACAAACGCCACTTTTAGCAATAATATATTTACAAATTCTTTATATGTTGATTTTCATGAATCGACTACCATTAAAAACAATGTATTTATTAATGCTTCGCATCCAGTAAACGTTAGTAATTCTAGTGGCGATTTAGAAATTCAGAACTGTATTTTTATAGAATCTTCTAGCGCTACTTTAAACATAAACTCTGATGGTGTAGTTTACGATAACTGCTTAACCTATAATATAGGCTCTGGTAGTTATTCTACCCTAAATGGAAACAATAACCTTAACAACCAAAACCCAAACTTTATAAGTGTTACTGGTGGCGTATTTAATTCTGAAACAGACGACTACCACCTACAAGCCGGATCGCCAGCAATTGGGTCTGGTGTTGGCGGAATAGACATGGGAATTTATGATGGTAGTGCGTTTACTTTTAATAATTTAGGCTATACAAATGGAATTCCAACGGTAAAAATAACCGACATTACAGATAGAATTGCTCCTAACGCTACGCTTACAGTTACAATTAACACCAACGCCAATTAAGATGAAACGTATTTTATTTTTAGCCCTTACTTTGTTTAGCTATCTCTGTATAGCTCAAAGTATAACATCGGCCGAATATTTTTTTAATACCGATCCTGGCGTAGGTAACGGCACCCCTTTAGTAACAAACGCCAACACAGGACAACTTACGCAATCCTTTAATATTGCTACAGTTGGTCTTCCTGAAGGGTTTCATAGCCTTTATATTAGAACCCTTAATAGTGAAAACAATTGGAGTTTTTACGACAGACAAAGTTTTTATTTAAAAAGCTTTAATACATATACTATTACTGCGGCAGAGTATTTTTTTAACACCGACCCTGGTGTAGGAAATGGTAATGCATTAGCTGTTAATAGTAATTCAGGGCAATTAACCCAAGTATTCTCTATACCAACCACAACATTATCAGAAGGGTTTCATAGTTTTTATTTAAGAACACAAGACAATGCTAATAACTGGAGTTTGTACGACAGACAAATAATATATATTAAAGATTTTGATATCTCTCCAGATGAAGTTTCTAATGCCGAATATTTTATAGATTCGGATCCAGGAGTTGGCAATGGCACAGCAATAACATTTAGTGATGCATCGCAAACCTCGCAAGTACTAAATATAAACTCTACAGGTTTAGCAGAAGGAGACCATGTGTTTTACATTCGTGTACAAGACACAAATGGAGACTGGTCTATATATGATTCTGCAAACTTTACTATAGATGGTAATTTGAATGTTGAAAACAGCTTGTTTAAACTCACTAAAATTTATCCTAAACCGTTTAAAAACACCCTTAATATTAGTACGCCAAATAGTATAGAGGTATCAAAAATTGAAATTTACAATACATTAGGACAAACCGTTTATTCGAGTTTAGAAAACCAAAAGACCTTACAATTAAACCATCTTAAAAACGGTATTTACATACTAAACCTAAAAACAATTTCGGGCGAAGCTTCTTTTAAAATAATAAAAAAGTAAACTATTATAAATGCAATTATTACCAACAATAATTGAGGGATTAAAAAAAATGCGAACCTTAAAGGTTCGCATTTTTAACTAAATTTTCATATCGCTTTTAGTTGTTACAAACTATTTTTTTAATCCTATTAAAACCAACACTCAACTAAACAATAAATTATTACAATTCAACGATTTAACTTCATTTTTTAATGTGTTTTTTTGAATTTGTAATTACAATTTTATGCTATTAATTAATTCTTATTAAACTATGAAGACAAAATTACTCTCACTTTTACTATTCTCCATTTCTTATTTAAGTATTTCGCAAACAACAGCAATACCCGATACTAATTTTGAACAAGCCTTGATTGATTTAGGTATTGATAGCGATGGTATTATAAATGGGCAAATTTTAACTAGTGATGCTGAGTCTGTAACAGGAGAACCTGGTTTATATTTAGCTAATAAAAATATTAGTGACTTAACAGGTATAGAAGCTTTTGTAAATGCTTTTGATTTAGAATGCCAGAATAATAACCTAACTAATCTAGACATAAGTAACCTTCAAAATCTTTTTTATTTTAATTGCTCAAATAATAATTTAAGTAGTTTAAATGTTAAAAATGGGCAAAATGATAATTTGCCAGATCATGCATTTAATGCATTAAACAACCCTAATTTAACATGTATTCAAGTAGACGACGCCAACTACTCCAATAATAATTGGAACAATATAGATGGAGGTGTTAGTTTTTCTGAATCCTGCTCTAGCATTCCAACAACAGATATTCCTGATTCTAATTTTGAACAAGCATTAATCGATTTAAATATTGATAGTGATGGAATAATTAACGGTAAAGTTTTTACTGCAGATATTTCTAACATTACTTATTTAAATGTTTCTTATAAAAGCATTAGTAATTTAACAGGAATTGAAGATTTTGCAGCATTAAACGAGCTTTATTGTCAAGGAAATAATTTAACAACTTTAAATTTTGAAAGTAACACACAGTTAAAAAAACTACATTGTTATTCAAATAATTTATCTGCTATAAACCTTAACAATAATAGTTTATTAGAAGAAGCTAATTGCAATAACAACTCAATACTTAACATTGATATATCTAACAATACCCTATTAAAGGAATTTCAAATTTCTGGTAGCCGATTAACATCTATAGATATAAGTAACAATGGTTTACTAGAAGTATTTTCCTGTAGTGCTAATCAAATAACAACTTTAGATCTCAGCAATAATACTAATCTTATAACATTAGATTGTTATTTTAATGAAATTTCAACTTTAAACATTAGTAATAATTTACAATTAAAAACGCTTAAGTGTGGCTCAAATAATTTAAATAGTTTAAATATTAGTAATCACTCACAATTAGAAGAATTAGATTGTAGTCGAAACATAATTCAAACTTTAGATATTAGTAATAATAATTTATTAAAAGTATTATGGGTTGATAGTAATCAATTAACGACTTTAGATATTAGTAATAATACTTCTTTAGAAGTTTTAGGGTGCCAAAACAATCAACTAACCTCTTTAAATGTTGAAGCCCATGTAAACTTAAAGGAATTATTATTTGCTGTTAACCAAATAACCACTATAGATGTTACTAACAACACACTCTTAGAGCGTTTTCAATGTCAAATAAATCAGTTAAATTCACTAGACATAAGCAATAATACTCTTTTAAACGACTTTAATTGTGGCGGGAATCAATTATCAAGTATTGACGTTAGTAATAACACCTTACTTGATATCTTTTGGTGTGCTGATAATCAATTAACAGACTTAGATGTTAGTAATAACCTACAGTTAAGTTGGTTAAACTGTGGCGAAAACCAATTAGAATATCTAGAACTTTCTAATAACACAATGTTAGAGTCAATTGAATGTTACAACAATCAATTAACTTATTTAAATGTTAAAAATGGTAATAATGCTTCCTCTAACTATTTTAATACAGCCAACAACCCAAACCTAGCCTGTATTACTGTTGATGACCCTACATACTCGACCACAAACTGGACAAATATAGATTCGCATACAAGTTTTAGTGAAGACTGCGGTATTGTATGGACATCAAACTCTAACGATTACGAAAGCTTTACTGCCATTGATACAGATGGCGATACCTTTAGCTGGAAAACACAAAACGGTAATATTTCGGCAAAAGGATTAGTAAGCAGTACTAGTTTTTTCTCTGAATCTTATAATTCTGCAACCAATACGCCTTTAAGCCCAGACAACTCATTAATTACCCCAACTGGCGAAATAACAATACCAAATAATGTATCTTCAATTACTTTTAAACTAAATGTAGAAGCATCGAGCGCCGCTAGGCCTGCCGAACATTTTGCCGTTTATGTTTTCGATGAAGCTTTAGGGCAATCGTTTGATAATAAAATACACGAAGAAACCTTAACTGTTGGTGGCTCTGGAACGGCTAAAGATGTTACGGCTTCCATACCTGTTTCATTTGCAGGAAAAAATATAGGTATAATAATAAGGCATTATAACACTATTGGGCAAGACAAACTTTATGTAGATGATTTTGAAATTAGCTACGAAGCGTCTACACTATCTAGCAAAGTTTCACAAAATTTAAACTTTAATTTATATCCAAATCCAACTAAAGATTATTTATTTATTACTTCCAAAGTAAGTACATCTTTTACTTTAACTAATATTAATGGTCAAGTTTTAAAGCAAGGTATAATAGAAAAAGGTGCAAATAATATTAATCTATCTTACTTTAAAAACGGATTGTATTTTTTAAACCTAAAAACAAACTCAGGAACTTTAAGCAAAAAAATACTTAAAAAGTAAACTATTGTAAATGCAATTATTACCAACAATAATTGAGAGATTTAAAAAATGCGAACCTTAAAGGTTCGCATTTTTTATATTAATCTTCTTTATTAACTATGCGTTACGCATAAATTCTTCGGCTTTTTTAACCATGTTTTTACTACCGCAAATAAACGGAACACGTTGGTGCAATTCGGTTGGTTCAATATCCATAATTCGTGTAAAACCATCACTTGCTAAGCCATTAGCCTGCTCTGCCAAATACGCCATAGGATTACACTCGTACAACAGCCTTAACTTTCCGTTTGGGTTTTTAGAGCCTTGCGGATACATGTATATCCCTCCTTTTATCATGTTTCTATGAAAATCGGATACCAACGACCCAATATATCTAGACGTATAAGGCCTATCGTCTTCTTCTTTTTGGCAATACTTTATATAGTTTTTAATACCAAGTGGGAAATCAAAATAATTACCTTCATTAACCGAGTATATATTACCATCTAAAGGAAACTCCATTCTTGGGTGCGATAAGTAAAACGACCCAATAGCAGGGTTTAAGGTAAAGCCATTTACGCCATCGCCAGTAGTATAAACCAACATGGTAGACGTTCCGTAAACCACATAACCCGCAGCCACTTGTTCACTACCTTTTTGTAAAAAATCTTCAAGTTTAACAGGCGTACCTACGGGTGTAACACGTCTGTAAATAGAAAAAATGGTTCCTACCGAAACGTTTACATCTATATTAGACGATCCATCTAAAGGATCAATTAATACTATATATTTATTTTGATGATTTTCATCTTGGCTATTAATACAAATAAAATCGTCTTCCTCTTCACTAGCAATTCCGCAAACAATATTTCTATTGGTAAGGGTTTGAATAAACTTGTCGTTAGCATAAACATCTAACTTCTGTTGGTCTTCACCTTGAATATTAGTATCGCCAGCTTTACCAATAATATCAACTAATCCAGCTTTATTAACCTCATGGTTTACCACTTTAGCAGCCAATCGAATAGAGTTTATAAGGCTTGATAATTCTCCAGAAGAGTATTGGAACGATGCTTGGTTTTCAATAATAAATTCCCCTAAGGTTTGCATTTTTTGAGCCATAAATATTGGTTTTGTTTCCTACAAATATCTATAAATTTTAACAAACTACATCGTTTTCGTTACACATATATACTTTTAAATAAACAACTTTAAACTATCTTTGACTTACTTAACTATAAATTATGGAATTCACAATTAGAAGTGCTAAAAAAGAAGATATGTCGCAAGTGCATCAATTAATAAACGAATTGGCTATTTTCGAAAAAGAACCTCATGCTGTTGAAGTAACTGTACAAGATTTACAAAACGATGGTTTTGGTAAGCAGCCAGCTTTTCATTGTTTTGTAGCAGAAGTAAATACTAAAATTGAAGGCATTGCTTTAATTTACAACCGTTACTCTACCTGGAAAGGTAAAATTATTCACCTAGAAGATTTAATTGTTAGTAATGCCATGCGCGGCACCGGTTTAGGCACAGCACTTTTAGATGAAGTTATAAAACACGGGCATAAATTAGGCGTAAAACGTATTAATTGGGAAGTTATAGATTGGAACGAAAAAGCCATTGCTTTTTACGAAAAAAAAGGCGCTAAAGTATTACGCGATTGGGATGTAGTTTGGTTAGACGAAGCTGGTATTAAAAATTATGTAGCAAATTTATAGCATGCAAGTATTTAAGTTTGGTGGCGCATCGGTAAAAAACGCAAATGGCATAAAAAATTTAGCAGCGGTATTAAAAAAAGTGGGGTATAAAAACACTCTAATTGTAGTTTCGGCAATGGGTAAAACTACAAATGCTTTAGAGCTTGTAATAAAAAACTATTTTGAAAACAAAGCCGAATTACAAAGTGCGCTTCAAGACGTTAAAAAATATCATAACAACATTTTATTAGATTTATTTGATAACACAAACCATATTGCATTTAAAAAAACAACCAACTTGTTTAATGAATTAAGCTACTTTTTAAAAACCAACAAATCGCCCGATTACAATTTTGTTTACGACCAAACTATTGGTTTTGGCGAGCTCGTTTCTACAACCATAATTAGCGAATATTTAAACCTTATTGGCATAAAAAACAATTGGGTTGATGTAAGAACACAAATAAAAACCGATAATTATTACAGGCGTGCCAATGTAAACTGGAAAGACACCCAACAACTTATTACAACACACTTTAACACCTCAATACTTAATATTACACAAGGGTTTTTGGGTAGCGATGCAAACAATTTTACAACCACACTAGGTAGAGAAGGTAGCGATTACACAGCTGCAATATATGCCTATTGCTTAAATGCCAATAGCGTAACCATATGGAAAGATGTTCCTGGTGTTTTAAACGCCGATCCGCGTTATTTTGAAAACGCTCAACTTTTAAACAAAATATCGTATCGCGAAGCTATAGAATTGGCCTTTTATGGCGCCTCTGTAATTCATCCTAAAACATTACAACCACTACAAGGTAAAGAAATTCCTTTATACGTAAAATCATTTTTGCATCCCGAAAAAACAGGCACACAAATAGGGAAAAACGAAACCTTAGAGCCTTTAATTCCTTGTTTTATTGTGAAAAAAAATCAAGTACTAATATCATTATCATCTCTTGATTTTTCTTATATCGTAGAAGAAAACATTAGCGATATATTTAACCTATTACACCAATATAAAATGAAAGTAGATGTTATACAAAACTCGGCCATTAGTTTTTCGGTTTGTGTAGATAATATGTATAATAACCTTGAAAAACTATTACAACACTTAAAAGCAAAATTTAAAGTAACTTGCCACGAAAATGTATCGTTATATACAATACGGCATTATAACCAGTTGGCAATAAACCAAATAGAAACAGGTAAAAACATACTATTAAAGCAACTTACACAACAAACTGTACAAATAGTAGTTAAACCTAATTAATTAAGCAATTGGTATAAATAGTTTATTTACTACATTTACACTCATGGGTAAACAACAAGATATAGGATTAGTTAGTGCAAAAGAAGTTGCAAAAGCCATTCAATTAGACAAATACGGCTTTATTGGCACCTTTATAGGTTGGCTTTTAATGAAAACCCTTAAAATATCTACACTTAATAGAATTTATAAACGCCACAAACACTTAAACGATTTACCGTTTTTAGATGCCATTTTAAACGATTTTCAAATTAAATTCGAAATTCCAGAAGCAGATTTAAAGCGCTTACCAAAAGATGGTGCGTATATAACCATATCTAACCATCCGCTTGGCGGCATAGATGGTATTTTACTATTAAAATTAATGCTAGAACAACGCAACGATTTTAAAATTATAGCCAACTTTTTACTGCATAGAATTGTACCTTTAAAACCCTACATTATGCCTGTTAATCCTTTTGAGGACAGAAAAGATGTAAAATCAAGCATAGCAGGTTTTAAAAATGCCATATTGCATATAAAAAATGGGCATCCGTTAGGTATTTTCCCCGCAGGCGAAGTCTCTACCTATAGAGATGGCAAACTAGTTGTAGACAAACCTTGGGAAGAAGCAGCCATGAAATTAATTAAAAAAGCCGAAGTGCCCGTAGTACCCATTTATTTTCATGCTAAAAACAGTAAATTATTTTATAAACTTTCTAAAATTAGCGACACCTTTAGAACCGCCAAACTACCATCAGAACTATTAACCCAAAAACGCCGAACCATAAAAGTAAGAATAGGAAAACCTATATCTGTAAACGACCAAAAAGAACACGGTACCCTTAAAGAATTCTCAGAATTTTTACGTCGCAAAACCTATATGTTATCTAATGCTTTTGAAGACAAATCGAAAATTTTAGACAATATTTCGTCTACCTTAAAAACACCTAAAATACCCAAAAATATAGTAACACCAGTCGATAACAAATTAATGGTTGCCGAAGTAGATGCATTAAGAAAAAACGACTCTCGATTACTAGAAAGTAAAAATTACGAAGTATTTTTAGCCCAAGCCAAAAACATACCAAATATACTACGAGAAATTGGGCGTTTAAGAGAAATTACATTTCGCGAAGTAGGCGAAGGCACCAACGAAGCTATAGATTTAGATGCCTTTGATAATTACTACCACCACATGTTTTTATGGGATAGCGAAATCAAAGTGCTTGCCGGTGCGTATAGAATGGGCTTAGGCTCTAAAATTTTTGCACAATTCGGAATAGATGGGTTTTACTTACAAGATCTATTTCGTTTTGAACCCGAATTGTATAAAATGATGAGCGAATCTATAGAAATGGGGCGTGCTTTTATTATAAAAGAATACCAACAAAAACCCATGCCTTTATTTTTACTCTGGAAAGGCATAGTACACACCACATTACGCCACCCAGAACACAAATACTTAATAGGCGGTGTAAGTATAAGTAACCAATTTTCAAACTTCTCAAAATCATTAATGGTCGAGTTTATGAAATCGCATTACTACGACCCTTACATTGCGCAATACGTACACCCTAAAAAAGAATTTAAAGTAAAACTAAAAGATGCCGACAAAGACTTTGTTTTTGATGAAGCCGAAGCCGATTTAAATAAATTCGATAAGTTTATTGACGAGATAGAACCAGGCGCATTACGCCTACCCGTATTACTAAAAAAATACATAAAGCAAAACGCACGTTTAGTAGCATTTAATGTAGACCCCTTATTTAATAACTCGGTAGATGGCTTAATGTATATACGCATAGCCGATTTACCAGAAAGCACCGTAAAACCAGTAATGGAAGAGTTTCAAGCAGAGTTAGAGCGTAAACTTTTTGATAATAATAACAATTAAACACCAACGCAACTAAATTAAAAAATACTCATTTGGGCGTTACCACAAAGGTCGGGCTTTCACTACTCGCTGCCTCCTAGCGTCGGCGAGCTTAAACACACCGTTCAATCCCTAACGCAAAAACTATAGTACCTAAAAAAACAAATCCAACATACAATTGTAAAACCATATAATGCTGTATTTTCTTTAAAAAAACTACGAGCAAACCAAAAATTTTGTACGAAAACCTTGCGTGTTTTGTTTTTTTTTTTTCATATTTACAGCGTTCAAAACAGATGGCTTGTTTAGTCTATGCAAAAAATGTGTTGCGAGCAATTTTAAGAGTACTCTATAGCTAGCGCTAGTTTTTTATTAAATTAAATACAGATTTAGACCCCTGTATTTTTTATAGACTAACCACAACCACCAAAAACTTTTTATAGACCATTTTTTTTATAGACTGCAAAAGCAAAAAACGTTTAGGTTATTTGTATGCAGTAACAATTTACCTTGTAAATAATAATTTTATTTACAAGGCAAAACAACTATTGCTAATTTTTAACCTATTAATATTAACAACATGAAAACATTAACATTATTTTTCTTAATTGTATTTACAACATTATGTTCTGTTAACGCCCAAATTACCGAAGGCAATTGGATGGTTGGGGGTGATGCACATTTTACTTCAAATAATTTAAACGGAGATACATTTACCGAAATTAGGATTAACCCAAATGCAGGTTATTTTATTTTAGATAAACTAGCAGGTGGATTACAATTAAATTTGGATTTTACAAATACTACTCCAGATGAAAGTAACAATACAGCTTCTTTCTATGGGTTTGCTCCTTACGCAAGGTATTATTTTCTAAATACTCATAAAAGGATAAACATTTTTACTGAAGCCAGCTACTCATTTAGATTTGGAAATTATGGACGAGGAAATACTATTAATTGGAACGGCTATGGTATAAAAGCTGGTACAGCATTATTTTTTAATAATAGTGTGGGTATTGAGTTTTCCTTAAACTATACAGACACTAGTAGAAAGGCCGATAACTATAGAGTTAAAACTCTAATAGTTGGTTTTGGTTTTCAAATACATTTAGAAAAGAAGTAATTAAATTTCAAAAAAAACCGTAACATGTATTTTTATAGCAGGTTACGATTTTTTTAATTTTCATCTTTAAAAAACTAGTTTAAACTAGAAAACACATACTTCATTTCGGTAGCAATTTGTAAACTTCTATTAAAGTAGGTTTCTGTTTGTTGTGGTGTTCCGTCCGATGCTTTTGGATCTTCGTAGGTAATAGCAATACGTTTATCGCTTCCTAACACAAAAGGGCAACCACCATCGGCCGAAGAGCACGTCATTATTGCCGCAAACCCTGATGCTGGATTAAAAGCATGGCTAAATTGTTTTGAAAAAGCAATAACCGAAGGTTCGTTTTCAGAAAACTTTATACTGTAAACAGGGTTTTCAGTTTCCGATAGTTTTACAATACTAAACCCTTGATTATTTAAAGTTTCGCTAACCTTTGGAAACATAGCTGTAGCCTCTGTACCACCCGAATAACAAACCACATTATTAACATTAAAATAAGCTGCCATAGCTTGCGCCCAAACTTGAGTTAAATGGCTACGACGCGAGTTATGCGTGCAAATAAAATTTAAACGTATTGGCTTATTCGCTTTTACCTTATCTTTTAAATAATCTATTAACGGTTGTAAAACTATTTTTCTGTTTTCAGTAATTTCAGATACCTCTAAGGCTTTTATAGTTTTAATAATGGTTTTATATAACATAGTAATATATTTCTATTTTTAATTAACTAACAACAATTTCCGTCTGGCGAGCAACAAGGCTCGTCATTATTAACTGGTTCTAATATATTTTCTAATTTTTCTGGAACACCACAAAGCGCTTTAGCTTTACAGTCTGTTTTTTTAACAGCCAATTTAATGGTTAAGTTATTTCCTAATATTTCAAAATCGTTAACAAAAAGTTGTGCCGTATGAAAGGTTTCGTTACTATACTCAAACTTAACTTCAGACTCTAAATTATAAGGCTTCATAGTACCTACTTTTTTTAGAATAGCTAATGCTTTATAGGCGCTCATAAATTCTGTTTTGCCTTTTTCAAGAGGGCTTTCCCATAGTTGGATAATGGTTTCGTTCCATGCACTAGTTTGCGACCCGCAATCTACAGCATCAACAGCTATGTGTTTTACTTCTGTTATATGGTAATTTGCACCAACCAAAGTATTTGGCTTATATTCAAATAATAAAGCCTTATTTTTATGTTGTTCTAAAACCTTAAATAATTCTTGTGTTTTCATAATATTATAAATTTATTTTTTGCTTGTTTTATAATTTCTAAATGCCAATTATTAACTAACAGCAATTAGATTTAGTTTTATTGAAAAAACCGTTTAATTGTTTTTGTATTTCGGTCCAACGTTCTACATTTATACAGTAACACATGCTTTTTCCTTCTACTTCGCCTTTTAGCAAACCAATACTTTTTAGCTCTTTTAAATGTTGAGAAATAGTGGCTTGAGCCAGACCAATTTCCTCTACCAAATCGTTACAAATACAAGTGTTTTGGCTGCTTATGTATTGTAAAATAGCAACACGTGCAGGGTGACCTAACACTTTAAAAAATTGCGACAAATCGTTTTGTTGTTCTGTAAATATTTGTGTTTTTGTAACTCCCATTTTTATTATTTATATATTGCAATATTACGATGATAATGTGAAATAAAAAAGCCAAAATCTTTTTTTTTGGCTTTTTTGGTATTTTATAATGATTTAAACCAATTTTGAAAATGCTCGCCCAAAACAGGTGTTGGTTTTTTTTCGCCACTTAAAGCACCTATTAAGCTTAACCCCCATAATACTAGCATTACTAAATTTAAAATCCAACCTATTACGGGTATAAACATAAATACAAAACCTAAAATAATTAGTCCTAACATTTGCCTAATGTAGTACGAGCCCAATTCAGATTTATTATTGTTATTCATGACCAAAGCAATTATCCAACCTATTAAAGTAATGTGTGCTATAATAGCAATATTTTTACCATCGCTTAATACGTCTTTGGCATCATCGGCAAATTCCGAAGCGGTTTCTTTGGCTTCGTTTGCAAAGGCTTTTGCTTTTTCTTTAGCATCATCGGCTATTTCGCTAGCTTTATCGGCTGCTTTTTTTGCACCTTCTTTAGCATCTCCTAACATATCATTTAGGTCGTCGCTTAAATTTTTTTCATCAGACATTTTATGTTCTATTTTTTTGGTTATCCTGTAAAATTAATAAAAAAATAATAGCTTTATATTTATATGTCTCTTAACTTAACATTATGTTACATAACCCTTTAGTTAATATTTATTTAAACAACATAACCAAACCGCCTAAAGCTGTTACTAATAAAATAAAGCGTCTGTAATTTACATTAGAAATAGATTTAACAATAAAAGCGCCAAGAAAAAAACCTATAACTACTGCAGGAATTAGTATCGAATTTAAAGCCAATGTTTGTGGTGTAACGGTTTTCCATACAAATATGTGAAAAGGCAACTTAAACACATTTATAATAAAAAATAACCATGCTGCTGTACCAATAAATTCGTTTTTAGGAAAACGCATGGCCAAAAAATAAATGTTTGAAATTGGCCCAGCAAGATTACCTATCATGGTGGTAAAGCCTGCTAAAAATCCTGTAATTATACCAAATAGTTTGTTTTTGGGTACCGTATTAGATTTTCGGTTTTCGGTATAAAACATAATACCAACAGAGGCTATAATTATAACTGCCATAAGGCGTTTAAAAACAAGCTCGGAAATATCATTACCAATCCATACGCCAACTAAAACACCAACAATCATCCAAGGAATTAGCTTTTTTATAATATGCCATTGGGCATGACGGTTGTAATAAATAACAGCAAAAATATCGGCAAAAATTAACATAGGAAGCAATACACCTGTTGATGCTTTTTCGCCAAAAACAAAGGCAAGAACAATAACAATTATAATACCTATGCCTTTTATTCCAGATTTAGATAAACCTAATAAAAAAACTGCAAAACCAATAGCTACCCATTGCATTGCAGTTAAATTGTACGATTGAAGTAAGTTTATATAAGTCAAAAATTAATTTTAAAACTAAGTTACAAAAAAGCTTTATCTACAGGTTCCCAAAGTTCTATTTTATTACCATCGTTATCTAGAATCCAACCAAATTTTCCGTATTCATATTCTTCAACTTCGCCAACTATAGTTACACCTTCGGCTTTTAACACTTTAAGTAATTCGTGTAAATTTTCTACACGGTAATTAAACATAAAATCTTTTTTGGATGGTTCGTAATACTTGGTGTCTTGAGAAAACGGACTCCATTGTGTAGAGCACTTTTCGCCAGCTTCATTTTTCCACCAAAAAGTGCAACCGTAATCGTCTGTATTAAATCCTAAGTGTTTTTTATACCAATCTTTAGTTGCCTTTGGATTTTTGGTTTTAAAAAATATTCCGCCAATGCCTGTTACTCGGTTTTTCATGGTGTTACATTTTATTGTTATACATGCTGATCTATAAGAATAGTATTTCCATCGGGGTCGTACAGTACAAAACTTGCTGGCCCAGAGGTATTTTCATCGGCTTCTTTTTCAATTTTTATATGGTTATTTTTTAAGTGTTTTTGGATAGCTCTAACATCATCAAAATCTTCAATTTTATTAGCATTTTCGTCCCAACCCGGATTAAAGGTTAAAATATTTTGCTCAAACATGCCTTGAAATAAACCAATAAGCGCATTACCGTTTTTCATGATAAGGTAATTGTTTTTAATATCTCCGGCAAATACACTAAAACCTAGCGTTTCGTAAAATTGTTTTGATGCATTAATGTCTTTTACACTTAAACTTGTAGAAAAGGCTCCTAGTTTCATAATTCATTTTTTATGTTATTATCTCTTTTTTAGTGCAGACTCGTAAATGGTTATCCATTGTTTTACCGATAATTTTTCACAAAGTTCTGCAATTAAATTTAGCGGTATATCGTCAATATTTTTAAATCTAATGCAACTTTTACCCATATCTAGTTTACGTTTACAATGTTTGGGGTATTCTGCAACAAACCAATCATGAATTTCGGGTACGGCATAAATACCACTATGGTATAGGTTTATGGAGTTTTTTTGTGATGCAAAACTCATAAAAGGCAAAGGCTCTTTTGGGTTACAATGGTAACCATTTGGGTAAATGGTATGTGGTACAAAATATCCTATCATGCCATATTGAATACCTTCTTGAAAACCTTCTGGTAAATGGTTATTAATAACAGAACGCAGCTTTTTTAAAACGGGTTGGCGCACTTCTGGTACTTGATTTATGTATGCTTCTGGTGAGTTGGCTTTATATTGCATGGTAAACTATTTACGTTGTAAAATTAATCCTGAAACTAAACTTATTATAAACCCCAAAATCGTTACAGAAGCAAACATCATAAATGCCATAAAGCTTGGGCTACCATAATCTTCCATTTGCTGCGTTAATTCTGCTGTTTTTATTTTTAGCTCTTGAGCAGATAACGTGTTTTCCATTTTTTTAACAGAATACTCTAAATACTGGGTAGCAAAATCTGGGTTTATGTAAGAGGTATAAATATAATCGAAAAGAGCAACACCAATAGCCGAAAACAGCGCTATAAGCATACCTATTCCTATAGCTTTTCCTAACGATACTTTTCCGTTGTTTACTTTATCGCGGTAGTGTTTAATACCAAAGTAAACAAATAGCAACGAAAGTATCATGGCGGTGTAGCCTATAAGCTCGCCATAATCAAAATCTACTCCCATTCCAAAAAGAAACGGTAAACCAAATAATACAAAGCCACTTAATAAGGCGTAAAGCCCAAACTTAATTACTGTATTTTTCATTTTAATTATCTTATTGATTAGTAAAACCAAAGGTAGGACGATAGGTAGCATTAAGGCTCATACTAAAGTACTAAATTGCTAATACTTTAGTTGTAAAGCTAATAAAAATACTTAGTCAAGACCATTATAAACTTAACCGAAATTAAAAAGCTTTTTACAAATTATATAATATTAAGGCTTTTAGATATTTGAATGGCTTGTGTACGGCGTTTTGCATTTAACTTAACAAATAGGTTAGATACATGCGTTTTTATAGTACTTTCTGATACACATAACTTATTGGCAATTTCTTGATTTGATAATCCTGAAGCGACCTCTTTTAAAACTTGATATTCTCGTTTGCTTAAACCTAAGGCTTCTACTTTTTTTAAATCTATTTTATTATTTGAAGCTGTATTAGGCCTTAGTGTTTTTTTATTAATGTATATGCCTATTACAAAAAAGGTAATAGCAACCAAAGCCATAACATATTCGCTTTTAAAGTTACCGCTTATTATAGTATACTTACTAAATTGAAATAAAAGCAATAATGCTAAAATAAGTAGTGAAAAAACAAGAATGGTTTTTTTCATGTTTTAAAATTAATAAAATGGCTAGAAATTATCTTACTAACAATATTTGGCTTTAATTTTATTGACAATGGTTTGCGCTAATTTTTCTTTACTCTCTACAGTCCAACCAGCTACGTGAGGCGATAGCAACACATTACGAGACGCTATTAAATATTGGAAAGCCTCTGGTAAGTTTGATGAAAACAGGTTTTCGAATGATGCTTTTTCGTACTCTAAAACATCTAAACCTGCGCCCAAAATTTTACCCGATTTTAATGCTTGTACTAAATGCGAAGTAACTACACTTTTACCACGAGCGGTATTAATTAACCAAAATGGCTTTTTAAATTGATTAATAAACGTCGTGTTTACCATATTTAAAGTAAGTGGTGTTTGTGGCGTATGTAGGCTTAACACATCTGCTTTTTCTTGAAGCTCTGTTAAAGACACCTGTTTTGCATGCGCGTTGCCAACATTATCTTTTATATCGTAACACAACACCTCAACATCGAAGCCTTGTAGCTTTTTTGCAAAGGCTTTACCCATATTACCGTAACCTATAAGACCAACTGTTTTTCCATCTAGTTCTATACCTCGGTTGGCTTCTCTTAACCATTTTCCTGCACGAACCTCGGCATCGGCTTTGTTTAATTTATTAAAAAGCGATAGTAACATTCCTAAGGCATGCTCGCCAACAGCATTTCTGTTACCCTCTGGCGCAGAGATTAGGTAAATGCCTTTTTCTTGTGCGTAATCGCAGTCAATATTTTCTAACCCAGCACCTACACGGCCTATAAATTTTAGGTTTTTAGCAGCGTCTAGAAATGATTTATCTATACTAAAACGACTACGAATTATAAACCCATCGTATTCATGGATTTTTGCCATTATGGTTTCTTTAGGCGATGTGTAATCTTCATGATTCGTGTAACCTAAATCGTTTAATTGGTTAATTAATAAATCGTGATTGCTATCGAGGTGAAGGATTTTCATGTTGTAAAATTACGAAGTTTTTTTACTAAGTTTTATACAAACGGACATTATAATTTTGTTATTGTTATTTGTTGTATGACTTGATTTTGTAAAAAATTTCATCACTTTCGTTTAACGTCGGATATAAAACATTTAAACGTTTTTATATTCGCCTAAGTTGTGTGTAATTAAACCTCACAACAAAAGTCATTGGCAAATCGAATAGTACGGATTATTTTTATATATTTGTACGTATAAAAATTAATTATGGATGCGAAACTAACTTTAAAGCTTAATCAAAGAATTATTGAAAAAGCTAAAGAATATGCTTCTAACAAAAAAATGAGTTTATCTCGAATTGTAGAGGCTTATTTACAATCTTTGACTTCTGAAAATGAAACTTCAGAATTTGAAATTTCACCTTTCGTAAAAAGCATTTCAACTGGAACTGAAATTCCAACTGACTTAGACTATAAAAAAGAATATTCTGATTATTTAATTGAGAAATATAAATGAACAAAAGGATTTTTATAGACACAAATGTAATGCTAGACTTTTTAGGGGAGCGAAAACCATTTTATGAGCCGATTGCGAAAATTGCTACATTAGCGGAAAAGGAAAAATTAACAATGGTCGTTTCACCTATTTCATTCGCAACAGTAAACTATTTTCTTGAAAAATTTGAGAATGGAAAAATGGCTAGAGAAAAGTTAAGGAAGTTTAAGATACTCTGTGATATATGCTCTCTGGATGAACAGACAATTGAAAAAGGACTTAACTCTTCGATAAAGGATTTTGAAGATGCTTTACAATATTTTAGTGCAACAGAATCGGAATGCGAAATTATAATAACACGAAATGGAAAAGACTTTAAAAAATCGTTGTTACCTGTCATGACAGCAGATGAATTTTTAAAATCTTTGAATAAAAAATAACTACATCCAATAATGGCTATGAGTAATTGCTTGTTCTCGCATTCTCTGAAAATTCTGTTGGAATTTTCCGCTTTGTGCGTACTTGCAAAGTTAATCGTTAACCCACGCAACTACTCATAGCCCAACCGTTAAACGAACCCTCCAAAAACCCAAAGTGTTTTTAAAAAAACCTGTTATTTGCAAACTAGCCCGCGTTAGGGATTGCAGCGGCATCCTTTTTTTAAAAAGCAATTACAATGGGGTTTAGAACTCTATTTAGACAGATTGCCACATCGCTTACTCCTTGCAATAACGTTAAAAAAAGATATAGCGTAAAGCCCGACCCTTGTGGTAACGCCCAAATGGATTATATACCTAGTATCATTTTTGCTATCCAGAAATAGAGTAAAATGCCTAATATATCGTTACTTGTGGTTATAAATGGACCTGTGGCTATGGCTGGATCTATGCCTTGCTTGTTTAAAAATAAGGGTACAAATGTGCCTATAAGCCCTGCTATTATTATTACGGCTACTAACGATATGGATATGGCTAGAGCGGTTATTAATTCGCCTTTAAACGCCCATACGAATAGAAATAGGAATAGGGCAAGTATTAAGCCGTTTAGTGCGGCGAGGAGCATTTCTTTTATGAGGCGGCTGTTTACACTACCACGAACATCGTCGTTAGCAAGACCTTGTACTATTATGGCGCTAGATTGTACGCCTACGTTTCCCGCCATGGCGGCTATTAATGGTGTGAAAAAGAATAATACTACGGCTTTTCCTGTAAATAGGCTCTCGAAACCTTCCATGATTAAAAAGGCACCAATACCTCCAATTAACCCAAGGAATAGCCATGGTAAACGGGCTTTTGTGAGGTCTAGAATACTATCGTCTGCCTCGACATCGCTGGTTATACCTGCTGCCATTTGGTAATCTTTATCGGCTTCTTCTTTCATAACATCAACAATATCGTCTATAGTTATTCGGCCTAAAAGTACTTTATTATCGTCGCTTTCTATTACCGGGATGGCTTCTAAATCGTATTTTGCCATAATTTTGGCAATTTCTTCTACGTCTTCATTTACGTTTACATAATCTACGTTAGAGATGTATATATCTGCTATTTTCTGGTCGCTTTTTGCAACTATTAAATCTTTTAAAGATAGGCGACCTATAAGCTTTTCTTGTTTATTTACAACGTAAATGGAGTGTACTCTGGTTACTTCTTTGGCTTGCCCTCGTATACGGCGTAGGCAACCGGCAACGGTCCAGGTATCGTAAACTTTTACGAGCTCTTTTGCCATGAGACCTCCTGCTGTATCTTCGTCGTAAGCTAAAAGCTCTGTTATTTCTGCTTTATGCGCTTCGTCTTCAATTTGGTCTATTACGGCTTGTTGGCGCTCTTCAGATAGTTCGGCAATAATATCGGCTGCATCATCGGTATCTAGCTCTTCAACCTCTTCGGCTATTTCTTTAACAGATAGATTTTTAAGTACTTTTTCTCGGTTGTCTTCATCGAGCTCCATTAAGATGTCTGATGTGGTTTCAGAATCTAGGAGTTTAATAACATACACGGCTTGTTCTAGATCTAGCTCGTCTAGAATTTCGGCAATATCGGCGTAATGAAACTCATCTAAAAGGTGTTTAAGTGCTTTATCGTTTTGTTGTTCGATAAAGGATTTAACTTTCTCAATAAGATCATCAGTTAATTGAAATTGTATGTTTTCGTTTTTTTCTGACAAATGGAAAAGGTTTTATAACGATTTACTGGTCTTTTTCGATTAATTGCGTAAGCTCTATAAAGGCTTGAACATTTAATTGCTCTGGGCGTTTGCCAAATATACTATTTGCTTTTAAATTATCGGATAAATTGAATGTTTTTAAACTGTTACGAAGTGTTTTTCTGCGTTGCTGAAAAGCTGCTTTTACAACTTTAAAAAAGAATTTTTCATTACAAGGTAAAGTGTAATTTTCTTTTCTGGTAAGTCTTAAAACACCTGAGTCTACTTTTGGTGGCGGATTAAAAACATTTGGTGGTACGGTAAATAAATATTCTGCTTCGTAAAATGCTTGTGTTAAAACCGATAGAATACCGTAAACTTTACTGCCTTCTTTAGAACAAATACGCTGGGCGACTTCTTTTTGAAACATTCCAGAAAACTCTGGAATTTGATTTCGCATTTCTAAGGTTTTAAATATTATTTGTGTTGAAATGTTATAGGGAAAGTTACCTATTATAGCAAATGGTTCTTGTTTAAAAACGTTGTTTAAATCGTATTTTAAAAAATCTTCTTCTATAATTCTTGGTGCAAGATTTAAATAGTTTGCTTGTAAATACTCCACCGATTCTGAATCGATTTCGACGACATAAGTTGTAATATCTTTTTTTAGCAAATACTTAGTTAACACGCCCATTCCTGGACCAATTTCTAATACATTTTTATAGCCTTTTAAATGAAGTGTGTCTGCTATTTTTTCTGCTACAACTTCATCATTTAAAAAATGTTGCCCCAAATGCTTTTTTGCCTTTACTTGATGTTGGTTGGTTTGTTTTGCCACGAATTAATAAATATTAGGTTGTAACCAAAAATGCTTCTATACCGCTTTTTTGCTAAGCAAAGTTAGTTTATTTAAAGTTTACTGTATACTCATCAACAATTTGAAGCTCGGTTCTAAAGGCCAACATTTTATCTGCAAATTTTTTCATACCATCATTTCGTAATTTATCTGCATCTTCTCGGTAATAAGCATCTAAAGCTTCGCGCGAGTAAGAACGGTATTGAATAGAGTATGTTACACCGCCCATGTCTTCTTCTACCAATACTCTAGATAGGGTTGCTTTTTCAAATTTTCCGGTACCTAATACTTGTGGGATATGTTCTTTTATCCAGATTAACCACTCGTCGTGAATGGATTCGTCTATATTTACTGTTACGTTGTATATAATCATGGTTTATTTATAATGTTTTTGCAAATAACAGAAGTTCTTCATCGTCATCAAAAGGTTTTACAAGCTTTTCTTTTACAAACCCTAGTTTTTCTAATAATTTTATTGAACTTATGTTGTTTGGCAATGTTATAGCGGCAAGGTGTTGTATATTAAATTGCTGTTTTGCTAATTTTATAATTGCTGTCGAGGCTTCGAAACCATAGCCTTTTCTTTCATAAGCTTCTAAAAAGGCAAAACCTAAATCCGGGTGTTTTAACTCGTCTCTTTTAATTAATCCGCAGGATCCTATTGGTGTGTTGTCTTTTTTTAAAGTAAGTTTATAAAACCCAAACCCTTGTGTTTTATAACTTTTAAAATGTGTGTTTTTTATATATGCAGCAGCATCTTTATTGGTTTTAATATGCCTATCTCCTATATACAATAACCAATGTGGTGTGTTTACCAAAGCTTTAAAAAACGGAGCATCATTAAGCGTAAATTTTTCTATAATTAAGCGTTCTGTTTCGGCAATCATTATCTTTAATTTATGGCATCGCCTCTTATGGTTCTATAACGTTTTCTGGCTTCGATAAAATAAATACTATCGGGATGGTTAAATATAATTTGCTCGTATAAAGCTTTTGCCTTTTCTGGAATGTTTAATTGGGTTTCATATATTTTAGCTAAACGAAAAAGAGCATCGTCTATTAAAATACCATCTCTGTAATTTTCTACAATTAACTCGTAATTTGTTTTTGCTTTTTCGGTGGCGGCTTTTAGCTCAAATAACTGGGCTTGCTTATATAAAGCTTGTGGTATTATGGGTTCGGTTTTATGTTCTTGAAGAATTTTATTTAACAAGTTAATGGCTTCGTTATTTTTGTTTTGAAAGGCTAATAAATCGGCCTTTGCATAATGTTTTAATGCGGTTTGAAGCGAATCTTCGTATTTATTATCTGAAATTAAAAGTTTTAAGTCTAGAGCATCGTTAGCTATTAATTGCGAGGTTGAAGCTTTTAAAATTTTTAGTTGAGATTCTGCCCATTTAAAATCGCCTTTATAATAACTAGCCTTGGCTACTTTAAATCGGGCTTCTTGAGAAATGGTACTATTTTTAAGGTTTCTTTGTATTTGAGTATAATAGATTAAAGCTTTATTAAATTTTTCTTGCAACACTAAAATATCGCCTAACTCTAGTTTAATTCGTGCTTTTTGTAAGGTTGATAGGGGCAATTTTAAACTGTTTTCTAAAAACTTTGTAGCTTCGGTTGTATGGTTTAAATAAAATGCTAAAAAATGGGCGTACGAGATTTGAAATTCTAAGGTTTCTGGCTTATTTCCAAAGGTTTCTATTAAACTTAAATATTTGTTTTTTATAGCTAAATAATTAGATTTTGTGCTTTGTTTAACTTCTAAATTAATTAGATTTTGATGCGCTTTTAACTTGGTTCTTGTATCTTGAGCCGTTTCTATAATGTAATTAAAAATATCTTGAGCTGTTTGGTTTTCGTTTTCATTTGAAGCCATTATAGCTATTTCTTCAATTCTACTTAAACTTTCTGGTTGCCTTTTATATATTGCTTTTTCTTGTGTAAATGCTTTTTTATAATCTTTTTGTTGTATAAACAACCAACTTAACAACTGATTCCATAAAATATTGGGGTGTTGTTGCATTTTTTTAAGAAGCAATTTGCGAAACAAAATATTGTTTGGGTTTGTTGCGTCTTCAACTATAAAATCGTTAATTGCCCGTTTTACATCTCTTACTGCCATTGGGTTTGTTTCTGCAAAACTTATATAACTATTAAACATTTTATTAATATTACCTTGCTCGCCATAAATTTGGGCTAGTTGTAGGTTAAAGTTATAATCGGGGTTAAGTGTTGCTGCTTTTTCGTATGAAATTATAGCTTCGTTTAAAAGCGAATGGTTTTGAAAACTACGTGCTATACCAAATACATGGCTTGCTTTTTCATCAATATACGCTATTGCTTTTTGGTAGTTTTCATTAGCTTTTTGCATATTGTTTTTAAGCTGATAATTATACCCTAACTCTACTATAAAGGCTGGATAGTTAACACGCTCTATTAACTTTAATATAAATGATTCGGCTTCGTTATATTGCTCTAATTGCTGGTTAGCGTTTATAATTTGATTAATATAATTAATGTTTGAAGACGATTTTGCATACAGCTTTTCATACTCTACTAATGCTTTTTTATACTCGCCCTTTTGAAAATAATCTTTAGCAAGTGTTGCATTTTGCGAGTACAAAATACTGGTTATAAACAGACATAAAATTTTAAAATATCGCATACTGTAAATATAACAAATGTAAGAGTTGATGTTATAAAAGTTTTACTAAAACTAGTTGTTAAAAAAAAGTGCCCGATAAATATCGGGCACTTACCAACCAAAAATAATTTTCTATTAACTACTTGTTAATTAAATACTCGATTGGGGACAGTCTTTAATTCTTACAAATAAGAACGACTATTTTCAAAAAATATTATTGGATTTCAACAAGATTTTTGTTTGAAAAAAATCCCTATTTACTCGCAATGGTTGTTAAAGTATCTTCAGATTTAAACAGTTCGAAATCTGAAGATAAAACTTTAGTTGCGAAAAAAATTAGAGCTATTAACAAGATGATGCGCTTAATATTCTTCATAATCAGTAGGTTAAAAAGATTTGGTTAAGCGAACTTGTAAAATAAATATTAAAAAATCAAGAAAATTGAAATAAAATCGTCAAACAACCTAAATAAAGTGCTTTTTATCGATATTAAATTAGTTTTTGTAGTATTTTTCTTTAATTTATTATTTTAAAACCGGTGTATGGCTGTAACACTTCTGGTATTAAAATACCATTTTCTGTTTGGTAGTTTTCTAAAATCCCTGCTAAAACTCTTGGTAAAGCTAAAGCACTTCCGTTTAGTGTATGTGCCAATTCGTTTTTGCCTTCGCTATTTTTAAATCGTAGTTTTAATCTATTGGCTTGAAAGGTTTCGAAATTTGATACAGATGATATTTCTAACCATCTGTCTTGAGCCGTAGAAAACACTTCAAAATCGTAAGTTAAGGCTGCTGCAAAAGAGGTGTCGCCTCCACACAAACGTAATATTCTGTATGGTAACTTAAGTTCTTTTAAAATACTTTTTACGTGGTTTATCATACCATTAAAAGCTTCATAAGATTTACTTGGGTGCTCTACTCGAATAATTTCAACTTTATCAAATTGATGTAATCTATTTAAACCTCTTACATGAGCGCCATAACTACCTGCTTCGCGACGAAAACATGGTGTATACCCAGTAACGCCAATAGGCAATTCGTTTTCTGCTAAAACAACATCTCTAAAAATGTTAGTTCCTGGCACTTCGGCTGTTGGTATTAAATATAAATTATCTTCGGTTACATGATACATTTGACCTTCTTTATCTGGCAATTGTCCTGTGCCAAACCCAGACGCTTCGTTTACCATAAGTGGCAATTGGTATTCTGTATATCCGGCAGCTGTATTTTTATCTAAAAAATAAGCTATTAAAGCACGTTGTAATCGTGCACCTTTACCTTTATAAACTGGAAAACCTGCTCCTGTAATTTTGTTACCTAACTCAAAATCTATGATGTCGTATTTTTTTGCTAATTCCCAATGTGGTAAAGCGCCATCATGTAATTTTGGAATGTCGCCTTCTTTAAAAAGCTCTTCATTGTCTAAATCTGAGTTTCCGCGAGGCACCTCATTATTGGGCACATTAGGTATTTTATAAAGCAACTCGTTTAAAGCTTCGGTTTTCGTATTTAAAGCTTCGGTTAATTGTTTCGAGGTGTCTTTTAACTGGCTTGTTTTTTCTTTTAAAAGATTCGCTTTTTCTACCTCGCCAGATTTGTACAAGTTTCCAATTTCTTTTGATAAGGTGTTAGATTCTGCTAAAGTATTATCTAATTCTGTTTGAAGACGTCTTCGATCTTCATCAAAAGCAATAACATCATTAATCATTTGCGTAGCATCTATATTTCGCTTTGCTAATCGCTCTATAACTAAGGCTTTGTTTTCTCTAATAAAGGGAACTTGTAACATGGCTAAAAAATTTTAAGCAACAAATTTAATGAATTGCATAGAGAGTACTGATATATTTTACAACTAAACTACTGCAAAATTTAAATATTTACTTCTCTGCAATAGCGTTAGTAAAATTTACAATTTTAAAATTATTTTTCTGTTAATGGTAATATCCAATCGCAATGTTTAAAAACAGTCCACTCTGTACTTGCAATATCAATATCTGGATTTATAAACGTTTTATATGGCTTGCCGTTTATACTAATTTTACTTTTTATATAAACAGCTACATCTTGCCCATTGGCTTTAAATTTTTGTTTTAAATGTTGTGCAAATTGCCACATAACATCTGGTTTTGTACTTGCAGAACGTTTTTGTTTATTACTTAAATACTGGCTTAAATTAATAGCTGTACGTTTTCCGGTATCCTTATTTTCTACCCAGTATGTGGTGTTACCACTTTTTACTCGTAGCATCATGCGCCAAGAAAGCCTATGGCCTTCTTCTGTCCAAAGCACATTGTCTTTTATAAAATGATGCCTTAAAGGTAAACCTATTTGAATAATAAAATAGATTGTAAATACCGTAACTAATGGCGTTTTTAATTTAGGTATTATAACATTTTGCGATGTGTAAAACGGTTTCTTTTTTAAAAATAACTTTTGAATGGTTTCTGCCTTGAAAAAGAATAATGAAAATGCTAATGATAAATAAGGAAAAATACCTATTTGGAATATAAACGAATTAAACAAATGAAAGAAAATAGAAGCTATAAATGCATATTTTCTTGTTGGTTTATATAACAATAGAGGTATTATTAAACCATCAAACAAAATACCGCCATAGGCTAGTACATAGTGTAACCATTTTTGTTGAAGAAGGTTGCCAACTAAAATATAGTCTTTTTTAGCTTTCATCATTAATTCAATAACCGTTGTATCTAACCAATCTGGATAAAATTTGGCTACAGAGGCGTAAGTATAAACAATAAATAATTGAATAATAATAACCCAACGGCACCATTGCGGCATAGCGTAGCTTTTAATTTTTGGGTTTAATTTAGCATCTACAGAGGCGTATTTATTTGCCGGCAAAAACACCATAATTGCACTTAAAAGCATTAATAAATAATAATGATTGTTGTATGATGATTTTTGCATTAAGTACGTAGCAGACCACATTAATGCAAATGCTAGCATGCTAAACCGGTATTTATAACCCACCATAATTAGAAGCCCAAACAAGCCCATTATGGCATAATAAAAATACATACCAAAACCGGGTAATGGTTGTAAAAACTCGAAACCTATAAAATTAAACGTAAAGTCTGGTTCGATTAAAGTGCGTTTTATCCAGCCTGTAAAAATGGCGCCTACAGACTCTAAAAAACATAACAACCCAAAAATAATTCTGAAAACTATTAAAGCAGAATTGTCTATATGTTTAAATAGCCAATTATTTAGCATCTTGGGTTGTAATATATGCTAAGGCTGTGTCTTTATCTTTAGCTAACTGTTGTTTTAAAGCTTCAACCGATTCAAATTTTTCTTCATCACGAATTCTATGTAGTAACTCGACCTTTACATATGTATTGTAAATATCGTTATCAAAATTAAAAAAATGAACTTCTATAGTTTGCGCACTACCATTAACTGTAGGGTTTATTCCTATATTCATCATACCGTAAACAAGCTTATTATTAATTGTAGCTTTAACAATATACGCACCTTGCTTTGGTAAAATTTTATAATCTTCTTCAACATCAATATTCGCTGTAGGAAATCCTAATTGCCTACCTAAACCTTTGCCTTTTGTTACTTTACCTGTTAGCATAAACGGGTAACCTAAATATGAGTTGGTTTTATTAATATCGCCAGCCTTTAAGGCTTTTCTAATTTTTGTTGAACTAACTGCAACATCATTTATATCTTGAACCGAAATCTCCTCTACATCAAAACCATAGGTTTCACCAAAAACTTTTAAATCGTTAATATCGGCATTTCTATTTCTACCAAACCTATGATCGTAACCAATAATTACTTTTTTAGCATTAAGTTTATTAACCAGAATATCTTTTACAAAATCTTCAGCCGAAAGCCTAGAAAATTCTTGTGTAAACTTTTTTATTACTAAGTAATCTAAGCCTAAACCATCTAAAATATCATGACGCTCATTAATAGTATTTATTAATTTAATATTAGAATCTTTTTGCAACACCATGCGCGGATGCGGAAAAAAAGTAAGAATTACAGATTGTAATCCTGATGCCTTTCCTGTATCTATTAAACGTTTAATTATTTTTTGATGCCCAATATGTACACCATCAAAAGTTCCAATGGTTACAACTGTTTGCTTATTAGGTAATGTATTTAAATTGCGCTTTGTTTTCAAGCTATTTTATTTTACACAAAGCTAATTATAAACTAGCTTATAACAAACCATAAACTATTAATCTATATTAAAAGTAAAATTTATTTCGTTTATAACTTGAGGAACCTCTTTAACAACAAAACTTAAATGCAAATTAAATTTTTTGTTACTCAACTTAACAATCGCTAATTCTCCTTTATTTATTTTATAATACCCTGTTTGACCTTTACAGTAACACCATCTTGCAAAATAAATTGTTTTGTCTTCAAGATTAGAGGTTTTAAACTCAAGGTTATTTTTATCTAACGCTATAAAAACTTCCTCTCTGTAACTACTGTCTTGCAAACTAGATTTATTTTGTTTTTTGTATTCAAACTTAAGTACTAGTTGGTTTCCGTTTATTAATTCTGGATAAACACTTCCAAAGTTATCTTTTTTAATATATAACGCTTTATCTTTTAACATTTGATACAAACAAGCGCCTGTTTTTGGGCATAAATTATTTTCAACTTTATTGGCTGTTGTTAAAACAGGCTGTGCCTTAGCCTTGCATGAAACAACACTTATTATTAAAAAAAATAGCAACAAATACCTCATAAACAAATATATGTTATTTTAAAATGACAGCTTAATTTTTGCAAATGATACTTTAACAGCCTATTTTTAGCAAGCCTTAAAAAAGAAAAATCTATTGTTATGAGAACTTTTACAATAAAAAACCTCGTTAATTTTTTAGTATTTCTGTGTATTTTCACATCAATTTCTGCTCAAAATAATTCTGGAATTTGGTCTAAAATTTCTAAAAATGAAGCTTTTAAAGGAAAACCGTTTTTAAGAAAAACCGAGCCTACAAAATCGGTTTACTTCCAACTGAATATTGATAAATTAAAAAACACTTTAAATATAAATGCAAAATCTGCCTCTAAAAAAGGAAAAACTCCAACCATTATTGAGTTTCCTAATAGCGAAGGAGAGTTTAATAGTTTTGAAGTCATAGAATCATCAATATTAGAAACCGAATACCAACGTAAACACCCAGAAATTCGCACTTATATTGGTAAAAACATAAAAACACCATCATCAATAATTAGTTTTAGTATTACACCGCAAGGGTTACATGCTATAACACTTTCTTCAAAAACAGGCACTCAATTTATTGATCCTTATTCTGAATACAACACCTATATAGTTTATAACAAAGGCGATTTACCTGCGCTAAAAAAAGAGTTTCAATGCTTTGTTCCAGACAACATAACTTTAGCTAAAGAAACAAGTAAAAACACTAAGCTTTCTAAAAATGCAAGCGATAGTAATTTAAGAACATTCAAGCTCGCTTTAGCATCAACTATAGAATACTCTCAATTTCATTGGCAAGCCGCAGGATTAACAGCTAGCGATGATATTGCCGATAAAAAAGCTGCGGTATTAGCTGCCATGGTAGTAACAATTAACCGTGTAAATACCATATTTCAGAGAGATTTAGCCATTAAAATGGTTTTAGTAGATAATACGAATATTATTTTTATAGATACAGATAACTTTACGAATGATGATGCTGAATTATTAATAGATGAAAGTCAAACCGAAATTGATGCTGCTGCAACCGCAACACCTTTTAGTTATGATATTGGGCATACTTTTAGTACTGGCGGCGGCGGTTTAGCCTCTTTAAGTTCGCCGTGTGTAACTGGCAGAAAAGCCAAAGGTATTACTGGGTTATCATCGCCAGTTGGTGATGCTTATGATATTGATTATGTGGCTCATGAAATAGGGCATCAATTTGGTGCGCCTCACACATTTAACGGAGACACAGGAAACTGCGCAGGAACTAACAGAACAGCAAGTAATGCTTACGAGCCTGGTAGCGGAAGTACCATTATGGCTTATGCTGGTATTTGTGCCCCGCAAAATGTACAATCTAGAAGCGATGCTTACTTTCATCAAAAAAGCATACAAATGATTTGGGATAACATAACTACAGGTTTTAGCACCTGTGGAGTAAAAACAACATTATCTAACAATGCTCCTGTTGCAAATGCTGGACCAGATTATACAATTCCTATCTCTACAGCTTTTAAATTAGTTGGAAGCTCTACCGACCCCAACGGTACCGCAGGACACACATACACTTGGGAACAATACGATTTAGGACCATCTGGATTACCAGCAGAAAATAACGCAACTGGACCTTTAGTACGCTCGTTTGAAGGCACAACAAACCCTGTTAGAAACATTCCTAGATTTGCAGACTATATAGCTACCGGAGGTTCTACAACATGGGAAAAAATACCTGCAGTTAATAGAACTATGACGTTTGCTTTAACTGTTCGTGATAACGATGTTGTAGGCCCAAATGGAGGCGGACAGACAGATGTTGATCAAATGGTAATAACAGTAAATAGTACGGATCCGTTTAAAGTTGTAAATCCTGTTTCTTGGCCACAAGGTTCTACTCAAAATATAGAATGGGTTGTTGGGCAATCTGCCAATGTAACTACTATAAATTGCCAAACTGTAAATATTAAACTATCTACAGATGGGGGAGTTACATTTCCTACCACTATTGCTTCTGGAACACCTAACGATGGTTCTTTTATGTATACAGTACCTGCTCAAGCCAATACCAATAATGCAAGAATTTTAATTGAAGCTGCAGATAATATTTTTTACGATGTTTCCGACTTTAATTTTTCTATTTCTACAGAACCAGATTTTTATATTGTAAATGAAACTTTAACCCCCATTAATTGTGGAGAAACTACAGTTACGTATAATTTTGATTATGTTACCGCCAATGGTTTTTCTGAAAATACATTATTTAGCGCCTCTGGAATTCCTGGTGCTGGAACCGCAACATTTTCGCCAACAAGCAGAAGTACTTCTGGAACAGTTACTATGACCATAAGTAATTTAGATGGTGTTGCACCTAACAATTACAACATAACAATTACAGGAACAGCAACATCTAAAATTAAAAACAAAAACATAGATTTTCCTTTTTATAACAGTATGTGTGCCTCGGCAGGAAATACAGACTACCAAACAAGTACTACATTTGTACAATTTAACACAATTAATCAAACCTCAGCTAAATCACCATCGGGGTATTCAAATTACACATCATCTCCAACCAATGTAAACCGAGAAAGCAATTATAGTTTAACGGTTAGAGTAAATACAGATCCTACAGATGGCGCTTATGTAACTAATACTAAAGCATGGATAGACTGGAACCAAAATTGTGAGTTTGAAGTTAATGAAGAATACAACCTAGGTGACGCATATAATAATGCAGATGGAGAAACAGGTAACTCTCCGCTTTCTATTACCATTCCAAATGATGCTGTTTTAGGAACTACAATTATGCGTATTTCTACTAAATATAAAGACGATGGACTACCAGGCGCTTGTGAAAATAGCTTTGATGGCGAGGTTGAAGATTATGCTCTTAACGTTATGCCAACACTATCTGTACAAACATTTGGTTTTAATAATTTTGTTGTATACCCCAACCCTAATAAAGGTGAGTTTACAATTAAATTAAATGCATCTTTAACAAGTAAATTAAATATACAATTGCTTGATTTAAGAGGTAGAGTGGTTTACAAAAATAGCTATAATGAAGGTGGTGATTTTGAAAAAACTATAAATGTATTAAACATACAATCTGGTATGTACATTTTAAGCGTTAGTGATGGCTTACGCCAATCGACCAAAAAAATTATAATTGAATAAAAATAAAAGGAAGGCTAAAGCCTTCCTTTTATTTTCCATTAAATGTATTCATTGTATTACTAACCCCTGCTAACGCAAAGGATTTAATTAGCTCAACCGATTTTTCTAAACGCTCTTTAAGTTTATTACTTTCATCGGCAGTCCATTCTCCTAAAACATAGTCTACTTGCCTACCTTTACTAAAAGCATCGCTTATACCAAACCTAAAACGATTATATTTTGTTGTGTTAAGCACATTCTGGGTATCTTTTAAACCATTATGGCCGCCATCGCTACCTTTTGTTTTTAAACGTATGCTTCCAAATGGTAAGTTTAAATCGTCTGTAATAACCAATAGGTTTTCTAAAGGAATTTTTTCTTTTGTTAACCAATACTGAATTGCTTTTCCGCTTAAATTCATATAGGTACTTGGTTTTAAAAATATAAACGTCCTTCCTTTTAATCTGTAAGTAGTTACATCGCCTAGTTTTTGAGTTTCGAAAGTTAAATTTTCTTGAGCAGCAAAATAATCTAATATTTTAAAACCTATATTATGGCGTGTATTTTCATATTTTTCGCCTATATTTCCTAAACCTACAATTAAAAATTTCTTCATAACATCTTTTTCTTCTATGTGTAACACACTTTTTTTTCTTTTAAATATATAACCTAAAAAACGACACATAAAAAGCTTCTTTTTTGTAAAAATAAAAAAGCATCCTGAATAAATCAGAATGCTTTATATTATTTAATAGAGTGTTGTTTCTATTCTTGAGTTTCTGCTGCTGGTGCTTCTGCTCCTTCAGTTTCTTCTTCATCTTCATCTTCATCTGCAACTGCTGTTCTAGATGTTTTAATCTGGCAAACAACCATGTTATCAGAATGTAAGAAAGTATAATTTTCACTTGGCAATTCACCTACAGCTACTTTGTCTCCAATTTTAAGAGGTGTAATATCAATCTCGATAAAATCTGGTAAGTTAGCAGGTAAAGCCTTAACACGTAATTTTCTGTTATTTCTTCTTAAAACACCACCATTTTTAACACCTCTTGAGTTACCTACAAGTTGTACAGGAATGTTTAATGCAATTTCCTTATCTTCAAATAATTGATAGAAATCTACGTGTAAAATTCTATCTGTTAAAGGATGAAATTGAATATCTTGAAGTACTGCATTTAAAGTTACTCCATTGTCAAGCTCAATCACAACTGTATGCGCATTAGGCGTGTATACAAGTTTTGAGAAAGCTAATTCTGGTGCAGAGAAATGCACTGGCTTGTCTCCTCCGTATAATACGCAAGGAACCTGACCAGCATTACGTAAGGCTTTTGTTGCTTTTTTGCCCACGCTTTCTCTTTGAGATCCGTTGATTGTAATTGATTTCATTTTTATATATAATTTAATTAATACTCTTTTTTTGCTTTAAGTGTTATTTACATTACAAAGTTTGAACTTATAGATTGGTTGTTATGCACTTTATCCATAACCTCTGCAAATAAATCTGCACAACTTAAAACTTTAATTTTATTACTTAATGGTTTTACTGGAATAGAATCTGTAACGATTAACTCTTCTAATTTTGAGTTGTTTAAATTATCGTAAGCTTTACCAGATAATATTGGGTGAGTACAAATAGCTCTTACACTAAGCGCACCTCGCTCCATCATTAAATCTGCAGCTTTAGTTAAGGTTCCTGCTGTATCTACCATATCATCAACTAAAACAACATTTTTCCCTTCAACATTACCTATTAACTCCATATGGGAAATAACGTTTGCTTTTGCACGTTGTTTATAGCAAATTACCACATCGCTTTGTAAGGCTTTTGAGTATGCATAGGCTCTTTTAGAACCTCCCATATCTGGAGAAGCTATAGTTAAATTGTCTAAATTTAAACTTTTTAAGTAAGGTAAAAATATAGTTGATGCAAATAAATGGTCTACAGGCTTTTCGAAAAAACCTTGAATTTGATCTGCATGTAAATCCATTGTTATTATTCGAGTTGCTCCTGCTGCTTCAAGCATTTTTGCGACTAATTTTGCAGCAATTGGTACTCTTGGCTTATCTTTCCTGTCTTGTCTTGCCCAACCAAAATATGGTAAAACAGCCGTAATATGTCTTGCTGATGCTCGCTTTGCAGCATCAATCATTAACAGCATTTCCATTAAATTTTCTGGACCAGGATTTGTAGAACCTATAATAAAAATTCTTGTTCCTCTAATAGACTCTTCGTAAGATGGCTGAAACTCGCCATCACTATATGTAGAGGTAATAACATTTCCTAATTCAGCACCAAAAGCTTTAGCAATTTTATCGCCTAAAACTTTACTTTGTGTACATGCAAAAATTTTTGCTTCAGTATTTACAACGGCCATAGTTAACTAGTTGTGTTATAGTGTTTATAGTCTGTTTTTTTTTACGAGGTGCAAATTTAGACATTTATTTTTACCTAAAAAGTATATTGGAAGCTATTTTTTATACTAAATATCGAAAAAAACTATATTTTTGCTGTCCTATTTTAGCTCAAGTGGCGGAATTGGTAGACGCGCTGGATTCAAAATCCAGTTCTTTCGAGAGTGTGGGTTCGATTCCCACCTTGAGTACAAAGGCTTTAACTTAATTTGTTAAAGCCTTTTTTTATAAATAAACCTTCCTTTATAGTTATTTAACTAACATATCTAGAGTTGCCACGGTTCTAAATCCAACATGTTCAGATGAAGAGTCTATACTAGTTCCCATTCTAGAAGACACTCTATAACTAGCACAATACGAATCGCTACACAAAAAAGATCCGCCTTTAATTATTTTTTCTTGTAAATAAGGTTGACTTGGGTTATATGCCTTATCTGCTCCTTGAGGGTTTATAATTTCTTTATTGCTATCCTTAAGGGTTTTATAGTAATTAACATTATACCAATCGGACACAAATTCCCAAACATTACCAGCCATATCATATAATCCAAAATCGTTTGGCGGATATGATTTTACAGGTGCAGTTCTTTCAAAACCATCTTCTAAGGTGTTATTTACAGGAAATTCGCCTTCCCAACTATTTACCATTTTTGAAAGCTTAGACCTATCATCACCCCAAAAATATATACTGCTCGTTTTTTTTCCTCTAGCGGCATATTCCCACTCGGCTTCGGTAGGTAAACGTCTACCTGCCCATTTACAATAAGCTTGTGCGTCTTCAAAACTAATATGAACAACAGGATGATTTTCTTTACCTTCTAAATTACTATCTGGCCCACTTGGGTGTCTCCAATTTACACCAATTACCCAACGCCACCATTGTGAAAAATCGTATAAATTAGGAACAGTCGATTTTGTTTTTTTAAACATTAACGACCCTGGTTGCATAATACTATCATGAGGTTTTGGCGTACCTTCTGGCAATTGTTTTTTCATTACTTCCCAATCTATAGCGCGCTCGGCAACTGTTACATAATTTGTTTCGTCTACAAATTTTTTAAAGGCTGCATTGGTTACCTCGGTAATATCCATAAAAAAACCATCAACCGAAACGGCATGCTGTGGTTTTTCATGTTTCATAGCTGTTTTATCTTGCGGTACTGCGCCTTGCAAAAAAGCTCCTCCTGGAACCCAAAGCATACCTTCTGGAGGGTTAGCTATTAATTTATCTGTTTGTTCTTGAGTAATTTTACTTACTACTTCCTTATCCGTTTTTGCCTCTTCAGTTTTAGTTTCAACCTTTTTTTCTTTACATGTAAACACAATTAAACAGCTAAAACACACTAAAGCTAAACTTTTAATTTTACTCATTTTTCATATTTTTTATGCCCATAAAAGTATTTAATTAATGTATTACTACCCAAACATTATATTTAAAGTATTTTTTTTAACATATTATCTATAACTTTCTTATGTTAAGGTTTTAATTACCTTTGCATAACTTTAATACATGCGTTTATGATATATTCTATGACAGGTTACGGAAAATCTGTTTTACAGCTACCAACAAAAAAAATAACCATCGAGCTAAAATCTTTAAACAGTAAAAATTTAGATTTAAATGCCAGAATGCCCTCTGTTTATAGAGAAAAAGAATTGGCTATAAGAAAAATTTTAGCAAACAAATTAGTTCGAGGTAAAATAGATTTTTCTATTTATGTTGAAACTACAGCCGAAGATACATCAACCCAAATTAATACACCCGTTGTTAAACAATATATTAAACAATTAAAACAAGTTGTTAATGGTAATGATATAGATTTACTTAAAATGGCTGTTCGTTTTCCTGATGCTTTAAATACTGTAAGAGAAGAAATTGATGAAAACGAATGGAAATCTATTGAGGCCGAAGTACAAAATGCAATAAAAGATTTAAACAACCATAGATTAAACGAAGGCAAAGTATTAGAAACCGATTTTAATAAGCGCATTATTGCTATAGATACAATACTAGAACAAGTAATTGCTATGGATCCTGAACGTATTGAAGGTGTTCGTGAGCGATTACTAAAAGGAGTTCAAGAATTAAGAGAAAAATACGACGAGAATAGATTTGAGCAAGAACTGGTTTATTACATTGAAAAATTTGATATTACTGAAGAAAAAGTACGTTTAAAAAACCATTTAAACTATTTTACAGAATCTATAAACTCTAAAGATTCTAACGGTAAAAAATTAGGGTTTATTAGCCAAGAAATGGGAAGAGAAATTAATACTATTGGCTCTAAAAGCAATTACGCACCAATGCAACAACTGGTTGTACAAATGAAAGACGAGTTAGAAAAAATTAAGGAACAATTATTGAATGTGCTTTAATTAAAAAATAAATTAGTGTGACTAAAACAAACAAAACAAAAGGCAAACTTATTGTGTTTTCTGCGCCGTCTGGTTCTGGAAAAACAACTATAGTAAGACATTTATTAGGCAAAGAACATTTAAATTTAGAGTTTTCAATCTCGGCAACCTCCAGAGAAAAACGCGGTGAAGAAGTACACGGAAAAGATTATTATTTCCTTTCGGCAAAAGATTTTAAAAACAACATTAAAAGTGATGCTTTTTTAGAATGGGAAGAAGTGTATCGCGATAATTTTTATGGCACCTTAAAAACCGAAGTAGAACGTATTTGGGCAAAAGGTAAAAATGTTATTTTTGATATTGATGTGTCTGGCGGACTTAGAATAAAGCGAAAATTTCCTGAAGAAACATTAGCTATTTTTGTAAAACCACCTAGTATTGACGAATTAAAAATTAGATTAAAAAAACGAAAAACCGAAAGTGCCGATAAAATTAATATGCGTGTAGCAAAAGCATCAGCAGAATTAGCAACCGCTCCTTTATTCGATACTATTATTGTTAATGACGATTTAGAAAAAGCCCTTAACGAAGCAGAAAAAAAGGTTAATGCTTTTATAAAATCTTAATATTTAAAAATGAAAATTGGTTTATATTTTGGTTCTTTTAACCCTATACATATAGGGCATTTGGTTATAGCAAACCACATGGCAGAATATAGCGATTTAGACCAAATTTGGTTTGTAGTTACACCGCACAATCCATTTAAAAAGAAAAGTAGTTTGCTTGATAACTATCAACGTTTAGAAATGGTATATCAAGCTACAAAAGATTATACCAAGCTTAAAGCAAGCAATATTGAGTTTAATTTACCACAACCTAACTACACAGTAAACACATTAGCTCATTTACAAGAAAAATACCCTAAACACGAGTTTGCTTTAATTATGGGAGAAGATAACTTAAAGAGTTTCCATAAGTGGAAAAACTACAATGTTATTCTAGAAAACCATCATATTTATGTATATCCGCGAATTTCAGATAATAAAGCAGAGATTCCTTTTGATGGTCATGACAAAATACATCTTGTAAATGCACCTATAATGCAGCTTTCGTCTACTTTTATTCGTACAGCAATAAAAGAAGGGAAAAACATAGAGCCTATGTTACCCAAAAATGTTTGGGAATATTTAGATGAAATGAATTTTTATAGGTAGTAAAAAATATTACCATTAAAATTAACAGCATAAAAAAAGCCAACTTAAAAAGTTGGCTTAAACATAACATAATTAATTTGCTATTAATTAGGTTCTCATGTTCTAATCTAGTGCTGGGATTCTTAATACTTGCCCAGGGTATATTTTATCTGGATCTGTAAGCATTGGCTTATTTGCTTCAAAAACAACTGGGTATTTCATAGCATTACCATAATAATTTTTTGCAATTTTACCTAAAGTATCTCCACTTACAACAGTATGAAATTGAGCTACAGGCTCTTCATGCTCAACAGTCATTTGGTCATCAACGGTTGCAATTCCATTTGAGTTACCTACAACTAAAACCACTTTTTCTTTTGTTGCTTGATTATATGCTAAACCTGTTATGGTTGCTACATCATCATCAATAAAAACATTTAAATCTTTTACTTCAAGTTGCAAATTAACAATAGTCTCTTCTAGTTTTCTAGCAGCAGCTTCTTCTAGTTTTAATTCTTTTGCAGCAGCTTTTTCTGCAGCCTCTTTTGCTTCTTCGGCATCGGTTTTTCCAATACCAAATACTTTTGCTCCTGCGTTTTTAATAAATGAAAATAATCCCATTTTTATAATTTGTTTTAAGGGTTAACACTTTTAAGACACAAAAAACCTAAATAAGTCACAATTAATGTTATACAAAAAAGAAACCGCCTAAAACGTATACGTTTTAAACGGTTTCTAAACTAAATAACCAACCAAAATTTTTGTGAAACTAATTCATTTTAAATTTTTTCTAATTCCTAGTATTTTCTCTAGGATTTACTACTTTATTTTTTCTAAACTTACGCTTCTTATCTGTTTGCGTATTTTTTCCTTTCGTTTTGTTTTCAGATTTTAAATACTGAATATATCCTCTACCTTCAAACTCATAAACAGTTTCAGATGATGGGTGAAACAATTCTATCTTACTATCATTTATAACGCTCAATTCAAAATATTCATTGTCTGGAGAATCATAATCTAATGTTAAAGTTTTTAAATACTCATTTCCAGAAATGTTTCCTACACCATATATTCCGGTATAATCCCAATAAATATTGTTAGCATTAAGTCCGTTTTCGTCTTGCGAGCTTTTAAAAGTCGAGTCGTTTCCTCCAGCTAGAAATTGTAAATAGTTTTCGTTGTCAAACTCGTTTAAAGCGCCAAAATCGCTTGTATATGTTTTTTCCCAAGCTTCATATTCTTGCAGGAAATAATGAATATTATCGTAAAACACAAAATCGTAATCAAAATTACTACGTTGGTAGCCATCTAAAAAATATGAAGTATCGTTATTAGGGTTGTATAACTCTATGGTATTATTATCTACTTGATAAACATCAAAGGTAGAAAACCCATCAATATCATGCTGTACATCTAAAATCATATTATAAGCATCATACTCGCCAACATCTATACCATAACCATTTCCATTAGCACCTAACCCAGCAATATTATTATTTGCATAAACAATACCATTTCTAAAAGATACCGTAAATGCCTTTTGTAAAAATGGCGTTTCGCCATAGCCTAAAGTACTATTTATATCGACATACCATAGCTCGTGCGAGTTTAATAGTTGGTTTACAGAAATTAAAGGCGCATCATTAAAATCATCAACCACCACTTCTGTATAACACGATGTAAAAAGGGTTGCTAATAAAGCAAAACTTGAAAGTAATTTTATAGTTTTCATAATATAACTTTTTAGGGTTGTTACTTAGGTTGTTTCAAAACGCGTGCCAAAAAAGGAATATGTACCAATACAATGACTAATATTTTATGTATTTTTGAGCCTGAAAACGATTTAAAATCTATGGATAAACCTTTAAAATATGCGGTTTTTGGGGCCGGTAGTTGGGCTACAGCTATTGTAAAAATGCTTTGCGAAAACTTAGATGAAATAGGTTGGTACATGCGAAGTGTATATACTAAAGAGCATTTAATAAGGGAGCAGCACAACCCTAATTATTTAAGTTCGGTTGAGTTTCATTTAGAGCAATTAAAATTAAGCAATGATATTAACGAAATTGCTAATTATGCCGATGTTTTAATATTTGTTATACCATCTGCCTTTATACATTCAGAGTTAGAAAAACTAAACGTAGACATTTCAAACAAAACTATAGTATCTGCGGTAAAAGGTATTATGCCAGAAACAGGGCTTTTAGTTGGCGAACATTTTCATAAAACCTACAAAATACCTTTTGATAATATTGCAGTAATTGCTGGCCCATGCCATGCCGAAGAGGTTGCTTTAGAGCGTTTATCATACTTAACCATTTCGTGTTCAGATACCGAAAAAGCCAAAAATATTGCCAATACCCTTTCTAGCGATTATATAAAAACAAAAACCAGCGACGATATTATAGGTGTAGAATATGCTGTCATGCTAAAAAATATTTATGCTATTGCAGCAGGAATAGCACATGGTTTAGGTTATGGCGATAATTTTCAAAGTGTATTAATGAGTAATGCCATTCGTGAAATGAAGCGTTTTATTAAAAAACGACATAAAATGAAACGAAACATTAATAACTCGGCTTATTTAGGCGACTTATTAGTAACTGGCTACTCCATATTTTCTAGAAACCGAATGTTTGGAAACATGATTGGTAAGGGCTACACAGTAAAATCGGCACAAATGGAAATGAACATGGTTGCCGAAGGGTATTACGCTACCAAAAACGCACTTTTATTACATGAAAAAAGTGCGAAAAAATCTCAAATCCCTATTATTCATGCTGTTTATGAGATTTTATACGACAACAAAAATCCAAAAAAGGTTTTTAAAAAATTAACCGATAAATTAGATTAGTATAATACATTTTACATTGGGCGTTCCCTTACAGGTCAGGCTTTCGCAAGTCGCTCTCTTTGAGGAGCTCCAACAATTGCTCAATCCTTAACGCAACCATTAGCTAAGGCATTTTATTTTACTAAAACGCCTTTGGCTTTCATTAAAGGAATTGGCTGTAATGCATTTAGGTTAATTGTATTTTTTCTAAACAAGTACGTTTTATCAAACATCGTATTTCCTTCAAAAAACGATACTTTAAACGTATTATTTAAGGCAAATAAATCTTCTTGCATTAGCTCTATTTTAGCATAGCTTTTTTTAGGTAATTTATCTAATCGTTTTCTAAAAACCGAAGTTGTTTTATTTTTAGAATAACCGCTTGTTACAATAATTACAAGATCTAAATCTACCGTTTTATCATTAATAATGTAAGCATTCCAGTCTTGAGTTTTGTAAACATCATTATACTCATTAACAACGGCTACATAAACACCCTCTACTTTTGGAATTTCAATATCTTTTTTCATGGTGTAAAAATAATCAATCTATTAGAAAAAAGAATTAGAATATTTACTTGTAACTATCCCCTTTAAATTATAAACAACTAGATGTTTAAATAGCTTATCTTTTGGGTATAACTCAAATAAATTATTACTTTTAAAAACTAAATTATCAATTCTAAAGAAATATATCTTTGTAAATAAAGCTATATTAACCTCTAATTTTATATTCCCATTTTCTTGTGCTTGAATTAACAATCCATGTACTATTTTAGTAGATAGCTCTTCTGTAAAATTATTAAACAACAAACTGGCTTTAGGGTAATATTTCTGTAAACCAAATAAAAAAGAGGGTTTAAAATATTTTAAATACTCAAACCCTCTTTGGTAAATTAATATAACACACAAAATAGGGTCTTTACCATTGCTATCAATCAACCTATTTATATCTTCTTTATACTCGCTTAACAAACTTTCAAGACTACAAGCTACTAAGTCTTCTTTGTTTTTAAAAAATGTATAAATTGTTTTTTTAGATATTCCAAGTTCGGTTGCTAAATCGTCTAAAGTTACATGTTTACTACCAAATCTAGTAAACTTAGTAATGGCATATTGCAACAACTGAGCTTTGGTTATCATTTTGTTTTTTTAATTAATTATCTCCAACCACCACCAAGAGCTTCGTATAAATCTACAATAGATATTAATTGTTGTAATTGGCTGTCAATAATATTAAGCTCGGCATTTAACACACTTTCTCTTGCTGTTAATAAATCTAAATAATTAGCATAACCGTTTTTAAGTAACTCGTCTGAGTTAGTTTCTGCAGTTCGTAAGGCCTCTACTTCATTTTTTCTAAACTCAAACTTTTTGGTTTCCGACTTATATGAAAATAGTGCATTAGACACTTCGTTTCCTGCTACTAATAGAGTCTTTTTAAATTGAAGCAACGCTTGCTCTTGTTGTGCTAAAGCCACTTCTTTTTGCGTTTTTATTTTTCGTTGATTAAAAAGTGGTTGTGTTAATCCGCCAACTAAATTTGCAAATAACGAGTTGGTATTAAATAAATTGTCTAACTGCAAACTTTGTAAACCCCCTGAAGCTGTTAATGTTAAAGACGGATAAAAATTACTTTTTGCAACATTAGTTAACTCAAAAGAATTTATTAAACCATACTCGGCCGCCATTACATCGGGCCTATTACTTAATAATGCTACTGGTACACCTAATACAATGTCTTGATTTATATTTTGTATATCTAAACGACTTCTATCAAAATGTTGTGGCGATTTACCTAATAAAATACTTAATGCATTTTCGGTTTTAAAAATCGCAACCTCTATATCTACCTGTAATGCTTTTGCATTATTGAATTGGGCTATATTTTGGTCTACAGCTACCTGTGTTACTTGCCCTGCATCTTTTAAAGCCTTAATAGTTTCTACACCGCTTTGTCTTGTTAAAATGGTTTGTTTAGTAATTTCTAACTGAGCATCGAGAGCTAATAAATTATAATAAGTATTAGCAATACTAGAAACCAACTGCGTTTTTACCACTTGATGTCCAGCAACACTTTGTAAGTATGCTGCTTGAGTTGCTCTTTTATTACTTCGTATTTTCCCCCAAATATCGGCTTCCCAAGATAGGTTTGCAGTAATGTCGTAAGTATCTAAACCTCCACTAAATATGGAACCAAATTGACTGTTTTCTGAAAATTCTTGACGAGTATAATTGCCACCCACGCTTAACGTTGGCATATAACCTGCTTTACCTTGTTTTGCATAAGCCATGGCTGCTACTATTTGTTGAAGTGCAATGCGAACATCCATATTGTTTTTAAGCCCTTCTTCTATATATTCTTGAAGATATTGGTCTGTAAATAATGTTTTCCATGACACCTCTGCTATAGATATACTATCTGTAGGTAAATTTTCGGTTCTGTATAAAGCCTGTATTTCAGTTTTTATTTCTGGCCTAGCATAATCTTGCGCAACAAAACAACTTTGTAATGCTAATACAAAAACAAGTAATAATAAGCCTTTACTAAAATTTGTATGTTTTATAATTGATTTCATTTTTTTTATTCTTCAATAGTTTGTATTACTGGCTTACTAGACACTTTTTCTTGTAGCCATTGAAATAATATAAATAAGATTGGAATTACAAAAACACCTATAACAGTACCTATAAGCATGCCGCCAGCAGCTCCTGTACCTATAGAATTATTTCCCTCAGAACCAACACCTTTTGCTAACACTAGGGGCATTAATCCTAAAATAAATGCGAAAGAGGTCATTAAAATAGGTCGTAAACGTGATTTTGCACCATGAATGGCCGCCTCAACAATAGACTCCCCATTTTTTCGTCTTTGTAAAGCAAACTCGACAATAAGTATTGCGTTTTTTGCTAATAGTCCAATAAGCATTATTAAGGCTATTTGGAAATAAATATTGTTTTCTAAGCCAAAAAACTTTGTACTTATATAGGCACCAAACACACCAAACGGTAAAGACAATACCACTACAAATGGTAGTAAGTAACTTTCATATTGTGCACTTAATAAGAAATATACAAACAGAATACTTAATATAAATATAAATGTGGTTTGGTTTCCTGCATTTACCTCTTCTCTCGTTAAACCAGAATACGCAACGGTATAATTACTTGGTAATTTCGCGATCTCTTCTTCAATTACCCTAATAGCATCACCTGTACTATAACCATTGTTAGTTGCTCCTGTTATAGATGTAGAATTAAATAAATTGAAACGCGTTACAGACTGTGGGCCATATACTCTTTTTAAGTTTACAAATTCTGTAATAGGCGTCATTTCACCATTATTCGTTCTTACATATATGCTGTTTAAAGCGTTTTTATCGGCTCTATCTTCTGGTAAGGCTTGAATATATACCCTGAATTGTTTTCCAAACCTAGAAAAGTCTGAGGCATAAATTCCGCCTATATACCCTTGCAATGTTGAAAATATACTAGTTACAGAAACTCCTTTTTCTTTTGCTAAAGGCACATTTACTTCCATTTCATATTGCGGATAGTTTGTATTAAAAGCCGATGTTGCATATTTAATTTCTGGGTGCTGCATTAAAGCCATTGAGAAATCTTTATTAGCTTTATCTAAATCTGTAAACTCACCACCAAATTTATCTAACAAATTAATTTCAAAACCAGACGAATTACCAAAACCACGAATACTTGGTGGAGAAAAGAAAATAATATTAGCATCTGGTATGGTTGATGCTATACCAAATAATTTCCCAGTAATTGCTTGTGCCGAAAGAGAAGGGGTTGTACGATTTTCCCAGTCTTCAAGCTTAATAATTCCAAAACCAAAGTTACTACCTGCACCGCTTATTAAACTTCTACCTTTAATAAAGTTTACAGCTACAACACCCTCAATACCCTCTACTTTATCATATAATTTTCTAGCTACAGCATCTGTTCTATCTAGTGAGGCTCCTGGTGGCAATTCGATATTTGCAAAAATAATTCCTCTATCTTCATTTGGAACAAAACCTGTTGGAGTTGTTGTTGAAGCCCAATAAATTCCAATTACCGCAATGATTAATAACAGTACTGACACAAATTTTCTTTTGTATAAAAACTGAAGCGATTTTCCATACTTTTCAATAGTTGCATTAAATCCACGATTGAACAAAGTGTAGAAACGTTGTAATGGGCTTTTTCCTTTTAACTCTTTATCATCTTTATGCTCTTTTAATAATAAAGCACATAAAGCTGGGCTTAAGGTTAATGCATTTACTGCAGAAATAAGGATAGCAATAATTAAAGTAACACCAAACTGCTCATAAAAAACACCTGTTGGACCAGTTACAAAAGTTACAGGAATAAATACAGCCGCCATAACTAAAGTGATAGAAATAATGGCTCCTGAAATTTCGTTCATAGCTGTTAATGTTGCTTTTTTAGGGTTGTGTTCACCTTCTTCCATTTTGGCATGGACAGCCTCGACAACCACAATAGCATCATCTACTACAATACCTATTGCAAGTACTAATGCAAATAATGTTAACAAGTTAATAGAATACCCAAAAACATTTAGAAAAAAGAATGTACCAATAATAGATACAGGTACCGCAATAGCCGGAATTAAAGTAGAACGAAAATCTTGCAAGAAAACAAATACCACTAAAAATACCAGCAAAAAGGCTTCTAATAAAGTTGTTACAACCTTATCTATAGAAGCGTTTAAAAATAAACTCGTATCGTAAGGCACAAAAATATCTAATCCTTCTGGAAGATCTGCTTTTACTTTATCAAGAGTTATTTTTATATTTTCAATAATTTCTTGTGCGTTAGAGCCCTTCGTTTGAAAAATTCCCATAAATACAGCTGGGTGTCCTTTACTCATAGCATTTGAGGAATATGATTGCGCATCAAGCTCTATAGTTGCTACATCTTTTAATCGTAAAAACTCACCATTACCTAACGCTTTAATTACAATATCGCTATATTGACTTTCGTTTTTAAAACGCCCGCTATATGTTAAAGTATAAGAAAAAGACTCTCCATTATTTTCACCTAAAGCTCCTGCTGCAGCCTCTAAGTTTTGTTCTGCTAATGCTGCAGAAATATCTGAAGGCATTAAATTATATGATGCTAATTTTTCTGGATTTAACCATATTCTCATGGCGTAATCTTGTTGAGAAAATACACTTACATCTCCTACACCATTAATACGTTGCATGGCTGGAATAACATTAATTTTTAAATAATTCTGAATGAATGTAGCATCGTAATTATCACTTTCAGAATACATGGATATAAACATCAATGCACTTGTTTCTTGCTTTTGCGTGGTTACACCTGTTTGTGTTACCTCTTGGGGTAATAATGGTGTTGCTCTAGCTACACGATTTTGTACATTTACTGCGGCAATATCAGCATCCATTTCTTGATTAAAATAAACTGTAATTTCTGCTGTTCCGTTATTAGATGCGGTAGATGTTATATATGTCATTCCTTCTACACCGTTTATTTGTTCTTCAATAGGAACTATAACACTTTCTAATACGGTTTCTGCATTTGCTCCTGTATAATTTGCCGACACTTTAATTGTTGGCGGAGCAATATCTGGGTATTCTTCTATAGGTAAACTAGTTATACTAATAACGCCTAGTAAAACTATGATAATAGAGATTACTGTTGAAAGTACTGGCCTTTCAATAAATGTTTTTAACATGACTAATATGTTTGAGGTTAGTTAGTTTTTAAATAAAGTTGCTACAGGTTTTATGGCATCATCAAATGAAGTTTCTTGTGGCAAAATTTCCATTCCATTTTTTAATTTACCTATACCAGACACTACAATTATGTCGTTAATACTTAAACCAGATTCAATTACATACAAGTTGTTTACAGTTCCCTTTATTTTTAAAATGGTAGTTTTAACTTTGTTATTTTCACCAAGTTTAAATATCATGATATTTCCTTGCTGCTCGAAAGTTGCAGTTTGAGGTACCACTATTGCATCTTTATACTCAATTGGAAACCTAATTTTACCGCTATTCCCGTTGGTTAAAATTTCATTTGGATTATCAAATGCAGCTCTAATTTTAATGGTTCCTGTACTTTGATTAATTTGACCTGTACTGGTTTGAATGCGTCCTTTTTCAGAATAAATTTTACCGTTTGCAAGCACTAGACTTAAATCTGGCGAATTTTTAATACGCTCTGCTTTACTTTTACCTCCGTTTCGTTGTAAATGATTTATATATTGCGCTTCGTTAAAGCTAAAAAACGCATATACTTGGTCTATTTCACTAACGGTTGTTAAAGGTGTTGTATCGCTCGGGCTTATTAAAGCACCTTCTCTAAAATTTATTGCACCTACGTAGCCATCAATAGGACTTTTAATTGTTGCATAACCAATGTTTGCAGACACACTACTATAATTCGCTTTTGCTTGTGCTAAATTGGCTTTTGCTGTTTCTAATTGTACTGGACTAATAATATTTTTTTCAACTAATGGTACTAATTTATCAACCTCGACTTGTGCAACGTTAACACGTGCTTTTGCCGCTCCAGCATCTTGACTTAATGATTGCGTTTCTAGTTTAAATAAAACTTGGCCTTTTCTTACTTTTTGGCCCTCATCAACATATACTTTTTCTATGTATCCAGATGTTTTTGCTCTAACATCGCTATTTACAACTCCTTCAATAGTTGCTGGATAATCTGTATATCCCGTTACCGTTTTACTTTGTAGTTTAGCAATAGGGAAAGGAGCTGGAGGCACCTGTGTTGCTGCTTGGTTTTTATTGTTGTTTCCACAACTTAATAAAACCAAAAAAGTACTAAATATTAGTACACTATTTATATATTTATTTATCATTTTAAATGGTTTTAAAGATCGAATTTTTTATCAGCTATTTTTGTTCTTAATTCTTGTATTGAAGCTGTTGCGCCATCAATAAACTTGATATAATCGTTATGAAAATTTAAATCGAATTTCTCTTCTTTATTTTCTATTTTTTTAGTGTTTATTGTCTCTTTATAGCTCTTAATTTCCAAATGTAGTTGGCGTACTTCATGCCATTCGTTTATTAGATTATCTATATGTTGAATTACCGAGTCTTTATTAATTACGAAGTACTTTTTACGATCTCCGGTTTTAGTAAAATACTCTATTTTATTTAAATCTTGTAAGTGATTTAAGTGTGTTGAAATAGTACTTTTACTTGCACAAAGAATAGTTACCATTTCTTCGAAAGTAGTGCCTTTTTTTCCTGTAAGTATTACAAACGACATAATTCTAGCTGCTACTGGTGCTAGGTTTTCTCTATTCTCTAAATGCACGCCTAGTTTTTCTACTAAGGCCATTTTCTTTTTACATATGTTATCCATATTTTTTTTTATTGTTGGAAACTCTATATAGAATTTATAGTAAAACTATGTGCAAATATACATTTTGGTTCGGAACAAACCGAACTTAACGAAGTTAAATTATTGTTAAACAAAAAAAGCCGGCTAATAATAGCCGGCTTTTATCTATGTATTTTATGCAATTACAATGCAGATTTAAACTGCTCTAAGAAACGCACATCGTTTTCGCTTAATAAACGAATATCGCCTATTTGGTGTAATAACATTGTAATTCTATCTATTCCCATACCAAAGGCAAAACCAGAGTATTGAGTAGAGTCTATTCCGCAGTTTTCTAGCACGTTAGGATCTACCATACCGCATCCCATAATTTCTAGCCAACCGGTTCCTTTTGTTATTCTATAATCGGTTTCGGTTTCTAAACCCCAATATACATCTACCTCGGCACTAGGTTCTGTAAAAGGAAAATATGAAGGGCGTAAACGTATTTTGCTTTTACCAAACATTTCGGTTGTAAAGTGCTGAAGTGTTTGCTTTAAATCGGCAAAACTTACATTCTTATCTATATATAAACCTTCTACTTGATGGAAAAAGCAATGTGACCGAGCCGATATGGCTTCGTTTCTATACACTCTACCTGGAGATATGGTACGTATTGGTGGCTTATTATTTTCCATGTAACGTACTTGTACAGAACTGGTATGGGTACGCAATAAAATATCTGGATCTGTTTGTATAAAAAACGTATCCTGCATATCGCGAGCTGGATGATACTCGGGTAGGTTTAATGCTGTAAAATTATGCCAGTCGTCTTCAATTTCTGGGCCTTCACTTACATTAAATCCTATTCGTGAAAAAATATCGATAATTTGATTTTTAACTATTGATATAGGGTGGCGTGCTCCTATTTGAATAGGTTGACCAGGGCGAGATAAATCGCCATAAATACCTTTTACTTCTTCTTTACTTTCTAGCTCTTCTTTTAAAACTTTTACCTTTTCTTCGGCTGTTTTTTTTAGTTTATTTATAGTTTGACCAAATTCTTTTTTCTGGTCGTTTGCTACATTTTTAAACTCTGCAAAAAACTCGTTTAATAATCCTTTTTTACCTAAGTACTTTATTCTAAAAGCTTCTACCTCTTCTTTCGATTGGGTTTTAAATGCTTCGGCTTCTGCTATGAGTTGGTTTATCTTATCTATCATGACCTTTTACAAAATGATGGCAAATTTACTATTTTTTACGTGAATTGCGTTAGGGATTGCAGAGGAAATCCTTTTTAAAGGCACGAATAAAAAGATTGCAACGTAAAGCCCGACCCTTTACGGGTAACGCCCATTTTATTTTAATTAATATACTCGGTTTCTAAAAAATAATTCACAATAGCTTCTTTCATTAAAACACTTTGCTCTCCTGCCTTTAAATGTGGTAAGGTTTCTAGTGTTTTATAGTGTGGCCACCCATCGTTATCTACAAAATCGAGTTCGTAATAACCATAAGGTGTAAGTAGTTTACATATGGCAATATGCATAAGGTCTAGCTTTTGGTCTTTTTTAAATGTTCTATCTAATTGCCCTAACTCTTGTACGCCTATTAAGTATATAATAGCATCAAGATCTAGATTATCGCCATCGGCAAATTGATTGGATAATTTTTTTACTACTGTTTCCCAACGTTCTTTTAATTGTTCGTCTCTTGCCATAATAATTTTAAAGCTACAAAGTTAATAAACCTAAGTGTTAGTATTATTTTATATTTGTTTTAAATTACTTTAATTATGAGTGTTATAGATATTGTTTTAGGGGCTTTAATTTTATTTGGACTTGTTCGTGGTTTAATGAAAGGGCTTTTTGTTGAAGTGGCGTCTTTAATTGCTTTGGTTGCTGGTGTTTATGGCGCTATCCATTTTAGCAATTTTGTTGGAGATTTTTTACAAACAAAAACAGACTGGAACGAGAAAACTATAAAAATTGTTGCCTTTGCCATTACGTTTGTTATTATTGTTATGGCCATTGGTCTTGCTGGAAAGGCACTAACTAAATTAGCCGATTTTGCTGCCTTAGGTATTATTAATAAACTTGCTGGAGGCCTTTTTGGGGCTTTAAAAATTGCGCTAATATTAAGTGTAGTTTTAAATATTTTTGATAAAATGAATAATACTATAACTTTTGTTGATAAAGATAGTATTGATGAAACTGTACTTTACAAACATGTAAAATCTTTATTGCCTACTGTTTTTCCTAATTTACTTAATGCAGAGGATAAGGATTTCGAAACTCAAGACAGCGAGGCATAAAATAATATGCTTTAAAATTGTTTTTACTCTTAATAGTTTTGTTTTTAAAGTTTTAAAAACAAATTATATGGTGTCTTTTACATTTTCTTTAACCCATTTTAAACAGGTTTTAAAATCTTTGAAAATATGCTGGTTTGGAATAAAATCTGGTATAATATCAATACGTTCCATCATGTAGCGTGGTTGCCTTAATAGACCTACAAATAAAACTTCAACATTGTTCTTTTTTAACTCTTGTAGCATATCTTCCATGGCATATAACCCAGATTGGTCCATGTATTGCATACGTCCTAGCCTTATAATAACTGTTTTTGCTGTATTTGGAATTTGCTGTGATAATGCTTGAAAATCGCTAGTTGAACCAAAAAACAAAGGGCCTTTTATATGTTTTATAAACACTTCTTCTTTTAAGTTTGTTGGAAAACCCGACTCGTCTGCCCAAGCTTCTTCTTTTAATGATTTTAGATCTGATCGTTCTGCGGTTAAATCTCCTATTTTTTTCATAAACATTAATGAGGCTATTACCAAGCCTATGCCTACTGCATAAACTAAATTCCAAAATGTTGAAAGAAATAAAACAACTAACATAATTAGCACTTCCGAACTCATTTTTAATGGTCCTATTTTAATATCTCTAGGAAGCGCTGGTATGGCTTTTAATCCTTTATAATCCATAACACCTATACCAACTGTAATTAAAATACCTGCTAAAACTGCTGCTGGAATTTGCGATGCTATTGGGCCTAAACCTAATAGGATTATTAACAACATAATTCCGGCAATCATTCCAGACAACTTAGTTTTACCACCCGAGGTAATATTTACTACGGTTCTTATGGTTGCTCCAGCACCAGGAATTCCTCCAAAAATAGCCGCGATACTGTTACCTATACCTTGACCAACCAATTCTTTATTTGGTTTGTGTTTTGTTTTAGTCATGTTATCTGCCACAACACTTGTTAATAAAGAATCGATAGCACCTAATAAGGCTAATGTTAATGCTGTAAAAATGTAAGGCGTTACACTACTTAATTTAAAAGTGGTAAATATTTCTAGATTTGGAACTGGGAGCCCGCTTGGAATCTCTTCAATAGGTCTATAATTTAAGCCAAAGCCTACAGCAATTCCAGACATTACTACTAAAGCTACCAACGTACTAGGGACTGCTTTTGTAATTCGTTTAAAACCATATATTATAAAAATAGTTCCTAAGGCTAATATTAATTCAAGCCAATTAATATTTTGTAAAGCTTTAGGTAATGCTATTATTGCTCCCATTGCGCCAGAGGTTTCTTTGGCTGCTAAAGTTTGAGATTCTTTTAAAATGGCTTCTTGCGAAATTTCGTGTGCACGATTTATAGTTTCTTCAAAATTTTCAAGTACCAAAATACCTTCTCCGGCTTCTTCCTTTAATATATTTTCAAGAATTACCTCTTGTGCTTGAGGTTTAAAAGTGTTTACAAATTCCATATCTTCTTTTGGATAATATCCTAGAGATGGCAAAATTTGTGTTAATAAAATAATAACTCCTATAGCTGTCATAAAACCAGAAACTACAGGGTATGGTATATATCTTATGTATTTACCTAAGCCTAAAGCTCCTAAACCAACTTGCATTAAACCCGCAAGTAAAAAAATAGTAAGTATTACTGGCATAGCTTTACTAACATCGCCATCGTTAGTTGCAATAATACCAGCAATTACAACCATACTTACAGCTGTCATGGGTGCCGTTGGCCCAGATATTTGTGTGCTTGTACCACCAAAAAGCGCTGCAAAAAAACTTATAAAAATAGCGCCATAAAGTCCTGCGGTTGGCCCTAACCCAGACGACACTCCAAAAGCTAAAGCCAATGGTAATGCTACTATTCCTGCAGTAATTCCGCCAAAGGCATCTCCTTTTAGGTTTGAAAATAAGTTTTTCATATTTATGTGTTTTAAGAATTCCTAAGTTAATTCATATTATTCAAAAAAAAAACCAATACTATATTAAGTATTGGTTTTTTTAAGTTAAAAAATATGGATGCTATTATTTAAGAATACGAATCTGTATATAGAAACTATATGTTTTTAAAGTTGAGACTGCATAAATACTATTACTTATACAACCACAATTTATACTTTATTTTTTATAAAAATTTTATTCTATTAATTGGTTTAATAGAAGTTTACAGCTCCTGTATTTATATCGTACATAGCGCCAACTATTTTAATGTCTCCGTTCTTTTCCATTTCTGAAAGTACTGGGCTTTCGGCATGAATTCTATCTATAGTAAGTTCTACATTCTTTTTTGATACATTATCAACAAAATCTAAATTTTTAGAATTTCTTTGACTTTCTTCTTTAGGTTCTATTACTGCATTTACAGCGGGTTTAATTTTGCCTAACATGGTTGTTAGGTTTCCTAATTTTGCATCGTCGCAAGCGCCTTTTACAGCTCCGCAGCTAGTATGCCCTAATACTACAATTACTTTTGTTCCTGCAAGTTTACATGCAAATTCCATACTTCCTAATATATCTTCGTTTACAAAGTTTCCTGCTATTCTTACACTAAAAATATCTCCTAAACCTTGATCGAAAACCAACTCTGCAGATACTCTTGAGTCTATACAACTTAATATTGTTGCAAACGGAAATTGCCCTTCGCTAGTATCGTTTACTTGTTCTAAAAGGTTTCTATTTGCTTTTAAGTTATTTTGAAATCTAATGTTTCCTTCTTTTAAAAATTGAATTGATTTTTCTGGAGTCATTGTAGACTGCGTCTCTTTTGTATGTGCTTTCATAATTTTTATTTAATTATTTTATTTTGTTTTTAGCATGTTAACAGTACAGCTGTATCTACCTTATTTATTATGTTTTTAAACGTTATTTTTTCTAAAGCGTTATTATTTTTTTCGCTTCTTTCAATACATAACAAATTAATATTATTTATGGTTAAATAATTTTTTAAACTATTTACGGTATTGTCATTATGCTCAAAGACATATTCAGTTATGTCTTTATTATTTTCTTTATTTTTTTGTTCTGATATACTATTTAAACTGTTTACAATTCTAAATGATTTTAATGTCTCTTTAGATTGATTTATTAAATCTTTAGTAGCAGATAAATTAAATATATTCTCTGTATGATTTAATAATCCTAATGAAAATTCTTTATTAGCCTCTAAAATATTCTTGTTGTTAACAATTAGAACATCGCCTTTATGTTTTTTTAGAATAAAATCTGTTAAATTATTTGCCACCAAATTTAAAGGTTTAAATTTCTTTTTTTCTAAAACAACAATATCTGGCTGGTTTTCATCAATATAGCTATTAATTTCATTTTTAACATGCCCTACTATATAAGTATACTTAATATTAACATGAGTATCTTTAGTGTAAGGCTCTATTAAACTTTCTAGCTTTTTTGTTGCTTTAAAAAACTCTTGATTTACTGTACGCATTGCAGATAATTGGTTATCCTTTTTTACAACATCAACAGGTTTTACAACACAAAAAAGATCAATATCAACACTTAAACTTAGTTTTTTAGCAAAACTAAACGTGCTTTTTAATGTCGTGTTAATAGATTTATTTAAATCTGAAAGCACTAATATTTTATATTTATTAGCTTTCATGGTCTATTAACTTAGACTTATACTTGATTTTGGTCTAGTATCAAAAAACTCTTTAAAACTAGTAGGGTTTTCTTCAACACCTCTTTTGGAAACCAATTTTATATCTATATTTCGCTCTTGAGCTTTAAAAGTAAAGTCATCTAAAATTTCAACAATATCGTTATCTAAATACCTGGTTTTTAGAAGATTTAATTCTAAATAGGTATCTCTTGGCAAGCTATCTAGCTCTTTTAATATAGCTCCTTTATTAAAAAAGGTAACTTCTTCGGCTAGCGTCATTTTAATTTTATGTTTGCCATTACTTTTATCTTCAATATGTAAGAAATGTGAGTTTTGGTAACTTTTTAGTAAAATAACAACAATACCAACGGCTAGACCTAAACCAATACCCCAAAGTAAGTCTATAAAAACGATTCCTAAAACAGTTACTGTAAATGGAATAGATTGCTTCCAACCTAATTTATGCATTTTAAGAAATAAACTAGGTTTTGCTAATTTATAACCCACAACTAAAAGTATAGCTGCTAATACAGATAAAGGAATCATGTTTAATAATTTTGGTATTATTATTACAGATATTAATATTAAAAAACCATGAATTATTGCAGACATTTTTGATACACCTCCTGACTGAATGTTAGCCGAACTTCTTACAATTACTTGTGTAATAGGAAGACCACCAACCAATCCTGAAATAATATTTCCTGATCCTTGAGCTAATAACTCTCTATTGGTAGGAGTTACATTTTTATGAGGGTCTAATTTATCGGTTGCTTCAACACATAATAATGTTTCTAAACTTGCTACCAAAGCGATAGTAAACGCAACAACCCAAATATCTGGATTTGTTATTGCTGAAAAATTTGGGAAACTAAATTGCCCTAAAAATGATGAAAAATCGTCTGGTATAGGCACGTTTACAAGATGCGATGATGCTATAGACAAGCTACTATTATCTTTAGTTAGTGCATAAAATATAATTCCAACAATTACAGCAACAATAGGCCCTTGAATAATTTTAAATATTTTAGCTTTTTTAGATAATACTTTATCCCAAAATAATATTATTGCTAAACTAATAACACCAACAATTAATGAGCCTAAAATTAGGTGGTCGGTAATATTAAAAATAGCCGAAAATGTATTTTCTCCCGAGCTTTCTATAAAACTATCTGCGCCTTCAACCTCTGCATCGTAACCAAAAAAGTGAGGTATTTGCTTTAAAATAATAATAATTCCAATACCTGTTAACATACCTTTTATAACAGAAGACGGGAAATAATACCCAATAACACCTGCCTTTAATACTCCAAATATAATTTGAATAATTCCTGCTATTACAACTGCTACTAAAAAGTTTTCGTAACCTCCTAAGCTTCCTATAGCTGTTAATACTATAGCGGCCAAACCTGCCGCTGGACCACTAACTCCAATTTTAGAGCCGCTTAAAGCTCCTACAACAACACCTCCAATAATACCTGCTATTAATCCTGAAAATAGTGGCGCTCCACTAGCTAATGCTATACCTAAACACAAAGGTAAAGCAACAAAAAATACGACTATACTCGCTGGTAAGTCATTCTTAATACTTTTAAACATACATACTTATTTATCTACTAGTTTTATTTTTTAAAAAACCAGTAAAGATTTAACTTAATTGATAAGGCCTTTCTTTTCCTACATTAGGCCAGAAAACGAAATTAAATTATGTATGGTCCGGCGGTGGAGAAATTAAATTGAGATGTGGTTTTGGGTAGTTTTTAAAGTAATATCCAAAACGTTGAAGCTTTTTTAATGAAATACTACTTAGATAATCATTACACGCCATTGAAAATGGAGATAATAAATTTTTAGACTTTCCGCTTTCTTCTTCTTCGGCTATAGAATAAAAAATTGAGGTATCTACAGAGTCGTCTAATACAACAATAACAGATGGAGCTGCTATGAGCCCCATAAATAAAACTAGAAAAAATATTGCTGTAATTTGTTTTTTCATCAAAAATTTAAAAAAAGCAAATATAACACTTATACTAAATATTGGTGTTAAATTTTAATTAAAACTATATTACAAACATACTTAAAAATGTTTTAACAACTTTAAATCACTTGATAGCATCCACCCTTCTTTTCCATCAGAAAGTTTTATTTTTTTCCAATCGTTATAACTTTCTAAAACTTGAACTTTAGTGCCTTCGTGCAATCTAAAAGACTCTTCGCTTCTAGAATTTGGGTTACTTTTTACTTTACTTTCTTGTGCAAAAACAATAGCTGGATTGTCTTTTTTGTCTAAATTATATTTATGAAAAGCAAAAGCAAGCGTTATAAAAACCAAAATTAAAGATGTAATACTACCTATAAAAGCTAAGCGCTTATTTAGTGTTGAATAAGCAAAATAATACACTAAAAATAAAATAACAAAACTAAACACTAAAATTACCGCGGTTTTAGCCCAAGTATTAAACGACATTTTGTTTGTAGTTGTATTTAATACTTTTGAAAATCCTGCATCTGGCACAACATCAATAGCATCAATAGTCATGTTTTTTGCAAAAGCTATATTATTATTTATATCGGCATCATTAGCATTTAATAATAATGCTTTTTCAAAATAATATATACTTGGCGCAATATTATTAAGCTTGTAATGCGCATTAGCTAAATTATAATATAGGTCTGCAGAATGTTTTTCTGTTTCTAAAATGGCCATATAGTTATCTATCGCCTCGGCATATTTGCCTTGGTTATACAGCGCATTAGCTTTATTAAATAGCGTTTGGTTTTGGGCAAACAACCCAAAACTAAACAAAAACGATACTATGTAAAATAACTTCTTCATAATTAACGAGCTTGTTTATCAATTAACGATATTGTTTTTGCAGCCTTATCATAATCCTCTTGCATGGTTACAATATCAATAGGTGTGTATCTTGCTAATTCACAGCTTTGCAATATGGTTTCAAAATCTTTTATAACAGTATTTTCTACACCTTTTTCATTTAACAAGTTTTTAATTTTATCTTTACTTAACTCGTTAGTTTCAATATGTAGTTTTGCTTTTAAATAATTATGTAGTGCTTTTTCTAAGGCTATATAGAAGGCTTCTTTTTGACCTAATGACTTTTTTGCACTCCCTAAATATTTCTTTGCCAACCTATTGGCCTTTCTAATTTTATTTCCAGAAACATCGGCATCTCTTGTGGCTTTCTTTTTTCGAATAATTATTGCTAGCGGAATGGCTAAAAAAGGCAATAACAACAAACCCCAAAACAAATTAGATTTAAAAAAATGATTTTCCTTAATGGCTATAAAATTAGTTTTGGTTTTAATAAATGCAAACTGATCGCTATTTAAAACAACTGCTTGTTTATTATTTGATACGTTGTTGTTTTCGGTTAAAGATGAATTGTTTGAAGGTCCATTTAATACATTTATTACAATTTCGTTAGAAGATAATCGCTTATACGATTTTGTATTTAAATCAAAATATGAAAATGAAATACTTGGTATAGGATATTTACCTTTAAATTGTGGTACTACGGTATAACTATCGGAAATATTTCCTTGCATACCAGATAAATTTGTTCTTACCTCCTCTTTGTGTTCGGGCTCGTAAACCTCTAAAGAACTTGGCAAAGATATTTTAGGTAATTTAAATAGTTTTAAATTTCCATTACCAGATACAGTTACTTTAAGTTGTAATGATTCTGTAGCATCTAACTCTGTTTTTGATGGCGATACATCTAATTTAAAAACACCTACAGCGCCAGTAAAGTCTACAGGTTTTCCGTTTTCTGGCAAGGCTTTTACATTAATGGTTTTATTACCTGCCGAAACAGTTTTATTAATTCGTGTCATTAATAAGCTACCAAAAATATCTCGCCTATTGGTTGGCACACGCATAGACAAATCTAGAGTTAAGGGTTCTATGTTTAGTTTTCCTGTTTTTTGAGGATATAATACCGTTTTTCTTAATACTAAAAACCTATAATCTTCACCTTTAAAAGTACCGTTTTGTACTTTTTGCCCTTGCGTATTTATATTTTGGCTCCAAAAATCGTTATATCTAGGTGTATCTATTTCATTCCAATTATCAACTGCTATTTTAGGCGACACATATAATTTATAAACTACAGTAATGGCTTCGTTTAAATAGGGATTAGTTTTAGAGACTTCTGCTACCAAATGAATGCTTTCTGAGGCTAGGTAATTAGGGTCGTTAGGATCTTTTGGAATATCGACAGCGGCTGTAACCTCAACCTTTATTGGTGTTGTTTTATAAACCTCGTTGTTTATACTTATAGTTGCTTGAGAAATGGTAAAACTGCCTCGCTTTTTTGGAGCTAAAAAATAGGTGTATGTTTTTTTAAAAGACCGTTTACCATTTATCCATGAATTACTAACCGATTGATTTGGACCTCCTACAACGGTAAACCCTGCAAAATCTGGTGGATTAAAATTATCTCCATCTTGGTTCATTTCAAAATCAACACGCAAGCGTTCATTTACACCAAGCTTGTTTTTACTAACCTTAGCATTAAATTTTATTTGACCTGATGCAAGGGCCGTAATAAGAAAAAATAGTATGTATAAAGTGTTTTTAAGTTTCATTATAATTAATATGAGATGTTTGAATTACGCCAAACATGACAAATGATTATTTTATTTAAGCTTTAGCCTGTTTTACCAGTCTTTTTCTGTTTTAATTTTTACGCCTTTTTGTTTTTCGGCATTCATTTTTTCTTGAACTTTTTGTTCTTGGTTATTCATGGCTTCCAAGAGGTTTTTTATTTGCTGCGGAGACAATTGCCCAGGTTTAGGTTGTGGTTTTTGCTGTTCTTTTTTCTTGTCTTGCTCTCCTTTACCTTTATCTTTTTCTTCATCTTTAGGCTTACCATCTTCATCTTTTTCATCGTCTCCTTCTTTTTTCTCTTGGTCGCCGTCGTCTTTCTTATCCTCTTTGTCTTCGCCTTCTTTGTCTTTATTATCTTGGTCTTGATTCTCCTTGTTTTCCTTGTTTTCCTTGTTATCTTGGTTCTCTTTATCTTGGTTTTGCTTGTCTTTATTGTCTTGTTTATCTTCTTTATCGTCCTTGTTTTGGTCGTCTTGTTTCTGCTGTTCTGCACAAATTTTAGCTACGCTTAAGTTATAACGTGTTTCATCATCAGAAGGGTTGTTTCTTAAAGCATTTTTATAAGCTTCAACAGCTTCTTTACATTTTTTATTTTCCATTAATATATTACCAATATTATGAAATGCTTTGTGTTTTTCGGATTTTGAGGTTGCTGTTTTTGTAGCTTGCTCAAGTCTATAAAGCGACTCTTCTAATTTACCGTTTTTATAATACGATGTTCCTAAATTATAAGCTGCTGCTTTGGTTGTTGATTGTTTTGATATGGCTTTTCTATAGGCCATTTCGGCCAAAACATAATCTTCGCCTTCAATTAATTGATTGCCTTGATAAACAAAATTATTGGCTTTTTTAGCTGCTAACAATAACTCTTTATTCTCGTTTTGAGAAAACGAAAATAAACTTGTTAGTGTTAATATAAGTACTGCTATTTGTTTCATTTTTACTTCTAATTTATAGAATCTTGTGTGTTTTTGGCGTTAAAAATTTTATAAATTTTCATTAAATAGGTTTAACTTTTTAAGCCATGCTGTTTTTCGTTCTAACAGTAAAATGTCTATAAGTAAAAAGAAAATTCCGAAACCTAAAAACCATTGAAATTGATCTTTAAAATCGGCAAATTCTTTAGCTTCAAATTCTGTTTTATCCATGGCGTTTAATATCTCTCGAATTTGTTCTACAACATTATTGGTGTTTTTTCCATTAATATAGGCTCCTTTTGCTTCTGAAGCTATATTTTGAAGCGTTTCTTCGTTTAACTTGGTAATTACCGTTTCGCCTTGATTATCTTTTTTATAGCTTAAAACAACGCCATTACGTTTTTCTGGAATTGGTCCTCCTTTTACATCGCCAACACCTATGGTAAAAATCCTTATCCCTTCGTCGCTTGCTTCTTCTGCAACAATGGCTGCTTGCTCGCTATGATCTTCTCCGTCTGATATTATAATAAGTACGCGGTTGGTTTGCTCTTCATCATCAAAGTATGTTTTAGCTAATTTAATAGCTTCGTTTATTGCTGTTCCTTGTGATGATAACATATTGGTATTCATGTTTTGTAAAAACATTTTTGCCGATGCATAGTCTGTTGTAATAGGTAATTGCGGAAACGCTTTTCCTGCATAAGCTATAATACCCACCCGATCGCTAGCCAAATTATTAATAATTTGGGTTACTAATTGCTTTGATTTTTCTAAGCGGTTAGGGGCTATATCTTCTGCCAACATACTTTTAGAAACATCTATAGCAAATACAATATCTACACCCTCTCGTTTAACGGTTTCAAGCTTTGTGCCAATTTTAGGGTTTACTAAAGCTATAATTAAACATATAAATGCTAAAGTTAAAACAATGATTTTTAAAACGGATTTAAAAACCGATCTGTTTGGGCTTAATTTTTTAAGCAATGCATTATCTGCAAACTTTTTTTGTGTTTTATATCTCCAAAACTGAAGTAATAAAAATAATAGCATTATTACAGGAATAATTGCTAATGCCCAAAACCATATTTTTTCTTCTAATTGAAACATATTTTTTTAAAAATTCCAATATTAAAACTTTAACGTTTTTATTGGTTTTATTTTCTTTTTTTAAACGAAGCTTCTAAAAACAGTATACCGCAATAATACTTCTAGGAGTAATAATACTCCTGCTAAAATTACTAGAGGTCTATATTTTTCTTCGTAATTATAGTATTTAAACTCTTCTATTTCGGTTTTTTCTAGCTTGTTAATTTCACTATAAATCTCTTCGAGTTTTTTATTATTTGTTGCTCTAAAATATTTTCCGCCTGTAACCTCTGCAATTTCTTTAAGTAACTCTTCATCAATTTCTACTTGAATACGCCCGTATTGAAAATTTCCGTTTGGTAAAATAGCTATAGGCGAAAGTGCCATACCGTTTGTTCCTAAACCAATAGTGTATGTTTTTATATTATACTCGACAGCTAATTCGCTAGCTATTTTAGGGTCTATAAATCCAGAATTATTTACACCATCGGTTAATAAAATAATTACTTTACTTGATGCTTTACTATCTTTTAAACGGTTTACCGAAGTGGCTAACCCCATACCAATGGCTGTGCCGCCTTCTATAATATTATTATACTTTATACTTCTAAGCGAGCGCAATACTATTGATTTATCGCTAGTTATGGGTGTTTTTGTGTAACTTTCTCCGGCATATTCTACTAAACCAATTCTGTCGTTTGGTCTTCCTTTTATAAATTCGGCTGCTACTTTTTTTAAGGCTTCTAATCTGTTTGGCGATAAATCTTTAGCTAGCATACTTGCAGACACATCGATAGCCATTACAATATCTATACCTCTTGTTGTTTTTGTTTTTGTAGATACATCTACAGATTGTGGTCTGGCCAAAGCCATTATTAATAAAGCTAAAGCTATTAAGCGCAAACCAAATAATAAATGCCTTAATTTTGGTAGCCACGAATTGGTAATTTTAAAACCTTTTAAGCTTGATATTTTAAGCTCGGCAGTTTGCCTTTTATGTTTAAAAACATACCAAAGAATTACCAATGGAAGTACCAATAGCAACCAAAAAAATTCTTTATTTACAAATTCAATTCCTTCTAACATTACTATTCTGCTGGTTTAAGTTCAACCGAATTTAAAATACGACTTACTATTTGTTCGGCATATTTATCTTGTTCTTTATAGAAAAGCATAACTTGTTGTATAACACTTTCTGCCGTAAAACCTAGAATAACGTATCTGCCTTTTTCAAGTTTATCTGTTCCTAAAACTGGCGAATCCATAGTGCCATAAATTTTTATTCCTTCAGCACCATTTGGCGTTTCAAACTTTTCGTTTTTGGTAATTATATTTTGAGCTCCTGCGTTTTCAAAAAGTTTTAATGTGCCATCCAAAGCTTGCTCTAAATCTATTTTATTTTCTCCTAAATTTTTAATTTTAGTGGTGGCTACCTGAATCTGAAATTTATCAATTAAGCTTCCGTAACTAAATTGTGTTAACTCTATTTGTTGAGCCATTTCTTCTGGTAACTCTGGCGTTGTTCTTTTTAAAACTTTTGGTGTTGTTATTGATATTGGCGGAAACCCGTAATCGCTACGAACCCAATCGCCCTCAAGTAGCTCTTTACTATCGTGACCTATTATAGTATCTTTTACGTAACTAAAACCATATTTTATTGAAAATCCTGTTAAAGTAGCAAACAATAAAAAAATGCTTATACCAACGGTTAGCCATACTTTTTTACGTTTCTTTTTACGTTCTTGCTCTTCTCTGTATTTTTCGTCTAAAAGCTTTTCTTCTTCGGTTGGTTCGGGCAAAGCTTCTTTAACATGGTCTATCTCTAAATCGATAGTGTTTCTATCAATTTTTGCCAACTCAATATCGGGTGCAGATTTGGCAAACTTTACTAAATCGGCACGTTTTAAAATGCTTTCTAAGTTTTTTATATCTTCATGACTTAAAGTTACTTGATTGCTTTCTTTAAGTAAATTTAATCTTGATATTAGCTCGTCTGTAGTACTTTCTAAAGCTCTATCATATACTTTTTCGTCAAGATATTTTCTAATTATAAACGTTAAATCTGAATAATAACTTTTTAAATTTTGGTTTTCTAAATACGAGCTATCATCCAATTTTTTTAAAGCCAATTTTGCTCTATCGTAGGGTGGTAATAGGGCAATTTTCTCGTCGTCTGTTAGTGGTTTTTTTCTCCAAATAAACCAGTATAATAAAAATGATAAAGCACCAATAACCAAAAGTGTAATTAACACGTATTTCCACCAATCGTTGCCTTGTTTTTCAACACCAATAATTGGTTTTACATCATAAAGTCCTTGTGTAGTATCGACCACTACGTTTCTAACTTCTACTTTTAACGAATCGGTAAAAAAAGTTTTATCTCCTAAAATAATTTTTTGTCTTGGAATGGTATACAATCCAGAATCAAACTGAGTTAAACCATATTTTTTTATTAGGCTATATTTATCCTTTTTTTTAAGTGTATCTATGTCGTAGGATTCAATCATTTCTAAAGGCGAAAATGTTTGTCCTTCTGGAAATACAACCAATTTTGTAGTATCTGTTTCAACTTGAATATGGTACGTAATTTGCTCTCCTATTTTAATAGATGTTGAATCTATAGTTGATGATACTTGAGCATTTAAAACCATTGTAAATAGCAAAAAGGCAAATACAAAAAAGAGCTTAAAATTAATTTTAAGTGTTTTCTTATTATTTTTATTTTGAAACTTATCCTTAATCACTTTTTATTTTTAACTTAAATTATCCTCTTCTTTTAAAATAGCCTAGTAGTTTCTTAACATAACTTTCATCTACACGACAATTTATAGCCCCTGCTCCAGATTTGCTAAAACTTTCTTTATAATAGTTTACTTTTTGGTTGTAAAATTTACTATAGTTTTGGCGCACTTTTTTTGATGCTGTATTTACTAGCATTAACTCGCCTGTTTCTTCGTCTTGCATTTGCACTATTCCTAAGTTTGGAATTTCTTCTTCGTGCTTATCATAAACCCTTATACCAGTAACATCGTGCTTTCCGGATACAATTTTCATGGTTTGATGATAATCGTCTGCAATAAAATCGGATAACACAAATACAATAGCTTTCTTTTTCATAACGTTTTGCATGAATTTTAAAGCCTCGGCCAAATTAGTAAGTTTACTTTCGGGTTGAAATTCTATAAGTTCTCGAATAATACGAAGCACATGCGAGCGTCCTTTTTTGGGCGGAATATAAAGCTCTACTTTGTCTGAAAATAAAATAAGACCTATTTTATCGTTGTTTTGTGTTGCAGAGAATGCTAGTGTTGCAGCAATTTCGGTAACAACCTCGTTTTTAAATTGCTTATTTGTACCAAAAAGTTCGGATCCCGAAACATCTACCATAAGCATCATGGTAAGTTCGCGTTCTTCTTCAAAAACTTTTACATAAGGCTCGTTGTAACGGGCGGTAACATTCCAATCGATATTCCTTACATCGTCACCAAATTGATATTGGCGTACTTCACTAAAAGTCATACCACGACCTTTAAAGGTAGAGTGGTATTCTCCTCCAAAAATATGATCAGACAGCCGGCGTGTCTTAATCTCTATTTTACGTACTTTTTTTAGTAATTCTTTAGTATCCATCAATTAAGTAAACAGTTTTCAGTCGCAGTTTTCAGTTATCAATAAACCGTTAAGTTTTTGTATTTTGTTTAGCAAGTAGTTACTTACCAAAATAAAATTCTAGAAACTTGTTTATGGCACTTCTATTTCGTTTACTATTTTATTGATAATATCAACCGAAGTTACATTTTCTGCTTCGGCTTCATAAGTTACACCTATTCTGTGCCTTAATACATCGTAAACTACCGCACGAACATCTTCTGGAATTACATATCCTCGACGCTTTATAAAGGCATAACATTTTGCTGCTGTTGCTAAGTTTATACTTCCACGAGGAGAAGCTCCAAAAGAAATTAATGGTTTTAAAGCCGGTAATCTATATTTATCTGGGTAACGTGTTGCAAAAATAATATCTAAAATATATTTTTCAATTTTTTCATCCATGTAAACTTCACGAACTACGTCTTGAGCTTTTATTATTTGAGATATAGAAACTACAGGCTTTACCTTATCCCAAGAACCTTTTAAATTAGCTCTCATAATTAATTGCTCTTCATCAATTTTAGGGTAATCAATTACTGTTTTTAGCATAAAACGGTCTACCTGCGCTTCTGGCAACGGGTAAGTACCTTCTTGTTCTACAGGGTTTTGCGTTGCCATTACTAAAAATGGCTTATCTAATTTAAAGGTCTCATCGCCAATTGTAACTTGCTTTTCTTGCATAGCTTCTAATAAAGCCGATTGCACTTTTGCTGGCGCTCTATTTATCTCGTCTGCCAATACAAAATTGGCAAAAATTGGTCCTTTTTTAATTGAAAAATCATTAACCTTCATGTTATAGATTAATGTACCTGTTACATCGGCAGGTAACAAATCTGGTGTGAATTGAATACGGCTAAAGCTTCCATCTACAGCCTGAGACAATGTATTAATAGCTAATGTTTTTGCCAATCCAGGAACACCCTCTAACAAAATATGTCCTTGACCCAATAAGCCAATTAACAATCGCTCTACCATGTGTTTTTGACCTACAATAACTTTATTCATCTCAAGCATTAGTAAATCAACAAAAGCACTTTCTTTTTCAATTTTCTCGTTAATTGATTTAATATCAATTGTACCTGTTTCTTCCATCATTTTTAATTTTTATTTTAAGCCTAAAAATACAGTACTTATTTATGCCCTGCAAAATGTTAAAATTTTTATTGATACCGTGTTAAAAAATGGTTAAAAATATTAAGGAATCTCAATGTTAATGGTATTTAACAATAAATTATTATAAGTTTATCTTAAATAGATAATACATCATTATTTTTATATAATGGCTTTTAACTATTTTTATAAATAATTATTTATAATACATGAAAAAAACAGCCCTTATTACTGGAGCAACAAGCGGAATTGGCGAAGCCACCGCTTACGAATTTGCAAAACAAGGTATTAATTTAGTACTATGCGGAAGACGTATAGAACGCCTAAACACCATACAAAAAGCTTTAGAACGCTTAACAGAAGTTCATGTTTTAAATTTTGATGTACGCGATAAAGAAAAAGCTTTTAATGCAATTAAAACGCTTCCGAAAAAATTTAAAACCATAGATATACTTATTAACAATGCAGGAAATGCACATGGTTTAGACCCTATACAATCTGGAAATATTGATGACTGGGATGCCATGATGGATATTAACGTTAAAGGACTGCTTTATGTTAGCAAAGCTGTAATACCGCAAATGACAGAACGACAATCTGGACATATTATAAACATTGGATCTTCTGCAGGAAAAGAAGTGTACCCAAAAGGAAATGTGTACTGCGCTAGTAAACATGCGGTTTTAGCGATTACCGAAGGCATGCGTATAGATTTAAACCCTTTTGGAATTAAAGTAGGATCTATAAATCCTGGCTTGGTAGAAACCGAGTTTTCTCAAGTACGTTTTAAAGGCGATGCTATAGCAAATAGCGTTTACAAAGGCTACAAAGCTTTGCAAGCAAAAGATATTGCAGAAATTATTTATTTTGCAGTATCCAGACCGCCACATGTTAATATTGCCGATCTACTAGTATTTCCAACCGCTCAAGCCAACTCTACAACTGTAAAAAAAAACGTTATAATGTAAAAATTAAAGTCTTGCTAGAACACCAAACATGATTAATAAACGCCTTCTTATAAAACATCTTTTAGCTCATAACGATGAGAACAGTTTTTATGATAAAAAGCGTAAAATAGATATAGGTCACAAAGAAGGAAAAGCAAAATTTTTAAAACACGTTTGCGCACTATCTAATAGCAACCCAAAAAACAATTCGTTTATAGTTATTGGGGTAAAGGACGAAGACAATAACATTATTGGTGTCGATTTTTTTGACGATAGCAAAATTCAAAACCTTATTAATGCCTATTTAACCAACCCGCCAATAGTGCAATACGAAAACATTCCGTTTCCTCACTTACCAGACGACAAAGTAGTTGGTTTGGTTACCATTAGAGCAGCCGGAAAACTTACCTCTTTAAGAAAAAATATTTGGAAATATTATGGCGGTTCTGTTTTTTTTAGAGACGGCAGCATGAGTATGCCTAAAGTTTTTGACATTGAAATTAAAGATGTAAACTCTAAAATTGTTGAAGCTATTGAAAAACACGCGCAAAACAATATCGAGCATACTTTAAATGGAGTTTTCGATTTTATGAAAAACCGAAAAGACTTTAATGCACAATACAAAGTATTTAAAGAGTATTTCGTAGTATGTTGGGCTGGCCAACAAAAAGTAGTAAAAAACGAAACTTTTTACTCTCGTGTGGATATAGAATTAATTAACGAACAAGTACGATTATTTTTTTCGGCACTAGACGAAGTTTCAATAGATATTAATGATGATAGTTTTAAAATTATTGAATACGTAAACTTAGGTTTACAAGGCTCTAATAAATACTACAAACTTGAAGAAACCTTAATTAAATTTGAAGACAATGCAAACTACAATATAGAAACCAAATTACTATTTAAACCTCCTCAATTTAATAAAAAAGAGCTTCATCACACCTATAACACCAACAATGCCATTTTAGAAAAACTAAAAAAAAACATAACACTTACTAAAAGAGACGAGCTTGATTTAAAAAACCTTCCTGCAACCTATTTAATTTGTTATTTAAATTTGTTTTATCAAGCCATAGACAAGCTTAACGAAGCAAAACCCTACCTAAAAGCATACAACAAAGACGTTTACAATTCATATAAAGAATCATTAAGAATTTTAAGAAAAATGAAGTACAATTAACAAATGTTAATAAATTTAACCTTAAGTTAACTTTAAAATTTTGATGAAGTAAAAAAAAGACTACCTTTGCATTGCTATTAATCATTTTAATTAAACCTTGAGCTCCAAATCGATTTTTATAAATCTGGATCAAGGTTTTTTTTTTGCGCTAATTACACCTGTTTTATTTGTTGTGTGTTTAGTCATTAATATTATCAATACATCTTAAAAAAGGCATTTAAAAATAAAAAAAGCCGCATTTTAAAATGCGACCTTAGTTTTAAATGTATAGCTTAATCACTACAAATCAAACTTAATTCCTTGTGCCAAAGGCAACTCTGTTGTGTAATTAATTGTATTTGTTTGTCTACGCATATATACTTTCCAGGCATCAGAGCCAGATTCTCGACCACCACCAGTTTCTTTTTCTCCACCAAAAGCACCTCCAATTTCGGCACCAGAGGTTCCTATATTTACATTAGCAATTCCGCAGTCAGATCCTTGAACAGACAAAAACCGTTCTGCTTCACGCAAATTATTAGTCATAATTGCAGAGCTTAAACCTTGTGCCACTTCATTTTGTATATCAATAGCATTTTCAACATTACCAGAATATTTTAATAAATATAAAACAGGGGCAAAAGTTTCATGTTGTACAATCTCAAAATGTGGTTTTGCTTCTGCTATTGCTGGTTTTACGTAACAGCCACTCTCATAGCCTTTGCCCGATAGCACACCACCTTCTACCACAATATTTCCACCTTCTTCTACCACTTTTTCTAATGCATTTTTATACATGTTAACAGCATCAGTATCAATTAAAGGACCTACATGGTTATTTTCATCTAGAGGATTACCAATACGCAATTGCTTATAAGCATCGACAACCGCATTTTTAACCGTATCGTAAATAGATTCGTGTATAATTAAACGACGTGTGCTTGTACAACGTTGTCCGGCTGTACCAACGGCTCCAAAAACGGCGCCAATTACTGTCATTTTTATATCGGCATCAGGCGTTACAATAATAGCATTATTACCACCTAATTCTAGTAAGCTTTTACCTAATCGTCCTGCTACTTCTTGAGCTACAATTTTACCCATTCTAGTCGATCCTGTTGCAGATATTAAAGGAATACGCTTATCTTTTGTCATAAACTCACCCACATTATAATCGCCATTTATTAAACAAGAAATTCCTTCTGGTAAATTGTTTTCAGCAAAAACCTGTGCAGCAATATTTTGGCATGCTACACCACACATTGGTGTTTTTTCAGATGGTTTCCATACACATACATCGCCACAAACCCATGCTAAAGCCGTATTCCATGCCCAAACAGCCACAGGAAAATTAAATGCCGAAATAATCCCTACAACACCAAGCGCATGGTATTGCTCGTACATACGATGGCCTGGACGTTCGCTATGCATAGTTAACCCATGAAGCTGACGCGATAACCCTACTGCAAAATCGCATATATCAATCATTTCCTGAACTTCTCCCAATCCTTCTTGATAGCTTTTCCCCATTTCATAAGAAACTAATTTTCCTAAAGCCTCTTTTTTTTCTCTTAATTTTTCTCCAAACTGTCGTACAATTTCACCACGCTGCGGGGCAGGCATAGTTCGCCAGGTTTTAAACGCAGATGCTGCAGCATCCATAACCTGCTCATAATCTGCTTTTGTAGTTGTTTTTACCTTTCCAATTAATTGTCCATCAACTGGCGAATAACTTTCAATAACATTGCCATTAGAAAAATTATTTAACCCTGTTGAAGAGCCTTCATTTACAGCTTTTACACCTAAAACATCCAGAGCTTTATTTATACCAAAATTGGTCGCTACATCTTTCATTAATTATTAATTTAATATTAATATTGAGTTTATTTGCGAATATACTAATAAATAGTCGTTTTTATTGAAATTAACTAACGATAAAATTATTAACTTTATTGGCAATTTAATATGTAATCTTCATGAAAAAAATCACCTATCTAAGCTTTGTTTTTTTAATTAGTTTATCCTGTAAAAAAGGAACTGAACCTCAGCCAGAGCCTATTAAAAACGAGCCTGAAAAAGCCGAGTTTTCAATCGTAATTCATGGTGGAGCAGGAAGTATTAGGCGCGACAATATATCTAAAGAAAAAGAAATAGAATACCGCAAAAAACTTGAGGAAGCCATTCGTACAGGCTATAACATTCTACAAGCTGGCGGAACCAGTTTAGATGCTGTACAAAAAACGATAACTATACTAGAAAACTCTCCCCTTTTTAACGCTGGTAGAGGTGCTGTTTTAACCTACGAAGGTATTAACGAACATGATGCTTCTATTATGGATGGAAAAACCTTAAATGCTGGAGCTTCTGCAGGAACAAAAACCGTAAAAAACCCTATTAATTTAGCTAGAGCGGTTATGGATAATTCGCCACATGTTATGCTTTCTGGGCAAGGTGCCGAATTGTTTGCAAAAAATCAAAATCTTGAAATTGTAGAATCAAGTTATTTTTTTAGCGAAAAAAAGCTAAAATCTCTTGAGCGTGTTAAAGCTTCAGAAAAAAATAAGGTTGCCACGTTTTATAATGCAGACTTACAAGATTCTAAATTCGGTACCGTAGGTTGTGCCGCCTTAGATAAATATGGCAATTTAGCAGCAGGAACCTCTACAGGAGGCATGACTAATAAACGCTGGGGGCGTATTGGCGACTCTCCAATAATTGGGGCAGGTACTTATGCTAACAACAATACGTGCGCTGTTTCTAGTACTGGGTGGGGCGAATTTTTTATTCGAGGAATGGTAGCCCACGATATATCAGCGCTTATGGAATACAAAGGATTAAGCCTTAAAGAAGCCACCAAAACCGTTATTCAAACCAAATTACCAAACATTGGAGACCAAGGCGCAACAGGCGGTGTTGTAGCTATAGATAAAAATGGTAATATGGCTATGGAATTTAATACTCAAGGCATGTTTAGAGCCACCATGAACGATAAAGGCGAATTGTACATTGGCATGTTTAAAAATTAACTTTAAGAACGATTTAACAAAATAACAAAGTCTAAGCTTAAAATTTACAACGTAAATTTATTAACGTAACGATACTCTACCTACACCTTCGTTCTATAAGTATATTTAGTTTGTAAAAAACACATCAATCCATGTCATTAAAAAAACATATTGTTTTCGTATTAATTATTACGTTAACCTGGTCCTGTAAAAAGAAAGTTATAGAAACAGATAATCTGTTTAAGTTTCGAGATTACATTAGTTACACAACCTCTGGAGTAGTTTCTGTAGCAAAGCCCATACAAATTAATTTGGCTAAAGAGGTTGAAGTCTGGCAAACTGGTCAAGAAATAACAAACCATATTGTAAATATAAAACCTCATGTTCAAGGTAAATTAACCGCTGCAAACAAACATACTTTACTTTTTACGCCCGACGAACATTTAAGTGCTAATACCGAGTATACCGTTACCATAAAACTTGGAGACATTTATAAAAATATACCTAACACTTTTAAAAACTACACCTTCCAGTTTAAAACCATAACACCAAGTTTTAATATTGAAACTAACCATTTACAATCGTACAGCAAAAACTGGCAATATTTAGAAGGTATCATAACATCGGCCGATGTTATTTCTTTAAAAGACGCCAAAACTTTAGTTCAAGCATCTCAAAACAGAAAAAATCTTTCAATTGTTTTTAATGAAGTAAACGAAGTTTCAAAATATTTTGAATTTAAGATTGATAGTATAAACCGAAAAATTGAAGACGATAAAATTCTGGTAAAATGGAACGGAAAAAGTATTGAAGCTTCAAATGAAGGCGAAAATACCATTGTAATTCCTGGTATTAATAATTTTACTATTGTTGATGTAAATGTTACGCAATCGCCAGAACAACACCTTTCTATCAATTTTTCAGACCCATTAAAAAAACAACAAAATTTTGATGGTTTAGTAAATATTCAAAACGTAAAAAACCTAAAATATGTAGTTAATGGTAATGTATTAAAGGTATACCCAGATAGCAAATTGGTTGGCAACATTCTGGTCGATATCTTTCAGGGCATTAAAAACACCGAAAACTATAAGCTAAAGCAACCCTTTTCTGAAACTATAGCTTTCGAAGCCTTAAAACCTCAAATACGACTAATTAACAACGGCACCATTTTACCAAATTCTGAACAATTAAAATTTAATTTTGAAGCTGTTAATTTAAGCGCTGTTGATGTACGCATTATTAAAATTTTTGAAAACAATATACTTCAATTCCTACAAGACAATAACTTAAATAGTAACAACAATTACGAGATAAAAAAAGTGGGGCGTCGTATTGCAAAACAAACCATTAAACTACAAACCAATACTGAAAATTTAGGCAAATGGAAAGCATACAGCATCGATTTATCAAAATTCTTCAAAGCAGATGCTGGTGCCATTTACCGCATAGAATTAAGCTTTAACAAAAACTATTCTTTATACAATTGCGAGGCTAATGCTGGAATTTCTAATTCTGAAAGCGATAATTATCATGATTATTACGAAGAGGATTATTACGAGGGCGATTACGCAGAAACAGATAGTGAAGATGAAAATTTACGCGAAGAAGCCTACTGGGATAATAAAGCCTATCGTTACAAAAACTATACATACAATTGGCGCCAAGAGCAAAACCCTTGCCATGATGCCTATTATGGCGAAAATAAAATAGTCTCTCAAAATTTATTGGCTTCAAACTTAGGCGTTATAGCTAAACAAGGCACAAACAACTCCTATTATTTTGCGGTTACTAATATTTTAAATACCAATCCTGAAGCCGGAGCAACGGTTTCTATTTACAATTTCCAGCAACAAAAATTAGCAAGTAGCATTACAGACAAACACGGTTTAACCTTAATAGATTCCAATAAAAATGCAGCTTTTGCCATTGTTACAAAAGGCAATAATACCACATACGTAAAACTTCATGATGGCAATTCGCTATCATTAAGCAAATTTGATGTTTCTGGAAACAGATTACAACGCGGGCTTAAAGGCTACATTTATGGCGAACGCGGTGTTTGGCGACCTGGAGATACTTTACATTTAACCTTTATGTTAAACGACAAGGCCAATCCGCTACCTAAAAAACATCCTGTAAAACTAGAAATTATAGATCCAAACGGGAAACTTACTTACAAAAACGTTACAACCCAAAATATTAATAACTTCTACAAATTTACAGTTCCAACATCAACCGAAGATAAAACCGGCAACTATAACGCCAAAGTTTTGGTTGGCGGCGCCACATTTTATAAAAGTTTAAAAATTGAAACCGTTAAACCCAATCGCTTAAAAATTAAAATAGATTTTGAAAACGATATCCTTACAAGTAATACGCCACTAAAGGGTTATTTAGATATTAAATGGCTTCATGGTGCACCAGGAAAAAATTTAAAAACCGAAGTTAAAGCCAAGTTTAGTTCTGCATATACTGCTTTTAAAAACTATAAAAACTACACGTTTAACGACCCAACACGCCAATTTCAAACCGAAGATATTAATGTGTTTGAAGGCCAAGTAAATGAAAAAGGGCTAGCAACTATAAACAAAAATTTAGAAGTTGGAAAAAATGCTCCAGGCATGCTAAATGTACAGTTTTTAGTTAGAGCGTTCGAGAGTGGCGGCGATTTTTCAATGGATGCCTTTACCAAACAATATGCGCCATACACATCGTTTGTTGGTCTTCGCTCGCCAAAAGGCAATGCTTATGGTTCATTTTTTACTGATGAAAACCAAACCTTTAATGTGGTGGTGGTTAATGAAAAGGGCAAACCCATAAAACGCAATAACCTTGAAGTAAAAATTTATAAAATTGAATGGCGCTGGTGGTGGAATTCGTCTTACGATAATTTATCAAGCTACGTATCTAGTAGTTATCACAAACCATATTCAACATTAAAAATAAATACCGATGCTAACGGAAAAGCAAACTTCAACATTAAAATACCCAATAATGATAGAGGGCGCTATTTAATAAGAGTTATAGACCCCGTAAGTGGTCATGCCACAGGAAGAACAGCCTATTTCTATAAAAACTGGTGGCAAAAGGCACCAACTAACAATAAGGAAGCAGCCAAAATGTTAGTCTTTACAGCCAATAAAGAAAAATACAATGTTGGCGAAACCGCCAAAATTACATTTGCTTCGGGTAACGAAGGCCGTGCTTTAGTAAGCATAGAAAATGGCACCGAGGTTCTAGATTATAAATGGATAAAAACAACCAAAGGAGAAACCGTTGTAGATGTTCCAATTAGTAAAGAAATGGCTCCAAACGTTTTTGTAAACATTTCATTATTACAACCGCACAACATAACAGAAAACGATTTGCCAATACGTTTATATGGTGTTATTCCAATTATGGTGGAAGATCCAAACACTAAATTAGAACCACAATTACAAATGCCAGACAAACTAAAACCCGAGCAAATCTTTGAGGTTAAAGTTTCAGAAAAAAATAAAAAAGGCATGACTTATACTATTGCCCTAGTTGAAGAAGGCTTACTAGATTTAACCCGTTTTAAAACACCTAATGCTTGGAATGAGTTTTACAAACGTGAAGCTTTAGGTGTTAAAACTTGGGATATTTTTGATGATGTTATTGGCGCCTATTCTGGAAGTATAGACCAAGTATTTGCTATTGGTGGCGACGGCAATGCTGCTGGCGGAAAAAACAAAAAAGCAAACCGTTTTAAACCTGTTGTTAGTTATTTAGGCCCTTTTAAATTAGATGCAGGACAAACCCAAAAACATCAAATAAAACTACCAAATTATATTGGCTCGGTACGCACTATGGTTGTCGCAGGAAACAACACTAACGAGGCTTACGGAAGCACAGAAAAAACCGTTCAAGTTAAAAAGCCACTCATGGTTTTAGCAACGCTTCCGCGGAAATTAAGCCCTGGAGAAAAAGTAACCTTACCTGTTACCGTTTTTGCTATGGAACCTAAAGTGAAAAATGTAAAAATTAACTTGAAACTAAGCAATGGCATATCTATAGTTGGAAACGCATTAAAAACATTAAGTTTTGCTCAGCCTGATGAAAAAATGATCTATTTCCAACTAGATGTTAGCAAAGCTAAAGGTATAAATACTATTGAAGTTATTGCTACAAGTAACGGCGAAACCTCAACTTATAAAGTAGAGTTAGATGTTGTAAACACCAACCCAATAACATCAAAAGCTATAAACAAAACATTGGGTGCTAATGCTTCAAAAACTATGGCATTTTCAACCTTTGGTGTAGCAGGAACAAACTCGGCATTACTAGAATTTTCAACCTTACCTCCAATGGATTTTTCGCGTAGGTTACAATATTTAATTCAATATCCGCATGGTTGTTTAGAGCAAACCACATCTAGTGTATTTCCGCAATTGTTTTTAGCCAATATTTTTGATTTAACTCCCGATAAAAAGAAACAAATACAAACTCATGTTGAAAATGGCATTAAGCGTATAGGACAATTTCAACGCGCCCATGGCGGATTAAGTTATTGGATGGGAGAAAACCAAACCAACGATTGGAATACAAGCTATGCTGGCCATTTTATGTTAGAAGCCGAAAAAAAAGGTTACGTATTGCCACTTACCTTTAAAAACAATTGGCTAAGCTACCAAAAACAAGCCGCTAGAAACTGGCGTCCAAGTTACAGAACCTATAATTCCGATTTAGCGCAAGCCTACCGCTTGTACACTTTGGCATTGGCCGGAAACCCAGATTTAGGAAGCATGAACCGTTTACGCGAGTTTTCAGAAATTTCTAACGAAGCCAAATGGCGACTAGCAGCAGCCTATGCTTTAGTAGGACAAAACGAAGCCAGCCTTAGCATTTCGCAATCGGCAAATATTAACTTTAAACCTCAACGTTATAATTATTACACCTATGGCTCGGCAGATAGAAATAGAGCCATGGCTTTAGAAACCATGGTATTAACCAAAAACTCTAATATGCGAACACTTGCCGAAGTTATTGCTAAAGATTTATCGAGCAACCGTTGGATGAGCACACAAACTACAGCTTACAGCTTACTAGCAATGGCTAAAATGGTTGAAGCCAATGGCGGAAAAGCTATAAATGTAAAGTATACCATTAACGGAAAAACCGAAAGTATAAACACTAAAAGCGCCATTGCACAACGCCAACTAAACAGCACAGATGGCACGAATAATTTAACCTTTACAAACACCAAAGATAACCTCGTGTATGTTCGTGTATTAAATTCTGGAAAACTACCACTTGGTCAAGAATTAGTAGAGCAACGCGGTTTAAGTGTTTTAGTACAATATAAAGATTTAAAAGGCCATAGTATTGATGTTTCTAAACTTACACAAGGGCAAGATTTTATAGCTACAGTTAGTGTTAGTAATTTAAAAAATATAGCTGTAAACAATGTGGCTTTAACCCAAATATTTCCGTCGGGTTGGGACATTGTAAACACTCGCTTTACTGCCTTTGGAAGCAGTACAATAAGTGCCGCAAGACATACCGATATTAGAGACGACCGTGTAAATTTTTATTTCGATTTACCCGAAAAAGGCAAACACAGCACCAAAACCTTTAATGTAATGTTAAACGCATCGTATTTAGGAACCTATTATTTACCTGGTGTACAAGCCGAAGCCATGTACGATAACGAGTTTTTGGTGAGAACTAAAGGGAAATGGGTTGTTATTGATAAGTAACAAATTCCTGCTTTCGCAGGAATCCTAACCTATTACTTTTTACTAGATTTTGTAAAAATTTTCTACTACTTTCGTTTAACGTCGGATATGAAATATTGAAACGTTTTCATATTCACGGAATATTGGCAGGCAATATGCCAACACATTATCCGAATTCAATCACTAAATTTAGACAAAGGAAAACTTGAAAAAACGAAAACTGAAAAACTTTCTTAAAACTGGAACTTTATCTTTACTAATTTCTCTATTTATAAATTGTTCCTATGATGAATCCTCTGAAATCGAATTTTCAGAAAATCAAAAAATACAGAATGAATTCTCACTTGACAACTTTAATGATTTGTTTATAAAAGATAATTTAATTGTAGATTGGAATGATTTTAATATTGAAGATTCAAATAAAAATGGTTTTGTTTTATATGAATTTAATACTTCGCTTAATACCAGTAAATCCATTGAAAGTGGTAAATATCAGTTTAGTTTTAGATACAAGGTATTAGTAGCAAAAAATAGTCAAAACTCATGGTCTTTCGAAATTATCAAATTTTTGGCCAATGACGACAAGGATTTAAGCAATACATCGTATTTTTCCATTGATTCATTCTCTGGTACATTATATCACTATAATCTAAAAGGGGAAACACTAAAAGTAAAAGGATATGAAAAAGGTAATTTGATAAATGAATTTAAAAATAAAGATAGCTCACTTTTTTCTAAACAGGAAAATATAGAGACCAATTGTTCAGACTGCTTTGCCCCTGTTTATACCGAGCATTATACTGATTGGTATAAATCAGATGGTAATGGTGGTTTTACTTATACACATTCGGTTCTTAACCGTGTATCTGTAGAATTCGTATATATTCCAGGTCCAAATCAAAATATTACGTACCATAGCCATGAAACACCATCTTATATTAGCAATACTGTCAGTAGTAATAACCACGGTAATGAGCTCGTACTTGATGTAGATGAAATTTCCAATAATCTTACAGGAAAAGCTCTTTGTGTTTATAATAAAATGGTTAATAACAGTAATAATATAAATTGGATATTGGAAAACTTCTTGGATGGAAACAAACCATCTCAATTTAATTTAAACCTACAAATGTCAACGACTCTGGGCAATGGAACAAACGCCTCTACGGCTACACCAGCACAAAGTGGTATGCCCAATACCTTTGTCATCAGTATTAACCAAAATAGGTCTGAAAATATAAATACTATGCTTACTGTTGCTAGAACAATTTTGCATGAAGGTATACATGCTAGACTCTGGGAGTTTTATTACAGAGATGGTGTTGGAGTAACTCCTAATGATTTCCCTGGTATATATGAACATATGAGAATTTATGGGAAAAACTGGGATCACGAACAAATGGCGGCTTTTTACAGAACTACCATTGCAGAAGGCTTGAAACAATTTGATAATGCACAACATACAGACGAATATTATGATGCATTGGCTTGGGAAGGGCTTTCCGAAATTAAAGATGCAAATAATAATCATGACTTAATCTATATATACAACTGCTTGGAATGAACTTTCTAGTGAAGAACAAACAACAATTTTACAAATTATAACAGATGAAAAACAAAATGGAAGCAAAATTTGTAAATAAAATAATATTTACTTGTTTGTTTGTATCCATCATGACGAATTTAGTGTCAAGCCAAACAGCAAAATATCTTTTATTTGATAAATCAAAAGATAGCGTTATTGATATTGGGCAAACAAAATATTATAAAATCGACAAGAATCTATTTGATATTAATAGATATAACAAAATTGATACTATTAAAATAAATATTGTTAAAAAGGTAAGTTTAACTTCTGTAGAAAGTTTATGGAGAGAAGGACGGTCTATAAGCGATTCAATTTTAAAGGAAGGTATAAAAAAGAAAAAGATTAAAATAATAGAAACAAATAATCAGGTTTTTGAACATATTTATGTGTTAGAAAAATTAGCTAATTGCAATTATAAACGAACAAGAGTTTGGTGGAAAGACTATTGACTTCAAAACAAATACAAACCATATAAAAACCAATTATGCAAACCAGCCTGTGTTAGGGATTGAACGGTATGTTTGAAATCCCCGACGAAGGAGGGATTGAGTAGTGAAAGCCCGACCCTTGTGGTAACGCCCAAAAAAATTATTGTTTTAAAGTAATGTGCCCCGTAAATTTTTGCCCTTCTATAACTATTACATACCAGTAATCGGCTGTTGGTAATAGGTTTCCGTTGTAAGTTCCGTCCCAATTTAGCGCTGTGTTTATACCGCTTTTTAAAAGTTTACCATATCTATTAAAAATAGAAACTTGCGTTGTACTATAAAACTCGATACCTTTTAAGCTGAAGGTATCGTTTACACCATCGCCGTTTGGTGTAAAAAACGATGGAATATAAAAATGTATGTGCTGTGTGGTTATTACTTGGCTGCAATTTTGATGCTTTATATAAATGGTATATTGCCCGCCCTCGATATTATAAAATGTGGGGTTGGTTTGAAACTCGCTTCCGTTTATAGAATACAGAAAATTACCAGTATTGGTGGTTGTAATGTTAATATTGGTGCCATTACTTTCTACGCTTTCTATTACTGGGTTATCTATTTGAGATAGCGTTATGGTTTTTGTAACACTACATGTACTATTTGAAACGACTACTGAATATGTACCCGGACTGGAAACTTGAATTTGCTCTTGGGTGCTACCGTTATCCCACAGGTAAGTAGTTGACGGACTAGGATTTGCTGGATTTGCATGCAAACTAATGGTTGTATTTTCGCAAAACTCTAAGGTTTGGTCTGTTACATCTGGTGTTTCAAAATAATGCATTTGCACAGCTGTTCTGGTTGAAGATAAACAGCCTCCTGTAATAGTTTGGGTTTCTGCATAATAAGTGCCAGATGTAGCTGGTTTATATGTTGCACTATTGGCTAGTAATAAATTTCCTCCTGTGTTGGCATCGAACCAATTTACAGTTTCGCCAGGCCCGACGGTTACCGATAATGGTGTTGTATCGTTTTCGCAAATTGCTAAATCGCCATTATTTGTTGGTGCACTAGGTGTTGGAACAACTCTAACTTCGTATATATCTGAAACCGAATTACATGAGTTATTATTAACATTTACCTCAGCTTCGGCTACCTTGGTTCTGTAAAATGTAGTGCTATTTATAGGCGCCATGGTATAACTATTATTTGTTTCGCCTGGTATATCTACCCAACTAACACCATCTACACTTTGTTGCCATTGGTAAAAATGAGATGAAAAAATAGTAAAATCTGGCATTGCTGTTAGTGTTGTTGAATATGGAAGTTGGTTTTCGCACAAAATGGTAGTGTTTGTATTTAATGCATCTTCTATTTCGATAGTATCGCCACAAGATTTAAAAACAATATCGTCTAAAGCCAAATCGTTACCGCAACCTCCAACACCATTATTTAACATTTTTAATATTACAGAGGTTTGGCTTGGTAAGGTTTGAAACACTAATGCGTATTGTTGCCAATTAGGGTTAGTGGTTCCGTTTATATCTCCAGTATCACCGCTGGCTAAAAGATTAGTATCGGTATTATCCCAAATCTCGAATTTTACATTTATAGGAATTCCGCCACCGCAGCTAGAAGGCGGAAGTAAATTAATCATCCACGAAGAAAACTCGTAAGTCGTATTTTCGCAAAGCCCACTAACGGTTGTTTGGTAAAATTCGCCAGCAGTAAAATCGGCATTAATAATTAACATTCTTCCATTAGAATCGCCTGGTGTATGGTCTGGAATAATATGCCACCCAAACCAATTGGTATTACTTGAAACATTATACGACCCATCGTTAGGAGCTCCTGCGGTATAAGAATAAGATGTTGTTCCTGGTGGTAGTGAGGTTGTAGATCCTGTACCAAAAGTTTCGGTAAAAATAGGGTCGCCAGAATTACCAGTACAAAACCCTAATTGTGCAAAAGACTGAAAAGACACCAATACAATTACACACAGTAAATAAAACTTATTTTTTAATAATGTATTCAAGGAAATTAGTTTCACAAATGCTATATTACTTTAGCCAAAGTAAGTATTATATATTAGTTAATATAAAATTATCTTAAAAAGCATCTAATTTAAGCGTTTAAGAGTACATAAAATAAATGACACGAGTAATAAACTACATAAAAACGCATAAAATTAAAATGGCAATTATACTTATGCTTTTAATTGCGTATGTTTTTTGTTTACCTAAACAGCTTTTTAAAACTCCAACTGCTACAGTAATTACTAGCACAGAAAACGAACTATTAGGTGCCCAAATAGCCCGTGATGGCCAATGGAGATTTCCGTATAACAAGGTTGTTCCAGAAAAATTTAAAGCCTGTATTATTCAGTTTGAAGATGAATACTTTTATTCGCACCCAGGGTTTAACCCCGTATCTATTTTTAAAGCTTTAAGAGATAATTTAAAATCTGGCAGCATAAAACGCGGTGGCAGCACTATAACACAACAAGTAATTAGGCTTTCTAGAAAAGGGCAAAAACGCACTTACATAGAAAAACTTAAAGAAATTATTTTAGCTTCACGTCTAGAAATTCGAGATAGTAAGGAAACTATTTTAGCTTATTATTCTAGCAACGCTCCTTTTGGCGGAAATGTAGTTGGACTAGATGCGGCTTCGTGGCGTTATTTTAATAGAAATGCCAACCAGTTATCTTGGGCAGAAAGTGCCACATTAGCCGTTTTACCTAATGCGCCAAGCTTAATTTATCCGGGCAAAAACCAAAAACACTTATTACTAAAGCGTAATAGACTTTTAAAAAAACTGTTAAACAATTCTATAATAGACTCACTTACATACCAACTTGCTGTTGCAGAAACTTTACCTTTAAAACCTTATAGGTTACCCCAAACGGCACCTCATTTATTACAAAAAGTGGCTAAAAAACACCATGGAAAACGCGTTAAAACAACTATTAATGCCAATCTTCAAAAACGTGTAAATTATATTGTTAAAACACATTATAACCAATTAAAACAGAACGAAATTCATAACGCTGCGGTTTTAGTTTTAAACGTAAAAACCAGGCAGGTTTTAGCCTATATTGGCAATACACCAACCAACAAAAACCACCAAAAAGATGTAGATATTATTAATAAACCCAGAAGTACAGGCAGTATTTTAAAACCTTTCTTGTACGCATCAATGTTAGATTCCGGTAATTTACTACCTAATAGTTTGGTTGCAGATGTCCCTACACAATTTGGCAGCTATAACCCCGAAAATTATAATAAAACTTATGATGGTGCTGTACCTGCTAGCAAAGCCTTATCGCGCTCGTTAAACGTTCCTGCTGTTAGAATGTTACACGAGTTTGGCTTAGATAGGTTTTTTCATTATTTAAAACAATTAAACCTTAAAGATCTTAAATATAATGCTAACCATTACGGGCTATCGTTAGCATTAGGCGGTGCCGAAAGTAATCTTTGGGATTTATGTAAAAGTTACGCCGCATTATCATCAACACTAAACCATTTTTCCGATAACTCTAGTACATATTTTTCAAATGAATTTTGCGAGCCTACATTTTTAGCTTCTAAAACTATAAATTTTGGAAAAAAAACGAACGATAAAACACTTTTTGATGCAGCTTCTATTTACTTAACTTACGAAAGTTTAAAAGAAGTTAACAGACCTGAAAGTGATGAGAGTTGGGAATTTTTTGATGATTCTAAACACATTGCCTGGAAAACCGGAACCAGTTTTGGGTTTAGAGATGCTTGGGCTATTGGAAGCACTAAAGATTATGTAGTTGGCGTTTGGGTTGGAAATGCCGATGGAGAAGGACGCCCTGGTTTGGTTGGCGTACAAACTGCGGCTCCTATTTTATTTGATGTTTTTAATTTACTACCTAATAGTAATTGGTTTGATAAGCCTTTTGATGAAATGCAACAAGTTTTTATATGTAAACAAAGCGGGTATAGAGCATCGCAATATTGTATTAATGTTGAAGAAAAACATATTCAAATTAGTGGGTTAAAAACCAAACCTTGCCCGTACCATATTTTAGTTCATTTAGATAAAAATGAAACTTATCAAGTAAATTCCTCTTGCGAAAATTTAGATCAAATTAAGCACAAATCGTGGTTTGTATTACCGCCTCTTATGGCGCATTATTACAAAACTAAAAACCCGTTTTATAAGCCGCTTCCTAAATTTAAAAATGATTGTTTAGGTGAACATTTAATTACCATTGAGTTTATTTATCCAAATAAAAATAATACGGTGTTTTTACCTAAAGATTTTAATGGCGAAACAAATAACTTAATTTTAAAAATAGCACATTCTAAACCAGAAAGCACGGTATTTTGGTATATTGATAATACTTTTATAGGAAGCACCAAAACCTTACATGAATTAGCTGTTAAACCAAAACAAGGCAAGCACACGGTTACAGTTATTGATGAATTTGGAAATGAAGCCAAACAAACATTTGAAATAACAGAATAACTATTTTCTTATTACAGTTTTAATCATTGAATGATCCGATTTTAGCGTGCTTAATTTTTCGGCATTTAAAATTTGCATGTCTTTAGAAACCCAAATATGATCTAGAGATAATAATGGTAAATTCCAAAACCAAGTTTCTCGAAAACCTGTGCCTTTTTCGTTTAAAACCTGATTAAAATCAACCTCAATATTATTTAGAAACCTTGATTCCATTGGTGTATTAAAATCTCCTAAAACCACCGTGTTTGTTGTTGTTTTAATTGTCTCAGTAACAAATTTTAATTGATCTTCTCTGTAAATATTCATGTTTCCATCAACATCAACAGCATAAAAGTTTAAATTATAGGTTGTAAAGTTTATAACTACAGTTTCATCATCAGAAATGGCAACATTTTTTATCTCTATTGGTGTTTTAGAAAACACCCCTATTTCACTTTCTTTATGCCAATAAAAGTGAAAATTAGGATATTTTAATTTGTCGTCCTCAATATCTTCGGCATGATATTCTACCAAAACAACCACATCTGGTAGGTTATTATTATTGTTTTCAAAAACATCTATAAGCTCGCGCTTGTGTGTAGCATTCCAAAACATAATTTCAATATCGGTTTCTAGAATATCTTCAGAAGTATTTATTTTAAAACTTCTAGCTAGCCAAATGGTTATTAATATAAGTGCTAAAACAAGGTTGTAATGTCTTCTTTTTTTTCTTAAAAATACCGATAACAGTAATACCACAATTATAATTAATGGCAACGGAAACGTATAATAAATAACCGAAAGAGAAAAACTACTTTCTTTTAATACAAAATGAATTAAAAGCAATACTAGTATTACTAAAATATTGAACCGGAAAAAATGGCGTTTTATAAACTTAAACATTACTTACTATCTTAAAGGAAACCCTTTGGCTGCCCACCATGGGTGTATTTCTATTACTAATCTGCCAGCTATAACCATAGGGTCTGAGTTGGCTAAACTATCTGCCATTTTTAATGTTGGTACGTTATAAATGGTTACACCTCTCATATCTCCATCGTCACCAAAAGGACCAGAAATATCTGCATAACCCATATCGTACATTTTGGTTAAGTGCTCTAGATGTAGTTTTTGAAGCTCTGCAGACTCCTCTTCATTTTGCCCACGAATAGGGCCTTTTTTTAAGAAAGCCATAAAATATTGCTGCATTAAAATAGTATCTTTTGTTTTCTCATCAACATAATCAAACGTTTTAAACCCTTTAGCAGTAAGCTCTTCCTTAAGTTGTTTCATGGTTTTTTCAACTACTTTTTCAGTTTCAACAAAAACAGAATCTTTTATAGCTGTTGCTACCTCTTCAACATTTTCTTTTATATCTGGTAGTGAAGCTTTTGGCTTTTCTTTACAGCAAAATAAAACCGAAATAAACACTAATAGCACTACAATTTTTTTCATAAAATCCATGTATTATAAGGTTTGTTACTTAGTTGCGAGTTATAATATTTTGTTTGCCCTGTTACTTCTTTCCCTAGCCAGTTAGGCGTGTTAAAGGTTTCGTTTTCGCTACTTAATTCGACTTCTGCAATAACTAAACCTGCATTGTTTCCTAAAAATTCATCGACTTCAAAAATATGATTTTCAACTTTTATTTCATATCGTATTTTATCAATAACGCCTGGTTCACATAAATTTAACAATTCAATGGCTTCTTGTTTTGTAATTTCTTTTTCCCATTCGAAGCGAGACAATCCATTTTTTGATGATTCGCCTTTTACAGTTAAAAAGCCCAAATTGTCTTTTATCCTAACTCTAACTGCTCTTTGTTTATTTGAGTTTAAATAACCTTGAATAATTCTAGTAAACTTAAAAGCGTCTGTCTTAAAAGCATCAGATTTTACTAAAAATTTACGCTCTATTTCTATATTAGATACTTGTTCTAGCTTTGTCATTTATATAAATTGTTGAAAGCGAAATTAATGTTATTGCCAACCAATACGTAGTAGACACCAAAAATTGCGCAATTGTAAAATTAAAAATAAATTTTCTATAAGCTAAAACAGAATCTGAAATTAAAAATAAGATGCCACCCAATAAAATTAGTAAAAAGGCATAATCCTTTTTCCAAACATATAAGTTTAAAGCTTGCCATACCATAAATACAATACATGCTATGTATAAAATTACAGGCACTAACAAACTTCCTAAATGATCTTTTAAAATAAAAAAAACTAAGCACGCCAAAGCTACTAGTGGAACTAACGTTTTAATATTTGTAGAAATTCCATTAATGGTGGTAAATGCGTATATAAAGAATATATGACCAATTAAAAAAGCAACAAGACCAAAAATAAAATACGAATCGAACATTAAAAACACATCTCCTATAAGGCAAAACACTAATCCTATTAAAATAATATTTTTATAAGGTTTTAACCCATTTTTAGCAAATAAAATAGGTATAATAATAACCAGCAATGTAGATAGCGGTTTAAAAACATATTGTACTAGCTTGGTATTTGTATATGCCGAAACAATTGTTACTATTACCGATATTACTATTAACAAGAGCCAGATACTTTTTTTCATACATTTTTTATTATTCATTAAATTTACAACATGTCTGCCAATTTACCATTACGAAAAATTATTCATGTTGATATGGATGCGTTTTATGCTTCTGTAGAGCAGTTGGATAACCCTAATTTAAAAGGGAAACCTATTGCTGTAGGCGGTGGTGGTAAACGAGGCGTAATTAGTGCTGCAAGCTACGAAGCTAGAAAATTTGGCGTAAAAAGTGCCATGCCTGGTAGTTTAGCTATTAAGCTATGCCCCGACTTAATTTTTGTGAAAACCAATTTTGAAAGGTATACAGAAATATCGAAAAAAATTAGAAAAATATTTCATGAATATACCGATTTAGTAGAACCTTTATCTCTAGATGAGGCTTATTTAGATGTTACACAAAATAAAAAAGGAAACCCAAGCGCTTCTTTAATTGCTAAAGAAATTAGAGCAAGAATATATGAAGAGGTTGGATTAACCGCATCGGCTGGTATTTCAATAAATAAATTTATTGCTAAAGTTGCAAGCGATTACAATAAACCTAACGGACAAAAAACAGTTAACCCTGAAGAAGTTACAGCTTTTTTAGAAGCCTTAGATATTAGAAAGTTTTATGGTGTTGGTAAAGTTACTGCCGAAAAAATGTACCAAAAAGGCATTTTTACAGGTTTAGATTTAAAAAACAAACCTTTAGAATATCTAGACGAGCACTTTGGTAAATCTGGACGGTATTATTACTACATTGTTAGAGGCATACATACTAGCGAAGTAAAACCACACAGAACCCGAAAAAGCTTAGCTGCCGAACGTACTTTTAGCGAAAATTTATCGTCTGAAGTATTTATGCTTGAAAAGTTAAAACACATTGCTAATGAGGTTTCGCGCAGGTTACTAAAAAGTAAAGTTGCTGGCAAAACTGTAACTTTAAAAATAAAATATAGCGACTTTACATTACAAACTCGAAGCAAAACCCTACCTTATTTTATTAGCGACAAAAGTGTAATTTTAGAAACGGCTAAAGATTTATTATACCAAGAAAAAATGACAAACTCGGTTAGGTTGCTAGGCATATCTATATCTAATTTAAACACCGAAAAAAAGAAAAAACCAGAAACAAAACAACGTGTTAGTGTACAATTAAAGTTTGAGTTTTAATACCATTTTTAACATTTAATTATTTATTACTTTTGGTATGCTATAAATTATCTTCATTACCTTAAAAATAAAATATGCCCGAAACTATAGAACCCAAAATAATAAAAAAAAGTGCTTGGGATACTTCTGTGAAAGTTGAAGAAAACGGTTATTACTGGAATAACGAACCTGTTTTTAAAAAAGGGAATAATATTAACACACAAAAACCTATTGTTGCCGAATTATTTTGTGGTTGCGGTGGCACATCGTTAGGGTTTGAAATGGCTGGTTTTGAAACTGTTTTAGGTTGCGATATTCATACACCTTCTATTAAAACATTTCAAGCAAACCACCCCAATTGCTCTACTATTAATGGCGATATTAAAAAGGTTAACCCTCAAGTTATAAAAGAGCTTTTAAATGGCAGGCAACTCGATGTGCTTATTGGTGGCATTCCTTGTCAAGGTTTTTCATTAAATAACAGAAAAAGACACGAGCAAGACGATAGAAATTTTATGTATATGGAATTTGCTCGTTTTGTTAAAGTTTTACAACCCAAAGTTATTGTTTTAGAAAACGTTTCGGGCATGAAAAGCGTTGGTAGTTTTGTTACAGATATTGAAACGCACTTAAGCGATATTGGACAAATGACAGTAAAAAGCCAAATGCTATACGCACCCGATTACGGTGTACCGCAAAAAAGAAAACGATTAATATTTGTTGGCATAAAGGATAAAACATTTAATTTTAAAGATATCATTAAAACACACGGCCCCGAAACCAACAATGCTTATGTTTCCATAAAAAATGCCATTGGCGATTTGCCTGCTTTAAAAACTAAAGAAACTAAAACCACTTATAATTCTGAACCTTTTAGCGATTACCAAAAATTAATGCGCTTAAATACAGATAAAAAATTTACAGGGCATACGGCTCCAAACCATCCTATGGCTACGATTGATAGAATACGAAATACAAAACCTGGCGAACCTATGTACCAAAGGTTTAAACAACGTATACGATTGGCCTGGGATATTTTAAGCCCTACACAGGTTTCTGGTGGCATAAGGCCTCAATTTCAACTTGGACACCCAAAAGATAATCGTGGATTAACCATTCGAGAAAGATGCAGAATACAGAGTTTTCCTGATGATTTTGTTGTAAAAGGTGGAACTGTGCAAGCTAGAGTACAAACAGGAAATGCTGTACCGCCTTTATTAGCAAAAGCCGTGGCTTTAGCCATTAAAAAATATTTATAATAAAACTTTTACTAGTTTGATTGAAATTTTAATTACTCCTGATATTATTGATTATGCCAATAACAAATTGGAACATGTAAATACACGCGATAATTTAGGTTTAAGTAAGTTTGGGTCTGAACGAGATAGGATTTTAGTAGGCTATATTGGCGAACGAATTATTATGAAACATCTTGGGCTTAAAAATGATGAAGATAAATACCATTATGATTTAATATCGAATAAAGGTAAAAAACTTGAGGTTAAAACCATTACTTGTAAGTTTAAACCTAAACCCGATTATTGGTGTACGGTTAACTCGCACGACTTATCGGGGGTTTACAAACAAGATGCCGATTTTTATATATTTTTAAGAATTTTAAATGATTATAGTAAAGGCTGGATTCTTGGTTGGATTGCTTGTGACGATTTTTTTAAAAAAGGCGAATTTGTTAAAAAAGGAAAGGATTTTGGTAAGTTTAAATTTATAAAAGCTAATGCCACTATTTTACCTATTAATAAGCTAAACAAGTTTAAGGCAAATATGTTTTAAAATAGTGCCTTGTAAAAAAAACTGGCTCGGGCTTGCGTTAGCGATAGTAACGGCATCCTTTTAAATAGAAAAAACTGCTTTTAGGGCAGTTTTTTCTATTTAAAAGATATAGTGGATAGCGCGACCCTTGTGGTAACGCCCAGTATAGTATAATATTAAAGTTTTAAGTTACATGTTTCTATTTCGGTTACACGTAATGTATTTACCATACCTTTATCTTTCATTGGCATGGCTGCTAGACTTATAAGCATGTCGCCTACATCTAAATACCCCATTTTACAGGCTATAGCATTAACGTCTTCTATGGTTTCGTCGGTACTTACAAACTTATCGTAATAAAATGCACGTACTCCCCAAAGTAAGCTTAAACGCGTTAAAATTCGTTTGTTTGATGTAAATACTAATATGTGACAGGATGGTCTCCATGCCGAGATTTGAAATGCTGTATACCCACTATTTGTAAGTGTTGATATGGCTTTAGCATTAATTTCGTTTGCCATATTAGCGGCATGGTAACATATAGATTTTGTAATGTAACGGTTGGTACGAATGTGTGGTGGTAATTGTGGTACTTTAATTAACTCTGAGTTTTCAACGCTTTTTAAAATACTTGCCATTTGCTTAATTACCTGTACTGGGTATTGTCCTACAGAGGTTTCGCCAGAAAGCATTACGGCATCGGCTCCATCCATTACCGAGTTGGCAACATCGTTTACTTCTGCTCGTGTTGGTGTTAAACTATCTATCATAGTTTCCATCATTTGCGTTGCAATAATTACTGGAATTCTTGCTTTTTTAGCTCGTAATACTAGTTTTTTCTGAATAAGTGGTACTTCTTCGGCTGGAACTTCTACACCTAAATCGCCACGAGCTACCATTAAACCATCGCAATGTGCCACAATTTTATCGATATTTTCTACCGCTTCTGGTTTTTCTATTTTTGCTATAATAGGTATTTTATGATCGTTATGTTTTGCTATTAAATCGCGTAATTCCATTAAATCTTCTGCATGGCGCACAAAGGATAGTGCTATCCAATCTACATTTAAGCTAATGGCAAAAATAGCATCTTCAATATCTTTTTCTGTTAATGCAGGTTGCGAGATATTGGTGTTTGGTAAGTTAACTCCTTTTTTAGATTTTAAGGGACCGCCTTGTATTACTTTAGCTTTTACCTCAGATTTTTTATCGGTTGAAACGACTTCAAAAATTAATTTTCCATCGTCTAAAAGAATACGCTCTCCTGGTTTTGCGTCTTGAGGAAACCGTTCGTAGGTCATATAAACACGCTCTTTAGTACCTTCGAAGCGTTCGCCTGTTGCAAAAATTATTTCATCGCCTGGGTTTACAACAACCTCTTCTTTCATAACGCCTACACGAAGTTTTGGGCCTTGTAAATCTGCAAGTATTGCTGCAGTAAAACCAAACTCTTCGTTTAATTCGCGTATCATTTGTATACGCTCTTTTACATCGTTATAATCGGCATGAGAGAAATTAATTCTAAATACATTTGCGCCTTGTTCAAGCATGCCTTTTAAAACTTCTTTCGTGCTTGTAGCTGGCCCTAAGGTGGCTACTATTTTGGTTTTTTTATCTATTGACATTAGTTAAAAATTAAATTTTGTTTAGATTTCAATTGGCTAGAATCTACACTATAAGCCGTTGCTATTTGCGGTATTTTTAATATACTATCTATGATATATTTTTCTTTACTTATACTGAACTCGGTATTTATTTTTAAAAAATAGTTTACCGTTTTATATTCTGGTATTAATTGAAATGTTTTAGTTATTTTTTCTTGGTTGTCGAATAACGACGTATGGTTTAATTGTTGGAGCTCTTCTGTTTTACAAATGTTTGATACTAAACTCCATGTTATTAAATGCTTTTTATCTTCCCATTCGTAAATTGAATAAGAAATTTGTCCGTTTTTAAAATCTAAATCTGATGCTTTTCTTGATAGTGTTATACCTAAATGCTTATTAAGTAAGTATGCTAACCTATAGTTTTCTAACCTACAATGTATTGCTATTAAGGTGTATAATGCCTCATCGAAAGCATCATCTAGAATAAGTTTGTGAACAGCCATAACTTATTTTAATTTTCGTAAATATAATATTTATAACGTACAGTTATATTAAGTTTTTGCTAATCTTAGTAAGAAATACGACTAAAACGTTGTAGTAAATGGGGTTAAAATTGCTAGATATTTATAGCATTTTAGACATTTTGTTTTGAAATACAAAAAAGGCACGTTTTGATGCTTTTTCTTCTGCTTTTTTCTTTGAAGTTGCTCTGGCTTTTGATATTATTTTATCGTCTATTGATAGTTTTACTGAGAAATGCCTAACATCGTCATTTCCTGTATCTTCATAAACATTATAATCAAAGGTCTTTTTTTCTTTTTGGCACCATTCTATAAGTAAACTCTTGTAACTTATTACTTTACCTTCTAAGGTTTCAATATCTACATAGGGAATAATAACGCGTTTAAAAATAAATTTTTCGCAATATTTATAGCCTCTATCTAAAAAAATGGCTCCAACTAAAGCTTCAAATAAATTACCGTGAATGTTATCTCCAAATTGGCCTGCTGGTATTTTACTTTCAACTAAATTAATTAGTTTTAAACCTTTTCCTAGCTCGTTTAAATGCTCTCTACTTACTACTTTAGATCGCATTTTGGTTAAATAACCTTCGTCTCCACTAGGGACTTCTAGATATAGATGCGAAGCTATTACCGAGCTTAACATGGCATCACCTAAAAACTCTAAACGTTCGTAATTAAATGGGTTACCCTTAGTGTCTTTAATATTCATAGACCTATGTGTAAAGGCCTTTTTATAATATTTAACTTTTTTAGGTTTAAACCCTAGTATTTTGGTTAGCTGCATAAAAAAATTCCCGTTGCGTTTAAAACGGGAATTTAGTATGTTACGAATGCTATCCATTCGGGATTTAATCTATTTTTTTGAATAATACACAAGCGTTATGTCCGCCAAATCCAAATGTATTACTCATTCCTACTTTTACGTCTCGCTTTTGAGCCTTGTTTAAGGTTAAATTTAACTCTGGATCAATATTTTCATCTACTGTAGTGTGGTTTATTGTTGGCGGTACAACACCGTGTTCTATTGCCAATATAACCGAAATAGCTTCAATAGCTCCAGCTGCACCTAAAAGGTGGCCTGTCATTGATTTTGTTGAATTAATATTTATATTCTTAGCGTGACTTCCAAATACTTCAGAAATTGCTTTAAGTTCTGCAACATCTCCTAAAGGTGTAGATGTACCATGAGTATTAATATGGTCTACATCTTCCGGCTTTAGGCCTGCATTTTCTAAACAATTTTTCATTACTGCTATAACTCCAATACCGTCTGGGTGTGGGGCTGTCATATGGTGTGCATCAGAAGATAATCCTCCGCCTATACATTCGGCATATATTTTAGCGCCTCTTGCTTTAGCATGTTCGTATTCTTCTAGAATTAAAGCACCGGCTCCTTCACCTAAAACAAAACCATCTCTGGTAGCATCAAAAGGTCTAGAGGCTGTTTCTGGGCTTTCATTTCTAGTAGATAGTGCATGCATGGCATTAAAACCACCCATACCAGCAATAGTTACTGCGGCTTCGCTTCCTCCGGTTACTACCACATCTGTATGTCCTAAACGTATAGAGTTTAAAGCATCAAACATAGCGTTAGCAGAAGATGCACAGGCAGAAACTGTAGTGTAATTAGGCCCCATAAAACCATGTTTTATAGAGATATTACCTGGTGCAATATCAGCAATCATTTTAGGAATAAAGAAAGGGTTAAATCTTGGTGTTCCGTCACCATCAGCAAAGTTTAATACTTCGTTCTGAAAGGTTTCTAATCCACCAATACCTGCACCCCATATAACACCAACACGTAACTTATTTACTTCGTCTAGATTTAATTTAGCATCTAATATAGCTTCATCTGCGGCTACCATAGCGTATTGCGCAAATTTATCCATTTTTCGAGCTTCTTTTCTATCTAGAAAATCTGTAACGTTAAAGTTTTTTAATTCGCAAGCAAATTTTGTTTTAAACTTTTCAGTGTCATAATATGTTATAGGCGCAGCTCCACTTTTACCACTAATTAGGCCTTCCCAATATTCATCTTTGGTATTACCTATTGGTGTTAAAGCACCCAATCCTGTGACTACAACTCGCTTTAATTCCATAAAGTATTTTGATTGTTTTTTACTTATTTAGCTTCTTCTATATAAGAGATAGCTTGACCTACTGTAGCGATGTTTTCAGCCTGATCGTCTGGTATTTGAATATCGAATTCTTTTTCGAATTCCATAATTAATTCCACAGTGTCTAAAGAGTCTGCTCCTAAATCGTTTGTGAAGCTAGCTTCAGTAACAACTTCGTTTTCATCTACTCCTAATTTGTCTACGATAATCGCTTTTACTCTTGATGCAATGTCTGACATAATTTTTTAATTTAAATGTTTTAATTAGTTGGCAAAAATAAAAAACTTTATTTTATAATACACCTTTACAATAAAAATGTGTTGGTAATTTACTAAAATTAGTTTTAAGTATTTAGTTTTTACCTTCTAATTGTTAATAATTATTCTTTTTTTTGTTTGAATAATATTAACACTATAGTCTGTAAAATGAAACGTATTGTAATTTTTGCGTCCGGAAGTGGTACTAATGCTGAAAATTTAATTAAGTTTTTTCACAACAGCGATAATGCGTCTGTTATTCAAGTATTAACCAACAATCCTCATGCCAAAGTTTTAGAGCGCGCAAAAAAACTAAAAGTTAGCGCATTGTCTTTCAACAAAATAGCCTTTACACAAACCAACGATGTACTTAATATACTAAAAGCTGCAAAACCAGATTTAATTATCCTAGCAGGTTTTTTATGGAAATTCCCCGAACATATTTTAAATAAATTTCCTAACAAAGTAATTAACGTACATCCCGCATTATTACCAAAGTATGGAGGAAAAGGCATGTATGGTATGCATGTTCATGAGGCTATAATTGCCAATAATGAAACTAAAACGGGTATAACAATCCATTATGTAAATGAGCATTACGATGAAGGCGCTATTATTTTTCAAGCTACTTGCCAAGTAAACAGTAATGACACTGCTCAAGATGTAGCAAATAAAATTCATGAATTAGAAATGGAACATTTTCCTAATGTAGTAAACAAACTTTTAGTTTCAGAATAAAATTATGACCGAAATTATTGATTTAAGTCAAGAAATTTATGAAGGCATGCCTGTTTACAAAGATTTGCCTCAAGTTAAAATATCTATTCACAACACACATGAAGAATGGAATGGCGATTTTAATGCCACAACAAAAACACCCGCTGTACACAAACTTGAACTTGGCGAGCACACAGGCACACATGTTGATGCCATAAACCACATGGCCAAACAATACAAAGGGCAATCTATAGACACCATGCCCCTTTCTATGTTTTATACAGAAGGCATTTGCTTAGATTTTTCTAATAAAGGTTTTAACGAATTAATTGAAGTTAATGATATTATTCATGCATGTAAAAAACAAAACCTAACTATAAAAAAGAAAGATACGGTTTTACTTTACACAAACCATTACAGAAATGCTTTTGGAACCAATAATTGGAGTAACGGCCCAGGAATTTCAATTGAAGCTACAAGATGGTTAGGCAACCAAAAAATTTCGGCATTTGGAGTAGAAACCATGTCGCCCGGCGTACCCAAAAAAGGAAATAAAGAAGTACATTACATTTGTGGCGAATTAGGTTTTACACATTACGAAAACTTAATAAATCTACACAAACTTATAAATAAAGGACGGTTTAAATTTATTGCCTTTCCTTTAAAAATAAAAGGAGGAACAGGATCTCCTGTTAGAGCAGTTGCTGTTTTTGAAAGCTAAAAAAACTACACATGTCAAAAAAGAAAAAAAAATATTACACCGTTTGGAAAGGGCACAAAACTGGCGTTTTTGATTCTTGGAACGATTGTAAGGCAATGATAAAAGATTTTCAAGGCGCTCAATACAAATCTTTTTCAACTTTTGATGCTGCAAAAAGCGCATTAAAAGGCAATTATTTTGATTTTGTAGGCAAAAACAAAGGTTTTAAAAGCGAATTATCTTCTGAAGAATTAAAAAAAATAGGACAGCCAAACTACAATTCAATTTCTGTTGATGCCGCCTCAAGCGGAAATCCTGGCATTATGGAATATCGAGGTGTAGATACAAAAACAAAAAAACAATTATTTATTCAAGGCCCTTTTGAAGAGGGCACAAACAACATTGGTGAATTTTTAGCCTTAGTACATGGTTTAGCCATACTTAAAAAAAATAACAGCGACCGCATACTATATACAGACTCTAAAACAGCCATGAGCTGGGTAAAAAAGAAAAACTGCAACACAAAATTAAAGCGTACTGAACGAAACAAACCTGTTTTCGATTTGGTAGATCGCGCTATAGAATGGCTAAAAAACAACACTTACAATACCATTATTGTAAAATGGGAAACAAAAGCTTGGGGAGAAATTCCTGCCGATTTTGGAAGAAAATAAGGGCATGCAATTAATTACACACCCCAATTTTAAATTAATAATAGCATTTAAATTTAAGACACAGCGTTTTTTAAAAAGTCACTATACCTATAGATATACTTTATTTAAAAGTTATTGATAAAAATATTGCCGCAATAGTTCTCAAAAGAATTATATTTGCAGAAAATTATCAGGTCTCTTTTTTATGAGTAAATTAGTAATAGTAGGAACTGTAGCTTTTGATGCTATTGAAACGCCTTTTGGCAAAACCGATAAAATTCTTGGTGGTGCAGCAACCTACATAGGTCTTGCCGCTTCTCATTTTAATATAGATGCAGCTGCTGTATCTGTTGTTGGAGGCGATTTCCCTCAAGATTATTTAAACTTATTGTCCAATAAAAACATTAATGTTTCTGGTGTTGAAATTATAAAGGAAGGCAAAACGTTTTTTTGGAGCGGAAAATATCATAACGATATGAATTCTCGCGACACTTTAGTAACAGAACTAAATACACTTGCCGATTTTAACCCTGTAGTTCCTGAAGGTTATAAAAATGCAGAAATTGTAATGTTAGGAAACCTACACCCTCTCGTACAATCTAGCGTTTTAGACCAAATGACAACAAAACCAAAATTAGTAATTTTAGATACTATGAACTTTTGGATGGATTGCGCATTAAACGATTTATTAAACGTTATAAAACGCATAGACGTTATTACAATAAACGATGAAGAAGCTAGACAATTAACTGGAGAATACTCTTTAGTTGTAGCTGCTAGAAAAATTCATGAAATGGGACCAAAATATGTGGTTATAAAAAAAGGAGAGCATGGCGCTTTACTTTTCCATAACGACCATGTGTTTTACGCTCCAGCATTACCATTAGAAGAAGTATTCGATCCTACTGGAGCTGGCGACACATTTGCAGGAGGCTTTGCTGGATATATTGCTAAAACAGGCGATACTTCTTTTGAAAACATGAAAAACGCTGTAATATACGGCTCCACATTAGCATCTTTTTGTGTTGAAAAATTTGGAACAGAACGCATGCAAAACCTAACCAATAACGAAGTACATAAGCGACTGTTGCAATTTAAGCAACTAACGCAATTTGAAATAGAATTAACATAAACCAACGCGCTCTAAAATAGAGTGCGTTTTTAATTTAAAACAGTTTTTCATTATAGAAAACACTTACAAATATGAGTGATGCTTTAAAACACGAATGCGGAATTGCAATGATTAGGCTTTTAAAACCATTAGAGTTTTATAAAGAAAAATATGGCAGCGCATTTTATGGTGTAAATAAAATGTATTTAATGATGGAAAAACAGCACAACCGCGGTCAAGATGGTGCTGGATTTGCAAGCATAAAATTAGATACAAAACCTGGAGAACGCTATATAAGCAGAATACGATCTATAGAACAACAACCTATACAAGATATTTTTGCACAAATTAATGCACGAATTAATAACGAGTTTAAAGCACATCCAGAATACAAAGACGATGTAGCAGCACAAAAGAAAAACATCCCCTACATAGGCGAAGTTTTACTAGGCCATGTACGTTACGGAACTTTTGGGAAAAATAGCGTAGAAAGTGTACATCCATTTTTAAGACAAAACAACTGGATGCACAGAAACCTTATTATGGCAGGTAACTTTAACATGACAAATGTTAAAGAACTTTTTAGTAACCTAATAGAACTAGGCCAGCACCCAAAAGAATATACCGATACCATAACTATTATGGAAAAAATTGGCCATTTCCTAGATGATGCTGTTAGCAAAATATACAAAGACCTAAAAAAAGAAGGCTATAATAAAAGAAACGCATCACCACAAATAGCCGAACGCTTAAAAGTTGCTAAAATATTAAAACGCGCTGCAAAAAACTGGGATGGCGGTTATGCTATGGCAGGACTTATTGGTCATGGCGACTCTTTCGTGTTAAGAGATCCAGCCGGTATTCGTCCAGCATATTACTATCAAGACGACGAAATTGTAGTTGTAGCCTCAGAGCGCCCAGTAATTCAAACTGTATTTAATGTAGATTTTGATAAGGTTAAAGAACTCGAACCCGGACATGCTATTATAACCAAAAAATCTGGCGAAGTTAGAATTAAAAAAATATTAGAACCATTAGAAAGAAAATCATGCTCTTTTGAACGTATTTATTTCTCAAGAGGAAGTGATGCAGAAATATACCAAGAACGAAAAACATTAGGGAAATTATTAATGCCAAAAGTACTTGAAGCTATTAATAACGACACCAAAAATACGGTATTTTCATATATACCAAACACCGCAGAAACATCATTTTTTGGAATGATTGAAACTGCCGAAGCACATATAAACAAAACAAAAACGGCTGCCATATTAAATGGTCAACGCTCGTTATCTTCAGAAAAAGTAACAGAAATACTATCTGAACGTGCTCGTGTTGAAAAAATAGCTATTAAAGACGTAAAACTTAGAACCTTTATTACAGAAGATAGTAGCCGAGACGATTTAGTAGCTCATGTATACGATGTAACCTATGGCGTTATAAAACCTAACGACAACCTAGTTATTATTGACGACAGTATTGTAAGAGGAACTACATTAAAAATGAGCATTTTAAAAATGCTGGATCGCCTAAACCCTAAAAAAATAATTGTTGTATCGTCTGCCCCGCAAATTCGTTATCCAGATTGCTACGGTATAGACATGGCAAACCTTGAAAGTCTAGTTGCTTTTAGAGCCGCACTAGAACTTTTAAAAGAAGCTGGCAAATACAACATTGTAGAAGAGGTTTACAAGAAATGTATAAAACAAACAGATTTAGACGATAAGCATGTTCAAAATTTTGTAAAAGAAATTTACGAACCATTTACAGACGAAGAAATTTCAGATAAAATATCAGTACTTTTAAGCGATAAATCTATTAAAGCCGAAGTAAAAATAATTTTTCAGCCTGTAGAAAATTTACATAAGGCTTGCCCAGAACATTTAGGCGATTGGTACTTTACTGGAAATTATCCAACCGTAGGTGGCAATAGAGTTGTAAACCGTGCGTTTATTAATTTTTACGAAGGCAACAAAGAACGCGCCTATTAATTATTAAATTATTAATTTTTGTGTGGAAAAACCGCAAAATACGTATTTCACCCAAAAAAAACGCTTTTCATCTAAAAAATAACAAGAATATTTAATTTACACATAAATTGGTACCACCATAACATAAGTAGGTTAAGTTCATGGTAGATTTGGGGCAAAAAAAGCTGAACTTCTGTTCGGCTTTTTTTATGCTATTTTGTATCCTTATTAAGCAAAAATGTTATCGATTTCCTCCATGATAACAATTAAACATCTCAATCTCTTTTAAGCCAATATTTAAGCCGTTTAACTAAAATATTTTAACAAACATTACAGCTGTTATATATTTGAACCACCATAACATAAGTAGGTTAAGTTTATGGTAGATTTGGGGCAAAAAGGTGAACTTCTGTTCACCTTTTTCATTTTAAACACATTAGGTTTAAAGCAAACAAATGCACGCATTACATTTTATATAAAAAAAAGCAAACCCATTTCTGAATTTGCTTTCCTAATTTTTAAAGTATAACGTAAACTACTACTTTGCCTCTGCGTAACGTTTTTCTACTACATTCCAGTTAACCACATTAAAAAATGCATTAATATAATCTGGACGACGGTTTTGGTAGTTTAAATAATAAGCGTGCTCCCAAACATCAAGACCTAAAATTGGAGTACCACCACAACCAACACCTGGCATTAATGGGTTATCTTGATTTGGTGTAGAACAAATTTCCAATTTACCTCCTTTATGTACACATAACCAAGCCCAACCAGAACCAAAACGTGTTGCTGCTGCTTTAGAGAATGCGGCAATAAACTCATCTTTAGACCCAAATGTCGACTCAATAGCTTCTTTTAAATCACCAGATAAATACCCTTTATCTTCAGGATTCATTGCTTCCCAAAACGATGTATGATTGTAAAATCCACCACCATTATTTCTAACAGCGCCATTATTCATATCTAAGTTTGCAAGAATATCGTCAATAGATTTTCCTTCTAAGTCTGTTCCTGCAATAGCATTATTTAAATTGTTTGTGTATCCTTGGTGATGTTTAGAGTGGTGTATTTCCATTGTTCTAGCATCAATATGAGGTTCTAAGGCATCATAAGCATATCCTAATTTCGGTAATTCGAAAGCCATAATTTTTTGTTTTTAGTATTAATATTTAATTTCCTTCAAATTTACACATAAAACAGGTTATTTAAAAATAATAAATTGTTATCAAACCATTGATTGTTTTTATCTTGTAAGCAAATCTTTCGTCATGCAAAAAACTAATCCTTTTACTATATATAATGCTTCGGCTGGTAGCGGAAAAACCTTTACACTAGTAAAAGAATATTTAAAAATTTTATTTAAATCAACCCATAACGAGTCTTTTAAACGAATACTCGCCATTACTTTTACAAATAAGGCTGTTGCCGAAATGAAAGCTAGAATTGTAGATACACTAAAAATATTTTCTAACGAAGCCATTATAAAAAGTGAAGACGCTATGTTTAATAGCATTTGTAAAGAGCTAGATATAGAGCCTATTAAACTTCATAAAAAATCTTCAAAACTACTAAACACTATATTACACAACTATGCTGCCTTCGATATTTCGACAATTGATGGTTTTACTCATAAATTAATCCGAACTTTTGCTTACGATTTAAAACTGCCTTTAAATTTTGAAGTAGAATTAGACCAAAATGCACTTTTAAATGAAGCTGTAGATAGTTTAATTGCTAAAGCAGGAAGCAATAAAGAACTTACTAAAATTCTAGTAGAGTTTGCTATTGAAAAGGCCGACGATGATAAGAGTTGGGATGTTGCTTTTGATTTTAATAAGATTGCTAAACTCTTAGTAAACGAAAACGACCTACCATACATTAACAACCTAAAAAACAAAACTTTAAACGACTTTAAAATACTAAAAACACAAATAAAAAAGGAAACTTTAAGCCTAGAAAAACAAATTACCGAAAATGCAAACGCTGTCCTTAATTTAATTCAAAATTCTGGTTTAGAGTTTAATGATTTTTCTGGAAGCTACCTGCCAAATTATTTTAAAAAATTAGCAGTACATAATTTTAGTGTAAGTTTTAATACCAAATGGCAAGAAGACTTAGAAACTAAAAATTTGTACCCCAAGCGAGTTACCACAGCTATTGCAGAAACCATTGATAAAATACAACCCCAAATAGCCGCTAGTTTTAAGGCAACCAAACAAGCTATTTTTCATGTTAAATTCTTAAAAGCATTTTATAAAAACGTAACACCTCTATCGGTTTTAAATGCTATAAATGGCGAGCTTCAAATATTAAAAGAAGATCAAAATAAAATGCTTATTTCTGAGTTTAACACTATTATTAGTAACGAAATAAAAAACCAACCTACCCCTTTTATTTACGAACGATTAGGCGAAAAATTTAAGCACTATTTTATCGATGAGTTTCAAGACACATCGCAAATGCAATGGGAAAATTTAATTCCGTTATTAGACAATGCGTTATCTGGAGCAAACGGTAGCACCATGCTGGTTGGCGATGCTAAACAAGCCATTTACCGTTGGCGTGGCGGAAAAGCTGAACAGTTTATAGACTTATTTAACAAAAAAAGCAAGCCTTTTTATTTAGAACAAAATATAAAAAACCTTGGTGAAAACTACAGAAGCTTTAAAGAGGTTATAAACTTTAACAATGGTTTTTTTAAATTTTTATCTGGCAAAGTTTTTAATAACGAAGATTATAAAATACTTTATCAAAACGCACATCAAAACATAACCAAAACTAATGATGGCTTAGTAAAACTATCCTTTTTAGAGATTAACAAAGACGACGATAGAGATGATGTTTTCCCTCAAGAAGTTTTAAACACAATAAACACATGCCTAAATAATGGGTTTAAACTTGAAGATATTTGCATTTTAGTTAGAAAGAAAAAACAAGGTGTTGCCGTTGCCAATTACTTAAACCAAAATAAAATCCCTATAATCTCTTCTGAAACATTATTAATTAATAACGCACCCGAAGTTGTTTTTGTAAATAATTTATTATGGCTACTAATTAAGCCCGAAAATAATGAAACGAAAATTAAAGTTTTAAATTTTTTAACCACACATTTTAATATTGAAGATAAGCATGATTTTTTTATAAAACACATTAAACTTTCTACAGAAAAACTACTAAAAAACTTAGAAGCTTATAACGTTTTTATTAATGCAAACAAACTACTACAATTACCACTTTACGATTTGGTTGAAACTATTGTTAGAACATTTAACTTAGTAAACTCATCAAACGCATATATTCAGTTTTACTTGGATGTTGTTTTAGATTTTACACAAAAAAAAGATTCCGATATTTTTGGCTTTTTAGAGTATTTCGAAAAGAAAAAAGACACATTAAGTGTTATTTCTCCCGAGGGTCAAAATGCCGTACAAATCATGACTATTCATAAATCAAAAGGCTTAGAGTTTCCTGTAGTTATATTCCCGTATGCCGATTTAGATATCTATAAAGAACTTGAACCTAAAGAATGGTTTAACCTAGATAAAACAAAATACAATGGTTTTTCGCATACACTTTTAAACTATAATAATGATTTTGAAAATTATGGAGAAGAAGGGCTACGCATTTTCAACAAACACAAATCTGAACAAGAACTAGACACTATTAATATATTATATGTAGCCTTAACTCGAGCCGTAGAACAGATGCATATAATTTCAACAAAAGACATATCAGAAAAAGGCGAAATAAAAACCACAAAATATTCCGGATTACTAATTAGCTACCTTCAACACATAGGCATTTGGAATGATGCAGAAACTGTTTATAGTTTTGGTAACAAAAAAAGAACATTAAAAACTACTGTAACAAAAAAAGAAACCCAAACACAAAAACATTTTGTTTCTACAGCAAAAGAAGATCATAACATAAAAGTTGTTACAAAATCTGGGTTACTATGGGACACGACACAGCAAAAAGCCATTGAAAAAGGGAACTTAATACACAATATAATGGCAAAAATAAACACAAAAAGCGATATTAATTTTGTAATTCAAGATTTTATAAACACCGCCACTATAACCCCAGAACAAGCTTTATTATTAAAAACAACTGTATTAAATATTGTTAACCACCCAGAGCTTAAAGATTATTACAAACCAAACTTAACAATAATTAACGAACGCGACATTATATCTAAAAATGGTATAATTTTAAGACCAGACCGAATTGTAATAAACCCACAAAACGATGCTGTTATAATAGACTACAAAACAGGTTTAGAAAACAAAAAACACGAGCAACAACTGCAATCGTATCAAGATGTTTTAAAGGATATGAAAATAACAACCAAAAAGAAGATTCTTATCTACATAAATGATGATATTTTAGTAAAAGATATTTAAATTTGTGTAAAACGCAATAAAATGTACGGAAAACTGAAAAATCATCTTCAAGAAGAACTTCAAGAAATAAAAAACAATGGCCTTTATAAAGAAGAACGCATAATTACTTCGGCTCAAGGCGCCGAAATAACTTTAAATACTGGCGAAACTGTTTTAAATTTTTGTGCTAACAATTACTTAGGTTTATCTGCACACCCAGAAGTTATTCAAGCAGCCAAAAACACTATGGATACTCATGGATTTGGTATGAGCTCGGTTCGTTTTATTTGCGGAACTCAAGATATTCACAAAGAGTTAGAACAAAAAATAGCCAATTATTACCAAACCGAAGACACCATTTTATACGCTGCCGCTTTTGATGCTAATGGTGGTGTTTTCGAGCCCTTATTAGGAAAAGAAGATGCTATAATTTCAGACTCATTAAATCATGCCTCTATTATAGATGGTGTACGTTTATGTAAAGCTGCTAGATATCGTTATCAAAATAACGACATGGCCGATCTAGAAAAACAACTCATTGAAGCTAATAAAAATAAGGCTCGGTTTAAAATTATAGTAACAGATGGTGTCTTTTCTATGGATGGCCTAGTTGCTCCGCTAGATAAAATTTGTGATCTAGCCGATAAATATGAGGCCCTAGTCATGATTGATGAATGTCATGCTGCTGGCTTTATTGGAAAAACAGGCCGAGGAACTCTTGAAGAAAAAAATGTTTTAAATCGAATAGATATCATTACAGGTACACTAGGAAAAGCACTAGGCGGTGCCATGGGGGGATATACCACAGGAAAAAAAGAAATTATCGATATTTTACGTCAACGCTCTAGGCCTTACCTTTTCTCAAACTCATTAGCTCCTGCTATAGTTGGTGCATCTATTAAAGTTTTTGATATGTTAGCTAACAATACAGAATTAAGAGACACACTAGAGTGGAATACAAGTTATTTTAAAGAAGGCATGAAATCTGCTGGTTTTGATATTGTAGATGGCGATTCGGCAATAGTTCCCGTAATGCTATACGACGCTAAACTTTCTCAAAACATGGCAAATATGCTATTAAAAGAAGGTATTTATGTTATTGGGTTCTTTTTTCCAGTTGTACCTAAAGAGAAAGCCAGAATACGAGTACAACTCTCTGCCGCGCACACAAAATCGCACTTAGACAAGGCTCTCAATGCCTTTGTAAAAGTGGGTAAAGCATTAAATGTTATATAAATTCATTATGAACTATCGTTGAACTGCATATATCTCTCATTTTTTTATATATTTGTCTTTGTTAATAACATTTAACAACTTACTTTTGCAGACAATTAACACTTAAAAATTAAACTTTTGAATATGAAAAATCTTAGCAGATTATTGTTCGCTATGTTGCTTGTACTTGGTTATAGCAACGCTAATGCGCAAGACCAAAACAACCCATGGCAAATTACTATTGGGGTAAATGCAGTTGATGCTTATCCTAACGGAGACGGTGGATTATTTAGTGACTCTTTCGGTGACGAATACTTTAACGCAACAGACCACTGGAACATTTTACCTTCTTTATCAACGATCTCTGTATCTAAATATTTAAGCGATGGTTTCTCTTTTGGAGTAACTGGATCTTTAAATAAAATAGAAAAATGGGGAGACATTAGCACAAACCCAGACGTAACTAATGAAGTTGGTGATTTATCATACTACGGAATAGATGGTACAATTAAGTATAACTTCTTAGAAGGAAAAACTTTAGATCCTTTTGTTGGTCTTGGTGGTGGATACACTTGGGTTGACGAAATTGGTGCTGGTACTTTAAACGGTACTTTAGGTTTTAATGTATGGTTTAGTGAAAACATTGGTTTAACACTACAAACTGGATATAAACATGCTTTTGAAGATTACTTAGCATCTCACTTCCAACATACTGCTGGTCTTTCTATCAAATTTGGTGGAACAGATACTGACGGAGATGGAATATATGACAAAGATGATGCTTGTCCAGAAGTTGCTGGTTTAGAAGCTTTCAACGGATGTCCTGATACTGATGGTGACGGTATTGAAGATAGCAAAGACGATTGTCCTAACGAAGCTGGTTTAGCTGAGCTTAATGGATGTCCTGATACTGATGGTGATGGTATTGCTGATAACAAAGATAACTGTCCTACAGTTGCTGGTTTAAAAGCTTTAAACGGTTGTCCTGATGCTGATGGTGACGGTGTTACTGATGCTGATGATAAATGCCCTAACCAAGCTGGTCCTTCTGCTAACAAAGGATGCCCATGGCCAGATACTGATGGTGATAGCGTATTAGACAAAGACGATAAATGTCCAGACGTTAAAGGTACTGTTGCTAACAACGGTTGTCCAGAAGTAACTGAAGCTGTTCAAAAAACACTTAACGAATACGCTAAAACAATCTTATTTGATACTGGTAAATCAACTATAAAAGCACAATCTGCTGCTGTATTAGCTGATATTATTGGAATTCTTAAAGAGTACTCTACTGCTAAATTTACAGTTGAAGGTCATACTGATAGCGTAGGTAGCGAAAAATTAAACCAAAGATTATCTGATTCTAGAGCTAATTCAGTTAAAGAATACTTAATTGAAAATGGTATTGATGCTTTCAGATTATCTGCTCTTGGATATGGAGAGTCTAAACCAATTGACACTAACAAAACTAGAGCTGGTAGAGCTAACAACAGACGTGTTGAAATTAACTTAGCTAACTAAAAAACATAGCTAACAAAATTTTAAACAAATAAGTTTACAAAAAACGCTTCGGATATCCGAAGCGTTTTTTATTTTTATAACATGACAACTTTTATTCACGATGTACTTGAAGATTTATACAAAAACAACCAAAACCTTTCTGGCTTAACCTTTATACTACCTAGTAAAAGAGCAGGATTGTTTTTAAAACATAAACTCTCGCATGTTGTAAATCAAACTATTTTTGCCCCTCAAATTTTAAGTATTGAAGAGTTTGTTGAAAACATATCGCAATTAAAATCTATTTCGAATACCGAACTGCTATTTGAGTTTTATACTTCTTACACACAACTTACAAAAAAAGAAAACCTAGATACTTTTGAAACGTTTTCAAAATGGGCGCAAATATTACTTCAAGACTTTAACGAAATTGATAGATATAAAATACCTCAAGAAAAAATATTTAATTATTTAAGCGCAATTCAAGATTTAAAACATTGGTCGGTAGATGAAAACAAAACACAATTTGTAAAAAATTATCTAGCATTTTGGAATAAACTAAACACCTATTACAACCATTTTACAAATCAACTTTTAAACAAAAAAGTGGGATACCAAGGTTTAATATATAGAAAAGCTGCAGAAAACCTAAACACTTATATACAAAACAACCCCAACAAAAAATATGTGTTTGTTGGGTTTAATGCATTAAATACATCTGAAGAAACCATTATTCAAGAACTACTTCAAAACAATTTAGCAAAAATTTATTGGGATATTGATGCTGCTTTTATGAATAATAAAAAACATGATGCTGCTTTATTTACAAGACAACACCTTAACAATTGGAAATACTTTAAAAACAACCCTTTTAATTGGGTATCTAAAAATTATTCGAAACCCAAAAATATATCGGTAATTGGTATTCCAAAAAACATAGGCCAGGCAAAATATATTGGCTCACTTTTAAGTAAACTACAAAAAAATAACAATTCGCTAAATAGTACTGCAGTAGTACTAGGAGATGAAAACTTACTAATTCCTGTATTAAACTCTATACCCAACACCATCCAGGCGTTAAATATTACAATGGGGTTTCCTTTAAAAAGTGTTCCCCTAGCTTCATTGTTTAATGCACTATTTAAGCTACATAAAAGCAGTTCAAATTCATTTTACTATAAAGAGGTTATAAACATACTCTCACATCAATTTATTAGACCCTTATTACATATAAACAATGTAGACTATGCTTCAAAATTAATACAAATTATTGATAAAAATAATCTGGTTTTTTTAAACAACGAACGATTAACAGAAGCAGCTAAAGAAGCAAGCAAAATTATAAATCTTTTGTTTTCTAATTGGGAAAACTCTACATCCATTTTCTTAGAAAATTGTTCTAATCTAATAATGGCCATTAAAAACTCTTTAGATAAAAATAAAGAAACAAACTTATTATCGTTAGAATATGTCTATCGATTTAACGAGCTTTTTAACGAACTTAATAGGTTAAATTTAGAACATAAACATATTAAAGACATAACTACATTACACAGCATTTACAAAGAGCTATTAAGTAGTGAATCTTTAGATTTTCAAGGCGAGCCCTTACAAGGTTTACAGCTTATGGGTATGCTAGAGTCTCGCGTATTAGATTTCGAAACAATTATTATCTCGTCTGTAAACGAAGGTATTTTACCAGCCGGAAAAAGCAACAATTCATTTATTCCTTTTGATGTAAAATTAGAAAACAAACTGCCAACCTATAAAGAAAAAGACGCGGTATACACATACCACTTTTACAAACTATTACAACGTGCTAAAAATGTATATATACTATATAATACCGAAGCCGATGTTTTAACTGGAGGAGAAAAAAGCAGGTTTATAACACAATTAGAGCTAGAAAACATACACAAAATAAATTATAAAATTATAGCACCAGAGGTTCCAAATATCGAACCTAAATTAACTATAATTGAAAAAACCGAAAACTTACAACAACAAATTTTTCAATTAGCCGCTAATGGTTTTTCTCCATCCTCACTAACAAATTACATGCGAAACCCTATTGATTTTTATTATCAGAAAATTTTAAAAATTAAAGAGTACAATGAGGTTGAAGAAACAGTAGCAGCAAACACTTTAGGTACTGTTGTACACAATACACTAGAAGATTTTTACAAACCCTTTACTGGCCATTTTATAACCGAAAATGATATTAAAAGCCTAAAACCCAAAATAGACGAAACGGTTACCCATCACTTTAAAAACGAATATAAAGAAGGAGATATAACTACGGGTAAAAATCTAATAGTTTACGAAATAGCAAAACGCTACGTAGAAAATTTTTTAAACTCAGAAATTAAAAATTTAAACGCTGGAAACAAAATTAAAATTATAGCTATAGAAACAGATAATAATGTTGAAATTAAAATTCCAGAAATTAATAGTGTTATAAGAATTAAAGGAAAAGTTGATAGAGTTGATCAATACAACGGAACAACTCGAATTATTGATTACAAAACAGGAACCGTACAACAAAATCAAGTAGAAGTAATTAACTGGCAAGACATTACAACCGATTACAAAAAGTACAGCAAAAGCTTCCAAATACTTACTTATGCCTATATGATGCATAAATCCAACCACATAACCTTACCTATTGAAGCCGGTATTATATCGTTTAAAAACTTAAAAGCAGGCTTTTTAAAATTTGCTAAAAAAGACTCGCCTAGAAGTAAAAAAAACACATTAATTACCAACGAAACTTTAATGGCTTTTGAAACAGAATTGAAACATTTAATACTAGAAATTTGTAATCAAAATATCGATTTTATAGAAAAAGAAATTTAGCATTATGGCAATATTAAAAAACATTATTATTGAAGGGAAACACCAAAAACCTATACTTACAGATCTATTTTACAAAAACAATAACCATAAAAAACCAATAATTATATTTTGCCATGGTTACAAAGGATTTAAAGATTGGGGTGCTTGGAATTTAATGGCAAATGCTTTTTCTCAAGCAAGTTTCTTTTTTATAAAATTTAATTTTTCGCATAACGGCGGTACAGTTAATCAACCTATAGATTTTCCAGACCTAGAAGCCTTTGGAAATAATAATTATACTAAAGAGTTAGATGATTTAGAAACCGTAATTAATTGGATTTGCAATCAAAATAAATTTAAAACAGAAGCAGACATTAATAACATTAGTTTAATAGGCCATAGCAGAGCAGGAGGCATAGTAACCATAAAAGCAGAAGAAGATATACGCATAAAAAAAGTAATAAGCCTTGCCGGAGTATGCGATTTTGGTAAAAGATCATCAACATCTGGAAATTTAAAACAATGGAAAAAAGATGGCGTAAAATATATTTTAAATGGGCGTACTAAACAACAAATGCCCCATTATTATCAATTTTACGAAAACTTTATTGCTAATCAAGAAAGATTAACTATAAAACGAGCCGTAACAAACTTAAAAATACCATATTTAATTGTTCATGGAAGCGGAGACACGAACATACTAATTGAAGAAGCTAAAAAACTTCATAAATGGAACCCTAAAAGTAAACTAGAAGTAATAAAAGGCGCTAATCATGTTTTTGATGCCTCGCACCCTTGGAATAAAGAAGAATTACCAAAAAACTTAAACGATACCACAAATAAAATTATTAACTTTTTAAATTGATTTATTATAAAATAAATGTGTGGCAAATTTTTCAATACTAAATAGAGAAAACCAACTTAAAAAAATAACTACCAATACTTTTAATATCGTTATTATTGGTGGTGGTATTACTGGAGCTGGAATAGCATTAGATGCAGCATCGAGAGGCTTAAATGTTTGCCTTATCGAAAAAAACGATTTCGCATCAGGAACAAGTAATAAATCAACAAAACTTATACACGGAGGCTTACGTTACCTAAAACAGTTTGAAATAGGATTAGTAAAAGAGTCTGGAACAGAACGAGCTATAGTGCACAAACTAGCACCACATTTAGTAATTCCAGAAAAAATGCTTCTTCCTTTAATTGAAGGCGGAAACTACGGAAAATTAATAACCGCAATTGGTCTAAAAATTTACGATTTTTTAGCAGATGTAAACAAAGAAGATCAACGCATCATGCTAAATAAAACAGAAACAATAAAAAAAGAGCCTCTATTAAATAATAAAAAAATTACGGGCGGAGGCTTCTATTCGGAATATCGGACTGATGATGCTAGGCTAACCATAGAACTTTTAAAAAAAGCAGCTTCTTACGGTGCTACAATTTTAAATTATTGCGAATTAAAATCATTCGAATATAACGAGCATTCTAAAATTAAAAGCCTTAATTGTATAGATTATAATTCCAATAAAGTAATAACCATAAAAGCCCAGTACTATATTTCTGCAACTGGGCCTTGGGTAGACACATTACGTACAATAGACACCTCTAAAAACAATAAATATTTACACCTTACAAAGGGTATACATTTAGTTTTTCCTTTTAACAAGTTACCTATTAAACAATCTATTTATTTTGATGCCCCAGATGGTAGAATGATTTTTGCAATTCCAAGAGAGCGCATAACTTATGTTGGTACAACAGACACTAATTATAACGGAAATTTAGATCGTGTTGTTACAACTATAAACGATACCAAATACTTACTAAACGCCATTAATAATACATTTAAAAATGTAGAATTAACAATAAACGATATAGAATCTAACTGGGCTGGTTTACGGCCACTTATTCACGAAAATGGTAAAAAACCATCGGAATTATCAAGGAAAGATGAAATTTTTATTTCAAAAAGCGGACTTATCTCTATTGCAGGAGGAAAACTAACAGGGTATAGAAAAATGGCACAACGTGTTATCGAAACTGTTTTAAAACAAATGACCATTAAAGAAAAAGCGAAATTTAAAACATCGTTTACAGAACAAATTCCGTTAGGCTCAGCGTCATTTAATTCCGAAATCAATATAAACAACTACAAGAAGCACATTGAAAACCTGTTATTAAACCTTGGAGTAAAAGACAAATATTACGCTACTTACCTATGCTCTACTTATGGAAAACAAACAGACTTAATACTAAATAAGTTAAATACTTTTAAAAACACAACTAAATTAGAATGCCTAATTAGAGCTGAACTTTGGTATTGCATACATTACGAAATGGTTAATGCGCTTTCAGACTTTTTTGTTAGGCGTACTGGGCGGTTATACTTTAATATTTCAAGCATCAATAAATACTTAAACATTGTGGCAAACGATTTTGCAATGTATTTAAAATGGACACCACATAAATTATCTTTAGAAAAAGAAAAACTAAACCTTTTAATAAAAGATGCAACTACTTTTTACGATAAAGAATTTAAATAAGTTTATACTTTTATAAACAGCTTTTGCCTATACATAAAATATCCTAAAAAAATATAAAACATTACAACCGTTAATGCATACAACAGCGAAGAGAATTTTAAACTTAAAAAATCTTGAATAAACAACGTATTGTAAAGCCACGAATGTACATTGTTTTGTTGATCTACTTTTATTAAATACATGGTTTTTGATATTATGCTCGATAAAAAGTAAATGGTAATCGCATTCATCCCTACGTATTTAAAAATACTTCCAAATTTGTACTGTTTCACATCTTTAAAATAGTAAATAACAGCCAATATTAATGCACCCCAACCACTAGTTACTAAAACAAAGCTACTACTCCAAATGGCTTTATTTATAGGAAAAAACAAATTAAAAACATAACCCAAAACCAACCAACCAAAAGCTACAATAAACAACTGCTTAACTGGGTTTATTTGATTTAATATTTTACCTGTTAAAACCCCTAAAACACAAGTTGCAATTGCGGGAATTGTACTTACAATACCTTCGGGGTCGTAATCTGGTTGCCACATATGGTTTTGTAAAAACTTCAAATCAATAAAACTAACCCAATTGTTTGATGCTCTATCAAAAGTAGGTGAAACGTCATTTGGTAAAGGGGCAAAACCTAAAAACAACCAATACGCAATTAAAATAAATATAGAAATACCTAACAATTGTTTCCAACTACAATTAATGTATAATACCGATGAAATAAAAAACACAACACCTATTCTTTGTAATACACCTGGTAATCGTAAAGTTTCAAAATCTTCAACAAAAGGAAAAATGGGTGTAAATACATTAATAAACAAACCCAAACCAATTAATTTAAGGCTTCTAATAGCAATTTTTTTATACGTTTTACTTGTAGTTCGTTTATTTTTATATGCATAAAAAATAGAGATACCTACAATAAATAAAAAGAAAGGAAATATTAAATCGGTAGGTGTTAAACCGTGCCAATTAGCATGTAATAATGGTGAGTAAACAGCACCCCAATCGCCAGGAGTATTTACCAAAATCATTGCTACTATAGTAAACCCTCTTAAAACATCAACCGATTCAATTCTATTTTTGTTAGACATCATTTTAAAAGCTTATGTTTTTTTAAGCCCTACTTTATGCCCCCAAAAGGCGTAATAAAAAATAATAATATAACAAGGTAACAAAATCCAATATCCAAAAGATGCAGCTTCCGCTAAAGCGTTAGCTTCATTGGCTCCAATTGCCAACAAGGCTTCTTTTTTATTATCAACTAAAGTACCGTATAACGGAGGCAAGATAGCTCCGCCAGAAATAGCCATAATTAGTAATGCAGATGCTGTTTTAGTAAATTTACCTAACCCTGTTAATGCTAACGGCCAAATGGCTGGCCAAACTAAAGCATTAGCAATACCTAAGGCCGCAACAAAAAGCACCGAAGTAAACCCATTAGTAAATACAATACAAAATGAAAGTATAATGCCTAAAATAGCACTAGACTTTAAGGCAAAAGCCTGACTTATATATTTAGGTATTAAAAATACGCCCAAAGCATAAGTAGCAACCATAGCCATTAACGTAAATAAGGTGAAAAATTTAGCTTTTTCTACAGGAATATCAAGAGAAATGCCATAAGAAATTATAGTATCACCAGCTATAACCTCAACACCTACATAAACAAATAAAGCTAAAACGCCCAACCATAAATGCGGAAATTGAAAAATACTAGATTTTGTTTTTTCTCCAGTTTCTGAAGCCTCAATAGGTTGCGCTTCTACATGCGGAAGAGGTGCTTTTCTTATTAAAATACCCAGTAAAAATAATACAACAGCCATTACTATGTAAGGTGTAACAACACTATCGGCCATGGTGTTTAACAAGCTAGCTTTTTCTGTTTCATCAACTAAACTTAATTTCTCTTTAATTTCATCTATTCCAGATAAGAGTAGAGCACCAAAAATTACAGAGCCTAAAGCTCCAGCTACTTTATTAGCAATTCCCATAATGGCTATGCGTTTTGCAGCACTCTCTATAGGCCCCAAAATAGTTATGTATGGGTTTGATGCTGTTTGCAACAAAGTCATCCCTGCACCTTGTATAAAAATAGCTGTTAAAAACATCCAATATGTTCTGGCTTCGGCCGCAGGAATAAAAACTAAAGCACCAACGGCCATGATAATTAATCCTAACGACATGCCTTTTCTGTAACCAAGTTTATTTATAATTCTTGAGGCTGGTAATGCCATAACCACAAATGAAATATAAGATGCTGATGCAACCAAGTAAGACTGCGCATCTGTTAATTCGTTTATAGTTTTCATAAACGGGATTAGCGCTCCATTTATCCAGGTTACAAAACCGAAAATAAAAAATAATCCTGCTATGATTGCAATAGGTATAAAAGTGTTGTTTTTTACTAATTTTTCGTGTGTATTAGACATGATTATTTACTGGTTTTCTGGTTAATTTTTAGCGTCTTTATCGTCATTTATATTAAAAATGCGCTCTTTTGTTTGTTTTACATAGTTTCTTCCTATAGGAATTTTTCTGTTTGAAATTTCAACAGTATTTCCTTCTAACGCTATAACTTTATTAATTGAAACCGTATACGATCTATGAATACGAATAAAGTTTGATTGTGGTAACTCTTCGGTTATAGCAGTAAGCGATTTATGCACTACATAATCGCCTATAGTTGTAATTACCTTTATATAATCCTTTAGGCTTTCTACATAAAGTATATCGTTTAAGTTTATTTTAATTAGCTTTTTATTAACTTTTAAAAAAATATGTGGTTCTTGTTGCAAACTATACTCGGCCGAGGTATTGCTAACATAAACTTGTTGGTACACTTTATTTATAGTTTTTAAAAAGCGATTAAACGGTATAGGTTTTACCAAATAATCTAAAATATTAAGCTCGAAACTTTTTACGGCATATTCACGATAAGCAGTTGTAAATACAATAAGAGGCTTGTGGCTTAAGTTTTCAATAAATGAAAACCCTGTCATTTGTGGCATATTAATATCTAAAAAAATAAGATCTATTTTTTCCTGTTCTAAAATACGATAGGCTTTTAATGGGTTGGTAAAAGTTTCAATAATTTCAATATGATCAAAACTCTTTAAATGATTTTCAATCACAGAAATTGCCAAAGGCTCGTCATCAATTATAATGCACTTAATTTTCATGATACCGGAATTTTTAAAAACAGAATGTAGTTGTTTCCTTCGGCTTTAGTCTCTAAAACAAAATCGTTTGGAAAAAGCAATTCTAATCGACGTTTGGCATTTTCATTTCCAATACCATAACTGCTATCTTGAGATGCTTCGGGGTTAAAATTATTTATTAGTGTAAATTCTAAATAATTATTAGTTAACACATTAAAATTCATTCGTAATTTAAGTTTTTCGTTATCTTTCATGCCGTGTTTAAAAGAGTTTTCTACAAACGAAAGTAATAATAATGGTGGCACACAAATATCTTCAATATCACCCGAAATATCCATTTCTGCATCTACTCTATCTTCAAAACGAAGATGTTCTATATCTATAAAATTATTAATGTGGCTAATTTCATTTAACAAACTAGCTTTCGAGTCTTTAATCTCATACAATACGTATTGCATCATATCGGATAATTTAAGAATCATACGTGGCGCATTATCCGATTTTTTTAATGTTAATGCATACAGATTATTTAAAGTGTTAAAGAAAAAATGAGGTTGTATTTGGGTTCGTAAGTATTTAAGCTCCGAGCTTAATTGTAATTTTTCAAGTTTTTCTACACGCTTACGCTCAAAAATCCAATCGGCGGTTAATTTTATTGTTGTTGCCAAACCAACTTCATAAATTCCGCTTAAAACCACAACAACAATATGGTTAAAAGAATACGCTTGTTGTGGAGATCCCGACTCTGGCCATACATTTTTATTTATAAACATATAAATAAGCTCTGTTCTAATAACATAAAATAAACAGAGCGAAACAATAAAGTAAAATGCATACCTTTTATATTTTTTCTTTAGTATAAATTTAGGAATTAGTATATATATATTCACATATACCAAAATAACTGCCATAGAAAATGTAACGATATTCGATTTAAACGAATACCAGTAATCGTTATAATAACTTCCCCATCTTACAACATTAAAAATAAAGTATCCTAACCAAAAAATAACATGATATTTAATGGGAATAGTTTCGCCTATTTTTTTATTAAAGATTGAAATAATTCTTAGATTTAAATGATTTTTATTGAAAATTCATCATCAATATACAGCAATTTTAATGATATATTCACTAATTAACAATTAAAATAACAATAGTTTATTTTACCAAAATCACTTATCGAATCTAAAATGTTGTCTATATGCAAAATGATGTCGTTTATATAATTTTTTTTAAAACTATTTTAATATTAAATAGATTGGCTTAACTAAAAAAAACAAAATAATCAAATTATGAAACAAAATTTACGAACACTCTTCTTGTTTTCTTTTTTATTATTAACGGCTCAAATAACTTTTGCCCAAGAAAAAGAAATTACAGGAACAGTAACTTCAAAAGCCGATGGCATTCCGCTTCCTGGTGTGAATGTGGTTGTACAAGGAACAACTAACGGTGCCCAAACAGATTTTGATGGTAATTATTCATTAACAGCTAATGTTGGAGACATTCTGTCATTTTCTTATATAGGAATGACAAACGTACAAGTTACCGTTGGAAACTCTAGTGTGATTGATGTTGAATTAGTAGAAGATGCCACACAATTAAACGAAGTTGTTGTAACAGCTTTAGGTATTAAAAAAGAAAGAAAAACACTTACTTATTCTGCTCAAGACGTTAAAGGAGACGACTTAACAAGGGTAAAACAAACCAACCCTATTAATAGTTTATCTGGAAAATCTGCAGGTTTAACTATTACACGAAGTGCTTCTGGTGTAGGTGGCGCTACTAAAGTGGTTTTAAGAGGTAACTCTTCTACAAGTAATAACGACCCGTTATATGTTATTGATGGTGTTCCTATGTTAAATAACGGTAACGGACAAAATGGTGAAGCTCCTGGAACTAGTATTTTTGGTAGCCAAACTGGTAATAGAGATGGTGGAGACATTACATCACTTATTAACCCTGATGATGTTGAAAGTATGACGGTACTAAAAGGAGCTTCGGCAGCTGCATTATATGGTAGTCAAGGTGCAAATGGTGTTATATTAATTACTACCAAAAGCGGTAAAGAAGGTAAAATAAAAGTAAACTTTAATACAACCTTTACGGTAGATAATGTTATATCGTTACCAGAGCCTCAAACCGAATACCAATCCAATTCTGTAGGAGGTGCTATTACCGAAAATGGTCGAGTAACAGACCCTAAATCTTGGGGAGCAAAAACAAGTGGCTTATCAAACACTATTGACGACTTTTTTAAAACGGGTACCACAGCAACACAAGCCATTTCTTTAAGTGCGGGTAATAAAGTAGCACAAACATATTTCTCTTTTGCTAACACATCTGCTACTGGAGTTATGCCAGAAAACAGATTAAACAGAAATGTTTTAAACTTACGCGAAACCGCTAGCTTTTTAAACGATAAAATTCAAGTTTCTGCAAACATTAGTTTATCAGACCAACGCATCTGGAACCGACCAGGTAATGGCTTATACTCTAACCCGTTAACAGGTTTATACCTTAATCCTGTTGGAATTGATTTAAACAATTACAAAAATAAATTCGAGTATTTTAATACGGCGACCAACATGATGGATCAATATGCTACATCATTTGATGAAAACATACAACAAAACCCATATTGGTTAATACACAGAAATCCAAGTAAAGATATTGCCCAAAGAGTACTTGCTAGTGTAAGTGTTAAATATCAACTAAACGAAAATTTATCACTACAGTCTAGAGGTAGTTTTGATAAATCATTCTTTACTTACGATAAAAGGTTGTACGCAGGTAGCGATTTAACATTTGTACCAACTACAGGTCGTTATATCCTTGAAAAAACCGAAAACACACAACAGTATTTAGATTTAATAGCAAATTATAACAAAGATTTATCTGAAGATTTCGACTTTAACTTAACTCTTGGTACAAGTTTAACTAAATACAAAATTGGAGACCAAATATTATTAGATTCTGGTCCAGAAGGCTTAAGATTCCCTAACGTATTTACTATTGCTAATTTTGAATCGTCTAACGGTATTGCACAAACTGTAGCAAACAGAGAAGTACAATCTGTATTTGGTGCGGCAAACATTGGCTATAAAGACATGTTATATTTAGATATTACAGGAAGAACAGATTGGTCTTCTACGTTAGTTAACACAAAATCTAGCTCATTCTTTTACCCATCATTTGGTTTAACTAACGTTTTATCAGAAATGTTTGAAATGCCAGAGGCTATAGATTTTGCTAAAGTAAGAGTCTCTTACGCCGAGGTTGGTAAAGATATTCCTGCTTACGCCACCGTACCCCTAAGAACTATTGGTACAACTGGCACAACAGGTACTGTTGGCTCTGCAAACCAAGCAACTTTTGCACCTAGAGAAGGAGAAACTTTAGAACCAGAAAAACAAAAATCTTTCGAAATTGGTACAGAATGGCGCTTTTTAGGAAACAGGTTAGGCTTAGACTTAACTTACTATAGCTCTAACACAGAAAATCAAATATTCTTTATAGCAGCGCAACCTAACGTTCAAGGATATACTCAAAACATAGTTAATGCAGGTAAAATTTCAAACAAAGGAATAGAATTAGTATTAAATGGTAAGCCAATTGTAAACGATAACTTTACATGGAATGCAGCTTTAAACTTTGCATCAAACAAAAACAAAGTAGTTTCTGTACACCCATCGCTTGATAATGGAGAAGCTATACTAACTGCTCCTGGTGTTAATGGTTATGCATATTCTTTAATTGAAGGAGAAGATTTTGGTAGTATTAGAGGTAGATCAATAGTACGAAATGAAGACGGATTACCTGTTGTTACAGATGATGGTGGAAACTTAACTATTGAAGCTACAGAATTTGAAACCATAGCTCATGCACAACCAGACTTTACTTTAGGTTTAAGCAACTCTTTCGAATTTAAAAACTTTTCTGTTAACTTCTTAATCGATGGTAAATTTGGTGGCGATGTTGTAAGTGTTACAGAAGCCGTAAACGATTTTTACGGAGTATCTCAAGCATCAGCCGATGCAAGAAATAAAAACGGCGGAATGATTAACGTTGTAACAACTGGTGGGGCAAGTGCACAAATGACAGCACAAGATTACTATACTAAAACAGCAGGCAGAGCTGGTTTATTAGGTGAATACGTATACAACGCAACCAACATAAGTTTAAGAGAACTATCTATTGGTTACACCTTACCAAAAGTTAACGATTTCTTTGATTCTATTAAACTATCATTAATAGCCAACAACTTATTCTTTATTTATAAAGATGCACCGTTCGATCCAAACATCGCTTCTAGTACCGGTATAGGGTTACAAGGTGTAGACATATACGGGCAACCTTCAACAAGAAGTATAGGATTAAACATTAACGTAAATTTCTAAGAAAAATGAAAAATATATATAAATACGTACTAGCTTCTTTCATAACAATTAGTTTAGCTAGTTGTACAGACGATTTTGAAAAAACAAACACCAACCCTCATGGTATTTCAGAGGAGAGTTTAACTCAAATGAACAACAATGTTGGTAACGAGTTTGGCCCCATGTTTTTAAATGTGTTTAATGTAACACCAGCATGGAATTACCAATTACAACAAGGCCTTATGGGCGATGTGTTTTCTGGATACATGACTGCACCAACACCTTTTGCAGGAAATGTAAACAACCAAACCTATGCATTAGTTGATGGATGGAATGGTTTCCCTTGGAGCGATGCTTACGGAAATGTAATGCCACAAGCTTTAAATGTGAAAAATGCAGTAGAGTTAAGTGGAGATGCAAATGGTACTAAGTTTGTTCACCTAGCTAATATTATAAAAGTAACAGGCATGCATCGTGTTGCCGATATTTACGGACCAATTCGTTATACAAAATTTAACGATTTTGCTACAACTGGAGAGTACGACCCACAAGATGTTGCTTACCAAGCATTTTTTGACGATTTAGGAGCTGCTATTGATGGTTTAGAAGCCTTTGAAGGCGAAGGCCAATTTGCACCTTTCGATATGTCTAACTTTGCTGGCGATATAGCTTCATGGAGACAATTTGCAAACAGCATAAGGTTACGCTTAGCCATTAGAGTATCTAAAGTAAACCCAACACTTGCAAAAACTCAAGGTGAACTTTCGTTATCTAGTAATGCAGGTTTAATGGAAAGTACAGATATGGTAATTAATACAGGTTTCCCTCATCCAATTACTGTTATTAGCGGATCTTGGGGAGATGTTAGAATGGGAGCCGAAATGGAATCGATCTTAACCGGTTATAATGACGATAGAATTGAAACCTACTTTAACCCTTCGGCTGATGCATCATTGGCAGGAGATTATAAAGGAATTAGAATGGGTATTGATATTACTGCAAAGAGTCAATATGGCGATCATGCCTCTATAGGAAGCGTTATTGATGGAGAAACTTTAACTTGGATGACTGCTGCCGAAGTACACTTCTTAAAAGCTGAAGCTGCTTTAAGAGGTTGGACAGGAGCTGGCGATGCTAAAACCAATTACGAAGCTGGAGTTACCGCATCGTTTGCTCAACATGGAATATCTGGAGCAGATACTTACCTAGCAGATAATACCAGTACACCAGCAGATTTTGTAGATGCACTTAACGCCACTAACAACATTGCTTATGCAAGCGATGTAAAAATAGCATATAACGATGCTGGCACCAACGAAGAACAGTTAGAGCAAATTATTACCCAAAAATGGATAGCTATGTTCCCCGACGGACAAGAAGCTTGGAGTGAGTTTAGACGCACAGGATACCCAAGAATATTTCCTGTAGTGGTTAATAATAGCGGCGGTGATATAGACACAAACATACAAGTAAGAAGAATAAATTTTGTTGAAAGCGAAGTAAATACAAATGGAGAAAATGTAGCAACTGCTGTTAGCTATTTAAACGGCCCAGATCATGGCGGAACTCGTTTATGGTGGGATGTTGGAGGACCTAATTTTTAATATCAAAAGTTGAAATTAGTTTAAGTTTAGTTTGATGTTAAGCAAACGAAAAACCTAGGTTTTTCGTTTGCTTTAACTTAAAAATTGTTAACTATAAAATAGCATTATTGTGAAAATTGCAGACCCTAAAAATATAACTTACACACAAGCTGGAAAATTTGAAGAAACACGTTTTGAAAAAATACACAATATAATTTTCAAAGACTCTACAGAAGCTTCTATACTAGTTGCCCAAGAAATAGCCAGCTTAATTAAAGAAAAAGAACGCCAAAATAAGCCTTGCGTTTTAGGTTTAGCCACAGGCTCATCTCCTATAAAAGTTTACGAAGAACTTATTAGAATACACAAAGAAGAAGGGTTAAGTTTTGCCAATGTTATTACTTTTAACTTAGATGAATACTACCCAATGGATAAAAATAACATTCAAAGTTATTTTTATTTTATGCACGAGCACCTTTTTAATCACATAGATATTCTACCCGAAAACATTAACATACCAGACGGTAAAGTTAGTACAGAAAATCTATACCAATCTTGTGTTGATTACGAAATGAAAATAAAAGCTGTTGGAGGCTTAGATTTTCAACTTCTAGGTATAGGCAGAACGGGGCACATAGGTTTTAACGAACCTGGATCACACCAAAATTCAGGAACAAGAAGTATAACCCTAGATCACATTACAAGGGTTGATGCCGCACCCGCTTTTTTAGGCATTGATAATGTACCAAGAAAAGCCATTACTATGGGTATTGGCACCGTACTTAGTGCTAAACGTATTGTACTTTTAGGTTGGGGAGCCAATAAAGCAGAAATTCTAAAAAAAACTATTGAAAGCGATATAACATCTAATGTTCCTGCAACCTATTTGCAAAACCACAATAACACTACGTTTATTATTGACCAGGGCGCATCATCCGAATTAACTCGTGTAAAAACACCTTGGTTAGTAACATCTTGTGTTTGGGATGAAGACTTAAAACTAAAAGCTGTTGTTTGGCTTTCAGAACTTTTAAACAAACCCATTTTAAAATTAACAGATAAAGATTATAATAATAACGGTATGTCTGGCCTACTTACTGAAGAAGGCACAGCTTACGATTTAAATATAAAAATGTTTAACAAACTCCAGCACACCATTACAGGTTGGCCTGGAGGTAAACCTAATGCCGACGATTCTAACAGACCCGAACGCGCTAATATTCCTAAAAAGAGAGTTATTATTTTTAGTCCTCACCCAGATGATGATGTAATCTCTATGGGCGGCACTTTTGATAGATTGGTAGAACAAGGGCACGATGTGCATATAGCTTACCAAACATCAGGAAACATTGCGGTTTCAGACGAAGAAGCATTAAAATTTGCCGAAATCACGCAAACTTTATGCCCTAATTGCCAAGACACTCATAGCATTATTAACTTTTTAAAATTAAAAACAGATAATGATATTGATTCTAAAGAAGTGCGCCAATTAAAAGGTTTAATAAGGCGAAGCGAGTCTTTAGCTGCAACAAGATATTTAGGATTAAACGACGAAAATGTTCATTTTCTTGATTTACCATTTTACGAAACAGGCACCATAAAAAAGAATAATATCTCTAATGATGATATTACTATTATAAATAGCCTAATAGAAGCTATAAAACCGCATCAAATTTATGCTGCAGGAGATTTAGCAGATCCTCACGGCACTCACAAAGTATGCTTAGATGCTTTATTTACATCTTTAGAGCAGTTAAAACATAATACGTATATGGATGATTGCTGGGTATGGTTATATCGTGGTGCATGGCACGAATGGGAATCGCATCAAATAGAAATGGCTGTGCCAATGAGCCCAGACCAAGTACTTAAAAAAAGACATGCTATTTTTTATCATCAATCTCAAAAAGATGGCGTTATGTTTCAAGGCGACGATTCTAGAGAGTTTTGGGTGCGCGTTGAAGACAGAAACAGATTAACAGCAAAAAAATATAACGACTTAGGCTTAGCCGATTATGCTGCTATTGAAGCTTTTAAACGTTATCATTTTTAAAAAATAAAGTATTGAAAAACCTATTACTGCTTTTTTGTGTTTCTATTTTATTTAACTGTTCTAACAAAAACAAGTTAATCGGATCATGGAAAATGGTTTACGCACAAACCATAGAAAACGACTCGCTAAAAATAAAAGATTTAACAAATACAACATTTATAAAAATTATTAACGATAATCATTTTTCATTTTTTAACCAAGATAACAACAACTCTAAAAATTTTTATGGCGGAGCTGGCACATACACTTTAAAAGGTAATAGCTATACAGAAACCTTAAGTTTTACATCTGTTAAAGCCATTAAAAATCACAAGTTCCCTTTTACTATTATGTTTAAAGGCGACACCTTAATTCAATCTGGTACAGAAGAAATTAAAGCCGCAGGAATAAAACGTAAAATTATAGAAAAGTATGTTAAAATAAACTAACACACCTTTTCTAAAACTTAAACTTATATGAACAAAATTATATTAACTCTCATACTTCTTGCTTTTTTTAACACAAGCGTTAACTCTCAAAATATGTTATCTGAAACATATAATTTAATGCCTTGGCCAAAAGAAATTAAAGAAAACAATAATAAGTTTATAATTGATAGTAACATTACAATCTCAATTCATCCTAAAAATAAAGGACGGGTTAGCAATGCCGCTGTTAATTTTTTAAGACGTTTAAGTAACAGAACTGGTGTGTTTTTAAATGAAGGTTTCCCTATTACTAACAAAAAAGGAAACATAAATATTACGTTTAATGAAATATCGAAACTTAATATTAAAACTAACGAATATTACACTCTAGATATTACCAACCAATCTATTAACATAAATGCCCAAACAGATGTAGGAGCCGTTAGAGCGTTAGAAACACTTTTACAACTTACAAAAAACAACGAATCTCATTATTACTTTCCTGGTGTAAATATTTCTGATGCACCTCGTTTTGTTTGGCGTGGATTAATGATTGATGTATCGCGCCATTTCCACCCTATTAATGTTATAAAACGTAATTTAGACGCTATGGCCTCTGTAAAAATGAATGTTTTTCATTGGCATTTAACAGACGACCAAGGGTTTCGTGTAGAATCGAAAGTGTATCCAAAATTACACAAACTAGCATCAGATGGTTTATACTACACCCAAGAGCAAGTTAAAGATATTGTAGCCTATGCTAATAATTTAGGTATTCGTGTTATTCCAGAATTTGATGTACCAGGCCATGCTTCTGCTATATTAACTGCTTACCCAAAATTAGGTAGTAAAGAGGGTTACAAATATGCTATAGAACGATATTCTGGTGTTTTCGACCCCACTTTAAACCCAACAAAAGATATTACTTACCACTTTTTAGAACAACTTTTTACAGAAATGGTTGTGCTTTTTCCAGATGATTATTTTCATATTGGAGGCGATGAAAACGAAGGTAAACATTGGGATGAAAATTTAGAAATTCAAGAATTTAAAAAACAACATGGTTTAAAAACCAACCACGATTTGCAAACTTATTTTAATATAAAACTTGAAAAAATTCTAAATAAATTAGGCAAAAAATTAATGGGTTGGGATGAAATTATGACACCCAATATGCCCACCAGCTCTGTAATTCATTCGTGGCGAGGCGAAAACGAAGGACTCCCAAAAGGAGGCACCTTAATTGAAGCTGCTAAAAAAGGATACCAAACCGTTCTATCTAATGGGTATTATATAGACAGAATGCAACCTGTAGAACAACACTATGTAGTAGATCCTATTGGTAATGTAAAATTAACACCAGAAGAACGATTAAGGGTGTTAGGTGGCGAAGTTACCATGTGGAGCGAACTAGTTACTCCACAAACTATAGATTCAAGAATTTGGCCACGAACGGCCGCCATTGCAGAACGTTTTTGGTCGCCTAAAGAAATTAATAACATTATTAACATGAAAAAACGTCTTAACGATGTTTCTTTTAAACTAGAAGAATTAGGGCTTACTCATATTAAAAACAGAGATGTTATTTTAAGAAGCATGACCAACAATCAAGATGTTTCATCACTTATCGATTTATCTAAAATTTGCGAACCTTTAAAAATATATAAACGCAATAAAGATGGCATTGAATACAAAACATATTCGCCATTTAACCTTTTTGCCGATGCCTGTGTAGTTAATGCCCAAGATGCTTCAAACTTTAACCAAAGTGCTTTTAGTTATATAAAAAATCAAGATAATGCATCTTTAGTTTTATCATATTTAAATAAATGGTCTAATAACTACAATAACTTTTCTAAACTTGAAAAAAATCCGAAAATAAATCCTTTAGAAAAATTATCTAAACATATATCTGAAACTGCATCAATACTTTCTACAGCTATACAGAGCAAAAATATTTCAACCAAAAACCTACAAATACTAAAAAGCAATATTGAAATATTAAAACAACCATTTGTTGATACTGAAGTCGTAATTATAAACGCCCTAAATGCCTTAGTAAATTATACCGAAAATCATTTAACCGAATAATATCGATATGGTTTTAATAGCAGATAGCGGCTCAACAAAATGCGACTGGATACTTTGTAAAGACAAAGAAACACAGCCTATTAAAGTAAAAACTAAAGGTTTAAACCCTGCGCTTTTAACTAAAAAAAAGTTTTATAACGTTATTGAAAATTGTACCGAACTAAACCTGTACAGAAATCAAGTAACCGATATTCATTTTTTTGGAGCAGGATGTGGTACAAAAAAAAATCAAAATAAAGTTAATGCCATATTAAAGTCGTTTTTTAAAAACGCTAAAACCAATACCAACGAAGACACAATGGCTGCAGTAATGGCTACTACAAAGGATCCTGCTGTAGTGTGTATTTTAGGAACAGGATCTAATTGTTGTTATTATGATGGAAAAACAGTACATTTAAAATCGCCCGCATTAGGTTATATTTTAATGGACGAAGGAAGCGGTAACTATTTTGGCAAAGCGCTTTTAAAAGCCTACTATTACAAACAAATGCCCAAAGAGTTACGTCTTTTATTTGAGAAAGATTATAACTTAAAAGAAAAAGAAATTATAAAAAGGCTTTACAAATCGGATACACCAAATAAATATTTGGCCAATTTTGCACGCTTTTTGTTTAAAAATGAAGATCACCCTTTTATAAAACAAGTAATAATAAACGGCATGTCTACGTTTGTAAACAACCATATTGCTTTATATAGTCAAGAATTAAAAACGGTACCTTTACATTTTGTTGGTTCAATAGCTTATTATGCACAAGATTATATACAATTAGCGCTTAGTAAAAAAGGATTAAAAGCCTCTAGTTTTATTAAAAGCCCAATCGAAAATATAATTAAACAACAAAGCACAAATTATTAAAACTTTGAAAACGTTTATTAAACATTTAAACTTAACATTCAAAATCTATTTAGTTATTGCTTCTTTTGTATTAAATGCATGCAAAGAATCTAAACAAACAAAACCAAAAACCTTATTTAGCTTAGTTAATAATAACCAAACTAATATTCATTTTTTAAATACAGTAAAAGAAAATTTATACTTTAACTTTATAAACTACGCTTATATTTATAACGGTGCAGGTGTAGCTGTTGGCGATATTAATAATGATGGATTAGAAGATTTATACTTTACATCCAACCAAAACTCTAATAAACTATACCTTAACAAAGGAGATTTTAAGTTTGAAGATATTACCATAAAATCTAACACTACCGATAGTATTGGTTGGACCACAGGAACAACAATGGTAGATATAAATAACGATGGTTGGTTAGATATTTACGTTTGCAAATCTGGATCGTTAAAAAACCATAACCATAGAAAAAACAAGCTATTTATTAACCAAAAAAATAACACGTTTAAAGAAGAAGCCGCAAATTATGGGCTAGACCATTTTGGTTTTTCTACTCAAGCCTATTTTTTTGATTATGATAATGATGAAGATTTAGATATGTATTTGGTAAATCATCGTCAAGATTTTCAAAACAACACAACCATAAACCCTTTAGTTCAAAACCATAAAGAACCCTATAATTCCGATCAATTATTTAGAAACGACAACGGCAAATTTACTAATGTAACCGTACAAGCAGGTATAGAAAATAAAGCTTGGGGATTAAGTGCTTCTATAGGCGATTTTAATAATGACACTCTACCAGATATATTTGTAGCTAACGATTTTTTAGAACCCGACTTTTTGTACATAAATCAAGGCAATGGCACGTTTAAAGACGAAGCTTTAACTAGATTTAAACACCTATCTGCCAATAGTATGGGATCCGACTATGTTGATATTAATAACGACTTAAAACCAGACTTATTAGTGCTTGATATGCTAGCCGAAGATCATATTCGTAGTAAGCAAAACATGGCAACCATGAGCACAAGTAATTTTAACTTATTGGTAAATAGCGGCTATCATTATCAATACATGTCTAACATGCTTCAGCTTAACAATGGTAATGGTACTTTTAATGAAATTGGACAATTATCTGGTATAGCCAAAACAGATTGGAGTTGGGCGCCTTTATTGGCCGATTTTAATAACGATGGTTTTAATGATGTATTTGTAACCAATGGTATTGAGCATGATCTTTCTAATCAAGATTTTAGACATCAAATGAAAACCAACATTCAAAACCGAAAAAAAGTATCGCTAAATGAAGCCATAAACATGATGCCATCGGCTAAATTAAGCAATTACAGCTTTCAAAATAATAAAAACCTAACCTTTAAAAACACAACAAAAAACTGGGGCTTTAATAAAAAAATAAATTCTAGCGGAGCTGTGTATGCCGATTTAGATAACGATGGCGATTTAGATATTATATTAAACAACCAAAGTGAAGAAGCTTCAATTTATAAAAATAACTCAACAAATAATTTTATTACAATAAAACTAAAAGGCCCTCAAAAAAACATAAATGGTATTGGTAGCACCGTACAAGTATTTGCTAAAAATTTACAGCAATCTAAAACACTTTTTTTAAGCAGGGGCTATCAATCTTCGGTTACAACTAATTTACATTTTGGCTTAGGAAACATAAAAACAATAGATAGCCTTATAGTGTATTGGCCAAACCACAATCAACAAATTATAAAAGACCTGAATGTAAATAAAACAGTAACTATTTCTTTTAAAAACTCGCATAAAAAAACACACTTAAAACCTGTAACAAAACCGTTATTTAAAACTATCCCTCCAGAAGAAATTGGTATTCATTTTCAACAAAAAGAAAATAATTATAACGATTTTAACTTACAACTCTTATTACCACAAAAACAATCTGAAAAAAGTTCGGCTTTAGCAATTGGCGATATTAATAATGATGGATTAGACGATTTTTTTGTTGGAAATGCTAAAGATGAAACGGCTGCTTTATACATTCAAAACACAAACGGCACCTTTACAAAAACCAACCAAAGTTTATTTAATACTGAGCGCATTTTTGAAGATACCGATGCCCAGTTTGTTGATATTGATAATGATAACGATTTAGATTTATATGTAGCATCAGGAGGGTACGAAATTAACAATGGCAACAAACTACTTCAAGACAGACTGTATATAAACAATGGTGAAGGCAAACTAAAAAAAACAAAACTTTTTGAAAATTTAAACCACACAAAAAAAGTAATATTTTCAGATTTTGATAACGATGGCGATCAAGATGTCTTTATTGCTGGAGGGGTAAAACATGGTAAATACCCATTAGCACAACAATCGTTTCTTTTAGAAAACAATAATGGTTATTTTAAAGATGTAACAACGTTAAAAATTAAAGACTTAGCATACACAGCTATAATTAACGATGCTGTTTTTACAGATTACGACCAAGATGGCGACCTAGATTTAATTCTTGTTGGCGAGTGGATGTCTGTACTATTTTTTGAAAACGAAAACAATACTTTTTATAAAAAGGAAATTTTAGGATTAACAAATAATGGCTGGTATCAAACCATTAAAGAAACCGATATTAATAACGATAGTTTACCAGATTATATAATAGGAAATTGGGGCGAAAACAATAAATTTCATCCAACAAAAGCCAAGCCTCTTCATATTTATGCTAATTATTTTGATAATAACAAAACATTTGATATTGTATTAAGTAAAGTATCTAAAACTGGCGATTTAATTCCGGTACGAGGTAAAGAATGTTCGTCTCAACAAACCCCTTTTATTAATGATAAATTAAAAACATATAAAGATTTTGCTTTATCTACATTACCAGATATATATGGAAAAGAAAATCTAGAAAAAGCATATCATTTTCAAGCACATAACTTTACTTCTTTTGTGTTAAAAAATAAAGGCAATGGTAATTTTAGTGTAGAAAACTTACCAAAACAAGCACAGTTTAGCCCAACATTAAGCTTTGAAACGTACGATTTTAATAACGATGGCTATTTAGATGTTTTTGGCGTTGGAAATGTTTATGATGCAGAAGTAGAAACCATTCGTTACGATGCCGCTACGGGTTACATTTTACTAGGTAATAAAGCTGGAGTACTTCAGTATAAAAACGATTCTAGCTATTTTAATAATGAAGAAGCAAAAGCTATTAAAAAAATTATAATTAATAACCAGCTACATTTTATTATTTTAAACAAAAACAGCGAGCTTAAAATATTAAAGTATAATATATAATAAAACAAGGTTTTAAAAAGAGAATTCCTTTTTAAAACCTTGTTTTAGTGGAGAAGACGGGATTCGAACCCGTGACCTCTTGACTGCCAGTCAAGCACTCTAGCCAACTGAGCTACATCCCCTTTTTCTTATTTTAAACCACTTAAAACTAAAACAGGTACATTACTATGAAAATCTTTTTTCAAAATAGTGTTTTTCTCCCATTTTTTAGCAAAAAATCCTCGTTTACGTCTAACAACACAAAGCATATCTGGATTATGAGATTCGAAATGTAAAAGTACACCTTGAAAAGTAGTAGCGTTTTCGGTTTTTGTTATATTATCTACAAGCGATTTAAGCTCGCTATCTACATCAAAATCATCCACTTTATAAAAAGGTGTTTTTACTAATAGCAAGCTTGCCGTAGCATTAAATTTTTCTATGATGGATTTAAGTGGGTTTAAAACCTTTTCCTTTTTAATAACTGCCGATTTTATTGCCATTAAAATACTCGATGGTTTAGAAAATTTTAAACCTTCAGGAACAATAAGTGCAGGCACATCCATTTGCTTAATAATTTTACCTGATGTTTTGCCTAAATACACTTCATCTTTAATAGAGTTTGTTCTTGGCTCAATTAAAACCAAATCAACATCTGCAGCTTTACAAGCCAACTCTAAAGTATCAATTAGTTTACCTTTAAAGGTTTTTACAATTACTTCAACATTTTTTGTGTTTAATTGCGAAACTAAATCGTCTAAAAAAGCTTTACTTTCTCTTTCTATAATTTGGTCTACTTTTATCATAGTACCAGCTTTAGTGTAAACGTTATACACTTGTACAACAAAAAGTTTAGCCCCAAAAGCTTCAGCAAAATCTACAGCATACTGCAAATGGCTTAGTGCATTTCTTGACGATCCTACTGGTACTAAAATATTCTTCATAACTAATTAAGTTTAAAAAGTAAATTTACAATAAATTTGAAGCAAAAGTAAAACATTTATATGATTCGAAAAGGAACAAGTAACGATATAGATAGTATTTTAGAAATTACTAAAGCATGTGCTGCTTACATGATTGGTAAAAATATTTTCCAATGGAATGAATTTTACCCTAATAAACAGGCTTTTTTAAAAGATGCAGAAAGCGAAGCGTTATACGTTTTAATTATTGAAAATAAAATTATAGGTTGTATTACTATATCTACATTTATGGATAAAGAGTATATCCCAATTAATTGGTTAACACCAAATGAAAATAATATTTACATTCATAGATTAGCTGTTCATCCAGATTTTCAAGGTAAAGGCTATGCACAACAATTAATAACATTTGCAGAAGCTTACGCAAAAGACAACCAATTTACATCGGTTAGATTAGATACGTTTTCGCAAAACAAAAGAAATCAAAAATTTTATGAACTCCGCGGGTACCAAAAATTAGGCGATATATTTTTCCCTAAACAAAGTAAACACCCTTTTCATTGTTATGAACTTGTATGGTAAACACAAACATTAGCTTAAAACATATTAACAAATTAGCTATTCCTGCATTAATATCTGGAGTTTCAGAGCCTATTTTATCTTTAACAGATGCTGCTATTGTAGGAAATATTAATTTTAATGCTACCGAATCTTTAGCTGCTGTTGGTATAGTTACAACTTTTATTTCTATGCTTATTTGGGTGTTAGGGCAAACTAGAAGTGCTATTTCGTCTATTGTATCTCAATACGTAGGAGCTAACAAATTAAATGAAATTAAAAACCTACCTGCTCAAGCTATTTTTATAATAACATCGCTAAGCATTCTTATTATATTTAGCACTTACCCTTTTGCTAATCAAATTTTTAAACTTTATAACGCATCGGGTTTAATTTTAGATTATACGGTAATTTATTATAAAACACGTGTTTTAGGCTTTCCTTTTACGTTATTTACTATTGCTGTTTTTGGTGCTTTTCGCGGCTTACAAAACACCTATTACCCTATGGTTATTGCCATTATTGGCGCTGTTACAAACATTGCTCTAGACTTTGTTTTAGTATATGGTATTAAAAACTATATAGCCCCTTTAAATATAGAAGGTGCAGCTTATGCAAGTGTTATTGCACAAATTTTAATGGCAGTACTTTCTGCTTACTTTCTGCTTAAAAAAACAAATATCCCTTTAAAACCGTGCTTTCCTTTTAACCCTGAAATAAAACGTTTTACTTTAATGATTCTTAACTTATTTATAAGAACCATAGCTTTAAACGTAACATTATATTATGCTAGTGCCTTTGCTACTAGTTATGGTGCACAATACATTGCCGCTTACACTATAACAATAAATTTATGGTTTTTAGGTGCTTTTATAGTTGATGGCTATGCTAGTGCTGGAAATATTTTATCGGGGAAATTATATGGCGCAAAAGCATATACAACACTAATAGATTTAAGTAACAAACTTATAAAATATGGTGTTTTAATTGGTATTGCATTAGGCATAATTGGTGCGCTATTTTATTACCCAATTGGTCGTGTTTTTACTAAAGAGCCAGAAGTATTAAATGCTTTTTATAGTGTTTTTTGGATTATACTTGTTATGCAACCACTTTGTACACTTGCCTTTATTTTTGATGGTATTTTTAAAGGCCTTGGTAAAATGAAATATTTAAGAAATGTACTTCTATTTTCTACATTCCTTATTTTTATACCTATTTTATTTTGGCTAGACAGCTTAGGTTATAAACTATATGCCATATTTATAGCCATTACATTTTGGATTATTGCCCGAGGCATTCCTCTTATTATAAAATTTAGAAAAATGTTTATGCCACTAGCGTAAAACACTTAACTTTGCAATTAAGTACAATACACTTTTATGAATTTATTTATTGCATTACTTAGGCAAATAAATATTGATGAGAAAATTAAAAACGCACCCGATAAAGGTTACGAAATAGGAGTATTTATAGGCTCCATGCTACCTTTTGTAATTCTTGTTGTACTTGCTTATTTCATGTTTATATAAAAAAAAAAGACAACAATAAAAAAACATTATGGATATCATGTCATTTCTTAGCGGCAACGGATTGTTTTTAATACTGGGCTTAGTTTTAATTATTGTTTACTTTGTAAACAAAAGAAAAAGAAGATAATGGAAAACAATATTCGCATAACCAAACAATTCTCTTTTGAAACCGGCCATGCCCTTTACGGCTACGACGGAAAATGTAAAAACGTACACGGGCACAGTTACAAACTATCGGTTACTGTTATTGGGCAACCTATTTCTGATAACACCCATGTAAAATTTGGTATGGTTATCGATTTTGGCGACCTTAAAAAAATTGTAAAAGAAGAAATTGTAGATGTTTTTGATCATGCTACAGTATTTAATAAAAATACACCGCATTTAGAACTAGCAAAAGAGCTACAAAACCGTGGGCACAACGTTATACTGGTAGATTACCAACCTACAAGCGAAATGATGATTATAGACTTTGCTAAAAAAATTAAACAACGTTTACCAAAACACATTAATTTACACTCATTAAAACTTCAAGAAACCGATACTTCTTTCGCAGAGTGGTTTGCTTCTGAAAATAATTAATAAAAATTCTTTTACTTAATACAACTGTTTAAAACATAATTTTTTATAACAAACTGTTCTTTAAAACCTAGTTTTAAATATAATCCTTTCCCCATATTTGATGCTTGCAAGACTATATATTCATTTTGGTTTTCAATAGCTATATTTATAAGTAGTCTCATAATTTGCTCTGCATAGCCTCTTCTTCTATCTTCTGGCGGTATACCTACAGAGTGTACACCAATTGTATTTCCTGTTTTATGCAATATTGCCGTACCTATTGCTACGCCATCATGGTAGGCTAAATAGTAATTCACATTTTTTAGCGTTTTTATAACAGTTTCAAAACTTATAAGATACCCAAAAGATTCCATAAATATCTTCGACCATGTTTTTGCTTCAATACTACCTGTAACACGCTTAATTTTTACATCATCTTTTACATTAAAATATTTGTCTGGTTTTAAAAACATGCCAACTTGCTCAAATTTTAAAGTAAACCCATAATCTTCTAAAACAACATCTTTTTTATGGTTATATACATTCCAAATTGGTAACGTTATATTCGTTGAAAACGTTGCTAATTTCTCTTTTATTAAACCAACGCCCTCTTGCGTTATGGGTTTATGTAACCATAATCTATTTGGCCATTCTGAGTCTTTAATTTGGCAATATTCAAAATCTGGTGTTTTATAATAAGCTTTAAAGGAAGCACCAACTGTTGCCCAAAGCGAAGTTAAATTCTTTATATTATTCTGTATTAAATCTGTTTTTTCTTTCATTTTATATTAATTAAAATAATTCCAAATATCATTGTAATAAAGCCTAATCCCCTTTTTAAAGTTATGGGTTCTGTTGGTAAGTTTAGCCACCCAAAATGACCTGCAATTATAGAGAATGCTATTTGACCAAATAGCCCCAAAGATATCATAGTAGATATGCCTATTCTAGGAATAGTATAGTAGTATAAACTAATACCTAACACACTAAATAAACCACCAGTAAACCAAAGGTAAGTGGGTATTTGTTTTACATCTGCCCAATTAGGAAAGCTTTTTGTACTTAGCAGCACAAGGATTATTGCAAAAACACTACTACTAAAAAAAGCAACAACCGATGCCAACAAAGGGTTTTTTAATAACACGCCCAAGTTAGCGTTTAAGCCGCCTTGTGCTGCTAAAAAAACACCACCCAATATAGCTAACATGATTAACGAAGCTTGATTCATAATACCTCAAACAATTCATTTAATGGCTTTCTTACTTTTGGTCTATTTTGGGCATGGTCTTCTTTTGAGCGATACCCAATAGTTGCTATTACTGCTGCATTTAAACCTTTATTGGTAAGCCCTAAAATATCATTATACTTTTCAGGTTCAAAACCTTCCATTGGGCAAGAGTCTATTTTTAACTCTGCACAAGCATTAAGTAAATTTCCAAGCGCTAAATATGTTTGCCTAGAAGTCCAATTAAACGATTGTGTTGCTGTCATATTACTAATAGCTCCTTTTATATGGCTGCTATACCCCATAAGGCTATCTAAATTAACACGTTGCGCTTTGGCTGTTCTATTTATAAAATCATCAACATGGCTGTACTCTACACTAGTATAATTACAAAAAACAACAACGTGCGAGGCTTGAGTTAACTGTTCTTGCCCATAAGAAGCCCATTTTAATTGTTCTTTTAAAACTTCATTTTCTATAATTAACACTTTATACAATTGCAACCCGTAAGCCGATACAGATAACTGAATGGCCTCTTTTAATTGTTCTAAATTTTCATGCGAGATTTTTTTTGAAGGATTAAATTTTTTAGTTGCATAACGCCATTTTAGGTTGTCTATATAACTCATAATAATCTTGTTTAATATTTATTAAGACAAAAGTATTTGAATGGTAAACCTTTGGCATTTACATATGTTGATTTAGTTGCTTTTTTTTAAATCTTTTCTAATTCTACTAAGCTGAGTTGGTGTTATACCTAAATGAGAAGCAAGTTGCAATTGTTGTATTCTTTTATCTATATTAGGGTATTTAGAGCGTAATGCTAAATATCTTTTGGTTGCATTTTCCATAACTATAGACACCTCTCTTTCTTCTTTATCTATAACCCAATTTTTTTCTAAATAAGCAATGTAGAAATTTTTAAGGTCGTTATTATTATTAATTAATTGCCTATATTTTTTATAATTAAGACTAATAAGAGTTGTGTTTTCTAAAGCTTCTAGAGTAAAATTTGAAGGTTTGTTTAAAAGATAAGAAACCGTTGAGCCTGCAAAATCGGTTTCTAGAAAAATATTTTTATTATAAATATTACCATCAGTATCTGTTACGTAAGCTCTTAAAGCACCATGACACACAAAATAAACATTTCTAGCTACCTGCCCGTTTTGAAGTAAAACCTCGTCTTTTTGTAATGTTTTAAATTGTATTATAGATTTAATTAACAGCCACGATTCGTTTGAAATGGGAGAATAACTTTCAAATTTCAATCTTAATTCAGAAATGTAATTTTCTTCTATCAAATGTTTTTTAATATTTTAAGTTAGATATTAAGAGTTAAACGAAGTTCGCTAATTTTGTATTAAAATCAAACCGCATAAATATTAAAACCAAAACCTTTGCATTAACAAGAATTAGTATATTTACGCATGCAAATTCCAAAAGGAAAAAAAATATATTTCGCTTCAGATAATCACTTAGGTGCGCCAACTATGGAAGCCTCTAAACCGCGCGAAAAAAAGTTTGTTGCCTGGCTTGACGAAATAAAACACGATGCCGCTGCTATTTTTCTTTTAGGCGATTTATTCGATTTTTGGATGGAATACAAAACCGTTATCCCAAAAGGTTTTACTAGAACGCTTGGTAAACTTGCCGAAATATCGGATTCTGGAATCCCTATTTATTACTTTGTTGGCAATCATGATCTTTGGATGAATGGCTATTTTGAAGAAGAGCTTAATATACCTGTTTACCACAAGCCTAAAGAATTCACCTTTAACAATAAAACATTTTTTATAGGGCATGGCGATGGCTTAGGTCCTGGAGACAAAGGCTATAAACGCATGAAAAAAGTGTTTACAAACCCTTTTTGCAAATGGTTATTCCGTTGGTTGCACCCAGATTTAGGTGTGCGTATGGCGCAACACTTATCGGTAAAAAACAAGCTTATTTCTGGTGATGATGATGCAAAATTTCTTGGTGAAGACAACGAATGGCTTATACTATATTGTAAACGAAAGCTAGAAAACAAACATCGCGATTTTTTTGTGTTTGGGCACAGGCATTTACCATTAAACATAGATTTAAATAAAAACTCGAAATACATTAATCTAGGCGATTGGATTAAGTATTATACATACGGTGTTTTTGATGGTGAAACTATGGAATTGAAAACATACTAAGCTTCAACTTCATTAGCCTCCATATCGTCCCTTAAATCTAAATCTCTTAGCACAGGGTTTTTAACTCCAATAGTAAAAACGGTAATTAAAGTCATGGTTCCGCCAAAAACCACCGCTGCTACAGGCCCTACTAATTTTGCAGCCAAACCACTCTCGAAAGCTCCAAGCTCGTTAGATGAGCCTACAAACATCGAGTTTACAGAAGATACTCGACCACGCATATCGTCTGGTGTTTTTAACTGTAAAATAGTTTGACGAATTATCATTGAAATACCATCGGCAGCCCCGCTTATAAAAAGCATTAAAACGCTTAGCCAAAATATATTTGAAAGTCCAAAACCAATAATACTAACACCAAATATAAAAACAGCTATAAGTAATTTTTTTCCTGTATTTTTACTAATAGGAATATATGTTGTTATAAACATAGTAATAATGCTTCCTAAAGAAATTGAAGCATTTAAAATACCAAAACCTTCACTACCTACTTTTAAAACATCTTGAGCAAAAACCGAAAGTATAGCAACAGTTCCGCCAAATAAAACAGCAATCATATCTAAAGACAACGCCCCTAAAATAGCTTTGTTTTGAAACACAAAACGAATTCCTACCTTTAAACTTTGCTTAACAGGCTCGCCTATTTTTTTGTTTAAAATAGGTTTCTTTTTAATTAAAAAAGTTAGAAAAAAAGCAATAACAACCAATACAAAAACAACACATAAGGTTTTATCTACACCAATCCAGCTTATAAAAAACCCACCAAAAAGAGCACCTAAAACAGCTGCTGTTTTCCAAGTACTTGTGCTCCACGTTGCCGCATTTGGATATACCTTTTTAGGAACTAACAATGCCACTAAAGAAAAAATAATAGGTCCAAAAAACGAGCGTAAAAATCCGCCAAAAAATACAAGTGCATAAATAGAATATAAAATAGATTGTGTTGACCAACTAGCCAAAACCTGATCTGTGGTTAACAAAAACAACCCTAAACTAATTAAAGAGAAAGCAGCAATACAAAGCGCTAAAAGGTTTCGTTTTTCTTTTTGATCTACAATATGGCCAGCAAAAAGCGCCATACTAAAGGCTGGAATAATTTCCATAAGTCCAATAATACCTAAAGAAAGCGGATCTTTAGTTATACTATAAACTTGCCACTCTATAACAATAAATTGCATAGACCAGCCAAAAACTAAAAACAAACGTAATAATAAAAATATATTGAATTCCTTAATACGTAATGCTGCGTAAGGGTCCATTTTTGCCATAATCTATATATTCTGGTCTATTTTTGTTTTTTAATATCTCTAAGTTTTAATTGCAAACTTACATTACCGCGCCATTCATTCTCGTCAATAGAATAAACTGCTCTAAAGGGTTTTCCTTCAGAAATCTTTTTAAATTTATTTCCCATTCCAAAACCTATACCAACTATTCTGTTTTTAGATTCTGGTTGTGTAGCTGTTAGCCTTAAATGTGTTTTATCTTCACCTACACATTTACCATATCCAGTATCTATTAAATTTTCTGTTAAAAAAACAGGTGTCATATTATTTGGGCCATAAGGAGCAAACTGTTTTAAAATTCTATAAAATTTTGGAGTAATGTCCTTTAAATCGATCTGGGCATCAATCTTAATTTCTGGAGTTAGCAAGCTTCTATCTATGGTTTTAGAAACTTGGTCTTCAAAAGCTTGTTTAAAGGCTTCGTAATTTTCGGGCTCTAGTGTTAAGCCTGCTGCATATTTATGCCCTCCAAATTGTTCTATATGTTCTTTACAGTTTTCTAAAGCATTATAAATATCAAAATCTCTAACCGATCGTGCCGAAGCAGCCAATTTATTACCACTTTTTGTAAACACCAAAGTTGGTCTGTAATACGTTTCGGTTAGTCTAGAAGCCACAATACCAATAACGCCTTTATGCCAGTCTTTATGAAAAACAACAGTAGTAAGGCGGTTCTGTTCTTCTTGGTCTTCAATTTGTTTAAGAGCTTCTTCTGTAATGCGTTTATCGGTTTCACGTCTATCTAAGTTATATTCGTTAATTTCTGCGGCATATTTTTCAGCCATATCTGGCTCTTCTTCGGTTAATAAAGTAACAGCATAGTTACCATGTTTCATCCGTCCTGCTGCATTAATTCTTGGTGCTACAATAAATACAACATCGGTTATGGTTAACTCGGTTTTTTCAACCTGATCTAAAATAGCTTTTATTCCAGATCTTGGATTTGTATTTATAACCATTAAACCATAATAAGCTAACACTCTATTTTCTCCATTTATGGGTACAATATCGGCGCCAATAGCTGTGGCTACTAAATCTAGATATTCGGTTAAATCTTCGGCAGTTTTTCCTTCTTTAGAAGCTAAGGCTTGTATAAGTTTAAAACCTACACCACAACCACATAACTCTTTAAATGGGTATTGGCAATCTTCTCGTTTGGGGTCTAAAACGGCTGCTGCTTTAGGTATCTCTTTGGCGGGTCTATGGTGGTCGCAAATAATAAAATCGATACCTAATGTTTTTGCATGGGCAACTTTTTCAACAGATTTAATTCCGCAATCTAGAGCTATAATAAGTGTAAACTCATTCTCTAAAGCAAAGTTTATACCTTTATAAGAAATGCCATAACCCTCGTCGTACCTATTAGGAATGTAAGTATAAACTAAGTTGTGTTTTGTTTTAAGGTAAGATGACATTAGTGCTACAGCTGTTGTACCATCAACATCATAATCTCCATAAACAAGAATATTTTCTTTGTTTTTTATAGCTTGCTCTATACGTGCAACGGCCTTGTCCATATCTTTCATCAAGAAAGGGTCGTGTAATTCGTTTAGGCTTGGCCTGAAAAAAGCTTTAGCATCATTAAACGACTCAATACCTCTTTGTACTAATAAACTAGCTATGGTATAATCTACCTGAAGTGCTTTTTGTAAAGTTTTAACTTTATCTTCTTGAGGTTTAGGTTTTAAGGTCCAACGCATTGAGAGAAGTGTGAGATTTTTTAATAAAAGTTCAACGTATATTGTTGCCCTTTATTTTTCATGAAAATGGGTTTCGATGGTTAAATCTGAAAATTTACGAAACATTTCCATAACACCACAATATTTTTCAATAGATAAATCTACAGCTCGTTGTAATTTTTTTTCATTTAAATTTGATCCATAAAAGTGAAAATGCATAGCTACTTTATCGTAATATTTTGGGTGTTCTTCTGTTAAGTTAGCTTCGGTTTCAATATGAAACGAATCTACATTAAGCTTCATTTTTTTTATTAAAGCAGCTACATCTAACCCCGAGCAACCAGCTAAGCCAGATAACATTAAAGCTTTAGGTCTATACCCCTCGCTATTACCACCGTTTTCTTCGCTTGCATCAATAAATAAATTATGACCCGATGGGTTTGTACTTTCAAACCTCATATTTCCTAACCATTTTGTGCTAACCTTTACTGCCATTTTTAAACTTTTTTTTGTTTCTTGTGAGTATCAAAAATACTACAAAAAAAGAAAATATGCCTTTAGTTACTCCTTTATCTGCAAATCATGATTTAGAAACCAAAGAACTTGCTGAGTTTTTTAACGAAACCTTAGGGTTTTGTCCAAACTCGGTTTTAACCATGCAACGTAGGCCTGCCATAAGTAAAGCTTTTATTAATTTAAACAAAGCTGTTATGGCCAATGAAGGTAGAGTAACATCGGCTTTAAAACGTATGATTGCTTGGGTGTCTAGTAATAGTACTGGTTGCCGATATTGCCAAGCTCATGCTATTCGTGCTGCCGAACGTTATGGCGCCGAGCAAGAACAATTGGATAATATTTGGGAATACCAAACACATCCTGCTTTTAGCGAGGCCGAACGTGCTGCGTTAGATTTTAGTTTGGCGGCAAGTCAAGTGCCTAATGGTGTAGATGAAAACATAAAAAAACGTTTGTACGAATATTGGGATGAAGGTGAAATTGTAGAAATGCTTGGTGTTATTTCGCTTTTTGGTTATTTAAATAGATGGAACGACAGCATGGGAACGTCTATTGAAGATGGCGCTATTGAAAGTGGCGAACAATATTTAGGAAAACATGGTTGGGAAAAGGGGAAGCATGTTTAGATTTCTTAGATTATTCGATTTTTAGAGCGCTTTGCTTTTAGATATATTAGATTAAAACCTTTCTGGATTTGGGGAGGTTTTTTTATTGAATAAGTTTGTTTACCCGATTTCTTAACACAGGTAACACCTCAACTTCAAACCAAGGGTTTTTAGTTAACCAAAACCTGTTTCGTGGCGATGGATGTGGCAATGGTAAAAACTTGGGTAGATATTCTTGAAAATTATCTACTGTTTCTGTTAATGTTTTTTTGGCACTTTTTCCTAAGTAATATTTTTGAGCATACATACCAATTAAAATAACAAGTTCTACATGTTTTAGTTTGTTAAACAATGGTTTGTGCCATTGTGGTGCGCATTCTGGACGTGGTGGTAAATCGCCTGTTTTTCCTTTTCCTGGATAGCAAAACCCCATAGGTATTATGGCAAATTTAGTAACATCGTAAAAATCTTCAACAGAAACATTAAGCCATTTACGTAATTGTTTACCGCTGGCATCGTCCCAAGGAATACCAGAAGCATGAACTTTAGTACCAGGAGCCTGACCAACAATAACTATTTTAGATTCTGGGTGTGCAGATACTACTGGCCTTGGGCCTAATGCCAAATGCGCTGCACAAATAGTGCATTGTTTTATATTGCCAAGTAAATTTTGCATTTATAATTAAATTTTAAAAATAAGCCCATAACAAGATACCTGTATTTTACTTTTTGGTTAGCGGATTTTTTTTAAAACTCAATCCATCAAAACCCGTATTCATAAAATTTCTAATGTTTTGGTGCCCTGTGTCGTTTGGATTTTTAAGAACATCATTAAAATAATATTGCCCAAAACAGGCTAAAGTTTCGTCTTTAGAAAACCCTTGTTGTTTGGCAAAAGCAAATAGTTTGCATGAGCCAGAATTTTGTCCTTCGGCATTTTCTAAACTACCGTTTGTAAACGCTGTTGGTATAAAGTTGTAATTGTTTTCTATAACGCTCATGGTTTCAGAAAAATCAATTAGAGTTGGGTTTTCTTTTAATTTATTTTTAAAAGCTTCTATTTCCATTTTTATATTTTTATGCTATTTATTTTTTCCGCCAACCACAACAACTATTTCGCCTTTTGGTGGTTTGTTAGTATAATAAGTTAATACTTCTTTGGCTGTACCACGTATGGTTTCTTCAAACATTTTAGTTAATTCTCTAGAAACCGAAACAGGTCTGTCTTCTCCAAAATACTCACAAAAATGCCCTAGAGTTTTTACTAATTTATGTGGGCTTTCATAAAAAATCATGGTTCTGGTTTCTTCGGCTAAAAGTAATAACCGTGTTTGGCGCCCTTTTTTAACAGGTAAAAAACCTTCAAAAACAAATTTATCGTTAGGCAAACCAGAATTTACTAATGCTGGCACAAAGGCGGTTGCACCCGGCAAACAATCAACCTCTATATGGTTTTCTATACATGCGCGCGATAATAAAAAACCTGGGTCTGATATGGCTGGTGTTCCTGCATCGCTTATTAAGGCTACAGATATTCCGCTTTTTAATTTTTGAATAACACTTTCAACCGTTTTATGCTCGTTATGCATGTGGTGCGACTGCATGTGTGTTGAAATTTCGAAATGTTTTAATAGTTTACCCGATGTTCTGGTGTCTTCAGCAAGTATTAAATCGACTTCTTTTAGCACTTCCAAAGCTCTAAAAGTAATGTCTTTTAAGTTTCCTATTGGTGTAGGAACTATATATAATTTACTCATTTATGTTAGTGGTTACGCATTGATTTTTATTTCAAATTTATAAAAACGCGAATACTTCGTATTTGTAATAGTTAGCTTTTAGTAAGGCGAGTATAGAGCCAAAACTATAAACAAAAAAGTACAATCTTGCCTTTTTTAGCTTGTAAACACCCTAATTTTAATTAAACTTAGCTTCAATAATTTCCATAAAGCGCTCTTCAAAGGCTTCTTTACCTTCCCAGTTATTATAATCTGGTTTTACCATATTCTGAATAAAATTTTGGGCATCGGTTAATGATTCTAAGGTGTTTAGCTGCGACAATACACGGTCGTAATCTTCGCTTTTTCCATCAAATAAATGTTTAATAAAGGCTATTTTATCGTTTAATCCTATTTTTAATCCACCTATTTTAAGTTGGTCGTTCAACGATTTTTTTCCATTAGAAATATCATTTTGCGATTTGGAAACAGGCTCGAAAACTGGTATGTCTTCAAAACCTGCAGTTATATCTTCTAAATTATGTTTTTTTACAGGTTCTTTAGGAATGCCTTCTGTTTCTTCGGGCATATGCGCCACCATATCTTTAATCTTATTCATTACAGGTTCCATAATATCATCTTCTTCAACCTCATCTAGATTAATATATATCTTATCTTCAACTTCAATATTATCGCTAACTTTATTATTAAAAGCACTATCTAGCATATCAAAAAACGAAGAGTCGTTACCAATTGTAGGGATATCGCTTTCAAAATTTTCGTGAGCAAATTTTAATACAGATAGCTTTTCGTAAAGCGCAGAAACCTCGGTATGCATTTTAATAACATCCTCTTTTCCTTTTAATTTTAGAATTCTATGTGCTATGCTAACCAATTCGGATTCTAGTTTCTTCTTCATTGTTTATAAATTTTAAATTATTGCGCTATAAGACTTTTGTTTTTTAATAAATTTACGTCACCTTTATGCAAACGATAAATTACCTCATTTTAGTGTTAAAATTACGAAATGTTTCTTGAAAATACAGTAAATCATAAAGAACAATTTGGATGGATAGAAGTTATCTGTGGCTCCATGTTTTCTGGAAAAACCGAAGAGCTTATACGTAGGCTTAAGCGTGCGCAATTTGCAAAACAAAAAGTTGAAATTTTTAAACCTGCTATTGATGTGCGCTATGATGAAGACATGGTGGTATCGCATGATGCTAATGAAATACGATCTACACCAGTTCCTGCTGCAGCTAATATTCCTATTTTGGCAGACGGATGCGATGTTGTTGGTATTGATGAAGCTCAGTTTTTTGATGATGAAATTGTACGTGTTTGTAACGATTTAGCAAACAAGGGTATTCGGGTAATTGTTGCTGGTTTAGATATGGATTTTAAAGGCAATCCTTTTGGCCCCATGCCAAACCTTATGGCAACTGCCGAGTATGTAACAAAAGTTCATGCTGTTTGTACCAAAACAGGAAATTTGGCTCAATACAGCTACCGCAAAAACCAAAACGACAACCTTGTTTTACTTGGCGAAGTTAATGAGTACGAACCTTTAAGCCGCGCTGCTTACTACAAAGCCATGCTTAGAGATAAAGTGAAACACATGAAAGTTACCGAAGCACAAGAAGTAAACCCAAAACCACAAAACCCTAATGCCTAAAGCACAAGAAACTGTGCTTGAAATAGACTTAAAAGCACTTAAACATAATTTTGAGCACCTTAAATCTAAGGTGCAACCCAGCACGATGTTTTTGGCTGTAGTAAAAGCTTTTGCTTATGGTAGTGATGCTTGTACTGTTGCCAATTATCTTGAACAATTAAATGCAGACTATTTTGCTGTAGCCTATATTAACGAAGGTATTGCGCTTAGAGAAGCAGGAATTTCAAAGCCTATTCTAGTTTTGCATCCGCTAACGGTAAACTTTAAACAGTTAATACAGTATAATTTAGAACCTAGTATTTACAATACTAAAATATTAAATGAATTTATTGAAATTGCTTCGGTTAAAAAACTTAATAATTACCCTATTCATATAAAATTTAATACAGGTTTAAACCGGTTAGGGTTTTCAAAACATGATGTCGATTCTGTAATTTCTAAATTAAAACAAACCGAAACGGTAAAAGTAAAATCTATTTTTTCGCATTTAGCAGCAAGCGAAGATTTAAATGAAAAAGAATTTACATTAAACCAAATTAAAAGCTTTAAAGCCATTGCCAATAACTTCAAAAAACAAATAGATTACAACCCTTTAATGCACATGTGTAATACTTCGGGTATTTTAAACTACCCAGAAGCCCATTTTAATATGGTAAGAAGCGGTATTGGCTTATACGGTTTTGGTAATTCTAATAAAGAAAACAAACACTTAAAGCCCATTGCGACGTTAAAAACCGTTATTTCTCAAATTCATACCATACAAGAAGGCGACTCTGTTGGTTATAATCGTGCCTACAAAAGTCATACTATATTAAAAACAGCAACATTACCCATTGGTCATGCCGATGGCATAGGCAGACCATACGGCAACGAAAAAGGATTTGTAACCATTAACGGAAAAAAAGCCCAAATAATAGGCAATGTTTGTATGGATATGATTATGGTTAATATTACCAATATAGATTGTAATGAAGGCGACCAAGTTATTATTTTTGACAAACACTCTACCGCCGAGAATTTAGCCTCTACAGCCAATACAATATCTTACGAGCTTATAACATCTATATCTCAACGTGTTAAAAGAATTTACCTAAAATAAGAAACTTAACAAATGTTAAAGTTTTTTCCCTATTTTTGGAATTCACTAACTAAAAATTTTATTTATTATGTTAAAAGAGTTTAAAGAATTTGCAATGAAGGGCAACCTTGTAGACATTGCAGTAGGTTTTGTAATGGGTGCAGCCTTTAAAGAAGTTGTAACTGCTTTTACAGGAGGCATTGTTTCACCTTTAGTAGGTTTAATATTCGATTCAGACTTTAAAGCGTTAAGATATAAATTAAAAGATGGCGCACTAAACGACGCTGGAGAAATGGTAGGAGAAGTATTTTTAGAATATGGAACATTTTTAACAAACGTTATAGACTTTATTATTGTAGCATTTGTAATGTTTATGGTAGTAAAAGGAGTTAATAAAATGAAAAAGAAAGAAGAGCCAGCTCCAGAAGCTCCTGCAGGACCATCTCAAGAAGATTTACTTGCAGAAATTAGAGATTTACTTAAAAAATAACAAAACGTTAATTATATAACAACCTGTTATTTGTTGTTAAAAAGCCCTTGTTTTATGAAAACGAGGGCTTTTTTTTAATTTTAAAATGGAATAAATACTTAATTTTGTTTTCACAAAAACTTAAAAGTTAGAAAAATGAAAGTAGCTGTAGTTGGTGCAACTGGAATGGTTGGCGAAGTCATGTTAAAAGTTCTTGCAGAACGTAATTTTCCTGTAACAGAATTAATTCCTGTTGCCTCAGAACGCTCTGTTGGTAAAACATTAACATACAAAGGAAACGATTATAAAGTAGTTGGTTTAGAAACTGCTGTTTCAATGAAACCAGATATCGCTTTGTTTTCTGCTGGAGGAAGCACTTCATTAGAATGGGCACCTAAATTTGCAGAAGCCGGCACTACTGTTGTCGATAATTCTTCGGCATGGCGAATGGATCCATCAAAAAAATTAGTAGTTCCAGAAATAAATGCTAGCGAATTAACCAAAGCCGATAAAATTATTGCAAACCCTAATTGTTCTACAATTCAATTAGTAATGGCTTTAAACCCGCTTCATAAAAAATACAAAATGAAACGTGTTGTGGTTTCAACATACCAATCGGTTTCTGGTACTGGTGTTAAAGCAGTTAAACAATTAGAAAACGAAATTGCTGGTGTTGAAGGCGAAATGGCTTACCCCTACCCAATTGGAAGAAACGCATTGCCACATTGCGATGTGTTTGAAGAAAATGGGTATACTAAAGAAGAAATGAAACTTGCCAGAGAGCCACAAAAAATAATGAACGACAGAACATTTTCTGTCTCGGCAACAGCAGTTAGAATCCCAACAGCTGGCGGGCACTCAGAATCTGTAAACGTAGAGTTTGAAAACGATTTTAATCTAGCCGATGTTCGTAATTTATTAAACGATACTCCTGGTGTTGTTGTACAAGATAATACAGATACAAACACCTACCCAATGCCTATTTTTGCACACGAAAAAGACGAGGTATTTGTTGGGCGTATTCGTAGAGATGAAACCCAACCAAATACATTAAACATGTGGATTGTTGCAGATAACCTTCGTAAAGGCGCTGCAACAAACACCATACAAATAGCAGAATATTTAATCGAGCACAAATTAGTTTAAATTTATTTTACTAAAGATATCTTAAAGCCTCTGTTAATCAGAGGCTTTTTTTTTATTTTTGATAACTTCCTAAAAACACTAATCATGAAAAAAATATCTTGTGCCATTCTTGGGCTAACCCTATTCTTATCTTGTAAACAAGACATAGAAAAATCTAAAATTATTACTGTGAATTATCCAGAAACAAAAACCGTAGATACGATAGACACTTATTTTAATGTTGAAGTAAAAGACCCTTATCGATGGTTAGAAGACGACAGAAGTAAAGACACAGAATCTTGGGTTAAAGCACAAAACAAAACCACTTTCGGGTATCTAGATAACATTCCTTACAGAAATGAACTTAAAAAACGCTTATCTGAAATATGGAATTACGAAAAAGTAGGCGCGCCATTTAAAGAAGGAAATTACACTTATTTTTATAAAAATAATGGACTACAAAATCAATATGTTATTTATAGATACAAAACAGGAGAAAACCCTAATACAGCAACTGTATTTCTAGACCCTAATACATTTAAAGAAGATGGTACGATATCTCTTGGCGGTATAAGTTTTTCTAAAGACGGAAGCATTTTAGCATATTCAATTTCTGAAGGAGGAAGTGATTGGAGAAAAATTTTAATCATGAATACCGAAACAAAAAAAATAATTGAAGACACACTTGTAGACATTAAATTTAGTGGTATGTCTTGGTATAAAAATGAAGGTTTTTATTATTCTAGTTATGATAAGCCTAAAGGCAGCGAGCTTTCTGCTAAAACCGACCAACACAAAGTTTACTACCATAAACTAGGAACCCCACAAAACGAAGACCAAGTAATTTATGGCGCAACTCCCAACGAAAAACACCGTTATATTTACGCTACAGTTACAGAAGATAATAATTACCTAATAATTTCGCCTAAAACATCAACCTCTGGAAATAAATTATTAATTAAAGATCTTACAAAACCTAATAGCAAATTCGCTACTATTTTAAATCATACCAATAGCGATACTTACATTATCGAAAACCAAGGTAGCAAACTGTTTTTAGTTACCAATTTAAATGCACCTAATAAAAAAATAGTTACTGTAAACGCATCAAACCCAGAACCAAAAAATTGGATAGACTTTATTCCAGAAACCAAACATGTACTAAGCCCATCAAAAGGAGGTGGCTACTTTTTTGCAGAATATATGATAGATGCCGTATCAAAAGTTTTACAATACGACTATAATGGTAAACACATAAGAGAAGTAAAACTACCTGGTGTTGGAAGCGCTGGTGGCTTCGGAACTAAAAAAGAAGAAACAGAATTATATTATTCGTTTACAAACTATAAAACACCAGGCAATATCTACAAATACAACATAAAAAATGGCACTTCAGAATTATATAGTAAACCAAAAATCGATTTTAACCCAGAAAACTATGTAAGTAATCAAGTATTTTACACATCAAAAGATGGTACCAAAGTCCCAATGATTATTACACACAAGATCGGGTTAGAAATGAATGGCAAAAACCCAACAATACTTTATGGATATGGAGGTTTCAATGTAAGTTTAACACCAAGTTTTAGTATTGCAAATGCTGTTTGGATGGAGCAAGGAGGCATATTAGCCGTTCCAAATTTACGTGGCGGTGGCGAATATGGTAAGGCTTGGCACAATGCTGGAACAAAAATGCAAAAACAAAATGTTTTTGATGATTTTATTACAGCTGCTGAATATTTATTTACCAAAAATTATACATCGCCTAACTATTTAGCAATTCGAGGAGGATCAAACGGTGGTTTATTGGTTGGAGCAACCATGACGCAACGCCCAGATTTAGCCAAAGTAGCTTTACCAGCTGTTGGCGTTTTAGATATGCTACGCTACCATACATTTACAGCAGGAGCTGGCTGGGCTTATGATTACGGAACGGCCGAAGACAGTAAAGATATGTTTGAGTATTTAAAAGGTTACTCGCCTTTACATAATGTGAAAAGCAATGTTGAGTATCCAGCAACTTTAATTACAACTGGCGATCATGACGATCGTGTTGTGCCGGCACATAGCTTTAAATTTGCTGCCGAATTACAAAGTAAACAAACAGGAAACAACCCAACATTAATACGTATTGAAACCGATGCTGGCCATGGTGCAGGAACACCTGTAAGCAAAACCATTGAACAATATGCCGATATTTATGGGTTTACGCTTTACAACATGGGCTTTAAAGTTTTACCAAGTAAGCTTAACGAAAAAATAAAAGGATAATATTCTACTTATATTTTAATAGCACGCTTCTAAATAGAAGCGTGTTTTTTTATAGTATTTTTGTAACTTATGTTAAACATTAAAAACCTTAGTTTTTCTTATAATAAAACACCCGTTTTAAAAGATATTTCTTTTAAGGCACAATTAGGTGAACATGTTGCTATAATTGGCGAGAGTGGTTCTGGAAAAAGTACTTTATTAAAAGTTCTATATGGTGAATACGATTTAGATGAAGGCCATATTTTTTGGAAAAATGAAGCTATTTTAGGTCCAAAATACAACTTAGTTGTTGGCTACGATTTTATGAAATATGTAGCCCAAGAGTTTGACTTAATGCCTTTTATTACTGTTGAAGAAAACATAGGTAAATTTTTATCTCGTTTTTACCCAGAAGAAAAAGCAAAACGTACTGCAGAATTAATAGAAGTGGTAGAGCTTACTAAATTTGCAAAAACCAAAGTAAAAACACTTAGCGGCGGCCAAAAACAACGTGTTGCACTAGCACGAGCCTTAGCAAAACAACCAGAAATAATTTTATTAGACGAGCCGTTTAGCCATATAGATAATTTTAAAAAACAAAGCTTAAGACGTAGCGTTTTTAAATATTTAAAAGAGCACCAAATTACATGTATTGTTGCCACTCACGACAAAGAAGATGTTTTGGGTTTTGCAGATCGTATGCTTGTTTTAAGCAACAATAAAATTGTAGCTAACAATTTACCCGAAACCCTTTATAAAAACCCTAAAACCCCTTTAATTGCATCTTTTTTTGGCGAGTTTAATAATATTAATGGCAATATGGTGTATGCGCACGAATTAAAAGTGGTTGAACAATCAAATTTAAAGGCCATTGTTAAAACATCATTCTTTAAAGGTCACTATTATTTAATTGAAGCTAATTTAAATGGTAATTATATATTTTTTGAACATAAACATGCTTTAAAAAAAGACACCATAGTTTCTCTTTATCTAGATAAAAATAACTTATAATACTTTTTTAATTGTAAACTCTTGCTCTCTAAAACTAATGGTGTTACCTACAGCCTTACCTATTAACAATTGCCCTATTGGTGTACTTGCAGAAATAGCATAAAAAACATCTTTTTCTATACGAATTTCGCCTGCAGAAATAGCTATAAAATAGTTTAATTTAGTAGTATAAACTACACTACCCAAACCTATAATATTCGATTTGTTTTTTGGGTTAACCTTACACAATAAAGCTCTTGTTTTTTCTATTTCGGCTAGTTGATTTCCTGCTTTTTCTCTTTCCAATTGCAACATAGCACGTCCAGTTTCGTGCTTATCGCCAGCAGTACTTTTAGTTTCAGACTGAAGGGATACTTGTATTTCGGCAATAGTGTTTTTAACCGTTAAGGTTCGATTTTCTATAAACTTTAAACATTGGTTATATAACTCTTCTTTTATATACATTATATTAAATCTGCCAGTTCTTTTCCTACTAAACTTCCAATGGCTACTCCCATACCGCCAAGACGAACTCCACAGTATACACGATTACTTAGTGGCTTAACAATGGCCTTTTTTTGGTTGCCCACTCCCATAATACCACTCCATTTATAATCAATTTCAAAAGGTGTGTTTGGTAAAATAGTTGTTTTTAAAAGGTTTTCTAGTTTGTTTTGTATTAGTTCTGTTTGGTTAAATACTGTGGTTTCTTCGCCTTTAAAATCTAGGTTTCTGCCGCCTCCAAATAAAATTCTGTTATCTATATTTCTAAAATAATAATAGCCTTTATCTAAATGAAATGTGCCTTTAACTTGTAAATCCTTAATTGGTTTTGTTATTAAAACTTGGGCTCTGGCTGGTTTTACTTTTTCGTTAATAAGTTGAGATGCAAAACCGTTGGTTGCAATACATAGTTTTGACGCTGAAAACTCGAATTGATTTGTTTTAATTTTAACTGAGGCTGCATCGTCTATAAAACTTTCAACTTTTATATTATTTAATATTTTTATGTCTTTTGAATATGCTTTTTTGAGTAAGGCTTCCATCATTTTACCTGTATCAATCTGTCCTTCAAATTGATTAAATATATACTTTTGATTAACTTTTTTAAAATTGAAACTATTGTTTTTTATACTAAATACATGCTCTAAAAAAATAGGTTTTAGTAAGGTGTTTATTTTTTCTTTTTGTGAAATACAGTTTTCAAACAAATGGTTATCATTCTTTAAAAACAGCTCGTAGCCTCCTAATTGCTGGTAATTAATTTGTTTGTCTCCTAAGTTGTTTCTTAATAATTGTAAGCCATTAACTCGTTTTTTTATGAGCTGAAGAACGTCATTTTCAGAATGTGTTTTAAGATCTTGTAGTATTTCGCTTAGGCTTCCAAAACATGCAAATCCTGCATTTTTTGTACTTGCACCTTGTGGTAAGGTTCCTTTTTCGAGTATTAATATTTTAGATTTTGGGTGTTTTTCTTTTAATTGAAGCGCGCAATTAAGCCCTACAATGCCGCTACCAACAATGCAAAAATCTACATTTGATAGCCATGATTTTATTTCCCAATACGAAAAATTCATGAAGCTAAGTTAGGGTTTTTAATTAATGTTTTGGCTTGCGTTAGGGATTGTAGCTATTGTTGAAGCTCTTTTTGTGTTGTTGCGCTTATGCAACACAAAAAAGCGACTAGCGAAAAGCCCGACCCTTGTGGTAACGCCATAAAAAAAACTCCGAAAATAATTTCCGGAGTTTTAATTTTTTATTCTTCAACTTGTTTTTGCATAACAAAGTCTTCCATAAATTTAGTGGTATAATTACCTGTTAAATAGTCTGGATGATCCATAAGTTGCCTGTGGAACGGAATAGTGGTTTTTATGCCTTCTATTACAAACTCGTCTAGGGCTCGTTTCATTTTATTTATGGCTTCTTCTCTGGTTTGCGCTGTTGTTATTAACTTTGCAATCATAGAATCGTAGTTAGGCGGAATGGCATAACCTGCATAAACATGCGTATCTAAACGTACACCATGGCCTCCTGGAGCGTGTAATGTGGTTATTACTCCTGGTGATGGCCTAAATCCATTGTATGGGTCTTCGGCATTAATTCTACATTCTATAGAGTGTAATTTTGGTATGTAGTTTTTACCTGAAATTGGCACGCCTGCGGCTACAAGAATTTGCTCTCGTATTAAGTCGAAATCTATAACTTGTTCTGTTATTGGGTGCTCTACTTGAATACGTGTATTCATTTCCATGAAGTAGAAATTACGGTGTTTATCTACTAGAAACTCTACAGTTCCTGCACCTTCGTACTTTATATATTCTGCAGCTTTTACAGCAGCTTCGCCCATTTTTTTACGTAGTGCGCTTGTCATAAATGGTGATGGCACTTCTTCGGTAAGTTTTTGGTGGCGACGCTGAACCGAGCAATCTCTTTCTGATAGGTGACAGGCTTTTCCATTTGAATCGCCTACAATTTGAATTTCGATATGTCTTGGCTCTTCAATAAGTTTTTCCATATACATATCGTCATTACCAAATGCGGCTTTAGATTCTTGTCTTGCAGAATCCCAAGCGGCTTTAAGGTCTTCGGGTTTAAAAACACCACGCATACCTTTACCTCCACCTCCGGCAGATGCTTTTAGCATTACAGGGTAACCTGTTTCTATGGCTAATTTTTCGCACTCTTCAAAATCTTTAATAACACCATCGCTTCCTGGAACACATGGTACGCCTGCGGCTTTCATGGTTTCTTTTGCATTGGCTTTATCACCCATTTTGTCAATCATTTCTGGAGAAGCACCTATAAATTTAATACCGTGTTCTTCACAAATTTTTGAAAATTTTGCGTTTTCTGATAAAAATCCATATCCTGGATGAATGGCATCAGAATTAGTAATTTCTGCTGCCGATATGATATTAGACATTTTTAAATAGGACTCGCTACTTGCAGCTGGTCCTATACAAACGGCTTCGTCTGCAAACTTAACATGTAGGCTTTCTGCATCTGCAGTTGAATATACTGCAACCGTTTTAATGCCCATTTCTTTACAGGTTCTAATAACACGTAGTGCTATTTCTCCTCTGTTGGCTATTAATATTTTTTTAAACATCTTTCTTGTATTAGAAAATTAGAAAATTGGATTATTTTGATTATTGAATTATTAGATATATAAACACCTAATAACCAACGCCTCTAATAATCTAAAATTAAGATGGGTCTACTAAAAATAATGGTTGGTCGAACTCTACAGGAGAAGAATCGTCAACTAATATTTTTACTATTTTTCCTGAAACTTCTGATTCTATTTCGTTAAATAGTTTCATGGCTTCAATAATACAAAGTACATCACCTTCGGCAATAGTTTGTCCTACTTCAACAAATAAAGGTTTATCTGGTGATGGTTTTCTATAAAATGTACCAATTATTGGCGATTTTATTGTGATATATTTTGAATCGTCTGATGCTGGTGCTGCAGGAGCGGCTGGTGTTGCAGCGGGTGCTGCTACTTCAACAGCGGGTGCTGCTGCCATAACTTGTTGTGGTATTTGAGTGGCAGGAACTTGATGTACAATTGTTGTATCTGAATCTGATCCTGTTTTAATGGTGATTTTTATATCGTCCATTTCTAATTTAACCTCGCTTGCGCCAGATTTGGCTACAAACTTAATTAAGTTTTGAATCTCTTTTACGTCCATAATATTACTAATTAGTTAGTGGTTAGTTATTTTGAATTATATGCCCATTTTAAATATGAGGCTCCCCAATTAAATCCGCCACCAAAAGCGGCAAATATGATATTATCTCCTTTTTTAAGTTGCTTTTCGTAATCATTTAAAAGCAATGGTAATGTGGCAGATGTTGTGTTTCCGTATTTATGAATATTCATCATTACCTTATTTTCGTCTAACTCTATACGTTGTGCTGTTGCATCAATAATACGTTTGTTTGCTTGATGTGCAGCTAACCAATTAACGGTATCTTTTGTTAGATTATTTCGTTCTAATATTTTAACAGCGGCATCGGCCATATTAAAAACAGCGTTTTTAAATACTGTTCGTCCTTCTTGAAAGGCATAATGCCCTCCATTTGCTAAGGCTTCGGCCGTCATTGCATGTGCCGAACCTCCGTAAGTAGCTTGTAAAAATTCTCTACCAGTACCATCACTTCGTAAGTATTCGTCTTGAAGCCCAAAATTTTCTTCATTTGGTTCGAATAATACAGCTCCGGCTCCGTCACCAAAAATAATACATGTTGCTCTATCTTTATAATTAATGATAGACGACATTTTATCTGCACCAATAAGAAGTACATTTTTATATCGGCCAGACTCTATATAGGTTGAAGCTACAGACATGCCAAATAAAAAACTTGAACATGCGGCATCCATATCGAAAGAAAAAGCATTTGTTGCACCAATTTTAGACGCTGTATAAGAAGCTGTTGAGGCTGCTTTCATGTCTGGTGTTGCTGTTGCTACAATTACTAACTCGATATCTTTAGGGTCTATGCCTTTTTTATTTATAAGATCTTGGGCTGCTTTTATGGCTAAATAAGATGTGCCTTTTCCATCCTCTTTTAAGATTCGACGTTCTTTGATTCCTGTTCTAGTGGTAATCCATTCGTCATTTGTATCAACCATTGTTTCAAGAATTTGATTGGTTAATACATATTCTGGCACGTATGCGCCTACAGCTGTAATGGCTGCTGAGATTTTACTCATACCTTTATAGTTTGTTTGACCAAAAATCTAAAATTTAGAACAAAAATGCTCAATTTTTTAGGAAAACTACTAAATTTTGGTCTAATAATATACAAATTACGTGATTTTGTTAATTAGAAAAAGTATTTCATAAAAAAAAACGCTCATAAATGAGCGTTTTATATTTTTTAGCATAATAAATTATGCTACGTTTTCTACTTCTTCCGAGTTGTCAATTAATACTTGACCTCTGTAATATAACTTCCCTTCATGCCAGTGAGCTCTGTGGTATAAATGAGCCTCTCCTGTTGTTGGGCATGTAGCAATCTGTGGCGCAGTTGCTTTGTAATGTGTTCTTCTCTTATCTCTTCTTGTTTTCGAGATTTTTCTTTTAGGATGTGCCATTTTATATTTTTATTTATCCGTTAATAATTTCTTTAATGTATTCCAACGAGGGTCTATATCCTCCTCTTTGTCTTTTTTGTCTTTAAGCTTTGGGCTTAATTCTTCTAATTTTTTAAGTATTCCCGAGTTTAATGTGCCGTCTTCAATTCCTGGATGCACCCTTTTTATAGGTACTGCTAATACTATTAATTCGTAAACATATTGTTGAATATTAATTTCGTACTCGCCATGAGGTATAATTAATATATCTATATTTTCATCGTTATATTCGTCACCAAACTTAACTACTAAATCAAACTCATTTTCAATGGGTTGATTATAGGGTTCGTTTGTTAAATCGCAATTAATGTTAACCCATCCAGATATTTTAAAATGTAATTCTAAAAATGTTGTCTTTTTTTCTAATTCAAGATTAACATTTATACTTACATCATTAAAATCATCATACTCAAAATGTTCAAAGAACGGTTTCTTAACTTCGTACTCAAAATGATGTTTTCCTATTTTTAATCCTACAAATGGGATTGTAAACTCTTTTAATAGCTTCATAACCGCATCTATTTTGAGCCTGCAAATATATAAATTTTTATTTACCTAACAGAAGTTATTAACATTTTTTTTGTTCTGTTTTTTAAACATTGTTTTTCTTGATGTTTTAACTAACAATCAACCAATTAACGATGTGCTTTTCGAGGTGCTTTTTTTAAAGGATTTGATGTGAGTTGTTCATAACTCATTCTGTTTTTATATATTTTAATAGCGCTAAAAATGGCTTCTTTAAAAGAATTTTCGTCTGCAATTCCCTTTCCTGCTATTTCATAGGCCGTTCCATGATCTGGCGAGGTTCTTACTTTATTTAAACCCGCAGTATAGTTAACGCCTTGACCAAATGAAAGGGTTTTAAAAGGTATTAAGCCTTGATCGTGATATGATGCAATAATGGCGTCGAAGTTTTTATAATTATTAGATCCAAAAAAACTATCGGCCGCGTAAGGACCAAATACAAGTTTACCGGTTTCTTTTATTTTTTTTAATGTTGGTCTTAAAACCTCATCATCTTCACTACCAATTACACCATTATCGCCAGTATGTGGGTTTATTCCTAGTACTGCTATTTTTGGGCGTTCTATTTTAAAATCCTTTTTTAACGAATTGTAAACTGTATTAATTTTTTGTTCTATTAATTCGGGTGTTATATGTGTTGAAACGTCTTTTACTGGCACATGGTCTGTAAATAAGCCTATTCTTAGCGTATCGGTTATCATAAACATTAAACTTTCTCCTTCTAACTCTGTTGCTAAATAATCTGTATGACCAGGAAATTTAAATTTTTCTGATTGAATATTATGCTTATTTATTGGCGCTGTAACTAAAGCGTGTATTGCATTTTCTTTTAGGGCTTTAGTGGCAAACTCTAAAGATTTTATAGCAAAACTTCCAATTTTAGGGTCTTCTTTACCAAATTCTATCTTTACTGGTTCATTCCAGCAATTAAACACATTAACTTTGTTATGAGAAATTTGATTTAAGTTATTTATAACATGAAAATTAATTTGAGATTTAAAGTGCGATTTAAAGAAAGTCATAGATTTAGCCGATGCAAAAATTACGGGCGTACAAAAATCTAAAAACCTATTGTCTTCAAAAACTTTTAAAACAATCTCGCTTCCTATTCCATTTAAATCTCCTATTGATATTCCTACAATTATATTTTCTTCTTGCTTCATTAAAAATGACAACTTTTGTTTGTAATTTTGAAATTCTATATATAACCGCAAATTTAACCAAATAAACAAACAATACTATGTTTACTGGAATTATTGAAGATATTGGAGTAGTTACAAACTTAGAAACCGAATTAGATAATCTTCATATATCAATTAAAAGCTCGATAACTTCTGAGTTGAAAATAGACCAAAGTGTATCTCATAATGGTGTATGTTTAACTGTTGTTAAAATAAATAACGACCAATATACTGTAACAGCAATAAAAGAAACTTTAAACAAAACAAACCTTGCTTCGCTACAAGTGCACGATAAAGTAAATTTAGAACGCGCCATGAAATTAGGAGACAGGCTTGACGGGCATATTGTACAAGGCCATGTTGATCAAACTGCTAAATGCATTAATATAAAAGAAGAAAATGGTAGCTGGATATTTACTTTTAGTTATGATAGTGCTTTAAACAATATAACCATTGAAAAAGGATCTATAACTGTAAACGGAACAAGTTTAACTGTTGTAAACTCGAAAAAAGACAGCTTTAGTGTAGCTATTATTCCTTATACCTACGAGCATACTAATTTTAATAGTTTTAAAATTGGCACTCTAGTTAATTTAGAATTTGATGTTTTAGGAAAATACGTGGCTAAACTTGTAGATTTAAATAAATAGCTTAGCGGTTTTGCTTAGAAAATACAAGTTTTTTAATGCCGTAAAACAACGCAAACATTACTCCAGCTAAAATACCTCCATCAATAGGGAAACCTGGTGGTGGTGGTGGACCTGGAGGTGGTGGCTCAGGTAGTGTTTGAGCTGCACATACAAAACTTATTAATACAAATAAGATTGAGGCAATTATTCTTTTATTTTGTATTGTCATGTGTACACAAATGTATAAAAAAAAGCGGGTTAACAAAATAATTATGCTTTTTTGCTACAAAAAACATCTACGAAACGTTAAAAACTATCGACAAAATGCAATTTTAGCATATTTCGATAAACATTTGTTAAAATTGGCTCTTTATCAACTTATTTTTAAAAATTAACCACTTACTTTTATTTTATTAAAACAAATATATATAAATCTGAATAACAGGAGAAATAAAAATGTATAAGTAAACATTTGTTATAACGTTTTGTTTACAAATAAATTATAAAAAAAGAAGCTTTCTTAGTTTAAAATTGATACTCGAAAATATACTTAAATTCATTATAAATAGGATGGGCAGTTGTATACTCTTTAATAACCAATGCGTGATTAGCTTTTGAAGTTACAGCATCTAATTTAAAATTTGTTGAACCTGTTATGGAAGCATATCTTGAATATTGACTAAAAGCAAAAATCATATCTTTTGAATGTGTTTTTACTCCTGTTAATTTTAAAGTATCTACCTCATTGATATTTTGATTTCTTATTATTGCATTTGTACCAACAAACTCATTTTTCAACTTTTGTATACCTTCACCATAACTATCTGAGTAAGATTTACATTTACTTGGCTGTGTTGTGTTATTAGATGTATCATCATCGGCATTACTATTAATACTAACTAAAAACTTAAAACTTGTTGTGTGCGCTGTATTTCTATTATCATATTCGTTCTTTAATTTATCTCTAAAGGTTTTAGTTAAATTATCCCATTTCATATGGTAAATGTTTCCTTTTATGTAACGTCCTCCATTTCTTGAATTACTTAAGGAATCTGTATATCTTGCAAAAGGATTAAATTGAGTATCCCAGCCTGTAGCATTAGAGGTATCCCAATCATCTAAATTCGGATTATAATTTCCGTTGGGAGATAATGGAATTGGAAAGAAGTAAGCACTAAAATTACTATCATGGTAATTAAGGCCATTAGAGGCATGCTCTGCCCTAACTGCGTTTACAAAAGAACTATGAGATGTGTAATTATTTTTTATAATATCAAAATAATTATTATGTGCATTATAAAGCCCTATGTTTTCGTTTATTAGAGTTCCTGAATGTACCCAATCTTTCTTATAAGGAATAGCCCCAACATGATCACCTACATTACTTGTAGAAACATAAACGGTATTAAATTTTCCACTACCACCATCATCATAATGACTAACAGTCATAAACTTGCTATGCATTTGCTCATGAGCTGCGTACTCCCAATCCATTCTAGTTACAGAAAGATAATCGCTTACCAACTCTCTTTCTCCAACCACACCGACATCGGTTGAGTCTGTAGCCTCAATTCTACTTGTTAAATAATTCCAAACATTATCACTTCTATCTGCTTTACATGCATTACTATTATCTAGATTATCTTTATGATATATAAAATCAACATTAACCTTTCTTCTAGCTGCTTTAACTAATGAGAAAATTAATTTCTCTGAAGCAGAACCCGCCTCGTCATTTCCATATACACCTCCGTATTTAGTATCATTTGGATCAAACACAACATAAGATTTTTCTCCAATTTTATAGACTGCAAACTTTATATTAACATTTTTATTTGGGTTATTTTCTTTATAACTAATAGCTCTATTAATTAAATCGCCATATTTAAATACCACATGGTTCTCTTGATCGCCAATGTTTCTTGAATAAATTTTTACATGACTAGATCCAATACTTTTACTGCTAGAAACCCTACTTGCAACTTTAGTTTTGGCTTCAGAAACTTCTTTATAATTAATTATTTTTGAGTTGCTTTCGTCTGTATCTGCACTAGCATGTATTTGTTCTTTTGTGTTTAAGCTTGATTCTGCTTCAAAATAGAAGTCATCTTTATTACAAGCAACAAACATCATTATAATAACAAAAAAGCATGTGTTTTTAAAAATATTCATAATTCTAACTTTTTAATATTCTAATTCGAAAGTTGCAACTTGCTTTATAGCTTTGTTTTTTTCTTTTACGGTTTCCATAAAAACATATTCTGCCTGAGCTCTATCTTGATAAAAATGCATAATAGTAAAGCCGTGACTGTTTAAATCTGCAAATTTTATATGCGGATTATACTTGCTATTTACTAACTTATTTACATACTTATTTACAATACTATCTGGATAAGCATCATGGTTTTTAGAAGTAACACTAGGCACCATAACCTCCCAAGCTAACGGTTTTTCTTTATATCCTGTTATATATTTTGGCTTACAAGGGTTTAACTTATCTTGATGTAGCGACATTATAAATGACCGATGATGATCTCCTGTTAGAATAATAGGCTTATTTTTAGCTTTCTTAAAAGCTTCAATAACCTGGTTTCTGTCTTTAGGATAACCCAACCACCAATCTTGGTATTTTAATGAGAATAGTGAGTCCACCTTACTATAGCCTGTAAAAGGCACTTGGTTTGCTATTACTGTCCACTTTTTGCTACTATTCTCTATAACATTAACTAGCGTATTTATTTGTTTTTTCCCTAGAAGCGTATGGTTAATAACCTGAGTAGTATCTAACTCGCATGGATTTATTTGTTTAGTACGTGCACTTGCCCTTTCTTCTAACAATAGCAAATCAATTAATTTACCTATTTGAATTTGATGTGGCGGATTTTTTTCTGGTGATTTATAAATTGGCATCCACTCCATATATGCTTTAATAGCATTGGCCTGCCTATCTTGCCAAACACCTTCATTATTATTGTGGTTTTTTGCTCCTTTTACATAAGCATCATTTGCAAATTCATGATCATCCCATATAAAAAGGAAAGGAAATTTTGCATGTACTTTTTGAAATTCTTTTTCTGATCTATATTGGGCATAACGCATTCTATAGTCATTTAAAGAAACTATTTCGTGTGCTGGCTTATGCTTCCTATCTAAAAGCGTGGTATCTGCATATCTTCCTGCTTGATACTCATAAATATAATCTCCTAAATGAATAACTAAATCTATGTCATTTCTTCTACTCAACGCTTCAAATGCATTAAAATAACCATCTTGAAAATTATTACAGTTAACCAAAGCGATATTAAAACTTTTTATATCCTCTTCTTCGCCAGGAAGTGTTTTTGTCCTACCCAATGTTGATGATGCTTTCTTATCAATAAAAAAGCGATAATAATAAAAAGTGGACGGCTCTAAACCGTCCACTTTAGTTTTAATAGTAAAATCGTTTTCTGCATTAGATGTTTGGTAACCCTCTTTAATCACATTATTAAAAAGACTATCCTTACTTACTTGCCAATGTACTTTTTTATTAGAATAATTTGATGTTGTTTTAGTCCAAATTAAAACACTATTAGGTTCTGGGGCTCCAGAAGCGACTCCAAAAGGAAAAGACTCTATTTTTTCTGAACTATTTTTATTACCACATCCTATTTGAAATAAAATTATTAACAAACAAGCTACAACAAAGAAAAACGTTTTACTTTTCATGAATTGTTATTTTAATTAAATTAAAAACTATAACTAACACCTAAACGTGCTCTGAAAGAAAAGAATTCAGTTTGCTCTGGTCTTTCGGGGTTGCCTCTATAGTATAATAATTTTTGGTTTGTTAAGTTATTCATTTGTGTAAAAATTGTAACGCGATTATTTGGAAATGTATAAGACGCGTTTAAATCTAACTGAAAATCTTTTCCTTGATAACGATCTTGCTCTTTAGAGTTTCTAAGCTGCCAAAGAAAAGCATCTCTATAATTACCTGCCAATCTAAATGATAAGCCATACTTCTCATAAAATACTGCTGCATTTAAAATGTTTGGAGATTGATTTACTAACGGAATTTTTTCGCCTCGCTCCTCTAATGATGTTTCAGATTTTGTATAGGTGTAATTTAAAGAATACCCCAAACCATTTAAAGCTCCGGGAAGAAAATCTAACTGTTGCGCCCAAGTTATTTCTGCTCCCATAAGATATGCTGTTTCAGAGTTATCAAAAGTATTTACTCTAAAAGTTTCTTGAGCTCCGTTTAAAGTAAGCTGCTCTTCTGAAGATCTCGTGTATACAATATCTTTAATATCTTTATAAAAAAGACCGGCCGACAAATAATTGGCCTTTCCAAAATATTTGGAAGCCATAAGATCGTAATTTGTAGCAAACGTAGGATTAAGATTAGGGTTGCCTCGTGTTATTGAAAGACTATTTTCGTTAATATCTTCAAAAGGTGCAATTTGATTAAATGCCTGCCTAGCAAAAGTACGCGTAAAGGCTGCTCTAATATCAAAATCGTTAGAAGGTTTATAACTTAAATGCAACATTGGCAAAATAGCAGGATAATCTTTTTTTGCCGAAATAGAACCAACTTCGCCTGTAGTTCTATTATAAGTTCCTGATTTTATATCACTCGATGTATTTTCATATCGAATACCTGGAATTATAGTCCATTTTGAGTTTAACTTCCATGTTCCCATTGCATAACCTGCAATATGGTTTTCTGTAGCTTCATAACTATTGGTTGCATAAACAGAATTGTTTTTGTTTCTATAACCTAAAACAATCGAGTTTCCTGCAACTGAATTTCCATATGGGTCTGATATAGATTCTTCTGTTGGAATGTCCCATAAAAAAACAGGTTGCGAATAAGGCGATCCTATTTCTGAAAGAAAATCGCTGTTGTTTGGAAATGCTTCTCTTTCAAAATCGGTAAAATAGGCGTCGTTTTCTGGAGTAAAAGTCGCATAAGCTCTATCATACGAACTCTTTTTACTTCTTAATTTAGCTCCAAACTTAAATTCTAATTTAGATGAAGGTGTGTACGTAAAATTTGTTTGACCAACAAAATCTTTATCTTCTACGTTTCTAATAGACACTACATATCTCTGTAATTTAAAAAGATCTGGATCTAAATCTCCATTTGCAAAATGTGGCTGAATATTATCATAAGCATCGCCGCTAGATGGATTAGGCCCATCTCCTCTTAAAAACTTTAATTGTTGCGTGTTACCATCGCCATCAACTACATCTTCTAAACCATCAAACTCTACGGTTTGTCTAAAATTAGCGTAGTAATATCCAGATAATGAATCTGCAACACTATTAGGACCGTCATAACCTGCAAAGGCTTTGTATGCAGACAATTTAAAATCGGCTTTTAATTTACTTGACAATTTAGTCTCTAAGCCAAGTTCTCCTCCGTAAGTTCTAAAAAGATAATCGACCGCATTCCAACGCATTTGTGCATTATTTGAGGTTTTATCAAAGAAGTACTCTACCTTTCTATTGCGCTCATTATCTTCTAAACGATTGTAAAGCCCGCGTGCAAAAACTGTTGTATTATCTCCTATTCGATAATCCATACCAATGTTAAATCCATCAGTTGTTTTAACACCATCATAATGCCTTATATCTAACTCTCTAACGTTGTTAAATTCATTACCGTAAACAACCTCATAATTATCTGTTCCATATGGTCTACGATTTCTAGTAGCCATAGCCATAAACCCAAATTTATTATTAAAAAGCCTATTACCATAAACAGCAGTTGCTGCATACCCAGATTTTTGCGATTTATCGTTGTAAGCTCCCGATAAATTTAGGTTTAATGTTTCTTTTTCAGGAGATGTACGTGTTATAAAATTAATTGTTCCTCCAATAGCATCACCCTCATAATCTGGAGTAATTGCTTTAACTACCTGTAAGTACTGTATAAAATCTGAAGGAAAAACATCTAAAGGAACGGTTCTATCTCCTAAAAGGTCTCCAGAAGTTTTAGCTGATGGCAAACGGTCGCCGTTTAAAGTGTTTGAACTCCATTGCGTAGGCGTACCTCTAACAGTAACATATCGACCTTCACCTTGATCTCTTTCTATACTTACCCCTGGCATTCTTTGTACAGCTTCAGCAGCATTAAAATCAGGTAATTTTCCAATTAAATTACTACTAGCAACCTCCATAATTGATGGTGCTGCTTTTCTCATATTAACAGCTCGCTGCTGACCATGTTTTATTGACGATTTTAATACCACTTCATTTAACTGCTCACTAGAAGCAATTAGTATAATTTTCCCTAAATCTATACTACTATTTTCTTCAATACTTACTTCAATTTCTTGAGACTCGTAACCTAAATAAGAAACCACTACAATATGTTTACCGTTAGGAACATTAAGGATTTCGAAAAAACCTTTTAAATCTGTTGTGCTTCCTAGACTTGCGGTTTCTTTTAAATGTACTGTTGCATAAGGTAACACATCATACGAATCTTGAACAACACCCTTGACTACTCCAGTTTGGGCGTTAATAAAATTGATTATTGCTATCAAAAATAACGAGAGAATTAATTTTGTTTTCATTGTGTAATTGGTTGTTTTAATTTTATGGATGAAATTTTATTATTAAAATATATTATACTTAGTAGTGTGAAAATGATAATGAGTAGTGCCGAAATGAAATTAAGTGAAACAAAAAAGCTTACCCAAGCACCTTTAAAGTTCATAAGCTCTTTTGAAAAAAGTACTACAACACTACCTAAATACCCTAAAGCGTCTGCTGTGTAAAATAAAAAACCTACATTTCCTGTGTATTTTAGTAAGGCTATTAACCTTTCAAAAAGCAAGCAATGAAATAATATATACGGAAGATAAACGCCAACACCTGTGCTTATTATCCATACTACTGGAGACAACAAACTTCTTTTAAATAAAAATGTAGATAAAAGCATAAAAACTGCTCCGCACAAGGTTAAAATCATTCCGTAATTAAATGCAGCTTTATTTTTTCTAATAAGTATAGCCAAGGCCGCTACAACAAGTACAATTACAGCCACAGGTATCTCTGTATAAGTTATAAGTTCTGGTTTTTCTGAATACCCTAATTCCGACCAAAAATCGACTATAAAATTGTCTCGAAAATCTCTAACTATTGTTAAAAAAATATAAATTAACACCAAGCTAACATACCCTAAGCCATGCTTTCTAAGAAAATCTTTCCTTTTACAAGCATCCATTGGTATTCGTTCTGCTCTTTCAGCAATATCTACTGCATCGGGATTTTTAGACTTATTTAATACCCAAACAGAGAAAATAAATATTGGAAAAAATAAAAGCCCAGTAGCAAAAGGCATAGCATTTTCAGTAACCCCATACTCTTGCATTAAAACAATACCTACCGTCTTAACCAAACCTGTAGAAAAAATAAATGTTGCGCTTAAAGCTGCAGCAAGCAACTCTGTATTTCTTCTGCCCTCCAAATAAGAAAGAACAATACCAAAAACCATCCCTAAAGGCATGCCGTTTAAAAACAATGCTATTATTTTAAACCTATCTGGTAAAATAGAAAACACAAAAAGCATCAATAAACCAAAAGAAACTAAAGCTATTAACCATTTTGTTCTTGTATTACGGTTCATTTCTGACACCATTTTAATACCAAAAAACTTTGAAATCATATACCCTAAAACTTGACTTATCACAAGAATCGTTTTAGGGTCCGAGTTAAAGCCCAAATCTAAATTATTGTACTGACCCGCCAAAAAAGACTTTCTAACAGCATACATTCCTGTGTAACACAAAAAAGCCGCAAGCATAAGACAAAAGCTCTGCGCCCATTTTTTATTACTTATTAAAGGTAAACCAAACTTCATTTTTTTCTTAATTAGAAAATTAAACGTGGCAAATATATATGCACAACCATCACAAATAGTTAAATTAATGTAAACTTACCGTTAATTATTTTCCATTGAGTAAAAAAAATTTCCTTTTGAGAAAAAAATAGTTTTTTGCTTTTTTTCTTTATAAGAAAATATATCTTTGTAAAAAATTAAAAATTATGACAGATGGTAAATACGAAGTTGCTTGGATAGGAGCTAAAATAAGAGAACTAAGATCTCTTAAAGGCTGGAAATTAGGCGAGTTATCTGAAAAAACAAAAGTAAGCATAGCAATGCTTTCTAAAATTGAAAATGGCCGAGTGTTTCCAACATTCCCCACATTACTTCAAATACTTAAACCTCTTGATGTAGATTTAAATGTCTTTTTTGAAGATATTGGTAAAGAGGAAGATTTTCCAGGATATATATTTAACAAAAGAGAAAATTACCAAGAAACAACCAAAGAAGACTCCATTGGCTTTAAATACGAAACCGTTTTAACCCAGAATCTAAAAGGTGTCTCTTTAGAAGTGTCTATGCTTACACTATCTAAAAATGCAAAACGAAATATGGTAACTACAGATGGTTACGAATATATTTTTTTAATAAAAGGCGATATTAAATACAAGCTAGAGAACAAAACATTTAACTTAAAAGAAGGCGATTCTCTTTATTTTGATGGACGAATTCCTCATGTGCCTGAAAACAATTTAGATACCGAATCTGTTTTACTAGTTATCTATTTTATAACCGAACAATAAAAACACTACATGTTACACAACAAAGCAAAAGCTATGGTTTTTGAAAAAGTAGGCAAACCTTTTTCTTTAACACCTATTGACTTACCAAAACTAAAATCTGGAGAAACGCTTGTTAAAGTAGATTATGCAACAATATGTACCAGCGATTTACACACGTTTTACGGCAGACGATGCTCACATAACCATAGCATATTAGGTCACGAAATAATTGGTACTGTCGTTGAGATTCCAGAAAAAGGAATAAGAGATTATTATGGTGAAGCTTTAAAAATAGGAGACCAAATTACTTGGTCTGTATATGCTCACGACAGTAATGACCCTTTAGCCAAACAAGGGATTCCTCAAAAATCAAAAGACCTCTTTAAATACGGACATGAAGAAATAAATGAAAATCACAAACTAAGCGGCGGATTTGCAACACACTGCCACCTAAAAAACGGATCTACATTATTTAAAATACCTACCAACCTAACCCAAAAAGAAGCAGCACCTTTAAACTGCTCTCATGCAACTATAGCTGGCGCAATACGTTTAGCAGAAAATCTAAAAAACAAAAACGTATTGATAAGTGGAGCCGGCATGCTTGGATTATCGGCTTGTGCCATGGCAAAAGAAGCTGGTGCAAATACTGTTTTTACAATGGACATTAATGACAGCAGACTTAAAAAAAGTAAATTATTTGGTGCAGATTTAAGCTTAAATGCAAACGAAAACCAAGACTTGCTAATAAAAATACAAAAAGAATTTGGAGGTATAGATGTTATTATCGAAACTAGCGGAGTACCATCTGCTATAGAAAACAGTATTAACATGCTAAATATAGGCGGTACTTGTGTTTTAGTTGGATCTGTATATTCGCAACGTAACATATCTATTAATGCAGAAAATATAGTTAGAAACATACTAACTATTAAAGGCTTGCACAACTACACTCATAATGATTTAGCTCAAGCCATAAACTTTTTATCAAAAAATAAAGATAAATATCCATTTGAAAGTTTAGTAAATAAAGAATTTACAATAGAAGAGCTAGATAATGCTTTTAATTTCGCCGACAATAAACCTGTATATAGAGTCGGCATACAAACAAATAATTAAAATAATAAAAATGAAAACAAGCATAAAACTTGTCGTGTTCGATATGGCAGGCACAACCGTTAACGAAAACAATGTAGTGTACAAAACACTGCAAAAAGCCATAAATAATGCTGGCGCTAATGTTTCCTTAGATTTTGTTTTAAAGCATGGAGCTGGAAAAGAAAAACACCAAGCCATTAAAGATATCCTAAACAACTTAGAAAGTTTAGATAAAAAAAACTATTCTTCAATAAATATTTTTGAAGATTTTAAAACTCTTTTAAATTTAGCATACATAAACTTAGAGGTATCCCCTTGCCATGGCGTAGAACAACTTTTTACATTACTAAAAAAAGCCGAAATTAAAATAGCTCTAAATACTGGCTACAATAGCGCAGTAGCTAATACTTTATTAAATAAATTAAATTGGAAACAAGGCTATCATTACGACACACTAATTACAGCCTCTGATGTAGATAAAGGCAGGCCACATCCAGATATGATTTATAAAGCAATGAAAGATTTAAACATAGCAAATACAGAAAACGTATTAAAAGTTGGAGATTCAATTATCGATATAGAAGAAGGTAAAAATGCATCTTGTGGTGTTACTATTGGTGTTACTACAGGAGCTCACACAAGAAATCAATTAAAAACCGCTAACCCAACTTATATTTTTGATTCTATTTTAGAATTAAAAAAAATTTTAGCCTAAACAACATATAAAAGCAAAAAAAACAAAAAAAGCCTTCAATTTCTTGAAGGCTTTTGCAATTTCTAGAAGTGGTCCCACATGGACTCGAACCATGGACCACCTGATTATGAGTCAGGTGCTCTAACCAACTGAGCTATAGGACCGAAATTGGAGTGCAATATTACTACTTATTTTGTAACTCTACAAGAAAAATTATTTCTTTATCTCTTGGCAAAGCTCAATTAAAACTCCGTTTGATGATTTGGGGTGTAAAAAAGCTACCAATTTATTGTCGGCTCCTTGCTTTGGCTTTTCGTTTAACACCTTAAAACCTTCTTGCTTAAGTCGCTTAATTTCAGACTCTATATCATCAACATCAAAAGCAATATGATGTATACCTTCTCCTTTTTTATCAATAAATTTTGCAATTGGGCTATCTTCTTTTGTAGCTTCTAATAATTCAATTTTATTTTCACCTATTTTAAAAAATGATGTATTTACACCTTCACTTTTAACTTTCTCGACCTTATAATGAGGTTCTCCAAAAAGTTTAGCGAACAAATGGTTAGATTCTTTTAAATTTTTAACAGCTATTCCTATATGTTCTATTTTATTCATCATTTATTCTGTTTTTTCTTCATTTAAAAAATGAAATCATCTTACTTATTAAGTCTAATTACAAATCAAAATACGAAAATCGCACTTAAAAGTAACATAATCTTTAAATATCCGTTATTTTTGCATTCTAAACCTTATTAATTAGGTATTAAACATGAGTAACGTAGAGGAAAGTCAAAGACAAAAAAAAATAGGATCTGTTTTACAAGCCGATTTAGCAGATGTTTTACAAAGCGCAGCCACACAAGGTGGTATGCGTGGCATTTTAATTTCGGTAACCAAAGTTAAAGTTACTGTAGATTTAGGTGTTGCAAAAGTTTATTTAAGTATTTTCCCTAATAATAAAGGTAAAGAACTACTTGAAGGTATAAAATCTAATACACCTTTAATTCGTCATGAATTAGCACAACGAACTAAAAACCAATTGCGTAGAATGCCAAACCTTGAGTTTTTTATTGATGACTCTCTTGAGTATATTGACCAGATTGAAAAATCTTTAAAAGGGGAAGAAAACCCCATAAAAGACCCTTCGATTTTAGATAAAAGAAAAAAATCTTAACCCTTTTCTTGAATTTTCCTTTACACATAGCAAAACGTTATTTACGCTCTAAAAGCTCTAACAATGCTATTAACTTTATTACCAACATTGCCTTAATTGGTGTTGTTTTAGGCTCGGCCTCTTTATTTATTGTACTTTCTGGCTTTGCTGGCTTAAAAGATTTTACATTAAAATTTTCAAGCCAAGTCGACCCCGATTTAAAAGCCATAACCTCTTTAGGAAAATCGTTTGTTTTAACTGATAACGAAACCGAAAAATTAAACAACTTAAAAGATATAGCTCAATATTCTAAAATTATAGAAGAACGTGTTTTTATAGCTTCTGAAGACAAAAATACGCTTGCCATTTTAAAAGGAGTTGATGAGAGTTTCCAGAACGTTGTAGCTATTGACTCGACACTAGACCATGGTAATTGGCTTGAGCAAAAATCCAATCAGCTTGTTGTGGGTTGGGGCATTTCTAATAGTTTATCGTTAGGCATTTTAAATTTCACCAAACCTTTAAATGTATACGTTCCAAAACCAGGAAAAGGGCAAATTACATCAACAAAAAAAGCATTTAATAGTATTCATGCCATAAATGTTGGTGTGTTTTTTATAAATGAAGATTTAAACGATACCTATGTTTATGCTCCAATTGATTTGGCTAAAAACTTATTAAATTATAAACCCAATCAAATTACATCTATAGAATTTAAACTTAAAGCTGGAGTAAACGAAGCTGAGGCCAAAAAAAACATCCAATCCATTTTAGGTAATAAAGTAATTTTAAAAAACCGTGTTCAACTAAATGATGCACTTTATAAAATGTTAAATACCGAAAACTTAGCCGTTTATCTTATTTTTACTTTAGTACTAATAATTGCCTTTTTTAATGTTATTGGCTCGTTAATTATGATGATGCTAGATAAAAAACAAAGCTTAAACACATTATTTAATATTGGTGCAACAGTAAAAGATATTAGAAAAATATTTTTCTACCAAGGTAGTTTAATGAGTATTGTTGGCGGAATTATAGGGCTAATTTTAGCATTAATAATTGCAGGGCTTCAAAAAGCTTTTAGCCTAGTAATGATAACTCCTACCTTGGCTTACCCAATAACTATTAAGCTTGAAAACTTCATTATCGTGTTTTTAACTATTTCTATTTTAGGTGTTGTTGCATCAAAAATTGCCTCAGCTAGAATTACAAAACATTTAATAAAATTATCCTAATGATCTTGGTTAAAAACTTAAAACCGTTTGTATTTTTAATAATGTGTTGTTTTCTTTTTAATTGCAATAAAGAAAAACAATTACACCTTAATGTACTACAATTTAATATTTGGCAAGAAGGTACCATAGTTACTGGTGGATTTAATGCTATTATTGACGAAATAATTAAAGCTGATGCCGATTTAATTACATTTAGCGAGGTTAGAAACTACGATAATAAGCTTTTTAATAAAAAAATAATTAAGGCCTTAAAGGCAAAAGGATATGTTTTCTATGCCAAAAAAAGCCAAGACTCCGGACTGTTATCTAGATACCCTATAATTTCGCAAACAGATTTATATCCTGTTATTAACGACCATGGCTCTATAACAAAGGCCATTATTAACATTAAAGGTATTGAGGTTGCTCTTTATAGCGCTCATTTAGATTATTTAAACTGTGCATTATATTTACCCAGAGGTTATGATGGCTCTACTTGGAAAAAACTTAACACCCCAATTACCAACATAGATACTTTAAAGAAAGTTAATTTAGCATCAAAAAGAGATGAAGCTATTGATGCTTTTATTAGAGATGCCAAAAACGAAATTAAACTTGGGCGACTTATTATATATGGAGGCGATAATAATGAGCCTTCCCATCTAGATTGGATAGCAGAAAACAAACATTTGTACGACCACAATAATGTGGTTATTAACTGGCGTAATACATACCAATTAGAAAAATTTGGGTTTATAGATGCTTACAGAAAAAAATATCCCAACCCGATTACACACCCTGGGTTTACTTACCCTGCAAATAACAAGCATGTACCTATAAACAAATTAGCTTGGAGCCCAAAGGCAGACGATAGAGATCGTATTGATTTTATTTTTTACTACCCAAATAATAGGTTAAACCTTAAAGATGTAAAAATTATTGGTCCTAAAGGCGATATAATAAGAAACCAAAGAATATTTCAGCCTACAAACGATGCCATTATCGAGCCTATTAATGTATGGCCAACAGACCATAAAGCAGTTTTAGCAAGCTTTACTCTTAACTATTAAGAATTAAAACTTATGATGTTATTGTGTTACTAAAAAAGCTATAAATTTTAACCATACCATGCTAAAAAGTAGGTGTACTGCCTTATTGAGCAAACTGATGTCCTGCAAACTTTTCTAACACCTCATCAAAGGCAGCAAAAACATCTTCAGAACGATCAGAGGTTACCATTTTCATTCTATATTCTTTAAAATGCGGAATGCCTTTAAAATAATTAGTATAATGTCTTCGGGTTTCAAAAACACCTAAAACCTCGCCTTTCCAATCTATAGACATTTGTAAATGTCGGCGAGCAGCTTCTACGCGTTCTTCTAAAGAAATGGGTTTTAAATGTTTACCTGTTTCAAAAAAGTGTTTTACTTGTTTAAAAAACCAAGGATTACCAATTGATGCTCTACCAATCATGGCGCCATCTAACCCAAACTCATCACGCATTAAAGCAGCTTTTTCTGGTGTATCTACATCGCCATTTCCAAAAACAGGAATGTTCATACGCGGGTTATTTTTAACGGCAGCAATGGGTTTCCAGTCGGCCTCGCCTTTATACATTTGCGCACGCGTACGCCCATGTATAGAAATAGCTTTACACCCAACATCTTGTAAACGTTCTGCAACCTCAACAATTCTAATAGAATCATGATCCCAACCTAATCTGGTTTTTACCGTAATTGGTAAATTGGTGCGCTTAACCATTTCGGCAGTAAGTTGCTCCATTAAGCAAATATCTTTCAAGATTCCAGCACCCGCACCTTTGCTTACTACTTTTTTTACGGGACAACCAAAATTAATATCAATAATATCTGGTTTAGACTCTGCTACAATATCTATGGTTTGCAACATACTATCTAAATTAGCTCCAAAAATTTGAATACCTACTGGGCGCTCTTTCTCGTATATATCAAGCTTCATTACGCTTTTTGCTGCATTACGTATTAAGCCTTCGCTAGATACAAACTCGGTATAAACCACATCGGCACCTTGTTCTTTACATAACGCGCGAAACGGCGGGTCGCTTACATCTTCCATTGGTGCTAAAAGCAATGGAAAATCTGGGAGCTCAATGTTATCTATTTTTACCAAGTCTTTAAATTTTTAGCAAAACTACATCTTTTATCTAAATTTATAAAAAAAATGGTTTTTGTAAATTCTTATTCCTCTTTAAACTAAAAGCTTAATAAGAAATAAGTCATATAATTTTTATTAACTTTTTATGGATTTCTAACTCATTTTAAATTAAATTAGTAAAAGACATTTTAAGGTTTAAAAAACCTAAGCAGCCTAACCCATAAAACTCAACTAAAAACCTATATCTTTGCGAAATCTTTTTACAAAGGTTATTTGACTATGAAGCACATTAGAAATTTTTGCATTATTGCACACATCGATCATGGAAAGAGTACACTTGCTGATCGATTATTAGACTATACAGGTTCTGTAACGGCTAGAGAAAAGCAAGACCAGTTACTGGATAATATGGATTTAGAACGCGAACGTGGTATTACCATAAAAAGTCATGCCATACAAATGGATTATGAATATGAAGGCGAATCTTATGTGCTAAATCTTATAGATACCCCAGGTCACGTAGATTTTTCTTATGAAGTATCACGATCTATTGCCGCTTGCGAAGGCGCACTTTTAATTGTTGATGCTGCACAAAGTATACAAGCGCAAACCATTTCTAATTTATATCTGGCTTTAGAAAACGATTTGGAAATTATTCCTGTATTAAACAAAGTAGATTTGCCAAGTGCCAACCCAGAAGAAGTAACCGACGATATTGTTGATTTATTAGGTTGCGACCCCGAAGAAGTGATTCATGCTAGCGGAAAAACAGGCTTTGGTGTAGATAATATTTTAAAAGCTATTATTGAGCGTGTTCCTGCGCCAGAAGGCGACCCAAATGCACCTTTGCAAGCTTTAATTTTCGATTCGGTTTATAATACCTTTCGCGGTATAGAAACGTATTTTAGAGTTTTTAATGGCGAAATTAAAAAAGGACAACATATAAAATTTGTAGCAACTAATAAAGATTATTATGCTGATGAAATTGGAACGCTTAAACTAAATCAAGTTGCTAAACAAACCGTAAAAACAGGCGATGTTGGTTACCTAATTACAGGTATTAAAACCGCTAAAGAAGTAAAAGTAGGTGATACTATTACCGATTTTGCCAAACCTACAACCAATATAATTGAAGGTTTTGAAGATGTAAAACCTATGGTATTTGCAGGTATTTATCCTGTAGATACTGAAGATTACGAAGAGCTTCGTGCCTCTATGGAGAAATTACAGCTTAATGATGCCTCTTTAGTATTTGCTCCAGAAAGTTCTGCCGCTTTAGGCTTTGGGTTCCGTTGTGGGTTTTTAGGCATGTTACACATGGAAATTATTCAAGAGCGTTTAGAACGTGAGTTCGATATGACGGTAATTACTACCGTACCAAACGTATCTTACCATGCATTTACTAATAAGGAGCCTGATGAGGTTATTATTGTAAACAACCCGTCGGATTTACCTGAACCATCTACCTTAAACCGTGTGGAGGAGCCTTTTATAAAAGCTACCATTATTACAAAAGCTGATTTTGTAGGTAACGTAATGTCGTTGTGTATTGAAAAACGTGGGCTTATTATTAATCAAACTTACTTGACTACAGAACGTGTAGAATTAACGTTTGAAATGCCTTTGGCAGAAATTGTTTTTGATTTTTATGACCGTTTAAAAACCGTTTCTAAAGGATATGCCTCTTTTGATTATCATCCTATTGGTATGAAACCTTCAAAATTAGTGCGTTTAGATATTCTTTTAAATGCGCAATCTGTTGATGCGCTTTCGGCTTTAATACATGCCGAAAATGCTCAAACTATTGGGCGAAAAATGTGTGAAAAACTAAAAGAACTCATACCTCGCCAACAATTTGATATTCCTATTCAAGCGGCTATTGGTGCTAAAATTATTTCTCGAGAAACTGTAAAAGCATTACGTAAAGATGTTACTGCCAAATGTTATGGTGGTGATATTTCTCGTAAACGTAAACTGCTTGAAAAACAAAAAAAGGGTAAAAAACGTATGCGCCAAGTGGGTAATGTAGAAATACCTCAACAAGCGTTTATGGCGGTTTTAAAGCTTAATGATTAACCTATAACTCTGGCAAATAACTGCGTTAGGGATTGAAGTGGAAAGCCCACAGCCCGACGTAGGAGGTGCGAGGACTTGCAACAAAAAGCCCGACCCTTGTGGTAACGCCATAAAGAAAACTATTGTTCTAACCATTTTCTAAAACTGGAGGTTGTTGTTGAGCTTGTCATGGCTTTGTCTTTTAATCCTGTTATGGTAATAAGTAAACGGTTTTTAAAATGGCTTTCTATATGTTGTATGGCGTCTATACAGATTATTTCGCTGCGGTTAATTTTAAAAAATTTATTGGGGTGTAATTGTTGGTTAATACTGCCTAGGTTTTGAGATATGGTGTGCCGTTTGCCTTTGTTATCTGTGGCAATACAAAAATCGCCTGAGGCTTCAATCTTACTAATCTCAGATACGTTTAAAAGCTGAATGCCTTTGGCTTTTTTTATTACAAAGCGCTTTTTGTAATTGGTGTGTTCGTTTTGTAAGGCCGATTTAAGTTCTGTTATGGTGTTTTTATTTAACATGTTATAATGGCCTTTTTGGAATAGAGATTGGTATTTTTCCATGGCTTTTTTAAAATCGGCTTGAGTGTATGGTTTTAAAATATAGGCTATACCGTTGGTGTTAAAGGCTTGAAAGAGATACTCGTCGTGTGCAGAACAGAAAATAATAGGTACATTTATAGAAATCTCGTTATACAAATCGAAAGATATTCCGTCTAGTAATTGAATATCTGATAGGATAAAATTATATGTGTGCTTTTCTAGATATATTTTGCCTTCGGCATTTGAGCGTGCCCAATGGTGTGGTACTTCGTCTTCGAAATAATTGTTTAAAAACGATACTAATTTTTGGTATGCTGGTATTTCGTCTTCTAGAATTAAAATATTCATGGCTTAGTTTTCTTCTATTAATTTAATAATTGGAATTGAGATTTTAAATTCTTGACTGGTGTTTATAATTACAACATCTTTATCTGATAGTAATTGGTAGCGCGTTTTTAAGTTTTCTAAACCTGTACCAAACGATTCGTTTTTAGTTTGAAGGTTAGATTTTGTATTGGTAACCTTTAATATGTTTTCTTCTATGGTTATTACTGTTTTTATTGCATTTTTGTTAAGTGGTTTGTTATGCTTTACAACATTTTCTAACAGGGTTTGAAGCGCTCCTGTGGGAATAAATTTATTGTCTAAGGTGGTTTTGGTATCTATCTTAAAATCGTAATCGTTTGCAAATCGTGTTTGTATTAAAAAAATGTAATTTTCGGCTAGCTGTAACTCTTCAACCAGTTCCATAACCTCGGCATCTTTAGTTTTAATTAAATACCTGTAAATTAAAGATAACCTATTAATATACTCTTTTGCTTTTTGTGTGTTACTATCTATTAAGGAGTCTAAAGTGTTAAGGTTATTAAATAAAAAATGTGGGTCTATTTGCGAGCGTAATAATTTAAGTTCGTTTTCTTTTTGTTGCTTTTCTATTTTTAAAAATGCATTTTGCCCTTCGTAGAATTTTTTTGTTAGTAAAAGTGCAAAAGGAAATGCTACTTGTTGCGAGCCTTGATTTATCATTCTTAATACAAAATCTAGCCCTTTAGGAAATTTTTCCCAATTGTTATTACCTGTCCAAAAACCAATAGTATAATCTATACCTGTAATAACCACAAGTGTTAATATGCCATAAATAACAAATTGTATATACTTTTTTTCGTTAACAAATTTTGGAATTAGCCAAAAAACAAAAATGAATATAATGGTACAAACGGTTAAAATTTCTACAGGAAAATCTATTAAATATTCTCTTAACAAAGCACCTCTTTCAAAATATTGATTGCTTTGTATGGCAAAGGAAACCACAAAGTATACTGCTAGAATTAAAAAATCTGATGTATTGAGTTTTGTATTCATAATAACACAAACTTATTAATTATTATCATCAATTCTATTCTCTTCGTCTTGAGAGGCGTTCTTTCTGGCTTTCTTCTTACCAAATTTAGAGCCAAAACTATACGATAGTCTTAATTGAATATTTTGTCTGGATTGGTTACTTTCAACCTCTGCATACAGGTTATTATAATTAATAACCCCAACAAAACCTCTGTTAAGCATTTTATTAAACCCTAGGTTTACTTTTAGTTTTTCGTCTAAGAATTTTTTACTGAAAGAAAACCCTAAACCTGCAAACCACTCGGCATCAATACCACCTTCTAAGGCTCCTGTACCATAGTTTCCATTTAGTTCTGCATTAATTTCCCAAGGTAATTCGTAATTGGCTTGAGTAAACCACATAAGACTCCATTTTTGTAAATGTAATTGGTTTGGGTTAGATTTAAATTTATTGTGATTTACAATAAAACCGGTATAACCTTCAACATTTTTTATAAAGCTTAATGGTGCAAATAGTCTAAAATTCCAGTTTTTACTGGTATTTAAGTTAATAGTTGTACGTTGTATTTGCGCGGTGGCTTCATCTTGCGAAACAAATTGAAACATGGCGTTTTTAGTTTCATTATAACCTATGGTAAAAAACGGTTGGCCATCGAAAGTTAAATTAAACTGATATCTGTTTGTAAACGAAGGTTTTAAATTTTCGTTTCCTACATCTGATGATAATGGGTCGTAATATGTTACAAACGAGTTTAAGCTGTTATAGTTAGGCCTACGAATACGGTAACTATATGCTATACTTGCCCCTAAATTTTCGTTTATTTTTCTGCTAATTGATGCGCTAGGGAATAATTTAGATATTTTACGCTGCCTAGTTTCGTTATTACTACTTGAGGTGCCTTGGGTGTTACTATCTTCAAACCTAAGTCCTCCTGAAAAAGACCATTTTCCTTGAGTTATGTTTACTTTAGAATAGAGTGCAAAAATAGACTCGTCTACCAAAAACCTATTGCTGGTATTTTCATCAAAATCGAAACCACCACTATCGTTTTCATTAAAAGATTGTAAGTCGCTATTGGTATTTACTTGCGAATGTTTGGAGCCTAAACTAAGCTTAAAAGCTTCAGAAAATGTTCTAGTATAATCTACTTTATATGTTTTTATCTGGTATTTAGCATCTTGTATATATTGCTGGTTGGTATAAGCTACTGTGCTTTCTGGTAAAGACGAAATGGTATTTATGTTGTTGTTTTTATAATCTACAAAATTAAAATCGGCAGTAAACTTATGTGTATTTGTTTTAAACTCGTAATATGGATTTATATTAAATACTTCTTGATCTCTATTAAAACTATTTTTAGATAATAATAAATCGTTAGTATTTGGCGAAGTTATTTTATTTGAGCTTCGAGAATCTCTATTAGAATTTGTTGTGTTTTTTCTTAAAGCAATGCCTACCGAATGGTTGTCGCTTAAATAATAATCTATACTTACACTTGCCCTTATGCTTTTAGGGTTATATGGCTCTATAGTTGCCTGGTTATACGTTGTATTACCTACGGTTCTTTTAATAAATAAATCTTCTCGCCAAGTTGGTGCAGAATATCCTGCGCTAGCCTGCCAATTTAGCTTGTTTTTATAACTGGCAATCGATGCGCTTGTGCCATACTCAAAACCCTCATCTTCACCAAACCAACTTGTTGCATTACCATGAGTGCCTAATTTTACATTTTTCTTTAAAATAATATTTAAAATAGGGCCAGAACCTTCGGCATCAAACTCTGCTCCTGGCTGTTCAACCAATTCTACTTTTGCAATATTATCGGCTGGCATATCTCGAAGTAAAGTATCCATATCCATATAATCGGTTGTTTTTCCGTTTATTAAAATTCTTAAATTACTTTGCCCCGCGTAACTAATGCCATTATTAGTAACCAATATACCGGGCACACCTTTCATAACATCTTGAAGGTTTGCGTGTATCATTTCAGATTTTTCTAAATCTACAATAAGCTTTTCTGCAGTTTGCCTAATTACTGGACGTTTGCTTTTAATAATAACCTCGTCTAAATTCTGATTTTCTTCAACCAGAATAAAATCTAATTTTTTATTTTCTAAAAGATTAAATATTTCAGATTTTTTAGGTTTAAATCCTAACATAGAAACAGTTATGTAGTAATTTCCGTTTTCTATATCCGAAAACGTATAATAACCTTGCGCGTTTGATATTACACCCGTTACAATATCATTAGACGCATTGTTATACAAAATAACATTAGCAAACTCTAAAGGTCTATTATTTTCTGTAATAAATCCTGAAATTTTATTTTGCGCGCTTATGGTAATAACGCTAAAAAGAAATACTATAGTAGTTTTAAATAACACATTCATAACTGTCTGTTTTTAAATTGATAGTATAAATGTATTTCTAGAAGTAAGGTTTTAAAACCGTTTTCTGCCCAAATAGGCTAAAATAAGGCTGAAAAGTTACTTTTATCTAGATAAGCAAAAATGTATTTACAATAAAATGTTAAAAATTTGAAGTCGCTTTTACAAAACAGACATTATATTTTACTTAAAATTAAGTTACTTGAAGTAAATCTATAATGATATTATCAGTTTTAACTGAATGATTAAAACCAAACCATGCATTTTAGTCATTTTTTTTATTAATTATTTTCTTTAATTAACAAAACACCTATTTTTTCATAAAAATAAAACAACACAAATATTGTTAATAAATATTTCGTATGTTTATAACTATGTAAAATAGGATAAACCGCCTTTCTTGTGTAAAATACTTTAAACACAAGTGTTTATCTTATATTTTAATCTATGTTCTTTTCAGTTTTTTACTTTAATTGTTATTAACAAATTAGTATTTTTTTAAATGAGTTTTGCTTGATTTTCAATAAACTACCCCATAAAAAATAGTTTTGGTAATTTTTTAAAATTAATCAAAATGAAAAATTATTTTCATTAACAAATTTCATTTTTTTGTGTGAGTTTAAATACTTTTTTTACATTTTTCTTATTATGAAAGCACTTTTTTACACTAGAGAATTTCCGCCGTATGTTTATGGTGGCGCAGGCGTACATGTTGAATATTTAGCTGACGAGTTAGCCAAATTAATGGAAATGGATGTAAGATGCTTTGGAGATCAAGACACAAAATCGGGCAGCTTAACCATAAAAGGGTTTCCTTTTGAAAATGCTGTTTTTGATGGTGCAGACAATAAATTAAAATCGGTTTTTAAAACCTTGAGCACCTGCATTCAAATGAACGCAGAACCTATTGATGCCGATGTTGTGCATTGCCACACTTGGTATTCGCATTTTGCAGGTATTGTTGCTAAATTATGTTACGGCACACCTTTAGTAATAACTACGCACTCACTAGAACCTTTAAGACCCTGGAAACGCGAACAATTAGGCAGAGGTTATGATGCCTCGTCTTGGATAGAAAAAACAGCTATTGAAATGGCAGATGCTCTTATTGCAGTATCTGAAGAAACTAAAGAAGATGTTATAAAACATTTTAATGTTGATGAAAGCAAAGTACATGTTATATATAATGGTATTAACCTTCAACAATATATAACCACGACCAAAACATCGACACTCGATGCCTATGGCATAGACAAAACAAAACCTTATGTGCTTTTTGTTGGCAGAATTACACGCCAAAAAGGAATTATTCATTTAGTAAATGCTATTAAATATATAGACCCAGAAACCCAAATAGTGCTTTGTGCTGGCGCACCAGATACCCCAGAAATTGGTAAAGAAATGGAAAACGCCGTTAACAAAGTAAAACAAACCAGAGATCATGTTATTTGGATAGACAAAATGGTTACAAAAGAAGAAATAATTCAGCTTTACTCGCATGCTAGTGTATTTTGTTGCCCTTCAATTTACGAGCCCTTTGGTATCATAAACATTGAAGCCATGGCATGTAATACTGCTGTTGTTGCAAGTGCCGTAGGAGGTATTAAAGAGGTTGTTGTGCATGGCGAAACTGGACTTTTAATACCTTTAGAACAACAAACAGAAGCCCCTTTTGAACCTATTGACCCTGATAAGTTTTCGCAAGATTTAGCCAACGGTATTAACAAAGTAATTAACGATAAAGCGCTAAGAGAAACCATGGCAAAAAATGGCCGAAAACGTGTTGAAGAATATTTCGATTGGGTTGCTATAGCAAAACAAGTAGAAACATTATACAAATCATTAATATAAATTATAAAAGGAGCTAACTTAAAAAAACCAAAAAAGATATGATTAACAATAAAGTTTTATCCATTGTATTAGGTGGTGGCCAAGGTTCAAGACTATACCCATTAACAGATAGACGATCAAAACCAGCAGTATCAATAGCAGGAAAATATAGGTTAGTAGATATTCCTATTTCAAACTGTATTAATGCAGATATCAAACGTATTTTTGTATTAACCCAATTTAACTCTGCCGGTTTAAATAAACATATAAAAAACACATATCATTTTAGCTTTTTTAGTAGTGCCTTTGTAGATGTATTGGCGGCAGAACAAACCCCAGAAAATAAAACATGGTTTCAAGGCACAGCAGATGCTGTTAGACAAAGTATGCACCATTTTTTACAACACGATTTTGAATATGCTTTAATCCTATCTGGCGATCAATTATACCAAATGGATTATGATAAAATGATTGAAGCCCATGAAGCTAGCGGAGCCGAAATTTCTATAGCAACAATTCCTGTAAACGCTAAAGATGCTACTGGTTTTGGTATACTTAAAGCCAATGACGAAAATATAATTACTTCGTTTGTTGAAAAACCAGACGCTAGCCTATTACCAGATTGGACATCAGAAGTAAGTGAAGAAATGAAAGATCAAGGTAGAAACTATCTAGCCTCAATGGGTATATACGTTTTTAACAAAAATTTACTGGTAGATTTAATGAAAAACCCAGATACTATTGATTTTGGAAAAGAAATTATACCACAATCTATAAACTCACATAAAACACTAAGCTATCAATACGAAGGCTATTGGACAGATATAGGAACCATAGAATCATTCTTTGAAGCCAATTTAGGATTAACAGATGATATTCCTCAATTCGATTTATATAACAAAGACAAGCGTATTTACACGCATGCCAGAATGCTACCTACAACAAAAATTGCAGGCACAGCTCTAGACAAAGCTGTAGTTTCTGAAGGTTGTATAATTAGTGCAGCAAAAATTGAAAAATCGGTAATTGGTATACGCTCAAGAATAGGCAAAGAATCTACCATTATTAATACCTATATGATGGGAGCAAACTATTACGAGTCTCTAGAAGATATGCAAAACAATAAAATTGAAAACCTAATGGGTATTGGCGAGCGTTGCTTTATAAAAAACTGCATTATAGATAAAAACTGCCGTATTGGTGATGATGTTAGAATAAATGGTGGTAAACACCTAGAAGATACCGAAACAGATACCTATTGTGTTAGAGACGGCATTGTAGTTATTAAACACGGTGCAACAATACCTAAAGGAACCGTAATATAAACTTTATATTCATATTATAATTAACTAAAATGCAAGACCAAAGAAGAGTTGTAATAGACTATGTTTCACCAAGTGTAAACAATGGCAAGTTTTATATTAAACGTGTAATAAACGAAATTGTTAATGTAGAAGCATACATTATGGCCGATGGTCATGATGTTTTAGGCGCATCTATTCTATATAAACACGAAACCGATAAAACTTGGAAAGAAACCCGAATGGCTCTAACATCTAACGATGAGTGGCAAGCCGCCTTTACTGTAGAAAAACAAGGATTTTTCGTGTATAAAATTCAAGCTTGGGTAGATTATGCACTTAATTGGCGTTATGGATTAATTAGAAAAATTAATGATGGACAACATGTATATTCTGAACTTCTTGAAGGTGCAGAGTTTATAAAAGCACTTCTTAATAAAGTATCTAACGATGATAAAACTTACCTAGAACACCTTTATAAACTATTTACAAACGAAGACCATTATGGAGAAGCCATAACAGAAGCCACTACAGATAGGCTTTATAAAATTTTCTTTAACAACCCTATAAAACTACTTGATAACACAACTAAAGACTATCGTGTTTATGTCGATAGAAAAAAAGCCAGATTTAGTACATGGTACGAGTTTTTTCCACGTTCGGCTTCAGAACACAAAGGGGTTCATGGTACATTTAAAGACTGCGAACGCTTACTACCAAGAATTAACAATATGGGTTTTGATGTGGTATACTTACCACCAATTCATCCTATAGGAGAAATAAACCGAAAAGGTAAAAACAACACCACCGAAGCCAAAGAAGGCGATGTTGGTTCTACTTGGGGTGTAGGCTCACAATATGGCGGACATAAAGATATTCACCCTCAATTAGGCTCGCTAAACGACTTTAAAGCTTTAATACAAAAAGCAAAAGAAAACAATATTGAAATTGCCATGGATTATGCTTTACAAGCTGCCCCAGACCACCCTTGGGTTAAAGACCACCCAAAATGGTTTAAATGGCGACCAGATGGCACAGTACAATATGCTGAAAACCCACCAAAAAAATACCAAGATATTCTTCCCATTTACTGGGAAAGCGAAGATTATAAAAACCTTTGGCACGAATGTTTAGATATTTTGATGCATTGGATAGATTGTGGGATAAATATATTTAGAGTTGATAATCCGCATACTAAACCTTTCTACTTCTGGAACTGGATTATTAATCAAGTAAAAGCAAAACATCCCGATGTTATCTTTTTAGCCGAAGCTTTTACCGCTCCAAAAGTTATGCAACAATTAGCAAAACAAGGTTACACACAATCTTACACATATTTTACTTGGCGCGAAAATAAACACGAACTTATAGAATATATTGAAGAGTTAACAAAATCTGAACTAAAAGAATACATGCAACCTAATTTCTGGCCTAACACACCAGATATTAATCCGCATCATTTGCAAGGCGCTAACGAATCTAAACACATACAACGCTATGCGCTTGCAGCAACTTTAAGCTCTAGTATTGGTATTTATGGTCCCGTTTTCGAGTATATGCTATCCGAATCTTTATTAGGAAAAGAAGAATATTTAAATTCAGAAAAATTTCAAATTACGCATTACAACTGGGAAATTAAAAATAAACTAACAACTATTATATCGAAAATTAATTACATAAGGCATAATAACGAAGCACTTCAACAAACCAATAATATTAAATTTTGCCATATAGATAACGATAATTTATTAGCATTCTATAAATGGAATAATGACAGAACAAATCAAATATTTGTTGTTATTAGTTTAGATGCTCATAATTCGCAACAAGGTACAGTACAAGTACCATTGCACGATATAGGTGTGCATCATGGGCACAACCTTGAAATGCACGACTTAATTACAGACAGCCGTTACAATTGGAATAACGAGTGGTGCTTTGTAGAATTACATCCAACCATGCCATTTCATATATTTAAAATTAATAAGTAATAAATAAAATAAACATCCAATAAATTAAATAACATGGCACAAGTAAAAGCGCACAGTTTATTTACAGAGTTTGATATTAGCCTTTTTAAAGCAGGAAAACACTATAGATTATACGAAAAATTTGGTTCTCACCTTATTACTGTTGATGGTATAGATGGCGTTTATTTTGCCGTTTGGGCACCAACGGCAAAACAAGTTTCTGTAATTGGCGACTTTAACTATTGGATAGAAGGCGAGCACCAATTAAATGTTCGATGGGACTCTAGCGGCATCTGGGAAGGCTTTGTTCCTCTTGTAGAAAAAGGAGCCACTTATAAATATAAAATACAAAGCCACAATAACGATATAAAAACCGAAAAAGCAGACCCTTACGCCAGACGTTTTGAGCATAACCCGAACACGGCATCAATAGTTTGGGACGATAATTATAAGTGGAAAGATAAAGATTGGATGAAAACTCGTAAAAAACACAATGCTATTGATGCGCCGTATTCTGTTTACGAAGTTCATTTAGGCTCTTGGAAAAGACATCTTGAAGAAGACCGTTTTTTGTCATACTACGAACTTGCTGATGATTTAGTAAAGTATGTAAGCGACATGAATTTTACACACGTAGAACTCATGCCAATTATGGAATTTCCTTACGATCCCTCTTGGGGCTACCAAATTACAGGATATTTTGCTCCAACATCGCGTTTTGGTTATCCAGAAGAATTTAAATATTTAGTTGATAAATTACATCAAGCTGGCATAGGAATTATTCTAGATTGGGTACCATCGCACTTCCCAGAAGATGCACACGGACTCGGTTTTTTTGATGGATCTCACCTATACGAACATCCAGACAAACGTAAAGGCTACCACCAAGATTGGAAAAGTTTAATTTTTAATTATGAACGTAACGAAGTTCGCTCATTTTTAATAAGTAATGCTGTATTTTGGATGGATCAATTCCATGCCGATGGATTACGCGTAGATGCTGTAGCCTCAATGTTATTTTTAGATTACTCTAGAGAAGATGGCCAATGGGAACCAAACATATATGGTGGCAGAGAAAATCTTGCGGTTATTAGTTTCTTAAAAGAATTAAACGAAGAAATTTATGCCTCGTTTCCCGATGTACAAACCATTGCCGAAGAGTCTACAGCATTCCCAATGGTATCTAAACCAACATTTCTTGGTGGCTTAGGCTTTGGAATGAAATGGATGATGGGTTGGATGCACGACACCTTAGAATATTTTGCCAAAGACCCTATATACAGAAAACATCACCAAAACGATATTACCTTTAGTTTAGCCTATGCTTTTACAGAAAACTTTATGCTACCTTTATCGCATGACGAAGTTGTTTACGGTAAAAACTCCATTCTAGGAAGAATGCCTGGCGACGAGTGGCAACGCTTTGCTAACCTTCGCCTATTATACGGTTACATGTTTACCCATCCTGGCACAAAACTTCTATTTATGGGTGGCGAATTTGGACAATACAACGAGTGGAATTTTCAAGAAAGTTTAGATTGGAGCTTACTTGAATTTAAACCACACCAAAATATGCAAAACTACTATAAAGCCCTTAATGCTGTTTATAAAAACACCCCTGCTTTATACGAAAAAGGATTTAGTGGCGAAGGCTTCGAATGGATTAGTTACGACGATCATGAAAATTGTGTAATATCTTACATAAGAAAAGGTTATAAAGAAGAAGATAATGTTGTTGTAGTTTGCAACTTAACCCCTGCCGTTAGAAAAAGTTACAAAATAGGAGTTACAGCAAAAGGAAAATTAGTAGAAATTTTTAATAGCGACGATAAAGCATTTGGAGGAAGCGGTATAGAAAACAAAAAAGAAACAACCATTAAAAACAATCCTTGGAATGGTAAAGATTATTCGGCCGAAATTACATTACCGCCACTAGCTGTTACCATTTTTAAATTTAAATAACAATATGTTTTTACAAACCTATTTAATTAAAAATTCTACAAAAGAGTTAACTTAATTTAATTCAATGTTTTAGCACATTTTTGTAAAATGTAAACTCGTTAAAAACAACAAAAAACTGCCAAGATGCACACTATTAAAGTATCTATAATTTAACAAGTATTTATTTGATTTTTATTTAATATATATAACTTTTTTTTAAAGAAAAGAAAGATTCAACCTCTTTAAAATTTAGTAATTTCGTTAACTAATATTAATACATAACTTTATGATATTAAACACAGAATTAGAATATAAAGGAAATTTATTTCCATCAAAAATAGTATCATACGAAAAAAATTTAAACGTACTTTCATTCACAACTGCAAACGGCGTTGTTTTAGAAGTAACTGTACGTAGAGATAGTATTCTTCGCTTTAGATACACAACCACAGGCATCTTTGAAAACGATTTCTCTTATGCCATTACCAAATATGCAAGTAGAGGTTACAATCATCTTGAAGTTACCGAAGATAACGAGAGTTATATTATTACAACTGCAAAACTTATTTGTCACATTTCAAAACTAGATTTACGCACATCTATTTTTGATGCTAAAGACAAATCGTTAATATGCGAAGACGAGCTTGGTTTCCATTGGGAAGAAAGTTACGAGCACGGTGGCGATATTGTAAAAATGTCTAAAACCGCGCAACCCGGAGAAAGTTATTACGGCTTAGGAGACAAACCTGTTGATAACAATCTAAAAGGCAAACGTTTTCAAAACTGGGTAACAGATTCTTATGCCTACGGCAGAGACACAGACCCCATTTATAAAACCATTCCTTTTTATACAGCACTTCACAACAAAAAATCTTACGGTATATTTTTTGACAATACCTTTAAATCTTTCTTCGATTTTTGTCACGAAAGAAGAAATATAACTAGCTTTTGGGCACAAGGTGGCGAAATGAATTACTATTTCATTTACGGTCCAGAAATGTCTGATGTTGTTATAAATTATACCGATTTAACAGGTAAACCTCATGAAATGCCTGCGCTTTGGACTCTGGGCTATCACCAATGTAAATGGAGTTATTATCCAGAATCTAACGTAAAAGAAATCACATCAAAATTTAGAGAATTACAAATTCCATGTGACGCTATTTATTTAGACATTGATTACATGGAAGGGTTTAGATGCTTTACTTGGAGTAAAGAACATTTTCCAGACCCAAAACGAATGGTTAAAGAATTGGCAGACGATGGTTTTAAAACCATTGTAATAATAGATCCTGGAATAAAAATAGACATGGACTATTCTGTATTTAAAGAAGGTCTAGAAAAAGACTATTTCTGTAAACGTGCAGATGGTCCATACATGAAAGGTAAAGTTTGGCCAGGAGAATGTTATTTCCCAGATTTTACAAACCCTGAAGTTCGAGATTGGTGGTCTAATTTATTTCAAGAACTAGTAGAAGACATAGGAGTTAAAGGCGTTTGGAATGACATGAATGAACCAGCAGTAATGGACGTTCCTGGAAAAACTTTCCCAGACGATGTAAGACATGATTACGACGGCAACCAATGCAGCCACAGAAAAGCACATAATATCTATGGTATGCAAATGGCTCGAGCCACATACCAAGGCTTAAAAAAATTCTCGTATCCAAAAAGACCTTTTGTAATTACAAGAGCTGCTTACTCAGGCACACAACGCTATACATCTAGCTGGACAGGCGACAATATAGCAACATGGGATCACCTAACCATTGCAAACCTTCAAGCACAACGTATGTGTATGTCTGGTTTCTCTTTTATTGGTTCTGATATTGGAGGCTTTGCAGAGCAACCTAATGGCGAGTTATACGCGCGTTGGATACAATTAGGTATATTCCACCCATTTTGTAGAACACACTCATCTGGCGACCACGGCGACCAAGAGCCATGGGCTTTTGGAAAAACCATTACCGATGTTGTAAGAAAATTTATTGAAATAAGATACCAATTACTACCTTACCTTTATACAGCATTTTGGAGATATGCTGAAGAAGGTGTGCCAATTTTAAAATCGCTTGTTTTATACGATCAGCACGACCAACAAACACATTACAGAAACGATGAGTTTATTTTTGGTGAAAAAATACTAGCCTGCCCAATAACAGGACCAAACCAAAAAGGAAGACGCATGTATTTCCCTAAAGGTAAATGGTACAATTTTTTTAATGATGAAATTGTTGAAGGCGGAACAGAACAATGGGTTGATGCCGATTTAGATAGTATGCCTATTTTTGTAAAAGAAGGAGCTATAATACCTAAATATCCCGTACAACAATATGTTGGCGAAAAAACTATTGACGAGCTTATACTAGATGTTTATTATACAGAAGGTAAAGAAACCTCGCAAGTTTATGAAGATGCTACAGATGGGTATGATTATATTAAAGGTCGTTTTAGCTTAAGAGACTTTAAACTATCTGGAAAAACTAACGAATTAATTATTCAACAACATAAATCTGGTAAATTTACAACCACCTATAAAACATTTAAGCTTTGCTTACATGGTTTACCATTTAAAATTACTAAAGTTGAAGTTGATAATGTTGAAATTTCTCTTACAGACCTTAAGCTTAATGAAAACAACACGTTAACGCTTACCAAAGAGTTTACAGAACTTCATATTATAGGATAATATTTTCGCTTTATTATAGTAAAACTAACAACAGCCTTTCTTTAAAAGAAAGGCTGTTTTTTAACTAATTTTTTTCTTCGTTATTTGCTTTAGGCTCGACAGTTGGCACCTCTTCAACATCAAAAGGTTTTCCTAAATATACAAGCTGGTAGCCTTGTTCAATATTATTAAAATCTAAATTGTGCGAAGATATAATATGGAATTCACCTTCGTTATCTTTAACAAACAGAGGAATAATATCTGGGTCTTCATTAGAAATATTTATCAACTTATCATAATGTGCTTTATCTTCAAGATCAATTTCTTGTATAGACGGGTATGCTCTTGTTAATTCTAAAAGAGCACTAAAATCATCTTTATGAGAAAACAAGCCTTCTTTTGGATTACTAGTATCGTCTAACATTTCTTGTGTAGTTACTAATCGATACGATCCGTTTTCTCCAAATTGTTTACCAAATTTATTAATAGCATATTTATTAATATCTGGATTACCCGTTAAAGCCATTATATAACCTACATCACTAAGTTCTATATTATCCATTAACGTATCAGAATAAATATTTGTACTTATAGCTTCTAAACCTAATTCTTTAGCTTTTTCTATATTTTTTTCATTACTATCAACAAGTACTACATGCCTACCATTTGTAACTAAATAATGCCCTAATAACCTTGATACTTTTGATGCTCCAATAATTAAAATACCTTCAGACTTTTTAAGAAATACACCAACTATTTTTGCAAATAATCGTGCTGTAGTGGCATTTAATAAAACGGTTCCTAACACAATCATAAACACTAAAGGTGTAATATACTCTGCGCCTTCAACACCTTGTTTTATAAGCTTACTTCCAAATAACGATGCAATACCTGCTGCAACAATACCGCGAGGGCCAACCCAACTTATAAAAATCTTTTCGTTGGTTTTTAATTTAGATCCCATAGTGCTTAAAAATACCGCTAACGGTCTTATTAAAAATACAACCGCTGCAAAAAGTGCTGCCGTTTTCCAGGTATACAACAGCATCATGTCTTCAATATTAATATTTGCAGATAAAAGAATAAATAATATGGAAATTAATAAAACGCTTAACGACTCTTTAAAGTAAAGCAATTCTTTTAGGTTTTGAAGTTTTCCGTTACCTAAAACCATTCCCATTACAACAACCGCTAATAAACCAGACTCGTGTGCAAAAATTTCAGACTCTACAAAAACTAATAAAACGGTAGATAGAGAAACTACATTTAATAAATAATGAGGTATTAGCTTTTTATTAATAGCAAATGCCAAAGCATGAGCAAAGGTAAACCCAAAGGTAGTGCCAAAAAGTATAATTTTACCAAACTCTATTAATGCTGTTTTGGTAAAACCGCTATCGCCCTCGACACTAATAAACTCAAAAACTAAAACGGCTACTAAAGCGCCTATAGGATCTATTAAAATACCTTCCCATTTTAAAACGGTTGAAATGTCTTTTTTAAGCGGAATATTTCTTAATATAGGAGTAATTACCGTTGGTCCTGTAACTATAATTAGCCCAGCAAACAAAAATGATAATTGCCAACTTAAATCAAAAATATAATATGCCAATATACCTGCACCAAAAAAAGTAACCGCAGAACCAAGTGTAATTAACTTAGTAATTACTGGTCCCACATTTTTAATTTCAGAACGTTTTAAAGTTAAACCACCTTCAAAAAGAATAATACTAATGGCTAACGATACAAAGTAATATAAGCCTTCGCCAGGAAACAAACCTTTTTTACCATTCCAAATAGGTTCAATCCATTTACTACCATCTTCATTTAAATAGGCTGCAGCAATAGGCCCCACAAGTAATCCAATTAAAATTAAAGGCAATATAGCTGGAATTTTAAATTTCCAAGCCACCCATTGTGCCAATATTCCTAAAATGATAATTCCTGCAAGTTCTAACATAGACTAATTATTTTTTTAAAAAACACTAATTTAAGTAAAACGCTTGATTTATTGTTTTTAAAAAATATTATCTTTCAACTTTTACAAAAAATATAGTATAACCTGTATATTTAAAGCTTTTTAAAAGTATTAAATTATAGCTGCACCAATTTATTTTGAGGCATATAATTAGTTACTTTTTTTAATTCATGATTTGGTATGCTTTTATAACAAGTAATTAATTATAACAAAATTTAATTTAAATCATTTCTTAATATATTCTTAACATTTTAAAGGATTTAATATAGATTTCTTAATTTTACACCCCTATGAACTTATATCCTATAAACGCTGGAAACTTAAAGCTTGATGGAGGTGCTATGTTTGGAGTAGTGCCCAAAGCGATTTGGTCTAAAACGAACCCAGCCGATTCTAATAACATGATTGATATTGCAACACGCTGTTTACTTATAGAAAACGGCGACCGCCTAATATTAATAGATAATGGAATGGGCAATAAACAATCCGATAAATTTTATGGTTACTACCATCCTTGGGGCGATTTCTCTTTAGATAAATCACTTAAAACTTCTGGATTTCATCGTGATGATATTACCGATGTGTTTATGACACACCTTCATTTTGATCATTGTGGAGGCAGCATTCAATGGAATAAAAACAAAACAGGATACGAAACCGCTTTTAAAAACGCTCATTTTTGGAGTAATAAAGACCATTGGAAATGGGCAACAGAGCCTAATAGACGAGAACGTGCTTCATTTTTAAAAGAAAATATTCTACCCATGGAAGAAAGTGGTCAATTAAAATTTACGTCGCTTCCAGAGCATAACTTACTTAAAAACTCAAAGCTTGGTTTCGATATATTTTTTGCCAATGGCCATACCGATAAACAAATGATACCTTTAATAAAATATAAAGACAAAACCATTGCCTTTATGGCCGATTTATTACCAACCGTTGGGCATTTACCACTACCTTATGTTATGGGTTACGACACTAGACCTTTATTAACACTTAACGAAAAAGAAAACTTTTTAAATATGGCCGCAGACCATAATTTCTATTTGTTTTTAGAACACGACGCCCATAACCAAATTATTACCGTACAACATACCGAAAAAGGGGTTCGATTAAAAGATGTTTACACCTGCCAAGATATATTTAATTAATACTAAAAAATGACTAATTCAAATAACACTATGAGAACAATTAAAACAATAGCAACTTCTGCTTTCTTAGCAGTTTTATTGTCTAACTGTGGCGGAACGGCTCCAGTAATTTCAACACCTATTGAAAACATAGACACATCGCCACTAAAAGTTTCTGAACTTACTCAAGCAGAAAAACACAATTGGGGGCACTTAGATTTAGCAAAAGATACCATTCCTGGAATGAGTGTTGATAAAGCTTACGCCGAAATAATTAAAAACAAAAAAGGCAAAAAAATTATTGTTGCTGTTATTGATTCTGGTATTGATATAGACCATGAAGATTTAAACGATGTTATTTGGACCAATAAAGGCGAAATTCCTGGTAACGGAATAGACGATGATAAAAATGGTTATGTAGATGATATACACGGTTGGAACTTTTTAGGTGAAGGCTATAACGAACAATTAGAGTTTGTTAGAATTTTAGCAAGCGGAGACACAAACAATCCAGATTATGCTAAAGCCAAAGCAGAATATGATACCGAATACCAAAAATGGTTAGGCCGAAAAACACAATACGAACAAATTTTTCAGCAAATTAAAACAGCCGATGATGCATTAACAAAACACTTTGGTAAAAACGATTATACAAAAGAAGAAGTAAGCGCTATTAAAACTGAAGACGAAGGTTTAGCACAGGCACAACAAGTAGCTAATTTCATGTTTAGCAATGGTATGGACTCTTTAGCCGATGCAAAAAAGGAAATTAGCGGTGCTCTAGAAAGTATTAACGATCGCTTAAACTACAACTTAAATAAAGACTTAAAAGGTCGTGTTACTGGCGATAATCCAGACGATATGTCTACAAAATATTATGGCGACGGAAATGTAAAACCTGTTAAAAAAACAGAAAGCCATGGTACACACGTAGCTGGAATTATAGCCGCAGAACGTAACAACGGAAAAGGCGCAAATGGTGTTGCAAATAATGTAGAGATTATGAGTATTAGAGCTGTACCTAACGGCGATGAGTACGATAAAGATGTTGCTTTAGCCATAAGATATGCTGTAGATAATGGAGCCTCTGTTATTAACGGAAGTTTTGGTAAAAGCTACTCTACACATAGCGATTGGGTGCGAGAAGCTATAACTTATGCCTCTAAAAAAAATGTAGTTTTTGTACATGCAGCTGGAAATGATAGTAAAGATGTAGATACAGAACCTAATTTCCCTGATGACAATATTAACGGTCAAGAAATTTCTGAAACCTATATTAGAGTTGGTGCTTTAGCTCCAAAATACGGATCAAATATGGTAGCTGGTTTTTCTAACTATGGTAAAAAAAATGTAGATATTTTTGCTCCAGGAGCTAGTGTATATTCTACAACACCAGAAAACGAATATGATACAAAAGGAGGAACATCAATGGCTGCTCCTGGTGTAGCTGGTATAGCCGCTTTAATTCGTTCGTACTACCCAAGTTTAAGCGCAGCTCAAGTAAAACAAGTTATTATGGATTCTGGTTTAGCCATTAATACTAAAGTTATTGTTGGTGGAAAATCTGAAGATGTAAGACCTTTTGCAGATATAAGTAAATCTGCAAAAATGGCAAATGCTTATAACGCTTTAATTATGGCATCAAAATTGTCTAAATCATAATTTTATAAATTCTAAGGTTGTTTTGGGATATTTTCTCCAAAACAACCTTTTTAAATTCTAGTTTATATGAATCGTTTCTTTCTTTCTATCTTAAGTATATCATTCGTACTATCCTGTAGTGGTCAAAAAAACATTATCACTTCGGCACCTAAAAATTCTTCTACAACAGCAACAACAATATCTAGTTACTGGCAACAACATGTAGATTATAAAATGGAAATTGATATGGATGTTAACACCTATCAATATAAAGGGAAACAAAAATTAATATACACTAATAACTCGCCAGATGTTTTAAACAAAGTATTTTATCATTTATACTTCAACGCATTTCAACCAGGAAGCGAAATGGATGTACGTTCTAGAACCATCTCAGATCCAGACTCTAGAGTTGGCGACAGAATTAGCAAACTAAAACCTAACGAAATTGGATATATAAAAGTAAACACTTTAAAACAAAACGGTGTTGTACTTAATCATGAAACAGTAGGTACAGTTTTAGAAGTTGAATTAGCAAAACCTATTCAACCAGGAGAAAAAGTTACTTTCGATATGGTTTTTGATGCTCAAGTGCCAGTGCAAATTCGTCGTTCTGGTAGAAATAGTAAAGAAGGGGTAGCGTTATCTATGACACAATGGTACCCTAAAATGGCAGAATACGATTTTGAAGGTTGGCATGCAGACCCATATATTGGTCGTGAGTTTCATAGTGTTTGGGGAGATTTTGATGTAAAACTAACCATCGATAAAAATTATGTAGTTGGCGGAACGGGTTATTTACAAGAAGATGCTAAAGTAAATGCAAATAAAAAAACATTACATTTTAAAGCACCTAACGTACACGACTTTACTTGGGCAGCAGATCCAGATTATATTCACGATACAAAACAAGTACCTAATGGGCCGCTTTTAAATTTCTATTATAAAAACACATTAGACGCCGAAAAGAAAGAAAACTGGAAAAAATTGCAATCTAAAACAGTAGAGTTAATGCAATATTTCTCAGAACATGTTGGTAAATATCCATACAATCAATATTCGGTTATTCAAGGTGGCGATGGTGGTATGGAATACGCTATGTGTACTTTAATTACCGGCGAGCGTAACTTTGGAAGTTTAGTAGGTGTAACAGCACACGAAATGGCACATACATGGTTTCAGTTTTTATTAGCATCAAACGAAGCTAAACACGAATGGATGGACGAAGGTTTTACAACCTATATTAGTAATTGGGCTATGAACGATATTTTTAACGAAGGTAAAATTAACCCCAACGAAAACTCTTATAAAGGTTATATTTACTTAGCAACCTCTGGTAAAGAGCAGCCTTTAACAACCCATGCAGATCGCTATTCTTTTAACCAAGCCTATGGCATTTCGGCTTATAGTAAAGGAGCCGTATTTATGTCGCAATTAGGGTATATTATTGGTGAAAATAATCTTAAAAAAACAATTAAAAAATATTTTACAGATTTTGCTTTTAAACACCCAAAACCTTTAGATATAATTAGAACTGCCGAAAAAATATCTGGTTTAGAATTAGATTGGTATTTAATAGATTTTGCACAAACCACAAACACTATTGATTATGCTGTAAAAAGTATAGAAAACAATACCATTACCTTAGAGCGTGTTGGAGTTATGCCAATGCCAATTGATATTACAGTAACATATACTGATGATACAACAGAAAATTTCTACATACCTTTACAAATAATGCGAGGTGAAAAACCAACCACAGCAACTATAATTAAAGACTGGGCTTGGGCATATCCAACATATACTTTTAAAACTTCAAAAACAGTAAAATCTGTTCAAATTGATCCTAAAGAGTTTATGGCAGATATAAATAAAGAGAACAATAAAAAGTAATTTTTTTGAATACAACAAATAACCATATAAACTACGTTGAGTTTAAAGCTAAAAACCTTGAAGACATTAAAAGCTTTTACTCCTCTTGTTTTAATTGGGTATTTACAGATTACGGACCAACTTATATCGCTTTCGCGGAAAGTGGTATAGAAGGTGGTTTTGAAAAAACAGAAGACCCCATTTTAAATGGGGTTCTTGTTGTTTTGTATCACGAAAACCTTGATACAATAAAAAATAAAATAATTGCTGCCAACGGTATAATTTCTAAAGACATTTTCTCTTTTCCTGGCGGACGCAGATTTCAATTTTTAGATCCTTCTGGTAACGAATTAGCTATTTGGTCTAATAAATAATCTTACAGCAACATATCTTTCAAAGTCATTTACTATTTTTACTTGACTTAACGATTTCGATATGAAAACTAATATCACTAAAGTTAATATTCCAACAGCATCTATATTATTAAATAATGGTAAAATTTACGATTATTCAGATAGTTATCAAACCTACTACTTAGACAAAAACAGTAATATTTCGTCTACACAAATAGGCAAAGCCTTTTTTACGTCTGCGCCAAAATGGAGCGAAAATCTTTTCGAATTAAGAAATAGAATCGTTTCTGTATTTGGTTTAAAAATATCAGAAAAAAATAAAGATAGGCAACAACAATTAGACAGCTTTACATGCGAACCTGGTAGCTCTCTTGGGTTGTTTAATGTGTATTCTAAAACAGAAAACGAAATTATTTTAGGCGAAGACGATAAACATTTAAATTTTAGAATATCACTACTTAAAGAAAACAACCAAACTCAAAACAAAAAACTAACTATTACTACAGTTGTTGAATATAACCATTGGTTTGGTAAACTTTATTTTTTACCCGTAAAGCCTTTTCATAAACTAATTGTTCCAAAAATGCTAAAAGGTATTGTAAAGAGCTTGAATAACGAAAACAAAGAATTATCTAACTAATAGTAATTTTTTTAATACCTTTACCATGTAAACTTTAGGGGTGTTCGTTAAATCGAACTGAGAAAAACCCTTTGAACCTGATGCGGTTAGTACCGCCGAAGGGAAAAGTTGAAAAACATATTGAAACGTATGTTTACAGCATTTCTATTTATGTGCTTTTTAAAAAAAGTACATAACTTTTCAAACATTTTCTTAATACTTCTTGTTTACAGCATTATTAAAATACTGTATATGATAACTATTTACGTAAACCAAAAAGAAGTAACGGTAAAACCCAATACCAATATTTTACAGCTATTACAGCATTTAAACACTCCTTTACAAGGTGTAGCTGTTGCTATTAAAGATAATATTATTCCTAACTCAAAATGGGAAACTCAACAATTATCAAATCAGGATCAAGTTTTAATTATTCAAGCCACTCAAGGCGGATAAATTAGCCATTAGCTTTTGGCTATTGGCCTTTAGCAAAATATATAAAACAAATTACTAACAGCTAAAGGCTTAGAGCCAAAAGCTAGAAGCAAAAAAAATGAAAAACAAAGACACCGCACCAAAACAAGGACAAATTACTAGAAATCCATTTCCTAATTCTAAAAAGATTTACGTACAAGGTAAAATTCACCCGCAAATTAAGGTGGCCATGCGTGAAATAGAATTAAGCGATACTGTAGATTCTATGACAAAAAAGAAAACACCTAACGAGCCTGTTACGGTGTACGATACTTCTGGGCCTTATACAGATCCTAGCAAAAAAATTAATGTGCATGATGGAATAGAGCGCATTAGAGAACAATGGATTTTAGATCGTGGTGATGTAGAAGCGTTAGATGCTTTTACTTCTAAATATTGTAACGAGCGTTTAAACGATAAAAGTTTAGACCACATGCGTTTTAACTTAAAGCATAAACCAAAACGTGCTAAAAAAGGAAAAAACGTAACCCAATTACACTACGCTAAAAAAGGCATTATTACTCCAGAAATGGAATATATTGCTATTCGCGAAAACCAGCGTATTGATGAAATGACCGAGATAAGAAAACAACACCCTGGAGAACATTTTGGAGCATCAATTCCAGCCAAAATTACTCCAGAATTTGTTCGCGAAGAAGTAGCTCGTGGTCGTGCAGTAATACCATCTAATATAAATCACCCAGAAGCAGAACCTATGATTTTAGGCAGAAACTTCTTAGTTAAAATTAATGCTAATATTGGTAACTCTGCAACAACATCATCTATAGAAGAAGAAGTAGAAAAAGCCGTTTGGGCTTGCCGTTGGGGAGCCGATAATATTATGGATTTATCTACCGGTCAAAACATTCACGAAACGCGCGAATGGATTATACGTAACTCTCCAGTACCAGTTGGAACGGTACCTATTTATCAAGCTTTAGAAAAAGTAAACGGTGTTGCCGAAGATTTAACTTGGGAAATTTTCCGCGATACGTTAATTGAACAAGCAGAACAAGGTGTAGATTATTTTACCATTCATGCTGGTGTATTGTTACGTTATGTACCAATGACCGCAAATCGAGTTACCGGAATTGTATCTCGTGGTGGTTCTATTATGGCAAAATGGTGTTTAGCACATCATAAAGAAAGTTTCTTATATACGCATTTTGAAGAGATTTGCGAAATTTTAAAATCTTACGATGTGGCCTTTTCTTTAGGCGATGGTTTACGTCCAGGTTCTGTAGCCGATGCTAATGATGAGGCGCAGTTTGCAGAATTAGAAACTTTAGGAGAATTAACACAAATTGCTCGTAAGCACGAAGTGCAATGTTTTATAGAAGGTCCAGGTCACGTGCCAATGCACATGATTAAAGAAAATATGGAAAAGCAAATAGAAGTTTGCGACGAAGCGCCTTTTTACACTTTAGGCCCATTAACTACAGATATTGCTCCGGGTTACGACCACATTACTTCTGGCATTGGTGCTGCCATGATTGGTTGGTACGGTTGTGCCATGTTATGTTATGTAACACCAAAAGAACATTTAGGATTGCCTAATAAAGAAGATGTTCGTGTAGGAGTTGTTACTTATAAATTAGCGGCACATGCTGCCGATTTAGCAAAAGGACATCCAGGCGCACAGCATAGAGATAATGCCTTGAGTATGGCACGTTTTGAGTTTCGTTGGGAAGACCAATTTAATTTAGGCTTAGACCCTGAGCGAGCTCGCGAATATCATGATGAAACCTTACCTGCTGCTGGTGCTAAAATTGCACACTTTTGTTCTATGTGCGGGCCAAAATTCTGTTCTATGAAAATTTCTCAAGAAGTTAGAGACTTTGCCGCAGAAAACCAAATTTCGGATAACAACGAAATCTTACAAAAAGGAATGGAAGAAAAATCGAAAGAATTTAAAGAAAAAGGCTCTGAGGTTTATCTTTAATCAATTATCAGTTAACAATGTGCAATTAGCAATTTATTGTTGAGAGCGCATTGTTAATTGTTCTTTGTTAATTGTCAATTGTATATGCTAATACTAATAGCACCAGAAAACGACGTTCCAAACGAAATTGAAATACTAAACCAATTATTTCAAGAAGGTTTGCAGTACTATCATTTAAGAAAGCCAAATAAGAATTATGAAGAACATTGCGCTTATTTAAACAAAATAGATAAAAAATATCATAATAGAATTGTGGTGCATTATTTTCATGAATTGATTAACGATTTCAACTTAAAAGGCATTCATTTTCAAGAACAAAAACGAAGAGATCATATAAATAATCCTGGACAGTACTTTAAAGATTTAAACATGTTTGGGAAAACTATAAGCTCGTCGTTTCACGAACCAGACGAACTAGAAAATTGTTATTTCGAATTCGATTATCATTTATTAAGTCCAGTATTTTCATCAATCTCAAAACAAGGATATGAAGGTCGAGAATTTGATGTCAATCATATCGATAAAATCATAATTGGCATGGGTGGAGTTACTACAGAAAACTTATCAGAATTTGATACTCTAGGTTTTAAAGGTGTTGGTGTTTTAGGAGGAATTTGGAATAACGATAAACCTGTTGAAGTTTTTAAACATATGAAACGTCATTTTATCAATTAACAATGAACATTTTGCAATGTGCAATTGACAGAGAACGATTAGCAATGTGCAGTTAACAATGAACAATTAGCAATGTGCAATTAACAGAGAACGATTAACTATGAGTAAAAATATTATTTTAGATAAAACCTACGACTTTGCGGTAGCAATAGTTAAACTTTCTCAAGAATTAGTTTCTGAAAAGAAAGAATATGTTTTATCTAAACAAATATTACGCTCAGGAACTTCTATTGGAGCTAATACAGAAGAAGCTATTGGAGGCATTTCTAAAAAAGATTTTATTCATAAACTGTCTATAGCTTATAAAGAAGCTCGTGAAACTAAATATTGGCTAAGATTATTAAAAGATACTGGATATATAAACCAAGAAACATTTAAATACTTGTTTGATAAAGTAGAAGAAATACTGAGGATTTTGTACAAAATCATTAATTCATCTAAAAATAATATCTAACGTGGAGAAAGATAATTGTTCATTGCTAATTGATAATTGTATTTTAAGTATCGCTGGTTTCGATCCAAGTTCAGGCGCAGGAATAACTTCAGATATAAAAACCTTTGAAGCGCATGGTTTGTATGGTCTATCTGTTTGTACTGCATTAACAGTTCAAAACGATATCGATTTTAAACAATGTATTTGGACTGATTTAGAAGTGATTCTAGCTCAAATTGAAACCTTGTTTGAACGCTTTAAAATTTCAGTAGTTAAAATTGGCATCATTCAATCTTGGCAGACATTGTCTGTTCTATTAAACAAGCTTTATTCACTAAACTCAAATATAAAAATCATTTTAGATCCTATTATAAAAGCCAGCGCTGGTTTCGATTTTCATTCTACAGAAAATCAAGATTTATTGGATAATATTTGGAAAAAATGCTTCATAATTACTCCAAATTACGAAGAGATTCAGCTTTTGTACCCAAAATTAGATATTCAAGACACTATAGCGCATATTAGTAACCTAACAAACATCTATTTAAAAGGCGGACACAGAACCGATAAAAAAGGTTGGGATGTTTTATACCACAATAAAATTGTTCAAACTAATATAGAGCCTAAAACAAAATTTGCTTATGAAAAACATGGAAGTGGCTGTGTCTTATCATCATCTTTAGCAAGTAACATTGCCTTAAGAATGGAATTAGAAGATGCTGCTAGCACATCGAAATATTATACAGAAAGGTTTTTAAATAGTAATAAATCTCTTTTGGGAACGCATAATTTAGAAGTTAAGAATAAAACTTAAGAATTTAGGAGATGGAAAGAAGTAAAAGTTTTGAAGATTTAATTGTATGGCAAAAAGGACACAAGTTTGTTTTAGAGGTTTATAAAATCACTAAAGATTTTCCGAAAGAAGAGATTTACGGTTTAACGTCTCAATTTAGAAGAGCTGCTGTATCTATAACTGCAAATATTGCAGAAGGCTATAAAAGATTAAGTAATAAAGAAAAACTACGCTTTTATAATATTGCGCAAGCATCTTTAGAAGAATGTAAATATTTTTTAATTCTATCAAGAGATCTAGAATACACTAATAATTTTAAAGAATTAAACGAATTAATTAATGAGGTTAGCAAAATGTTGAATGCATATTGCAGAAGTATAGCTAATAAAAACAACTATTCTTAAATTCTTAACTCCCATAATTCTCATATTCAAATAACCATGATAATACCTAAACTCCACTATATAACGCAAGGTGAAACTCCTAAAGAACATCTAGAAAACATTCAAAAAGCATGTACCTCTGGAGCAGAATTAGTACAGTTACGTTTAAAAAATGTTTCAGAAAAAAAGATTTTAAAATTAGCTAAAGAAGCGAGAGCGATTACCTCTCATTTTCAAACCAGATTAATTATTAACGACTATTATAAAATAGCCAAAGAAATAAAAGCCGATGGCGTGCATTTAGGTAAAACCGATACTTGCCCAACTGTAGCCAGAAAACATTTATACACTTGGCAAATAATTGGTGGTACAGCAAACACACTAGAAGATTGTGAAAATTTAATTAACAAAAACGTCGATTATATAGGCTTAGGTCCTTTTAGGTTTACTACAACTAAAGATAATTTAAGTCCGGTTTTAGGACTTAACGGTTATAAAGCCATTGTTGATGAATTAAAAACAAAAACACCAATAATAGGCATTGGAGGCATTACTTTAGAAGATGTTACTGCAATTTTAGAAGCCGGTATTTCTGGTATTGCAGCATCGGGAGAAATTACAAAAGACTTTAATAAAATACGAACGTTTAACCAATTGTTAAACACTTCTGCCACACTAGAACAACGCCATACATTTAAATAAACATTTTTTAGCCAATAGCTAAAAGCAAACAGCTTTAATTATGAACGATATACTTAAAATAGCAGATAAAGAATTTAATTCTAGACTATTTACCGGAACAGGAAAATTTAGCTCAAATAATTTAATGTCTGAAGCTTTAAAAGCATCAGAAAGTGAATTAATTACGGTAGCATTAAAACGTGTAGATGTAGATAATAGTCAAGATAAAATGCTGCAAAGCATTATGCGTCCTAAAGTAAATTTACTACCAAATACCTCTGGAGTTAGAGATGCAAAAGAAGCTGTTTTTGCTGCACAATTGGCACGTGAAGCTTTAGAGACGAATTGGATAAAATTAGAAATTCATCCAGATCCTAAATATTTATTACCAGACCCAATTGAAACTTTAAAGGCAACTGAAGAATTAGTAAAACAAGGTTTTGTGGTTATGCCATACATACATGCAGATCCTGTTTTGTGTAAACGTTTGGAAGATGTAGGTGCACCATGTGTTATGCCATTAGGCGCACCAATTGGTACTAATAAAGGTATTAAAACAGTCGATTTTCTAGAAATTATAATAGAACAAAGTAACGTGCCTGTAATTGTAGATGCAGGAATTGGCAGTCCGTCGCATGCCGCTTACGCCATGGAATTAGGAGCAGATGCTGTTTTAGTAAACACAGCCATTGCAGTATCAAAAAACCCAACACAAATGGCAGTAGCTTTTAAAATGGCGGTCGAGGCAGGCAGAATGGCATTTAATGCCAAATTAGCATCGGTTAAAAAACATGCCGAAGCAAGCAGCCCATTAACGTCGTTTTTAAATTAGAAATTGAATACACCTTAAAACATGTCTTTTAAAACTACATTTAATACATATAATTGGGATACTTTAGAAAAAGAAATTTATGCTTTTACAGCAGAAGATGTTAAACAGGTTCTTCAAAAAGAAAAGATAGATTTAGAAGATTTTAAAGCCTTAATTTCTCCTGCAGCAAGGCCTTTTCTTGAAGATATGGCACAACGTAGTCATACTATAACAAAAAAACGTTTTGGTAATACCATACAAATGTATGCACCCATGTATTTGTCTAACGAGTGTCAAAATATTTGTACTTATTGTGGTTTTAGTATGACTAATAAAATTGCACGTAGAACTTTAAAAGACGACGAAATTTTAAAAGAAGTCGCCTTTTTAAAAAACAAAGGTTACGACCATATCTTGTTAGTAACAGGCGAAGCCAATAAAACGGTTGGTGTCTCGTATATAAAACATGCCATAAATTTAATTCGCGAACATTTTTCTAATATTAGTATTGAGGTACAACCACTAGATCAAGATGAATACGAACAGCTTATTGAAGCTGGTTTGTATGCGGTTTTAGTATATCAAGAAACCTATCATGAAGCCACCTATAAAACGCATCACCCAAAAGGCAAAAAATCTAATTTTAATTACCGATTAGATACACCAGACCGATTAGGAAAAGCTGGTATACACAAAATTGGTCTTGGTGCATTATTTGGTTTAGAAGATTGGCGTGTAGATAGTTTTTACACCGCTTTACATTTAAAATACTTGCAAAAAACTTACTGGAAAACCAAGTATTCTATCTCTTTTCCTAGACTTAGGCCACACCAAGGCGAAGTACAACCAAAGGTTGAAATGACAGATTCTGACTTGGTTCAACTTATTTGCGCCTACCGTTTACTAGACGAAGATGTAGAGCTTTCTATGTCTACACGCGAAAGCGAAACCTTTAGAAATAATATTATAAAACTGGGTATTACATCCATTAGCGCAGAGTCTAAAACAAATCCTGGCGGTTATGCAGTTGCTCCAGAAAGTTTAGAGCAATTTGAAATATCTGATGAAAGAGATACTCAAACCATTAAAAACATGATAAAAAATCAAGGTTACGAAGTGGTTTGGAAAGATTGGGATAAAAGTTATATTTAGAGTTGATTTTTTTATTTTACTACCTTTGGTTTCTTAAAACTTAACCTGTGACATTTACATACAGTAAAAAAGAAAAGCTAAAGAGTAAAAAACTCATAGACCAATTGTTTACCGAAGGTAAAGCTGTTTCGGCTTACCCATTACGTTTAGTTTATTTAAAAGCACATTTTAATGATAGTGTCATTGCAAAAACAGGTGTTTCTGTAAGTAAACGGAACTTTAAAACTGCTGTAGACAGAAACAACATAAAACGTTTAATTAGAGAATCTTACCGATTAAATAAAGCTAAATTTTTTAACAATTTATCAACGCAACATGCGTTTATGATTTTGTACATTGGCAAGGATAAACCCACATTTACCCAAATTGAAAACAAAATGAACATTTTATTTGAAAAATTTTCAAATAAAATTTCAGAAAAATAACTTAACATGAAAAATATATTTAAAAAGAAAATTTTAATTCCAATACTATCTGGTGTTATATTTTTTTCTACAGCTGCTTTTAAAAACGATTTTTTTGAAATTGCTAAGCAAATAGAAATTTTTACCACCTTGTTTAAAGAGTTAAACATGAATTATGTAGATGAAACAAATCCTGCCGATTTAATGGATACCGCTATAAAAAGTATGTTAGCAGATCTAGACCCATATACCAATTTTATGAACGAGCAAGATGTAGAAGCTGCTAGAATTAATAATACAGGAGACTATACAGGTATTGGAGCAAGAATAAAAACCTTAAAAAACAAATTGGTTGTTGTAGAACCTTATAAAGATTATCCAGCCGATAAAGCAGGCTTAAAAGCTGGAGACGAAATTATAAAAGTAGGTAATATACTAATAGAAGATTATAACGACCATGCTGGCGATTTATTAAAAGGCACCTCTGGCTCTTCTATCGAATTAACTTATAAACGACAAGGAAAAACTTTAACAGCAACCATAAAACGTGCCGAAGTAGAAATAAAAGCCGTTCCTCATTTCTCATTAATAAACAATAAAACAGGCTATATAGTTTTAAGCAGATTTAGCCGTAAAGCTCATGCCGAAACTAATTATGCTTTACGCGATTTAAAAGCTCAAGGTGCAGAACGCATTATTTTAGATTTAAGAGGAAACCCAGGCGGATTAGTTAATGAAGCCATAAAAATTGTAAATCTATTTGTTCCTAAAGGGCAATTGGTAGTAACCACAAAATCTAAAGTAAAAAAATATAATAGAACTTATATTACCCAAAACGATCCTATAGACACCCAAATTCCGTTAGTTATTTTATTAGACGGAAGTAGTGCATCGGCTAGCGAAATTGTTTCTGGAGCCCTTCAAGATTTAGATCGTGCAGTAATTGTAGGTTCTAGAAGTTTTGGTAAAGGTTTAGTACAACGCCCAAAACAACTAACATACGGCACACAAGTAAAAATTACCATATCTAGATATTACACACCTTCAGGAAGATGTATTCAATCTTTAGATTATTGGAACAGGAACGAAAAAGGTGAAGCTGTAAGAGTAAAACAAGAAAATTACAACGCCTTTAAAACAAAAAATGGAAGACAAGTTTTTGATGGTGGTGGTGTATTTCCTGATGTTCAAGTAGGAACTTATAAAATTTCGCCAATAACAACTGCTATTGTTAATAACGATTTAATTTTCGACTATGCCACCAATTATTACTACAATCATACATTTAACGATATAAACACCTTAAAGCTTAACGATAAAGATTTTTTAGATTTTAAAAACTATTTAAAATCTCATCATTTTTCTTTTGAAACCGATACCGAAAAAGCACTTAAAAAAGCGTTTGAAACAGCTAAAAAAGAAGAATTAAATGATAATATTAAAAACGATTATAACACCCTAATATCTAACTTAAATAACTCTAAAACTCAAGTTATTGATGAAAATAAAGACTTCTTATTAGAATTATTAACTAAAGATATTGTAAAACGATATGTATACAGAGAAGGCTTATATGAATATTTAGAAATACATGATAACGAAATAAAAAAAGCAACAGAAATATTAAACAATCCTACAACATACCAAGGTTATTTAAAATAAATAAATTCTATAAGTATTTTACTAAAACCCCATGAATATTGGCCTTTGGCATAATTTTAGATTAAAAATAGTATATTTATCACCTATTCAATTATCTTCCTATGAATAAATTAATAGTATTAATATTATTAACTTTTAGTAGTGTTTTTGCTTTTTCACAACAAGAATTAACACAAGAAGTATATTTTGATACCGATAAATATGATGTTCCTAATACAGAAAAAAACCGCTTATTATTATTTATTTCAACTTTAAATGATGTTAATATAGAATCTATTTCAATATTTGGATTTTGTGATGATAGAGGAGCAGATTCTTATAACCAAATACTTTCTCAACAACGTGCAGATGCTATAAAAGCTATTTTTGCTAACAACGAAATAAGCGAAACTTTAATAACAAATGTAGATGGTAAAGGAGAAATACTTCTTAAAATAGTAGAAGAAGAAAACCTATTAAAAATAAGAGGACTAAATAGAAAAGTTGAAATTATTGTAAAACCAAAACCTCCTAAACCTGTAATACAAAAAGTAATAGATTCTACACCTCCATCACCAAAACCTAAAAAAGATAAAGGTGTTGTAGAACTTATAAAAGATGGTGTAAAAGGCGATAAAATTTTATTTAAAAACATATTATTTAAAACCGGTTACCCAACCGTAACACCAAGTTCTAAAAAAACACTAGAAACCATTGCTAATGCACTTTTAGAACGAGAAGATATTTACTTTACCATTCAAGGGCATGTATGTTGCACACAATACACCAGAGACGCGGTTAATAGAAAAACTAAAAAAAGAAATTTATCTGAAGCTAGAGCTAAATATGTTTACGACTATTTTATAAAAAAAGGTATAGATAAAAAACGTATGCGACATGTAGGGATGCGTCGTAAATTTCCGCTTGGCGGCGAACCAGAATTTGACCGACGTGTAGAAATACTAATTACTTATACTGGAGACCAAGCTAATTAAAACCCCATGTATTTTAAAGCTAAGTATATTATAATTAGTTTCTGTTTTATTTCATTTAACAGTATTTCTCAAAATACTTTTATTCCAGATAATAATTTTGAACAAGCTTTAATTAATTTAGGTTGGGATTCTGGCCCTTTAGATAATTTTGTGCCTACCGCAAATATTAGTAATAAAACAGATTTGGATATTGCTGGTATGAATATTTTAGACCTAACAGGAATTGAAGATTTTATTGGACTAACCAATTTAGATTGCTCAAACAACCAATTAACCTCATTAAATATAAACAAAAACGCAAACCTTATTGAGTTGTATTGCAGCAACAATCAACTAAATAATTTAACAGTTACCAACCAACCAAACTTGGTAAGGTTATGGTGTTTTAATAATCAACTTACCAGTTTAAATGTTTTACAAAACCCAGAGTTAATTTCTTTACGCTGCGAAAATAATTTTATACCAAAACTCGATTTAATTAACAACATAAAATTAAATGTATTGACTTGCGAAAACAATTTATTAACCTCTATAAATGTTTTAAATTGTAATGTTTTAAATCGGTTTCAATGTGGAAATAACTTGTTAACCCAACTAGATGTAACTGCAAACAACAACCTATCTTATTTGTCTTGCGAACAAAATCAAATAACAGAATTAAACCTTAATTATAATACCAAATTAGCTGTTTTAATCTGTTTTAGTAATGCTTTAACAACTCTTGATCTTTCTGAAAACTCTAGCCTAACAGATTTAGATTGTAAACAAAATATGTTATGTGCTTTAAATGTAAAAAATAGAAATAACAATAATATTAATTTAATAAATTTTGATGCTAATCCTAATTTAAATTGTGTTGTGGTTGATAACGTTAATAATAACCACTCTACATGGATACCAACATCGTTTTCAAATTATGTAGACGCATCTGATGCATGCGATAACCTTATTCCTGTAGATCAATTAGAAAATATTATTGGCACAAGTTATATTTTACCTACACTTAACAACGGAAATTACTTTACAAAAACTAATGGTATGGGTATATTATTAAACCCTGGTGATGTAATAACAACCTCGCAAACTATTTATATTTATAATGAAAGTCATTGTAATAGTAATGAAAGTCATTTTTTTGTTTTTATAAATAATGAAGACTATTATATACCTAAATATTTTACTCCTAATAACGATGGAATTAATGATGTTTGGCAAGTTTATGATAGATTAAATCTTATAAACAACATTTCAATCTATAACCGTTACGGAAAATTAATAAAATTTTTACCCAGCACAGCTACAAGTTGGGATGGAACATTTAACGGAAACTTATTAAATAGCGATGATTATTGGTATGAAATAATATTAAATACCAAAGAGGTTTTACGTGGCCATTTTACTTTAAAGAGGTAAACCTTTATGCCTTTAACATGGCAACATGCGGTATATTGTCTTCTAAATACTCCTCGCCTATTTCTTTAAACCCTAAATTGTTATAAAATTTCTTTAAATAAACCTGAGCAGATATTTTTATAGACGTTACATTAAAGTATGTTTTTATGGCTTCTGCAGAAGCGTTCATAATATCATAACCATATTTATGCTGTCTTTCATTTTTAGCTACCACTACTCTACCAATGCTAGCTAATTCAAAATAATCGCCTGGTTTAAAAATACGAGTATAAGCCACTATTTTATTGTTTTTAAACCCTAAAACATGAAGCGATTTTTCGTCTTTTCCATCAAGATCTTGATATACACAATCTTGTTCTACAACAAAAACTTCGCTACGTAATTGCAGTATATTGTATAACTCTTTATTTGTTAATTCTTTAAAGGTTTTTATTTTTATTTCTAACATAAATTAATTTTTAATACATACGAAAACTAATAACTATACTAATCTTGCACAATAACATCTTTAGCGTCATTTTTTCTATATTCTGGCTGAATATTAACATGGTTAATTTCGTATTTTTTTAAAACTAAAATTTCAATATCATGTAAAACAGCGTCAAATTGAGAAAGCGTAATATCGTTATTAAAATCAATATGAGCTTCTAGATGTATTTCATTTTCGTTAAGTTGCCAAACATGCACATGATGTACATTTTTAATAACTGTAAAAGCATTAATTTCTTCAACAATTTTTTTAATAGGAATGGTATCTGGAGTAAATAACATAAGTACTTTAGTTGAGTTTTTAAGTAAATCGAAACCCATCCAAATTAAATATAATGCAATTACAAAAGTAAGTATACTATCTACCCAATAAAATTGGTAATATTTCATTAAAATACCACCAATTAAAACGGCAATACTAGCCATCATATCTGTTAATAAGTGTAAATAAGCACTTTTCATATTCATATTGGCTTTAGCATCTTTTTTAAGAAGTAATACGCTAAAACCATTACCTAAAATAGCAATTATAGATAACCATATTACTAAATTAGATTCTATTTGTTGTGGATTTTGAAAACGCTCTACGGCTTCAATTATTAATAAAATAGCTACTACTATTAAAGTTGCTGCATTAATAAATGCAGCTAAAATTTCTGCACGTTTATACCCAAATGTTTTTTGAAAAGAAGCTTTTTTTTTAGTTAAACTATTAGCTATATAACTAATAATAAGAGAAACTACATCGCTAAAATTATGCAAAGCATCGCTTAATAATGCTAAACTACCAGAAATTAAACCACCAATAACTTGAGCAGCCGTAATAAGAATGTTTAATAATATAGATATAAAAAGATTACGACCTTTTAAGTCGCCATGATCATGTGTGTGATTATGACCATGATGATGCCCCATTTTTTAACAAGACATAGGTATTTTATCAATTCTTCTTTGATGGCGCCCCCCTTCAAATGCAGTATTTAAAAATACATCAACCATTTCTACAGCTTGGTGTATAGCAGTAAATCTTGCCGGAATACATAAAATATTAGCATTATTATGGCTTCTAATAAGATGTACAATTTCTTTATTCCAACATAAACCTGCACGTATTTTTTGATGTTTATTAGCAGTCATAGCTACACCATTTGCGCTACCACAAATTAAAATACCAAAATTGGCTTTATTAGCTTCAACATCTTCAGCAACTGGGTGTCCAAAATCGGAATAATCAACACTATCATTAGTATCAGTACCATAATTATTTACGGTATAACCTTTATCTTCTAAAAATTGCTTTATTGCAAATTTATAATCTGTTCCTGCGTGATCGTTTCCTATAGAAATTGTCATGGTTTTATTAATTATTTTATAATAAACAAAGGTAATAAATAAACAACTAGAATACTGCTTTTAAACCTGTATCTATTATGTATTTTGTTAATAGTCATATTTTAAATTTCAGGTTTTATATTTTAAATTATAAAGCATGTTTATTACAATATTCATTACTTGTTAATAACTGTTCATTAATTTGTAAAAGAAAAACATTGTAATTCCAATTTTTTTTTCAATCCATAACATTTACATAACATGCAAATAAGTTAATGTAAATTTTTAGTTAATTTATAAGCACTAAAATGTGTAGTTGTTAGATTTGTTAATAGTAATATTTATTAAAAATAGTTGTTAATATAAGTTACTAACAATTGTTAATAGAAAATTAAAATAACTTAAATTTAAACAAGTTAAGTATTTAATAATTGTTCATTACCTATCAACAATATTCAATAAAATACATATCAAAATAAAAGTTAAAAAAGTTATACCGCTATTAACACACTATAATAACCATTAATTATTTTTTTAAATTTTAAAAGAAAATTATTTATATAATATATAATGTGGATAACTTGAATTTAACAATAAAAAAATACGATTTAATATTAAAACCGTAGCTTTGTAAAAAGAAATAGCAAATTCTTCGCACTAATAATGCTATTTAATAACAAAATTTCCAATACCTTAGGAAATATAATTGATTACAAATTAAATGAGTAAAAAAAGAAAAGGGAAATCCAAAAAGAAAGGCATTTCCAACCTAACAAATACAATTTTAAGTATTTTAAAAAAAGAGAAAAACCAAAGCTTTAATTATAAACAAATTGCTGCAAAATTAGGAGTAAACGATGCTAGTAGCAGAAATCAAATTATAAAAACATTAGCCAAATTAGCTACTAAACAAGAAATTGAACAAGTAGAACGTGGTAAATTTAAAGCAGTTATAAATACAGAATACCATATAGGAATTCTAGATTTGGCTGCAAAAGGAAACGGTTATATTATATGTGATGATTTTGAAGATGATGTTTTTATAGCATCAAACAATATTAACAAAGCCTTACACGGAGACGAAGTAGAATTTTATGCTTACAAAAGAAGAAAACGTGGTAAAATAGAAGGCGAAATTACCAATATTATTAAACGAGCAAAGTCTGAATATGTAGGTGTAATTCAAATGCACGAAAAAAAGAATTTTGCTTTTGTAGTTGTTGATAGTAATAAAATGTACAAAGATATTTTTATACCTATTAACAAAATAAATAAAGCAGAAGATGGCGATAAAGTTTTGGTAAAACTTGAAGATTGGCCAGATAATGCCGATTCTCCTTTTGGAAAAATACTAGAAGTTTTAGGTAAACCAGGCGAGCATAATACCGAAATACATGCTATTTTAGCAGAATATGGTTTACCATTAGAATTTCCTTATGAAGTAGAACAGTTTGCAAACCAAATAGATACATCTATAACTAAAGAAGAAATTGCTAAAAGACGCGATATGCGTAAAGATTTAACCTTTACGATTGACCCAAAAGATGCTAAAGATTTTGATGATGCATTATCTTTTGAAATTTTAGATAACGGCTTGTACGAAATAGGAATTCATATTGCCGATGTATCGCATTATTTACAAGAAGGCACCATTTTAGACGATGAAGCTTACGAGCGTGCCACATCGGTTTATTTAGTAGATCGTGTTGTGCCTATGCTTCCAGAAGTATTATCAAACAATGCCTGCTCTTTACGCCCGCATGAAGAGAAATATACCTTTTCGGCAGTATTTCAAATGAATGATAAAGCAGAAATTAAAAACCAATGGTTTGGGCGTACGGTAACGTATAGTGATGCCCGTTATGCTTACGAAGAAGCTCAAGCCGTTATAGAGACCAAAACCAATACTATTCCTGCAGAAGTATCATTAACAGGGAAAACATATAAAACCAATCAAAAATTAGCCGATGCCATATTAAAAATGGACGAATTAGCAAAAATTATGCGAGGTAAGCGCATGCGCGAAGGTGCTATTTCTTTTGATAAAGTTGAAGTAAAATTTAATTTAGACCAACAAGCAAACCCTATTGGAGTATTCTTTAAAACCAGTAAAGATGCTAATAAACTAATAGAAGAGTTTATGCTTTTAGCTAACCGAAAAGTATCAGAATTTATAGGAAAACAATCACCTAAAAAGACATTTGTATATCGTGTACATGACGAGCCAGACGATAGTAAATTAGCAGCATTACAAAACGTAGTAGGCAAATTTGGATATAAACTTAATTTTAAAGACAGAAAAAGCACAACAGCCTCTTTAAACAATTTACTAAAAGAAGTAAATGGAAAAAAAGAACAAAACTTAGTTGATACGCTTACTATTAGAAGTATGAGTAAGGCCGAATACACAACCCATAATATTGGGCATTACGGTTTAGCTTTTAATTATTATAGCCATTTTACATCGCCAATTCGTCGTTATCCAGATGTTATGGCGCATCGTTTGTTACAACATTATATTGATGGTGGTAAATCTGTTAATGAAGAAGCTTTTGAAGAAAAATGTAACCACTCTAGTAATATGGAAAATCTAGCTACAAAAGCCGAACGCGATTCTATAAAATACATGCAAATAAGGTTTATGGAAGACCACAAAGATGAAGCATTTGTTGGTGTAATTTCTGGAGTAACAGATTGGGGTATATATGTAGAAATAATTACTAATAAATGCGAAGGAATGGTAAGTGTTCGCGATATGAAAGACGATCATTACGCCTTCGATCAAGATTTATACGCTATGGTAGGCCGAAATAACGGTTTAATTTATCAATTAGGCGACGAGGTAATTGTAAAAGTAAAAAATACCGATTTGGTTAAAAAGCACCTCGATTTTAATTTAATAGGAAAACCTACAGATGCTTAAAAATAGTTTGTAACATTTTAAGTATTTAATAAACAAATAATAAAGCTTTAAAACCATGATATTAACAACTACAAACTCTATTGAAGGCCATAAAATTCAAGATTATTTAGGTATAGTAACAGGGGTATCTTCAAATATAAAAACATCGTTTTCATTTAAAACAGAAAAAAATATGAATATGATAAACGATGTTATAAATAAAGCTAAAGAACAAGCTTTTCAAAATTTAAAAACCCACGCAATACATTTAAAAGCTAATGCTGTTGTAGGTATTCAATTAGATATGGAAACAGAAACAGGTTCTTACTTTTTTGTATCTGTTACAGGAACAGCAGTTAAAGTTGTTTAATATGATAATGTTTTGCTAAAGTTTAATATGCAGATAACAATTATTAATAATTTTACGTTTTCAATAAAAAAATAGTAAAATGAAAACCTTAATTAAAGTCGTTGTACTTTTTATAACAACAATATGTTTAGCACAAAAGCCAATAGAAAAAACTATTGGAGAATTTAGCGAATTAAAAGTTTACGACCTTATTGAAGTAGAACTCATTAAGTCTGATATAGATAAAATTAGTATTACAGGAAAAAATGCTGCCGATGTTTTAGTAAACAATAAAAATGGCACATTAAAAATAAAAATGAAGCTAGAAGAAGCTTTTGATGGTAGTAAAACCAAAGTAAAACTACATTACACTAATATTGATGTTATAGATGTTAATGAAGGTGCTTTTGTACACTCTGAAACACCAATAGAGCAATTTGAAGTAGATTTAAACGCCCAAGAAGGAGCTAAAATTAATGTAAATGTAAATGTAAAATATATAAATGTTAGAGCAGTAACCGGAGCAGATATTATAGTTAAGGGGCTAGCCAAACATCAAGATATATCCATTTACACAGGAGGCGATTTTGATGGAAAACTTTTAAAAACAGAATTTACAGAAGTTTCTATTCGAGCTGCAGGTGAAGCTTATGTAAATGCTTCGCAAAAAGTAATAGCAAAGGTAAGAGCAGGAGGCAATATTTTTATTTACGGAAACCCACAACAAATTGAAGAAAGCCGAATTTTAGGAGGACGAATAAAAAGAATAGAAGAATAAGTTATATAATATTTAATCTATACATGAACTATACAACCCTTGTTTAAGGCTATAATTTTAGTACCTTAGTAACTTAACAAATTGTATATTTTCATGAAAAGCTTAAAGTTTTTCTTTCTTCTATTTACATTTGGGATAGTTTTTAGTTTAATTTCTCAAGAGCACCCACCTATAAATGTTTTTTATCCAGAAGATTATGGTGCAGAATCTCAAAATTGGTCCATATCTCAATCTAACAATCATTATTTATATTTTGCAAATAATAAGGGTTTATTAGAATTTAACGGAGCAAAATGGAATTTATACCATTCACCAAACGAAACCATAATACGAGCAGTAAAAGTTATTGATAGTTTAATTTATACAGGAAGTTATCATGATTTTGGATATTGGAAAAAAGATAAATTAGGTGTTTTAAATTACACTTCGCTTTCAAAAAAATTAAATATTAATTTCTTAGAAGATGAAGAGGTTTGGAATATAGTATCTTTAGAAAATTGGATTTTATTTCAATCCTTAAATCGCATTCATATTTTTGATAAAACGAATAATACTTATAGTGTTATTAATTCAATATCAACAATATCAAAAATATTCAAGGTTGGAAAAAACTTATATTTTCAAAACTTAAATTATGGCCTTTATAAAATAGAAAACGGAAAAGATGTTTTAGTTTTAAACGATGCTATTGTTAAAGATAATGTAATAGTAAACATTTTTAATTATAAAGATAGTTTATTAATACTTACTCAAGATCAAGGCTTTTTTAAATTAAAAAATAGAAATATTACCCCTTGGGTAATTCCTTCAAGCCATTTATTAAAAGATGTAAGTGTATTTAGTGGTATTCAACTTTTAGATAAAAGTTTTGTTTTAGGAACTATTTCAGATGGTTTAATTCACTTAACTAGTAACGGTGAAGAAAATTTTATAGTTAACCAATCAAACGGTTTAAGTAATAATACAGTTTTATCTGTTTTTGAAGATAACGATAATAATATTTGGTTAGGTTTAGACAATGGAATTAATAATATAAATATAAGGTCTCCATATCATTTTTATTATGATAATAGTGGTACAATAGGAAGTGTATATACCTCTAAAATTTATAATGATACTTTATACTTAGGTACCAACCAAGGTTTATTTTATAAACCTTTAAAAAATAAGCAAAAATTTAGATTTATAGAAGGCACACAAGGCCAAGTATGGTGTATAGAAATTATTAATAACACCTTGTTTTGTGGCCATAACATGGGAACATTTGTTATTAATAATAATAAGGCTACTAAAGTATCTAACATACAAGGTACATGGCAAATTAAAGCCATTAATAACAATTTAATTATACAAGGAAATTACGATGGTTTGTATATTTTAGAAAAAATAAAAAATACATGGAAAAGTAAAAATAAAGTTGAAGGTTTTAACATATCAAGCAGGTATTTCGAGTTTTTAAATAAAAACGAAATTTATGTAAGCCACGAGTATAAAGGTGTTTATAAACTTAAAATAAATAACAATTTAACAAAAGTGCTATCTTATAAAAAAGATAGTTTAATGCAAAAAGGATTAAGAACTAGTTTAATTAAATACAATAATAACTTGCTATATACAGGCAATAATGGTGTATTTAAATTTAATACTTCAAAAAATAAATTTTTAAAAGATACACTATTAAGTAAATTAATAAATAATAAAACATTTACATCTGGAAAACTCGTATCAGATAATAAAACTAATAAACTTTGGAGTTTTTCAACAGAAGGCATAAATTACTTAACACCCTCAAAACTTAGTGGAAAACCCGAAATTAAATCTATTACTTTTCCAGTAGATATTAGAAAAGATATTATTGGTTATGAAAATATTACACATATAGATAACGAGTTATTTTTGTTAGGTTCGTCTACAGGATACACTATAATCGATTTAAATAAAATTAAAAAAATAGATAGTAAAATTAATATTAATACTATAAAAGTTAGTCAGTTAAAAAATGATGATTCTATAAAGTATGTTAATCCTACATTTTCAGAAAAATTTAAAAACTTAGAAAATAATATTGAATTTACTTATAGTATTGCAAAGTATTTTAAAATTTTAAAGCCAAAATATCAGTATAAACTAGAAGGTATATATAATAATTGGAGTAATTGGACAACTAATGGTAGTGTACAGTTTGAAAATCTTCCTTATGGTAATTATACTTTTAAAGTACAAGGTAAATTAGGAAATCAAGTAACAATAAATACAGAAAGTTATAGCTTTAAAATAAATAGACCATGGTATTTATCTAACATAGCTATTGTATTTTATATATTAATTGTATTACTTTTTTCATTGTTTATGCATAATGTATATAAACGTTATTATAAAAAACAACGCGAACGATTAATGCAAAAAACAACCCGAGAGTTTCATCTTAAAGAACTTGAAAATAAGCAGCAGTTAATGCGTTTTAAGAATGATAAGTTAAGAGAAGATATAGAGCATAAAAGTAGAGAATTAGGAATTTCTACTATGAATCTTATTAAGAAGAATGAATTTTTAAATACAATTAAAAAAGAGCTTGAAAATACCGAAAACCATAAAAGTTTACAACATGTAATTAAAATAATAGACAAGAATTTGAATAATACAGATGATTGGAACTTATTTCAAGAAGCTTTTAATAATGCCGATAAAGATTTTTTAAAAAAGATAAAAAGCCTACACCCAAGTTTAACAGCAAACGATTTACGTCTTTGTGCTTATTTACGTTTAAATTTATCATCAAAGGAAATAGCACCACTTTTAAATATTTCTCCAAAAAGCGTTGAAGTTAAACGCTACAGATTAAGAAAAAAAATGGATTTGGCTCACGAATCTAGTTTATCTAATTATATTTTAGAAATATAATTTCCACAACATTCCTTCTTTTTACCTATACAACACCACAACATTTATTTTTTTCGCTAATATTTATTAGCTTTTAATTAAAAATTAATTTGATAATTTTCCTTTGTATTTATTGGGCTTTTAGCAATAATAATTACTTTTTTTTATCATGTATATTTTTTGTTGGGGTATTTTTTGTTAATAATTCCTTAATGCCTCCTTAATTTTACCATAAACAAAAACTAACAAATTTATGAGACACACGCTATTACAAATTTTAGCTTTATTCTTTATCTCTTTCGCTAGTGGTCAGAATATAGATATAAGCGGAAATGTTCAGGATGAAACAGGGTTTCCTATTCCTGGGGCGAATATCATTGTTAAGAACACCTCTAAAGGTACCACAACAGATTTTGATGGTAACTTTATCTTAACAGGAATTGAAAAAGGAACTACAATATCTATAAGTTACATTGGTTATATAACTAAAGAGGTATTAGTTTCAGATAACAAAAAATTAATTATTCAATTACAAGAAGATTTAGCTCAGTTAGATGAAGTTGTTGTAGTTGGGTATGGTACACAAAAAGTTACTAAGGTTTCTGGAGCTATTTCAACAGTAAAGTCAGAATCTATTGAAAAATTAAAACCCTTAAGAGTTGAAGAAGCTTTACAAGGTAGTGCTTCGGGTGTTTCTGTAATACAAAGTGGTTCTCCTGGGAGTAAGCCAACAGTATTGGTTCGTGGTATTCCTTCTTTTTCTGGTGTAGACCCTGTAGTTATTATTGATGGAGTTCCGCAATCTTTAGACGATTTAAACTCTATAAGTTCGGCCGATATTCAATCTCTTAACATATTAAAAGATGCAGCATCAACTGCAATTTACGGTGTTAAAGGTGGTAATGGTGTTATAGTGGTTACAACTAAAGGCGGTAGAAAAAATAATAAAACAGAATTTAATTATAATACTTACACAGGTTTTCAATCTGTAATTAGAAAGCTAGGTTTATTAAATGCCTCAGAGTACGCTACTATGGTAAATGAGGGTAGTGCAGCAGCTGGAGAAGGTTTAATATTTTCTAATATCTCTAGTTTAGGAAAAGGTACAGATTGGCAAGATGAAGTATTTAAAAACGCTACAGTAAACTCTCATACTATCTCTGCACGCGGAGGTTCAGAAAATATAGGTTTCTTTTTATCTGCAGGTTATTTAAGTCAAGGTGGCGTTGTAGGCGGCGATGATAAATCTAATTTTAATAGAATTAACTTTACAGCAAATTTAGATTTTCAATTAGCACCAAAATTAAAGTTTTTAGTTAATACAAGTTATGCTAATATTAAAAGCCAAACGGTTGCAGAAAATGCATTTAACTCTATTTTAGGTAATGCTATTAATTTCGATCCAACAGTTTCGCCTTATAATAACAACCCTAACGATTTTGCTACTTATGGTTATAGTAACCTATTATTATCAGAAATATTTAATCCAGTACAACGTTTAGCAGATACTTATAATGAAAATAATGGCGATAAATTATACGGTAAATTTGAAATACAATACGATATTTTAGATAACCTTAAAATTACCTCGCGTTTAGGGTATACTAAATGGGATAATGTAAGTAAAAGTTTTACGCCTTTAGCATATTATGGACCAAACAATGTATCTAGTCAATATTTACCAGATGGTACTGTACCAATGCAAACAGTAGATAATGGAGATGGTACAACAAGTGTAATACCAACACACCATAATAGTGTAACAGAAACAGAAGAATCTAACTTTAGTTATACATTCGAGACTTTTGCTAGTTACAACTTTAGTTTAAATGATAAACATAATTTCGATATAGTTTTAGGAGTTTCTAGAAGCAAATCAACAGGCGACGAGATTGGTGTAACCAGACAAGATGTAAGGGATAACTCATGGTCCTGGGCAGATATTAGTGCAGCAACAGGAGTTAATACAGAGTTAAATACTAATGCTTATACAGGTTATAGCTACCAAGATTTAGAGCGTAGAAATATGTCTTATTTTAGTAGAATAAATTACGATTATCAAGATAAATACTTAGCATCGTTCTCTGCCAGACGAGATGGATCTATTGCTTTTGGTGATGATAATAAGTTTGCTAACTTTTATGCAGGCTCTTTAGGTTGGGTAGCTTCAAACGAAGATTTTTTCAATTCAGAAGCTATTAATTTCTTAAAAATTAGGGGTAGTTACGGTACTGTTGGTAACGAAAATGTAGACCCACAATATGTAAGTATTACTGTTGGTGGTCCAAGTTATAACACTACAGCAAACAGTAATGGGTATACATTTGGCACCGAGTTTGTTCCTGGAGCTACAGTAAACTCATTTAGTAATCCAACTTTAAGTTGGGAAGAGCAAACACAATATAATATTGGTTTTGATGCTACTTTATTTAATAATTTATCAATAACCGTTGATTATTTTAATAAATCGGTTGAGGGTTTATTATTTACTGATGCTCCACCACTATATGCAGGGACTTCAGAACCAGTAAAATCTAATATTGGTAGCACAGAAAGCAAGGGTATAGATTTAACATTAGGGTATAAAACCAATAGCAGTAATTTTAATTTTAATACTTCTTTAACCTTTACAGCATCCAATAATTTAGTTACAGAAACCAATAGTGATGGTACTGCATTTGTTTCTGGAGGTAGTTATTTTAATGGTCAAGCACATGATGCTACCCGATTTGAAAAAGGTTTTACACCAGGTTATTTTTACGGGTTTAAAACAAACGGATTATTTCAAAATCAAGCTGAAGTTGATGCGCATGTTACACAAACAGGAGCGCAACCAGGCGATATTCGTTTTGTAGATACTAATAACGATGGTGTTATTAATGATGATGATAAAACAAATATTGGAGACCCTTTTGCCGATTTTACTTTAGGTTGGAATTTAGGCATGAATTATAAAAACTTCGACTTTAGTATGTTTACCTACGCCTCTGTTGGCAACGATATTTTTAGAGCTTACGAGCGTAATGCTTTATACACAAATAAAGATAGGAGTATTTTAAACAGATGGACTGGAGAGGGTACAACTAATAATGCTAGCAACCCACGTTATACGTTTGCAGATTCAAATAGTAACATCAGGCCATCAGACAGATATGTAGAAGATGGAAGTTTTATAAAAATTAAAAGTTTAATTCTAGGGTATACACTACCAGAAACATCAAATGCATTTTTTAGTAAAGTTCGTGTTTATGCTCAAGCTAAAAACCTGCTAACACTTACAGAGTATAGCGGTTACGACCCAGAAATATCAGGTGGCATTTTAGACACAGGTATAGACAGAGGTGCTTACCCGCAAGCAAGAACATTTCTAATTGGTTTAGACCTTAAATTTTAACATCAAAAAAAATATATTATGAAAAACATAAAAAATAGTATTGGGTTAATCATGATACTTTCAATCTTTATAGGTTGTTCAGATGTTGTTGAATTTGATCCACATGATGAATATGCTGTAACAGAAATAGATTATTTGCAAACAGCATCAGATTATCAAACCATGGCAGTAAGTTGTTATACACCTACACAATGGTTAAATCAAATGGTTGTTATAGGTGATATTGCATCAGATAATGCTGTAGCTGGAGGTGAAAATGCTTCAGATGTTTTAGATCTTCAAAATATTGATGATTTTGATTATCAGCTTTTATCAAACAATTTAACACTTCAAGATTTATGGTCATCAGCATACGAAGGTATTAATAGAACCAATTACTTAATAAAATACAAAGATGTTAATCTTTTAGGAAACACAGTAGAGTTTGACGGTAAAGAAGCCCTTTTTGGTGAAGTTCGTTTTTTACGTGCCTATTACTATTTTAGTTTAACAAAAATGTTTGGCGATGTGCCATTGTTTACTAATGGTAAATTAGGTATTTCAGATTTTGGAACACTTCAAAGATCACCTCAAACAGAAGTTTATGCTCAAATAGAAACAGATTTATTAGACGCTATAAATGTATTACCAACATCGGCATCACAACAAGGGCGTATTACAAAATATGCTGCCCAAGCTTTATTAGGAAAAGTGTATTTATATCAAGAAAAATTTGATTTGGCAGTTCCAATGCTTGAAAACGTAGTAAATGGGCCCTTCAGTTTAATTTCAGATTATAATAGTATTTTCTTAGTAGAAAATGAAAATGGCCCAGAGTCGGTATACGAGATACAATATTCAAATGGGTCGCCTTATTATAACTGGGCAGGACAAACAAGAGGTCAAGGTAATTATGCTGTTCAGCAATGTGGTGTTAGAGGAATAAGCGGTACTGCAAATATGCCTTTTAATCCAGGGTGGAGTACAAATTTACCAACTCAAGACTTAGCAGCAGCTTTTGAAGATGGCGACCAAAGAAAAGATGCTACATGTTTTAATGTTGCAGCTTATGCAGCAGCAAACCCTAGCCTTAATGTTACCTTTCAGGTTGCGCCTTTTAAAAACACAGACTTATACAATAAAAAGTATTTACCAAGAAAAGGCCAAACAAGTGGACAAGTTGAGTTAAACTACGAAAATAACCAACGTATAATCCGTTATGCAGATGTTTTATTAATGGCTGCAGAAGCAAATTTAAGAGCAACTTCTGGTAGTGAAGCAAAAGCACAAACCTATTTAGATATGGTAAGAGATAGAGCCTTTGGAGACGAAGCCCATAGAGTTACCGCTACAGTAGAAGCAATTTGGGAAGAAAGAAGATTAGAATTAGGTATGGAAGGCGATCGCTTTTTCGATTTAGTTAGAACCGGTCAAGCTGCTGCAGTTTTAGGTAGTGGTTATAGTACAGCTACAAAAGGGCTATTTGCTATTCCGCAACGAGAAATAAATATTTCTGGTTTATCACAAAACGATGGCTATTAAAAACTAAAAAAATAAATTATGAAAACATTAAAATATATATTTAGTACCATCTTAATTATAACTCTTGTTTGGAGTTGTGAGGAAGATAAATTTGGCGAAACAGATTTTGTTAACACTATTACTGTACCTACAAATATTTCGGCAGGAGTAAATGTGGTTCCAGATAATTCTGGGCTTACATTTATTACACCAACAGGCGAAGGCGCAGTAAGTTATATTATAGATTTTGGTGATGGATCAGAGCCATCTCAATCCATCGAACCTGGAGAATATGCAGAGCATGTTTATGTTGAAGGCACTTATGAAGCTACAATAACAGCAACAAATCTTAAAGGGAACACAGCAACAGGAAAACAAACCGTTGTAGTATCTTTTAGAGCACCAGAAAACATTACAATTAATGCCGAAGTCGATAGTGCAAATCCGTTTTTATTAAATGTATCTGCAAAGGCCGATTTTGCCTCTAGTTTTTTAGTGTTTTTCAACACTTCTAATCCAGATGAAGAAGGAACACCCTTAGAAATTGATGGAACAGTAAGTAACGAGTATCCTGGCGTTGGCGATTACACAATTAAAGTTGTTGCTTTAAGTGGTGGCGCAGAGTCTAGCGAGTTAGAGCAAGATGTAACCATTTCAGCTCCTGTAGTTTTTCCTTTAGATTTTGAAGTTTTTGATGCCTCTGCATTTATCGGCTTTGGTGGGGCATCTGCTACGGTAATTGATAACCCAGATTCAGACGGAAATACATCTGCAAAAGTAGGCGAAATTGTAAAAGGAGGTCCAGAAGTATGGGCAGGAAATGTAATTACTATGTCTTCTCCTATCGATTTTAGTCTTAAAAAAGCAATTAAAATGAATGTTTGGTCTCCAAGACCAGGAGGTAAACTAATATTAAAAATTGAAAACCTTGACGATGGTTCTATCTTTATTGAAAAGGAAGCTACCTTAAATGGGAATAGTAGTTGGGAAGAAGTTATTTTTGATTTAGCAGATATTGATGAGTCTCAATCGTATCAAAAAATAGTTTTATTTTTCGATTTTGGTGTCGTTGGCGAAGGTGGTTCAGATTGGACTTTCTATATAGACAACATTAACCAAACTATACCTTCTAGTGGAGCAACAGGATTGCCTGGCCAATGGGTAATGGCTCCAGAAGGAGGTGCATTAGGTGTTGGTCCAAATGCTGGGAATTCAGAATGGTGGAATTGTGATGCAGCTTGTGTAACCAGCAGAGCATGTTTTTATGACGATGTTTATGTATTTGGCGAAGACGGCTCATTCCAAAATGTTTTAGGAACTGATACTTGGGTAGAAGGATGGCAAGGCGGAGGTGATGCTTGCGGGGCACCTGTAGCACCACACAACGGTTCTAACCCCGCTACATATACTTATAATGAAACAGCAGGAACTGTAACAATAAATGGGGTTGGTTCGTATATAGGTATTCCAAAAGCTTATAATGGCGGAGAATTAACAAACTCAGCTGATGCTCCTAGTTCAATTACTTACAATATCGAATTTTTAGATGATGATACCATTTCTGTTAATATAGATATTGGAGGAGGATTCTGGAATTATAAACTAATTAGAGCAGGAGTAGTATCAACACCATTAACAGGAACTTGGCAAATGGCCAATGAAGGTGGTGCATTAGGTGTTGGCCCATCGGTTGGAGATACATCTTGGTGGAATTGTGATGCAGCCTGTGTAACAAGTAGAGCGTGTTATTATGATGATTTATATGTGTTTGGTGAAGATGGATCGTTTCAAAACGTTTTAGGTGCACAAACCTGGACTGAAGGATGGCAAGGAGGAGCAGACTCTTGCGGAACTCCTGTAGCACCACACGACGGATCTATACCAGCAACCTACACTTACAATAGTAGCGAAGGTACAATAACACTTAATGGTAAAGGAGCTTATATAGGCTTAGCTAAAGCGGTTAATGGTGCAGAACTTACAGACCCTAATGCAGCACCAGACTCAGTAATATATAATGTAGAGTTTCTTGATAGTAATACCATTAATGTAAATATAAATGTTGATGGTAGTGGCGGAACCGTTTTTTGGCAATATAAGCTTGTAAAAATTTAAAAAAATTAGATTATGAAAAACATAAAATATTATATCGGATTATTTTTAACACTAGTGCTAATTAGTACTAGTTGCCAAGATGATGATGCCGTAATAGGAGATCTTATAGCTCCAACCAATGTAACCATAAGTGCCGAAGTTGTTGGTGTAGATGCCGAAAACCCTTATGGAGATGGTAGCGGAATTGTAAAATTTAAATCTACTGCAGATAACGAAATAACTTATCAATTCGATTTTGGTGATGGTAAAAAAGGTCTTTCACCTTCTGGAGAAATAGAACATAGATTTACGGTTACTGGAGTAAATACCTATACAGTAGTTGTAAATGCTGTTGGCACAGGAGGCATTATGTCAAGTGCTACAATTAATGTTGAAGTTTTTAGCTCTTTCTCAGATCTTGAAGCTGTAGAAATGCTTTCTGGAAATGTTGTTGGAGGCTCTAAAACATGGTATTGGTCATCAAACATTCCCTTACATGTGGGTTTAGGCCCTGTTGAAGACGATTATGGTAATGGCGAATTTGCTTGGGAAGCTTGGTGGAATGCTATTGGACCATGGGATGAAGAAAAATACTGTATGTATACTAACGAGTTTGTTTTTACAAGATTAGAAGAAGGAGTAACGTTCGAGCAAACTGTAGGGCCTGCTTTTGTACCAGGAACATATGCAGGCGTTATTGGTGTAGATGGAGACACTTGCCATGATGAAACTGTAGCACCAACAATGTTTGGTCTTAAAAACGTATCATTTGCTCCATCAAGTTCTAAAGCTGCTGTAGAAGGAAGTTATAACGAACAGCCTTATAGAGGAACAACTTTCGAAATTTCTGATGGTGGTTTTATGGGTTGGTATGTAGGAGCTAGTACGTATGATATTATTTCAATCTCTGATGATTTATTAGAAGTTAGAATTATTGAAGCAGGAGGAGGAAATGCTTGGTATCATAAATTTACATCAACCAAACCTGTAGAAGGCGAAGCAGTATTTGAGTCTGAATATAACACTTTAGCTTGGTCCGATGAGTTTGATACTAACGGCGCTCCAGATGCAGCAAGTTGGACCTACGATTTAGGCGCTGGTGGATGGGGAAATGGCGAAGTTCAAACTTACACAGATAACTCTAGCAATGTTATTGTAGAAGATGGAATACTTAAAATTACCGCCATAAAAGAAGGATCTAACTATACATCTACTAGATTAAAATCAATCGATTTATTCGAGTTTAAATACGGTCGTGTTGAGGTAAAAGCTAAGCTTCCTAGCGCGCAAGGTACATGGCCTGCCATTTGGATGATGGGAGCTAATTTCCCAGATGTTGGGTGGCCTCATTGCGGCGAAATTGATATTATGGAACAAACAGGATGGGATAAAAACACATCGCTTGGTACTTACCATTGGTTCGATTCTGGTACAAGTGCTCAAGCTAGTTATGGTGAGACTTCTACTATAGAAAATGCAGCTTCAGAATTTCATTTATATGGTTTAGAATGGACTCCAGAAAAATTAACCATTTTATTAGATAACGTAGCAGTAACTGTTTTAGATAATAATGCCGATTTGCCTTTTTACGATAAAGATTTTTTCTTAATTCTTAACGTTGCAATGGGAGGCACATTAGGAGGAGATATAGATCCAGCATTTACGCAAGACACTATGGAAATTGATTATGTAAGAGTTTATCAATAAATATAGAATAGACTTTATTTAAACAAAAAGGGTGGTGTATAACACTAAAATTACCCTTTTTATAACCCTAGTTTGGAGATAAAGGTTTTTAAAGCTTTTATTAAAATTAAATTTATGAGCAATACCAATTCGATATTAAGTAATAAAAGTGTTTCATTTGAAACAGAAAAGGTAGCATCAAAGCTAGTTACAATTAACGGAGAAAGCTATTTTAAAATTTCTAATAGCAATAAAATGCGTCCGTTTTTTATGAGTATAGTAAGCGACTCTAACCATTGGATGTTTATTTCAAGTAATGGTGGTTTAACAGCTGGTAGAAAAAATGCAGAATACGCCTTGTTTCCATACTATACTGACGATAAGCTTACTGAATTAGTCGATACAACAGGTAGTAAAGCTATTTTTAGAGTTATTAAAGAAGGCAAAACACAACTTTGGGAACCATTTTCAATACGTCAAACAGGAATTTATAAAACCAAAACAAGTCTATACAAGAATGTTTATGGAAATAAAATTATGTTTGAAGAAAGTAATATCGATTTAGGATTAACCTTTAGGTACGAGTGGAACTCAAGCAATACATTTGGTTTTGTAAAAAAATCAACACTAATAAATAACTCAAACGAAACGTTAAATATTAAGGTTTTAGATGGTTTACAAAATATAATTCCAAATCATGTAAATTCAGAACTACAAAATAGCCGAAGCAACCTTGTTGATGCTTATAAAAAAAGCGAATTACAAAAAGACTCTGGTTTAGGCATTTACGCTTTAAGCGCTGTTATTGTAGATAAAGCAGAGCCTAGCGAGGCTTTAAAAGCTAATATTGTTTGGTCTTATGGGTTTAACAATCCAACACATTTATTGTCATCAACTCAATTAGATAATTTTAGACGAGGCGAGGCTATACATGAAGAAGTAGATGTAAAAGCTGAAAAAGGAGCCTATTTTATTGCTTCAGAAATTGAGTTATCATCAAAATCAGAATCCAATTGGATGTTTGTTGCTAATGTAAACCAGTCAATTTCCGATGTCGTTAAAGTTTCAGAAATTATTAAAAAAGGAAATAGTATCTTAAATACAATTCAAAATGATATTGATTTAGGAACAAAAAACCTTATTAAAATAACAGGAAATGCAGATGGTTTACAACTTACTGCAGATCAATTAACTAATACACGACATTTTGCTAACACGTTATTTAATATTATGCGTGGAGGTATTTTTGACGATGATTATAAAATTGAAAAACAAGACTTTGTAAAATACATAGCAAATGCAAATAAAACTTTTTTTAACACAAAAAGTTCTCAATTAACCAATCTTCCAGAAGTATTTACTTTAAATTATTTGAAAAACTTAGCCGAAGCAGATGTAGATAAAGATTTTAAACGCTTATGTTTCGAGTATTTACCATTAAAATTTAGTAGAAGACATGGCGACCCAAGTAGACCTTGGAATAAATTTTCTATAAACACGCAAAATGAGATTGATGACTCTAAAATTTTAGATTACGAAGGTAATTGGCGCGATATTTTTCAAAATTGGGAAGCACTAGCTCATTCCTACCCAGAGTTTATTGAAGGCATGATTCATAAGTTTTTAAATGCAACAACCTTTGAAGGGTACAATCCTTATCGTGTTACAAAAGGAGGTTTTGATTGGGAAGTTATAGAAGAACACGACCCTTGGTCTTACATTGGTTATTGGGGCGACCACCAAATTATTTACCTTTTAAAATTTTTAGAGTTTATTGAAAACCATTACCCTAATACACTAGAAAAACGATTTGCAGAAAACATATATGTATATGCTAATGTACCCTATATTATTAAAAGTTATAAGGATACTTTAAAAAACCCAAAAGACACTATCGATTTTGATTATAAATTAAATTCTGAAATTGATAAAAGACGCAAAGCCTTAGGTGCAGACGGAGCCTTATTAACAGATAAAAACTCAAATATTTATAGAGTTAATTTAATTGAAAAATTATTAGCTACTGTTTTAGCAAAAATGTCAAACTTTATTCCAGAAGCAGGCATATGGCTTAATACCCAACGCCCAGAATGGAATGATGCCAATAATGCTTTAGTTGGTAATGGTGTATCTATGGTAACACTTAATTATTTGTATAGATTTTTAGTTTTTTTTGAAAAAATAGTATCAAAATCTGAAACAAAACAAGTAGAAATTTCTCAAGAGTTACTAACCTGCTTTAGCGCTATTGTTAAAACATTACAAGAAAATACAGCCATATTAGTAGGTAAAATTTCAAACAAAGACAGAAAAACAGTTCTTGATGGCTTAGGCGAAGCTGGAAGTAAGTATAGAGAAATAATTTATAAAAATGGGTTTGCTAACCAAAAATCTACATTAAAGTTAGAAGAGGTTTTAAGTTTTATTAAAGTAGCTAAAGCATATTTAGAGCATAGTATAAATGCCAACAAGCGAGATGATAATATGTATCATGCATACAATTTAATGACTCTTGAAAACGACAAAGAGGTTTCAATTTCATATTTATCAGAAATGCTAGAGGGCCAAGTTGCCGCTCTAAGTTCTGGTTACCTCTCTCCTATTCAAGCTTTAAATTTATTAGACGGTTTAAAAAGTAGTGCTCTTTTTAGAGAAGACCAATACAGTTACATTTTGTACCCAAATAAAAATTTACCTCGATTTGATAAAAAGAACAATATACCATCTAATATAGTAGAACAATCTAACTTATTAAAACAATTATTGGCAGATGGAAATCGTCAAATAATAGAACAAGATATTAAAGGAAATTATCATTTTAATGGCAACTTTAATAATGCAAATAGCCTAAAAGAAGCATTACAAAACCTAGATAATATATATAAAACTTTAGTAGATAGCGATACCGAACAGTTGTTAAAAACATTCGAAGACACTTTCAATCATAAATCGTTTACAGGCCGCTCAGGAACATTTTTTGGTTACGAAGGTTTAGGGTCTATTTATTGGCACATGGTGTCTAAATTATCATTAGCAGTACAAGAAAATTGTTTGCTAGCTATAAACACTAATGCTGATGCTATAGTGGTTGGTAGATTATTAGATCATTATTATGAAATAAATGCAGGAATAGGCGTTCATAAATCACCAAAATTATACGGAGCTTTTCCAACCGATCCGTATTCACACACACCAGCAACTAAAGGAGCACAACAACCAGGTATGACAGGTCAAGTTAAAGAAGATGTATTAACCAGGTTTGGTGAGTTAGGTGTATTTGTACGAGCAGGACAAATAATTTTTAAACCAAGTTTATTACAAACTAAGGAGTTTTTAAAAATGCCAAACACATTCTGTTTTACAAATGTTAATAAAGAAAAACAAGTTCTACAGGTTCAAGCCAACGCACTTTGTTTTACTTATTGCAAGGTTCCAGTAATTTACAAATTATCTAATAACAATAGTTTAAAAGTAGTTTACAATAACGGAAAAAGTACAGAGTCAAAAAATATGAGCCTTGATTTACAAACCTCAAAATCTATATTTCAAAGAAAAGGAGAAATAAATCACATTATGGTTTCATTAAACAGAAACTAAATAATGTTAAAATTAAAATTATTTATAACAACCTTAATAGTATTAATAATGTTAGGATGTAATGTAAAACCAAAAGACGAAAAGCAATTAACAGCTGCCGATATTTTAGGAAACCCTGAATATCTTGCAATTTCTTATGGAGGTTATCGTAAAAACACAAGAAACATTCAGCCAACAATTTCAGAACTAAAAGAAGACATGAAGTTGCTATTTGCTATGGGTGTAAAAATATTAAGAACCTATAACGTACAGCTACAACAAGCACCAAATGTATTAAAAGCTATTAGCGAACTAAAAAAGGAAGATACAAACTTCGAAATGTTTGTAATGTTAGGCACTTGGATAGATTGTGAAAACGCATGGACAGATAAAGAACCTAACCATAACGTTGAAGATGCAGATAAAAATGCCGCCGAAATATCTAGAGCAATTAATCTAGCTAAAAAATATCCAGATATTGTTAAAGTTATAGCTGTTGGTAACGAAGCCATGGTAAAATGGGCAACAAGTTACTATGTACAACCAAATGTTATTTTAAAATGGGTAAACCATTTACAGAATTTAAAGGCAGAAGGAATATTACCTAAAGATTTATGGATAACAAGTTCAGATAATTTCGCCTCTTGGGGCGGAGGTAGTAGTGAATACCATGTTGAAGATTTAGAAAAACTAATAAAAGCCGTCGATTATATTTCTATGCACACCTACCCTATGCACGATACACATTACAACCCAGTATTTTGGGGCGTTAAAGAAGAAGATTCTAAGCTATCAGATTTACAAAAAATAGATGCTATTATGTTACGTGCTAAAGAATACGCAATGGCTCAATACAATAGTGTTTTTAATTACATGATATCATTAGGAGTTAATAAACCAATTCATATAGGAGAAACAGGATGGGCTAGTTTTTCAAACCAACAGTACGGGGCTTACGGTTCTAAGGCTACAGACGAGTATAAAGAAGCCTTGTATTACAAACATATGCGAGAATGGACAAACAAATTAAACATCTCTTGTTTTTACTTTGAAGCTTTCAATGAAAATTGGAAAGATGCTCAAAACCCTCAAGGTTCAGAAAATCATTTTGGCTTATTTACAATCGATGGAAAAGCTAAATATGCACTTTGGAATTTGGTTGATAAAGGTATTTTTAAGGGTTTAACTAGAAATGGAAAACCTATATCGAAAACTTATAATGGAGATAAAAATTTATTAATGCAAGATGTTTTAATTCCCGAAAAAAATCAATTAATACCACATTAAACAAAATTATATATGGTTAAATATATTGTTTCATTATTTATTATCTGTTTTTGTTTGTCTTGTAATAAAGACAATCCAATAGGTGCTGTAACTATATTAGATAAGCATCTGTATGTAAATAATAAGCCATATATCATTAAAGGTATTTGTTACCATCCGGTTTCAAAAGGTAGTGAGTTTAGAGATTTTAAAAATTTAACTCAAGATCTTAAATTAATGAAACAAGCAGGTATAAATACTATTAGAGTTTATGCACCTATTGATGATAAATTAGTTTTAGACCAAATTTACAAAGCAGGAATAAAAGTAATTATAGGTTTTGGTTATAAGCAAGATGGTGTTTTCGATATAAAATCAAGAACCTGTATCGATTATGTAAATAAATATAAAAACCACCCAGCTATTTTAATGTGGGAATTAGGTAACGAATATAATTACCATCCCGAATGGTTTAAAGGCGATATAAATAATTGGTATTCTGTAATGAATACTACCGCAAGTTTAATACATCAAAACGATGTTTTGCACCCAGTTACAACGGCTCATGGCGAATTACCAGATGCTTTTGCACTTAGGTCTTGCCCAAATATAGATGTTTGGGGCATGAATGTTTACCGGTGGGATAACCCAGAACAAATTTTTACACAATGGAAGGCTATAAGCAATAAGCCTATGTATATATCAGAAGCAGGAGGTGATAGTTATATGACTGTTTCTAAAAACGGTTTTAATAAAGGTGTAAATGAAAAAGCTCAAGCAGTAGCTAATAAAAAAATTTTAGATAAAATTTTTAAGAATTTAGATATCTGTTCTGGTGTAACAATGTTTTCGTTTACCGATGGTTGGTGGAAAGCAGGAAATCCCGAAAGGCAAGATATAGGGGGTTGGGCACCAAATAGTAGTGGTGTGCCATACGATGGTTCTCCAAACGAAGAGTTTTGGGGCATTGTTAATATAGATAGAACAAAAAAAGAAACATTTAAGATTATAAAAACAAAGTATAATCAACAAAAAAGCAAAAATGAATAAGTACAATTACATAGTAGCTTTTATAATTATTATTTTATTATCTAGCTGTAAAATGAAACAAAAAAAAGTTGAATTTCAAGTATTTGAAACTTCAGAAAGAGGAAATAAACTAACCAAAGTTTCAGCTTTTAAACATTACGATAGTATTGTTTCAATAACATTATACCCAGAGCAAACGCTTCAAACCATTTCAGGTTTTGGTGGAGCGTTTACAGAGTCTTCAGCCTATTTATTAAATCAATTAAGTAAAAAAAACAGAGATACCATTATTAAAGCCTATTTCGCAAAAGAAGGAGCTAATTATTCTTTAACAAGAACCCACATGAATTCTTGCGATTTTTCTTTATCAAATTACTCATATACTCCTGTAGAGGGCGATAAAAACTTAGAGCATTTTAGCATTAAAGAGGATATGGATGATTTAATTCCTATGATAAAAGAAGCGCAAGCTGTTTCAGAAAACGGGTTTAATATTTTTGCCTCGCCTTGGTCTGCAGCTCCATGGATGAAAGACAATAACAAGTGGGTTGGAGGTAAATTACTTCCTGAATATTATGATACTTGGGCCTTATTTTTTTCAAAGTATATAAAAGCCTATAAAGCTCAAGGTATAGATATCTGGGGTTTTACAGTAGAGAACGAGCCGCATGGAAACGGTAACAATTGGGAAAGCATGCACTTTACACCAAAGGAAATGACCGATTTTGTTCAGTTTCATTTAGGGCCAAAACTAGAAGCCGATGGTTATGGCGATAAAATTATTTTAGGTTACGACCAAAATAGAGAAGGGCTAAAAGAATGGGTTGATGAAATGTACAGAGATGAGGCTTCATCTAAATATTTTGACGGCACAGCAATTCATTGGTATGAAAGTACATACAACTATTTTCCAGAAGCCTTACAATATGCCCATAATAAAGCCCCAAATAAATATTTAATAGAAACCGAAGGTTGTATAGATTCTCAAGTTCCAGTTTGGAAAGATGATGCTTGGTATTGGAAAAAAGAAGCCACCGATTGGGGTTACGATTGGAGAGCCCCAGAAAAGAAATATTTACATCCAAAATATGCCCCAGTAAACCGTTATGCACGAGATATTATAGGTTGCCTTAACAACTGGGTTGATGGTTGGGTAGATTGGAATATGGTACTAGATAAACAAGGCGGACCAAACTGGTTTGAAAACTGGTGTGTTGCACCTGTAATTGTAGACCCAGAAACCGATGAGGTATATTTTACACCATTATATTTTACAATGGCACATTTTAGCAAGTTTATAAGACCACAAGCTAAGGTTATTGCACACGATAATTCAGATATAAGTATTATGGCTACTGCAGCCAAAAACCCCGATGGGTCAATTTCTGTTGTTTTATTTAATGAATTTGATACAGCAAAATCTGTTCGATTAAAATTAAATGAAAGTATAATTACTTTTTCTATTGATGCCAAAGCCATTCAAACAGTTATAATTCCTAGTCAAGAAATATAGTAGCATTTAACTCAATAAAATAAAACGTATGAAGCATAGTGTAACCCCTTTAAAAGATAGAGTGCCAATGGGTCAAAAAATGGCTTTTGGAGCAGGACACTTTGTGCTTAATTTGTTACCTGGTTCGTTATCGTTTTTTATGTTTTTTCTACTTACTGCATTTGGTATGGATCCACTTTATGCAGGAATATTAGGGGCTTTACCTAGACTTTTTGATGCACTTTCCGATCCAATTATGGGTTTTATATCTGATAATACAAAATCTAATTGGGGACGCCGTAGACCCTATATTTTTGTTGGTGCAATTTTAAGTGGAATTTTATTTGCGTTTACATGGCAAATGTCTCCTGAGAATTCTCAAACGTATAATTTTTGGTACTTTTTAACCTTAACCATACTTTTTTTAGCAGGAAACACTATGTATGCTACACCATTAGTTGGCTTAGGTTACGAAATGACATCAGACTATAATGAGCGTACTCGAATTATGGCTTTCTCAAATACTATAGGTCAAATAGCATGGATGATAGTACCTTGGTTTTGGGTTATTATAGCAGACCCTCAAGTTTACGAATCGCAAGCAGAAGGTGTTAGGCACTTATCAATAATTGTGGGATCTATATGTGCAGTTTTAGGAGTTTTGCCTGCTATTTTTTGTAAAGGTATTGATGCTTCTCAAATGGAGAACAGAAAAAAAATTACGCTTAAAACTATGGCATCTAACCTTATAGACTTATGGGTTGGTATTAAGCAAGTTTTTAAAAACAAACCATTTACTAAGCTTTGTGGTGCAACTTTTTTAGTTTTTAATGGGTTTCAGTTAGTATCGGCTTTTAGCGTTTATATTATAGTATTTTACATGTACAATGGCAGTTACGAAAATGCAAGTACATGGCCAGCATGGTTTTCAACAATTACAGCTGTAATAACTGCTTTTGTTGTAATACCTATTGTTTCTAAAATGGCAAACAAATGGGGTAAACGTAAAGCTTTCATTATTTCAACAGTTATTTCAATTATTGGATATATTTTAAAATGGTGGGGTTTTGATAATCAATTAAATAAAAACTTTAACGAAACAAGTTTTGGCCAGCTATTAAATAAAGGAATGGCTTCTTTGTTTGAAGTACTAAATCCCTTTTTAGAAAGCGTAGGTATGTCATGGTTTAGTATAGATATAAGTCAAGGCGCTCCTTGGTTAATTTTTATGCCAATACCCTTTATTGCTTTTGGTCTTGGTGGATTATTTACTTTAATGATGAGTATGACTGCAGATGTATGCGATTTAGACGAACTTGAAAATGGAATGCCAAGAAAAGAAGGCACCTTCGGAGCTATTTATTGGTTAATGGTAAAAATAGGTCAATCTATAGCTTTATTTTTAGGTGGCCTTGTTTTAAAATTGGTAGGTTTTATTTCTGATGCAGAAACACAATCTATTGAAACTATGAATAGTTTAAGGGTGGCAGATATAGTTATTCCGTCAATTACAGCAGCAATAGCCATTATAATTATGTATAAATATAGTCTTAGTGAAACAAAAGCTAAAGAAATTAAAGCTCAGTTAATTGAGCGTAGAGGAGAATTATAAATATTAATAGCAAAAACATGTCTTTTAAAAAAGAAAATATATTGTCTTTATCTGGTGGTTTACAAAATAAAACTACTACAGGCTTGAATAATACATTTAATAGGATTTTAAGAAGTGGTATGCATGGTATTTGTTTTAGTGCTTACGAAGAAGGACAAAAAGCTGGCGATCAAATTACAGAAAAACAAATAAGAAGGCGTATGCGTATTTTAAAACCCTATACTAAATGGATACGCACATTTTCATGTACAGATGGCAACGAGCTTATTCCAGTTATAGCTAAAGAATTTGGAATTAAAACACTTGTTGGAGCTTGGTTAGGAAAAGACAATACTATAAATAAGAACGAAATAACAGGTCTTATAAAATTAGCTAAAGCTGGTTATGTAGATATTGCAGCAGTAGGAAACGAAGTTATGTACAGAGGCGATTTATCTGAAGATGAATTAATAGATTATTTAGTGCAAGTTAAACGAGAAATACCAAACATACCAATGGGTTATGTTGATGCTTATTACGAGTTTGCTAAGCGCCCTAAAATTACTAATGCTTGCGATGTTATTTTGGCAAATTGTTATCCGTATTGGGAAGGTTGTAGCCTAGAGTATGCTTTAATTTATATGAAAGATATGTACCATAGAGCAGTTAAAGCAGCAAATGGTAAACACGTTATTATTACCGAAACAGGATGGCCAAGTCAAGGTTTAGGATTACACGGAGCGCTTCCATCATACCAAAATGCCATAAAATACTTTATTAATACTCAAGAATGGGCTAGAGAAGATAACATAGACATATTTTATTTTTCTTCTTTTGATGAGTCATGGAAAGTAGGTACCGAAGGCGATGTAGGTGCATATTGGGGGCTTTGGGATAAAAATGAAAAACCTAAATTTTATTCAAAACAATTATCTTTTAGTAGATTAAGACAAACCATTAAAATTTAAAAACTATAAAAACATAATAAAGTATTGATATCCTGCTATTATAGTAGGATTTTTTGTTTATAAAAGAGAAAATATTTTGTTTAAAACTACTCGTGTTAAACATTTAAATAAATTAAACTATACCAGTTTAAAAATCACCACTACATTACCACAACACGCACAAATTTTATAGTTATAATAACTTTTTTAACATATTAAACAAAACCCAATTATCTGGTGTGTTAAGGCATTGTTTTAAATAAATAGCAAGCATTTTTTTTGAGATGTATGTTTTTTGTAGGGGTAAAATTTAAACATATAACAATAGGTTGTTGCTAAATTTGAGAATAACTAAATTAAAACTATATTATTATGAAAAAAATTACTTTACTATTTATTTTAATTTCTACTGTTGGTTTTACACAGGCTTCGCATACTATAGATTTTGAACCTGCAGGAACAGGTAGCGGATGGAATTGGACAGCAACAGAAGTTGCGCCTACTTTTACTGAAATAGCAAACCCTGTAAGCGGAGGTATTAATACATCTGCAACTGTAGTCGAATTTGTTGCACATACCACCGATAATAATTGGGCATTATGTTTTACAGATGACGACGGAGAATTTACATTTGATGCTACAAATGCTATTGTAAAAATAATGGTTTATAAACCAACTATTAGTAACGTAGCAATTAAGTTTGAAGGGTTTAGTGCGCCAATAGAAATTGCATCTGCAAATACAGTAATAAATCAATGGGAAGAATTAACGTTCGATTTTTCTGCACAAATAGGAAATACTTATAGCAGACTAATTATTATTCCAGATTTTGTTGTTCCTTATGGCGACGGTACAGATAGAACAACAGATAATACACTATATTTTGATAATGTTATGGTACCTAACGGAACCGTATCAGGCCCACTACCAGCGCCTACAAATGCGCCTACAGCACCTTCGTATAATGAAACAGCAAATCAAGTAATTTCTATTTATAGCGATGCTTATATGGATTTAAGTGGTACTAACTTTAACCCAGGCTGGGGGCAATCTACTGGTTTTTCGTTTGAAACAATTGATGGAAACGAAGTAATAAAATATTCTGGCTTAAACTATCAAGGAACCAATTTAGGTAGTGCCGATGGTGGTGTGCCTCAAGATGTTTCAGCACAAACTCATTTACATGTCGATTTTTGGACACCTAACTCTACTGCATTAAACTTTTATGTACTTGATCAAAGCGCAGGAGAGCTTGGTTATGCCTTACCAATTGCAACCGAAACTTGGGTAAGTGTAGATATTCCTTTAAGTTATTTTTCAACCGGAGGAGAAAACTTAACAGATATTCATCAGTTTAAAGTAGATGGAAACGGAACTGTTTACTTTGATAACTGGTATTTCTATAACGAAACAGCATTAAGTACTAAAAAATTTAAAATATCCGAAGTAAAAATATACCCAAATCCAACAAACGATATTTGGAATATTAAAGCAAACAATTTAAGTATAAGTTCGGTTAATGTTTTTGATGTTTTAGGTAAACAAGTAATTTCTGTATCTCCTAATTCTACAGAAGCGCAAATAGATGGTTCTAGACTAAAAACGGGCTTGTATTTTGCAAAAATAAAAACGAATAACGGAACAAATAGTATTAAACTAATTAAAAAATAAACATTAGCTGGTAAAAAAATAAAAAGGGTGTTTTTAGTTTTTTAAAAGCACCCTTTTTCATATCAAAATTATCGAGTATGAAACTAAAGTATAATGTATTTAAATTCTTTTTTTCTATTGTATTAGGGTTTACAATAGTGGCTGCAAATGCCCAAACAACAAATATAGGTAGCGGAAGTTATACCAACTCATTTCCCGGAACAGATGCCGCTGGCAGAAATGGTTTTCCTTCGGGTACACCTCAAATAAGCGGTAATGCAACAGGAAAACCTGTACCAACCAACGATTGGTGGTCCAAGTTAATTAAAGAGAATCATGCCGATAATCTTTTTAATTACCCAATGACTATGAAAACCACAAATACTGGTTTAATAGTAACTTATATTCCTTTTGGTGTTATAGGAGATTCTGCTCCTATTCAAATTGGTCTTTCAGGATTAAATTCGTCTCAAGCAACGGTTTCAGATTATTCAGACTGGACGGTTACCATGAACTGGAATGATGGCTCTCATGAACTTAAAGCAACTTCAGGTATAGGAATGCCTTTTCTTTATTTTGAAAAGGAAAGTGACGATGTTTTAGAAATTAAAATTAATAACGGAATGGTAACTGTTTCTTCCGAAATGTTAATTATAGAAAACGCAAGTAGTGGTGCAGATTTTGTAATCTATGCGCCTGTGGGTAGTGTTTGGACAAATACAGGTAGCACTTATACTTCAACATTAAACGGAAATAATTATTGGTCTATGGCTATGTTGCCACAAGATGCTACAAACACAAATACAGTAGCCAATCAATACAAAAAGTATGCTTATGTATTTCCTACCAATACCACAACAAATTGGTCTTACAATTCAAATAATGGTGTTGTGCAAACTAATTTTGTAGTAACTACAGAAACTAAAGAAGGCTCTGAAACAAATATTTTACAAGGTTTATTACCACATCAATGGGATAATTTAGCTGCTGGTTCAGCAACACCTAACGGATATAGCTATAATGGCATTCGAGGTGAAATAAAAACGCTAGATGGCAATACTTTTACGGTTGAAAATATTTATAAAGGAATTCTTCCTACTATGCCATATTTAGCAAATTATAGTGATGGATTTAATCCGTCAGATTTAGATACAAAAATTGCTCAGATAGAAAATGATGGTTTAGCAATTTGGACAGATTCTTATAATGAAGGTCAGGTAATGAATCGTTTAATCCAAACGGCAAGAATTGCAGACCAAATTGGTAATGTTTTGGCACGAGATAAAATGATAGCAACTATAAAAGAACGTTTAGAAAATTGGCTAACTTACCAAACAAGCGAGGTAGCTTTTTTATTTTATTATAATAGTAATTGGTCTACTATGTTAGGTTACCCAGCTGGCCATGGACAAGATACCAATATAAACGACCACCATTTTCATTGGGGTTATTTTATACATGCAGCAGCATTTATGGAACAGTTTGAACCAGGTTGGGCAGATAATTGGGGTGCCATGATTAACTTATTAATACGTGATGCAGCTTCTTTTGATAGAAATGATACACAGTTTCCTTTTTTAAGAAATTTTAGTCCTTATGCTGGGCATTGTTGGGCTAACGGAACCGCATCTTTTCCTCAAGGAAACGATCAAGAATCTACTTCAGAGAGTATGCAATTCAATTCATCATTAATTCATTGGGGCACCATTACAGAAAACGATGCTATTAGAGATTTAGGGGTTTACCTGTATACTACAGAACAAACAGCTATTGAAGAGTATTGGTTTGATATGAGCGAACGTAATTTTCAAACATCGCAACAATACAGTTTGGTATCTAGAGTTTGGGGAAATTCTTATGATAATGGTACATTTTGGACATCAGATATTACAGCATCCTATGGTATAGAATTATACCCTATGCATGGCGGATCGTTATATCTGGGACAAAATTTAAATTATGTTCAAAAAATATGGGATGAATTAAAAGCCTATACAGGTATTTTAAGTGATAGTGATACTAACCCAAATTTATGGCACGATACAATATGGAAATATTTATCTTTTTTAGACCCTGATAAAGCTATTGAGTTATATAATGCCTACCCAGATCGTAATTTAAAGTTTGGGGTATCAGATGCACAAACCTATCATTGGATTCATGCCATGAATGCACTAGGAAATTTAAATGCTACTATAACTTCAGATTACCCAATATCAGCAGTTTTTAATAACGGAGGGGATTTTACCTATGTGGCGCATAATTATTCAGATTCTCCAATAACAGTAACTTTTTCAGACGGTTATACGTTAGATGTGCCAGCAAATCAAATGGCAACAAGTAAAGATATTAATGTATCTGCAACATTAACTTCAAATTTTAATCAAGCCTATCCAGGCGGAAGTGTTAATTTAACAGCTAACACAATAGGTAGTGGTGTTACTAAAGTAGAGTTTTATAACGGAACAACGTTGTTAGGAGAAACTACAACGACTCCATATATTTTTAAAGCAAGTAATTTGTCTTTAGGTATTCATGGTATGTACGCTAAAGTATATGTGGGCTCTAATTTTAATGTTACTAATATTGTATCTGTTCAAGTAGGCGAACAAGTGCCTTATTCAGGCACACCAATAAGTATACCTGGAACTATTGAGGCTGGTAAGTATGATGTTTTTGAAGGTGGTATAGGACAAAATATTGCTTATGTAGATGTATCGGTTAATAATGAAGGCGATTTTAGAACAAATGAATATGTAGATGCCTCAACAAACACAACCGAAGGTGCCATAGTAGGATATATTGCTCCTGGCGAATGGATGGAATACTCTATAGATGTACAAACAGCAGGAAATTACGATTTAAGTTTTAGATATACCTCTGGAAACACAAGTGGTGGTGGTCCTTTTTATTTCGAGATTGATGGCGTTAAAATAAGTACAGATATTACGGTAACCGATTCTGGAGATTGGGATACATGGGTAAATAAAACAGTAAGTAATATCGAGTTAAATGAAGGCAAACATACATTAAGGTTGGTCGTTACTAATGGCGAATTTAATTTAGGAAAAATGATATTTAGCTATAATAGCCCACTTTCATACACACCGCCAGTAGCACATGCAGGCGATAATGTTTCGGTTGTTTTACCCAATACAACAGCAGTATTAGATGGATCGTTAAGCACAGATTTAGACACAGCTAATTTAAATTATAATTGGGAACAAATTTATGGACCATCTATAATTTCATTTTCTGATAATACAGCCCAATTACCAAATATTTCAAATTTAGAAGAAGGGGTTTATAAGGTAAAGTTAACGGTTAATGATGGTACATACTCATCAACCGATTATGTGTTGGTTATTGTTTCGGCAACAGGAAATACCAACCCAACTATATCTATAACAGCACCAACAAACAATACGACGTTTAAAGAAGGCGAAGAGATAATTATTACAGCTACAGCTTCAGATCTAGATGGTACAATTAGCATGGTAGAGTTTTATAACGGAACTACCAAATTAGGTGAAGATGCTACAGAACCCTATAGCTATACATGGAATAATGCCAATATAGGAACCCATCAAATTTCAGCTAAAGCTATAGATAATGCCAATGGAGAAACCATATCGCAAGCTATTAATGTAAATGTAGATGAAGTTAAAAAGTGTACAAAAACTGGAATTACAGCAATTCAAGGAACGTTTTCAATAGGCTATAAAAGTACTTTCGAAACAATTGGAACTAATGTAGTTATTACCTTTGAGTTGTTGGATACCGATAAATCATCTGGTAATGCTTACTTATGGCAAGAAACCCCGTTTACAGAATCTCAAATGGACTTTGTGTCTACTAATAAATTTACCAAAACTCTTAGTGGTTTAGCAAATGGAACAACTCTTAGCTATGCTTGTAAGTTTGAGTTTTCAGGTGGTTTGGCTGTTACAGAATATATAAGCTATGTTGTTGGGTCGGATTGTAGTGGAGAAACAGATAACGAACCTCCTACAAGCTTTACAGCTACTTTAGGCGCCGTAACATCAACATCTGTAGAGTTATTGTTAAACGGAACAGATAATTCGGGGACAGTAGTCTATAATGTTTCTTACGATGCAGGAACAAAAAATACAACAGGAAATTCTGGTGTTGAAGAGTCCATGACAATTTCGGCTTTAAGTCCAAATACCATGTATACGTTTAGTGTAACAGCAACTGATTTGGCAGGTAATAACGCTACTAATAACCCTATAATTATTCAGGCCACAACTCTAGAAAGTTCTAATAATGAATGCGGGGGAGTAGCCTCTGATGCACAACAAGGCACTTTCGATATTGGCTATAATTATAGCTTTACAACCTTAGGGACAGATGTTACTTTAACTTTCGAATTATTGGATGATAAAGATGGGGTAGTTGCTTATTTATGGAAACAAACTCCGTTTAGCGAGACTCCAATGGCGCATGTATCTGGAAATATTTTTACTCATACAATTACTGGGCAAACTCTAGGAACAACTATTAGTTATGCATGTAAGTTTGCATTTGCAGGTGGTTTAGCGGTAACAAAATATTTTTCGTATACCGTGGGTGAATCTTGCTCGTTAAGTGTTAATGATTCAGGTTTGAAAAACTATATTCAGGTATTTCCTAATCCAACTCTAAGTAATTGGGTAATTAAAACAAACGCAATAAACATAAACTATATACAATTATTTAATGTTTTAGGAAAGAGAGTATTACTTATAAAACCAAGCACAAGAGAAACCATTATTGATGCTTCTGGTTTACAATCTGGCTTATATTTTGCTCAAATAAAAACTGAAGCAGGAATTAATAACATAAAACTCATTAAAAAATAGTTTATTTTTTTAGTATGTTTAAAAAGAGCGGTGTTATTTAACACCGCTCTTTTTCCTTTAAATATTATAAATAGGCTTATTAAGCAAACCAATAGTTTTAAAATATTTCTTTACTTTGTATTAAAGCTTCACATTTTTATGTTTGACGATATTTTAACCGCTATTCCCTTCGGGATTATACTTGCTTTTACTATAGGGCCAGTATTTTTTGTACTATTAGAAACTAGTGCTACAAAAGGGTTTAGAAGTGCTTTAATATTCGATTTAGGTGTTATTTTTGCCGATATTATTTTTATTGTTATTGCTTTTTACAGTACTAATAATTTAAGAGGCAAAATAGGTAACGACCCAAATTTTTTAATATTTGGTGGTGTTTTATTAATGGTTTATGGCGTTATATCGTTTGTAAAAACATCAAAATCATTTCGAGCCATTGTAAAAGAGTATCATAAGGTTGAAATTCAAAAAGACTACGGAAAACTTTTTGTAAAAGGATTTTTACTAAATTTTATAAACATTGGTGTTTTACTAGGTTGGCTAGGTTTTATTGTTTTGGGCGACTCTTTAACCACTTCGCAACATGGAGATATTGTATTTATAGTATCTATGTTGGTTGCGTATTTTGTATCAGACTTAGTAAAAATAGTAATAGCAAAAAGATTAAAGGCTAAATTAACACCACGACTTATTTTTAAAACCAAAAAGGTAATTGCTATAGTAATACTAGGTTTTGGTATATTATTATTTTTTCAAGGACTATTTCCAGAGGCTTACGAAAAAAATAAAGAAAAGTTAGAAAACATAAATCCTATAAAAGATAAGCTTTTAGAGTGAAAGCACGACATTTATATTTTTATAAAAAAAGAGATACTTAAAAAGTATCTCTTTTTTTTTGAGGCGTCGAGCGGATTCGAACCGCTGTACAAGGTTTTGCAGACCTCTGCCTAGCCACTCGGCCACGACGCCATTATTTTATATTTTAGATTGTTTTTAAATTTAATCTAAAATTAGCATTACCAACATAGTTATTGATAATATGCTGCAAATGTAAAAAAAAATGTGATGTTGCAATAGATAAAATTACTTTTTACGCTTATCAGTCATTTTTATTGTAACTTTTTCTACATCTCCTCCAATGGGCGGGTTTAATTTACTAACCCAAACAGTTGCTTTTTTTACAAGCTTATCCTCATTAAATATTCTATTTAATATGCGCTTAGCTACGGTTTCAAGTAAATGAGATGCAATACCCATTTCTTCCTTAATAACTCTATTTAAAAATACATAATCTACAGTATCATTAAGCTTATCTGTAATAGCCGATGTTTGTAAATCTGCTTTAACCTCTAAATCTACTCGGTAATCGCTTCCAATTTTTGTTTCTTCTTTTAAGCAACCATGATATGCAAATACCCTAATATTTTCAACTTTTATAATTCCCATTGTAAGACAATTTAAGTCGTCAAAATTACCTAATTTTACCCAATAATTTTTTTAATAGTATCTGTTTCTACTAAAGAGTATAAAGTTTATGTCTGAAGAAAGAAAATCACTCAATTTTATCGAGCAAATTATAGAAGAAGATTTAGCAAACGGAATGCCTAAAAGCAGCCTTCGTTTTCGTTTTCCTCCAGAACCAAATGGCTATTTACATATTGGGCACACAAAAGCCATTGGAATTAGTTTTGGCTTAGGCGAATATTATAATGCCCCAGTTAACCTTCGTTTTGATGATACTAATCCAGCTAAAGAAGAACAGGAGTATGTTGATGCTATTAAGGAAGATGTTGCTTGGTTAGGTTATACTTGGGATAAGGAATTGTTTTCTTCTGATTATTTTCAACAATTATACGATTGGGCTGTATATTTAATTAAAGAAGGTAAAGCGTATGTCGATTCGCAATCTAGCGAAGCCATGGCCGAACAAAAAGGCACACCAACACAACCTGGTGTTGATGGTCCATATAGAAATAGAAGCGTTGAAGAAAATCTTGATTTGTTCGAGCGTATGAAAGCTGGCGAGTTTGCAGAAGGCGAACATATTTTACGTGCAAAAATAAATATGCAACATACAAATATGTTAATGCGCGATCCAATTATGTATCGTATACTAAAAAAGCACCATCACAGAACAGCAAATCAATGGTGTATTTACCCAATGTACGATTGGACGCATGGCGAGAGTGATTATATAGAACAAGTATCGCACTCTTTATGCTCGCTTGAATTTAAGCCACACAGAGAGCTTTACGATTGGTTTTTAGACCAAGTAGCCAATACTAATAAATTAAGACCAAAACAACGCGAATTTGCACGTTTAAACTTAAGCTATACTATAATGAGTAAGCGTAAGTTGTTAAAATTGGTTGAAGATGGTGTTGTAAATGGTTGGGACGACCCAAGAATGCCAACAATTTCTGGCTTACGACGTAGAGGATATACACCAAATGCCATTAGAAAATTTGTAGAAACCGTTGGTGTTGCTAAGCGCGAAAATATTATTGATGTATCGCTTTTAGAGTTTTGTATTCGAGAAGATTTAAACAAAACAGCACCTCGTGTTATGGCGGTTTTAAACCCTGTTAAATTAGTAATAACTAATTACCCAGAAGACAAAGAAGAGTGGTTTAATGCCGAAAATAATCCTGAAGATGATAGTGCTGGTTTTAGAAAGGTACCATTTTCTAGAGAGCTGTATATTGAAAAAGAAGATTTTAAAGAAGAAGCTGGCAGTAAGTATTTTAGATTAAAACTAGGAGGCGAAGTAAGGCTTAAAAACGCTTATATTATTAAGGCAGAAAATGTTGTTAAAAATAATAGTGGCGAGATTATAGAAATACAATGTACATATTCTGAAGATACTTCAAGAAGAGTAAAAGGAACTTTACATTGGGTATCCATTAAGCATGCAGTTAAGGCCGAGGTTAGAGAATATGATAGGTTGTTTAATAACGAAGCACCAGATAGTCATCCAGAAAAAGATTTTATGGATTTTATAAACCCAAATTCTTTAAAAATTATCGAAGCTTTTGTCGAACCGAGCTTAACAAACGCTAAAATAGGAGATAGGTTTCAATTTCAACGTTTAGGCTATTTTAATGTTGATAACGATTCAACATCAAATAATATAGTATTTAATAAAACAGTTGGTTTACGAGATACTTGGGCAAAAGTAAAACCCCAACAAAATGCTAGTAACAATAAACCAAAACAGCCTCAACAAAATAATAAGCCCGCAATAGAACAAATAAAATCGTATGGTAAAAAATACGATAGAATGCCAGAAGATAAACAGGCTAAAGCTAAATTAGAAATACAAGAATTAGCAAAAAATGTGAGTTATAGCGATTTAGAACCTCTGTTTAATACTTCGGTTAAAAAATCTGGAACTCGAATAATTACCATGATTTCTTTAGGTGTTTTATTAGAAAATGGTTTAGAAAAAAATGAAGCTATACAGGCTTTTGTAGACAAAGCATTAAACGATAAAAACACTTTGTTAGTAGAAGAAGCTAAAGCCTTAAAATAGATTTTAAATATTTATAAATATAAAAACCCGAAGTATATCTTCGGGTTTTTTTGTACTTTTAAAGTATACTAACTAATTAATATTTAATATTATGGAACAATTACCAATTAACCCAATAGCCATTCCAATTGCTGCAGTTGCTGCCTTGTTTATGGGCTTTGTATGGTATCATCCAAAAGTTTTTGGGAACTCTTGGATGAAAGCATCTGGAATGACCGAAGAAAAAATAAAAGGCGGAAACATGGCTGTTATTTTCGGGCTTGCATTACTTTTTGCCGTACTATTAGCAACCTTATTAATGCAATTTACAAACCACCAATGGGGCGCATTAGGTATGGTAGGAGGAGACCCTACATTAGCTAAAGAATCGTTTAACGTATTTATGGGCGATTACGAAACCGCTTTTAGAACTTTTAAACACGGTGCCCTTCATGGTATGATATTTGGCCTTTTTGGAGCCTTGCCAATTATAGGAACTATTGGATTATTTGAACGTAAAAGTTGGAAATATATACTTATAAATTCTGGATATTGGATTGTTACACTTATTTTAATGGGCGCCATTCTTTGTGGTATGTAAAAAAATTTAAAGATTTAGTATATTAAAGGCTGGAAATTGTAGTTTTCAGCCTTTTTATTTTCATATTGATACATTATAAAATATATAAAAATACAAGTGAGCTTCCAGCCGATTGGGATACACTTAATACACAGGATGTTTTTTTAAAATCTAATTTTTTAAAAGGGCTTGAAAGCGCTTTACCTTTAAATATTACTGGATATTATGTTGGTGTTTTTAAAAATAAAACCTTAGTTGGTATTGCCATTATCCAGCGGGTTGAAATGTATGCAAACGACATTTTTAGAAAAAATAGTGATAACTCCATTAAACAGTTTGCAAAACAACTTATTTCTAAAATTATAAAAGGAAATGCTTTGGTTGTTGGAAACTTAATGCATACAGGGCAGCATGGCATATATTTTAATGAAAAGGAAATTTCTCAAGCCAATTATCTAACCCAAATAGAAAAGGCTTTAAATGAGCTAACCACATATATTAAAGTAAAATTTAATAAAAAAGTACGTATTGTTGTATTTAAAGATTATTTTGAGCAGGATTCCATTCATGAAAGTACAGCATTTTTTAAGCAAAATAACCTCTATAAAATACAAGTACAGCCTAATATGATTTTTAGCATAGCTGATGCTTGGAAAACAACAAATGATTACATATTGTCATTTAATAAAAAGTATAAAAGGCGTTATAAAACAGCAAGAAAAAAATCGGCAGCTTTGCATTATCAAGAGTTAGATGCACATTTTTTAAACACCTATTCTAATACTATTTTTAAATTATATGAAACAGTTTCTGATAATGCACGTGTTAATTCTTTTAAGCTTAAACCAGACCATTTTTATCAATTAAAAATTCATTTAAAAGATAAGTTTAAAGTATTTGGTGTTTTTTTAGAAAATGAATTAGTAGGGTTTTATACATTAATTTTAAATAACTCAATATTAGAAACATATTTTTTAGGTTATAATAAAAAGTTACAGCACCAACACCAAATGTATTTAAATATGCTTTTTAATATGGCTTTTTTTGGTATTGAGAACGGTTATAAAACTATTGTGTATGCTAGAACAGCTATGGAAATTAAAAGCTCAATAGGGGCAAAGCCTCATACGATGCATATTTACTTAAATCATACCAATAATTTTATTGCTAATACGGTATTAAAATGCATTGTTATGTATATGAATCCTATTCAAAAATGGGAAGAAAGGCATCCGTTTAGTTAATAAATTAGTAATATAACCCGTTTTTTAAAATAGATTGTATTGCTTTTTTTTCATGTTTTACTAAAGCATTATAAGTTTCTTTATCTAAAGAAGATTTAACGCCTATAAATTTTAATTTAAAGGATTTTAGTATGTCATTAAAAATTAATTTAACTCTATCTAAATGATAATCGGAAGTAATAATTGTTAAATAGTTAATGTTTAATTTTTCTATTATAGGTTTTATTTTTACGGCATCATCAACCGTATTCGATGATAAAGCATCATCTAAAAAATAATGTTTTGAAACCCCATGCTTTATTAAATAAGTTTTAGCATAATAGACGTGGGGTTTATTTGTGGTATTAAAATGTTTTCCCCATCCACCTGTACAAATAATTTTGTTATTGTTAGAATAGTGTTTTAAACAAAAATTTAGCCTGCTTTTTGAAATATCGCTTAAAACACCTGTAGAAGAATTTGGCGAACCCAAAACAATTAAAACATTATGTTTCATGTATTGCTAAAATAAAAAACCTCTATAAGTACAATAGAGGTTTTTTGTAGAATTAAGTTTTAATTTTCTTCTTTCTTTTTAGCAGCTTTCATAGCTTCTCCAATTTGATTACTTGCGGTAAAACTAGCCACCATATCGTTTAACATATTGCTTCCAGCTTGTGGTGCATTTGGTAATAAAATTAAGTTACTATTGGTTTCTTCTCCTAAAGATTGTAGCGTATCGTAATGTTGGGTTACAACTATTAAAGCAGAAGCTTCTTGACTGTTTATGCCAACACGGTTTAAAACCTCTACAGACTCCTCTAAACCACGTGCAATTTCACGACGTTGGTCTGCAATACCTTGCCCTTGTAAACGTTTACTTTCTGCTTCGGCTTTTGCTTTTTCAACAATTAAAATACGAGCTGCATCACCTTCAAACTGTGCAGCAATTTTTTCGCGCTCAGAAGCATTAATTCTATTCATAGCTTCTTTTACTTGGGCGTCTGGGTCTATATCTGTTACTAATGTTTTTATAATATCAAAACCATAATCAAGCATTGCATCGTTTAATTCAGCTTTTACTGCTAAGGCTATATCATCTTTTTTTACAAAAACATCGTCTAATTTCATTTTTGGTACTTCGGCACGAACCACATCAAACACATAACTTGTAATTTGATCGTGCGGATAATCTAGTTTATAAAAGGCATCGTAAACTTTTTGGCTTAATACACGATATTGTACAGATACTTTAAGCCTTACAAATACATCGTCTAAAGTTTTTGTTTCTATAATAACATCTAATTGCTGAATTTTTAAACTTAAACGACCAGCTATTTTATCGACTAACGGGATTTTAATTTGTAAACCCGATTGGCGTATACTTTGAAACTTACCAAAACGTTCTATAATGGCAGCAGATTGCTGTTTAACAACAAAAAAGGACGAGATTAAAATAAATAATCCAATAACAATAAAAGGAATAAATGCAAAGTTCATAATGAATTTATTAAAATGGTTAAAAAAATATGAATTACTAAATTAAGTTATATTTGAGCATTATAACCCTAAAAAGGCATGAAAAAAATACAACTTTACTTATTAGTAGCATTAACTTTATGTTTTGTTACAAAAAGTTTTTCGCAAAAAGGTAATTATCCAATTACTAATGGTTTTGGAATTACGGGTGGTATAACGCAGTTTGATATTGTTACAGATAATTTTAATACCAAATCTTCTGCAGGGTTTATTGGTGGTGTTAATGCTGTGGTTGATATTCCTGTGCGTTGGTATAATATTAGTTTTGGTATGCAACTCTCTGAAAGTAACGTTGAGGTTTCTGGTCGCCCCAGTATAGTAAGTACTGAGGAAACGTTTATAGAATACAAAATGTTTGCTGCGCAAGTAGCCATGTTAATGCATTTAAAAGTTATTCCTAATTATTTTACAATTGATATTGGCCCTATGTTACAATACAATAGTAAATTAGAGCTTAAAGACGAAAACCAAGAAGGTTATTTTATAAATAATTATACCAATTTAACGGCTTTAAATATTACCGATATATCTCAATTTAATTTTAATGGCGCTGTGGGCGCTTCTGTTGGAGTTAAAAACTTTAAGCTTAAAGCGCAATATATTTATGGTTTTACTAATATTTTAAAAAATCTTGAAGGTCAAGATTTAAATACTATTGGAGGTAATTCGCGCTTTAAAGGAAACCAAACAATGTTGGTTTTGGGTGCTTCAATTTTGTTTTAAAAAAGTTTTATTTAATGCGTTTGGCATGTGTTGTAAACGATAAGCCTTGTTGCCCCATTGTAGAGCTCATTACACCTTCAAAAAGTGGTTCGGGGGTGTTTTTTGGTTTTTTCCAATCAAATATAAAGTTTGCTCCTGTGCCACCAGTAATATCAATCTCATCAATAATAATTTCTGTGGTTTCCATTGGTGCTAAATAAATAGGGTAATCAAAATACTTTCTAATAGATTTTCCGTGTGTATCGTAATATTCGGCTTTTAAAATATAAACAGAATCTGTTTCGCTTGTATTTCTTAAACTTACCATGGCCGTTAGGTTGTGGGTTCTGTGTTGCGATAAGCTATAAATTTGAGAATATATTGAAAGGTACGATTTACCAAATTCTAGTGAATCTTTCTGGTTTATATTTGCTTTTCGTTTAGACCAGTTTTCTGGATTTACAGAGCTTATTTCTTTTTTTTCTTCACAATTAAAAAGTTGAAAAATCAATAGTATTAATATTAAAATCCTTTTCATTTTTGCGAATTGTTTTTAGTTTAAATTAAATATAAAACTCTGTTTAATGGCTGTTTAAGCTTTTAAAACGAATGTATTGTTTTTTTCTTATAAAGCCAACTTGCTTTGCATAAAAAAAGCCTCTTCATTGGTTATGAGAGGCTCTTGCTTTATAAAATAAAAAAAAGAATATTATAATGTTTTTATTACAGTTTCAATACGTTTAATCGATTCGTTTTTTCCTATCATATACATAATATCAAAAACATCAGGGCCTTGTAAAGCACCAACTAGAGTTAAGCGTAAAGGCATCATAACTTTACCAAAACCAATATTGTTGTTTGTTATCCAGCTTTTAATTTCTGTTTGTAAGTTTTCTACGCTAAAATCTTCAATGGTATTTATTATAGAAATAACTTCTGTTAGTATGTCTTTTGTGCCGTCTTTAAATGCTTTTTTTGATGCTTTTTCATCATACGATACGGGTGCGTTAAAGAAGTAGTGGGTTAAATCCCAAAAATCTGATACAAATGTAGCGCGTTCTTTTACTAGATTAATAACCATAGCGATGTAATTAATATCGATTTCGGCCAATGCTTCATGTTGGTTTTTAAAAGCTACAGCTAAATCATCATTAAATTGTTCTTGCATATAATGGTGGTTAAACCATTTGGTTTTATCTGGATCGAAGCGTGCACCAGATTTGTTTACTTTTTTTAAATCGAAAGCTTCAATAAGCTGATTAAGGGTAAAAATTTCTTGTTCTGTACCTGGGTTCCACCCTAAAAAGGCTAAGAAGTTAACCATGGCTTCGGGAAAATAACCATCTTCTTTATAACCACGAGAAATGTCGTTTGTTTTTGGGTCTGTCCATTGTAAAGGAAATACTGGAAAGCCTAATTTATCGCCATCGCGTTTACTTAATTTACCTTTTCCTGTTGGTTTTAAAATAAGTGGCAAATGTGCAAATTCTGGAGCATCCCAACCAAAGGCTTGGTATAGTTGATAGTGTAATGCTAAAGATGGCAACCACTCTTCGCCACGTATTACGTGTGTTATTTGCATTAAGTGGTCATCAACTATATTGGCTAAATGGTATGTTGGCATGCCATCGCTTTTAAATAGTACTTTATCGTCTAAAATATTGGTGTCTATTTTAATGTCGCCACGAATAATATCGGTTAAATGTAAGGTTTCGTCTTGAGGGCTTTTAAAACGAATTACATAATCAATTCCTGCTTCTAATTTGGCTTTAACCTCTTCTGTACTAAGCGATAAAGAGTTGTTTAATTTTAGTCTGTTATGCCAATTGTAAATAAAGGTTTTGCCTTTAGATTCATGATCTTTTCTGTGGTTATCCAACTCTTCAGCAGTATCAAAAGCATAATATGCATTGCCCGATGCAATTAAGTTATCGGCATATTGTTTGTATAATGGTTTACGTTCGCTTTGTCGGTAAGGGCCAAATTTTTCATTTTTACCAGGACCTTCATCAAAGGGCATTCCACACCAGTTTAATGCATTAATAATGTATTGTTCTGCGCCTTCTACATAACGGTTTTGGTCAGTATCTTCAATTCTTAAAACAAAAGTTCCGCCATGTTTTTTAGCAAATAAATAGTTAAACAATGCAGTACGAACACCACCTATGTGTAATGGTCCTGTTGGGCTAGGTGCAAAACGCACACGAACATTTTTGGTCATCTTTTATAATTACAGTTTATGTGTTTTCCATTTAAATATTAACCTTTGTAAACACTTTTAGTGTAACAAATAGCTTGTTTCTGGAATTTGTTGCAAAGATACAATTAACAGATAATTATAAACACCGTAAAAAATAAAATTGTAGTTTAGTAAGTTAATTACTGGTTGCCACGTACTTTATGCAAATCATGAATAATTTTAAAGACATACAAAACAAATTAGAAGCTTTTATTAAACGTTATTATACTAACGAGTTGCTTAAAGGAACTATTTTGTTTTTTGCTATTGGTTTGCTTTATTTTTTGTTTACACTTTTTATAGAGCACATTTTATGGTTAAATACAACATTTAGAACAATTTTGTTCTGGCTGTTTATTGGTGTAGAAATAGGGTTGCTTATTAAGTTTATTTTTATTCCTTTAGCCAAATTATTTAAGTTTAAAAAAGGAATAGATTACGAAAAGGCATCAAAAATTATAGGTATACATTTTCCAGAAGTAAATGATAAATTACTAAATGTATTGCAGCTTAATGATAGCAACTCTAAATCTGAGTTATTGCTAGCAAGTATTAACCAAAAATCTTCAGAGTTAAAACCTATACCGTTTAAATTAGCTATTAATTTTAGTAATAATTTAAGGTATTTAAAATATGCTGCTATACCTATTGTTATTTTACTTTTAATTTTTATATCTGGAAATTTTAATTGGTTTAGCGATAGTTATACACGCGTTGTGCATTATAAAACAGCTTATGAGCCACCAGCACCATTTCAGTTTTTTGTTGTTAATGAAAATTTAAATGCTATTGAAAACTCTAATTATAAATTACTAGTAAAAACAGTAGGAGAGGTTATTCCAGAAAATGTTCAAATAACTTATAATAACGAAACCTATTATTTGCAACAAAAGGGGTTGGGCGAGTTCGAGTATGTATTTGTGCAACCAAAATTGTCTATCACGTTTCAATTAACAGCCAATAACGTGGTTTCTAAACCTTATACTGTTAAGGTAACAGAAACGCCTTCGTTATTAAGTTTCGATATGATTTTAGATTTCCCTAAGTATACCAATAAAACCAATAAAACGTTAAACAGTACAGGTAACGCTACAGTTCCAGAGGGTACTATAATTAAATGGCAATTACATACTAAAGCTACAGATAGTGTTCATTTTTATGCTCAAGATACATTAGCGTTTTCTAAACATAATAATGGCTTTTTTAAAGTATCTAAGCGTGTTTTTAAAAATTTAGATTACACATTAAGCACAAGTAATAAAAGTTTAAAAAACTACGAAAATTTAGCTTTTAGTATTAATGTGGTTAAAGACAAATTTCCTGCCATTAATTTAAAAGTTAAAACCGATAGTTTAGATTTGCAAACACTATATTTTTACGGCCAAGTTAGTGACGATTATGGTTTGTCTAAACTACAACTTGTGTATTATCCTGTTGGTCAAGAAAAGGATAAAAAAATTGAGCTAATACCTATTTCTAAATCTAATATAGCAGATTTTATTAGCGCATTCCCTAATAATTTAGATGTTTCAACTGGCGTTCCTTACGAATTATATTTTCAAGTATTTGATAATGACGTTGTTAACAAATTTAAAAGCTCAAAAAGCAATGTGTTTACTTATAGAAAACGCACCGAACAAGAAGAAAGCCAGAAGCGTTTAGAAGAACAAAGTAAAACCATTAAAGATTTAAATAAATCGTTAGAACGGTTTGAGCAACAAGACAAAAATTTACAAGAATTAACAAAAACGCAAAAGGAAAAAAGCAATCTAAACTTTAATGATAAGAAAAAGTTAGAATCATTTTTTAAACGTCAAAAACAGCAAGACGAAATGATGAAAAACTTCAACAAAAAATTAAAAGATAATTTAGAAGAATTTCAAAAAGAAAACCCTAAAACAGATAATTATAAGGAAGAGTTAAAGAAGCGTTTAAAGGATAATGAAGATAAACTTAAAAAAGACGAAAAGCTTTTAAAAGACATAGAGAAACTTCAGGAAAAAATTAAGAACGAAAGTTTAATTCAAAAATTAGACGAATTAGCTAAACAAAATAAAAATAAGAAACGTAGTTTACAACAATTGTTAGAACTTACAAAGCGTTTTTATGTCGAGAAGAAGTTAGAGCGATTGCAAGACGACTTGCTAAAACTTGCCGAACAGCAAGAGCAATTATCTAACAAGCCAGATAAAGAAAACACTACAGACAAGCAAGATACGTTAAACAAAAACTTTGCTAATTATAAAAAAGAACTAGAAGACTTAGAAAAAGAAAGTAAGCAACTTAAAAAACCAATTGAAATTCCTCGAGATAAGTTAGATGAGCAAGAAGTTGATAAAGAGCAACAAAATGCATTTAATGAGTTAAAAAAGAATGAGCTATCTGGTAATGAAGAAGAGCAGAAAAACACTAAAAATGATAAGCTTAGTAATGCTAAAAAAAGCCAAAAAAAGGCGGCAAAAAAAATGAAACAAATGAGTGCTAGTATGAAAAGCGCCATGCAATCTGCTGGAGGAGACCAAATGCAAGAAGACTCTGAAACGCTTAGGCAAATATTAGACAACCTTGTATTGTTTTCATTCGATCAAGAATTTTTAATGAATCAATTTAATGGTATACAAGCAGATCATAATAAGTATGCAACATATTTAAAAAAGCAACACAACTTACGTGAGCATTTCGAGCATATAGACGATAGCTTATTTGCACTTTCATTACGTCAGCCAAAATTGTCTGAACAAGTTAATAACGAAATTACAGAAGTATATTATAATATCGATAAAGCTCTAAGCTTACTAGCCGAAAATCAAGTTTATCAAGGCGTTTCTAATCAACAATTTGCAGTAACTGCCGCCAATAATTTAGCAGATTTTTTAAGTGATGTTTTAGATAATATGCAAGAAAGCATGAGCATGTCTGCTGGAAAAGGTGGGCAAGGCGATATGCAACTACCAGATATTATTATGAGTCAAGAAGAGCTTAATAAAATGATGCAAGAGGGATTAAAAAAGGGAGATAGTGGCAAGCCTAATAAAGGTACTAAAAGTAACAAGCAAGGAGAAGGTAAAGAAGATATTAAGGCAGGAGAGAAGCCTAAAGAGGGTGAGCATGGTGGTAATGGAAATGAAGGCAGTAAAAAAGACAATAAACACGGAAAAGATGGAGAAACACCAAATGAAGATGCCGATGGTTTAAATGATTATAAAGATGCTTTATTGTTTAAAATTTACCAAGAGCAACAAAAGCTACGACAAGCGTTACAGGATAAAATAGCTAAAGAAGGACATTCAGGAAAAGCTGATGCTTTGGTAAGGCATATGGAGGATGTTGAATTAGATCTACTTAATAAAGGCTTTACGCAACAAACATTAGCTAAAATGATGGAGTTAAAACACCAATTATTAAAATTAGAAAACGCCACCTTTCAGCAAGGAGAAGATAACAAACGTGAATCTTCAACAAATAATAATAATTTTAATAATAATTCTAATAATCAAATTCCAACAGCCAAACAATATTTTCAAACTACAGAAATATTAAACAGACAAGCTTTACCTTTGCATCAAGTTTATAAAATAAAAGTTCAAGAATATTTTAAGCAGGAAAATGATTAATTTTAACTACGAAACAGAGTTTCATTTATCAGATGAACAACTTATTTCATCATGGATTATAAGCGCTATAAATTCTGAAAAGCATCAACTAGAAGAAATTAATTATGTGTTTTGTGATGATGATTATTTGCACAAGCTCAACGTAGAATTTCTTAATCATGACACATTAACCGATATTATAAGTTTCGATTATTCAATAGGAAAAATTATACAAGGTGATATTTTTATTTCTATTGAACGTGTTAAAGATAATGCCAAAGATTTTAATGTTGTATTTAATGAAGAGCTTAATCGTGTCATTATACATGGTGTTTTGCATTACTGTGGTTATAAAGACAAAACCGAAACGGATGCTAAATTAATGCGAGAAAAAGAAGATTACTACTTAAGTCAATTACAATAAGATTAAAGTATTCAACGTATATTTGCAAACTTAAATTTTTTAAGTGTTCCACGTGGAACGTTTTATTTATGAATAGAAAATAACTAATTATGTTTAATGAAGTTTACGATGTTATAGTTGTAGGTGCAGGACATGCAGGAAGTGAAGCTGCAGCGGCTGCTGCCAATATGGGGAGTAAAACATTACTAGTTACCATGAACCTGCAAAACATTGCTCAAATGTCTTGTAATCCAGCTATGGGAGGTATAGCCAAAGGGCAAATTGTGCGCGAAATTGATGCGTTAGGTGGTTATAGTGGTATTGTTTCAGATACTTCGGCTATTCAGTTTAAAATGCTTAATAAATCTAAAGGACCAGCTATGTGGAGTCCTCGTGTGCAAAGCGATCGAATGCGTTTTGCAGAAGATTGGAGAATGTTGCTTGAAGGTACGCCTAATCTTGATTTTTATCAAGAGATGGTTTCTGGTTTGTTAGTTAAAAATCATAAAGTTGTTGGTGTTAAAACATCTTTAGGAATTGAGATAAAAGCTAAATCAGTTGTCTTAACCAACGGTACTTTTTTAAATGGATTAATCCATATAGGTGATAAAAATTTTGGAGGCGGAAGGGCAGGAGAAAAAGCAGCTACAGGTATAACAGAACAACTTGTAGATTTAGGTTTTAATTCTGGTAGAATGAAAACAGGAACACCGCCAAGAGTAGACGGTAGATCTTTGGATTATTCAAAAATGACAGAACAACCAGGCGATTCTAATCCAGAAAAATTCTCTTATTTAGATGTTACAAAGCCACTAGAAAAACAGCGGTCTTGTTATATGACTTATACAAGTAGTTTGGTTCATGACTTGCTAAGAGAAGGGTTTGATAGGTCGCCTATGTTTAACGGCAGAATAAAAAGTTTAGGACCTAGATATTGTCCTTCAATAGAAGATAAAATTAATCGTTTTGCAGATAAGGATAAACATCAATTGTTTATTGAACCAGAAGGCTGGAATACATGCGAAGTTTATGTTAATGGTTTTTCTACATCCTTGCCAGAAGATGTGCAATTTAAGGCCTTACGTTCTGTAGTTGGTTTTGAAAATGTGAAGTTTTTCAGGCCAGGTTATGCTATAGAATATGATTATTTTCCGCCAACTCAATTAAAGCACACTTTAGAAACTAAGCTTGTAGATGGTTTGTACTTTGCAGGTCAAATTAACGGAACAACGGGTTATGAAGAAGCGGCTTCTCAAGGTTTAATGGCTGGAATAAATGCCAGTTTAAAAGTTCAAGAAAAGGAACCTTTTACCTTAAAAAGAGATGAGGCTTATATTGGTGTTTTAATAGACGATTTAATTACAAAAGGCACAGAAGAGCCATATAGAATGTTTACATCTAGAGCAGAATATAGAACGTTGTTGCGACAAGATAATGCAGATTTACGATTAACACCTAAAGGTCATCAGCTTGGTTTGGCTTCGGAAAAACGCTTAAATCGAATGGAGCAAAAACATGAGTCGGCTTCAAAATTTGTTTCCTTTTTTGAAAACCAAAGTGTAAAACCAGAAGAGATAAACCCAATTTTAGAATGTAAAAATTCATCGCCAGTTAAGCAATCAGGAAAGCTTTTTAAGGTTTTTGCTAGACCAAATATTGACATGGAAGATATTAGAAAAGTTAATAGTGTCGAGGCGTATATTAAAGATAATAATTTAGATAGAGAAATTATAGAGCAAGCAGAAATTCAAGTTAAATATGCCGGTTATATTGCTAAAGAGAAAAACAATGCAGATAAACTTTCTAGGCTAGAGTATGTAAAAATTCCACCTAATTTTGATTACTCTCAAATTAAATCTATGAGTTTTGAAGCGCGTGAAAAGTTAAAAAATATACAACCAACAACCGTGTCTCAGGCATCACGAATTAGTGGTGTTTCGCCAAACGATATTTCTGTTTTGTTAGTTTATATGGGTCGATAATTTAATAGTTTTTTACAACGTTCCACGTGGAACGTTTTTTTAATCATCTTTTTTTGTCTATACAACCTTTTCGGTTAATTTAATTTATTGTTAGTTTTAGTGCCTGTGCAAAATAAAAATCATATATATTTAAAAGTAAAAGATTATTCTGTTTCTGGAGAAGATTTTAATTTAATTCTTAATTCAGATTATGGGTTTTTACAAACTACGCCTCAACCTAGTTCTGATAAATTACCAGAATATTACAAAAGTGAAGATTATATATCGCATACAGATTCTAAAAGAAATTTATTCGAAAACATCTATCATTTAATTAGGGCTTTTTCTTTAAAGAAAAAATTGGGTTTAATAAATTCTTTTTCTTCAAATGAAAAGAAACTTTTAGATGTTGGATGTGGGACAGGCGATTTTTTACAAACCGCGTTAAAAAATAATTGGAACATTTCAGGAATAGAACCAAACCAAAAAGCAAGAGAAATTGCAAATTGCAAAACAAAAAATGCTGTTTTTAATACAAAACAATTATTAAGTTTTGAAGAAAATACTTTTAATGTAATAACACTTTGGCATGTTTTAGAACATTTACCAAACTTAGAGCAGCATATACAGGTTTTTAAAAAAATTTTAAAACCAAATGGCATATTAGTAATTGCAGTACCTAATTATAAAAGTTACGATGCTAAATATTACAAACATTTTTGGGCTGCTTTTGATGTGCCAAGACATCTTTGGCATTTTAATAAAGAGTCTATTTCTAATTTAGTTTCAAAACAATCTTTTAAAATAATAAAGATTAAACCTATGTGGTTCGATTCGTTTTATGTAAGTATGCTTTCAGAAAAATATAAGACTGGTAAAATGAATGCTGTTAAAGGTTTTTTTATTGGTTTAATTTCAAATTTTAAAGCATTACAATCAAAAGAGGCTTCTTCATTGATTTATGTGATTAAAAATTGTAAAAACTAATTTTTAAGTGCTTTAGTGTTTGTTTTATTGGCTAAACAAACAAACTTATTGTACTTTTTTTAAAGTGTCTTAAAACGCTTAATTTGACTTCTTTTTTAATAAAAAACTACTATTGCGTTTTTGTGATATTATAAATTTTATTTATAAGTTAAATTCAAACCAATTCCGCATCGGTATTTAACTTACTTTGTTATTTTTGTTCGGATTAAAAATTAAATCAACCAATAAAATAAAAACAGATGAAAAATATAATTTATGTAGTATTAGCAAGCATGATTTTTGCTTCATGTGAAAAACCTAATAAAATAGGTTTTATAGATAACGGAACTGTAATTAACGATTACCAAGAAAAAAAAGATGTAGAAGCTAAATTTCAAGTTAAAGAAGAAGCTTTTAGAAAACGAGCAGATAGTATTAGTCAAGCATTCCAGGCCGAAGCACAAAAAGGTCAAGCTGAAGCACAACGATTAGCTAGAAGCAATAGAAAAAAAGCCGAACAATTAATGACGGGTTTACAACAAAAGCAACAACAATTACAACAGCAAATGCAAATTGAACAACAACAATTAACTCAAGCATTTCAAACTGAAATAGACTCTGTAATTGGTAATGTAAAAGCCTTTGTTAAAGATTATGGTAAATCTAACGGGTATAATTTTATTCTTGGTACTAGTGATGCAGCTGCAACAGTTATGTATGGTACAGAGCAAAGCGATTTAACAAAAACCATTTTAGAGGCATTAAATGCTAAATATAAAAAGGAGTAATTTTAAAACTCTTACTATAAAACTTAAAACCTTGTTAATTAAATTTAGCAAGGTTTTATTTTTTTAATTTAGAAAGTAAATAGATGAACTTAAAAATATTTTTAGAGCAACCGTTTAATTATTTCGATACTCGAAAAAATAAATGGATTTATGTTTTAAGCGCTACCATTTTTGCATTGGTTTTTTTGGCATTATTTCAGCCTTATGGTTTATCTGAAGAGGTTGCAAGCCCTATAAATCCGTTAAAAAACATAGTGCTTTTTTTTGTATCTGTTGGATTAAATACATTTATAATACTTACGTTTTCGCAGTTTTTTGCCAGAAAATGGTTTGGTTTTAGTCAAGTTAATGTAAAAAAGTATATGTTTTGGTTTTTCTTAGAAGCGTTAGGATTAACCCTTTTAAGTTTTGCTTTTTCTTTTATTATTCCAGACTTAGGTAACGATTTTGAAAAGGAACTTAATTTAGGTTTTCAGATTAAAATATTTTTTAAAGTTATTATTGTTTTAGTGTTCCCTTTTATTGGAAGTATTATTTATGTTTTAATAAAAAGTTTAAATTTTGAAATAAACGAATTAGAAGATCAATTAAAGCAATTTAAAAGTAAGTTTAATCCTACTAAAAAAACTAAAATTCTTAAACTTAAAGATGAAAATAATAATATAGATTTTTCTCTAAGCTTAAATGACTTTTTGTATGCCGAATCAAGCAATCAATACATTTTGATTCACTATATAAAAGAAAATAAAATTAAAAAACACATTATAAGAAATAGAATGAAAAACTTTTTAAATCAAGTTGAAACCTTCCCTATACAACAATGTCACAGATCGTATGCTGTTAATTTACTTAACGTAAAGCATAAATCTAAAAAAGAAGGTAAATCTGTATTAGTTATGAGTTTTTCAGACCATATTATGGTGCCTATTTCAAAACCGTATTTAACTAAAATAACAGATGTATTTACAAATTGAGCTTAATTTCACTCCAAAAAAATTAATTCCGCTCCAAAGTCAATTATTTCAAAAGATTATTAATAATAATCAAACTTAATTTGTGTTGTAATGCAACCCTATAGAAAATGAGATGTCTATAGGTATAATATCATTAATCAAAAAACAAACAAGTTAACATGAAACACTTACTATTAGGTTTTTGCCTTTTAATTAGTACACTATTAACAGCCCAAGAATATAGTATTCGGGGCACAGTTAAAGACTCAAACAACGGAGAAACTCTACTTGGAGCTACCGTATTTTTAAAAGGAACCACAAATGGTTCTATTACAAACCCTTATGGTTTTTATTCGCTAACAGCTCAAGAAGGCACATATACCTTAATTGTATCGTATATGGGATATCAAGAAGTATCTAAAACCATAACTTTAAAAGCAGATTTAATTATAGATTTTGAACTTACAGAAACTTCAGAACAGTTAGACGAGGTTGTTATAACTGCCGAAGAGCCAGAACGTATAAGCCTTAGAAAACCTCAAATGAGTGTGTCTAAACTAAATGCAGCCACAATTAAACAAATACCAGCAGTTTTAGGCGAAGTAGATGTTATTAAATCTATACAAATGCTACCAGGAATAACTAATAGCGGAGAAGGAACTGGTGGTTTTAATGTTAGAGGCGGCGCTGTAGATCAAAATTTAGTATTACTTGATGAAGCTATAATTTATAACACTTCTCATTTTTTTGGATTCTTTTCTGTATTTAATAACGATGCCATAAAAAATATAAAACTTTATAAAGGAGATATACCAGCAAATTTTGGAGGTCGTGTATCATCGGTTCTAGATGTGCACCAAAAAGACGGAAATAGTAAAGAGTTTGCACTTAGCGGAGGCGTTGGTTTAATTTCAAGCAGGTTAACCGCCGAAGCTCCATTATTTAAAGAAAAAGGCTCTTTTTTAATTGCAGGTCGCTCATCGTATGCACACCTATTAATGAAAGGAATAGAGCAGGTTAAAGACGATAAAATTTCTTTTTACGATTTAAACCTTAAAACCAATTACGAGATTAATAAAAACAATCGCGTGTATTTGTCTGGTTATTTTGGTAGAGATGAATTTGATTTATCTAACATTGTAAAAAACAAATATGGTAATGCATCTGGTAATTTAAGGTGGAACCATATTTTTAACGATAAACTATTCTCAAACCTTTCTCTTATATACAGTAAATACGATTACCGAATTGTGTTAGATTTTATTGAGCTCGATTGGATAGCAGATATTAAAAATTATAATATAAAATACGATTTTGGCTATTATTTAAACGATAAGCTTAAAATAGATTTTGGGCTAAGTGGTATACTTCATAACTTAAACCCTGGAGAGGTAAAACCAACATCAAATACATCGCCAGTAAACTATTTAAAACTAGAGCAAAAACGTGCTTTCGAAAGCGGATTATACATAAGTGCAGAACACCAACTTACAAATAAATTGGCATTAAACTATGGTTTAAGGTACAGCCGTTTTAATAGATTAGGAGGACAAAATATAATGAGCTATGTAAATAACATGCCAGTTGTTTACAATAACGAAACTGGCGTATACGAAGAAGGAGAAGAAACAAACGAAACATTTTTTAAGAAAAACGAAAGCATAGAAACGTTTAATAACTTAGAACCTCGATTTGGGCTTTCTTATCAATTAAACGAGTCGTCTTCAATAAAAGCAAGCTATACAAAAACAACCCAATACATGCATTTGTTATCTAACACTACAGCTGTTACACCTGTAGATGTTTGGACACCAAGTGGCAAGTATATAAAACCGCAAAAAGCAAATCAATACGCATTAGGCTATTATAAAAACTTAAAAGACAGTAAATATTCGTTAGAAGTAGAAGGCTATTATAAAACTATTGATAATAGAATTGATTATGTAGATGGATCCGATTTAATAGGAACAAATACTATTGAAACCGAAATTTTAAATGGAGAAGCTAGAGCTTATGGTTTAGAGTTTTTATTTAGAAAAAACAAAGGACGTTTTACAGGGTGGTTGGCCTATACACTTTCAAAATCCGAACAAAGAACACCGGGCGGTATAGCTGGAGGCTTAGGGATTAATGATGGTAAATGGTATAACACTCCATACGATAGAACTCATGATGTTTCAATAACAGGCGCATATAAATTAAATGACCGATGGAATTTTAGTGCTAATGCAGTATTTCAAACCGGACGACCAGTAACCTATCCAGATGGGCAATATCAATACGAAGGCTTATCAATAGCTAGTTTTTCCGACAGAAATAAAAGCCGATTACCAGCATACCATCGTTTAGATTTATCTGCAACATACAACCCTAAAAAGAATGCAAACAGGAAGTGGCAAGGCGAGTGGGTTTTTGGAGTTTACAATGCTTATAATAGAAAAAATGCAGCGTCTATTTCATTTCAACAAAACGACGAAACAGGTGTAAACGAAGCCTCAAGAACAGCCATTTTTGGCATCATTCCATCAATAACCTATAACTTTAAATTTTAATATCATGAAAACATATATAAAATCATTTTTAATCTTATGTCTTATTGGGTTTACATCTTGTACAGATGTTATAGATGTATCAGTCCCATCAGCAAAGCCCAGATTAGTAATAGAAGCATCTTTAGATTGGCAAAAAGGCACAGCAGGCAACAATCAAACCATAAAATTAAGTACTTCAACACCATATTTTGAAAACAATACAAATAGTATTGTAACAGGAGCTTCTGTAAAAGTTATAAATAACAACAGTAATGCAGAATATATTTTTACAGACCAAAACGATGGTACTTATACCGTTTCAAACTTTATTCCAGTAATAAACAATAGTTATACTCTAGAAGTGGTATATAATAATGAAACCTATAGCGCTTCAGAAACATTTAAATCGGTATCGCCAATTAAACGCGTAGAACAGTCTTTAGAAGGCGGGTTTGACGATGAAGTATTAGATGTTTCAATCTATTGGGACGATCCTGAGGATGAAGAAAACTATTATTTAATTAGGTTTATAGAACAGGGCGATTTATTTCCTATTTATGAAGATTTTCCAGACGAATTTGTAAACGGAAATGAAATTGAAGAGTTTTTTGAAAAAGATAGAGACACCGAAGACGACCAAGAAGAGTTTAACCCCGGAGATGTTGTAGAAATTAAACTATACGGAATTTCAAAACAGTACGATAATTATATAAGTCTTTTAATAGAACAATACGATAGCGGAGGAAACCCATATAGCGCAATACCAGGTAAACTTAAAGGTAACTGTATTAACCTAAACACACCAGAAAACTATGCTTTTGGGTATTTTAGATTATCTGAATTTGATACTGTTACGTACACATTTCAATAAACAATATTTAAATAATTATGGTTTAAGTGCAACCTTTAACAATTTACATTGTCTATAATAATTAGAAACCAATTTAAAGTTTGATATCAACCTAAAAACAAAGTGAATAACGCAGTAGTATTTACACATAAAGACCTTGTTGAGCGGAGTAAATTGGGCGACCGTAAAACACAATACAAGCTGTATTCATTATACGTTAATGCTATGTTTAACGTATGTATTAGAATAGTAAAAACAAAGGAAGATGCCGAAGATATTTTACAAGAAAGCTTTATAGAAGCTTTTAAAAATCTAGATAGTTTTAGGTACGAAAGCACATTTGGCTCATGGTTAAAACGTATTGTAATTAATAAAAGCATTAATCATTTAAAAATAAAAAGAATACCAATAATAGCTTTAGAGGAACAAAAAAACTGGATACCCGAACCCGAAGAAGTTAAAGAAGAAGGTTTAGACATAAGTAGTATTAAAAATGCTATAAAGCAACTACCACAAGGCTATCAAACAATTATAAATTTATATTTAATTGAAGGATACGACCATATTGAGATAAGTGACATATTAGGAATTAGTACATCTACATCAAAATCTCAATATCACAGAGCTAAAAAGAAGCTAATAGCATTAATGAATTGAATGAAATGGACAAACTAAAAAAATATACAAACCAAAATGCTACCAAATTTGACGATTACGATTTGGACGAGGTAGATAAATTAAGATTGTGGAGTAACATTGTTTCAGAATTACCACAAAAACCTATAAATGTTATTCCTCTATGGAAAAAAATTGGGTTTGGCGTGGCTGCAAGTATTATTCTTTTTGTTGTGTTTAGTTTATTCTTTGTTACAAATACATATCAAAATCAAGAAAACCAAATGGTTAATCAAGAACTATACGAAATTAATAACCATTATAAACATCTTGTTGATAATCAAATACAATTAATTAAAAATAGTTCGGTATTATCAAAAGAAGATCAAGACGATTTTTTATTGCTTGTAGACGATTTAGATATAGAATATAACAAACTTAAAGCAGAACTTAAATTAGGCATTAATAACGAGAAAATTATTGAAGCCATAATTACCAATTACAGAAAAAAAATACAACTTATGGAAGATTTGTTACAACGATCTTATCCAATTAAAAATAGCTTTGAAGATGGAGAACTTGTTTTATAAAAAATTTCTTTTTGGTGTATTTATTTTGTTTTCAATAAGTGTTTTAGGGCAAAATAAGGTTAATCGAGAAATAAAAAAGAACTACGCTTTTTCTCATGACGGAACATTTTATTTAGATAATAAATATGGCGATGTATTTATTAATGGATGGGATAAAGACTCTATAAAAATACTTATTAAGGTTGAAGTTAAAGGTAAAAATATTGAAAAGGCTAATGATCTTTTAAAACGTATTAAATCTAATATAGTAAGTACAAAATCTCAGGTTATAGTAAAATCTAAAATAGAAGAAAAAGAAACATCATTTTTTAATAAGTATATTAATAAAATAGACCCTTTTAAAAACGAAAAATCTAATACAAGTATTAATTATACGGTATACCTACCAAAATATGCAAATGTAGAAGTGCTTAATAAATACGGAGATATTATAGTTTCTGGGTGGAATGGTAAGTTAAACGCAGATGTAGAACATGGCGATTTAAGATTAACCGATAGTATTGCTACATCTACACTTTCTGTAAAATACGGAAAGTTAAGAGCTAATATTTTAAACAAAACTAAAATAAAAGCAAAAGATGCATCTGTGTCGTTTAATTACTCTAGCGTTTTAAAACTAGAAACAGAAGGCTCAACAATAGCAATAGATACTGTTGGAAAGTTAGATATTAATTCTAATAAAGACGATTTAGTAATAAATAAAACAAATAACACCTTTGGTAAGGTTAAGTATTCAAAAATTGTATTTAATACCATAACAACCAAAGCTAATTTAAATCTATATTTAGCAGAATTACGAGTATTAAATTTTAAAACAAAAAATCCAATAGTTAATATTCAGCAAAAATCTTCAGAGGTTTATATTAATATTTCAAACACCAATTTTAATTTTGAAGCAGAACTAGAGCAAGGCGTTTTAAGAATTCCAAAATCCATGCATAATATAAAAAGCAAAGTGCTAGACGAAAAAAATAAAATACGGCAAATACAAGCCTTGTATGGTACAAAAACTAAAGGTGTTTTTAATATTACAGGCTATAAAGGTGTTATTATTTTTAAAGAATTATAAACTTACCAAAATGAAAAAAACAATTACTTTAATATTTGTTATCGTTATATCTAACTGTTTACAAGCACAAAAACAAGAATCTGATGATTATATACAGTTTGATGACAGAAAAAATGTTGTTCATGGTGTGTATTTAGGTTTTAATTTACATTACGGCAGGTTAGATACCCCAGGAACAAAAGGTGCTGTTTTTGGAAACTTTAAATTGGCCTATGTAGCTAATCAAAAAATGGAAATTGGTATTGGTGTTACAGGTTTTTTTAATGAAAGAAATAACAATAGGCCAGATCTTTTTAACGGCGATAAAATAGCATTAATTGGCGGTTATGCTGGTATTCATTTAGAGCCCATACTTTTTGGAAAACGTTTTATAAGTGTATCGTTTCCTTTATTGGTAGGCGGAGGCGCTTTGGGGTATTTTGGAAATAGTTTTACAGACGAATATGATGATATAAGAGAAGAAGATCTTGAAGAGTTTTTCGTTGTAGAGCCAGGAATAAATATACTATATAATTTTTCTAGATATACACAATTTGAAACAGGAATAAGATATCGATTTACAAGCAAATACGATGTATTACCATACGACGAAGGAAACCTTAACGGGTTTTCTATTGGTGCTGGTTTAAAAATTGGAATTTTTAATATGGGAAGAAAGAAAAAAATTAAAGATGATTTTAATTAGAATGTAAAGAAACAGTAATTAACAAAAACTAAGAATTTCACGGTTCTAAAAGCTTTAATTATAGTGTTTTGTTTGTTAATTTGCTTTTTTATGAAGTAACCGAGTAAGTTTTATAGATAAATCGGTTAAAATTATTTTTGAGTTTCCGTTGCGCTCAATATGGTAAATAGCATCTTGCAGTTCGTTACTAATATCCATAATATTGTTTCCGTGTACAAACGGAGCAAAATTTTCAAGTTTAAATTTTTCGGTTTTTGGTTCTAAATATACCAAGTCGGTAGCATTATAATTTAATAATAAAGCTTGGCGAAAAAAATCTAAACAAAAATTAAGAAATTGTTTTTGAGTTTCGCGTCCTGTTTTTGCAATATCTTCACTCCACGAAATTAAATCGTGAATAGCTGCTTTATTACCTTTTGCTTTAAAAGCACTACGAATCCAGAAAATAAACCAAGTTTCAAATTGTATATCTTCAGAGTCTTGATACACTAAATCGCATGCTTTGTTGTAATTTCCGTTGGCTTGATGGGCTATTTTTGTAGCAGCACCGACATCAACGTTATATTGTTTTACTAAAGCTTCTTTAATAACATTTTCGGCTAATGGCGGAAAATGTAATATTTGGCAACGCGATTTTATAGTATTTATAATTTGCTCTTCATCTTCAGCAATTAATAAAAATATAGTTTTATTTGGTGGTTCTTCAATAAGCTTTAATAGTTTATTTGCGCAAGCCGTATTCATTTTTTCGGCCATCCAAATAAGCATTACTTTGTAACCACCTTCAAAAGATTTTAATGTAAGAGATTTAACAATATCATGAGCTTCGTCTACACCAATTTGTCCTTGTTTGTTATCAACCCCAAGTAGTTTATACCAATCAAATAGGTTTCCGTAAGGTTGTTCCTTTAAAAGTTGGCGCCATTCTTCTAGATAAAAACTAGAAACAGGTTTACTTTTTACTTTGTCGCTAGTAGTTACAGGAAAAGCAAAATGTAAATCGGGGTGCGAAAAGTTTTTAAATTTTAAATTACAGGTTTCATTTCCAGTATTGTTTTCGCCACCAGAATTAGTACATAAAATATATTGTGCATAAGCTAAGGCCATAGGCAAAGTGCCAGAACCTTCTTTACCAACAAAAAGTTGAGCATGAGCTATTCTGCCATTATCCACACTTTGAGTCAGGTGGTTTTTTATATGGGTTTGTCCTAAAATATCTTCAAAAAGCATCGAACAAATATACTTTTTGTTTTTTACATTTTCTTCTAAGTAATATAAAGATATAATGGGTAATTGTTTTTTGTTTTCGTACAAAAAGCAATTTAGTTTTTATTAAAAACAAAATGATTGTAGTGTCTTTTCTTGTTTTTCTATTTACTTGATGGTTGTTTTGTAACGTTTTGTAAATCATATTTTTAAGTATTGTAATTTAGAATGGTGTTTTGTTTTTCAATGTTAAGTTTTTACTAGAAATGAAGATTTAACATTGGAGAATAGTTATTATTTATATTTTTGTTAACATTAAATTTACATTGAGATAACATTAAGAATACATTAATAAAATTTATTATGAGCGAAAAAAACAAAAATCAAGCTGTTCTAGAAGAAACAACTATAGTTAAATCAGAAAAAAAATCGAAGACTAAGAATAATTCAAAATCTAAAAAGGAACAAGCTAAAAAAGCAGCAAAGTTAAAGGCAGCAAAGCTTAAAGCAAAGAAAAAGGCAAAACTTAAAGCAGCTAAAGCAAAAGCGAAGGCTAAGGCAAAAGCAAAAAAAGAACAAGCTAAAAAAGCAGCAAAGTTAAAGGCAGCAAAGCTTAAGGCGAAGAAAAAGGCAAAACTTAAAGCAGCTAAAGCAAAAGCGAAGGCTAAGGCAAAAGCAAAAAAGGAACAAGCTAAAAAAG
>NZ_JBLWGD010000005.1:0-300579 GCF_048381495.1 Algibacter ulvanivorans
GGGGCTCACCTCTTACCATTCCGAACAGAGAAGTTAAGCCCATTTGCGCCGATGGTACTACATTTGTGGGAGAGTAGGTCGTTGCCTTTTTCAATCCCGATTCTAATTTAGAGTCGGGATTTTTTTTGCCCTTTTTTAAATCCTTTTATATGATTTTAGAACCTATTGCTAAATAGTATCTTCTGGATACCGTATTATAGCCTTATTATTTATTTAAATTTCATTGTGTCTTACTAGGACGTGTCGTAAATTATTTAGCCTTCTATTTGATTTAAATAATTCATTTTCTCAATTAAATCTCCAGTAATTGCAATAACAGCGGGTTTAGGGGTATTGCTCCCATCGAAAGGCCAAGTACTAGTAGGGTTGTCAATATCTTTTGTTTGTTCGCCTGGATGTTGTACACTTAAAAATAAAGTTTTCCCATCTGGTGAAAACCAAGGCCCTGTTAATTCTGCGTCTTTTGGTGCAGATGCCACTCTTATAACCTTACCTGCATCTTTTCCGTATCTAGGAATTACAAACAAACTATTGTTCTTGTATGGCATGTAAGGGCTTCCTTTTTTATTCATTTTACTCCCAGACATGTCTGAAGTTAACCATAAGTTACCAGATAAATCAAAAGCTAAATTATCTGGACATGAAAATCCATTTTCTTCACCTCCAGCTTTGTAAGTTGATGCTTTAAAGTTTAAAGCATCAAATGCTCCATTTTTCTCTTTAATTTTTAAAATAGAACCGTGATAATCTCCTTTTTTTGTGTTATTTGTTAATGAGACTAATATATGACCAGTTATAGGATCTATTTCGATATCTTCTGGTCGATTTAGTTCTGTAGCTCCTAATAATTTGGCAGCTTCTCGGGTTCTTATTAATACTTCGGTTTGATTTTTAAATTTAGATTTTAATAAGGGGTTATTTTCCCAGTCTAGAGCTAACCACTTCCCGTTTATAGTATCTGCAACATATAATGTACCTTCTTTTAAAGAATTAGGTTTTGAGGATATAAATTTATATAAATGTTCGTTATTAGCATCGTCGCCTGAGTAAGCAACAACGCGTTTGTCGTTTAGTTGATATAATGTACAACACTCATGAGCAAAGCGGCCTAAAGCAACATGTTTTTGAGTATTTCCGTTTTTTGGGTTTACTTCAACAACCCAACCATAATGTTCTGGCGGATAATTGTAAAAATTATCCCAATTGTATTGTGTACTTTTTACATGGCTAGGATTATTTTCTTTATCATAAATGGTTTCACCATAGAAGCCATCATAATTTTCTTCGCAGGTTAAAAAGGTGTGCCATGGTGTAATGCCTCCAGAGCAATTTGCAAGTGTTCCAATTGCAGTAGTTTTTTCTTTTATAGGTGTATCCCAATTAAGTTTAATTGGGGTTTTGGCTGTAATGCGCCTGTTATGAGGATCATTTTTAACTACATTCCAAACCCCATTTTCTTCTTTAATTCGTACAATACTACCACCAACATTATACATTTCTATATCTATTTGTTTTTTAGTTCTTGTGGCATTCTTGTTTCGGTAATTATAGTCTGATACGAACAACGGGTTTATATATTCATGATTTACCCAAAGTAGTCCATCTTTTGGATTGTTTTTATCTAAAGGTATAAAGCATGTAAAATCATTATTAAAGCCAAATGTGTCAGTATTATTAATTTTATCGCCCCATTTTATTATAATGTGGTGGTTTAAACCTTCTGTAAGTATTAAATCATCTTTGCTTGAAGGTAAAATGTTTTTTAAAGTGACATTTTTTAATTGTTTTATCCGTTGGTTAGATAGTTTTTTGATTTTTACAGCAGATGCTGTGCTAGCGCAGCCTATTAAAAAAGGCGGTATAATTAATGTTCCTAAGCTTGCCTTTCCTAAAAATGAGATAAATTCTCTTCTACTGTATTCCATAAGATTTTAATTGAAATAAAATTTCTCTAAACAAAGTAAATTTGAGTAGGTATTGGTTAACATATTGTTATGTTTAGTATAAATTTTGCCTTTAATTACTGGTTGAACTGGTAATTTGTTTAAATTAACTTGTAATTCTTTTATTTTTTGATTTAAGTAATAAGACAGAACTAAATAAGGGGTGTTACCTGTTTTCCAAGTTATTTCAGATATTTTTTTATGATGATTAATTTCTTTATGTAATTTTTGTAATGCTTTAATATTAGAAAAAGATTGCCCTTTCATAGCATCTAGCACGATTTGATTATCTTTTGAAAGGACAAAATTTATTTCTTTTATAGAGTTTTTTACAACTATTTCTTTTAGATGCTTTATTGTTTTAGAATTAGGGTTAAAAGAATTACCTAACGAGGTATAGAAATAATTTTCAGATTTATATATTCTATTAATCGTTACCTCTAAAGCATCTGTGGGGCATAAAAGGAATAGTGTTTTGCGCATTATGCTATATTATCTGGATTTGTGTAAGGAAATGAAGAATGGTGTAGATTAATTTTAAGATTTCCATTTATTAATTTATAACCAAATGTATATTCTACCTTGGCTTCATTGCCTTGTAAGTCTGTAAAAAAGTAATTACCCATTGCAATAGCATGGTCTCTTTCTAAAATAAAATCTGAATTTTCAAATCGCACTTTTGTCCATGGTTGTATAGCAAAGCCTTTATCTTCATTGCAAACCCTATCATTTCCTGCTATAAAATATGACAACGCTTTAGCTTTAGTAGGTCTAAACTGTTTAATTTCGCATCTCGTTGGTTTGAATAAAGTTTTTCCTGTTTCGAAAGCATAACGATTATCAATAAAGCTACTAGTAAACGCTTCACATTCGTCTCTATTCTCTTTTAAAGAGCCAATTTTTATTACGCCATCTCCCCATAATTTTTGGGCATTCAATACTTCTTGCTTTGTTATCATTTCTTATTTGTTTTATGATTAATATTTATAATTTAAATTGAGTATGCTTTTTCAACAGGCCAACTGTCATTGTACCCGTTCTTCCATTTTAGAGTAGCTAACTCTTTATTGGTAGACAAACAAGCATCAAGGTTTGTTTTTATGAGTTCTTCATCCATATTTTGCCCAATGAATACGATTTCATTTTTTCGGTCGCCATAAGTGCTATCCCAATCGCTTTCTATTTCTTTTTGATTATTAATAAAAGCTGGGTGCTCAAACCTTTGGCTAAAAGACATGCTGGACCACCAAACGCCAGCACTATCTGCTCTTAAAGAGCCACCTGCTTGCCCCCAAATTAAGGCTTGCTCTGGTCGAGAAGCTATCCAGAATAGACCTTTGCTACGTATAATGTTATTTGGAAATTTTTGTTGAACATATGCCCAGAATCGAACAGGGTCGAATGGTTTTTTACTACGGTATACAAAGGAGCTTATACCATATTCTTCGGTTTCGGGAGTATGTTCTTTTTTATTTAATTCTTCTATCCAGCCTGCACTTTGTTCTGCTTGCTCAAAGTCGAACAGTTTTGTGTTTAATATTTCTTTTGGATTTACTTTGCTAAATGATGACTCAATAATTTTGGCAACAGGGTTTAATTTATGTATGGTTGCTTTTAAAATTGCTAAATTTTGCTGGGTAACCAGGTCTGTTTTATTTAAAACGATTACATTGGCAAATTCAATTTGATCTGTTAATAAATTTACTATTGTACGGTAGTCTCCTTCTATGTTGGTTAATGCTCTGTCTATTAAAGTTTCTGGGCTGCCAAAGTCTTTAAAAAAGTTAAAAGCATCTACAACAGTTACCATGGTGTCTACATAACTGAAGCGGGATAAATCAATATCATTTTCAGAATCAATAAACGAGAAGGTTTGTGCAACAGGAATGGGTTCGCTAATGCCTGTACTTTCAATAAGCAAATAGTCAAATCTATTTTCTTTTGCCAACCGTTCTACTTCTACCATTAAATCTTCTCGTAGTGTACAGCAAATGCAACCATTACTCATTTCTACCAGCTTTTCTTCTGTTCTAGATAGTGTGTTTTCACTTTTTACTAAATCTGCATCGACATTTATTTCGCTCATATCATTAACAATAACAGCTACTTTTAAGCCTTGTTTGTTGTGCAGAATATGGTTAAGTAAGGTTGTTTTTCCAGCACCTAAGAAGCCACTTAAAACGGTTACTGGTAGTTTTTTATTAATCATTATTAAATTTTTTGATTGCTAATTATTTTTAAAAATTCATTTCGAGCAGTTTTTTTATTAAAGCATCCACCGTATTCAAGAGTAGTTGTGTAACTATTTTTATCTTTAATTCCTCTTGAGGATACACATAAATGCTTAGCCAAAATCATAACAATTACGTTGTTGGTTTGTAATGTGTTTTGTAGGTCTTTTAGAATTTGTATAGAAAGACGTTCTTGCACTTGAGGTCTGTGCGAATAATAATCGACTAGTCTATTAATTTTAGACAATCCAATTACTTTTTTGCTAGGTATGTAGCCAATGTGTGCGTATCCTGTAATGGGTAAAAAATGATGCTCGCATGCAGAATCTATATTAATATATTGTTCTACTAATATTTTTTTATACTTATATTTATTTTTGAAAGTAGAAAGTTTAGGCTTGTTTTTGGGGTTTAAGCCATAAAATAATTCTTTTACATACATTTTAGCAAAACGATAGGGTGTGCCCGATAAACTATCATCTGTTAAATCTAAACCCAATTCTTCCATTATTTTTTTAAAATGGTATTGTATGTTTTTTATTTTTTCATCATCAGACTTCTTAAATGCATCAGCTAGCATAGGGGTTTCTATGCTTGTAGTTATATGATTATTGCCTATTATTTCAATTTGCTCTTTATTCATTTTTAACACAACAATTTTTGGTTTTACATTGGCAGTATTTTAAGTTATATAGGTGTAAACCAGTTAATAAAATTGCCGATGCGTATGTGTAATATTCAGGTAGCTCAAAAAAGGCTATTTTCTCATTTAGTATAATTATCACTAATAATGTCCAACTAGCCCATAGTGCAGCTGCTATTATTTTATTGGATGATTTTTGAGTTGATAGGTATATAGCTATAAACGATATTGCCAAAAATAAATAGTCTAAACTTTGCCACCATATTGGTGAATTTGCACAACCATCATTTATAGAACATGCTTGAGCAATAAATATAAATGGTGTAGCAAGGCAATGTATTAAGCAAAGTGTACTTGCTAAGGCACCAAAGAAGTCTGGTTTGTTTAATGCTAATTTCATTTGACAATTTACTTAATGCAACTTAGTTGCAAATATAATTATTATATTTGTTATTGCAACTTGGTTCAATTTTAAATTTATTATTATGGGTATTGTAAGGCAAACAGCATCAGTAAAGTTGTTGTTAAACGAATTTGAGGAAACATCAAATGCTATCTCTGTTATTGAGCTTATAAAACGGTTAGATTCTAAAATAAATAAAACTACTATTTATCGTGTTTTAGATAAACTTAAAGATGATGGCACTTTACATTCTTTTTTAGATAAGACAGGTATTACATGGTACGCTAAATGTAATGGGTGTTCAAAGACTAAACATATTGATACACATCCGCATTTTCAATGTACAGATTGTGGCAAAATTGAATGTTTATCTGTAGAGTTAAACATTCCTAAAATACCTAATAGAGAAGTAACAGCTTCACAAATATTAATTGAAGGGAAGTGTGAAGCTTGCTATGAATAAATTTTATGATAATAAATAAGGTAGATCTAGATTATTTTTATTAATAAATAATATTGAATAGAATCAAGATTAAATATTTTAAAGCAAAAAACCTGCAATTTCTTGTTTAAAGAATTACAGGTTTTTTAAGTGGTACCTCCAGGAATCGAACCAGGGACACAAGGATTTTCAGTCCTTTGCTCTACCAACTGAGCTAAGGTACCTCGCCAAAGCGGTTGCAAATATATATTCAATTTTGTAATTCGCCAAGAGAAATTTATAAAATTTTACACTAAATATTTTAAATAGGTGTTAATTTTAAAATAACTTATTTAAAATTAATAATATAGCTTATATGTAAGATGGTTTAAAAAAAGATATTTTGTAGTTTTATACCTTTTTTAGAATTATGAATTTAATAATAGACGTAGGAAACTCTTTTGTAAAACTTGCTGTTTTTAAAAATAATGAGTTGTGTTATAAAAAATCTGTTAAAATAGATGAAGTTATAAATGGAATAAAAGATATTAATAAAAAAAATACTATACATAAAGCTATCATATCTTCTGTAGGGCGACTTAAAAAGAAAGAAATAAAAGAAATAGAAGGCTTGTTTAATACAACAATATTAAATGCTAATACAAACATACCTTTTAAAAACCTTTATAAAACACCAAAAACCTTAGGTGTCGACAGAATTGCTTTAGTATGTGCTTCTATAAGAGAATTTTCAAGTAAAAATGTACTTATTATTGACGCTGGTACATGCATAACCTACGACTTTATAAATAATAAAAACGAATATTTAGGAGGCGCCATTTCACCAGGAATTCGTACTCGCTACAAATCTCTAAATAATTTAACAGCTAATTTACCGTTATTAAATACAACAATGCCTAAAAATATTATAGGAGATTCAACAAATGAGTCTATTCACTCTGGGGTAGTTTTTGGTGTTTTAAACGAAATAGAGGGCATTATACAATCATATAAACTTAAATATTCAGATTTAACAGTAATTTTAACAGGCGGAGATACTAAATTCTTGTCAAAACAATTAAAAAGTAGCATATTTGCCAATCCTAATTTTCTATTAGAGGGATTAAACTTTATTTTACAATTTAACTCAAACGAATGATAAAAAAACTTGTATTAGTTTTTATTGCAACAATTGCGATTTACGGTTATGGACAACAAGGAACAACTTCTCCTTATTCTTTTTATGGTATTGGAAGTTTAAAATTTAAAGGTACTGTAGAGAACCGTAGTATGGGAGGTTTGAGTATCTATAACGATAGTATTCATGTTAATTTAAGAAACCCAGCATCGTACGCAGGTGAAAACCTAGAAATATGGGGCAAAGAAAGCAGACCTGTTAAATTTGCTGTTGGAGGAAGTTATACCAGCACTAATTTAAAAAGTAACTCTGGAAACGATAAAGCATCATCATCTACATTTGATTATTTAGCTGTTAGTATTCCTATTGGTAAAGTTGGCTTTGGTTTTGGGTTAATGCCTTACACATCTGTTGGTTATAAATTAGAAACGTTAGTTTCGGATGATAGTGATAATATAGAAAACAGGTTTGAAGGAGAGGGAGGACTTAATAAAGCTTTTCTAGGTTTTGGTTATCAATTAGCTAAAGGTTTAAGTGTTGGTGTCGATTTTCAGTATAACTTCGGTAATATTCAAAACGATATAATTAACTATCAATACTCTGATGGAATTCCAATAAATTACCAATCAAAAGAAAATAATAGATCAGATTTAAGTGGTTTAAACTTAAATTTTGGGCTATCGTATAAAACGATGCTTAAAAATAAATTAGAACTCGTTTCTAGTGTAACTTACTCGCCAGAAAGTGTGTTAACATCTAAAAATGAACGTTCTATATCAACAGTAACAATAAGCTCTAGCGGGTCTGAAGGTATAAGAAATACTATTGATGGCGATTTAGAATCTTTAGGTTTAAAAGAAACCGATTTAATTTTACCTTCAAAACTTTCTTTTGGAGCAGGTATTGGAGAGCCTAGAAAATGGTTTGTAGGAGCAGAAACTACTTTTTTAAAAACCAGTAAATTCTCAAACGACCTATTTAGTAATAATACAGAAATTAAGTATGAAGACGCTTATTCTTTTGCAATAGGAGGTTTTTATATACCACAATACAATTCGTTTAGAAACTACTTAAAACGAATGGTTTACAGAGCAGGTTTTAGAACCGAAGAAACAGGATTAAATATAAATGGAGAGTCAATAAAAGAGTTTGGCATATCTTTTGGAGTAGGTATACCAGTTGGAGACGCAAGATTATTATCTAATGCAAATTTAGGTTTTGAAATTGGACAACGCGGAACAAAAAACAGCAATTTAATTCAAGAGAATTTTATTAGTTTACAATTAAGTTTATCTTTGAACGATAGATGGTTCCAGAAACGAAAGTATGATTAAACAGGACAAAATTATTATCATGAAAACAAAAATTACATTATTACTAGCTTTTTTATTTATTGGGTTTAACACAAGTTTTGCTCAACAAGATGAAGAATGTATGACAAAGCTTTCTATATTCCATGAATATACAAAAGCTAAAAACTACGATGCTGCTTACGAGCCTTGGATGGCTGTAAGAAATAAATGCCCAAAATTTAACAATGCCATATATGTTGACGGAGAAAAGATTTTAGGACATAAAATAGATAAAGCAACTGGAGCCGATAAAATTGCATATATAAACGACCTTTTAAAGTTATGGGAGCAACGTGCAGAGCATTTTGCTAGTAAAACGCCAAAAGGAAAATATGCTGCGCAAGCCGCTCAATTAATGTATGATAACAGAAAAGAGTTAAATAAAACTAATGAAGAGTTATACAATAGTTTTGATGAAGCTTATCAAGCAGATAAAAAAACTTTTACAAACCCAAAAAGTTTATATACTTACTTTTCTTTAATGGTAGATTTATATGACGCAGGTAAGAAACCAGCAGCAGATTTATTTAACAAATATGATGATGTATTTGAAAAAGTAGAAGACGAAGTAAACAGCTTTTCAGGAAAACTAAATAAACTTATAGAAAAAGAAGCTGCAGGTACAGCTTTAACAAAAAAAGAAGGTAAGTATAAAAAGTATTACGAAAGTTATTTGAAAGCTTACGATCAAATATCAGGAAGTATTGATGGTAAATTAGGAGATAGAGCAAATTGCGAAAACCTTATTCCATTATACAGAAAAGATTTTGAAGCTAATAAAGGTAACGCAGTTTGGTTGCAAAGAGCAGCAGGTAAAATGTCGCAAAAAGAATGTACAGACGACCCTCTATTTTTCGAGTTAGTAAACGCTTACCATAACATAAGCCCATCTGCAAATTCTGCTTACTATCTTGGTTTATTAAAAGATAAAGATGGCGATACAAGCGGCGCAATTTCATTCTTTGAGCAAGCTATAAGCTTAGAAACAGATAGCTTTAAAAAATCTAAATTATATTACAGAATTGCTACTAAATTAAAAGCAAGAGGTAGTTATGGTAAAGCAAGAAGTTATTATAGAGAAGCTTTAAAACTTAACCCATCTAACGGACGTCCTTATATAGCAATTGCTGCTATGTATGCAAAAAGCGCAAATAACTGTGGCGATAGCAATTTTGATAAAAGAGCCGTATATTGGTTAGCAGCTGCCGAAGCTAGAAAAGCAGCTAGAGTAGATCCTACTTTAAGCAAGGCTGCATCTCAATCGGTTGCTAATTACAATGCAAAAGCGCCACAAAAATCAGAAATATTTAGTTCTGGTAGAGCAGGACAAACTATAAAAATAGGTTGTTGGATAGGAGCATCTGTAACGGTGCCAAGCATTTAATGAAAAAAAGTATATTAAATATAACATTTAACATAGTCACAATATTTATTGTGACTATGTTTTTTTCATGTAATGATAGTTTTAAACAGGTACAAAAAATAGGTATTTCAGAAAACGAACCTATAGGGATAGATTACAACATTAATGTAAAATATACAGACTCTGGGCGTGTTTCAGCAAATTTAATAAGTACCAAAATGTTAGATTATTCTAACAGAGATTTTCCTTTTCATCAATTTACAGATGGTGTTACCTTATATATTTACGATAAGGAAAACAAAAAAAGCACGGTAGTGGCAGATAATGCTTATGTTTACACCAATACCGATTTAATTGATATGCAAGACAATGTTGTTATTACAACTTATGATAATAGGGTTTTAAAAACCGATCAATTATTTTACGATCAGAAAAAAGAATGGTTATCTACAAACAAACCAGTAAGTTTTAAAACCGATCAAGACATTATAAATGGCAATGGTTTTGATTCAAATTCAGAATTTACAAATGCCGAAGTTCTTGAGGTAACAGGTATAATTACTTTGGAAGATTAATTTTTATCAATCAAATTTAAGTATCTTTATACTCTTAAAATTCAATTTTATAAATGAAATATACTAAGATTTTTCAATACGCCTATTTGGTTTTTGCTGTACTATTTATATACGATGGTATTTCAAAATGGGGTAATGGCACCAATGGTGCTTACATTTCTTTAGGATTAGCTGCTTTAGCTATTTTTATGTATTTTTTTAGAAGAAAATTTAGTAAAAAAATTGAAAACAAAGATAACTCTTAATAAATGAGCATTTATGTAATAATCATAATTGTATCATTAATACTCTCGGCTTTTTTCTCAGGGATGGAAATAGCTTATGTATCGTCAAATAAAATTCATATAGAAATTGAAAAAAAACAAGACGGCATACTTGCTAAAGCATTAACAAAACTTACCGCTAAACCTTCAAAATTTATTACCACAATGCTTATTGGCAACAATATTGCATTAGTAATTTATGGGTTTTTTATGGGCGATTTGTTGGTTAATTGGTTTCAATCTTTATTACCTACTTCATATCCGTTTTTAGATTATTTATTAACCGATTTAAGTCTGCTAAGTCAAACCATAATATCAACATTTGTTATATTAATTACTGCAGAGTTTTTACCAAAAGTATTTTTTCAAATTTATGCTAATACACTTATAAAAGCATTAGCTATTCCGGCCTATATGTTTTATATGTTATTTACTTTTATTTCAGATTTTGTAATTTGGATTTCAGATTTTGTATTAAAAGTGTTTTTTAAAACCGAAGGCGATCAAATACAACTTGCATTTACAAAAGTAGAGTTAGGAAATTATATAAGCGAACAAATGGAATCTGTTGAAGAGCAAGATGAAGTAGATACCGAAATACAAATTTTTCAAAACGCTTTAGAATTTTCAGAAGTAAAAGCCCGCGAGGTTATGGTGCCACGTACAGAAATTATAGCTGTAGAAATTAAAGACTCAGTAAAATCGTTAAACGCCTTATTTACTGAATCTGGAAGAACTAAAATACTGGTTTATAAAGATACTATTGACGATATTGTGGGCTATGTTCATTCTTTCGAGTTATTTAAAAAAAGAAAAAGCATTAAGTCTATGCTAACCCCAGTAGAGTTTGTTCCAGAAACAGTACTTGTAAAAGACGTATTAAATATTCTAACCAAAAAACGAAGAAGTATAGCTGTTGTTTTAGATGAATATGGAGGAACTTCGGGTATAATGACTGTTGAAGATATTGTTGAAGAACTATTTGGAGAAATTGAAGACGAACATGACTCTGTCGATTTAATAGAAGAAACGCTAGATAATGATGTGTATAAATTTTCGGCAAGATTAGAAGTCGATTATATTAATGAAACCTATAAAATAAATCTTCCAGATAGCGAAAATTACGAAACACTTGGAGGCTTAATTGTAAACCATACCGAAGAGATACCTACTCAAAACGATATCGTTCAAATTAATACATTTCAATTTACAATTTTAGAAGTATCTAACACTAAAATAGACCTTGTAGAAGTTAAAGTGTTAGAGGAAGATTAAAATACAAAGTTCTACTTTTATTATTGAATAGAAAATGGTATTTTCGCGCACGATATTTTTGTCAGTTTATTACATTGGCACAAACTAAACAAGCAATTCCAACAAAGGATATTAAAAATTAAATTAACAAATGGCAGTTTTAAATAAGATAAGACAACGTTCACTATTCTTAATACTAATTATAGCATTAGCGCTATTTTCTTTTGTATTAGCAGATTTATTTAAAAATAGCGATGCATTAACATCTAAGTCGCAAAATATAGTAGCAACTATTAATGGTAAAGATCTTACTCGAGAAGATTTTATGCAAAAAGTAGAACAGCTACAAAGACAAATGGGACCAAATGCTACGAGTACTCAAGTTATGAATAGAGTTTGGGAACAAGAAGTAAGACAAGCCGTTATGGAAACTCAATTTGATGAGTTAGAGATATCTGTTGAGAAAGACCAAATGAGAGATTTACTTAAAACCTCATTGGCAACAAACCAAAACTTCTTAAACGAAGCTGGTATTTTTGATGAAAATAAAATGAACGAATACATAGCTAACTTAAAAGAAACATCGCCTGCAGGTTTCGAAAGTTGGGTGAATTACGAAAAGCAAGTTGCATCAAACGCATTAAACCAAAACTACTTTAATATGGTAAAAGCTGGTTTAACAGGAACACTTGCCGAAGGTAAATTAGATCATGAATTAGAAGGAAATAAAGTAGATATTAAATATGTTCAAGTTAATTTCTCTACAATTCCTGATAGTACAGTACAAGTATCAAAATCTGATATTACAAACTATATTAATAACCATAAAAAACAATTTGAAGTAGAAGCTTCAAGAGATATTCGTTTTGTTGAGTTTAAAGAAGTAGCTTCAATTGATGATGAAAATGCTATTAAAACAGAATTAAACACCTATGTTAATGGTCAATTAGTTGATGAAAGAGGAAGAAAAGATACTATTATTGCTTTTTCTAAAGTGAAAAACAATGAAGAGTATATAAACTCCATTGCAGGTTCAGATATAAAATTTGATAAACGTTTTGTATTTAAATCTAGCTTGCCAACCGAAGCAGCCGAAGCTATTTATAATTTAAACGAAGGTGAAGTTTATGGTCCATACAAACACGATGGAGCTTTTAAAGTAACAAAAGTAATTGCTGTTAAACAAATACCAGACTCTGCAAAGGTAAGACACATTTTAATTCCTTTTCAAGGCGCTCAAAGCGCAGCACCAGATGTAACAGCTACAGAGGCAGAAGCTAAAGTAAAAGCAGATAGCTTATTAACTATACTTAAAAGAAACCGCTCTAAATTTCCAGAATTTGTTAAAGCATTCTCATCAGATCAAGGAAGTGTTGAAAAAGGAGGACGTTACGATTGGCATCCATACAATACAATGGTTCCAGAATTTAATGATTTCGAATTTGAAGGAAAAACAGGAGATTTAGGTGTTGTTAAAACAGTATTTGGGTTTCATATTATTGAAGTTGAAGGGCAAAAAAATAAAACTAAAGCCGTTCAAGTAGGTACTATTTCAAGAAAAATTGAACCTTCAGAAGCAACTACAGATAAAGTATTTAGAGATGCTTCAAACTTTGAGATTAATGCCGGAAAAGGAGATTTTGAAGCATTAGCAAAAGAAAATAAATACACATTGCGCCCAGTAAATGGTATTAAAGTTTTAGATGAAAATATTCCTGGTGTTGGAAACCAAAGACCAATAGTACGTTGGGCTTTTGAAGAAGATGCTGAAATAGGAGATATTAAGCGTTTTAATGTAACAAATGGTTATGTAATAGCGCAGCTAGTAGCAAAACATAAAGCAGGCTTAATGTCTGCAGATGATGCAACAGCAAGAGTATTACCAATAATTAGAAAAGAGAAAAAAGCAAAATTAATAAGAGATAGAGTTTCTGTAAGTACTTTAGACGATTTAGCAACTGCAGAAAACACTAATGTAAGAACCTCTAATGGTATAAGCATGAAAAACCCAACAATATCTGGAGGCGGAAGAGAACCTCTAGTAGTAGGTGCAGCATTTGGTTTAAATGAAGGAGAAACATCTGGATTAATAGATGGAACAAATGGTGTTTATATGGTTCAGGTAACTAAGGTTACACCAGCTGTTGAGCTAGATAATTATCAAGCTGCTGCCAATAGAGTAGAACAGCAAAAAGCTGCAACTGTAAATTCAAAATTATACAATGCATTAAAAGCTGCTGCAGATATAGAAGATAATAGAGCTACTACTCAAGTGCAGTAGAGTAAAAAAAGAATAGGTATAAAAAAAAGAGCTTTAAATAAAGCTCTTTTTTTATGTTTAAAGGTTTGTGTAGTTTACAAAACCATATGCTTGTATGATATGACTGTTTTGTAGCCTTTTGTATTAAAGTAATCGTTAGGGCTGTTTTTTGATACTACCATAATAAAATCGCCTCCCCAAGCTCCTAAACTTTTTATAGCACCATTAAAGTCTGCAAAAAGTAAATCCTTAATCGGGGTTTGTTTGGTTATGTTAGCTATTATGCTTTCATGTTCGGTTATTAAATTTTGAAACACTTCAAGCAATTTACAATCAATCATTTTTAAAGTAATTGAATTTATAGAGTTAATAGCAGATGGTATATTTGCTTTGTTTTTATGGTAGTGTTTAATACCATCTCTACTGTTTTGCTTTTTATTTAAATGAACAAAATATATATGCTCTTTAAATTGAGGGTTAAAGTTGATGGTTTTTATTTCTGGTTTGTTATGGTTTAGTTTATAGGTAATAGGCGTGTTGTTTTGAGCGCAAGCAATATCGTAGCCACTACCTCCAAAAGTGTTTTCAAGTAGCTTGTAGGCATTAACGTTGGCCCATTTTGCGACATTGTTAATAAGCGTAGATGATGTACCTAAACCCCAGTTTTTTGGAAATTCTAAATGAGTTTCAACATTAAAACCACAGGAATCTTTTAAAAACTCAGGATTTAAAATTTTTGCAGTATTTAATATTTTAATTAAACGTTGTGTTATATCGTTTGTCGAGTTATCATCAAGACCAAAATTATCTTCAAACCAAATGTCCTTGGGCTCATCAAAACTTTTCCATGAGAATTTGTGTTCTTGTGAAGGTGAAACATTTAGCGATTGCCCATATTTAGTTGGAACTGCTAACGAAATAGCACCATCTAGTACAACATACTCGCCAGAAAGTAAAAGTTTTCCGTGGCTGTAAAACGTTTTATTTTTCACTTGTAACTCTTAATTTATTTATAGCTTCTACCACAGCGCTATGCGATACAGGAATACTTTTAAAATGTTCAATTAATATCCGTTTTTCTTCATTATTAGCATTAAACTGGTTTAATATATTCATTAAATGCATTTTCATGTGTCCTTGCTGGATACCTGTTGTTGTTAACGATCGTAAAGCAGCAAAATTTTGAGCTAATCCAGCAACAGCAACTATTTGCATAAGCTCTTTAGCCGATGGCTTGTGTAATAACTCTAAAGCTAATTTTACTAATGGGTGTAAGCCTGTTAAACCACCTACTGTACCTAAGGCTAACGGTATTTCTAACCAAAAAGTAAATGTTCCGTTTTCAATTTTAGCATGTGTTAAACTACTGTATTGCCCTTTTCTTGATGCATATGCATGTACGCCAGCTTCAACAGCTCTAAAGTCGTTTCCTGTAGCTAATACAACAGCATCTATACCATTCATTATACCTTTATTATGAGTAACGGCTCTATATGGTTCTACTTCTGCAATATTTACAGCTTGTATAAATTTGTTGGCAAAATCTTTTCCGGTTATTGTTTCATTTTCACTTAAATCATCAACAGGGCAGCTTACTTCTGCACGAACCAAACAATCTGGAACGTAATTAGATAAAATACTCATTATAATATCTAATTTTTTTTCTTCATTAGTAAATAAGCTAAAAGTTAATGCTTCACTTTTTAATGTCTTGGCAAATTGCTCTAAGCAAGAATTAATAAAATTGGCTCCCATGGCATCTAACGTTTCAAAAGAAGCATGTAGCTGATAGTAGTTGTCAATTTCTGTTGTTTTATCTTTTAACTCTATATCAATAATACCTCCGCCACGTTTTTGCATGTTTTTTGTAATGGTTTTGGTATCTTTAATAAGCTTAGGTTTTACTGCTATAAAAAACTGTTTTAATTTATTAAAATCGCCTTTATAATTAAAATGTACTTGCCCAATTTTAGTGGTAGAAATAACTTGGGTTTTAAAGCCTCCACGTTCTAACCAAAATTTTGCAGCTTTACTAGCAGCCGCAACAACCGAACTTTCTTCAATAGCCATAGGTATGGTGTAAAGTTTGTCGTTTATTAAAAAGTTGGGTGCTACGCCTAGCGGTAAGTAATAATTAGTTATGGTGTTTTCTATAAACTCATCATGTAATTGTTGGAGTTTGTTATTTGTATTCCAATATTGCTTTAAAATATCTTTAGCATCTTGGGCATTAGAAAAATAGGTGTCAACAATCCAATCAATTTTTTTTGATTTCGATAATTTAGAAAAGCCAGCAATAGTTTTGCTCATAGTATTCAATTTTGCAACGCAAAGATACTATTCTTGGTATGAATATTTAACACTAGGAAGCAAACCAAGTTATTTAAGTGTTAATAAATAGGGTTTTTTGCATAATTTTTAGTAAACTTGACATCATTTTATGAAATAAGTACTTTTTTAAACAAAACGTCTATAATTGACTAATTTTTTTATGCTGAAACATAGTTAATTAGATGTTTTTTAAAGTTTTAAAAACAACCAACATAATTACATGAAAAAAATAAAATTCTCCCTTTACATTTGCCTTTTTGTAACTACAATTATTTCTGCACAAACAAGTACAATTACGTTAGAAGATATATGGAAAAATGGCACTTTTAGAACAGAGCGTATGGATGCTTTACACTCTATGAAGAATGGCCAACAATACTCGGTTTTAAATTTCGATAGAGAAACGCGAAGTACTTCAATAGATATATACGATTATAAAACCTTGCAAAAGGTAAAAACATTGGTAAGCTCTGCAAATTTAGAGGCCATACCTTATTTTACTAATTATATATTTAGTAAAGACGAGCAACAAGTGATTTTAGCAACCAATGAAACAGCAATTTATAGACACTCCGTATTAGGTAACTATTATGTGTATAATGTAAATAATGCTACATTAAACTTAATATCTGAAGAGAAAATTCAAGAACCTACATTGTCTCCAGATGGACAAAAAGTAGCCTTTGTTAAAGAAAATAACCTTTATGTTAAAGATTTAAATTCTGAAACAATTACCCAAATAACAACCGATGGTGAAAAAAATAAAATTATTAATGGTATAACCGATTGGGTATACGAAGAGGAATTTGGCTTTGTACGCGCTTTTGATTGGAATGTAGATAGTAATAAAATAGCATTTATCCGTTTTGATGAAACTAATGTACCAGAATTTTCTATGGATGTTTATGGTACAGAACTTTACCAAACGCAGCAAGTGTTTAAATACCCTAAAGCTGGTGAAGCAAATTCTGAAGTATCGCTTCATATTTATAATTTAAATGAAAATAAAACCAATGCCGTTAAAGTTGATAAAGCATATCAAGACTTTTATATTCCTAGAATAAAATGGACTAACAATCCCAATGTTTTAAGTGCTCAATACATGAATAGGCACCAAAGCGAATTAGACTTATGGATGGTAAATGCAAAAACAAATACATCAAATTTAATTTTAGCAGAAAAAGATCAAGCTTATGTTGATGTAACAGATAATTTAACTTTTTTAGACGATAATAGTTTTATTTGGACAAGCGAAAAAGATGGTTACAATCATATTTATCATTACAATGAAACTGGACAATTAATTAATCAAGTAACTAAAGGAAATTGGGAGGTAACTAATTACTATGGTTACGATAAAAAAAATAATACCATATTTTACCAATCTGTAGAAAATGGCTCAATAAATAGAGATGTATATTCTATAAAACTAAACGGAAGAAATAAAAAGCGACTAACTAAAAGCGATGGCACAAATAATGCATCTTTTAGTGCCGATTTTTCATTTTTTATAAATACATTTTCTAGCGCAACAACACCTCCAGAATATACTTTAAACAGCTCCTTATCAGGGAATTTAATAAAAAGTATAAAAGATAACGATAAAGCAGCACAAAGACTTTCAGATTATGTAACATCGAAAAAAGAGTTTAGCACCATTCATGTAAATGGTAACGATTTAAACATGTGGATGATAAAACCTGCAAATTTTGATGCATCAAAAAAATATCCATTATTAATGTATCAATATTCTGGGCCTGGATCGCAGCAAGTTGCTAACCGATGGAATAGTGCTAACGATTATTGGTACCAACATTTAGCACAACAAGGCTATATAATAGCTTGTGTAGATGGAAGAGGAACAGGTTTTAAAGGAGCCAATTTTAAAAAGATAACACAAAACCAATTAGGAAAATACGAAGTAGAAGACCAAATTCAAGCCGCTAAACAGCTAGGCGAATTACCTTATATTGATGCTAGCCGAATGGGGATTTGGGGTTGGAGTTTTGGTGGTTTTATGAGTAGCAATTGCTTGTTTAAAGGTAACGATGTTTTTAAAATGGCCATTGCTGTAGCTCCAGTAAGCAGTTGGCGTTTTTACGATTCTATTTATACAGAACGTTATATGACCACGCCTCAAGAAAATGCTAGTGGTTATGACGATAATTCTCCAATAAATCATGTAGAAAAATTAAAAGGCGATTTCCTATTAGTGCATGGCTCGGGTGATGATAATGTACATTTGCAAAACACAATGCGATTAGCAGAAGCTTTAATTCAAGCCGATAAACAGTTTGATTGGGCTGTATATCCAGACAAAAACCATGGTATTTATGGAGGCAATACAAGATTGCATTTATATAAAAAAATGACTCATTTTATTCATGAAACATTGGGAGATAAAATTGAAAAAGAAAAACCAACTAAAGTTAAAGAAGAAGTAAAAATTAAAGGATAAAAATATGTCGAAAACTATTTTAACTAAAGAAGAACCTCAAATGTTTGGGCACCCTAAAGGCCTGTTTTATTTATTCTTTGCCGAGTTATGGGAACGTTTTAGTTTCTATGGTATGCGTGCTTTACTTACGCTATACATGGTGCAAGAAATTTTTAAAGCTATAGTTGAGCGAGACGCAGCAACAGCAGTTGTATATGCTTCTTACGGTTCTTTGGTGTACGCATCTACGGTTATTGGAGGGCAAATTTCCGATAAAATATTAGGTATGCGTAGCTCTATTTTTTTAGGAGGTGTTTTAATGGCATTAGGACATTTTGTTTTAGCTATCGAAAATAATATAGCTTTCTTTTTGGCATTAGCACTAATTGTTGTAGGTAATGGGTTTTTTAAACCAAATATTTCAACTTTTGTGGGATCTTTGTATGAAGATGGCGATGTTAGAAAAGATTCTGGTTTTACCATATTCTATATGGGAATTAATATTGGAGGGTTTGTAGCACCGCTTTTATGTGGGTGGTTAGCTGCTAAATATGGTTGGCATTATGGATTTGGTCTAGCTGGTATAGGCATGTTAACAGGCTTAATATTCTTTTGGAGTGGAATAAAAAAGAATGTGTTTGGAGATAGAGGCTTGCCGCCAAGCATAGAGGTTTATGAAAAAAAGATTTTGGGAGTTCCACAAAAAACACTTATTCCTATTATAGCATTTTTAAGCGCCCCTTTAATAGCATACTTACTTTCTGCATGGCAACAAAACTACGTTGGTTTTATATTTAAATTTATTGGCTTTGGTGTTTTAGGATACATTGTTTACATCATGATTAAGTTAGATAATACTGCTCGTAAAAAACTATTTATGGCAGTTTTAATTACGTTTTTTATGACTCTATTTTGGGGTTTTCATGAGCTTTCTGGTAGCGTAATAACATTGTTTGCATCAAGAAATGTAGATTTAAGTGGTATAATGAATGCGAGCCAGACTAATGCATTAAACTCTATGTTTATAATTATTTTAGCAATACCAATTTCTTTGTTATGGGCGTATTTAGCAAAAAAGAATTTAAACCCAAGAACACCTTATAAATTTGGTTTAGGGTTAGTTTTAGCAGGTGCCAGTTTTTATATTTTAGCACAAAGTGGCGCTAGTGCAGATGCAAACGGTATGGTTCCATTTGCATATTTATTTATTATGTATTTTATAATTTCTATTGGCGAGTTATTTATGTCGCCTGTTGGATTGTCTAAAATTACAGATTTATCACCAAAAAATGTAGTGGCTTTTATGATGGGTGTTTGGTTTTTGTCATCTGCCTATGCATTTCAAATAGTTGGCTTTATATCTGAACAATTAGCCGTAGAAAGTACAGATGCTAATGTAGGAGGTTTAGACACTTTAACAATATATACCGATGGTTTTATGTTAATTGCTAAATACGCATTAGGAGCAGGATTAATTGTTGTAGCTTTTTCTCCATTAATGAAAAAGTTAATGGGTAAAGTACATTAAAATTAATAAACTAATTTCAAGATTATAACTAAATATTATGGCAGAGAATACAACAGATCAATTTTTTAAAAGCACCGTTTTAGGTCATCCATCAGGATTATTTGTGTTATTTTTTACAGAAATGTGGGAGCGTTTTTCGTATTACGGAATGCGATCATTATTGGTGTTGTTTTTAACAGCATCATTACTTGATGAAGGCTGGGGGTGGCCACGAGAACATGCAATGGCTTTATTTGGTTCTTATGTTGGTTTGGTTTATTTGTCAACCATGATGGGAGGTTATTTTGCCGATAAGTTAATTGGCTTTAGGTATGCTGTGTTAGTAGGAGCGTTGTTAATGACTATGGGACATGCTTCAATGGCTTTTGAAACCGAATGGTCTATATATTTAGGGCTTGGTCTGTTAATTTTAGGCAATGGTTTCTTTAAGCCTAACATGACATCTATTATATCAGAAATGTATAAAGATAGGCCGCAGAAAAAAGATGGTGCATATACTATTTTTTATATGGGTGTTAATGCTGGTTCATTTATTGGTATTATTTTATGTGGCTATTTAGGCGAACAAATAGGTTGGAGCTTAGGTTTTGGTTTAGCTGGAATATTTATGCTTTTTGGTTTGGTGCAGTTTTGGTTGTCTCAAAATATATTTGGAAACATTGGTTTAAAACCTAAAAAAGATGATGCAAACTCTATTCAAGCACTCGATAAAGATAAACGAGTGCCTTTTACATCATGGCAATTAGGTCTAATTCTTGTTATGGTATTGTTAGGTTTATTATGGATACTAAATGCCCCAGCAACAACCATTTCTGGAGGCAATATAAATGTGTTTTCTTTCCTAGGCGAAAATGGTAATAATATAGCCATTTTAACAGCCTTAGGGTTGTTTCTAGTGTTGCTAATTTATAGATTTACACAGTATTCTAAAATTACTAGAGATAAATTAATAGCAGTAACATTTTTTGCTATACTTTCTGTTTTCTTTTGGGCTATTTTCGAGCAGGCTCCTGGGTCTTTAACCATATTCGCAAATGATTATACAGATAGGACTTTAGACGGATCGTCTGCTACCATTTTTAGAATAGTAAATTCCTGTATGGTAGTTATACCATTAGGAATTATAACTTGGGTTTTGTATTTGTTGTTTAAGCAAACTTTTGCTAAATACAAGTGGGCAAATGTGGTGTTAAGCATCAGTTTTATTATTGTTTGGGCTATTGCTATTTGGATGTTAATTAATCAGTTTAAAGACGATAATTTAGAAATTCCTGCTTCATGGTTTGCGAGTTTAAATTCATTATATATAATAACTTTAGCGCCATTATTCTCAAAATGGTGGGAGAGTAAATATAATCCATCGGCCAATGGAAAATATGGTATAGGTATGTTTCTTCTTGCTTTAGGAATGGCTTGTGTAGCTTTTGGGGCTATGGGAATTGAACCCGGAGCAAAAACGGCTTCAGTAAGTATCATTTGGCTTGTTTTAGTTTACTTATTTCATACTATGGGAGAATTATGTATCTCTCCTGTTGGATTATCTTATGTTAGTAAGCTTGTGCCAGCAAGAATGATTGCTTTTATGTTTGGGGTTTGGTATTTAGCTATTGCTATAGGAATGAAAGGCGCAGGTGTTTTTGGAGAAAATGTAGATAAAATAGCTAATGAAAACGGAATTAGTTACTTCTTTTGGATTTTAACCATTGTTTCGGTTGTAGTTGGAGTTGTGTCTATTTTATTTCAGCCTATTATAAAAAAGCTAATGCACGGTGTGCGTTAATCGAATAAATAGTTAAAAAATATTCAAAAAGCTCCTAATTAGGAGCTTTTTTTGTAAGTTCGGAACAACTTTTGCAACTTAGTTAATTATGAAAAATACAATATTATTAGTGTTAGCAATAACTTTTATAAATTTAAAGGCTTCAGCACAACAAATTAATTGGATATCGCTTGAAGAAGCTGTTGAGCTTCAAAAGAAAACACCAAAAAAAATAATGATGGATGTTTATACCAATTGGTGTGGTCCATGTAAAATGTTAGATAAAAATACTTTTCAGAATAAAGATGTGGCAAACTATGTAAATAAACATTATTATGCTGTTAAGTTTAATGCGGAAGGGAATGATGAGATTAACTTTAACGGTAAAACATTTACGAATCCAAATTATAATCCGAACTTATCAAATAGAAGAAATTCCGCTCATGAATTATCGCGGTATTTCCAGATTAAAGCATTTCCAACCATTGTTTTTTTAGATGAAAACGGAAGTATGATCTTTCCTCTTAAAGGCTATAAAACACCTTTGCAGATAGAGTTGTATTTGAAGATGTTTAATAAAGACGACCACAAAATATTAGATACTCAAGAAAAATTTAACGAGTATTATAAGGCATTTAAACCAGAATTTAAAGGGTAGAGCAAAAAATATAAAAATGAAAAAAATTATAATAACACTTACTTTATGTGTACTAATATCAGGTTATAGCTTTTCTCAAGAACGGCTAACTTGGTATACAGATGTTAATACTGCTCTTGAAGTTGCTATTAAAGAAAACAAAAAAGTAATGTTGTTTTTTACAGGGTCAGACTGGTGTGGTTGGTGTAAAAAATTGCAAAGCGAAGTTTTTAAAACTTCAGAATTTGAAAAATGGTCCAATAATTTAGTTCTAGTAGAGCTAGATTTTCCTAGAAGAACCCCTCAAGATGAAAAAATTAAAGCCCAAAATATGCAATTACAAAGCATGTTTAAAGTAAGAGGCTACCCTGCCGTACACTTTGTTAGTCCAGAAAAATTACCTGATGGAAGAATGAATTTAAATAACCTAGGAAAAACGGGTTATGTTAGAGGTGGAGCAAGTAAATGGCTAGAAGTGGCTAATAATATTGTAAAACGGGTCATTTAAAAATTTAATATTTTATAATAAAAGCTCCCTTTTTACTAGTTTGATGAAAAGGGAGTTTTCTTTTTTTACAAACTTGTTCCCAACGTTCTGTATAAGATTTATAATTGCTGCCATCTGCAATAATTTGTTTGGGGTTAATAGAATCAATCAATCGGTTTAAATTAATTTTAGGAGATTGCCTTAATAAAACATAGCGAGGCTTAAGAGAGCTTAAATTATAGGTGCTTAAACTATCTATTACTAATAAGTAATTGTTATTAAATTGATATAGCGACGATATAGTTTCGTTTTTAATTTTATTTATATTGTTTCCTACGCGATAATTGGTAATTAAGGTGTTTGTTTTTTTAGTAATACTGTCAAAATCATCAGCCACTATAAGCATGTTATTGGTTTTGTTTGCTAAAAGACTAAATCTGCTTTTATGAAATACAATAAACTCGTTAGGTGCCCTATTAAATTTATTAAAAATAAACACGCCTTGAATAATAAAAATAGTTATTAAAAACAGCTTAAGGTTTTTGTAATTTCTTTTAATAAATAGCTTTAAAAAGCATATTATCATTAAATAAGTAGCTAGAACTTGTAAAAAGTTAAAAGGAATATCGTGTAACAAAAAAGCCTCTTGTTTTGCTACCCAACCAATAAAGCCATTCATGTAGCTTATTATGTGGCCGTAAATGTCTGCTCCAATTTGTGGTAAAACGTTAATGAGAGCTAACAAAATAACAAGAATGCCAAGTCCTAAAATAACGCCTAATAATGGAATGATAACTAAATTGGATATAAAAAACAATCCTGGAAATTGATGAAAATAAAATAGACTTAAAGGAAGTATACCTAATTGAGCAGAAATGGTTACAGTAAATGTGTGCCATAATTTATTTAAAATCCAGTATTTTGGTTTCCAAAGTTTATATAATAAAGGGTCTATGCTAACAATTGCAAAAACAGCCAAATAACTAAGTTGAAAACCTACATCAAATAAAAATAAAGGTTTAAAAAGTAATATAAAAAACATACTAATGGCTAGGGTGTTGTAAATATTTGTTGGTCTGTTAAGGTTTAATGCTAAAGCAACAATACTAAACATGGTAACAGCTCGTGTAACCGAAGCCGATAGTCCTGCTATTAAGGCAAACCCCCATAAAATAGAAACAAGTAGTATGGTTTTTATTATTATACCATATTTAAGGCGTTCTAATGGTTTAAAAATGTAATTTAATAGTAATAGAATAACACCTACATGAAGTCCTGAAACCGCTAAAATGTGTATGGCTCCTGCATTGGTGTAGTTTGTGTAAACATCTTCACTTATGTCTTGGCGTTGCCCTAATAAAAGTGCGTTTATTATCGATATTTCGTCGGGTTTAAAGCGATAAGGCTTTAGTTTTTTGTTAATATGTTGCCTAATATTGTTAGCAAAGCCTAAAAGTGTTTTTATGTTAGATTTTACGCTTAATAAATGTGCTTTAGTTGCAAAAATCTGATGGTAAATATATTTTTTGTCTAAATAGTTTTTGTAATTAAATTGATGCGGGTTTAGTGGATTGTTTACATTAGTAAAGTTTGTTCTGCTAATAAAAACATCGTCTATCTTTAAAGTAGGTTTTAAAGAATCTTTTTTTATGTTTAAAAGTGTTTTTCCTGTTACTTTATAAGTGTTAATTTGTAATAAATCAACAACATATTTGTTGTGATAAGCACTAGGTTTTAATACTTCGCGAATTTTAAAAGTAATTGTTAATGTAGGGTTATTATCCTTAGAAATAATATTTGTGTAATGGCTATAAAAATTTTTGGGGTTATGAAAGTTGGTTGTTAAAATACCTAAAGAAATGGTAACTAAATATGTTATTGTTCCAAACCAAACAGACTTAAAAAATTGTTTTCTTGAAATTAAATATAAAGCAAATAAAATAGCTAATAGTAATGTTGTTGTTGTTATTGATGCGTGTAGCGGAATTTTAATTAAATACCCAATACCAATCCCGAAAACGAGACAAAACGTTAATTTTATAATGGGGAAATTGAGTAATTTCATACTCAGGTAAGATATAAAATAATCTTATAAAACTCTTCTAGCTTCATAAAAAGCTTTTAACCAATAGGTTTCATTAAGCCCAGATATAATAACCCCTTTGCTTGTTGTAGAATGAATAAATTTAATATCGTTATCTCTAATATCAATAATTAGCCCAACATGGTTTATAGAGTTTCTTCTGTTACCTGTTTTAAAAAAAAGTAAGTCGCCTTTTAATACTTTGTTAAGTTTAATTTTATGGCCTTTTTTAGCCATGTCTCTTGAAATTCTGGGAAGTATAATATTTGAAAATTTAAAAGACTCGTATACTAATCCAGAACAATCCATGCCAGACTTAGTTGTGCCTCCCCACTTATAGCGAACACCTTTAAATTGTTTAGCATAATCTATAATGTTTTGAGCTTTCGATTTGGTAGGGCTTGCTTTAAAAGCAGTAGTTTTATTATCTTCTTTCTTGTTTATAGGTGTTTTTTGTTTATTTTTTTTAGTTATAATTTTTGTGCTTGAAGCTTTTTTGTTTTTAGCGCGTTTTGTTGATTTACAGCTACTAAAACTTAAAAATAGAAGTAAGATTATTATAATTCTATACATTAAAAATTAAGGTTTAATAGACTTGTAAATTAACTTAGCTGTATTCTGGCTTGCGCCTTTGCCTCCTAGTTTTTTTTCTAATTCGAAATACTCTAAAAACAACTTTTCTCTGTTTTTACTGTCTAAAATGTTGTCTAATTCTTTTTTTAAACGCTTTTTGTTAAATTCGTTTTGAATAAGCTCTGTAACCACTTCTTTGTCCATAACTAAATTTACTAACGAAATAAATTTTAAAGTTATAATTCGTTTGGCTATTTGATACGAGATATTGCTGCCTTTGTAGCAAACAACTTGTGGTACTTTAAATAATGCGGTTTCTAATGTTGCCGTGCCAGAAGTTACTAGTGCAGCAGTAGAGATGCTTAACAAATCGTAAGTTTTATTTGCAATAAATTTAACAGAGGTAGACTTAATAAATGGCTCATAAAAGCTGTAGTCTTGGCTTGGAGCTCCGGCAATTACAAATTGGTAATTGGGGTAATTGTCTGCTAAACTTAGCATTACGGTAAGCATTTTTGTAATTTCTTGTTTTCGGCTACCTGGTAATAAAGCAATAATAGGTTTTTTTCCTAATTGGTTGTTTTCTCTAAATTTAAATTCGTCTACTTGTTCGCGATTGGCTATAGCATCAATTAAGGGGTGACCAACAAAAGTTACGTTGTAATTATGTTTTTTGTAAAAAGGTTTTACAAAAGGTAATATAACATACATATTATCTATATCGCGTTTTATGGCTTTTACACGACTAGCTCTAGATGCCCAAACTTGTGGGGAGATGTAGTAGCTCGTTTTAAACTTTTGTTGTTTTGCCCATTTGGCAATACGTAAATTAAAACCAGAATTATCTATAAAAACAACAACATCAGGATTAAAATTTGAAATATCGTTTTTACAGTAAGCAATATCTTTGAAAATTTTGTTAAGGTTCATTATAACTTCAATAAACCCCATAAAAGCACGTTCTTTATAGTGTTTTACTAAAGTGCCTCCAACGGCAGACATAAGGTCGCCTCCCCAAAACCTAATATTAGCATTTTCATCTTCTTTTAGCAATGCTTTCATAAGGTTAGAACCATGTAAATCGCCCGAAGCTTCTCCTGCAATAATATAATACTTCATTTAGAAGAGTTTAAAAACAAATGTAAAAACGGCAATAAATACAGTAATTAACAAAACGCCTCTGGCGCGGTAATCTTGTCTTTTTTTTATAAAAATAAAAAAGGCAATAAGGTTTAATATAGCACCTAAACTAATTAGTTTACCTAGAAAACCTTCGTTAGCGGCGGCTTTAATTACTTGGGTAAAATCGTCTCCTTTACCTAATAAATTGGCAGCTAAAAATAAGCCTATAGCATTGGCTAATAAGCCAACAAACATGCCAATAAAAATATCTTTTCTCATTTATGTTATTTTACGGTTAGGTAATTATAAATTCCAACTATTTAAATCTTTTATAAAATAATGTGCTGTTAAATCGAACTGCGAAGGTACAATAGATATGTACCCATTTTCAAGTGCCCATTCATCGGTATCTTCTCCGCCATCTAAATTAACAAAATTACCAGTAAGCCAATAATAATCTTGGCCTTGCGGAGTTTTTCGTTTGTCAAACGCTTCAACCCAATTGGCTTTCGCTTGTCTGCAAATTTTAATACCTTTAATATCTTCTTTTAAAACATTAGGGATATTAACGTTTAAAACAACACCATTTGGTAATCCTTGTTTTAAAACTTGTTGTGTAATAGTTTTTATATAAGGTTTAGAGGCTTCAAAATTAGCATCCCAACTATAATCTAATAGAGAGAATCCTATAGCGGGAATACCTTCAATACCAGCCTCGATAGCAGCGCTCATAGTTCCAGAGTAAATAACGTTTATCGATGCGTTAGAGCCATGGTTAATACCAGACACACAAAGGTCTGGTGTTTTATTTGTAAGTTCTCTTATGGCAAGTTTTACGCAATCTGCAGGTGTGCCAGAACAGCTAAATTCTTTTTGGGGGCCGTCATTAAAATGCACTTCTTTAGAGTATAAAGTAGAGTTTAAGGTTATGGCATGCCCCATACCACTTTGAGGGCTGTCTGGAGCAACTACCACAACATCGCCAATGGTATTCATAACAGAAATTAAAGCTCTAATGCCAGGGGCGTTTATGCCATCATCATTAGTAACAAGTATAAGTGGCTTTTTGTTCATTAAGAATTAATAATATTCATCGCTAAAATACATAATTTCATTAGTAAACACCCAATTTCTTTGCTTTAACAAAAAATTAGTAGCAATTCAAGGAATTGGCATGGTTTTTTCTTTATTTTAGTGAAAAATATGCTGTGCTTTCCAGAAGCAAAAAAGATAAACTTATGAAGAATATTATGAAAAGGAATTATAAAATACTATCCTTATTACTACTACTAGCTTTTGCTTCTTGTAGTTTTACCTCAAAAAAATTTAGTAATCCAGATAAAGATAAATTACTAATTCAAATAATAACATTTGTTTTAGAGCAAGGACATTTTGATCCTTTAACGTTAGACGATGCGTTTTCTGAAGAATTATTTGTAGATTATATAGAAGTTGTAGATCCAGTAAAACGATATTTTTACGAGTCTGATTATAAGGATTTTGAAAAATTTAAATTAACTATTGACGACCAACTTAAAATTGCCGACATTACTTTTTTTAATGTAGTAAACGAACGAATGCTAAAACGTATTGAAGAGGCTAAAGCAATCTATAAGGAAGTTCTGTCTAAACCTTTTGATTATACTATTAATGAAGAGTTTGAAACAAATTATGAAAATAATAATTTTGTTAAAACCAAAAAAGAAATGAAAGATAGATGGAGAAAACAATTAAAATTCTCTACACTATCAAACTACGATGATATTAAAGAAGAAGAAAAAAGAAATAAAGAAAAAAATCCGGAATATGTTTTAAAATCTGAGACGCAAATAGAGAAAGAAGCGCGCGAGGCTACATTAAAATCTATAGATATATATTTTGAAGATTATATTGATGATCAAAAAAGAGAAGATTGGTTTGCTATTTATGTTAATACCATAGTTGAAGAGTTCGACCCGCATACATATTACCTAGCGCCTAAAGGAAAAGAAGATTTCGACCAAAGAATGTCTGGTAAATTAGAAGGAATAGGTGCAAGGCTACAAAAGCGAATGGATTATATTAAAATAGTAGAGCTAATTTCTGGTGGACCAGCTTGGAGAAGTAATGAGTTAGAGGTTGAAGATATTATTTTAAAAGTAAAACAAGAAGACGAGGAGTTTCCTGTAAATATAGTAGGCATGCGAATTAACGATGCTATAAAATATATAAAAGGCCCAAAAGGTACAAAGGTAACCTTAACCGTAAAAAAGGTAGACGGTACAGTAAAAGATATAGAAATTGTTAGAGATGTTGTAGAGTTGGTAGAAACCTACGCAAAATCTTCTGTAGTCGAAAAAGATGGAAAAACATTTGGTGTAATAAATTTGCCAGCTTTTTATGTCGATTTTCAAGATTACAAAAATGTAAATGCAGCAAAAGATGTAAAACATGAAATTGAGCGTTTAAAAGAAGACGGAATAGAAGGTTTGGTACTCGATTTACGTAATAATGGAGGAGGATCTTTACCTGCAGTTGTCGATATGGCTGGGCTATTTATTAAAGACGGCCCTATAGTACAAGTACGCTCTACAAACCAGCCTAAAGAAGTTTTAAAAGATAGAGATAAGTCTATTACCTGGGATGGTCCATTGGTTATTTTGGTAAACGAAATATCGGCTTCGGCATCAGAAATAATGGCGGCGGCTATGCAAGATTATAAACGAGCTATTATTATTGGAGGTAAGCAAACATACGGAAAAGGAACCGTTCAAAGTGTTATCGATTTAAATAGCTGGTTAAGAAATAATACTAGCGGAGATTTTGGAGCTCTAGCGCTTACCAGACAAAAATATTACAGAATTAATGGAGGTTCGGTTCAGTTAGAAGGTGTTAAGAGCGATGTAAATGTGCCAGGACGTTTCAGTTTTATTGATGTAGGAGAAAAGGATAAAGATAATCCATTGCCTTATGATGAAATTGATGCAGCCGAATACACGCCTTGGGAGTATTATTTTGATTATGATGCTACGGTTAAAAAAAGTAAAAACCGCATGAGTAATAACGAACAATTAAAATTAATTGAAGAAAACGCTAAATGGGTTAAAAGTAAAATAGACGAAACCTTATACTCCTTAAATTATAAAACGTATAAAAATCAATTAGAAGCAAGCGAGCTAGAAGCTGGTAAATTTAAAGCTATTTCCGATTACAATACAAATTTAACTTTTAAGTCGCATAGCTATGAAAAAGCACTTATGGAGCAAGATACTACCGATTTAAAAGAAAAGCGCAAACGCTGGCATGCTAGTTTAAGTAAAGATGTTTATATAGAGGAAGCATTAAATGTATTAGAAGATTTAAAGACAGCTTACCCAATTAAAAAGATGGCCACAGTACAAAAATAAAACCATAAAGGGTATTTAATGTATTATAAGTCAAACTCATTAAAACAGTTAGCGCTCCAAAAGTTTAAAAAAAACTTTTGGGGCGTTTTCAGTTTTTGTTTTATTGTTTTAGTAGGAATTATTTCTGTGTTTGCTTATGCTTTTGCACCAGATAATTCGCAATATGCAAATCAAATGCATTTAGCTATCCACTCAGAAAAACCAGGGTTTAAAGTGTTAATGCTAACTATACCTTCAGAAATTAAAACGCAACAAAGCGGGTTTAATAAACTTTTTTTTGGAAGGAAAAACACTAATTCTGAAATTCCTATTTCACAATATCAAATAAATAATAATATTTTAACATATAAGGAATATGCAGCCGATGGGCTAGAAGGCTCAGAAAAAACAATTAACCTTTCTAGATTTCCAGATCATGCAGTACAAGATTATATAAAAGAAAAAAGCTTTCTTTTTGGAACAGATAAATATGGTCGCGATTTATTAAGTCGAGTTTTAGTTGGTGCCAGAATCTCATTTTTTATTGGTTTTGTAGCAGTAATTATTTCTTTACTAATAGGTGTGTTTATGGGGAGTTTAGCAGGTTATTATGGAGGGAAAGTAGATGCGGTAATTATGTGGATTATAAATGTAACTTGGTCAATCCCTACATTATTATTAGTTATTGCAATAACATTAGCACTAGGAAAAGGTTTTTGGCAAGTATTTATAGCGGTTGGTTTAACCATGTGGGTTGAGGTAGCTAGAGTTGTTCGTGGGCAAATAATAAGTGTTAAAGAAATGCAGTATGTAACCGCCGCAAGAGCACTAGGGTTTAATGATTTTAGAATTATAACTAAGCATATTTTACCAAATATAATGGCGCCAGTTATTGTAATTTCGGCAGCAAACTTTGCAGCAGCTATACTAATAGAAAGCGGTTTAAGTTTTTTAGGAATAGGAGCGCAACCGCCTATGGCAAGTTGGGGTGCTATGATTAAAGATCATTACAATTATATAATTTTAGGAAAACCATATTTAGCCATTATACCTGGGTTTTGTATTATGAGTCTAGTTATGGCTTTTATGCTTATTGGTAATGCGTTAAGAGATGCGTTGGATGTAAAAAGATAAAAGGTAGATGTGTTTTAAGCTTTAGTTAAAACATATTTTAATTTATATCCAGCTCCATATTACAATTTAGACCATCAATATATTCTAAAACCTCTTCTTTACCTATGTTTTTCGATGATGATGTAATAAAGTAATTAGGCATCTCTTCCCAAGTTTCTAGAAGTATATTTTTGTAATCATTAACATGGTTATCAATGGCTTGAGGTTTTAATTTATCGGCCTTAGTAAAAACAATAGAAAAAGGAATGCCGTTTTCGCCTAGCCATTGCATAAATTCTAAATCTATAGGCTGTGGTTTGTGCCTAACATCAACCAAAACAAAAGCGGTAACTAGTTGTTCGCGCAAAGCAAAATATTGTGTAATAAATTTTTGAAATACTTTTTTTGCGCTTTTAGAAACTCTAGCGTAACCATAGCCAGGTAAATCTACTAAGTGCCAGTTTTTGTTAATTAAAAAATGATTAATAAGTTGGGTTTTTCCTGGTCTACCCGAGGTTTTAGCTAAGCTTTTTCTGCTGGTTAGCATGTTTATTAACGATGATTTTCCAACGTTACTTCTTCCTATAAAGGCATATTCTGGTAACCTGCTTTTGGGGCATTTTTCAACATCAGAGTTGCTAACTACAAATTCGGCCGATTTTATTTTCATGATAATGAATGTTTTTCATTCCCATGAATACGGGAATCTTATTAATAAATTAAAGTCCTTTTTTTTGTAACCAATTATCAAGGATAGAGTTAAACTCTTCGGGGTGTTCCATCATAGCAGCGTGTCCGCATTTGTCAATCCAAAACAATTCAGAGTTTGGTAGTAATTCATTAAATTCTTCGGCAACTTCTGGAGGTGTTACACTATCATTTTTACCCCAAATAATGCAAGTTGGAGTTGTAAAATGCGGTAAATCTTTAGCCATATTATGTCTTATAGCGCTTTTTGCTATTGCTAAAGTTTTTACAAGTTTATTTCGGTCGTTAACAGTTTCGTATACTTCATCAACAATCTCTTTGGTAGCAACTGCGGGATCGTAAAAAACATCTTGAGCTTTCTTTTTTATAACTTCGTAATCGCTACGTTTTGTGTAACCGCCGCCCATGGCATTTTCGTACAAGCCAGAACTACCTGTAATTATTAAAGCTTTTACTGTTTCTGGATAAAGTTTGGTGTGGTATAATCCTATGTGCCCTCCCAATGAGTTTCCTAGTAAAATAACCTCTTTGTAGCCTTTAAAACTAATAAAGTCGTTTAAGTATTTTGCAAAATGTTTAACATTGGTTTTTATTAAAGACATGCTGTAAATAGGTAGCTCGGGTATAAGTACCTTGTATCCTTTATTGCTAAAATAATCAGTTACAGCATCAAAGTTACTTAATCCTCCCATTAAGCCGTGAAGCACAATTATAGGGGTGCCTTCTCCTGCTTCTATATAGCTGTAGTTTTTTTCTTTTTTTAAGCGATGCGTCATCAATCGGTTAGTCATTCATTCAATAAAAACAAATATAGTTATTTCATTCATATTTCCATCATAATAATTTTTATCAAGTAGAAACATTTATTCTTCAAGTAGTTTTTTTGTTGAAAGACAAATAGAATATATTAACAATATAAATAATTCTGAAAAAATAAAACTAAATGTTGGTTAAGCTCTTTGTAATTCGGGGTTAGAAAATTTTAAATCGGATTAAAAACTAATTTAAACGAAAATTTATTAACAAAGTGGTATTAAGTGGTATAAAGTGGGATATTTTTCAATATATTTGAAACTTAAACGTTTAAAAGTCAGATAAACCGCTTTGGATTTAATTACAGGCACATACGATTGTAAAGTTGATGCAAAAGGCAGATTAATGATGCCTGCTGCAATCAAAAAACAACTTTCTGCAATTTTGCAGGATGGTTTTGTGATTCGTCGTTCTGTATTTCAAAAGTGTTTAGAGCTTTACCCAATGGCCGAATGGCAAGCGGTAATGCAGAAAATGAATAAGTTAAATAAGTTTAAAAAAAAGAATAACGATTTTATTAGAAGGTTTACAGCAGGGGCAAAAATGGTTGAGGTTGATGTGAATGGAAGGTTGTTAATACCTAAAGATTTAACCGTTTTTGCAGACATATCAAAAAATATAGTAGTGGCTTCGGCTATTAATATTATTGAGATTTGGGATAAAGATTTATATGAACAAGCCATTGATGATGCAGCTATTGATTTTGCAGATTTAGCTGAAGAGGTGATGGGACAAGATGACGATGAGCATGGAATATCATAACCCTGTACTTTTAAAAGAAACGGTTGATGGTTTAAATATAAACCCAGATGGCATTTATGTGGATGTTACCTTTGGTGGTGGCGGGCATAGTAAAGAGATTCTTAGTAGGCTTGGAAGTGGCGGAAGGCTTTTTGCTTTCGATCAAGATGCTGATGCTCTTGAAAATACAATTGATGATGATAGGTTTACGCTAATTCATGAAAATTTTAGGTATATAAAGCGCTTTTTGAGGTTTCATGGGGTGAAGCAAGTTGATGGTGTTTTGGCTGATTTTGGAGTGTCGTCACATCAATTTGATGTAGCCGAGCGTGGTTTTTCTACGCGTTTTGAGGCCGATTTGGATATGCGCATGAATCAAGATAGTGAGTTGTCTGCCTTTCATGTGGTTAACGATTATGAGGAAGAGCAATTGAAGCAGGTTTTCTTGCAATATGGCGAGTTGCGAGCAGCACCAGCAATGGCAAGGCTAATTGTCGAGTTTAGAAAAAACGAACCAATAGTTACTAGTGGGCAGCTAAAAACGGTGCTAAGGAAGTTTTTGCCGCCGCGCCATGAAAATAAGGTGTTGGCACAAATTTATCAAGCGATTAGGATAGAGGTGAATCAGGAAATTGAGGTTTTAAAAGAGTTTTTGTTGCAAACGCCAGAGGTTTTAAGGGTTGGGGGAAGATTAAGTTTTATTTCATATCACTCTCTTGAAGATAGGTTGGTAAAAAGGTTTATAAGAAATGGTTTGTTTGAAGGAGAGCCCGAACGCGATATGTTTGGAAATTTTGAAGTGCCTCTTAAAAAAGTTAATGGGCTTATAGTGCCAACAGCAGAAGAAATTAAAATAAATAATAGAGCAAGAAGTGCAAAGCTTCGAGTTGCAGAAAAATTGTAAGTGAAAAAAAACATCTATAACATATTAAAAGGCACATTTCTGGTTAGTGATGACTCGTTTAGGAATTGGCGTTTAATCCTGTTTATATCTGGTCTTGCTATAATAATGATTGCAAGCTCGCATAGTGCAGATAAAAAGGTGTACGAGATTGCAAGGTTAAAAAACGAAGTTAAAGAAATGCGGTCGGCCTTTGTAGATGGACGCTCCAAACTTATGAGGCTTAAAATGGAGTCGAATGTGGTAAATATAATGAAAGATAAGGGGTTGGCGCCTTCTGTTATTCCGCCAAAAAAAATAAAAGTTAAATCGCAAAATTGAAAAAGTAGCCTTGGCAGTAAAAGAGAAAAACATATTGAACCGTTTGTATTTTATAGCTGGATGTATGTTCATCTTCGGCCTTGCTGTGGTGTTTAAATTATTAAGTATTCAGTTTCTGCAAGGCGATGTGTATAGGGCTAAAGCAACCGAGCGTGTTGTTAAAAATGTTGTAATTCCAGCAAATAGAGGTAATGTGTATTCTGTGAATGGTAATTTGTTGGCTACATCTATTCCTAAGTACGATATTCGTTTTGATGCTTTAACTCCAAAGCCTAAAACATTTGAAAAGTATGTAAAACCTTTTTGCGATTCGCTTTCAAAATATACAGGTAAATCTTCTAATAAATTAGAAAAAGCTATTAGGCGCGCTCGTGCAAATAAAAATAGGTATTATTTATTGGCTAGAAATATTAGTTATTCAGATTATATACGCCTAAGAAATTTTCCGCTGCTAAAATTAGGTGCTTTTAAAGGTGGTTTAATTGTCGAACAAACTACAAAACGAGAACATCCAATGGGTGGTATAGCGCAAAGAACTATTGGTTACGAGCGTATTGATGATAAAGGTAATGTTACAAGGCCTGGTATAGATGGGGCATTCGGGATAAAATATTTACGAGGTGTTGATGGGCAGCGAAAAAAACAACAAATAGGTAAAGGGCAATGGAAACCTTTGAGCGATGCTAATGAAATTGAGCCTAAAGATGGGTACGATGTATATACTACAATTGATGTGAATATACAAGATATAGCGCACCATGCATTGTTGGCTCAACTAGAAAAATATAAAGCAGATCATGGTTGTGTTGTGGTTATGGAAACTAAAACAGGTGAAATACGAGCTATTTCTAATTTAGGAAGAAATAAAAACGGGCACTATTACGAACGATTAAATTATGCGGTTGGAGAAAGTCATGAGTCGGGTTCTACATTTAAACTTATGGCGCTTGCTGCTGCTTTTGAAGATAAAGTTATTGATACAAGTGATGTTGTTGATACCGAAAAAGGAGTTTTAAGTTTTTACGGAAAAAAAGTACGAGACTCTAAGCATGGAGGTTACGGGAAAATAACAGTTTCTAAGGCGTTTGAAGTTTCTTCAAATACAGGGATTGTGAAAGTAATTGATCAAGCATATAGAAAACAACCTGAAAAATTTGTAGATAGGTTGTATGATATGAATCTTCAAGATAGTTTAAATCTTCCGTTAATAGGAGAGCCTAAACCTATTATACCAGACCCAAGAGTAAAGAATGGACGTTGGAGTGGTATAGCATTGCAATGGATGGCTTATGGTTATGGTGTTTCATTTACACCGCTTCAAACCTTAACGTTTTATAATGCTGTTGCTAATGATGGGGTAATGGTAAAACCAAGGTTTTTACGAGAGGTAAAAGAGTTTGATAAGGTAATCGAGCCTTTTGAAAAAGAGGTTATTAATAATCAAGTCTGTTCAAAAGAAACCATATTAAAGCTGCAGGATTTACTTAAAAACGTGGTAGAAAAAGAGCATGGTACAGGGCATCGCTTGTATTCAAAAAATTTCTCTATGGCTGGTAAAACAGGAACCTGCCAAAAGGACTATAGGGATAAGGAAAAACTAAATTATATTTCGTCTTTTGCGGGGTATTTCCCGGCAGAAAACCCTAAGTATTCTTGTATTGTTGTTATACACGAACCAGAGAAAGGTATTGGCTATTATGGGGCCGATGTTTCTGGGCCTGTATTTAAAAAAGTGGCTCAAAAAATATATACAGATACACCATTAATAGACGAAGTAGAGTCTTTAAGAGTTAATGTAACAGCTGTTAATAAAGAGTATGAAAGGTTTTATAAAACAGCACAAACTTATAAAACCATTATGCCAAACTTGGTTGGTATGCCGGCAATGGATGCTGTGGTGCTTTTAGAGAATATGCAGGTAGATATTAAGGTGAAGTTAGAAGGAAACGGTATTGTTAAAGCACAATCTGTAAGTAAAAATACAAAACTGAAGAATAATCAAAAAATTGTGTTAAAAGCATCATGATGGAGTTAAAAGACATATTGTATAAAGCTACATTAAATGCGGTTGTTGGGAGTACAAGCTTAAAAGTGTGTGCTGTTAATTTTGACTCAAGAAAGATTGAAAAAAACCATTTGTTTGTTGCTATTAGAGGGCTGCTTACAGATGGGCATGAGTATATTGATGCGGCTATTAAAAATGGAGCAGTAAGTGTTGTTTGCGAGAGTTTGCCGTCTAAATTAATAGATGGAGTAACATATATAGAGGTCGATAATTCTAATAAAGCCTTAGCTGTTATAGCTTCAAATTTTTACGGCAACCCATCGGCAAACTTGCGTTTGGTAGGAGTTACAGGAACTAATGGAAAAACAACAGTAACAAGTTTACTTTATCAGTTGTTTAAAAAAGCTGGGTATAAAGTGGGGTTATTGTCTACTGTAAAAATTATGGTTGATGAGAAAGCGTATAAAGCCACGCATACTACACCAGATTCGCTAACAATTAATAGGTATTTAAGCCAAATGAATGATGAAGGAGTAGAGTTTTGCTTTATGGAGGTAAGCTCGCATGGAATTCATCAATATAGAACCGAAGGATTGCATTTTGAAGGTGGGATTTTTACAAATCTATCTCATGATCATTTAGATTATCATAATTCATTTGCAGAGTATAGAGATGTAAAAAAGAAATTTTTTGATGAGTTGTCTAAGCAAGCTTTTGCGCTTGTAAATGCAGATGATAAGAATGGTTTAATAATGCTGCAAAATACTCAAGCTAAAAAATATACCTATGCGCTTAAACAGTATGCTAACTATAAAACTCAAATTTTAGAAAATCAGTTTGGTGGTTTGTTGTTAAAAGTTAACGAGAACGAGGTTTGGACAAAACTTATAGGGAATTTTAATGCTTATAATGTTTTGGCTATTTATGCTGCAGCCGAATTGTTAGGGTTAGAAAAGGTTGAAATACTACGTTTAATAAGCAATTTAGAAAGTGTAAGTGGTAGGTTTCAATACATTGTTTCAAATGATAAAATAACAGCTATTGTAGATTATGCGCATACACCAGACGCATTAAAAAATGTATTAGAAACTATTAATAGTATTCGCACCAAAAATGAAGAGTTAATTACGGTTGTTGGTTGTGGTGGCGATAGAGATAAAACAAAGCGTCCTAAAATGGGGCATATTGCTTCGGTATTAAGTACAAAAGTAATTTTTACTAGTGATAATCCTCGAAGTGAAAACCCTAATGCTATTTTAAGTGAAATTGAAGCCGGAGTAGAACCGCAAAATTTCAAAAAAACATTAACTATTGAGGATAGAAAGCAAGCTATAAAAACAGCTTGTCAAATGGCGCAACCTAACGATATTATTTTAATAGCAGGTAAAGGGCATGAGACTTATCAGGAAATTAAAGGCGAGCGTTTCGATTTTGACGATCTTAAAATAGTAAAAGAATTTTTAAAACAATTACAGAAATAATATGCTGTATTACGTATTCGAATATTTAGAGAAACAGTTTCAGCTTCCAGGAGCTACACTTTTTGGTTTTTTAACCTTTAGGGCTGCTTTAGCTATGATTTTGTCTTTGCTAATCTCTACTATATATGGTAAAAGAATTATCCGTTTTCTTCAAAAAAAGCAAATGGGCGAAACCATAAGAGACTTGGGGTTAGAGGGGCAAAAGGAAAAAGCAGGAACACCAACTATGGGTGGAATTATAATTATTCTAGCAACATTAATTCCTGTTTTTTTATTAGCCAAATTAGAAAATATTTACATCATACTTTTAATAGTTACAACCCTTTGGATGGGTGTTATTGGCTTTATAGACGATTATTTAAAAAAGTTTAAAAACGATAAGGAAGGGTTAAAAGGACGCTTTAAAGTGCTCGGGCAAATAGGGTTGGGTATTATTGTGGGAGCAACTTTGTTTTTTCATAAAGATGTTACAATGAAAGAAAAGTTACCAATAGAGCAACAGCGTGTACTTTTAGCAGAAAACCCAGATATAGAGGCTACAAAACTATTTAAAAAAGAGGTTAAGTCTACCAAAACAACAATTCCGTTTGTAAAAGGGAACGAGTTCGATTACGCTAAAGTAATCACTTGGATAAGCTCAGATCTTGAAAAGTATGCGTGGGTAATTTTTATTTTGGTGTCTATTTTTATTATCACTGCAGTATCGAACGGAGCAAATTTAACCGATGGAATAGATGGTCTGGCGGCAGGAACATCGGCAATTATAGTACTTACACTAGGTATTTTTGCTTGGGTTTCGGGTAATATAGTATTCTCAGAATACCTTAATATAATGTACATACCAAGGGTAGAAGAAATTACTATTTATATAGCAGCATTTGTTGGGGCACTTATTGGATTTCTATGGTACAATACATATCCAGCGCAAGTATTTATGGGAGATACTGGTAGTTTAACTATTGGTGGTATTATAGCAGTAATTGCAATAGCGGTAAGAAAAGAGTGGTTAATACCAGTATTGTGTGGCATTTTCTTGGCCGAAAACTTATCGGTAGTTATGCAGGTTAGCTGGTTTAAATACACTAGAAAGAAGTATGGAGAAGGGCGTCGCATTTTTAAAATGTCGCCACTACATCATCATTATCAAAAATCAGGATATCACGAGAGTAAAATAGTTACTCGGTTTTGGATTATAGGAATACTATTGGCTATACTTTCAATAGTGACATTGAAAATTAGATAAATGAAAAGATTGGTTGTTCTTGGTGGTGGAGAAAGCGGAGTAGGAACGGCGCTTTTAGGGAAAGAAAAAGGGTTTGAGGTTTTTGTTTCCGATAAAGGAAAGATAAAAGAAAATTATAAACAAGTTCTTATACATAATGAGATTGAATGGGAAGATGAAAAGCATACAGAATTAAAAATTCTAAATGCAGACATTGTGATGAAAAGTCCAGGTATTCCAGACAAAGTGCATTTGGTTAAACAAATACGAGCAAAAGGAATAACGGTGGTTTCAGAAATTGAGTTTGCATCAAAATTTACTAATGCAACAATTGTAGGAATTACAGGAAGTAATGGTAAAACAACAACAGCAACATTAACACATCATATATTAAAACAAGAATTAAATGTTGGGTTGGCTGGAAACATTGGCGATAGTTTTGCTAAGCAAATTCTTGAAGATGATTTTGAAAACTATGTGTTGGAAATTAGCAGCTTTCAATTAGACGATATTGTAGATTTTAAACCCAATATTGCGGTGCTGTTAAATATTACTCCAGATCATTTAGATAGGTATGATTATGAATTTGAAAATTATATCAAATCTAAATTTAGAATAGCGATGAATCAAACTAAAAACGATTATTTGATTTATGATGCCGATGATGATGTAATTGTAGAGTATTTAAAAAAGCATCCAGTTCAATCCACATTAGTACCATTTTCATTAAAAAAAGCAATTAAAAATGGCGCGTATTTAGATAAAGAAAATATTAAACTAACAATAAATAACAACGAAATAATTATGCCGACAGCAAAAATAAAATTAGAAGGAAAGCACAATATTAAAAACGCAATGGCTGCTTCAACTGTGGCACATTTGTTAAAAATAAGAAAACAAACTATTAGAGAGAGTTTAGAGAACTTTCAAGGTGTAGAGCATCGATTAGAAAATGTACTTAAAATTAATAAAGTGCAATACATTAACGACTCTAAAGCTACAAATGTAAACGCAACATATTATGCGTTAGAGAGCATGGGGGCGCCAACTGTTTGGATTGTTGGTGGTGTCGATAAAGGAAACAACTACCAAGAGTTATTTCAGTTTGTAAACGAAAAAGTGAAAGCTATAATATGTTTAGGTGTAGATAATGAAAAATTAATAAAAACCTTTGGTAATATGGTTGATGTTATAGTGGAAACTCAATTTATGACTGAAGCTGTAAAAATAGCTTATAAAGTTGCAGAGTCTGGAGATAACGTACTATTATCGCCAGCATGTGCGAGTTTTGATTTGTTTGAAAACTACGAAGATCGTGGACGTAAATTTAAAGAAGCTGTAAGAAACCTGTAAAATAAATTTTGTGCAAACGTTATTTAAAAACATAAAAGGAGATCGTTTAATATGGGCTATAGTTGCGCTATTGGCTATTCTTTCGTTTTTGCCTGTTTATAGTGCAGCTAGTAATTTGGCTTATAAAGGGGCGGGTAGTAGTACTTTTACTTTTTTTGTTAAGCATTTTGTGCATTTGTTTTTGGGTTTTGCAATAATTTATGGGGTGCATAAAATACCATATAGGTACTTTAAAGGGTTATCTTTAATAATGATTCCTGTGGTTTTGTTGTTGTTAGGTTTAACTATTTTACAAGGAAAAACTATTGATGGTGCTAATGCAAGTAGGTGGATTCAAATTCCATTTGTAGGTATGTCATTTCAAACCTCCACCTTAGCAGCCGTAGTACTTATGGTTTATGTAGCGCGTTATATGTCGAAAATTAAGGATGAAATAATAACGTTTAAGGCTAGTATTTTACCACTTTGGACACCCGTTTTTTTTGTTTTAATTCTCATTTTACCAGCAAATTTTTCAACCGCTGCAATTATGTTTTTAATGGTTATAATGTTAGTGTTTTTAGGCGGGTATCCATTACGTTATTTAGCGGTGATTGTAGGTTCGGGTATATTGGTTTTAACACTATTTATTTTGATAGCTAAAGCATTTCCAGATGCCATGCCAAACAGGGTCGATACCTGGATGGGAAGAATAGAAAGCTTTTCTAATCCTGAAGATACTGAGGCAGATTATCAAATAGAAAAAGCTAAAATAGCAATTGCAACAGGGCAGATATGGGGCGTTGGACCAGGAAAAAGTATGCAAAAAAATTTTTTACCACAATCGTCATCCGATTTTATTTTTGCTATCATAATTGAAGAATACGGTTTATTAGGTGGTTTTGTAATTATGGTCTTGTATTTATGGTTGCTTTTTAGAATAGTAATAGTGGCTCAAAAATCCGATACCATTTTTGGGAAACTTTTGGTTTTAGGAGTAGGACTCCCTATAGTATTTCAAGCCTTAATAAATATGGCTGTTGCTGTAGAGTTATTTCCTGTTACAGGGCAAACATTGCCATTAATAAGTAGTGGAGGAACCTCTATCTGGATGACCTGTTTGGCTATAGGAATAATATTAAGTGTAAGTGCAAAAAGAGAAGAAATAAAAGAAAAAGAAATTAACGAAGATAATCCGTTAGAAATATTATCAGAAACCATTTAAATGAGTAACTATAAAATCATATTGTCTGGAGGAGGAACAGGAGGACATATTTATCCTGCTATCGCTATTGCTAACGAGTTAAAGTCGCGTTATCCAGATGCTCAGTTTTTATTTGTAGGAGCTAAAGATAGAATGGAAATGGAAAAAGTGCCACAAGCAGGGTACGAAATAATGGGATTATGGATTTCTGGTATTCAGCGTAAACTAACATTTAAAAATTTAAGCTTTCCATTTAAAGTGCTTCATAGCTTATGGAATGCTCGTAAAATTATAAAGTCTTTTAAACCCGATGTGGCTATTGGTACAGGTGGCTTTGCAAGTGGCCCGTTATTACAAGTGGCGGCTTCAAATAAAATACCAACATTAATTCAAGAGCAAAATTCGTATCCTGGTATTACAAATAAACTGCTCTCTAAAAAAGCTAAAAAAATATGTGTGGCTTATGATGGTTTAGAGCGTTTTTTTCCTAAAGAAAAAATTATAAAAACAGGAAACCCTGTGCGTCAAGGTTTGTTTAACGTAGATACAAAAATTGTTGAAGCAAAAAACTTTTTCGATTTAAAACACGGTAAGCAAACACTTCTAATTATAGGAGGAAGTTTAGGGGCGAGAAGAATTAACCAATTAATTGAAGCTAAATTAGATTTTTTCGATACTCAAAACATTCAAGTTATATGGCAATGCGGTAAATTGTATTATCAACAATATAAAATTTATAATAATACTAAAAACGTTCAGGTGTATGAGTTTTTAAATAATATGGATTATGCATATGCGGCGGCAGATATAGTAATTTCAAGAGCTGGCGCTAGCTCTGTTTCAGAGCTTTGTATAGTAGGTAAGCCAGTTGTGTTTATTCCATCTCCAAATGTAGCCGAAAATCATCAAACAAAAAATGCCATGTCTATTGTAAAAGAAAATGCCGCTATAATGATTAAAGAGGAAGATTTAGATGCCGATTTTGAAAACAATTTTTCGCAATTACTAAATGCGCCAGAAAAGCAAAAAATATTATCAGAAAATATAAAAAAATTAGCGTTAATTAATGCTACAAAAGATATAGCAGACCAAGTAGAGGAGCTGTTGAAATAAAGTAAATGAATTTAAAAAATATACATAACATCTATTTTATTGGTATTGGCGGTATTGGCATGAGTTCTTTAGCGCGTTACTTTCATGCTAATAATAAGCAGGTTGCTGGTTACGATAAAACGCAAACCGATATTACAAATGGTTTGGTAGCATTAGGTATTAATGTTCATTATACAGATTCCGATACGGTTATTAATAGTGCATTTAAAAATGTTGAAGAGACGTTAATTGTTTATACGCCTGCTATACCAAAACACCATAAGCAGCTTAATTATTTTAAAAATAATGGATTTAATGTTTTAAAACGATCGCAAGTTTTAGGTTTAATTACAGAAAATACATTTTGTTTGGCTGTGGCAGGTACGCATGGAAAAACTACAACAACAAGTATTTTAGGACATTTAATGCATGAGTGTAGCGTACCATTAACTGCTTTTTTGGGTGGCATTAGCGAAAATTACAACTCGAATTTAATTTTAAACGGAGCAGAGGTTTCTGTAGTTGAGGCTGATGAGTTTGACCGTTCTTTTTTAACGTTGTCGCCAAATTTTGCATGTATAACTTCAATGGATGCCGATCATTTAGATATTTATGGAGATGCTTCAGAATTAGTGAAATCATTCAAAGATTTTTCAAAAAAAATAAAACCTAACGGAAAATTATTTATTAAAAACGGACTACCATTAAACGGAATAACTTACGGTATTGAAGATGATTCAGATTATAATATTCAAAATATAAAAATTGAAAATGGCGCTTACGTTTTCGATGTAAAAACGCCAAAAACAATTATTAAAAATATACAATTTAACCTACCTGGTAGACATAATTTGTCTAATGCATTAATAGCCTTGGCGATGGCTGTAGAATATGGTTGCCCGCACCAACAGCTCGCCAAAGCTTTAGCATCTTATAAAGGGGTTAAACGTAGGTTTACTTATCATATTAAAACAGATAATTTTGTTTTTATTGATGATTATGCACACCATCCAGAAGAGATAAATGCAGTACATCAAGCGGTAAGAGAAATGTACCCTAATAAAAAAGTATTGGCTGTATTTCAGCCTCATTTATATAGTCGAACTCAAGATTTTGCCACTCAATTTGCTGAAAGTTTAGCTCAATTCGACGAGGTGTTGCTGTTAGATATTTATCCAGCTAGAGAGCTGCCAATTCCTGGGGTTACCTCGTCATGGCTGTTAGATAAAATAGATAATAAAAGCAAACAATTAATAAATAAAAACCAGTTATTGTCTAAAATACACCAGAGTAGTGCGCAAGTAATTTTAACTATAGGTGCTGGAGATATAGGAGAAGAAGTAAAACGAATAAAAAAAGAATTTAGTGTTGCAGGTTAATTGGAGTTACATAAAAATGATAGTGTTGTTAGGCATTGTTGTCTTTCTATTTGCATTTGCATCATCAAGAAATGCAAATAGAATTATATCAAGTCCTAATATAACTTTTGTTGGAGAGCACAACCTTTTTATCTCAAACGAAACTGTTAGTAAATTGTTAATACAAAATTACGGTGGAGTTAAAAACGTGCCTAAAGAAACTTTAGTTTTGAATGAATTAGAAAATGCCCTCAAATCTAATCCAATGATAAAAACTGCAGAAGTGTATGTTGCTGTAAATGGTACGCTTAACGCAGATGTAGAACAAAAAACACCTATTGCAAGAGTTAGTACAAATGCGTCTTATTATATTGACGATGAAGGTTCGTATATGCCATTGTCAAAAAATTATTCTGCAAGAGTACCATTAGTTACTGGTTATGTTGAAAAAAATAATTTAATAAACGTGTATAAAATAGCACGTAAAATTAAAGACGATGAATTTTTAAGAAAACATGTTTTCGAAATTCATCAAGATATTAATAAAAGGCTTTATTTAAAGCTTCGAAAATGTAATTTTTTAGTGCAATTAGGAGACAATAATTTTTTAGATAAAAAAATTAATAACCTTAAAGCATTTTATAAAAAAAATCAAAAAGATAAAGCACTTAACAATTATAGTAAAGTGAATTTACAGTTTGAAAACCAAGTAATATGTACCAAAATTTAAGCTATGGAGCATAATTTAGCAGTAGGATTAGACATTGGAACCACAAAGATTGTGGCCATGATTGGTCGTAAAAACGAATATGGTAAAGTTGAAATTTTAGGCATAGGAAAATCTAAAAGCTTAGGTGTGCACCGTGGTGTTGTAAATAATATTACGCAAACCATTCAATCTATCCAACAAGCCGTACAAGAGGCAGAAGTTGCTGCAGATATGAAAATAGATGAAGTAACCGTTGGAATTGCAGGACAACATATTAGAAGTTTGCAACATAGCGATTACATAACACGATCAAATTCAGAAACTGTTATTGATGATAAGGATATCGATAGACTTATAAATCAAGTGCATAAACTGGTAATGCTTCCTGGAGAGGAAATTATACACGTTTTACCACAAGAATATAAAGTTGATGGACAAGCCGAAATAAAAGAGCCAATAGGCATGTATGGAGGCCGTTTAGAAGCTAATTTTCATGTTGTTGTTGGGCAAGTATCATCCATTAGAAACATTGGGCGTTGTGTTCAAAGTTCTGGGCTGGACCTAGAAGGTATAACTTTAGAGCCTTTAGCATCTGCAAACGCTGTGTTAAGCCAAGAAGAGAAAGAAGCTGGAGTAGCTTTAATAGATATAGGTGGCGGAACTACAGATTTAGCTATTTTTAGAGATGGTATTATTCGTCATACAGCAGTTATACCTTTTGGAGGCAATGTTATAACTGAAGATATAAAAGAAGGCTGTTCTATTATTGAAAAACAAGCCGAACTACTAAAAATAAAATTTGGATCTGCATGGCCAGGAGAAAATAAAGATAACGAAATTGTATCTATTCCAGGTCTAAGAGGAAGAGAGCCCAAAGAAATAACATTAAAAAACCTATCTAAAATTATACATGCAAGAGTTGTAGAAATTGTAGAACAAGTATATGTAGAAATAAAAAATTACGGTCACGAAGAACAAAAGAAAAAATTAATAGCAGGAATTGTTTTAACAGGAGGCGGTAGTCAATTAAAACATTTAAAGCAATTAGTAGAATATATTACAGGAATGGATACCAGAATAGGATATCCAAACGAACACTTGGCTGGAGATAGTGACGATGATATTACAAGCCCTTTATTTGCAACAGCTGTAGGTTTAGTTTTAGACGGTTTAAAGCGTCAAGAAAGAAAGAAAGTAGAGCAGCAGCAAGTCGAGGTTAAAGAAGATATAGAAACACCAGAAGCAGCAGAAGAAGTTAAAGAAAAACCAGTTAAGGAAAGACGCTCGTTTCTAGACAAGTTAACCGAACGCGTTAAAGATTTTTTAGATAACGCAGAGTAATTAAATCCATTGAAATAAAATATAAAGTACAAAACCCCAGAAAAATAGAATTTTATGAGCAGCAAAAAAGAATTCGAAACAAGCATTTCTTTTGATTTACCCAAAAATCAATCAAATGTTATTAAAGTCATAGGTGTTGGTGGCGGAGGTAGTAATGCCATTAATCACATGTTTTTACAAGGTATTAAAGGTGTGGATTTCTATATCTGTAATACAGATGCCCAAGCATTGCAAAATAGTGGTGTGCCAAACAAAATACAATTAGGGCTAAACTTAACCGAGGGGTTAGGTGCAGGGGCCAATCCAGATATAGGAGAACAAGCCGCTGTAGAAAGTTTTGATGATATTTCTCAAATGTTAGATAGCAATACCAAAATGGTATTTATAACTGCAGGAATGGGAGGCGGAACCGGAACAGGAGCTGCTCCAATTATTGCTAAAATGGCTAAAGATTTAGATATCTTAACAGTAGGTATAGTAACAATGCCTTTTCAGTTTGAAGGGCGCATGCGTATAGAACAATCTCAAAAAGGAATAGAAAAATTAAGAGATGTAGTAGATTCTTTAATAGTAATAAATAACAATAAACTTCGCGAAGTATACGGAAACCTTGGGTTTAAAGCAGGTTTCTCTAAAGCAGACGAAGTATTATCAACCGCTGCTCGTGGTATTGCCGAAGTTATTACACATCACTACACACAAAATATAGATTTACGCGATGCTAAAACAGTATTAAGCAATAGCGGTACGGCTATTATGGGATCTGCATTAGCATCAGGGCAAAATCGTGCTCAAGAAGCCATTCGAAAGGCGCTAGACTCACCATTATTAAACGATAATAAAATAACAGGAGCCAAAAACGTATTGCTGCTAATAGTTTCTGGCGCTCAAGAAATTACTATTGATGAAATAGGTGAAATAAACGACCATATTCAAAGTGAAGCAGGTCATGGAGCAAACATTATAATGGGAGTTGGAGAAGACGAAGCCCTAGAAGAATCTATAGCTGTAACTATTATAGCTACAGGTTTTGATATAGAACAACAAGACGAAATTTCTAATACCGAAACAAAAAAAGTAGTACACTCGCTTAGTGAAGATCAAGATTTAGACTCAAAAGAAAAAGAACCCGTAGTTATTGAGCCAACTATAGTATTAGAAGAAAAGAAAGAAGCGCCAATTGTACGCCATACTTTAGATATAGAACAAGAAGAAACCCCAGTTTTTATAAAAAAAGAAGCCGTAAAAAAGACAATAGTTAAAAAGGAAGACGTTCATGACGATTTTAAACTAATACCAACATCAGAAATTATTAAAAATATTAATGTTGTTTATGATGAGGTAAAAGCTAATGTGCCCGATGTTGAAGAAGATGAAGATTTTATCATTAAGCCAGTAACAAGAATGGCTGCCGATATAGAAGATGTTCAAGACGTAGAGGTGATATCAGATTATATTGAAGAAGAACAACAAATTACACTAACCTTCGATTTGCCTTTGTCTGAACCAAAACAAAAGGTAGACGAAGCACCAGAAGAAGAGGTTATTTCTCATAGTTTAAGTGAAGATGTAAAGAATATTCCTGTTAATGATTATGTAGAATTAATAACCGTTAATGAAACCAATGAAGAAGGCGATATTCGTTACACTTTAGATGATTATGTTGAAAAAGAACCAGCAATAAACAACACAAAAACCACAACCAAAGAAGTTTTAGAAGAAATTGATGAAGAAGTTGTTTTTGAAAAGAAAGTTGTTGTAGAGCCTGCTTTAGAAGAAGAAGTAGACGAAATAGACCCAATGAATACGCCAATTTCAGAACTGCTTAAAGAGCGTGCTGAAGAACGAAGACGTAAAATGAAAGATTTCAATTATAAATTTAACAATGCTAAAATAGACGATATAGAAAAAGTTCCTGCATACAAGCGACAAGGCGTAGATTTAAATGCAGCAAAACATTCATCAGAAACCGATTTGTCTAGAACAAGTATAGGATTAGATGATAACGATGATATCCAGTTAAGAAGTAATAATTCATTTCTACACGATAATGTAGACTAATTATTATTGCGAATTTAACCTAGTGTGTTATTTAATAACCCGAAAAGTTCCCTCAACTTTTCGGGTTTTTTATAAAAATATTAATTCGTAATTGATAAAATTAAATTTATTCTTTTTCTTCTAGTAACTAAGTTTAGGCTTCTAACTTTTTTCTATCTTCGCACCTAGGTAAATATTAAAATATTATGGGTTTACAACAAGAAGTAATGACTGCTTTAAAGGAAGCAATGAAATCTAAAGATCAAACCGCTTTAACCGCTTTACGAGCTGTAAAATCAGCTATATTATTAGCTAAAACAGAAAGTGGAGCAAATGAAGAGTTAACAGAAGAACAGGAACTAAAAATACTTCAAAAATTAGTTAAGCAACGTAAAGATAGTGCAGCTATTTTTTTAAAACAAGACAGAAAAGATTTGGCATTACCAGAAATTGATGAAGCCGAAGTTATTAGCCAATTTTTACCTGAAGCCTTAACCGAAGAAGAAGTTGAAAAAGTAGTTGTGGCCACTATAGATCAAGTAGGCGCACAAGGCATGAAAGATATGGGGAAAGTTATGGGTATAGTAAGTAAGGAATTAGCTGGTCAAACCGATGGTAAAACGATATCTAATATTGTAAAAGCTAAATTGGCAAACTAGTTTATTTTAATAAATGGCCCCGTGGCGCAACTGAATAGCGCATCAGATTTCGGCTCTGAGGGTTACAGGTTTGAATCCTGTCGGGGTCACAAACAAATAGAAAACCGGAAACAAGATTGTGTTTACTCATAATTTTGCTTCCGGTTTATTGTTTTTAGAGCAGAGTTGTTTTTACATGTATGTTGTAAAATACTTTGTGAGGTAATTTAAAATATTATTTTTTACTTCATTGTTAATTGTTTTGCCATGACTTTTGTCATACAATTTTAAGTTTTGGTTTGGTAATTTTATCAAGCCAAGCAAAAAATATAATGTCATGATTAGAAAAGCACCTATTTCAATGATAATGACACAAAATGTTATTACATTAAATAAAACCGATAATTTAGAAAAAGCAGAACACCTATTTAAGCACTATAAAATTAGACACATACCAGTTGTTAGTGGTAAAGTAATTATTGGTATGTTAAGTTATACCGATTTGCTGAGGTTAAGTTTTGCAGATATAACTAATGACGATGATAATGCCGCAGATGTAATGATTTATAATATGTTTAGTATAGATCAAGTAATGAAAAAAAGTATTGAAACAATAACATCGTCTACTTCAATAAAACAAGTAGCAGAAATTTTAGCAACCAAGGAGTTTCACGCATTACCCGTAGTAACTAATAATAAGTTAGTTGGAATTGTAACAACAACAGATTTAATAAAATATTTATTAAAACAATTTTAGTTTTTTTCTAATTTTCTATAGCTGATATATGTCATATTATACATGTTTTTTATGAAGTAATTTTATTTAATAATTTAAAATAATAAAGTTATGAGACCTTACATACCAGTTTCAACAATAATGGTTAAAAATATAATTGCATTAACACCAAGAGAAGACTTAGAGCGAGCAGAATTGTTATTTAACAGATATAAAATTAAACATATACCTGTAATGTCTCATGGTGTAATAGTTGGAATGTTAAGTTTTACAGATTTAATGCGTATTAGTTTTGCAGAAACATCTGCCAACCAAAATACGATAGATTCGGTTGTTTACAACTCATTTACAATTGAGCAGGCTATGGTTAAAAATGTAGTAACTATTACAAGTGATACATCAATAAAAGAAGCAGCAAAAATTTTAGCCGAACGCGAATTTCATGCTCTACCCATTGTAGATAATGGCGATTTAGTTGGTATAATTACCTCTACAGACTTATTAAACTATTTGGTAAAGCATCTTTAAGAGTTAGCTAAGGCTTTTAAGTTCTTTATTGTTTCTGTTTGGTTAGAGCTTTTAAAAACATAGCTTCCCGCTACCAATACATCAGCGCCAGCATCAATAAGTTGTTTTGCATTTTTATTGGTAACACCACCATCAATTTCAATTATGGTAGAAGCTCCTTTTTTTGTAATTAGTTCTTTAAGTTGTTTAACCTTGTTGTAGGTGTTTTCAATAAAACTTTGACCGCCAAACCCTGGGTTTACACTCATAATACAAACTAAATCAATATCATTTATCGTATCTTCAAGTAAGCTAACATTGGTGTGTGGGTTTAAAGCAACACCGGCTTTCATGCCTTCACTTTTTATTGCTTGAAGTGTACGGTGTAAATGCGTACAAGCTTCGTAATGCACAGTTAAGATATCACTACCTAAATTAGCAAAAGTCTTTATGTATCTGTCTGGATCTACAATCATTAAATGCACATCTATAGTTTTTTTAGCATGTTTTGTAATAGCTTGTAAAACAGGCATACCAAATGAAATATTTGGTACAAAAACACCATCCATAATGTCAATGTGAAACCAATCGGCATCACTATGGTTAACCATTTCTATGTCGCGTTGTAGGTTGGCAAAGTCTGCAGCAAGTACTGATGGTGCAATTAATTTAGAACTCATTTAAATATACTTTTATAATTGCTGCAAATGTAATTAAAATATGTAGATTTTATGTGAAATATAAGTAATGAAGGTTGTTTTGTGAAAATAAAAAACTCTGTTTTTTGAGATAAACTTAGTATTAAAAAATAAACCCGCGGTAATCAGCCGCGGGTTCTTTCATCAATCAAAAAACGAACAGTTATGTTGTAACTGTTGTTACTGTAATTTAGTCGTAATTTAAAGTAATTACTATCCTAAATATGTTTTTAATATTTTGCTTCTAGACGTATGTTTTAATCTACGAATAGCTTTTTCTTTAATTTGTCTTACACGCTCACGAGTTAAATCGAAAGTTTCACCAATTTCTTCTAAAGTCATAGGGTGTTGGTTGCCTAAACCAAAATATAAACGAATAACATCTGCTTCACGAGGTGTTAAAGTTTCTAAAGCGCGTTCAATTTCGGTACGTAAAGATTCGTGTAATAGTTCTCGATCTGGGTTTGGCGATTCCCCAGAGTTTAATACATCGTATAAGTTAGAATCTTCGCCTTCAACTAAAGGAGCGTCCATGCTTACATGGCGTCCAGAGTTTTTCATAGATTCTTTAACATCGTTAATAGTCATGTCTAACTCTTTAGCAATTTCTTCAGCTGAAGGTGGACGCTCATGACTTTGCTCTAAAAAAGCAAATGTTTTATTAATCTTGTTTATAGATCCAATTTTGTTTAATGGTAAACGTACAATACGCGATTGTTCAGCTAATGCTTGTAAAATCGATTGACGAATCCACCAAACGGCGTACGATATAAATTTAAAACCACGTGTTTCATCAAAACGTTGAGCAGCTTTAATTAAACCTAAATTACCTTCATTAATTAAATCAGGTAATGTAAGTCCTTGGTTTTGGTATTGTTTTGCAACCGATACCACAAAACGTAAATTGGCCTTGGTTAGCTTTTCTAAAGCTACTTGATCGCCAGCTTTAATACGTTGTGCTAATTCAACTTCCTCATCGGCTGTAATTAAATCAACCTTACCAATTTCCTGTAGATATTTATCTAACGAAGCGGTTTCTCTATTAGTTACCTGCTTCGTAATTTTAAGTTGTCTCATCTAAATGTTGTCCTGAATTTAATTGTGAATAAATAGGTCGTTCAATAGTTATACGTATAAATAATAGATTTTGTTACAAAAAAAGATTAAATTATTTTTAATTCTTTAATAGTTAGACTCTTAAAATTGTAAAAAGTCACATAGATTAGCATTTTTAAGTGTTAATTATTGTTAAAAATAAGCATATTTTTATATAATTCCTTTTAATTAACAGCTTTTTTTAATACTTACGTATTTCTATTTGCTAGTTTGTGTTGTATGTATTTTAAGCTGTTTGGTTATAGTGATTTTCTGTTTTGTTGCATTTAATATAATGAAACAAATTTTATATATGTTTTAACTTTAATATTTGTATAAAAAAAACATCCTGATGGTTTTAATTATCAGGATGTTTAAGTTTAAATAAAAATTAAGAAGTTAATCTTCTTTTTTATCTTCTCTTGGTTTTCTATCGTCGCGTTTATTGTCGCGATTACGATTATCGCGTCCGCGATTATCTTTTCCTCTATGGTTTCCACCTTTGTTGTCTCTTGGTGGTCTTGCTACATAGCCTTCTGGTTTTGGTAAAATAGCTTTTCTAGATACTTTCTCTTTACGAGTTCTAGAATCTATTCCAAAGTATTTTACATCAAATACATCGCCCATGTTTACAACATCGCTTACATTTTCGGTACGTTCCCATGCTAGTTCGCTAACGTGTAATAAAACCTCATTGCCCGGAGCTTCAGTATATTCTACAACAGCACCAAAATCTAACATTTTAATAACTTTTACTTCGTATATACTACCAACTTCTGGTTTAAATAATAGCGAATCAATTTTTGCAATAACGGCATCAATACCTTTGCTTCCAACACCTAAAACTTCAACAATACCTTCTTCTGTAACAGGGTCTTCGTTAATTACAATAGTAGTTTCAGTTTCTTTTTGTAATTCTTGTATTACTTTTCCGCCAGGACCAATTAGCGCTCCAATAAATTCGTTAGGAATGCGTCTTGTAATCATTGTAGGTGCGTGTTCCTTAACTTCAGAATTTGGAGTATCAATAGTATCGGTAATTTTTCCTAAAATATGTAAACGACCATCGCGTGCTTGTTTTAAAGCATTAACAAGAATTTCGTATGATAAGCCTTTTACTTTAATATCCATTTGGCAAGCGGTAATACCATCGGCAGTACCAGTAACTTTAAAGTCCATATCTCCTAAGTGATCCTCATCACCTAAAATATCTGAAAGTACAGCGTATTTTCCAGAATCGGCATCAGAGATTAACCCCATAGCAATTCCAGAAACTGGTTTTTTAAGTTGCACACCGGCATCCATCATAGCCATTGTTCCTGCACAAACGGTTGCCATAGACGATGATCCGTTAGATTCTAAAATTTCAGAAACCACACGAACTGTATATGGGCAATCTTCTGGCACCATACCTTTTAATGCACGTTGTGCTAAGTTACCATGACCTACTTCACGACGCGAAGTTCCACGAATTGGTCGTGCTTCACCGGTTGAAAAAGGAGGGAAGTTGTAGTGTAAATAAAAACGCTCTTCACCTTCGTATGATGGCATGTCTATTTGGTTTGCTTCTCTACTTGTTCCTAAAGTAACTGTAGCTAAAGCTTGAGTTTCTCCACGAGTAAAAATAGAAGAACCGTGTGTAGATGGTAAATAATCTACCTCGCACCAAATTGGTCTAATGTCTGTAGTTTTACGGCCATCTAAACGTAAGCCTTCGTTTAATGTTAAATCTCTAACTGCTGCTTTTTCAGCTTTAGAATAATATTTAGAAATTAATCCGCCGTAATCTTCAATTTCTTCTTCAGAAAAACTAGCAATAATTTCTTCTTTTATTTCAGCGAATGCAGCACCTCTTTCATGTTTAGACGATCCTGCTTTAGCAACAGCATACACTTTATCGTAAGCCATATCGTGTATTTTCTTTGCTAAATCTTCATCTGCTCTTTCTGGTTCGTATTCACGAACTTCTTTTTTACCAAAAGCTTCAGCAAGTGCAACTTGAGCGGCACATTGTACTTTAATAGCTTCGTGTGCAAACTTAATAGCTTCGGTCATTTCTTCTTCAGAAATCTCATCCATTTCACCTTCAACCATCATTACAGAATCGGCAGAAGCACCAATAACCATATCGATGTCAGACTCTTCTAATTGAGCAAAAGAAGGGTTAATAATGAATTCACCATTAATGCGACCAACTCTTACTTCAGAAATTGGACATTCAAATGGGAAGTCTGATAATTGAATAGCAGCAGAAGCAGCTAATCCTGCCATAGCATCTGGCATAACTTCTGGGTCATGAGACATTAACTGAATCATTACCTGAGTTTCAGAATGGTAATCTTTTGGGAATAATGGGCGTAAAACACGATCTACTAAACGCATCGTTAAAACCTCACCGTCACTAGGTCTTGCTTCTCTTTTAAAGAAACCACCAGGATAACGTCCAGCAGCAGCAAATTTTTCACGATAATCTACCGTTAAAGGTAAAAAATCTACATCTGCAGATTTGTAATTAGAAACTACTGTACACAATAGCATACATTTTCCAGACTGAACCACAACGCTACCATGTGCTTGTTTTGCTAATTTTCCGGTTTCGATAGAAATTTCTCTACCATCGCCTAGGTTAATAACCTCTTTAAATGTTTTTGGAATCATAAATTTTTTCTTGTAATTTAGGTGTATACATACCCAAATTATGTTAAACAATGGTCGTTGTGTTGTTGTGTGTAGTTGTTGTGTGCGACAAATAAATGTCTGTTTTGACCAATGAAAAACTATAATTAGCTTCTTTTATAAATTACGTGGTTTAAACTCCTACGTTCGAGTTATATTTTTATGGGTGTTACCACAAGGATTGGGCTTTTCATTACAATCCCTAACGCAAAACAAAAAAAACCACGCTAAAAACGTGGTTTTATAATTGTTAAGATTATTTTCTTAAACCTAATTCTTTAACTATGGCACGATATCTTAAAATATCTTTCTTAGTTAAGTAATCTAGTAAAGCACGACGCTTTCCTACTAATTTTACTAACGAGCGCTCTGTGTTATAATCTTTACGATTTTGTTTTAAGTGCTCTGTTAAGTGGTTAATTCTTTGTGTAAATAGTGCAATTTGCCCTTCTGCAGAACCAGTATCGTTTTTTCCTTTACCGTGTTTTGCAAACAAATTTTCTTTTGCTTCTTTTGTTAAATACATGCTAATATTATTGTAAATGATTGTTATGTACACGAAAGTTTTTCTTTCGAGCGGCAAATATACTACTTTTAATTGTTTTGTGTTTAGCTTTAGGTATTTATTTTTAAGTGTATTTTAATTCGTAATATTAGTTGTTAGTTAAGCCATTTTCCTATGGTTTCAAATAATTTTTCTTTTACAATGGGTTTAGATAAAAAATCTACACATCCTTTTTTAAAGCAAATTTCTTTTTCGTCTTCCATAGCATGAGCTGTTTGCATTATTATTTTTGCTTTAGGGTTTATTTTTAACATGTGTTCCATGGCTTCAATGCCATTCATTTCTGGCATTCTAATATCTAGTAAAATAATGTCTACATTGGGGTTGTCTTTAAAATATTTTACAGCAATTTTTCCGTTATTAGCAAAGGTTACATTTGCGCCTGTGTTTTTTAATACGGCAGCTAATAACATTCTTATTAATTTATCATCTTCAGCAATTAAAATAGATTTATTTTTTAGAAAGTTTTTGGTTAGCTTATGTGCTCCGTTAATTTTTGTGTTAACTTTTTTTAATGGTATGGTAAATTCGAATAAAGTACCTTGGTACCTTTTGGATTCTACCCATATTTCACCGCCTAGAAGTGTTACTATGCCTTTACAAATAGATAGACCTAAGCCTGTGCCTCCGTATTTTGCTTTGTTTTTTAAGTTAAGTTGTTTAAAACGTTCAAAAATTTCTTTTTGTTTGTTTTTGGCAATGCCAATACCGTGGTCTTTAACATAAAATTTTATGTAATCTTCTTGTTGTGAAAAACCGAAGCTTATATCGCCTTTTTCAGAGAATTTAAGTGCATTATTAAGTAAATTGCATATTACTTGTTCTAGCCTTTGTGGATCTGTAAGCACAACTAAATTTTCTAAATTTTTGGGGAAACTTGAAACAAAATTAAGGTTGCTTTTGTTTTTTGCAACTTTTATTTGGTTGTATGTTAACTCTAAGTTTTTAATAAGGTTGGATATATGGCACTCTTTATAAACAAGCTTAATTTCGTTAGTTTCTATTTTCGATACATCAATTAGGTTAAGTAATTGTTTGGAGTTGTTGTCTATTATTTCAATATACTTTAATTGGTCTTTTTTGTTTAAATTATCTGCTTTTAGTAATTCGGCAAAGCCTAAAACACCTGTCATTGGTGTTCTTATTTCATGGCTCATATTGGCTAAGAAATAATTTTTTTGCCTATTAGCGAGATCTGAGGCTTCGGCTTGTTTTTTTGCATAAATTAAAGCTTTTTGGTTGTTTTTTATTTCGGTAATATCTTGGGCAGAACCTCTTAAACCAATAATTTTATTATTGCTGTTTTTTACGGCTTCTCCTTTGGCCCATAGCCAACCAATTTCATTATTATCTCTAACCATGTTTAGTTCGAGCTCGTACGGTATGCCTTTTGTTTTTGTTTTTTCTACTGCTTTTGATAGGGTGTTCCAGCTTTCTTTGGTAAACAATTTTTTATGAATGCCATAATTTGGAGGTGAGAGTTTTGAGTCTAACCTAAAAATTCTAAATAATTCTTCAGTCCATTCTACTTCACCTGTTTCAATGTTTAAAGACCAACTGCCTACATGGGTGATTTTTTGCACTCTATTAAGCTCGTATTGGCTTTTTATTAAAGCTTCTTCTTTTCTTTTTAACTCTGTAAAATCTGAAACGGTAGCGGCAAATTCTCCCTTTTTAGGTGAAAAAGCATTTACATAAAAGTATTTGTCTAATGCTTTTACATAGCCTTCTATTTTTGTTTCTTCTCCTGTTAAGGCGGTTTGTCCATACTTTTCAATCCATTTATTAGGGTCGTTAACTAAACCGGGTAATATTTTTGTAACTCGTTGTCCTATTAAATCTTTGGCATTTAGGTTTAATAGTTTTTCGTACGCAGGATTAACGTCAAGATATTGCCAATCTATAGCTTTCCCCTTTTTGTCTGTAATAATTTTTGCATGAATAAAACCTTCGTTTAGGTTTTCAAAAAGGTTGTGGTATTTTATGTCTTTTTCGGCAAGTTCTTTTTCTATTTCTTTAATTTTGTTTATATTATCAATGGTTATTACAATGCCATCAATAGTTTTGTTTGATGTTATAAACGGGCTTATTCTTTGAAAGTAAAAATTACCATAGCTATCTTCTAACTGGGTTTCAATAGTTGTTAGTTTTTCTAACGTTAATTTTGCATTATTAATTATTAATTTTCTGGTGTTATCGTCAAAATTAGACGTAAAGTTGGCTAATGGCCTTCCAATATCGTCATCATGTAAATTAAAAATGTTTTTTAGTGCTGGTGTAAATTTCCTAATACGTAAATTGGTGTCTAGAAATGCAGTAGCAATTTCGGTATTATCTAAAAGGTTAGATACATCGTTACTTAAGTTTGTTAGTTCGTCGTTTTTTTCTTGTAGTTCTGTATTAACGGTGTATAATTCTTCGTTTACAGATTGTAATTCTTCATTGGTGCTTTGCAGTTCTTCGTTAGATGCCATGAGTTCTTCGTTAGAAGATTGTAACTCTTCGTTTGTAGTTTCTAGTTCTTCTATGGCTTTTTGTAAGTCTGCTTTTACAGCGTTAAGTTCGTACTCTAAATCTTCAATTCTTTGATTTGAGCTTTCGCTTATATTAATGTTACTAATTACTACGGCATCTTTATCTTTTTTGTTCGAAATTTTTTCTTCGCTAAATTCTATTAAGTAGTAATTATTTAATTTTTGGTTATATAGTGGTTTATGGAATTTTAAATCGAATGTAAAATTGCCATGTTCGGTTTTATTAATAATATTTGTTATTAATATATCTTGTTTTTCGTTTTCAAGCCGCCTAATTCCAGTTCTTATAATATTGGCCGTTTCGGTGTTTACTACCTTTAGCAAGTTGTTTTGAAAAGCACCTTCACTATGGTATAGTTTTTTGCCAACACCTCCTGTTATAAATAAAATATTAAAATTAGAATCTATAAAAATAGAATCTGGACTATAACGCCTGCTTAAATATTTATCGAAAATATATTCATCTAAATTATTTGAACTTGGTTTTTTTAATTCAAACGACATGTTTTTTCTAGAACTAAATTGTTCCTTTAATTTTGAAAAAGCTTGAATATGATTAGAAGAATATTTTGGTTTTGTAATATTTTGAAAAATTTTCCATTTAGAATTAATGGTTTTGAAATATTTTGAAATGCCTCTTAAAGATTCGCTATTACCAAGAAATAAATATCCAAATATATTTAGAGAAAACTGAAAGTTTTGCATTACTTTTTTCTGAATATTAATATCTAAATAAATAAGAAGGTTTCTGCACGAAATAAAATCCATGTTAATAAATGGAGCATCGCTAATTAAATTGTGGTTAGAAAATACTATTTTCTCTCTTATGCTTTTTATAATTTGAAAGCGTTCGCCGTTTTTAAAAAAGTAGCGTTCAAGGTAGTCTTTGTCTAGCTCATTAATAATATTAACATCGTATAAGCCAAATCCAGCTATATTTAAGCCTCTCGGGTCTATATCTGTAGCAAATATTTTAAAATTAATATTTAATTTGTTTTCTGTTATATATTCTTGAAATAAAATAGCTATAGAATATACTTCTTCTCCGGTAGAGCAACCAGGTATCCAAATTCTAATAGTATCGCCTCTTTTTTTTGAGGTGCAAATTTCTGGTATTATATGCTTTTTTAAATCTAGAAAAGCTTCTTCGTCTCTAAAAAAACGGGTAACACCTATTAAAAAATCTTCTTTTAAAGCTTGTTTTTCGTTGGTGTTGTTTTCAATTAGCTTTGCGTAATCATCTAAATTATGAATGTTGTTAATGTTCATTCTTTTTTCAATTCTACGTAAAAGCGTATTTTTTTTATATTCTCTAAAATCTATACCAGAAAACTTAAAAACATTTGTTAGTATTTTTTTAATATTATTTTCAACCTCATCAATATAATTTGTGTTTGTATCTATTAAAGGGAGTTTTGTTGGTTTTTTTACTAAAGTATTTGCAATTTCTTTTATGTTTAAAATGTAGTCTGCAGTATTTGTATTTATTGCAGAGTTTGGCATGCCATTAAATTGCGCATTGCTTGGGTTTTGAACTATAATAGTGCCACCACTTTCTTTAACTGTTCTAATGCCTCTAGAACCGTCGGACCCTGTGCCAGATAGTATTACAGCAACCGCTTTGTCTTTAAATTCTTCACCTAAAGTATGGAAAAAAATGTCTATCGGTAAGTTTAATTTGCTTTTTGGGTCTCTATCTTGTAAGTGTAATTTAGAGCCTTTAATTTGTAAGTTTTTGGTTCTTATATTTAAATAAATACAATTTGGCTTTAAATTTTGTTTTTCTTTTGCAGTATAAATGGGCATGCTTGTATGCTTGCTTAATAGTTCGGGCATTAAGCTTTCAAAATCTGGCGAAAGGTGTTGTATAATTACAAAAGCCATGCCTGTATTAGAAGGTATACTGTCAAAAAGTTCTTGTAGTGCCTTTAATCCTCCAGCCGAGGCACCTATACCTACTGTGTAAAAACTGCTTTCTTTTTGTTCCATTTAATTGTTGCAGACTAATTTGTTTTTACTAAATATAATATTTACAAAGAAAAATCTGTTAGGGAGAATATTTTAGCCTTTGTAAACACAATGTCAATATATATAATTTTTTAAAAAAAATATAGGAATTTTCTTTTAAAACATGGGATTTATCTTATTTTTTTAGAATTTTATAGATGAAGTGCATTTTTAGTTAGTATTTAAGAAAAATGAGGCTTTTATATTACACTTTTAATGAAGTGTGCCTCTTTAAATATTAGTGTTTGTGGGGGTATACTGTAAAAAATATTTTTATAAGTGGTTTTGTAGGTTAAAAGCAATTAGTTGCTTTTTTCTGGTTTTTGTTGTAAAGTGTTGTAAATCTTTATTATATAAAAAAAATATTCTTGTTTTTGTAAGGTTTTTTTTGTAATTTCTATTCCTAAATTAAAAGTGTTAAAGTTTTTTAATGATTATTTAACCGTTTGCAAACTAGCAACTTATAATTTATACCCATGAAAAAGCTATATCCTCGGGTTAACTCTCCTGAAACCTACGATTTCTTAGAACAAATTTTTAATAATACATATGATGGCATTGTTATTTTAACATTAGATGGCGATTGGATAAAAGTAAATGACAGTATTTGTAATTTATTTGGATACTCTAGGCATGAATTGTTTAATATGAATATAGAAAATATTGTTTTTAGAGAAGATTTAGGAGTGCATCAAAAAAAGTACGAAAGACTAATGCAAGGTAAAATAGAAGGCTATCGTGTTAGGCAAAGGTATTTCAATAAGGACGGAACTATAATTTGGGTTTTAATATCGGTGTCTTTAATTATAAATAAAAAAGGAGAACCGAGTAATATGATTTGGCAACTATCAGATATCACAGGGCGTAAAAGAAACCAAGATAAACTTAAAATGATGCTTGGGGTAGTAAGAGAGCAAAATGAGAGACTTACATCTTTTGCTAATATTATTACACATAATTTAAGATCGCATTCAGGAAATTTATCATCAATAGCGGGTTTTCTAGAGGATGAAAATAAAATTTTATGCCAAAATGAAAATTTCGATTTGTTAAAAAAAGCCATTGCTAACCTTGAAGAAACGGTTTCACATTTAACCGATGTAGCTAAAATAAAAACAGTAGAAGCAAGTCAAATACAAGTACTAAACCTGTATGATTATGTAGAAAAATCTATTTATAATATTACGGCCATGGCTAAAAATACAAATACAACTATTATTAATTACATTGAAGAAGATTTGTGTGTTAAAGCCATACCAGCATATTTAGATAGTATTATTCTAAATTTTTTAACAAATGCCATAAAATATAGGTCTAACAAACGTTTACCAAAAATAAGGTTATCAGCATCTGTTCAAGATGAATATGTAATTTTTAAAGTTGGAGATAATGGGATAGGAATAGATATGGAAAAGTATGGCGATAAACTTTTTCAAATGTATAATACATTTCATTCAAACAAAGATGCTATTGGTTTGGGGTTATTTATAACTAGAAACCAGATAGAATCTTTAGGAGGCAAAGTTGCAGTAACCAGTAAGGTTGATGTAGGAAGCGAATTTTCAATTTATCTTAAAAGTGCCTAATACCACTTTATTTTTCAGGTTTTGTTGCTAAATCTAAATAGCTGATTATATTGTTTAATAAGTTGTAATTATTTTTTTTGTAATTTTTTTACTATATTTATAGTAAAATTTTTCTTATATTTTTACATGAAAGAAATAATTGCAGATGCCTTAGATTCAAATTTATTACCTGAAATTTTTAAACATGCTTACCACGGAATTGCTATTGTTGGCCTAGACGGAAAATGGCTTGTTGTTAGTAATAGCCTATGTAGTTTACTAGGTTATACTGAAGCCGAACTTTTAAAATTAACGTTTCAAGACATTACACACAGAGATGATTTGAAAGTTGATTTAAGAAAATTAAATAAGCTATTAGGCGGTAAGATTGTAAGTTATAAAATGCAAAAACGCTATTTTAAAAAAAATGGCAATATGGTGTGGGCTCAGCTATCGGTATCTTTAGTAAGAGATAAAAACCAGGCGCCTAAATATTTTATTTCTCAAGTTCAAGACATTACCGCGCAAAAGGAGAAAAACGAAGAAAAAAAGATAATTGCTAGTGTTGTAAAAGAACAAAATGAAAGACTTTTAAATTTTTCAAGAATAATAACCCATAATTTAAGAACACATTCTTCTAATTTAATGACTTTAACAGGGTTTGTTGAAGATGAAATTGCCGAAACAAATACAAATGAGTCTTTTGTGTCTTTAAAACAAGCTATAAGTAATCTGCAAGAAACGGTAATTCATTTAACCGAAATAGCAAAGTTTTCTAGATTTGATAAAACAGAATTAAAAGCGCTTAACTTACATAATTTCTCGGTAAAAGCTATGTATGTTGTTAAATCTTTAGCAAAAAATAACCATTGCTTAATTGAAAATAAAATAGATAAACAACTGTTTGTTTTAGGGATTGAAGCTTATTTAGATAGTATACTACTTAATTTATTAACTAATGCTATAAAGTATAAAGCAAAAAATCGTTCTTGCCATATAGAGTTAACAACCAAGTTAGAAAATAAGTACGTAGTTTTAAGTGTAAAAGATAATGGTTTGGGTATAGATTTAGAAATGTATGGGGAAAAAGTGTTTTCACTTTATCAAACATTTCATAAAAATAAAGATTCTAGAGGTGTAGGGTTATTTATAACAAAAAACCAAATAGAATCTTTAGGAGGAAAAATAGAACTAAGAAGTAAGGTAGGCGTTGGTACTGAGTTTTTAATTTATTTTAAGTTGCATAAGGCAGGATAGAAAACAAAAAAACCTTGATAGTCTCCTTTATTAATGGGCGCCTATCAAGGTTTTATTAAAACTATAGTTTAAGCATAATTAAGCTCTTAAAGGCTCATTTAATATTAAATCTAAATATTGATTTACTTTGTTTTTTAAATCTTTACGTAAGGTTATAAAATCTAAAAAGCCATGTTCTAACAAAAACTCCGAAGTTTGGAATCCTTCAGGTAGTTCTTTACCAGTAGTATCTCTTACAATTCTTGGCCCTGCAAAACCAATTAAAGCTCCAGGTTCGCTTATATTAATATCGCCTAACATAGCAAATGATGCGGTTGTACCACCTGTTGTTGGATCTGTACATAGCGATATGTAAGGTAGCCCAGCATCTGCTAATTGAGCAAGTTTTACAGATGTTTTAGCTAATTGCATTAAAGATAAAGCAGCTTCCATCATTCTAGCGCCCCCAGATTTAGAAATAACCATTAATGGTAGTTTGTTTTTTAAGGCATAATCTGCTGCTCGAGCAATTTTTTCTCCTACAACACTTCCCATAGAGCCGCCAATAAAAGCAAAATCCATACAGGCTACTACAAGATCTTTTCCTTTAGATTTTCCAACAGCAGTTCTAACGGCGTCTTTAAGTTTTGTTTTGTCTTGAGCAGATTTTAAACGTTCTGGATATTTTTTTGTGTCCTCAAATTTTAGAGGATCTTTCGATTCTAAATTAACGTCTAATTCTTTAAATTTATTATCATCAAAAAGTATTTCGAAATACTCTTTACTTCCTATTCTAACATGGTAGCCATCTTCAGGACTTACATAAAAATTTTGTTCTAATTCTTCTGTATCAACAATTTTACCTGTTGGAGATTTATACCACAGCCCTTTAGGGGTGTCTTTTTTCTCTTCGGTTTTTGTTGTTATTCCTTTTGTTTTTCTTTTAAACCAAGACATATTACTTTATTGTTTTAAATCCTTGAATTAATACTCGGATTGGTTTACTATTTTAGACTTTAAGTTTTCGAATTACCGAAAACACTTCTTAGGGTTACTAATGTATTTGTTATTATTGTTTTTATTTTTAAATAAAAAGTGTTTAACAAAAACGTGGGCACAAAATTAAACCTTTTTTTATTTTTGAGGTAATGCGCTACTAATTTTATTAGTTTAATAATTGTAAAATACTGTTTTTTAGTGTTTAAACAAAAAAAGACTCTGTGTTTTGCAGAGTCTTTTTTTTATATTTGTAATATAAGTCCTTATTAATTATAAGGTGTTTACATTATTTAAGTCTTCAAATGCCTTTTTTAGTCTAGTTACAAACGTTTTTTCGCCTTCGCGTAACCAAACTCTAGGGTCGTAGAATTTCTTGTTTGGAGAATCATCACCATCAGGGTTTCCAATTTGAGATTTTAAATATTCAGATTTACTTCCCATATAATCTCTAATACCACTCATAAAAGCATATTGTAAATCGGTGTCGATATTCATTTTTATTACACCATAGCTAATACCTTCTCTAATTTCTTCAACTGTAGAACCAGATCCGCCGTGGAATACAAAATCTATATGATTATGCTCAACACCATATTTTTCTGAAATAAACTCTTGAGAATTTTTTAAAATTTTTGGAGTTAGTTTTACGTTTCCTGGCTTATAAACACCGTGTACGTTCCCAAAAGCTGCTGCAATTGTAAATTGGTCGCTTACTTTGCTTAATTCTTCATAGGCGTAGGCTACTTCTTCTGGTTGTGTGTATAGTTTAGAATCATCAACATCGGTATTGTCAACGCCATCTTCTTCACCTCCTGTTATACCTAATTCTATTTCTAGAGTCATGCCCATTTTAGACATTCTTTCTAAGTATTGCTTACAGATTTCTATGTTTTCTTCTAAAGGTTCTTCAGAAAGGTCAATCATGTGAGAACTGAATAATGATTTACCAGTTTCTTTGTAATGTACCTCGCTAGCGTCTAATAAACCATCAATCCAAGGTAATAGTTTTTTTGCACAATGGTCTGTATGTAAAATTACTGGAACACCATAAGCTTCGGATAGAGTATGTACATGTTTTGCACCTGCAATGGCACCAGCTATAGCTGCTTTTTGGCCATCGTTACTTAAGCCTTTACCTGCATTAAATTGAGCGCCTCCATTAGAGAACTGTATAATTACTGGGGCATTTAAATCTCTAGCAGTTTCTAAAACACCATTTATAGTGTCTGATCCTATTACGTTAACTGCTGGTAAAGCATAATTGTTCGCTTTTGCGTGGTTAAAAATTTCTTGAACTTCTTTGCCTGTAGCTACTCCTGGTTTTATGTTGTGTCCCATTTTTTTTATTTAAAATATGATTTAGTAAATAGTTAATACCAAAAGTAATCAAATTTTAGATAATCAAGAGGTGTTTTATAGTTTGAAAACTATAAAATAACACTAAAACGTTATAGTAAATTTAAGTGTAAATTACTGCTAAAAAGGATAGTTAATACCAATATTATAAACGGCATTGGCAAAGTTGTAATTATTAAACCATCTGTTTTTTTCTCGGTATGAAGGGTCGTAGGTTTTAAATCCAACATCGAACCTAAAAACAAAAAAGCTAAAATCGTATCGTAGGCCAAGTCCGGAGCCTATGGCTATGTCTTTTAACGAATTTAGCCCAGAAAAAGTAGCTCTATCATCTTCTACATTATCTAAAACATTCCAAATATTTCCGGCATCAACAAAAATGGCTCCGTTTAAATCGCCAAATAAATTAAAGCGTTGTTCTGCGCTTAATGCAATTTTAAGGTTGGCTTCATTAAATTCGTTAGTGGTTTCAGAACTTCCAGGGCCTAGGTTATATGCAGACCATGCTCGGTTATCGTTTGGTCCGCCACCAAAAAAACTTTTAGCAAAGGGTATGCTGTTTGAGTTTCCGTAAGGAATAGCAATGCCAAAAAATGCTCTTGTTGCAAGTACATTTTTTTTGCCTAAATCCCAGTGTTTTATATAATCAAGTTCTGTTTTTACATATTGCGAAAAAGCAACATCTAATAATTGGTATCGTTCGTCGGTGTCTTTTTTTAGTCCTAATAGTTTCGATGTACTAGCTAATAGGTTTCCTGCAAGTTCTAATTTAAAGCGAAATATTGAAAAATCGTTATCAAATAAATTAACTCTATTGTCTTCTGTAAAACTAAAGGCAGACGATAAAATAAGGTTGTTTTCTGTTAATCGGGTTTTACGCTCGTTAATGTTATTTACTGTTTGCAGTTGAGCTGATGAGATTTCTGTTGGAGTAGGAGTGCCTAAAACGTAACTTATAAATTGATTGGCACCTTCGGGTATGCTTAAATTATCATCAGTATTATTAATGTAATTTATGTTTTTAGCAATTTCGTTTAAAGCATTAAATGAGTTGTCGTAAATTTTAAAATAGTTTTCGGTTTTCAGGTTTCTTACGTATTGAACGTTAAATAAATCTAGCCTGTTTGTAACTTTTTTGTTTGGGTACCAATTGTAGCTAAAGTTTCCGCTAATGGTTTGTTTGTCTAGGCCAATGTTGGTCTGGCTGGTGGTAGCTAAGCCTATTCTGGTGCTAGGCGACATGTATTTTGGTATGATGTTTTCGGTATAAAACGGAGAAAATATTCTTGGTATTGTTAATTTTAAATCGGCGCCGTATTCGTTTATGTCGAAAAAAGGATCGTTGTCTTCTCTTAAATCATCCGATGCTCCAATAGAAGCTATTCCAGATATTTCGAGGGTTTCTGCGCCACCAAAAACGTTTCTTATTTGTAAACTAGGGTTTAGCGAAAAGCCAATGGTTTGGATATTACTTTTAGATACATCTGCACTAAACCCTAGGCTAAACTTTTTTAATGGTGTTAATCTTATAGTGTCGCTTAGTGTATAGTTTGGATTTTCAGTATATTCTATATTAGGGTATTTAAATGTGCGTAATTCATTTAAATATCTATAGGTTCTTGTTCGGTCTATATCTCTAAAAACTTTTCCGGGTGTAATAAAAACAGCATCGGTTATTGCTTTTGGGCGGTAGCGCATTTTGCCATAACTGTACAGTTTATAACTACCGTAAGAGATAGAGTCTTGAAAGGGTTTGTTGCGGTTCTCAAAAGTATAATCGGTAATTATATTAACATCGCTAATTTTATATATTTTAAATGGTTCTCGTCGTACCGAATCTAAAGTTCTTATAGCTCTATCTTGAATTTTAAGACCTACATTAACCTTTTTGTTTGTGCCAATGGTATCCATTTCAAAAGTTATATAATCTTGGTTGAAATGGTAAACTCCTAAGTTTCTTAATTCGTTAGAAATTCTATCGCGTTCTTGCTCAAAATTAGTAGTTTTATATTGCTCTCCTTTTTTAATTAATGCATTTTTTTGAATATTTAGATATAACGAATCAACTACTGGAGATTTTATGTTTTTTGATATAGAATCAATTAAAAAGGCAGGTCCAGTATTAACATTGTATGTTATTTCTGCACGCTTTTTATCATTTTTTTCAATATTGTAATTTGCTTTAACATTAAACCAGCCATTGTTTACATAATAATCTTCAAGACGTTTTACAGAACGTTTAGTTTTTTCATTATTAACTATGGTTGGTGCTTCTCCAGTTTTTTTTAACCAATTATTAAACCCTATGGCAGAGTTTTTTAGTTTGTTTATTTGTTTTTTAGAATACTTTTTTTCTAAACGAGTCCTGCGGTTTGGTTTTTTATCTAGCCATGCCTCGAAAAGTGAGTCTCTATTTTTTCTAGCCGTATTATAAATGTGTAATCTTAAAGGAATACCTAAAATTTTTCTGTTGGGTTTTTGGTACAATAAGTTGTTAATTATTTCGGCATTGTTTTTTTCGTTATTAACTATAACCGATGTTTTATTAAGTAAATATTCATCTTCGGCTACTCTTTTTACAGCATTACAAGAGAGAAAAATGCTGGTAAATAATATTAAAACTAATATGTATAAGAGTGGTTTTTTCAAAAGAAATTATAGTTAATTTAAGTTTTAGACTTTAAAAGAAAACAGTATTTGTAAGTTTGTAACTAGAATGTTTAATATTCGGTTCAAAAATACATTATTTAAACATAAAATTTATAAATGCTTTCTAAAAGTCAAATAAAAATAATAACGCGTTTAAAGCAAAAAAAATATAGGCAGCAAGAGGGTTTTTTTGTTGTTGAAGGTGTTAAAACAATAACAGAACTTTTGCAATCTAATTTAGAGCTTAATAAATTATATACAACAGAGTCGTTCAATATTAATGCCAAAAATGAGGTGTTAATATCTGAAACGGATTTAAAACGTATTAGTTTTTTAACAACGCCTAATAAGGCTTTAGCTATTTTTAAAATTCCGAAACCTAAACCCATTGGTAAATCGGGGTTGGTTATAGCGCTTGATGCGGTTAGAGATCCGGGTAACTTAGGCACTATAATAAGGTTGTGCGATTGGTTTGGTGTAACAGATTTGGTTTGTAGTAACGAAACTGTCGATTGCTTTAACCCTAAAGTTATACAGGCTACTATGGGCTCTATAACTAGAGTTAATATTAGTTATGTAGATTTGGTACCTTTTTTAAAAGCAAGCGATTTGCCTGTTTTTGGAGCTTTTATGGAAGGCGAGAATGTTTATAGAAAAGAGTTGCCTAAAAACGGAATTTTAGTAATGGGTAACGAGGCTAATGGTGTAACAAAAGCGGTTGAAGCTGTTGTAACAGAAAAAATATCAATCCCTCGGTTTGGAGCTTTACAAGTTACCGAAAGTTTAAATGTAGCTACTGCAACAGCTATATTATTAAGTGAGTTTAGAAGGTAAGTTTTACTGAAAAGTAAAATTAATAAATACACCACGAGTTTGCATGCCCGCAATGTTCGAGGTCCAGGGACTATTCGGGTCTTCATCTCTAACGAGTTCGTCGTTAATACCAAAAAGCCCGCGTATAGAAGGTGTGAATTTAAAATTGTAAAAATAAAAGTCTATACCAAAACCTAGTTCGTAAAAAATAGAGTTTTTGGTGGTTCTAAATTGCCCATTATTATTGTCTTCTGGGTTATTCTCGTTACTCGATAAGTTTAATGCTGTTGAAACCCCTCCAACAATAAAGGGTTTAAAATTATTAATGCGTTTTGTTGAAAGTTTTAATAAAAGCGGAATATGGATGTATGTAGATTTTACCTCTCTAACTAAATCTGATGCTTTAACATCTGGCACACCTTCAAACCATTCTTGGCTATAATAAAGTTCTCTTGTGGTTATTAATAAACCTGGTTCTAAGCGTACATCAATAAATTTATTTACTCGTAAATTACCAATTAAACCTACGCTAAAACCGGGGCTTTTTTTTACATATATATCGCGTAAATCTTCATTATAATCAAAATTAAAATCGTAGTTATTAATACCTAAATAATAACCCCAACGTAATAAATTGTTATCTGTAGAGCCTCTACCTTGGTTGGCATCATAACTCACTTTTTCTTTTTTAAATAGTTGAGCATTAGAGGTTTTAATGATAAATAAAAATGATATTAATGCAAGAAAATACTTCATAAAGTTACTTAGACGATTTATAAATTGTTGCCACACCAAATGTTTGTGGAAAATCTTCAACATTTATAAACCCAATATTACGTAAAATATTGTTTAAAGCTTCTCCAAAAGGAAAAACAGAAGCAGACTCGCATAAGTATTTATACGCACTTCTGTCTTTAGAAAAAACCTTTCCTATTAATGGTAATATGTTTTTTGTGTAAAAATTATAACCTTGTTTATATGGTGTTTTAGTAGGCATAGATGTTTCTAAAATTACAAAAGTACCGTTTGGTTTTAGAACTCTGTAAATTTCTTTTAAGCCATTTTCTAGGTTTTCAAAGTTTCTAACACCAAAAGCAACGGTTATAGCATCAAACGAGTTATCATCAAAAGGCATGTTTTCAGAATCACCTAAAACCATTTCTATTGTATTGTTTAAAGCCCTTTTTAAAATTTTTTGCTTTCCTATTTCTAACATTCCGCTGCTAATATCTAAACCAATAATTTTGGTTGCGCTGGTTTGGGCAAGGTTAATGGCTAAATCGCCAGTTCCTGTAGCAATATCTAAAATAGAGTCTGGGTTAGTTTCTTTAATCAAATTAACCACTTTTTTGCGCCATTTAACATCTATCCCGAAAGAGATAACACGGTTTAAACCATCGTAATCTCCAGAAATGGTATCAAACATTTTTGTTACTTGCTCCTTTTTTCCTAAGTCGCTGTTTTTGTAAGGCTTTATTTTTGACAAATCTTAAAAATTTTCAGCAAAGATAATCTTTTACAAAAGTATTACATAACAGGAGTATAAATAATTATATTGAATTGAAGTTATGATGAAATATCTAATTTATAGTATCTTTGTGGTACTTTTTATGATAAATAAACAATGAAAATTATTATTGCTGGAGCTGGTGAAGTAGGATTTCATTTAGCCAAATTGCTGTCTTACGAATCTCAAGAGATTACTTTAATAGACACAGATAAAGAGAGTTTAGCTTATGCAGACACGCACCTAGATATAAAAGTTATAAGAGGAGATTCAACCTCGATAGCCATTTTAAAAGAAGCACATGTAGATAATTGCGATTTATTTATAGCAGTTACAGCAAGCGAAACCACAAACATTACTATTTGTGTTTTAGCTAAACAATTGGGCGCTAAAAAAACCATTGCCAGAATAAGCAATACAGAATTTATTCATCATAAAGATGAAGTAGGGTTTACTAAATTTGGAATAGATGAGTTAATATCGCCAGAATCTTTAGCCGCAGCCGAAATAGAATTATCGCTAAAACAATCGTCCTTTAATGATACTTACGAGTTTGAAGAAGGCGCATTAACTATGGTTGGATTAACACTTTCAAGCTCTGCATCGTTTGTTGGAAAAACCGTTAAAGATGCAGCTAGAATTTTTCCAGAATTACACTTTGTACCCATAGCCATTCAGCGTTTTGGAACACAGTATACCATTATACCAAGAGGAGATACCGAATTTAAAAGAGGCGATAATGTTGTGTTTATTACCTCTGAAGGTGGCGGAGAAGAACTGTGTAAGCTTACAGGAAAATCTAATAGCGAAATGAAAAATGTTATGATTTTATCTGGAAGCCAAATAGGATACAAAACAGCAAGAGATTTAAGTGCAAAAGGGTTTAATGTGAAGCTTTTTGAAGCTAACAAAGAACGTGCATTTGATATTGCCGACGATTTGCCTAACGTGTTAGTAATACAAAGTGACGGTAGAAATGTAGATGTACTTGATGAAGAAAATATATGCGACATGGATGCCTTTATAGCAGTAGGAGCAAACTCTGAAACCAACATCATGTCTTGTTTAGTTGCAAAATCTAAAGGCGTAAAAAAAACTGTAGCCTTGGTTGAAAATATGGATTATTTTGAGCTTTCTCACTCTGTAGGTATAGAGACACTAATAAATAAAAAGCTGTTAGCAGCAAATAATATATTTAGATACATTCGTAAAGGCGAGGTTGTTGCTATGACAAAATTAAGTAACATGAATGCCGAGTTGTTAGAGTTTGAGGTTAAAGCAACATCATCAATTTGTAATAAATACATAAAAAACATTGATTTTCCTAGGTCTGCAATTATTGGAGGTGTGGTTAGAAATGGAGAAGGTGTTATTGCTTTAGGCGATTTTAAAATACAGGAAGGCGATAGGGTTGTAGTTTGTAGTTTATTACAGTCTATAAAAGGTGTTGAAAAATTATTCCGTTAAGATGAAATTAAACTACAAAATCATTTTTCATTTTTTAGGACTTCTGTTATTGTTTAACGGTGGTTTCATGTTACTATCTGCCTTAATAAGTTTAATTTATAAAGATGGTGTTACCTTTCAAATATTTTTAGCAGGAATTGCAACTTTAATAGTTGGGGTTATTGCTATGCTATTTACAAAAAAGCATAATAAAGAGATGAATAAGCGTGAAGGCTATATAGTGGTTAGCTTTGGCTGGATTATTATGTCTTTGTCTGGTGCTTTACCATATGTTTTTACAGAAAGTATACCTAGCTTTACAAATGCTTTTTTCGAAACTATGTCTGGTTACACCACAACTGGAGCTTCTATTTTAAACGATATAGAAGCTGTGCCAAAAGGCGTGTTGTTTTGGAGAAGTTTAACCCATTGGATTGGAGGTATGGGAATTATTGTATTGGCAATAGCTATATTGCCTTTGCTGGGCATTGGAGGTATGCAGCTTTTTGCAGCCGAAGCTCCTGGACCTAGTGCCGACAAACTACACCCAAGAATTACAGATACAGCTAAACGTTTATGGCTAATATATTTTGGTTATACTGCTGCAGAAACTTTATTGCTAAGTGTTGCAGGAATGTCGTTTTTTGATGCTATAAATCATGCCTTATGTACTTTGTCTACAGGTGGTTTTTCTACAAAAAATGCAAGTGTTGCTTATTGGAATAATAAGCCTATTATCCAGTATATTATTATTCTTTTTATGTTTTTAGCTGGTACAAATTTTGTGCTAAGTTATTTTGCTTTTAAAGGGAAAGTGCAAAAGGTTATACATGATGAAGAGTTTAAATTGTACTTTAAGTTTATTGCCATTTTTACAATAATAGCATCGGTTATAATTTATTTTAGAGCAGATGTGTCGGCTTCTTCAATAGCACATCCAATGGTTTGGGGACAGGCTGAAAGTGCGTTTAGGCATGCATTATTTCAAGTTATTTCTGTTGTCACAACAACAGGATTCGTAACGGCAGATTATACGTTATGGACACCCTTTTTAGTAGTTTTCTTTTTCGGTCTTATGTTTTTAGGAGGCTCGGCAGGAAGTACATCTGGAGGGGTAAAAGTTGTTCGTCATTTAATATTAATTAAAAATGGTTTTTTAGAGTTTAAGCGTACGCTTCATCCAAGTGCAATAGTTCCTGTTCGTTATAATAAAAGAGCCATTTCTGGCGATATTGTATTTAATATTCTTGGCTTTTTTATTTTATATATGTTATCGTTTATTATTGGGTCTTTAGTTTTTTCAATGTTTGGTTTAGATTTTAAATCGGCAATAGGTTTGGCGGCCTCTACTTTGGGTAACGTAGGTCCTGCTTTAGGCGATTTTGGTCCTGTAAATAATTATGCAGCATTACCGCCTTTAGGTAAATGGTGGGCTTCTTTTTTAATGCTTATAGGGCGTTTAGAGTTATTTACTGTTCTTATCTTATTTACCCCTTTTTTCTGGCGAAATAGATAAATTCACTATTGTATTTTTAATTTTTTATTAATCGTATTAATATGATGCGTGTTGTAATGTTTCTTAGTTTATACGGCGTTTTTTTATTGTTTTTAAAGTGAGTTTTTTTTATTAGTTGGTTGATTTTCATGATTTAGTGTGTTACATTTTTTCGTGTCATTCGTCTGTATTATATAACCAACATATACCGATTTTGTTTTCGGTATTAAAAATCATCAATCATGGAATTAGTATTATCAACCAAAAAAGTTAAAAACGTAACTAAACAAAAAGAAGATTTAATTAATAAGCCGTCAGGGTTTTTAACATCTCGATATAAGCAGGTGGTTAAATCTAATTTTAAAGCGAATAAGGCAGCATCAATTTTTAATTTAAGACAGCAAATTAAGAGTAGAGGCTATGCTACAAGTTGTATTATGGAAACATCATTAAAGTTATCCGTATTTTTAACAGCTATTCTTTTAATTTTTAATTAATTTTTTAGCGTTAAATAGGAGTCTTTAAAAAAGAAAAAGCTACTAAAATAAAATAGTAGCTTTTTATAATATTAAAGTTTTTGTTTATTAACTAACAACTTCTTTTATACGTTTTATAGCTTCAATAATTTGTTCTTGAGAGGCAGCATAAGAAATTCTAATACAGTTTGGATTTCCAAAAGCTTCACCAGTTACAGTAGCTACAAGGGCTTCTTCTAATAAGTATAAAGAAAAATCGGTAGCATTATTTATTTTCTTTCCTCGTAAAGTTTTTCCAAAGAAATGTGTTACATCTGGGAAGATATAAAAAGCACCATCTGGAGTATTTGCTTTAAAGCCTTCAATATTGTTTACTAAACCTAGTATTAAATCACGACGTTCTTTAAACTCATCGATCATATATTGAACACGAGAAGGTGGTTCGTTTAAAGCTGTAATTACAGCACGTTGTGCTATACAGTTGGCACCACTAGTCATTTGTCCTTGTAATTTGTTACAAGCTCTAGCGATTTTTTCTGGAGCGCCAATATATCCAATACGCCAACCAGTCATAGCAAAAGCTTTAGATACGCCGTTTACAGTAATGGTGTTGTTATACATGTCTTCAAATTCTGCCATACTAGCATGGCCTTGACCGTAGTTTATGTGCTCATAAATTTCATCAGAAACAACATAAATATTTGGGTGTTTTACTAATACATCGGCCAAAGCTCTTAGCTCTGTTTTACTATAAACAGAACCACTTGGGTTACAAGGCGAGCTAAACCAAACCATTTTTGTTTTGGGCGTAATAGCAGCTTCAAGTTGCTCTGGAGTCATTTTAAAATCTGTATCGATAGATGTTTTTACTTCAACAGGAACCCCGTCGTAAAGTTTTACAATATCAGAATAGCTTACCCAGTAAGGGCAAGGTAAAAGCACTTCATCCCCTTCGTTAAGCATTACACCTGCAACATTTGCTAAACATTGTTTTGCACCTGTAGAAACAACAATTTGAGATGGTGTATAAGTTAAATTATTATCGCGCTTAAATTTTGTAATAATGGCATCTTTTAATTCGCCATAACCATCTACCGGTGTGTACGAGTTGTAATTATCATTAACAGCTTGGATAGCTGCTTCTTTAATAAAGTCTGGTGTATTAAAGTCTGGCTCTCCTAAACTTAGGCCAATAATATCTTTTCCTTCACCTCTAAGTTCTCTTGCTTTTGCTGCCATTGCTAAAGTGGCAGACGTAGCCATGTTTAAAATTCTATCGGATAGTAATTGCATTTGTGGTTATTTATTTTGAAAAGTAAGTATATGTTTTAAGCAATACTAGGTTTTTTACCAAGTATTTTTAATTGATTGTAATGTTCTGCTACAGCTTGTATAAAGGTGTTGTATTCGTTGTATGGTAAACTAAATTCTTGAGCTGTTTCTTTAACTATTTTTGCTATTTTAGAGTAATGAATATGACTTATGTTAGCAAATAAATGGTGTTCTACTTGCCTATTTAGCCCACCAGTATAAAACCCAACTAACCAGCTTTTAGGAGAAAAGTTTGATGTTGTAAATAATTGGTGAATAGCCCAAGTATTTTTCATGTTCCCTTCTTTATCGGGTAAAGGCATTTCGGTATTTGGCATAACATGAGCTAATTGAAAAATTACACTTAATATAATACCAGCGGTATAGTGCATAACAAAAAAGCCAATTAAAACTTCCCACCATGCAAAACCTAATGATAAAGGAAGTACTACCCAAATAGAGTAGTATACAATTTTACCTATAATAAGTTTAGTCCATTGCGTTGCCGGATGTGGCATTTTGCCATAAGCTAATTTTCTTTTAAGGTATTTGTATGTTTGTGTAAAATCGGTAGTAATAGCCCAATTTGCTGTTAATAAACCATACAAAAAGAAGGCGTAATATTTTTGATATTTATGAAATTTAAACCATTTAGCGTGCTTTGAAAATCTAATAATTCTTCCAGCATCAATATCTTCATCGTGGCCTTGAATATTAGTATATGTGTGATGCAATACGTTGTGTTGTACTTTCCAATTATAGTCGTTTCCTGCTAAAATGTAAATACTGCTTCCCATTAATTTGTTTACCCATTTTTTACTAGAAAACGAGCCATGGTTTGCATCGTGCATAACATTCATGCCAACTCCGGCCATACCAATGCCAACAATTACCATACCTAATATTTGTGCCCAAGCAGGTAAATTAATAGTTAAAATTAAAACTACCGGAACTATTAGTAATGCAAACATTATAATAGCTTTGGTATATAGCTTCCAATTACCAGTTCGCTTTATATTGTTCTCCTTAAAGTAATCGTTAACACGTTTATTTAAGGTTTTAAAAAATTTTGCAGGATCTTTTCTTGAAAATGAAAGGGCTTGCTTATTCATAATATTTAGTTTAATCTAGATTGCTATAAAATAGGTTTATACAAATCTAAGGGCAAAGATATGTATTATCCAACGCAACAAAGAACGTTTTTATGTAAAAAAATGTATGCGAAAAGCATATTTTTGTTGAAAATTTAACATTGATGCGATATGTATTACTAAAATCTTTATTTTAATAATAAGGAGTGATGTAAATATGGTATCAATATATATTAAATGAAATATTAGTTGTTTTATGAAACTTATTTTAAAGTATTTTCCTAACCTTACTGAAGATCAAATTGATAAATTTGAAAAACTAGAATCCTTATATCAAGATTGGAACTTGAAAATAAATGTTGTTTCTAGGAAAGATATTGACGAGCTGTACTTACGCCATGTGTTACATGCCTTAGGGATAGCAAAAGTTTTAAGTTTTAAAGCAGGAACTAAAATTCTTGATGTTGGTACAGGAGGAGGTTTTCCAGGTATACCTTTAGCTATTTTGTTTCCAGATAGCTCGTTTCATTTGGTAGATAGTATTGCTAAAAAGTTAAAAGTTGTTGATGAGGTTACAACTGGATTAGGACTAACAAATGTAAAAACGACTCACAGTAGAGTAGAAGCAATTGATGAAAAATATGATTTTATAGTAAGTAGAGCAGTTGCAGCAATGCCAACATTTGTGCATTGGGTAAAAGGGAAAATAGCAAAACAACAAAACCACGAGCTTAAAAACGGTATCTTATATCTAAAAGGAGGCGATCTTACAGAAGAGCTTAAAGATTATAAAACAACCACAATTTATAATTTAAGCGATTATTTTGAAGAAGATTTTTACGAAACAAAAAAAGTGGTTCACCTACCAATGAAATATAAAGGTTAGCTATTTCATTTTTACTAAACTATTTAGGGCATTGTTGAAGTAGAAATACTGATTGTGAAACCAAAATGTATTATTATATTGTTCTATAGAAGAGATGGCGTTACTTGGAATAAGTATAGCGTTTGCTCTTTTAAAATTTAACTTAGCAAGTGCTATGTCGTTTGTTTTATAGTATGCTATGGCTAAGCCTAAATAAGCATCAAAATCCATAGTGTCAAATTTTATGGCTTCAGTAAAATCTGCTATAGCATTGGTGTAAGTGCCTAGTAGTAAACTAGAAGCGCCTCGATAAAAATAAGCAAAGGCATTATTTTTATTTAATTTTATAGCTTTTGTTAAATCAGAATGTGCTTCTTTATAATATTTAATATCTACTAAAAAAGCACCTCTATTAAAATAGTTGTTTGCACTTGGATTTATTAAAATAGCTGTAGAGTAATCTGTTAATGCATCTTTAAATTGTTCTATGGCTTTATAAGCAGTAGCTCTTAATATATAGGTGTTGGAGTTGTCTGGAACTTTTTTAATGACTTTAGAGAAATCTTTAATAGCATTTTCGTATTCTGCTAAATCTAGTTTAGTGCAGGCTAAGCTGTATAAAGCATCAATAAAACTATCGTCTAGCATTAATGCTTTTGCATAATCTTGTTTTGCTCCTACAAAATCTTTTATACTGTATTTAGAGTTTCCTCTATTATAATAGGTATCAGCATCTGGTTCTTCAACTATAATTTTAGAGTAATCTACAATAGCGCTATGGTATTCGCCTAAGTCGTTTTTGGCTAAAGCTCTGTAAAAATAGGCGTCTAAGTTTTTAGGGTCTTCTTCAATAACTTGATTAAGTAATGTTATTTTTTCATTTAAATCTGTGGTTCTAAGGGCTTTCCTATAAATTTTTTTTACTTGACTTATAGCAAGCAAAGGAAAGATTAAAATAAGGAGAAGAGATAGTTTTTTCATTAATTATAAATTATCAAAAAATATGCCATAATTAAAAATTAAAGTTAATCATATTTTTTATACTAAAAAGGATTAGTACTTGTAAATTTATCTAAAAAAGATATGAGTTGGCTAACTACTATTTGTATTTAAAATATTACATAGATGATTGAAAAATAATAATATTTATTGTATTTTGTCGATTATTTTTGCGTTTTAACGTTGAAAAATATTATATTTGCCTATCGGTTATTAAAAACCGTTAGTCTCACACAAAAAACATGAATCTATTTAATACTCAAATAATATACTCTTATGAGACAAATTAATCCCTCCAAAATTTTTTTAATTTTCATTGTTACGTTGTTTAGCTTTATTAGTAATGCTCAAGTTATACAAGTAGAGGTTATAGGGGGGGCTGTGGTTGCTTCAGGTTCTACCATATCTATTAATGCAGGTAGTGCTTTAGATTTTAGAATTACAAATACAGCCGCGGGATGTAATAGGCTTAGGGTAGATGGTGTAACTATTACTAATACTGCAGATTTTTCTATTTACGGATATAATCATCTGGGACGAGATGTAAGGTCGCAAAGTTGTAATAATTGGAAAAAATGGTCGGACTTTGTTGTTGTAAACGATAGTGGTTCTTGTTCTTCTACAAGTTCATTGGTTACTGTGCATCTTAGAAATCAAGCAGATTTTTCGTTTACACTACAAGTAAATTCCTCTCCAATTATTTCAGTTATTGGTGGAAATCCACCTGCCGATGTAATACACGGAGATACAACACCTTCTGATGAAAATGGAACTTATTTTGGTGTTGTTGAAGAAGGAGGTGTAGTAGTTAGAGATTTTTATATAACCAATACAGGTACTTGTGCGCTTAATATTTCATCAATCACATCATCATTGTCCGATTTTGTTTTAGATGGGTTTTTATTGTCTCCAACTTTAGTGCCTATGCCCTATACGGCTTCCATTGCTCCAGACGATTATGCTATTTTTAGGGTTATGTTTGTAGCTCCAGTTGGAGGGTCTGGTACGCTTACTTCTACAATTAATATAAGTAATAATGATAATACTACATATTCGTTTGATGTAAGTGCCGAAATGTTTGATTATAATATTCCTGGACCAGGAGGTGTTGTTGCCGATTTTAGATTATGGTTAAAGTCTACTCGTGGTGTTACCGAAACGGCATCAAAAGTATCTGTTTGGGCAGATTTAGGAACAAACTCTAAAAATGCAACACAGGCTGTTGTAGCAAACCAACCAACATATTTAGATAATGCTACAGATAATATTAACTATAACCCAGTTATTAAGTTTGAAAACGATGGCGCCACACTAGAACAGTATCTAGAAAATACAACAAATGGTTTTTATAGTCAAGATATATTTATTGTTATGATACCTGATGCTACGATAACTAGCGCATCTCCAAGAAATACGGTTTTTGCAGGAATTTCTACAGGTTTACCAGGGGATTTAACAGGGGTTGGTTTTGGAGATTATTCAGGAAGGTTTGTTAACGAAACGCTATCGTATAATCAAGATATCCCTGGTGGTGTAAATTTTAATGGAAAAGCAGTAATTAATACCTCTTACTCTAATGCTGGAATTATAAATGTTAGAAATGATTCAGATGTATTACTTACAGGGCAAGAAATTTTATATAATTCGAACGTATTAACAACTAGTACGGTAAGCGATGTGGCTTATGTTAATGTTGGTTTACCAGGTCCTCCAACTGTTTTAGGGTCTCAGTATTGGATTGGAAGAAATTTTGATGTTCAAGGTAGTTTAAATGGTAGAGTAGCTGAAATTTTTACGTTTGCCGAACGCGTAAGTGATGCCGATAGGCAAAAAATAGAATCGTATTTAGCTATTAAGTACGGTGTAACACTTGGGGCATCTGTCGAGGCTCAAAAAAACTATGTTAATTCTTTTAACTCTACAGTTTGGGATATTACCGCAAATTCGGGCTATAATTATCATGTTGCAGGAATAGGAAGAGATTCCATTTCAGATTTAAATCAAAAACAATCAAAAACCTTAAACCAATTAAACGAAGTAACTATAGGCTTAAATGGAATATTTCCAACAAATACCGAAAATGTAAACGAATTTAAAAAAGATGGCGATTTTTTAGTTTGGGGAAGTAATAACGATGTGTTTACAGGAACAAATACTAATACAATAACTGTGTCTAGTGGTATAACAACAGCATTAACGCGAATAGATAGACAATGGAAAATTATAGAATCTGTTGAAGATGTTAATGGCGATGTTAAAAATGTTTTTGTAAGCATTCCCGAAGCTGCATTTAGTGGGTTTGCTTTAGGTGCTAATGAAGAATATGCTTTGGTTGTGGCAGATAATGATGCTTTTGCTAATACAGATATTATTGATGTTATTCCTTTAGTTGCAGATGGTTCAGGTAATTTGCAAACCTGGTACGATTTTGATGGCACTAAATTTTTCACATTTGCTAAAGTTTCTAAATTATCAGGAAATCGTTCGGTAGCTATTGGAGCTAACGATTATTTAGTTGGCGAGTATAATGTAAATTTAAATATAGAAGCTTTTACAATTTCTGCTTGGGTTAAAAATACATCTAGTGCAAATACTAGAACAATAATGGCAAAAGGAAATAAGTTACAATTAAGATTAAACCCATCCAATCAAGTAGAAGTAATGATTGATGATGATGTAACTCCAAAGTTTACATCAACAATGGTGTTAAACGATGGTAATTGGCATCAAGTAAGTTTTGTATATAAAAGCGGAACTATATTTTTATATATCGATGGTGTTTTAGATAAATCTGAACAAAATGTAGAACCACCAACACCTAATTTTAATAGGTTTTCGGTGGGTGCTGTTTATGTGGATAAAGACAATATATTAAACCCGTTTTTAGGAGAAATAGACGAAGTTTATATTTGGGACCAAGGACTTACGCAAAATCAAGTACGCTATTTAATGAATCAAGAAATTGAGCGATTTGATGTAAGCGGGACAGACTATGTTAACGGAAAAGTACTGCCTCAAGCAGCTACAAGTAATGAAGTTACAACCATACCTTGGAGCGACCTAAGAACATATTATAACTTTAATTCGTTTTACGGAACTACGGTTGAAGGTTTGGCTGACGAAAGATATTTTTTAAGATTAAGATATTTAGATAAAGATAAAGAAATTGTTGATGCGCAAACCATTCCTGCACCATACGTTACCATTGCAGATGGTGCTTGGGATAACCCAGCAACATGGAGTTCAAGTGCCAATCAAGTATTGCCAAATACATTAAGTTTAGATGGTGTAACTGTAATTGATTGGAATATTGTTGAAACATCTCATAATATCACATCGGGTGATAGAAATATAGCCCTTTTAGGATTAAAACAAACAGGAGGAAAGTTAACCATAGCAGATCCAAATGAGTTTTTAGACGAATCAAATTCTGGACAAGGTTTAACCATTTCGCATTATTTAGAGGTTGATGGAATAATTGATTTAGTTGGCGAGTCGCAATTAATACAAACCGAAGGGAGTATTGTTGATGCCGATAGTGGAGGTTTTATCGAAAGAGACCAACAAGGAACTGCAAATGGATATAATTATAACTATTGGTCGTCATCAGTAGGTCCAATAACAGGTAATAATGCAACTCGAGGTACGGGTATATCGTCATCAAATGCAAGTCACTCTATTGCCGCCTTTTTAAATGATGGTTCGTTGTCTGCTTTTTACCAAAGTTTATTATTTAGCGCAAACCCAAATGGTAGTGGTACACCTCCACCACCGGGTTTTGCAAAAACAATAAGTACATATTGGCTAAATAAATATTATGGCACAGCTAATGATTATTATGCTTGGGCAAAAATAAACGAATCAACACCTTTAGCAGCTGGCGAAGGTTTTACAATGAAAGGTACTTCAGGAGCAGTAGCCATTTCTTTAGAGCAAAACTATGTGTTTACCGGAATACCAAATAATGGCGATATTACTTTAGAGTTAGATAATTCTTCTGGCGAGGTGGGGCGTTTGGTTGGTAACCCGTATCCATCTGCCATTGATGCCGAAGAGTTTATATTAGATAATTTAAGTGTAGCCGATGGTGGGAATAATACATCAGGAACCGTGTTTAATGGTGCCTTATATTTCTGGGATCATTTTGGAGAACAAAATAGTCATGTATTAGCCGAGTATGTTGGTGGTTATGCAACCAGAAATTTAACAGGTGGTACAATTGCTATTTCTAATGATGCTAGGATTAATAATAATCTAGCCACAGGAACAAAAATACCAGGGCAATATGTTGCTGTAAATCAAGGTTTTTTCGTGTCTACAGCTATTGATGGTTTTAATAATGATAACGGTACACCAATAGTAACTGTAGATGGAGGCGATATTATTTTTAAAAACAGCCAACGTGTATTTGCAACCGAAGATGGTTCTACATCAATGTTTGTAAAATCGTCTACAAATAAAAAGAAAAGTAGTGCAAATAATAAAACCAATAATACACCTAGAATTAAATTAATGTATCAGTCTCCTAAAGGCTATCATAGACAAATACTTGTTGGGGCTAATAAAAATGCTTCGATAGACTTTGATATGGGTTACGATGCTTTTATGACAGATGTTGCAGAAGAGGATATGTATTGGTATTTTGATGAAAGTAAATTTGTAATACAAGGCGTAGATAAGTTTGATGACTCTCAAGAGTTTGGTTTAGGTTTAGTTGTTAAACAAGCTGGAATAATAAAGATTAAGCTGGATGTTATCGAAAATTTTGATGAAAACATAGCGCTTTTTATAAAAGATGCTTCAACTGGCGAAACGTATAATATAAATAATAATTCGTTCGATTTGTTTTTAGATCCAGGAGTTTATAACGATAGGTTTTCGCTTGTATTTCAAAGTAAAAATGCATTATCGGTAACAGAAGAAAGTAAGGTTTTAAATAACGTTTTAGTGTATTATGATTCTAATTCAGGCGAATTAAAGTTAGTTAATAAATATGGTGTATATGTTTCAAATATAAGCTTGTATAGTGTTCTAGGGCAAAATGTACTAGAGGCTAAGATAAACTCTTCTATAAATGAGTCTATACCTTTTACGGTTGCAGCAGGAACATATATTGTAAAATTAAATACAGAGCAAGGAAAGTTAAATAAAAAAATAATTATAGATTAGTTTGTTTTATTATTTGAGTATTGCCATTGTTTTATAAAATTTAATATTGGTAATAAAAAAAAGAGACTATCTAAACTTAGATAGTCTCTTTTTATATGCGTGTTTTTTTAGGAATTACTCTCCTAAAAATGGGTATCTGTAATCTGTAGGAGTTACAAATGTTTCTTTAATCATTCTTGGCGATACCCAACGTAATAAGTTCTGGGCACTACCAGCTTTATCGTTAGTTCCAGATGCTCTGGCGCCACCAAATGGTTGTTGTCCTACAACGGCTCCAGTTGGTTTGTCGTTTATATAAAAGTTTCCTGCGGCATTTTGTAACGCTTCAGTTGCTTGTGTAACTGCATAGCGGTCTTTAGCTAAGATAGCTCCAGTTAGTGCATACTCACTAGTTTCGTCTACTAGTTTTAAAGTTTCCGCGTAAGCGTCATCTGCATATACATATATAGTAATTACTGGGCCAAAAAGTTCTGTACACATTGTTGTGTATTTAGGGTCTTTGGTAACAATAACAGTAGGCTCAATAAAATAACCTTTGCTTTTATCGTAATTTCCGCCAGCAATAATTTCGGCATCAGCATCAGCTTTAGCGCCATCAATATATTTTGCTAATTTGTCAAACGATCCCTCGTGAATTACAGCGGTAATAAAGTTGTTCATGTCTTCTGGCGATCCCATTTTAAAAGACTTTAAATCTTCTAAAACAAAGTTTTTAACCTCGCTCCATAAGCTTTGTGGAATATAAGCTCTAGATGCTGCGCTACATTTTTGACCTTGAAACTCGAAAGCGCCACGAACTATGGCTGTTGCTACTTGTTTAGCATTTGCCGATTTATGTGCTACTATAAAATCTTTACCACCAGTTTCTCCAACAATTCTTGGGTAAGTTTTATAGTTATGTATATTATTTCCTATTTGTTTCCAAAGTTCTTTAAATATAAATGTAGAACCTGTAAAGTGTAAACCAGAAAAATCTGGACTTGCCATTACAGTATTAGTAATCATTACAGGGTCTCCAAAAACAACGTTTATTACCCCTGGAGGTACACCGGCTTCTTCAAAAACATCCATAATTACTTTTGCAGAATATATTTGGCTGTCACTTGGTTTCCAAACCACAACATTACCCATTAAAGCCATACAGGCTGGTAAGTTTCCTGCAATAGCGGTAAAGTTAAATGGGGTTACAGCGTAAGTAAATCCTTCAAGAGGACGGTATTCTATACGGTTCCAGGCATCGCTTGTGCTTTCTGGTTGCTCCATATAAATATCTGTCATGAACTGTACGTTAAAACGTAAGAAATCTATAAACTCGCAAGCAGCGTCAATTTCTGCTTGATGTATAGTTTTAGATTGCGCAATCATGGTTGCTGCATTAATTTTAGCTCTGTAAGGGCCCGCAATTAATTCGGCTGCTTTTAAAAAGATACCTGCGCGTTGTTCCCAAGGCATTTTAGACCATGTTTTTCTTGCTTCTAAAGCCGTGGAAATGGCATCGTCTATATGGTTTTGTTCTGCTAAATGGTAGGTTCCTACAATGTGCTGGTGGTCGTGTGGAGGCGACATGGTTCTGGTATTTCCAGTTTCTATATTTTTACCGTTTATATATAAAGGCACATCAATTTGACTATTAAACATTGCTTTGTAAGCCTTAAGTACTGCATCTCGCTCTGGCGAGCCTGGAGCATAAGATTTTACAGGTTCGTTAACAGCAATTGGTACATTAAAAAAGCCTTTTCCCATGATTTTTAATTTTTTGTTATAGAATTTTCAGTAAATGAGCAGCAAATTTACGAATAATTAAAGTATTATTTTAGGCTATGGCTTCTTAAAAGCAAGTTAAATTTTATTTATTTTTTGTAAGTTGCCAATGCGTTTTAAGACTACGTTTTATATGTGTACAGTTACAATAATACCAAAAGGAAGAACTAGCTTTGTGTTAACTTCAAACAGAGACGAGGCCCCAGACAGAGTATCGTTAACCCCAGAATTTTATACTATTAGTAATACAAAATTACTTTTTCCAAAAGATAAAAAGGGAGGTACATGGATTGGTGTTAGTGAAAAAAATCGTGTGGTTTGTGTACTAAACGGTGGTTTTGTAAAACATAAAAGACAAGCAAATTATAGGAAAAGCCGAGGTGTTGTGGCTAATGATTTTATGATTGCTAATAATATTGAAGCAACCGTACAATCTTATAATCTGGATGGTATTGAGCCTTTTACAATGGTTATAGCCGATTGGAATTTTGGTTTAAAATTTTTCGAGCTTGTTTGGAATGGTGAGTGTAAACATTTTGTAGAGTTGCCTTTAGAGCCTAGAATTTGGTCGTCTTCAACATTGTACAATGCAAGTATGCAACGCGAACGCCAACAATGGTTTAAAAATTTTGAGGGCTTAAATACTTTAAATGCAAATTCGGTATTAAAGTTTCATAAAGATACCGATATTGAAAATAAGGATTATGGCGTAATAATGGATAGAGGTTTTGTAAAAACAACAAGTATAACTCAAATTGAAAAACAAGATAATAAGGTTAGCATGCGATATGAAAGTCTTAATAGCAATAGAGTAACTACTAATACATTTAATATTCCAGAAATAATTAATGGATAATACAGGTATTATTTTAACATTGGCTTATCCAGATACTATTGTTATGGTTTCTGAAGAGTGGTTCTCGCCTTTTTTAAGATTTTTAGGTATTGGTAAGAAAGATTATTTGCGAGCAGGCCATGCGGCTTTGGTGCTTATTAATAAGGAAACGGGAGTTTTAGAATATCATGATTTTGGACGTTATATAACTCCCGAACCTAACGGTAGGGTTCGAGGAAACGATACCGATAATGAGTTGTGTTTTCCTTTAAAAGCTGAAATAGAAAATAATGCAATTAAAAATTTAGATGCTATTTTAAAGTTTTTGGCAACACACCCTAAATTAACACATGGCGATGGGAAACTAGTAGCTTCGGTTTGTAAAGCAGTTAATTATCAAAAAGCGCGAGTTCATATAACCAAAATGCAAAACAAGCATTTTATAAGGTATGCTGCTTTTATTAAAGGAGCTTGTAACTGTGCTCGATTTGTTACCGATACTTTAATTGCATCAGTAACAGATGTTAAAATTAAAAAACGCTTACAAAACTCTAAATGGTTTACACCAAGTACGGTAGGTAATGTATTGTTGGCAGATACCGAAAATTATCCTTATCAAGCTTCAGAGGTTGGTGTAATTACTCAATTTAAAGGTTCTCAGCAAAGTGAAAATTTACGTTGTTTTTTAGATCGGTTAAAGCATCATAAAGTAAATTTAATAGGTACATTAAAGCCTAAGCCAGTTGCGGGGTTGCATAAAAATGCGCAATGGTTAGCTGGTATTGCTGCTGGTGCTTGGTTTGAGTTGTATAAAACAGAAATCGAAAACGAGTATTTTTTTAAGCGTATTTCACCTTTCGGAAATATTGATGTTCATGATAAATATATTATAGGCGAAAGCGGATTTAATTACGACCTAGATTATGAGTTTATACATTACTCAAACTGTAAATTTTTTCATATAAAACAAAATGGCGTTGTGTATAGGTTTGATAGAAAAGCTAAACCTTGAATAAATTAAACAGCAGAAGCAGAATAAGATATTAGTATTTTTCTAAAACTTTATTAACTTAGTTTTGTAATTAATATTATAAGTTAAATGAAATTTATATGCGTTTTTTTAGTGGTTTCGTTTCTATTAAGTTGTTCTAGCGAAGCTCAAATATATCCAAATAAAGAGTGGTTAATAAATGAAAATCCAGAGGATTCTGGTTGGGATGATATTGATAGATCTCAGTTTACACGATATATAATAAACGAAACTAATATTACAGGTTTAGTTATTGTTCATAAAGGGCAAATTGTTTTGCAGTATGGCGATATTGAAGAAAATAGTTATATCGCTTCGTGCAGAAAAAGTGTTTTAGCTATGTTGTTTGGAAAATATGTTGAAAACGGTACTATTAACTTAGATAAAACGTTAGGCGAATTAAATATTAGCGATGTAAATCCGTTGCTTCCAATTGAAAAAAAAGCTAGAATACGAGATTTAATTTCTGCTAAATCGGGTGTGTATTTAAATGGTTCTAATGGAGGTGATTTTAGAAGGTTTGCTCCAGAAAGAGGTTCTGTAAATCCAGGTGCGTATTGGTTGTATAATAACTGGGATTTTAATGTTGCAGGTTTTATTTTTGAACAAGAAACTAAAAGCAATATTTATAACGAAGTAGAATCTCAACTAGTATTACCATTACAAATGCAAGATTGGGATAAATCGTTGCAAACCAAAAATGGCGATTATAAGATTTCTAAATTTCCAGCATACCACATGTGGTTTTCAACCAGAGATATGGCGCGTTTAGGGTTGCTTATGTTAAGAAAGGGTAAATGGAAAAATAAACAAATAATACCAGAACATTGGGTTAGCGAAATAGTTAAACAGCGTACTTCGTATAAAGAGGCTCAAAAAAATGTACCGTTACTTAAAGAAGATGGTCTAGATTTAGGTTATGGGTATATGTGGTGGTTAATAGAAAATACAAATGATTATAAATTAAAAAATGCTTATTCTGCTCAAGGCGCTATTGGGCAAAATATTACAGTTTATCCAGAAATAGATGTTGTTCTTGCATATAAAACCAAAAGCGATTATAGGAGAAGAAACTCTATTCAAACCCAAATGGAAGTTATAAAGAAAGCTGTAGAGATTTATAGTCTCAAATAAAATTAGTTAATAGCAAAAGGGGCGCTTAATTTAAATGTAGGTATGGCAACTTCAAATTTTTGTGTAGTTGTAAAATTTATCATGCTATAATGACCTTGCATAGCACCAAATGGCGAAGTTAATAAACAGCCAGAAGTGTAAGTGTGAGATTCTCCTGGTTTTAGTACAGGCTTTTTACCAATAACACCTTCACCAGAAACCACTTCAACATTATTTAATGCGTCTAAAATTTCCCAATGGCGTGCATTAAGTTGTACAGAGTCTTTACTTTGATTTTCTATGGTAACCGTGTAGCCAAAGGCATACTGTATTTTATAATTTTTATAAAATGAACCTTCGAAATGAGTTTCGACTGAAATTTTTATTCCCTTTGTAACCTGTTGAACCATTGATGAGCAAAGTATTATCGGCTGCTAAAATAATAAATATTAAGCGGTTAACGTAAATTTTAACGTGTTAGATGGTAATTATTAGATAAAATGCATTTTTAATCAGTAATAGTTGTTTAAAAATCAATTATAACGAGTTGTATTTTATTTATTTTGTTGCTCTTTTTTCAGTTTAATTAGAAATATTGGTGGACGATACTTGGTTAAAGCCAATAATACGATCGTAGCGCGCACCTAAATCTCTATAATAAACCAATACCTTATAGTTGTTTTCGGTTTGCCAAAAGTTGCCACTTATGGCGCCTTCATTTAATGTATTGTCTTTATTTACTACTACATATTTGTAGTTGTAAAACCCTTGTTTAAGTATTAAGTTGGTTTCGTATAAGTTGCGTTTGGCGTTGTAGGTCATTTTGTTGTAATCATTTAAAGCATAGTTGTTGTAATTGCCATAAATGTATATGCTTTCACCGTTTGTAAGTTCTGGGTAATTTAAAGAAAAGTGTACTTGTACATAATCGGCCTCAATAGAAACATCATCTCTATCAATGGCAACAATTTTAAATTGCCCGTTAATATCTGGGTTGTAGGTATAGGGTAAATTGTATCTAGCTAAATCAGTATATAAATAAGATTGATAAATGTCTTCTAAAGCAATAGATTGTATTCGATTGGTGGCGGCTCTAACATCTTTAGTCTCGAAAAACAAGTATTCATTTCCTGCTAAAAAAGCTGTTTCTTTGGTATATCTATATATGAGTGTATGGCCTACGGTGTATTGTGGTTTTAGGTTTGAAATAGCGGTGTTTAAATTGCTGTTTTGTATAATTAGCGTTTTTACTGTTTGTTGCGGGTTGTTAATTTGGGTGCCACATTCAATTTCAATATCAACGGTTTGAGTGGTTTCAATGTTGCTTACATCTCTAGATCTTTTAATAGCAATACCTGGTGTTACTTTATCTTCATAAATCATAAATTTCCTAGAGAAAACTAAGTCGCCAAACGAATCGAAAATTGAAATGATGTAGTTTCCAGATACTTTTAAGCGTTTAGTTTGTTGATTAGGTATTGCTAAACTGTAATGCGAATACATTTTAAAAGTATTGAAAGAGTTTGTGTAATCTTGAATTCTAAAATTATCAACACCAAGAAGGTACTCGGGTTTTACTAAAATTGATGGTTGCCAATTATAATCGCAATGTTCAATTTTATAATAAAAATCAGGCTCGTCGGCAACAAGAGCATCAAATTCTAAAAAAAATGTCTCACCTAGTTTTATTATAGGTAATTCGCCTAAATCGGTACTATTGCTTTTAAAAGTAATTGATTTTATGTAATCAGGAGGGTTTATTTCTGCGACTTGGCTATAAATAAGCCCCGAAGCTATTAGGCATAAATAATTAAGAATGCGTTTAAAAGACATTTAAGAGTTTTTTTGTAAAGGTAAACAAAATCTATGCCTAAGCTCAGTCTTTTATTTAGAATTAATATAAATAACAAACAGCGAATAATTTGGTTAACAAATTAGCTATTTATTCGTATTTTTGCACCGATTTTTAGACAACTAATTTCAATAAAATAAATATGTCAAACGACATTCGTATAAAAAAAGGTCTGGACATTAAACTTATAGGTGAAGCTGAAAAAACCGTTGAACAAGCGATAATCAGTAACTCTTGCACCGTAAGGCCAGAAGATTTTCACGGCGTAATACCTAAACTTGTTGCAAAAGAAGGAACCACAGTTAAAGCTGGCGGTGTTTTGTTTTTCGATAAATCTCAGGAAGCGATAAAGTTTTTATCGCCAGTATCTGGGACCGTAGTTGAGGTGGTTAGAGGCCCAAAAAGACGCATTGATGCCATTAAAATTGAAGCAGATAAAACACAAACTTTTGAAGATTTTGGAAAGTTTGATATTAATGCTTCTAAACCCGAAGAAATAAAAGCGCATTTGCTTGCTTCTGGTTGTTGGCCATTTGTAAAACAACGTCCGTATGATGTAATTGCAAACCCAGAAAAAACACCTAAAGCAATTTTTGTGTCAGGTTATGCAAGTGCACCATTAGCTGCCGATTTAGATTTTACACTACAAGGTAAAGAAGCCGAGTTGCAAGCTGCAATTTCAGCCTTAGGTAAGTTAACCGAAGGTAAAGTGCATGTTTCTGTAGGTAAAACATCTAATTCGCCATTAGCAGGATTGTCAGGTATAACGTTACATAAAGTATCTGGGCCGCATCCATCAGGAAATGTTGGTACTCAAATTAATAAAATAGATCCTGTAAATAAAGGCGAAGTTGTTTGGACGGTTAACCCTCAAGATTTAGTTATTATTGGCGAGTTACTTTTAACAGGGAAATTTAATGCAGAACGTATAGTTGCTTTAGTTGGATCTTCTGTTGAAAAGCCAAGATATTTTAAAACTCTTGCAGGTAGCGAAATATCTACTTTGGTTTACGATAAAGGTATCGCTGTTAACAGTAAAGATGCTAACCACAGAATTATATCTGGTAATGTTTTAACAGGTAAGCAAATAAGTCCTGACGGAAGTTTAGATTATTATAGTAATGTAGTTTCTATTATTCCAGAAGGAGACGATTATGAGTTGTTTGGGTGGAATAAGCCAGTATTTAATAAGGTTTCTACCTCTAGAGCTATGACTTTTTCTTGGTTAAACCCAAAGAAAAAATACGATTTAAATACCAATACAAACGGCGAGCATAGAGCATTTGTAACCACAGGAACTTATGAGGAAGTATTTCCTTTAGACATTTTTCCAATGCAAATATTAAAAGCTTGTATGTATCAAGATTTAGACGAAATGGAAGCTTTAGGCATGTATGAAGTAGCTCCTGAAGATTTTGCATTAACAGAATTTGTATGTGTGTCTAAACAGCCACATCAAAAAATAATAAGAGCAGGATTAGACTTAATGTTAAAAGAGATAGGGTAATGAGTTTAAAAAATAAATTACACATTTTAAAGAGAAAATATAGAGGCAAAAAAATGGCTCCTGCGTTTAACGCAATCCATACGTTTTTATATTTACCAAATGAGACTACTCATGGAGGAGGAACTCATATAAAAGCAGCCGACGATTTAAAACGTACCATGAATACGGTTATTATGGCTATGGTACCATGTTTAATATTTGGTATGTTTAATGCAGGTTATCAACACCATTTAGCTATTGGAGATATTCAAGCCGTTTCTGGAGGATTTTTTAGTGCAGAGTTTTGGACTATGGACAACTTTCTTGTTGGGCTTGCTAAAATTCTTCCATTAGTAATCGTGTCTTACGGTGTAGGATTACTTATAGAGTTTATTTTTGCTGTAATTAAAGGGCATGAAGTTGAAGAAGGGTATTTAGTTACAGGTATGTTAGTGCCACTTATTGTTCCTGTAGATATTCCATTATGGATGCTTGCAGTAGCAGTAGTCTTTGGAGTGGTAATTGGAAAAGAAGTTTTTGGAGGCACAGGAATGAATATATTAAACCCTGCATTAACCATTAGAGCTTTTTTATTCTTTGCTTATCCAACATGGATGTCTGGAGATAAAGTTTGGGTTCATGGCGCAGATCCTAGAGTTCAAGACTTAGCAGCTGGTGCTCAGCCAGATGCTATTTCTGGAGAAACTATTTTAGGTAGTTTAGCTCAAGGTAACGAAGCAGGACACGATATAATGAACATGTTTTTAGGATTTATTCCTGGTTCTGTTGGAGAAACATCAACTTTATTAATCCTTTTAGGAGGTTTGTTTTTAATCTTCACTAAAATAGGAAGTTGGAGAATTATGTTGTCTTCAGTAATTGGAGCAATTGTAATGGGCTTAATTTTTAATCAAGTTGTGGCTCTAGAATGGATATCAGAAAGTAGTAACTTTTATGGTTTAATGAGTGCTCCATTTTGGGAACATTTAATAATAGGAGGCTTTGCGTTTGGTACTGTATTTATGGCTACCGATCCTGTAACAGCATCGCAAACCAATAAAGGGAAATGGATTTATGGTTTCTTAGTAGGATTTATTTCTATAATGATTCGTGTATTCAATCCTGCTTACCCAGAAGGTGTTATGCTAGCAATATTATTAATGAATGTATTTGCTCCAACTATCGATCATTATGTAGTTCAAGGCAATGTAAAGAAAAGAATGAAACGTTTAAAAGTTAAAACAGCATAATTATGGCAGTTAATACAGATAAAAACTCATATACTATAATCTTTGCCGTGGCGATGGTATTGGTAGTAGGTTCATTACTTGCGTTTACAGCATCATCGTTAAGACCAAATATAGACGAGAATAAACGTATGGAAAAGCAACAGAATATTCTGTATGCTATGGGAGTAAATGAAAATGAAGGAACTGGCGATATTACTTTCGTTGGAACAGATAAAGTTGCAGACGAATTTTCTAAGTACATTAAAAAGCAATTAGTAATTGAAAATAATGTAGCTAAAGAAGACGATAAAGCCTATTTAATAGATATTAAAAAAGAACAAGCCAAAGCTAAAAATGGCGGAACAAGACGCTTACCTTTATTTGTTGGTGAAAAAGATGGTAAAACATTTTATATAGCGCCAATAAGAGGAAAAGGATTATGGGATGCTATTTGGGGTTATGTAGCTCTAGATAAAAATATGGTTGTTCTGGGTGCTTTTTTCGATCATGCTGGAGAAACACCAGGTTTAGGAGCAAACATTAAGCAACGCTATTTTATGGACGATTTTAATGGAGAACAATTACTAACAGAGTCAGGTGTTTTTAAAGGAATAGCTGTTGCTAAAGGTAATAACGATCCTAAAAACGATATAAAAGACGACTTTGAAGTTGATGCCTTAGCTGGAGCAACTATTACTGGTGATGGCGTTTCTGCTATGATTAAGAAAGATTTAAAATTATATTTACCTTACTTTAAAACGTTAAAATAATATGGGACTACTTTCAAAAAAAGATGCAAAGTTAATTACAGACCCGTTAACAGATAACAACCCAATTACCATTCAAGTATTAGGAATTTGTTCTGCATTGGCAATTACTGCCGAGCTAAAAGCATCATTAGTAATGGGTATTGCTGTACTTTTCGTTTTAGGTATTGGTAATGTTGTTATTTCTTTAATGCGAAACATAATTCCTTCAAAAATTAGAATTATTGTTCAGCTTATTGTTGTAGCAGCCTTAGTAATTATTGTAGATCAAGTTTTAAAAGCTTTTGCTTACGAATTAAGTAAAACCCTTTCTGTATTTGTTGGATTAATTATTACCAACTGTATTATTATGGGACGTTTCGAGGCTTTTGCTTTAGGTAATGGACCTTGGAAATCATTTTTAGATGGTATAGGTAATGCTTTAGGATATGCTTTAATACTTGTTATTGTTGGTTTTTTTAGAGAATTATTAGGTTCGGGTACCTTATTCGGAATACCTGTACTTGGAGACCCTATAGAACAAACTGGTGTGTATTCAATAGGTTATGAAAACAACGGGTTTATGTTAATGCCGCCTATGGCTTTAATAGTAGTAGGATTAATAATTTGGGTACAACGTAGTAGAAATAAAGCATTAATAGAAGATTAAATTTTGTTATCGTTTATTGGTGTAAAACGTCAATAATTAATAACAAATAATTAAAATAATATGGAACACATAGAATTATTTTTTAAATCGATTTTTATAGATAACATGGTATTTGCAGTATTCTTAGGAATGTGCTCATACTTAGCAGTATCTAAAAAAGTAGCAACTGCAGTAGGTTTAGGAGCGGCAGTTATATTTGTATTAGCAATTACAGTACCATTAAACTGGTTACTAGATCAATATTTATTACAACCTGGAGCTTTAAAATGGTTAGGAAGTGAGTATGCAGAGTATGATTTGAGTTTCCTTTCTTTTATCATGTTTATTGCAACCATTGCAACTATGGTACAATTAGTTGAAATTGTGGTTGAAAAGTTTTCACCATCATTATACAATTCGTTAGGTATATTTTTACCATTAATTGCTGTAAACTGTGCTATTTTAGGAGGTTCGTTATTTATGCAATCTCGCGAAATAGAAACTTTAGGCCTAGCTTTTAATTATGGTGTATCTTCAGGTATTGGATGGTTTTTAGCCATTTTAGCTATAGCTGCAATTCGCGAAAAAATTAGATATAGTAATGTGCCAGCACCTTTAAGAGGATTGGGTATTACTTTTATCATAACAGGATTAATGGGTATAGGCTTTTTAAGTTTTGGAGGTATGTTAACAGGAGGCGATGATGAAGAGCAACCAGCTACAGAAACAGCCGTACAAGTAAATAAAGCACAAACTGAAGAAGCTAAAGATTTAGCAGATAATACTAAAATAGTAAAGTAAATATGATTTTAGCAGCAGGAACAACAGGAACAATTATAGCAACAGTTGCAGCGTTTTTATTAATTACGCTAGTACTTGTTAGTTTGTTACTTTTTGTAAAACAAAAATTATCGCCATCTGGACCAGTAAAAATTACTATAAATGGCGAAAGAGAAATAGAGGTAGCTTCAGGAGGTAGTTTATTATCTACATTAGGCTCTCAAAAAATATTTTTACCATCGGCTTGTGGTGGTGGTGGTACATGTATTCAATGTGAGTGCCACGTATTATCTGGTGGAGGAGAAGCTTTACCTACAGAAACACCTCACTTTTCAAGAAAAGAATTACAAAGCGGAGCGCGTTTATCATGTCAAGTTAAAGTAAAACAAGATATGGATATTACCATTCCTGAAGAAGTGTTTGGTATTAAAAAATGGGAGGCTACAGTTGTACGTAATTATAATGTTGCTTCTTTTATTAAGGAGTTTGTTGTAGAAATCCCAGAAGATATGGGTTATAAAGCTGGAGGTTATATTCAAATTGAAATTCCGCCTTGCGAAATTAAATATGCAGATATAGATATTACAGCACACCCTGAAGAGCATGAAACGGCAGATAAGTTTCAAACTGAATGGGATAAATTTGGTTTATGGCCATTAGTAATGAAAAATACCGAAACGGTAGAAAGAGCATATTCTATGGCTTCTTACCCTGCAGAAGGACGTGAAATTATGTTAAACGTACGTATTGCAACTCCGCCATGGGATAGAGCTAAAAATGGTTGGATGGATGTAAACCCAGGTGTTGCTTCATCTTATATATTTAATCAAAAACCAGGAGATAAAGTAACTATTTCTGGTCCTTATGGCGAATTTTTTATCAACGAGTCTGAAAGCGAAATGCTTTACGTTGGTGGAGGTGCTGGTATGGCACCAATGCGTTCTCACTTATATCATTTATTTAAAACTTTAAAGACAGGAAGAAAAGTTACTTATTGGTATGGTGGTCGTTCTAAACGAGAGTTGTTTTACCTAGATCATTTTTATGATTTAGAGAAGAACTTCCCTAACTTTAAATTTTACTTAGCATTATCTGAACCAATGGAAGAAGATAATTGGAAGGTTAAAGCAGATATTGATGCGCCTGGTGATGGTTTTGTTGGTTTTATTCATAATTGTGTAATAGATAATTATTTAAGCAAGCACGACGCCCCAGAAGATATCGAGTTGTATTTCTGTGGACCTCCATTAATGAATAAAGCTGTTCAAAAAATGGGAGAAGATTTTGGTATTCCAGATGAGCATATTAGATTTGATGATTTTGGAGGCTAATTAGTACTAGCCTATTTCAATAAAAAAACCAACTCTTAATAATTAAGAGTTGGTTTTTTTATTTAATGTGTGCACTAATCCTAAAATAACATTACTGCCAAATGCTATTTTGTGCTAAATTGTTCCGATATATTTTTTAATAAATCAATTGTAATTGGTTTGACTATAAAGTTAGAAACACTTTCGTATTTTTTTACTCGGTTTTTGTCTTGAGGGTCTATAGATGAAGTAACAATATAAATGGTTATTAAACGATGCGATTCTATTTTTATAAATTCATCTAAAAACTGCCAACCATCCATTATAGGCATATTTAAATCTAATAGAATAACATTGGGTATATCTTCACCAGAATTTAAAATTGGAGTTAATTTATTAATAGCTTCTTCACCATTTTTAAAAATCATGAACGACTCGCAAAAGTTTGCTAATTTCATCATTCTTTTTAAACCAAATACAAATATGGGGTCATCATCTATAATACATGCAATATCAATCTTTTTCATAATGTTTTAAATAGATTTTAAATGTAGTTCCTACATTAACTTTACTTTCTACTTCTATTTTTCCGCCAATGGCTTCAACTTGTGTTTTTGTTATAAATAAACCTATGCCTCTTGAATCTTCGTGTTTATGGAAGGTTTTATACATGCCAAAAAGTTTATTTCTATGTTTATCTAGGTCTATGCCTAATCCGTTGTCTTTTATTTCTAATACTATATTATCATCTTCAATACTTGTGTTTAATTCTATTTTAGCTATTTCATTTGGTTTTTTATATTTTATTGCATTAGTTAAAAAGTTTAGTAAAATACTTTCTAAGTAAGCAGGAACTGCATTAACATAAATATCAGGATTAATATTAACTGTTATTTCGGTTTTAGATTCTAAAATTAAGCCTATTATACTTGCCTCAACTTTTTCATAATTTTTAAGTAAATTTAATGGCTCAGATATAATATCTTTTCTAACATTAATTGATGCTACTTGGTTTAAGTTTTCTATGGTTTCGCCTAAGTGACTTACAGCTTGTTCTATTAAAGGGAATACTTCATTTTGAGTATTTTCTGGCATATCTGCTTTAATTATGTCTAATAACATATCTAAATTACTGTAATGAGATCTAAGATTATGCGATACAATGTGGGCAAAATTTAATAAACGTTTGTTTTGGTTTTTTGTAGTTTCGAGTAAATCTACAATTTTTTTTGTACTCTTTTTTATATGCGAAATATCTTTTATTTGGGCTATAAAATGTAAAGGTTTACCATTTTGATCTTTAATTATAGAGGTAGATAACGAAGCCCAAATTATTTTTCCATTTTTTTTAATATATCGTTTCTCAGATTCATAATGGTCTATTTGGCCATTAATCATTTCTACCATGGCTTTTTTTCCATTTCTTAAATCGTCGGGGTGTGTTATATCTAAAACAGTTAATTTTAAAAATTCTTCTTTTGTATAACCAAAAGTATTACAAAGGCTTTTGTTTACCGATAGCCAATTACCCTTTAAATCTACAGTAGCCATACCTATAATGGCATGTTCGAAGTTTTTTCTTAGTAATTCTTCTTTATGCTCTAATGTTTTAGAGTTTTTAGTTTTTTGATCTATATCTTGAAATAAACCAATAACTTTAACGCATTTTCCGTTTTCTACTATAGGTTTGCCAATGGCTCTTACCCATTTTTCTTTTCCTTTTGCTGTTACTATTTGAAGTTCGACATCATAATCCTTGAAGTTTTCTACGCAATTACTAAATGCATTAGTTATGGTATTATAGCTATAACCGGATTTGTAAAAACTAAGCGCTGTATCTACTTCTGGTATATAGTTTGTAGAAACTTCGTGTATTAATTTAGTTTGCGCGCTCCAATTTAAAATGGAGTCTTTAATATCAAATTCCCATGTGCCAATTTCGGCATAACTTTGTATAAAATCTAAATATGCACTATTTTTTGTAGAGTCTAATAACTTTAAGGGATCGAACATAATAACTCTTGTAAGGATTAAACTGCAATATATAAAACAAATATTACAAATAAAAGATAAAACGTGTTATTTTTCCGATTAAGTGTGTTTTTTTTATCTTATTTATATCATTTGATAAAACATTTGTCTTACTTGTATAAAAAAACAATAGTTGTAATTAAATTGATAAACAGGATTGGATTATAGGTAGGGTTTTAGGTTTATAATTTTTAGGCTGTAAGCGGAGTTAATAACCACTTTTTTTATAAATGAGGCTTCTATTCTTACGGTATTTTGGGTTTTAAGCATTATTGCAATATGCTTAATATAATTTTTAGAAATTATAGTAAATAAGCAAGATTTAATATGTATTTAGCTTATTAATGGTTTAAACTAGATTAGATATAAGATATTTAATTTTCTAATTCGTTAATAATTATTTTAGCAGTATCTGTCTCGCTAGAATTTAAATATTTTTTTGCTAATTTAATATTGCCTTCTTTTAAATAAGCAAGCCCAAGGTAGAGGTAAGATTCGTCTATAAAAGCAAAACTATCATTAGCTTCAATAGCACGTTCTAAAAAAGGAATAGCCTCAATTGTATTTTTACTTGCTAAATAAGCAACTCCTAAAAAATAGTTAAGCGAGTCATTTTTACTTTTATTTTCTTGTAAAACTTTCCATTTATTTATGGCTGTTTTATAGTTGCCATTTTTGTAATTGGACATACCATCATTAAAGTTAGAAGCATCATTTTTAATGTTTTGTAAGGCCGGAGCAGGCTTAAAAAATTTATTATATAATTTTTCGTTTTGTGGTGTATTAAAAAACCAAATACTGCTAATGGCAATTGTAATAGCTATTCCTAATGTTATTTTTTTGTAATTTAATAGTCTAGCCTTATTTTGTTGTTTTTTTTCAGGTTCTAAACTGTGCCTTTTTAATGTTGTTTTTTCATGCTTTGCTTTAATAGCTTCTACTTTAAGCTTAAAATCGTTATCAAGTTCTAGTAGCTGGTTAAAATCTTTTAATTCTTGTATAGTTAAAGAACCGTTTAAGTAACGTTCTATAATTTCTAATAATTCTTGTGATATATTATTATGGTCTTCCAATTTTCAGTCATTATAAACCAAAGCTAGCGTTTATAATATTTTCTGCTCTGGTTGTTTTAGTTACTTGTAATTTAACATAAATTAAATGTTTTAGGTGTGTTTTTGTTAAGGCAACACGTCTTTAAATTACTAGGTAAAAAAGAAATATACAATTATTTGTTTGTAATACAAATACTTCACTACCAAACGATTAATATTTCGGTTAACTACCCAATTTTAATTTATTTGTTTTTAGTTGATTCAATTAACTTTTGCACGTTAAATGATTTATTTATCATCTTATCGAAACAATTTTAAAATGTAATTATCTGTTTAACTTTTATATTATTTTTATGGCATGAGCAAACCTTTAACTAAGCAAGAATTACATAATCTAGCCATGAATCATGTTGGCAAAGATTTAGAGCAACGTGGCTTCGAGTTTATTGCTATAAATAGCCAACTTAAAAAGCATCCGCAATTTGTATGTATTGATAAGAACAAGCAATACTTTTTTGTTATTGTTAGAGCTGTAATTTTGCCAGAAAACCCTAATAATTACGATGTGGTTTGGATGGAATCTTTTAAAAATCATGCTAGAGAAAAAGATGCAAAAGTTTTATATGCAGGTGTTGGTATAGGAAATCCCGAAGGAGAAGAAAAGCCTATTTATTTAAATCAAGATTATTTATTAGAGTATAATGGCATTCAGGTTTTAGACACGAATTTAAATTGAAAGTAAGAATTAGAATGAATAAATTTTTTGCATTATTACTAATAGTCTTTATTTCCTGTAAACAAGATAATAAAAACACAAAACTTTCTGGATCTGTTTTTGGTACCAGTTATTCAATAATTTATAACTCTGGAGTTAATTACCAAAAAGAGATAGATAGTTTATTTTATGCCATAAATAAATCATTATCAACATACGAAACGAATTCTGATATTTCAAAATTAAACAGAAACGAATCTTATAATATTGATAATCATTTTATTAAAGTTTATGATGCCTCTAAAGAAGTTTTTGGGTTAACAGAAGGCGCTTTCGATCCTACAATAGGTAATGTAGTAAATGCATGGCAGTTTGGAGCAGAACATACCATTAAGGTTTTAGATAGTGTTAAAATTGATAGTTTAATGCAGTATGTTGGATTTGATAAAACTTATAGACTGGAAAATGAAATAAGAAAATTGAATCCTAATGTTTATTTAGAATTTAATGCCATTGCAAAAGGCTATGCTGTTGATGTAATTAGTGAGTTTTTAGAGTCTAATTTTCTAGATAATTATTTAGTTGAAATAGGGGGCGAAATTAGAGTTAGAGGCCTTAATATAGAAAAAGAAAGTCGTTGGAAGGTAGGTTTAGAAGAGCCAAATTTTAATGGAGAACAGTCTATATTAAAATCTATAAGATTAAAAGATGAAGCTATGGCAACTTCGGGGACTTATAGAAAATTTAAAATTGATGAAAATGGAAATAGATATGCTCACATAATAGATACAGAAACTGGGTATCCAAGTAAAACAAACTTGTTAAGTATTACTGTAATTGCACAAAACTGTATGATAGCCGATGCTTATGCTACAGCCTTTAAATCGATGGGAATAAATAGAGTTAAAGCATTTTTAGAAAAGCATCCAGAACTAAAAGTGTTTTTAATTTTTGAGAATGAAAATCAAGAATTTGAAACCTTGGCTTTAAATGACTTTCCTGATAACTAATTATTTGTAAGCCACAGGAATAATTTCGCCTTTAGCTAAACAGTACTTTACAATATTTTCTTCTGTAAGTGTTTTGGTATAATCAATTTCTTTAACTTTAAACCCGATACTTCGTAGTTTATCAAAATAATCCCGACCATATACGCGAACATGGTCGTATTGCCCAAATATTTTAGCGCGTTCGGTTTTATCTGTAATACTGTTATCTTCAAAAGTGTTTTCTCTATTTAAGTCTTGCGGTATTTGAAAAATACCATATCCGCCAGGCTTCATAACTCGATATAATTCTTGCATGGCTTTAGTATCGTCTGGAATGTGTTCTAAAACGTGGTTGCATAGAATAATATCGTAGCTGTTATCTTTAAAAGGAAGGTTACAAATGTCTGCTTTTACATCTGCAATAGGAGATAGTAAATCGGTTGTCGTATAATTTAAATGCTTTAATTTTTTAAAACGATTAAGGAAGCATTGTTCTGGTGCAAAATGAAGAACTTTTTTGGGGGCAGAGAAAAAGCGGGTTTCATTTTTTAAATATAACCACAATAATCTGTGACGCTCTAAGCTTAATGTTGAAGGCGATAAAACATTATTGCGCTGTGTACCATAGCCGTAAGGCAAAAAGGTTTTAAAACTTTTACCATCTATAGGGTCTGTAAATGTATTGCCTTTTAGAAAGTATGCTAAAATAGGTCGAACTAAGTAACTTGCCCTAATAAGTAAAGGTCTAGGAACTATATTAAGAATAGTTTTAAAAAGACGTTTCATGTTTTTTAAAGCACTAGTGCTTTTTGTCTAAATTCATCTTCTTCATTACTCTCAATACCTAATGCTTCGTATATATATGCAAATGTAGAAAGTAACTCTGGTTTACCATTAACTAGGGCTACATCGTGCTCGAAATGTGCAGATGGTTTGTTGTCTTGAGTGGTAATAGTCCAGCCATCTCTATGTTGTTTAATACGTTGTGTACCCATATTTATCATAGGCTCGATAGCTACAACCATACCTTCAACGAATTTTTTGCCTCTTCCGCGCTTACCGTAGTTAGGCATTTCTGGGTCTTCATGCATTTTGGCTCCTAATCCATGTCCAACTAACTCTCTTACAACACCGTAACCATGATCTTCACAATGTTTTTGAATGGCATAACCAACATCGCCAACACGATTATTAGCTTTAAATTCTCTAATACCTACATATAAAGATTCTTTAGTAACTTGAAGTAGTTTTTTTGTTTCTGGAGCAATTTCTCCAACGGCAAATGTGTACGCATGGTCTCCATAAAAACCATTTTTTAAGGCGCCACAATCAATTGAAATAATATCGCCTTCAACCAAAGGAGTTCCGTTAGGTATACCATGTACTACTTGAGAGTTTGGACTCATACATAGTGTGTTAGGGAAATCGTATAGACCTAAAAAACCAGGAATAGCTCCATGATCTCTTACGCATGTTTCAGCAATTTTATCTAATTCAAGTGTAGTAACTCCTGGCTTAATAAATTTAGCTAATTCGCCTAAGGTTTTAGATACTATTAATGCGCTTTCACGCATTAATTCAATTTCTTCTTTGGTTTTAACAATAATCATATAATAATAAAATAGGAGTGCAAAGATACTTAAAAACTGCTGTTATTTAAATAAGCTAAAAAAACCTTTCTTTTTTTTAGGAATTGGAGGCGTAGTGTTTGTTAGTATTTGATATACTTCTCCCCAGCCAGGAAAGCCACCAACATTTCTATCGTCAATAAATAAATCGGCATTTATTTTTCGGCTAACATCGTTGGTAAATTCTTCTTCAGTAAAACTTTTGTTTACAGCATAGAAACGAATGCCATTATCTTCACAAAATTTAACAGCTTCTTCTAGTTTGTCTCCGCTCCTGTATGTCCATAAAATTAGTCTATGCCCATCTTCTTGTAGCTTTTTTAAAGTTTCGAAAGCAAATAACATGGGTTTTCCAATTTTTGGATAGGCGTCTTCAACAATAGTACCATCAAAATCAACAGCAATAATAAGAGTGTCGCTAAAATTCATTTTTTAGGGCTTTAATATGTGTATAAAGGTACACTTTTCATTTTAACTGTTTTAAATTAGTGAGTGTTGAGTCATGGCTGCAGGTTGTTTTACATTCATGAGTTTTAATATAGTTGGTGCTACATCTCCTAAAACGCCGTCTTTAATATTTTTAAGTTCATTGTCTATTAAAATAATAGGAACTGGGTTGGTGGTATGTGCGGTGTTTGGGGAACCATCTGGATTTATCATGGTTTCGCAGTTGCCATGGTCTGCTATTAAAAGTGTTGTGTATCCGTTTTCTAATCCAGTAGTTACAACGTCTTTTACACATTCGTCAACAGCTTCGCAAGCTTTTATGGCGGCTTCCATAACTCCTGTATGGCCAACCATATCGCCATTTGCAAAATTTAAGCATACAAAATCTGCTTCGCCTTTTTTTAGTTCGGGTACTAAAGCATCTTTTAACTCGTAAGCGCTCATTTCTGGTTTTAAATCGTAGGTGGCAACTTTTGGTGAGTTTTTAAGAATACGAGATTCGCCATTAAAAGGTGTTTCTTGTCCGCCAGAAAAGAAAAATGTTACGTGCGGGTATTTTTCGGTTTCAGCAATTCTTATTTGTTTTTTTCCGGCTTTAGATAGTACTTCGCCTAAGGTTTCGGTTATATTATCTTTATTAAAAATAACTTTTATGCCTTTAAAAGCATCGCTATAGTTTGTAATGGTTACGTAGTATAAATCTATTTTTTTTGTGTTATACTCTGGGAAATCTTTTTGATTTAACATTTCTGTTAATTCTCGACCTCTATCGGTTCTAAAATTAAAGAAGATAACAACATCGTCTTTTTTAACGGTAGCTATAGGTTCATTACTATTATTTGTAACTATTATTGGTTTAATAAACTCGTCTGTAATATCTGCATCGTAATTTTGTTGAATTACAGACTTAGGGTTTGTAGTTTTTGTACCAACGCCGTTAGTAATTGCATTATAGGCTAGTTGTACGCGTTCCCATCGATTATCTCTATCCATGGCGTAATAACGACCCGTTATTGTTGCTATTTTTGTATTTGTACCTTGTATGTAGTTTTCTAAATCATCAACATAACTTTTTCCAGACTTAGGGTCTACATCTCTACCATCTGTAAATGCATGTACAAAAGAATTTACTCCAGCATTATTTGCTGCATCAATAAAACCTTTTAAATGATTGGTGTGTGCATGAACACCACCGTTACTTAATAAGCCTAAAAAATGAACGTTTTTATTGTTTTTAGATGCATATTTTAAAGCATCAACTAAAACAGCTTCGTTTTTTAAGGTGTCCTTTTCTATTGCTAAATTAATCTTGGCTAAATCTTGATATACAATTCTACCAGCACCTAAATTCATGTGACCAACTTCGCTATTTCCCATTTGGCCTTCTGGTAAGCCAACATGTAATCCATCTGTTCGTAAAGTGGCATAAGGGTATTTTTTATGTAGGGCATCTATGAAAGGTGTATTGGCGTGGTCGATAGCTGAAACTTTAGGGTCTGGAGAGTTACCCCAGCCATCAAGAATCATTAAAATAACTTTTTTGTTCATTTTTGTTGTTAAAATTTTAAAACTAAGCAAATATATGAAAGTAACTTATAAAAGCGGATATAAAACCTTTGAAAACCCTTATTTATTAAGCATTTATACAGTAATTGCAAAAGAAAACGATTTCGTTAATAATGTGTGAAACAAATGTTAAAAAAATGTTATAAAGCTTAGTTGGTGTAACATTTTGAAATTATTTACGTCTTTAATAGTATAATCAAAAAACATAAATCAATAAATCAAATTAAAATCTTTCATCATGAAAAAAACAATCATTATTTCCGCAATCGCATTATGCTTTTCAATTGTATCTGTAAATGCAACACCAGTAAATTTAAATGTTAATTATGAAACGGCTGCTTTTTTTAAAGTAAACTCGTTTTGTGTGTCTATTGCTAAAGGCGATTTAGAAACGGTACAAAAACTAATTAGTAGAGGTGCAGATGTAAATGCCAAATCTAACGGTATGACTCCTGTAATGTACGCTGCAAAGTTTAACAGAACAGATATTTTAAAACTGTTAATTGTACATGGAGCTAATTTAAAAGCTAAGTCTGATAAAAACATGACAGCTTTAAAATATGCGCAGATACACGGTGCTAAAGATGCTGAGGCTATTTTAGTAAAGGCAATTGCTGATGCTAAAGCTGCTAAAAAGAGAAAAAAATAAAAATATTAAATAATTATTTGAGCTAGTCACTCACAAAAAAAGCCTCGAATTTCGAGGCTTTTTTTGTGCTATAAATTTTTATACTTATTAATAGCTTCTTCAATTTTTTCAATCCTGTTATCGGGGTCTGGGTGTGTGCTTTTAAATTCGGGAACTCGATTTGGGCCTGCAGCAGCTTTTAAAATTTCCATAACACCAATCATTTCTTTAGGGTTGTAACCAGCTTTAATCATAAATTTAACGCCTAAGTCATCACTTTCCAACTCATCATCTCTTCCATTTGTTAATAGTGTGTTTTGGCCAATACCACTTACTAGGCCTCCCATATCTGCACCAACAGATCCTGCTGTGGCTAAGCCTTGCCAATATTCGCTTTCTGCAATTCGTTCGGCACTATGTCTGCCTAAAACATGCCCAATTTCATGTCCTAAAACACCAGCTAATTGGTCTTCGTTTTCTAGTTTTGCAAAAAGGGCGTGAGTTATAAATATTTGGCCGCCTGGTAATGCAAAAGCATTAATTGTATTTGGGTCTGCTAATAAATGAAATTCGTATCTGTATGGGGTTTGTTTTGCAATACTATTGTTAACTAATTTATTTCCAACATTGTCTACCAAGGCTTGATATTGCTTGTTTGGGTGTAAACCACCGTGTTGCTGTGCCATTTGCGGTGCGCTTTGTAAACCTATAGCAATTTCTTTATCGGGCGTCATCGATATGGTTTGCATCCTACCTGTATATGGGTTTTCTTCTCTTTGGCTACACCTTTTTAATACAAAGAATAAGGCAATTGCTACGCCAATAAGTAGTCTAACTTTTAGGTTTTTTCCTCTCATCATAAAATAATTAGAAACTAAAATTACAAAATTTTAGTTTATGTATATTTAGACACTTGCTTTTTTATTTAGTCACAAATGCTTTGTTTTATAGGTTTTTGTACATGGTATAATGTTTACCAATGTCTTTAATGTTAAACGATTCTCCAATGGTTTGATAACCACATTTTCTGTAAAAATTAACAGCTATTTCTCTTGCGTTGCACCATATTGTAGTAGTGTTTTTTTCTATTAATAAGGTTTCGCCGTGTTTTAAAATTATTTTGCCTAAGCTTTTGCCTTGAAAAGTTTTTAAAACAGCCATGCCTCGTAATTGATATTGGTTGGTTGTTGTTATATTGAGGTTATTGTTTTTTAAAAATGAAGCAACTGCTATTAATTTAGAATTTGTAAATAGTCCTAAATGAAAGGTTGTTTCAAGATTATCGCCATTAAAAGCACACGTTGATATGGGTTTTCCGGCCCTTAAAACGGGGTGTCTTACTGGGTAAGTTTCGGTTGCGCTTATTAGCTTTATTTTGTAACTGGTTGTTTTAATAGTGTTGATTTTTTATGTAAACCAAACTTAAAAATAATTTGTAGAATTATTATCTTCACTTAAAAATAATTTTATGTCGTTTAAATTTAAAATCATAGAAAAAGAAAGTATTAATGATATTATACCTTTGGTAGAAAGGTTAAATGGATTTAAGATTTCTGAAGCGCTTTTAAAGGTGCGTTTTGCTGAAATGATTAAGCAAAATTATGAGTGCGCTGTAGTTTATGATGATGATAAACTAATAGGTGTTTGTGGATTATGGTATTGTACTAGACATTATTCTGGTAAAAGTGTAGAGCCCGATCATGTTTTTATTGATGATGCTTATAGAGGACAGGGTTTAGGTAAGCAGTTTTTTAAATGGATTTATAATTATGTTACAGAAAAGGGGTATGAGGCTATGGAGTTAAATACTTATGTTAGTAATTATCAGTCACATAAATTTTATTATAACGAGGGGTTTAAAATTTTGGGGTATCATTTTATAAAAAAGCTATAATTTTTCTTGCACAGTAAAAAAGTGTTTATATATTTGCAGTCTTAAATTTAAAAGGCGGGAGTAGCTCAGTTGGTAGAGCGTCAGCCTTCCAAGCTGAATGTCGCCAGTTCGAACCTGGTCTCCCGCTCTAAAAAAAAGCTTCATCAAAAACGATGAAGCTTTTTTTATGCATATGTTTTTGTTATATGCTTTGGTAAATATGTACTTACTTGCGTGAGGGATAGTAGCGGATAGCCCACAGCGAGGTACGAGCGAGGACTTGTAGCGAATAGCCCGACCCTTGGGGCACGCCCAAATTATTTTAATAGATTTAACTCTGTACCCGGATTTACTTCGTAAGGTGTTTTGTTGTATTCGAAAATTCGTGCTGTTAGCTTCCCTTTTAATAGTATAGAGTTGTTTTTTACATGTAGCCAGCTGCCTTCTCTTAGACCAATAACGGGTTGGGTGTTGTAGTTATGAAATTCTTTAATTCGTGTTTCTCTGGTTTCGCCTTTGTGTTTGCTTTTAGGGTTTGGGTCTAGATAATGTGGGTTTATGTTAAATGGTACTAGGCCTAATGCATTAAAGTTTGGAGGGTACACAATGGGCATGTCGTTAGTTGTTTTTATTGTTAAGCCGCAAATATTACTGCCAGCACTTGTGCCTAAATATGGTGTTCCGTTTTGCACGGTTTCCTTTAGTGCTTGTATTATATTGTTTTTGTGCAGTTGGTTTGCTAATACAAATGTATTGCCGCCACCAACAAAAATGGCTTCGGCTTTTTTTATGGCTTCGGCAGGGGTTTTATATGCATGAATACCTTTTACTTTTATATTAATTTTTGAAAAGGCTTTTGCTGCTATTTGGGTGTAAGCATTATGCGATATACCACTTGGTCTTGCATAGGGTACAAAAAGTATGGTGTTTATTTGATTGAAGAATATTTTTAAATCTTCTAGAATATAGTCTAAATATCCGCTACCATGTATTGTAGAGGTGCTTGCAATAATAATGTTTTGCATGGTGTATTTTAGGTGTTAAAAAAGCAAAGCATAAAATTGGTTTTTTATAAAAAAATTAATGTGTTTTGCTTTATCATTTAAATTAAAAGTGGTAATTTAAAGAATAAAAAAATCATGAAAAAATTCATTCTATTTTTAACTTTTATAAGTGCCATTAGCTTATCGGCTCAAAATAATACAAGAATTGAGGTTTCTGGTAAAATTATAGTAGAGGGTAGTGATATTTCTGGTATAACCGTTTTTAATACATCATCAAATACCGGAACAATTACCGATGAGAATGGGGCGTTTACTTTAAAAGTAACCTTAAATGATAATATTGAGGTAAGCGCATTACAGTACCAAAATATAAGTTTTAAGGTTAATGAAGCTATTATTAAGTCTAAAAAAATGAAGCTTTTTTTAATAGAAGAAATTAATAAGTTAGACGAGGTTATTGTTTTTACTAAAGGGCTTTCGGGTAATTTAAATACCGATTTAGAAGCTACCAAACCATTTAAACCGCAATTAGATGCCTTGTATTTTGGTGTTAAAAACAGTAAAGAATATAATTTTGAAAAAGATTATAAAACCGAGGTAAGTAATGTTACAGTAGATAGGCAACACTTACCTATGGTAAATGGTTTAAATATTGTTAATGTTGTAGACCAATTACTGTTACCTTTATTTAGGTCTAAATTAAAAGATAATAAAAAAGCAGGTGTGCCCGATGTACCTATTAAGGCTATTAAATATTACTTTGGCGCAGAGTTTTTAGTTGATAATTTTAAAATACCAGAACACCGCGTGGAAGAGTTTATTAGGTTTATTGAACGTGGCAATTTTGATTATGCTTTGCTTAACTACGGAAAAGAAATGGAGTTTCTAGAATTTTTAAATATTAAAAGCGCAGAGTTTTTAAATACTAAAGGATAGATAAAACTAAAATAAAAGCTTTTAACAAAACATTACAAGCTATTTACGTTTTCTTTAAGATTTGAAATACGTTCTTTATACTCTAATTTATAATTAATTTGAGTCGCGTATTTACAAATTTACTATTTGCTTTGTTGCCAATTACTGCTTTAAGCCAATCTATAGAAATATTAGGACGGGTAGAAAGTAAAACTAATGTAGAAAACATTCATGTTATAAATAAAACAGCTCAAGTTTTTACTATTACAGACAAACGTGGGCATTTTACTATTACGGCAAAAATAAACGATACCTTAACCTTTTCTTCAATTCAACATAAATTAAAAGATATCATTGTATCAAAAGAAATAATAAAAAATAAGGTTGTTTACGTGGTGTTAAATGAACAAATTAATGAGTTAGACGAGGTTGTTGTAGGTAAAGTGTTATCTGGCAATTTAATGCAAGATATTAATAACGTAGAAGGGAAAGCGCCAATTAATTTTTACGATGTAGGTATTCCAGGTTATACAGGAAAACCAGCAACCCAGAGTGAAAGGCGGTTAAGTGAAGCTTCTAACTTTGCTCCAAAAGCAGGAGGATCTTTAGGAGGGATGGGAGGCTCTGTTTCGTTTACACCATTAATAAACGCCTTAACAGGACGAACAAAAATGTTAAAAAATAGAGTTAAAATTGAAGAAAAAGAAACTCTAATGCAAAGTATTAAAGGTAGACTATCAAAAGATTTTTTTGCCTCAAACCCATTAGATGAAACACTAAAAATGGACTTTTTTTATTTTTGTGCAGATGATGAAAATTTTATTAAGCATTGTAAAAACCAGACCGATTTTAAAATTTTAATTTTTTTAAGAGCAAAGTATAAACAATATTTACTTAATTCTAATTTAGATAAAAAATAATTTTTTTTTGGAATACTTTTTGAAAAACAAAATAAGTACTTTAGTCATCTTATAAATAATAGATATGAAACATTTAAAATATTTGGTAATTGTTTTATTAATTCCGCTATTTGCATTTACTTCGCTACACAAATATTATATAAGTGTAACTCAAATTAATTATGTAAAAGAAAAAGAATCTATTCAAATTATATCTAGAATTTTTATAGATGATTTTGAAAATGCTTTAAAACTAAATTACGATAATACTATTGTACTTGCCGAGAAAGATGAAGCCTTAATAATAGACACTTATATTAATAAATATTTACAAGATAAAATTAAGCTTACTGTAAATAATAAAGCCGTTAATTTTACCTTTATAGGTAAAGAGTACGAGGGCGATATTGTTAGGTGTTACCTAGAGGTTGAACAGGTGAAATCTATAGAAACTTTTTCTATAACCAATAGCATTTTGTTCGATTTGCAGAAAGACCAACAAAATATTGTTAAAACAAAAATAAACTCTAAAAATAAAAGCGTTATTCTCTCTACAAAAAATCCTAATGCTTTGTTAAAATTTAATTAAATAAATGTAAACTGAGTACAGAATTTAGTATTTTGGACGACATTTTGTAATAATCTTCTAACGAAAGTTAGAAAAAAACAATTTTTTTCTAATATAACTAAAATCAACTATGAGAAAACACGCGTATCTGTTCTTATCATTTGTATTCCTTTTTTCTGGTGTTTTTGCTCAAGAGCAAACCAAAGAAAAACCACAAGGTCATACCGATCAGAACAAATTTAGACAAATGAAAGATGTTTTGGCTACACCAAACGAAACCAGAACAGCTTCAGGTGCTCCAGGTCATGCCTATACACAACAACAGGTAGACTATGTAATGAATATTCGTTTAGACGAAAATAAAAGCCAAATTTTTGGTGACGAAAAAATTACATACCATAATAATTCTAGAGATCATTTAGAATATTTATGGGTTCAGTTAGACCAAAATATGCGTGCAAGAGACTCTAAAACACCAGATATTAATTCAGAAAGTTTTAATGCTGCATTTAATGGCCCACAATCGTTTGCTAAAGCGAACTTAAAAAAACGTTTTGATGGCGGATTTAATATAGAATATGTTAAAAACGATGATGGTTCAGATTTATCATATATGATAAACCGAACCATGATGCGTATTAATTTAGAAAAACCATTAGCGCCAGGTGAAGTATTTAAATTTCAAATAAAATGGTGGTATAACGTAAATAATCATATTACAGAAGGCGGAAGGTCTGGATATGAGGCTTTTCCAGATGGTAACAATACTTATGTAATAGCTCAATTTTACCCAAGGCTTTGTGTGTATGATAATGTTGAAGGATGGCAAAATATGCAATTCTGGGGAAGAAGTGAATTTGCTTTAGAATTTGGTGATTTTGATGTTAAAATTACCGTACCTGCAGACCACATGTTAGAAGCAACAGGCGATTTGCAAAACAGAAAAGAGTGTTTCACCAAAGAGCAACTTAAACGCTACGAAAAAGCAACAAAAACATTTGACAATCCAGTTTTTGTAATTACTCAAGAGGAAGCCGAAAAAGCAGAAACTCAAAGAAGTACAAAAGAAAAAACATGGCATTTTAAAGCTAAAAACGTAAGAGATTATGCTTTTGCAACTTCTAGAAAGTTTATTTACGATGCTATGGCTGTAGACATTAATGGAAAATCTGTAATGGCCATTTCATTATATTCTAAAGAAGGTAACCCATTATGGGAAGAGCACTCTACGCGCGTAGTAGCAAACACATTAGAAGAATACTCAAAACTAACTTTCGATTACCCTTACAGTAAAGCAATATCTGTACACGCACAAATGGGTATGGAATATCCAATGATTTGTTTTAACTACGGTCGTCCAGATCCAGATGGAACATATTCCGAGCGATTAAAAAGAGGAATGATTGGCGTTATTACACACGAGGTTGGGCATAACTTTTTCCCAATGATTGTTAATAGCGATGAGCGCCAATGGACATGGATGGATGAAGGTTTAAACTCTTTTGTAGAAACTTTAGCCGAGTTAGATTACGACCCTAACTTTATAACAGGAAATCTTCCAAAAGATATTGTACCTTACATGGGAGGCGATCAAAGCTTTATCTCTCCAATAATGTCGCAAGGCGACTATGTACATAAATTTGGTCCTAATGCCTACACTAAACCAGCAGCAGGTTTATACATGTTAAGGCAAACTATAATGGGGCCAGAACTATTTGATTACGCATTTAGAACATATTCTAAACGTTGGATGTTTAAACACCCAACACCAGCAGATTTCTTTAGAACTATGGAAGACGCCTCTGCAATGGATTTAGATTGGTTCTGGAGAGGATGGTTTTATACAACAGATTATACAGATATAGGAGTTAAAGGTGTTAAACAATATTATTTAACAGACCAACCAACCGAAGCTGCTAAAGCAACAGCTAAGAAGTATAACATGAATCTAGATGATTATAAAGATAAATTAGTTTATTACGCAGAACTAGAAGAAGGAGTAGAGCCTAAAAACGCTAAAAAAGCATCAGATTTTAAAGTATTAAATGATTTTCTTGAAAATTTACCAGAAGACATGAAATCTGAAATAAAAGAAGCACCTAACTATTTTTACGAAGTTACCTTCGAAAAACCAGGAGGGTTAGTAATGCCTATTATTTTAGAAATAGCTTATGAAGATGGAACAAAAGAAAGAAAAACATTTCCAGCTCAAATATGGAGATATAATGAAAGAGAAGTTAGCAAAGTATTTAGAACCGATAAGGCTATTGTAGGGTTAACTGTCGATCCAGATTTAGAAACTGCCGATGTTGATATTTCAAATAACTCTTGGCCTAAAAAAGAAGAAGCCAATAAGTTTGATAAATTTAAAGAAAAAGTAAAAGGTTAATGTAAACCCTAATACTTGAACAAAAAAAGCCGATTTTTTATAAAAATCGGCTTTTTTTATTCTAATAAATTTAACTGTTAAATGATTAAATAAAAACAACTCACTATATTTGTAACGTGATTAAACTAGCAACATTTTTATTTATTAGTGGCGCTGAAATAGCTTTTATACTATTTATTGCCATTATGGTTTTTGGTGCCGATAAATTACCTGAAATAGCCAGAGGTTTAGGCAAAGGTATGCGTACGCTTAAAGATGCAACTAACGATATTAAGCATGAAATTACAAAAACAGCCGAAAATAACGGAATAGACACCAGCATTACTAAAGATGTAAAAAAAGAACTGGATAAAGTAAAAGATGATATTGAAGAATTTACAGGCTCAGTAAAACGCAAATTTTAACCTTTCGTCTATTCATCGATGTGTCGTTCGTCTATTAATCAATTTAATCTTACCATTCAACGAATTAGTAAAACCTCGTGTTTTCTTTAAAATATATTTAGAGTCCCAAACCTAAATTATTGAACATGAAAACAATCCTACTTGTTGGTTTTCTGTCTATTACCATATTGTCTTTTGGTAAAAACGATAGAGATGTCATTAAAGAAATTGATGATATCAATTCCTCGGCATTAGTTTCATTTAAAAATAAAGATATTGTAAAGTCTTTTAAAGAATTTCTTATAGCTAAAACACTATCAGATTCTATTCAAGATGCTTATGGTAGTGCGTTTGCTAATTATCATATTGGTAATATTTATAATTTAATGGAGAATTATGAGTCTGCTAAATCTTACTATTTTTTATCATTAAAACAAGCCAAACAAATAGAAGATAATTATTTAATTTCTAGTGCATATAAAAATATTGCAGCATTATATAAGGACAATAAAAAGTTTGCCAAAGCACACCAGTATTTAAAATATGCTTTAAAAGCTATATCAAAACATAATCTTCAAAGAACATCAGACGAAGTTTTACTTAAAACAGTCGAGTTTCAAGTAAGACTAAGCCTTTGCGACTTGTATATAAATACAGGGAATTACCAAGAGGCACTTATTAATTTATTAAAAGCAGGAAATTTTATAAAAAAAAATAACATTAGTCCTGCATTACAAGGTCATTATAATTATATATATGGCACATACTACGCTAATAAAGCACTTTATAATAATGCTAATGCTAAATTTATAAAAGCCGTTAGTTTAATAGAAAATGATGGCGGCGATACAGACTACATGCTTTTAAGTAAAGTACACAAACAATTATCAATATCTTTAGCTAAGTCTGGTAATAATGCAGATGCTTTTTTAAATTTATTAAAACATAATAGTTATAAAGAGAAGTTTTTAAGCCAAGAGAAGGTAAAACAAAATTTAATTGTAAACTCTAAATTTTTAATAGAAGATTATAAAAATAATGCCGAAAAAGCAAATACAGAAAAACTGCACCAAATAGAAATAGCAAATAAAATTAAAAGAGTAAATAGTATCGTTATTGTAGTATCAATACTCTTGTTAATTTCTTTAGTTATAATTTGTTTTGGGTACATTTCTAAAAGAAAATTAAGCTCTAAACTAGCATTAAGAAACAAACAATTGGAAATAGCTAGAAATGAGGCTTTAAAATCATCAGAATTAAAAACTAAATTTATATCTAATGTATCGCACGAATTAAGAACTCCGCTTTATGGAGTGGTTGGAATTACTTCTTTATTACTTGAAAATAGTACATTAGGAGCACGCGACAAAAAATATATAAAATCGCTTAAATATTCTGGCGATTATTTATTGAATTTAATAAACGATATTCTTCAATTTGGTAAAATGGAAGCCAATAAAATAGAATTAAAAAACACCTCTGTTAATTTAAAAAGTACGCTAGAAAATATTGTAAATTCTTTCGACTATAAATTACAAGAAACAAATAACCATTTAAAGGTTTCTTTTGATAGCGATATCCCTAAAACAATTAAATGCGACAAAGTAAGGTTGTCTCAAGTTTTAATTAATCTTATTGGAAACAGCATTAAATTTACAACAAATGGCACCATTAATTTAAGAGTAAAATTAATAAAAACATATGGCGCAATGGTTAGTCTAGGTTTTGAGGTCGAGGACAATGGCGTTGGTATTCCAAAAAATAAATTTGAAAGTATTTTTGAAAACTTTTCTCAACTAAAGGATAGTAATATAAACTACCAAGGCACAGGTTTGGGGTTGTCAATTACTAAAAAACTAATAGAGCTATTTAAAAGCGAAATTAAATTAGAAAGTCAAGAAGGTGTTGGTACAAAATTTAGCTTTATAATAGATTTTGAAAAGGATGAAATTAAAAACAATTACACCAACAATAAACAGTCCAATTTAAAAGCTATAAAAAGCTTGGTAAACACTAATGAGAAGTGTAATATTTTATTAGCCGAAGACAATAAAATAAACCAAGTAGTAACCAAAAAATTATTAGAAAAGCAACACTACAAATGTACTATTGTAGAAAATGGAAGAGATGCGTTATACGAAGCTAAAAATGGTACTTACGATTTAATATTAATGGATATTAATATGCCTATCATGAATGGAAACGAAGCCACAGAAACCATAAGAGCATTTAATAAAGATATTCCTATTATAGCCTTAACTGCTGCCGATATTGAAGAGGTAAAACAAAACTATTTAGACATTGGGTATAACCAAGTAATAACAAAACCTTTTGATAATTACGAGTTTTATCAAACTATAAACGACAATATTCAAAATAGTAAGAAAAAATCTTATGTAAATACTCAAGCGTCATAAGAAACAAATCATGTTATAATTTTCGGCTAATGGTTAAGCCATCTCTAATTGGTAAAACAACAGTTTCTACACGTTTGTCTGTTTTTAAAAGCGCATTATATGCTATTAGGGCAGGTGTAGAAGTATCATCTTTTTTAAATGTAGTATCTAAAACTTTACCGCTCCATAATACATTGTCTGATAAAATAATACCACCAGGATTTAATTTATCTATAACAGCATTAAAATAATTTGTGTAATTTTCTTTATCCGCATCAATAAAAACCAAATCGAAATTAATATTAAGTTTAGGAATAATACTTAAAGCATTACCTAAATGTTGATGAATTTGTTTTCCAAAACTAGATTTGTTAAAATATTTTCTTTGAAAATCAACCAACTCTTCATTAACATCAATGGTATGCAATTCGCCATTATTTTGCATACCTTCGCACAAGCAAAGGGCAGAGTATCCAGTATAAGTGCCAATTTCTAGTATGTTTTTAGGGTTAACAAGTTTAGAAATCATACTTAGTAACCTACCTTGATAATGGCCGCTAAGCATTCTGGGTTGCAAAATTTTTTGGTAGGTTTCTCTATTTAATTGTTGTAGTAATTCTGGTTCGTTTTCAGAGTGAGATACTACATAATCGTCTAATTCTTCTGGTATAAAATGCATGTTGTGTTAGGTGTAATTACGGCAAACACTAGGTGTTTATTCAATAAATATCTTTATAATTACTTATAAAAAAAGTATTTAACTTAAAATTCTATTAATTAATTTTTGTTTAGCATTATTATCGTTTCCACATAGCCATTGAATAACGTTGTTTTCCCAAATATCATCGTACTCCGTTTTGTCAATAATTTTTCGGTCTACAGCTAAATCTAATATTTTTCCTGGGTAAGACGATTGTTTATCGCTTTCCATTTCGCCAAGTGGGTAAGGGTCGTCTAGTCCCATAATAACTTGTTTAGAGCCGTGGTTTCTAATTAATAGTTCTAAGCCTCCGGTATCATGCACTAAAGTGTCAAAGAAAATATTTTTATGCCCTACCGCCTTCCTTGGGTGGTGTTTACCTTCAAATAAATCTGGTCTACCATCAAAGCCTTGAATACGTCTACCTAAATTAATTTGTGCAAGTTGCCCGCCATGAGCAAAGCAAGTTCTCATATTTGGGTATTTATCTTGGTAACCATTTAAGGTTAAAAAGTGGTAGGCATCACCACATTGTGCTAGCATCCATATTAAATGAAATCGCCACGAGGTGTTTTCTAGTTTTATAAATTTTTCGCCATCGTATGGGTGAATTTCAACAGCCAAATTGTATTTGTCGGCAAGCTCGAAAATGGGTTCGTTTTCTTCATCAAAAATACAACGCCAAGTGCCAATGGTATCCATATAATGCGTTGGCAGGCAAAGTAATTGTAAGCCATGTTGTTCTACACAGCGTTCTATTTCCCAGCATGCGCTTCTTATAAAAGCAGGATGAACCACAAAACCACAGGTAAATTTACTAGGATTGTCTAGCTGGATTTTAGCATTAAAATCGTTTTGAAAGCGTAATGCTTTTTTCATTTCTTCAACACGTAAGCCATTACCGTAAAGTTGCGACAAGTTTAAAACAACAGCATGGTCTATTTTATTACGCTCCATCCATTCTAATTTTTCATTTAGAAAAAAACTGGAATCTGTAACAGGGCGTTTCCAATCTTTTTGAAGCATAAATTTTCGGTCTTTATCTACCCAAAAAATACCCTTTTCGCGCATAAATTCAGGAATTTGTTCTGGGTAAGGTAATAAATGCGAGTGGCCGTTAATTCTAAGTTTACGTTTCATGAATAAATCCTGAGAGGTCAGGAATCTTTAAAGTGTTTAGTTTTTAATTCGAAAATTATTTTAGATTATAATTTCATTTAATCAATGTTTACTTTCTTTGGAGGCTGCATAATTTCACCACAATTAGGGCAGCAGCGTTTATTTTTGTCGTTATAATAGTTATCAAAAATTTTTGGCATATCTGTTTCAATATTATCTAAAGTAAAATCTTCTTCATACAATTTAGTTGTGCAATTTTCGCAAAACCAAAGTAAAGCATCTTGTACGCCTTTATCTCTAGGGTATTCAATTACCAGACCAACGGTGTTGGCACCACGTTGCGGAGAGTGAGGTACTTTAGGCGGAAGTAAAAAAATATCACCTTCCTTAATATGAATATCTTTAGGTGTGCCATTGTCTATAATTTTTAGTACAATATCGCCTTCTATTTGGTAAAAAAACTCGGGTGTTTCGTTGTAATGATAGTCTTTTCTGCTATTGGGGCCACCAACAACCATAACAATAAAATCGCCATCTTTCCAAACCACCTTATTGCCAACTGGTGGTTTTAAAAGGTGTCTGTTTTCTTCAATCCAAGCTTTAAAATTTATTGGCGGATATACCTTACTCATAGTTAAATATTTTGGACGTTACCACAAGGGTCAGGCTTTCGGCAGTCGCTCTCTGCGAGGAGCTTCAACAAATGCCTCAATCCTTAACGCAAATTTGTTACTAATATACAAACAGCTAAAATGTTATTAAAGTTAAAGTAGTTAAATTATTATAAAGATTTAGTACGGCCACCATCTACAGGAACATTAATGCCGTTTACATAAGCAGCTCCTTGGCTAGCTAAAAAAGTTATCACACTAGCAGTTTCTTCTGGTTTAGCAAAACGCTTAACGGGTGTGTAATTTTTCATTATTTCGGCCATGTTTTCTATGGTTCTGTCTTCAATATTGGCCTTCACTTTAATAATTTCTGTTAGGCGTTCTGTATCTGTAAAACCAGGAAGTACGTTATTTACTGTAATGCCAAATTCGGCTACTTCGGTAGCTAATGTTTTACTCCAGTTTCCAACAGCACCTCTAATGGTATTACTAACACCTAACCCAGGTATAGGTTCTTTAACCGATGTAGAAATAACATTAATAATACGACCAAAACCTTCAGTTTTCATAAACGGAATGGTTGCTTGTGCAAGCAAATGGTTACATTTTAAGTGCATAGTAAAAGCATTCTCAAAAGCTTCTAAACTAGCGTTTAAAATGCTTCCGCTTCGAGGTCCGCCAGTATTGTTTATAACAATATGAAATCCATGCTCTTTTTCTATAAACTTAATAACCTGTTCCTGCAATACTCTTGGGTTAGCAAAATCTGCTACAATGTAGTTGTGATTTCTATGACCTGGTAATTCTGCTAAAACCTCTTTTAGTTTCTCTCTATTTCTAGCAACTAGAGTTACATTAACACCTTCGGCTGCTAGTGCCAAGGCGGTTGCTTTACCTATACCTTGAGTGCTCCCGCAAACTAAGGCGTTTTTATTGTTTAATTTTAAATCCATATTATTCGTATATTTTTTTAGCTCTTGGGCTTAGTTTTTCCATTAATTTTTCTGGGCTTTTTATGGCAACAAAATTAAACTTCTTGTAAAGCTCATGAGCATCTTTGGTTGCCAACATCCATTTGTCAATTTTTTTAAGCTCTGGGAAATTTAAAATCTTATCAATTAATAATTTTGAGTAGCCTTTACCTTGATGTTCATGAACTACAAAAACATCTAAAAGATACGCAAAAAAGACTTTATCTGTCATTACTCTCGCATAGGCAATTTGATTTCCGTTGTAAAACAAACCAAAATTAAGTGTGTTTTCCGATGCTTTTTTTTGTTCATCAAAAGTTCTAATTGTGCCCCAGTATGAGTTTTTAATAAACTTAAAAATAAGCTCTAAATCCATATCATCAAAATTTGATGAAAAAAGCAAATCTTTTTTTAGTTTAATCATAATTTAATGGCATGTTTAGGTGCTAGTATGCGTTTTAGCACAAAAACATTTAGTATTAATATTTTATACACACATTTTTAGGCTCTGTAAAAAAGCGTAATGCTTCAAAACCACCTTCGCGACCAACACCAGAAGCTTTTACTCCACCAAAAGGTGTTCGTAAATCGCGTAGCATCCATGTGTTAACCCAAATAATACCTGCTTGTAATTGGTTGCTCATTCTCATGGTGCGTTTCAAATTATTAGTCCATAACGTAGCAGATAGGCCATACTTTACTTTATTTGCCATTTGTAAAACTTCATTTTCAGTTTTAAAAGGCATTATGGTTACAACTGGGCCAAAAATTTCTTCTTGATTTACACTGCATTCATCCGTTTTAACCTCAATAATTGTAGGTTCTAAATAATAACCGTTTTCATAATTTTTAATGGTTATACGATGGCCGCCAGATAAAATTTTTCCGCCTTCATTTTTAGCAATTTCTATATAATTTAATACTTTTTCTAAATGTGGTTTAGATACTAAAGCACCAATACTAGTGGTGTTATTTGAAGGGTGACCAACTTTTAGCTGTTTTACTTTTTCAACAAAATCTGTTTTAAACTTTTCGTAAATAGAAGCTTCAACAAAAATGCGACTGCCGCATAAACAAATTTGCCCTTGATTAGCAAACGACGATCGGATTGTAGTTTGTAACATATCTTCATAATCGCAATCTGCAAAAATGATGTTTGGGTTTTTTCCGCCTAATTCCAACGATAATTTTTTAAACAAAGGTGCGGCAATTTTGGCTATTTGCGCTCCTGTTTGCGTGCCTCCTGTAAACGAAATGGCTTTTATGTTGGGGTGTTCTATAATAGCTTGGCCTGTTGTATTTCCTAGGCCATGAACAATATTTAAAACGCCTTTTGGTAATCCTGCTTCATTACAAATTTCTCCTAAAAGGTAAGCTGTTACTGGTGTTACTTCGCTAGGTTTAGCTACAACACAGTTTCCTGCAGCTATAGCAGGAGCAATTTTCCATGTGAATAAGTATAATGGAAGATTCCAAGGTGAAATGCAACCAACCACTCCTATAGGTTGGCGTAATGTGTAATTTATTGCATTTAGACCAACGCTTTCGTGACTTTCGCTAGCAAATTGCGTAATAGCATTACCAAAAAACCTAAAATTACTAGCAGCTCTTGGTATGTCTATGGTTTTTGCTAAGCTTATAGGTTTGCCATTATCTTTACTTTCTGCTTCAGCAAAGCGTTGTAAGTTAGCTTCAAGTAATTCTGAAATTTTAATTAATATTTTGCTTCGCGCGCTTAAAGTAGTTTGAGACCAGCTTTTAAACGCTTTTTTAGCAGCCTTGTAAGCAATTTCAACATCGGCTTGATTCGAGTTGGGTATTTGCCCATAAGCCTCTCCATTAGAAGGGCAATAGTTATCTAGCCATTTGTTGGTAATGGGGTTTGTAAATTTGCCATTTATGTAGTTTTTAATTTGCATTTATATTTTTTTATAAGCCATAACTTTAATTTCTACCACTAAATCTGGATGTGGCAATTGGTGTACTGCTACAGTTGTTCTTGTTGGCCCTGTTTCTTTATCAAAAAATTCTGCGTAGGCTTTATTATATCCAGCAAAATCATTCATGTTTACTAAAAACGAAGTAACATCAACCACGTCCTTTAATGTAGCGCCTTGGTTGGCTAAGTTTTTTTCAATATTTTTAATGACTTCGCGGGTTTGTACTTCTATGTTTAAATGTTTTGTGCCCATTTCGTCAATAATATCTACACCCGCTATAGAATTATCGGCTCTTCTAGAGCTTGTGCCAGATACAAATATAAAATCGCCTACACGTTTGGTGTGTGGGTACGCGCCTCTGGGAGTTACTTTATTATTCATATTTCTTATTTTAATCCTGCAATTCTATCATCTTCTAGAATGGCTTCGGTTTCGTGTTTTACTTTGTTTAAAATAGTTTTTAAATCGTCATTTATATCAATTTCATTTTCGGTAAGCATATTTAAAATGGCTTTGTCTTGTGCGCGTCCTCTTAGCATAGCTTCTTTATAGCCAATGTTTTCATTAAAAGTAACTAATGAATATTTAGATGAATATTGATTAGGAAACTCTTTTTCTAAGGCCATTTCTAATTTACGTTTTTCTTGAAAAACAGCTTGATTAACATGTCCTTTCATTTCATGGAAATTATCAATAGCTAAATCGGCAATAGCATCGGTGTCTTTTTTGCGGTTATCTTCATATGTTTTAAAGATGGTTTCCCAGTTTTCTAGGTTTTGGTCTAGAACGTTATCGAATTCAACCACATCTTCAAAAGAAGCATTCATGCCTTGGCCATAAAACGGAACAATGGCATGTGCGGCATCTCCCATTAATAAGGTATTGCCTTTATAATGCCAAGGTGAACATTTTATGGTGCCTAAAGCTGCCGTAGGGTTTTTAAAAAAATCGTCAACTAAATTTGGCATAAGGGCTAGAGCATCTGGAAATTCGTTTTTAAAAAAGTTTAAAACTTCTGTTTGGGTTTTTAAGTTATTAAAATTGTATTTACCTTCATTATAGCTTAAAAAAAGTGTTACAGTAAAACTACCATCTAAATTAGGTAAAGCTATAAGCATGAAATTTCCGCGAGGCCAAATATGAAGTGCGTTTTTGTAGGTTTTATAATCTCCATTTTCTTTTGGTAAAATGCTTAATTCTTTATAACCGTGCGATAAATAGTCTTGCGAGAAGCTAAATAAAAATTTCTTTCCTAGGTAATAGCTTTTTCGCATGGCAGATCCAGCGCCATCTGTTGCTATAATAATATCGGCATCTTCTATAAACTCGTTTTTAGTTTGGTAATCTTTAAATAGGGCAGTAGTTTTTACAAAATCTACCGATTTACATTTTTTGTTGAAGTAAATATTAACGTTTTTATGTTTTTCGGCTTCATCTAAAAGCAAAGCGTTTAATTGGCCACGAGAAATGGAGTTTATATATTCGTAATCTCTACCACTATAATTAGATTGAAAGGTGTTACCATGTATATCATGAATCATGCGGCCATTCATGGGTATGCAAAGTGCTTTTACTTTCTTTTCTAAACCAACTAATTTTATGGCTTTGTTTCCGCGGTTTGAAAATGCTAAATTAATAGATCGTCCTGCCGAGATATCTACTTTTCGTAAATCTGGACGCATTTCGTAAACAGATACATTATAGCCTCGTTGGCCTAAACGTAATGCGAGAAGCGAGCCACATAACCCAGCGCCAATTATTAATATGTTTTGTTTTTTACTTTTCATAGTTGCTATACTTGGTTTATCGCGCTTAATGTTATTTTAAAATGTGCTTTAGTTGATCAACCAATTTATATACATCTTCAAACGAGTTGTAAAACGGAACAGGAGCGCAACGAATAACATCTGGCTCGCGCCAATCGCTAATAATACCAGCTTTAGTTAATTTATTATGTAATGTTTTATCGGCATTTTTTACTTGAATTGATAATTGACAACCGCGTTCTTCATGGTTTTTTGGGGTTATAATTTTAATAGTATGCTCGCCTAAGTTTTGTAATAAAAATTCAAAATAACCGGTAAGTTTTCTAGATTTAGTAGTTAGCTTTTCCATGCCTACGGTGTTAAACATGTCTAGCGAAGCTTTTATAGCAGCCATCGATAAAATTGGCGGATTGCTTAATTGCCAGCCTTCGGCACCGGGTAATTGATCAAACTCGTCACGCATATTAAATCGAGTTTGTTTGTTATGGCTCCACCAACCTGTAAACCGGTTTAAATCTTTTCTGTGTGCATGCCGTTCGTGTACAAAGCAACCGGCTAAGCTTCCTGGTCCAGAGTTTAAATATTTGTAAGTGCACCAAACTGCAAAATCTGCTCCAGAATCATGAAGGTTTAGTTGTACGTTTCCTGCGCCATGGGCACAATCAAAACCTACATTACAGCCATACTTGTGCCCAAGCTTGGTAATGCGTTTTAAATTGAAAAACTGACCCGTATAATAATTAACACCACCAATCATAATTAAAGCAATTTCATTGCCATGTTGCTCAAGTATAGTTTCTAAATCGTTATAATTTAGTAACTCTTCACCTTTTCTTGGTTTCCAAAGTATTAATCCGTCTTTATCATCAATTCCATGGTGTCGTAATTGCGATTCTACAGCATATTTGTCTGATGGAAAGGCATCACTTTCAATAAGTATTTTATATCGTGTTTTGGTGGGTTTATAAAACGAAACCATCATAAAGTGTAAGTTGGCCGTTAGCGTATTCATAACAACAACTTCAATAGGTTTTGCGCCTACTACTTTGGCCATACTTTTAGTTAAAAATTCATGGTAAGGTAGCCAAGGGTTTTTAGCTTCTAAATGGCCTTCTACACCTAAATTAGCCCAGTCTTTAAGTTCTTGATTTATATATGCGCTAGTTTGTTTGGGTTGTAAGCCTAAAGAATTTCCTGTCATGTATATCCAAGAGTTTCCTTGTTTATCTGTTGGAATATGAAATTGATTTCTAAAAGCTTTTAATTCGTCATTTTTGTCTTGTTCTAAAGCATATTCAAGACCTGGTTTGTAGTTGGACAAAGTGTAATGTTTTTCGGTTTCTAACAAAAATAAGAATTATAATGTTAGTAATGAATAGCAATATGTGAAGTTTAAATTAAGCTGTTTTTTTCGTATATTTATTAAAAACAATCTGCCATGGCTAAAACTAAAACGTATAATAATGGAGAGGTTACTGTGGTTTGGGAACCAGAATTATGTATTCATTCGGGTATTTGTGTTAAAGGTTTGCCTAATGTATTTAGACCAAAAGTTAGGCCTTGGATAAGAATTGATAAAGCATCAACTGAAGACTTAATTAACCAAGTAAAGTGCTGCCCGTCTGGCGCTTTAAGTTATCGTCTTAAAGATGAAAAAAACGAGAATACACCATTGGTTGAAACTAAGATTGAGGTTTTAAAAAATGGTCCTTTATTAATTTACGGCACATTAAAAGTTTTTGATAAGAATGGTGATTCTGAAATAAAAAGTAAAACAACTGCATTTTGTAGGTGCGGACAATCGAAAAATAAGCCCTATTGCGATGGCACACATGTTAAAGCAAAATTTATAGATTAGCTTGTAATAAAGAAAAAGCACTTTAACCATTGATTAAAGTGCTTTAATATATATAGACGCATAACGCGGAAAAATAACTTGTATACTTTTATATACGGTTATTTGTCGTTATTTAGATGTTGTACTTACAATAAATGCCTTTGTTTTTTAAAATTTATTCAATTTTTACATTTGTAAAGCTTAAATTCCAGTTGCCTTTATCTTTTTTGTGGTCTAGAGCTATTTTTATGCCTTTAAAATCTTGGTAATTTTCAAATGTATTTATTAATCCAGCTTTAGGGCTATTTCCTTTTCTAAAAGCCCATTCTTTTATTATATAGTTTTCGTTAAAAAATATATCGTAAGCATCGCCAGGCGTGTAACCGCCTTCGTTATTATAAGTAATTGTAATTTTATTAAGTTGTGTTTTACTAATAGGGGCAGTTTCTTTTATTGGGGTAGAAATTGTTGTTCCTGTATCCCAAACCAATTGAAATGGAATTAACAACCAAAATTTATCGTTAATAAAGGCTTTGTCGGTTTTTATTGTTAAGCTATCAATGTTATTTCTGTTGTAACTAATGGTATCTTTATCTGTAATTAATGTTACGTTTTGGGTTTTTGGTTTCCAGACCCAATGGCGTTTACCAAAAAATGTAAACTGTACTTCCGAAACATTTTTCCAATTTTTATAACCATGGGCATTAGCTATTTTTTCGGCTACCGAAATATTAATTGTAGGTTGTTTTGTTTTTTGGTTACAAGAGGCACAAAAATAAAATAGGCAAATGGCGGCTAGTAATTTTTTCATAAATTAGAATTTTTACAAATATATAATTTGAAAATGACTAATAACGCTAAATATTTTAAAGCTAACAAAGCCACTTGGAACGATAAGGTAAAAGTGCATGCCCAGAGCGATATGTATAATTTAAAAGCTTTTAAAAAGGGGAAAACATCTTTAATGTCTTACGAGTTAGAGGCTTTGGGAAGTGTTGCTGGTAAATCGTTATTGCATTTACAATGCCACTTTGGGCAAGATACTTTAAGTTGGAGCAGGATGGGAGCTAAGTGTGTTGGTGTAGATTTAAGCGACGAGGCTATTAAACTTGCAAAAAAATTAAATAACGAATTAAAGCTTGACTCCAAATTTGTGTGTTGTAATGTTTTGGATACCTCGGAATTTGTAAAAGATGAATTTGATATTGTTTACACCAGCTACGGTGTTATTGGTTGGTTGCCAGATTTAAAACCTTGGGGTAAAGTTATTGCAGAACGTTTAAAAAAAGGCGGTACATTTTACATGGCTGAGTTTCATCCGATTGTATGGATGTTTGATTATTTAGAAGATAAGCCCATTATGAAATACGGTTATATGCAAGATGAGGTTATTTATGAGGAATACGAAGGCACTTATGCCAACCAGAACTCTAAAATAATTAGTAAAGAGTATGGCTGGAACCATGGTTTAAGTGAGGTTATTAATGCTTTAACTGAAGCAGGATTGCAAATAGAATATTTAAAAGAATTTGATGAAAGCCCATATGATGTATTGCCCGATTTGGTTAAAACAGCCTCTGGTATGTATGTAACTAAAGATAAATTGTACCCTTTAATTTTTACTTTAAAGGCTACAAAAGGTTAGTTTTTTTAAGAGGGTTGTTTACTTGTTTCGTGTAAATACGTTATTTTAATGATTGATACATAGTGTTAAGCCCTTTATGATAAATTTAAGTAAAAGACGTAATAATTTTAACTTAAAAGAAATAATTTTAGTGGTTTTCTTTTAACAACGCTTTTGGGAAATTAGCTTTAAATCGGTTTAATCTTGGTATAGATACGTTTTGAATATACGGATGGTTTGGGTGAAGTTTTTCGTAATTTTGATGATAATCTTCGGCAACCCAAAACTTTTGAAACGGGTAAACTTCGGCAGCTATTTTAACACCTAGCTTTTTTGCTAATGCTTCTTTTTTATTTAAAATAATTTGCTTTTGCTTTTCGTTTTGGTAAAAAATAATAGAACGGTATTGCGACCCTTTGTCGTTTCCTTGTCCGTTTACTTGAGTTACGTTTTGCGATGCAAAATATACATCAACTAAGGTTTCAAAACTTACTGTTTTTGGATTGTAAATTATTTCTACAGCTTCTGCATGTCCTGTTTTTCCAGTATTACTTGCTTCGTAGGTTGGGTTTTTTGTATGCCCGCCAGAATACCCAGAAATAGATTCGTAAACCCCGTTAACACTTTCGTAAATGGCTTCTACACACCAAAAACACCCGCTGGCAAAATAGGCTTTTGCTTTTCCATTTTTAACAGGCACTTCTATTGGTTCTGCTTGTGTTACTTTGTTTTGTTTTCTTGTAGATTGAGCGTTATTTTGGCAACTAAAGAGTAGGATTACTATAAATAAGGGAATTATATTTTTCATGTACTTTTTGTTTAATAGTCGTATTAAGTTACAAAACCTTAATTTTTTTTCATAAAAAAAGCCTTCAAAAAATTGAAGGCTTTAGTGTTATATATACTTTAAAACAGATTATAGTTTTGCAAACATTTTTTCCATTTTTGCTTTTTGCTCTTCAGCTAAAACAGCATCAACTAGAATACGTCCGCTATGTTCGTCTGTTATTACTTTTTTACGCGAAGCAATTTCAACTTGAACTTGCGGCGGAATAGTGAAAAAAGATCCACCAGCAGCACCTCTTTCAATAGGCACAACTGCTAGTCCGTTTTTTACGTTGGTTCTTATTCTTGTATAAGCAGCAACTAAACGTTCTTCTATTTGCTTTTTGTAATCTTCAGATTTGCCAATTAAAGCTTGTTCTTCTTTTTCGGTTTCGGCAAGAATATCGTTTAATTCACCTTTTTTGTGTTTTAGGTGGCTTTCGCGCTCTTTTAATCGTTCTTTAGTTTCAGAAATAATTTCTTTTTTCTGTTCTATTTGAACTTTAAATTCTTTAATATGCTTTTCTGCTAATTGAATTTCTAATTCTTGAAACTCTACTTCTTTAGTTAACGAATTAAACTCTCTATTATTACGAACATTTTTTTGTTGCTCGTTATATTTTTTTATTAAAGCTTTAGATTCTTCAATTGAGTTCTTTTTTCCAGTAATATCGTTATCGATAACCTCTAAACTAGAAACAAGTTTTTCTAAGCGGATGTTTAAACCAGCAACTTCATCTTCTAAATCACGAACTTCTAAAGGAAGCTCTCCGCGAACATTTCTTATTTCATCAATACGAGAATCGATGAGTTGTAAATCGTATAAAGCTCTTAAACGCTCTTCGACACTTACTTCTTTCTTTTTAGCCATACTTTATAAATACTTTACAGGATTGGTATTTGTCTTTGATAAAATGATTGCAAAATTAGTAATTTTTTTTGTAAGATATGCAACTAAAAGGTTTTTTGTGAACTGCTCGCTTTCATAATGTCCAATATCTGCTAAAATTATGCTGTTTTCGGCAGTAAAAAAATCGTGATATTTTAAATCGGCAGTTACAAAAGCATCAGCGCCATTGGCTTTAGCAGCTTGTATAGCAAAACTACCAGAACCGCCTAAAACGGCAACTTTTTTTATTTTTTTATTTAGTAAGCTCGAGTGCCTAATACAAGTTGTGTTCATTTTGGTTTTTAGATGCTTTAAAAACGTAATTTCATCCATGGGTTTTTCAAATTCTCCAATCATGCCCATGCCTATATTTTGGTTTTTGTTTTCTAAAGTGGTAATCTCGTATGCAACTTCTTCGTAAGAGTGTGTTTTAAAAAGTGTTTGTAATACTTGTGTTTCTATGTGTTTTGCATAGGTAATGGTAATTTTGGTTTCGGCTTCGTGGTGTGTTTCGCCTTTATTACCTTTTGTTGGATTAGAGGATGCATTGCCTTTATAGGTGCCTAAGCCTTCTGCATTAAAACTACAATTAGAATAGTTGCCAATATTTCCTGCGCCAACGTTAAATAAAGCGGTGCGTAATTTTTCGGCTTCATCTTTTGGTACGTAGGTGGTAAGTTTTTTTATGGTTTCGTTTTGTGGTATTAATATGCGTTTGTTTTTTAACTGTAATTGGTTGCATATCATATCATTTACACCTTGTAACGCATTATCTAGGGCTGTGTGTATGCTAAAAATTGCTATATCGTTTTTTATGGCTTTCATAACTACGCGCTCTACATAGTTTTTACCAGTTATTTTTTTTAAGCCTTTAAAAATAATGGGGTGAAAGCTAACAATAAGGTTGCAGTTTGCCTCAATAGCTTCGTCTACAACAGCTTCTAGTGTGTCTAGTGTAACTAATATACCTGTTATTTTTTTAGATTTGTCACCAACTAATAAACCTACGTTATCAAAATCTTCGGCGTAAGCTAGAGGAGCAAGTGCTTCTAAATGATTTATAACATCTTGTACAATCATATTTATTTGTGTTTAAATTCAAAGATAAAATAATTACATTCGCTTAAATGAACTTAATTAGAAAAATATTACTGCCTATTGTACCTATTTATTATTTGGTAACCTGGTTGCGCAATATATTATATGATTTGGGTATTAAAAAATCTGTATCGTATAATTTTCCTGTTATTTGTGTTGGTAATTTAAGTGTTGGTGGCACAGGAAAAACGCCTATGATAGAGTATTTAATTAGGCTATTAAAGGATGATGTTAAAGTTGCCACATTAAGCCGAGGTTATAAAAGAAAAACACAAGGTTATCAATTGGCGCACCCAGATTCTAGTGCAGATACTATTGGAGATGAACCTTTTCAGTTTTATTCGAAATTTAAAAGAGACGTATTAGTTGCTGTTGATTCTAATAGGCAAAAGGGTATTATGCATTTAAAGCATGAAAGTGCAGATGTTATTTTATTAGATGATGCCTATCAACACAGAAAAGTAAAAGCGGGCTTTAATATTTTGCTTACTACATATGCAAATCCTTATTTTAAAGATATGGTTTTGCCAACAGGGAATTTAAGAGAACCAAAAAGTGGTGCTAAACGAGCGCAAATTATTATGGTAACTAAATGTCCAGAAAATTTAAAAGAAGACGAAAAAAGATTAATTGTAAAAGATATAAATCCTGAAGAAGGGCAGCATGTGTTTTTTAGCTCTATAGTGTATTCTAATACTTTAATTTCGGCTAACCATACTATGGCTATTAGTAATGCTAAACCATTTACTTTAATTACGGGAATTGCTAATGCAACACCGCTAGTTAATTTTTTAAATGCTAAAAAATTAAAGTTTGAGCATTTAAACTTTAAAGATCATCATGATTTTACTAACGACGAGTTGTTAGCTTTTGAAAAAAAGGAATTTATTGTAACTACCGAAAAAGATTTTATGCGACTTAAACAATATAAATCGCTTAAAGATAAATTGTATTATTTGCCTATTAAGGTTGCTATTGATAATGAGTTAAAATTTAATAAACTTGTAAAAGAATTTACTAATTTATAATTTAAGAAGATATTTCGTTTTTACTAGCTAAAGCATTGTATAGTTTTTTCTCGAACTCTTCTTGTTTAAATGGTTTTGGTATAATATCTGTAAACCCAGCTTCTTCAAATTCGTGCATTTTGTCTTCTATAGTAACGGCTGTAAGAGCGAAAATGGTAAGTTCTTTATCAAATGCTCTAACGCGTTTAGTGGCTTCCATACCGCTTATGCCTGGCATATGAATATCCATTAAAATAATGTTATAGTTGTTGTCTTTTATTTTTTGTACAGCATCTTCACCATTATCTACAATATCGCATTTAAGCTCCATTTTTGTTAAAATCTTTTTGGTAATCATTTGGTTAATTTTATTATCCTCGACTACAAGTATTTTAACTTTAGATAAATCTAATTCGTTTGCATTGCCTTCAAAATAGGTAACTTTATTTTCTTCGGTTTCTTTTATGTTTGTTTTTTCTAAAGGAATTTCAAAGTAAAAGGTTGTGCCTTTTTCTAATTCGCTTTTTACATAAATTTTACCTTTTAAAATATCAATTAAACCTTTTACAATAGAAAGCCCTAAACCAGTACCTCCGTATTTACGGTTAATTTGGATAGAACCTTGAGAGAAACTCTCAAACATATGGTCTTGTTTTTCTTGGCTAATACCAATACCATTATCTTCTACCTCAAAGCGTAACGTGTACATTTTGCCTTCTTGTTCAATTTTATAAACGCGAATCCAGATATCTCCGTCTTTAGTAAACTTAATGGAATTACCTACCAAGTTAATTAAGATTTGAGAAATTTTTAATTGATCGGCAATAAAATTTTCAGGTAAATTTTTATCGTATTCAAAATGAATTTTAATGTTATTGTCTTGGGCAGAATTGTTTAATGCTAAAACAATATTGTTTATTTTCTTTTTTAAGTTGAAAGATTCTGGTTCTATATCAACTTTGTTAGCTTCAATTTTATTTATTTGAAGTATGTCGTTAATAAAAGTTAAGAGATAGTCTCCAGAAAATTTAAGCGATTTTAAATGCTGAACTTGTTCTGGTTTTGGGTTTTCATCTAAAAGCATATTGCTTAAACCAGTAACTGCGTATAGTGGTGTGCGTAACTCGTGTGTAACGGTTGATAAGAAGTTTGCTTTTGTTTTTGATGCTAATTCGGCTTTTTCTTTGGCAATAATAAGCTCTCCATTTTTTTTATGAAGCATATTATTAGTTTTAAGCCTTATGTTATTGTTTTTGTATAACGATAATGTTAAAAGCGATAAAATAGTTATTAAAGCAACACTTAATATAGATATTAATGTGCCTAAACTTTTATCGTCTTCTGCTTTTTCTAATTTTTGAACAACCTCTTTATTTTTTTCAATTTCTTCATTTAACCTAAACTGTGTTTCCTCGTTTCTTGAAGAGTTTATTCTGGTTAAACTTCTAATAGAGTCTGATAATTCTAAGTGGTTTTGTAAGTAATCTCTAGAGTGTTTATAGTCTTCTAAACTATTATATAATTCGCTTATAATTAAGTAGCCTTCGTTTGTAATATTGGTATACTTATTCGATTTTGCTATTTGTAGTCCTTCTAAGGCTACTTCTAGGGCTTTTTTGTTGTTGCTAAGCTTGTTGTATACTTTGGCATGATTAATTAAAGCCTCGCTTTGTATTTTGTAGTAATCGTATTTTTTAGCCATGGCTAGAGATTGCTCAATAATATCTCTTGCCTTTTTGTGATTTTTTAGCTCTTTGTATGTTTTGCCTTCGCGCAATAGTGTTTCTGCTAATTCTTCGTTTAAATCTTCTTCTTGAAATTTAGATTTTGCTGCGGTATACGAATCTAAAGCAGAATAGTAGTCCTTTTTTGCCAAGTAAACATCTCCAAAGGTTTTGTAAGATTTACCAAGGTTAATATTATCGTTTATAATGCGTTGTATTTCAATAGCTTTGTTTAACGATTTAATGGCTTTATCTGTTTCTTCTAAAATAAGTTCTAGACGACCTTTTTTAGCATAAATAATGCCAATGCTTTTTTTGTTGTCGGCATTTTGGGCTAAACTTAAAGCTTCGTTTAGGTTTTTTTTGGCTTTAAAGTAATTGTAATTTTCTAACTCGTTTTGAGATTGATTTATGCGGTAATTAATATTGTTTTGTACTAGTTCTGGATCGTCAACAATAGCTGTTTGCGCAAATGAAACGATGCTAAATAGTATAAAAAAAGTTAATATGTGGTTTTTTATTTGGGGCATTTTAAATTAGTATTGCGGACAAATATAATTATTTTGTCGACAAAAGACACTTTTTTTCCGATAAATTACATAATAAATCAATTATTCTTTGTGAATAGCCAGTTTCATTATCATACCATCCTATAATTTTTACCATATTTCCTATAACAGATGTCATTTGCGAATCAAAAATACAGGAGTGCAAATTTCCAACAATATCTATGGAAACAATAGGGTCTTCTGTGTACTCAATTATATTTTTATATTTATTTTGCGATGCTTCTTTAAAAGCATTGTTAATTTCATTAATAGTAACCGATTTTTTTACATTAAAAGTAATATCTGTTAACGAACCATTAATAACGGGTACTCTTATACCACAACCGCCAATTACCTCGGCAAGGTCTGGGAAAATTTTTGTTAAAGCTTTTGCAGCTCCTGTTGTTGTTGGTACAATAGATTGGCTAGCGGCTCTAGAGCGTCTTAAATCGCGGTGTGGTTGGTCGTGTAAACTTTGGTCGGTTGTATAAGAGTGTACTGTTGTAATGTAAGCTTGGTTAATACCGCATAATTGGTTTATAATATCGATCATGGGTGCAGCGTTATTTGTAGTACACGATGCGTTAGATATTATGGTTTCAGAGCCATCTATACTATTTTGGTTAACACCTAAAACAATAGTTTTAATGTTGTCTTCTAAAGGCGGCACACTTAAAATAACCTGTTTGGCACCATTATTTATATGGTTTTGTAATTGTTGGGTGGTTTTAAATTTTCCGGTACTTTCAATAACAAAATCAACATTAAAAGGCGCCCAGTTAATATCTTGTATTTGCTTGTTATTTATAAGCGGAATTTTTTTATTATTAACTATAATATGGTTCTCGTTATAAGAAATACTGGCATTAAATACACCGTGTACACTATCATACTTTAGTAAATGGCTTAACGTTTTAGTATCTGCTAAATCGTTTATGGCAACAACTTGTATGTTTTTGTGGTTTTGTAGTAATTTAAAAACACGTCTGCCTATTCTACCAAAACCATTGATAGCAACATTAATCATAATTAGTTTATGTGTTTTTGTGCCTTATAAGAAGATCTTACTAAAGCGCTACTTTCTACATGACGAAAACCTAAACCTAAACCAATCTCTTCGTATTCTTTAAATTGGTCTGGATTAATAAACTGTTTTACAGGTAAATGCTTTTTACTAGGTTGTAAGTATTGGCCAATAGTAACTACATCTACATCATTTTCTTTTAGGTCGTGTAGTGTTTCAATAACTTCTTCTCTGGTTTCGCCTAAACCAAGCATAATGCCAGATTTTGTGCGTCTTTGTCCTTGTTGTTTTAAATATTTTAAAACTCCCATGCTTCGGTCGTATTGAGCTTGTATTCTAACCTCGCGTGTTAATCGGCGTACGGTTTCAATATTGTGCGATACAACCTCTGGAGCGACATCTATAATTCTGTCAATATGTTTTTCTATACCTTGAAAATCTGGGATTAAGGTTTCAAGCGTGGTTTCTGGGTTCATTCTTCTAACCGCTTTAACGGTTTCTGCCCACATAATACTACCCATATCTTTTAAGTCGTCTCTATCAACACTTGTTAAAACAGCATGTTTAATTTGCATAATTTTTATAGAGCGAGCTACTTTTTCAGGTTCATCCCAATCAACAGTTTCAGGTCTGCCTGTTTTTACTCCACAAAACCCACAAGAGCGTGTGCACACATTACCAAGTATCATAAAAGTGGCAGTTCCTTCTCCCCAACATTCGCCCATATTAGGGCAGCTACCAGAAGTACAAATGGTATTAAGTTTGTATTTATCTACCAAGCCTCTTAACTCTGTATATTTTTTTCCTGTTGGAAGTTTAACACGAAGCCATTTAGGTTTTGCTTGGCGTTCTGGTAAAATATTTGATGTTGTTTTGGTATTCATATCTCAAAAAAATATAGATAGCAAAGATACGAAGTATTCTTTTTAAAAAAGGGTTTCAAAGCACTTACTTAAAAGCTTTATAAATAATTTTTTGGGCGTTACCACAAGGGTCGGGCTTTACGTTACAAGTCCTCGCTCGTACCTCGCTGTGGGCTTTTCTCTGCAATCCCTAACGCATTATAAAAACAGGTAAATTGTATGGTTATTAAATTATTTATTCTTCTCGAATAATTTCGGCTAAGAGTTTTTTTGCCCTAAGTAATTTTACTTTAACATTACTCATAGGCTCTTTAAGTTGTTTTGAAATTTCTTTATAACTCAATTCTTGAAAATAGCGTAAGTTTATAACTTCTTGGTAATGAGGTTTTAGTTTTTTAATATCGCGAAGTAACTTTGCTAAATGTTGCTCTGTAATTAATTTATCTTCTGGCGAGGGCGATTCATCTAACACCTGAAAAACATCCCGATCATCTTTCGATATAACTTGGGTAATAGAGTTTTTTTCTTTCCGTAATAAATCAATATGAATATTTTTAGAAATAGTAATTAGCCAAGTTTTAAACGTATATTTTTCATCAAAAGTATTAATCTTATCAAAAGCCTTAGAAAATGTTTGTATAGTAATATCTTCAGCATCGTTTTCATTATGGGTTCTTTTTAATTGAAAGCCATAAACATTATCCCAAAAGGCATCTAATAAATAATTAAAAGCTTTTTGGTCGTTTTTTTTGGCGCGCGAAATGGCTTCGTCTATTTCCAATGGTTGGGTTTTGAGATAAGATTATTTATAAAGATAGTTAATTGTGCAACAATTAAAAAAAATTCTAAAAAAGGAAGCAAAACTAATAAGTCTGTTTCGTTAAGCTTTTTTGTTGCTGGACCAATAATAATATATTGTATTGCTAATCTTAAAAGAAACAGGCATAAAGTAATTTTCCATAAGTATAGTGTAAAAAATAGAGTTATACCTAAAACCCAAAACAATAAATTTGTAGTATACAGTAATGTAAGTAACACTTTGTGCTTGGTTTTATAATATTTAGCCGTTGATATGTGTCGTCTTTTTTGCTTAAACCAAGATTTAAAAGTGGTTTTAGGGGTAGATTCTGTAAAGCTATTTTTAGTATAGCATATAGCTGTATTTTTTGTGTTAGCTATTTGGTTTATAAATAAATCATCATCACCAGAGCGTACTTTAATATGGTTAATAAAACCATTAGCATTAAAAAACTCTTTTTTTGTGTAAGCTAAATTTCTACCAACACCCATATAAGGTAAACCTATTTTTGCAAACGAAAAATAATGTATAGCTGTTAAAAGAGTTTCAAATCTAATTAATTTATTTAAAAAAGATTTTTTAATTTTAGAATAGCCACCATAGCCTAATACTATAGTTTGTAAGGGGGTAAAGTGACTGCTCATTTCCGTTATCCAATGTTTAGATAAGGGTTTGCAATCGGCATCGGTAAATAAAAGATAATCGTTTTTTGCTGCTTTAATACCTAGGGTTAAGGCATATTTTTTATTACCCCAAAAGGCTTCTACACTTTTTACATTAACAACTTTAATATGGTTATGTAATGTTTCAAATTCTTCAATAACCTCTAAAGTATTGTCTTTTGAGGCATCGTTAATTAAAACGACCTCGAAGTTTGGGTAATCTTGCTCTAAAACCGAAGGTAAAAAGGTTTTTAAATTTTCAGCTTCATTTTTAGCGCAAATAATAACAGAAATAGCAATGTTTTTTGAAGCCTTTTTTGTTGGCTTTAAAAAAGCAAATTTCCCAAAAATAAAAATGTAAAATATAGCTTGAGTAATTACTACAGCTATAAAACTGCAGTATATAAAATCAAGAAACGCCATGTATTACTACGAGTGTTGAGGTTCGTTACAATTGGCAAATTGGTCTGGTGTTTTTCCGCAAAAACCACAAGATTCCCCTTCTTTATTTAGCATTGGGTTTTGGCTAGCACAAGTTCCAGCAAATTTACCGTCTTTTTTTGCCCAAATTTTAATGGCAATTCCAGCTATTCCTAATCCTAAAAGTACTATGGTTATTAAAAGAAGTTTCATCGAGATTCTTAAATTATTTATGCAAAGATAGGATTTTAGGTTTTAATTTTTAAAAGAAATACAAAGTAAACTTATGTGACTAATTATTAGTTTAGTGTCTTATTACTAATTGTTTATATGTTTTTAATTAATAACTAATTTAAATTTATGATATCATGAAAAAATTATTAGCAGAGTTTTTTGGAACATTTTGGTTGGTTTTTGGCGGTTGTGGTAGTGCCATTTTTGCAGCAGGGTTTCCAGATTTGGGTATTGGGTTTGTTGGTGTGTCTTTAGCATTTGGATTAACTGTATTAACTATGGCTTATGCGGTTGGTCATATTTCTGGAGGCCATTTTAATCCAGCAGTTTCTTTTGGCTTGTGGGCTGCAGGTAAGTTTGAAGCTAAAAGTTTATTAGGTTATATTGCGGCTCAGTTATTGGGAGCAATTATAGCCGCAGGAGCTTTATATTTAATAGTAACTAATAATGTTAATTTTGTTACTATTGGAGGTTTTGCAGCCAATGGTTATGGTAATTTGTCGCCAGATGGATACACTATAATAGCTGCCTTACTTGCCGAGTTTTTACTAACTATGTTTTTCTTATTAATAATTTTGGGAAGTACAGATAGTAGAGTGCCTAAGGGTTTTGCGCCTATAGCTATTGGTTTAGGGTTAACATTAATACATTTAATTAGTATTCCTATAACAAATACATCTGTTAATCCAGCTCGTTCTACTAGCCAAGCTTTATTTGCTGGAGGAGAATTTATATCTCAGCTTTGGTTGTTTTGGGTAGCGCCTATAGCAGGTGCTGTTGTTGCAGGGCTTATGCATAAAGCATTTTTTGATAAGGGATAAAAAAATATGCTCAAAAAAAAAGCCTCTATTTACCATGAAATAGAGGCTTTTTTATATTGTTAATTTTTAGTGTAAACTAATTTGAGCTACAGAATTTTCGGTAGATGCTATTGCATTACCTCCTTTAGGTTCTATAGTTATGCTTAAAGCTAAAGCATCTTCCATGTAAGGGATGTTTCTAAGTTTTCTGTCTGCTTTATCTAAGATACCTAAATTAACCATTTTACCTTGTAACTCGGCCCATATTTGGTAGCATTGCTCTTCTGGTAATTCTGGTAGCGAAACCACATCGATCATAGATGTTTTTTCTTTGGGGTTAATATAGGCTACCGTTTTTAAATCTTTAGCGCGCTCATTTCCTTTTATAATATATTTTTCTGTTTCAGGATTGTTAAGCTTTAAAAGTTGTCTCATAACTTTATCAAGCATGGCGTTATTTTTAGCTATATCGCTTCGTAAATCATCAATTTCGGCATCAACAACAATAGTGTCGTTTTGTAGTTTTTTGTTTTGATCGTAAAAATATGTTGAAGTACCAGCAAAAATTAATGCTGCTACACTTGCGGCAATACTTAATTTATACCACTTCTTATATTTTTTAGGGCTACTATTTAACGTTACTACGGGTGTATCGTCTAATTCATCTAAAATAGTATTTAAGATGTTTTTTGGTGCTTCTACAGCATTAGCTTTAGCAACTATTTCTAGGTTGCGCTGCATCATGTTGTAGTTGTTTTCGATTTCTGGAAATCTTGCTATATAAGACTCCACCATTTCTGTTTCGGCAGAAGTGGTTTCACCTAATAGATATTTGTCTAAAAGGCCAGAATTTAAAAAAGTATTTATTTTCTCATTCATGACTGTGGTTATTTAGGGTCGTAAATTTTTTTTAATTCACGAAGCCCAATTTTTAATCTTGATTTTATAGTTCCTAACGGAATATCTAACTCGTCGCTAGCTTCTTGCTGCGTCATGCCCTCAAAAAAAAGCGCATTAATCACTATTTGATATTTTTCATCTAAGCTACTTAAATGTTTTTTTATATCTAAAACATCCTGATTTAGTTCGTTGGATGTTACTTTATATACGGGAGAAGCCTCCATTTGGACTTCGTTTTTTATTTTATTTTTTTGCGAACGTACTTTATCAATAGCTGTGTTGTATGCAATTCTGTATAGCCAAGTAAATAATTTGGCTTTGCTAGAGTCGTATTTTTTTGCATAACGCCAAATTTTTACAAATGTTTCTTGAAGTACGTCTTGCGCAGTATCATCGTCTGCAATAACTTTTTTTATAACACCAAATAAGGAATCAGCATAGTTTTCATATAGTAAACTAATAGCTTTTTTGTCGCTATTTTGTAATAATGAAATAATTTGCTTTTCTATAGGTGAAATCAAGATGGTTAGTTTTTAATTAATGGCAAATTTATTTTATCAAAGTTAGAAATTTCTTTTAGATAAAGTTTAATAGACTATGTATTTATAAAATATTTACTTCGGCTTCGATAGAAATTCCAAATAAACGTTTAATTGTTTTTTGAATTAGTTTAGAAAGGTTTAATATGTCTAATCCTTCTGCATTTCCGTAATTTACAAGTACTAAAGCTTGGTTTTTATGTACGCCGTAATTACCAAATTTTTTGCCTTTAAAACCTGCCTTTTCAATAAGCCATCCGGCAGGAATTTTTACTTCGTGCTCTGAAATGGGGTAGCTTGGTATTTCTTTAAAGTTTTCAAGAAGTAAGTTAAAATGTTTTTTTGAAATAATAGGGTTTTTAAAAAAGCTTCCGCTATTTCCTATCTCTTTTGGGTTAGGTAACTTACTTTCTCTAATAGATATTACTGCTTTTGAAACATCTTGAATAGTGGGGGTGTTTACATTCATTAATTTTAATTGAGAAGTAATGGCACCATAATTAATACTAAGGTTATGTTGCTTTTTGGTAAGTTTAAAATTTACACTTGTTATTATAAAATTACCTTTTTCTTTATTTTTAAAAATAGAGTTTCTATATCCAAAATCACAATCCGATTTAGAAAATGTTTGCAAGGTTTTTGTTTTTATAGATATAGCTTCGCAAGACTCGAAAGCATCTTTTAGTTCAACACCGTAAGCGCCAATATTTTGAATGGGAGCGGTGCCAACATTTCCGGGTATTAACGATAGGTTTTCTAGACCTCCAAAATTATTTTTAATACACCAAAGTACAAAATTGTGCCAGTTTTCTCCAGCATTGGCTTTAACTATAACGGTATTATCATCTTCATTAACAACACTTATGCCTTTAAGGTTTATATGAATAACTAGCCCGTTAAAGTTTTTAGTAAGTAGCATGTTACTACCGCCTCCTAAAATTAATTTGTTTGGGTATTCATTTAAAGACAGAATATGTTTTAAGTTTTCTATATTATTAACAGAAACAAAATGTTTTGCAATAACATTAATGCCAAATGTATTGTAAGGCTTTAAAGATATGTTGTTTTGTATTTGCACTAGTCTTTATAAACTTTTAGGGCTTCATTTAAAATGTGTACAGCTTTAATAAGGCTTTCTTTGTTAAGTACGTAAGCAATTCTAATTTGGTTTATACCTAAGCCAGGAGTAGAGTAAAATCCGCCAGCAGGTGCAACCATAATAGTTTCGTTATTTACATGAAAATGCTCTAACAACCATTGGGCAAAATTATCAGAATTTTTAATAGGTAGCTCTACAATACAATAAAAAGCACCTTTAGGTTTTGCAACCTTAATGCCTTTAATTTTTTGCAATTCGTTTATTAGAGTGTCTCGACGTTCTACATATTCTTCAATAACATTATTAAAATAGCTTTGCGGTGTGTCTAAAGCAGCTTCGCTGGCTATTTGAGCGTAAGTAGGCGGGCTTAATCTGGCTTGAGCAAATTTAAGAACCGTTTCCATTACAAGTTTGTTTTTAGAAACCAAGCAACCAACTCTAGCGCCGCACATACTATAGCGTTTTGATACAGAATCTATAATAACAGCGTGTTGATCAATGTTGTTTTCTTGCATTATAGAGTGGTGTTTATGCCCATCGTAAACAAACTCTCTATAAACCTCGTCGGCAATTAAAAATAAATCGTGTTTTATAGCGAGCGCAGCAAGCTTTTTAATTTCTTCTTTAGAGTATAAGTAACCTGTAGGATTTCCTGGGTTACATATTAAAATAGCCTTTGTTTTAGGCGTAATTAATTTTTCAAAATCTTCTACATCAGGCAGGGCAAAATTATCATCAATATTACAAACGGCAGGTACAACTTTAACACCAGAAGCTGTAGAGAAAGCAATGTAATTGGCGTAAAATGGCTCTGAAATAATAACTTCATCGTCAGGATCCATAATACTGCTAAACAAAAAAAGAAGCGCTTCACTAGCTCCTGTAGTTACAATAATATCTTTATGAGACACTTGTATATTATGGTTGTTGTAATATTGGGCTAACTTTTTGCGATAAGAATCAGACCCTTCAGATCTTGAATAAGATAAAATTTCGATATCATTTTTCTTAACGGCTTGTAAGGCAATTTTTGGCGTTTTTATATCTGGTTGTCCAATATTTAAATAATAAATGCTTTTTCCGTTTGCTATAGCTTGTTCGGCATAAGGAACAAGTTTTCGAATTGGAGAAGCTGGCATCTCATGGCCTTTTTTAGATATTGTTGGCATAAAAAAACTGTTTAAGTGCAAAGTTGAGGAAATTATCTTAAAGTTTTTTTAAAAAACAGCAGTAAATAAAGATACTAAACTAAAGATTTGTAAATTGATAGTACAATTAATAGCTTTTAACAAATGAAAAAATGGTTTGTTTTTATATTATTTTATAGTTGCTTAGTCTTTTCTGGCTTTTCTCAAGGTAAATTTATAATTCAAAATAAAAAGCAATCCGATAAAATAAAATTTAAATTAATTAATAATTTAATTGTATTTCCTGTAGAAATTAATGGCGTTACGCTTTCGTTTTTGTTAGATACAGGAGTTAGTAAACCTATAATATTTAATTTTCTTAATGTTTCAGATACGTTATTAATTAAAGATACCGAGACCATTTTTTTAAGAGGTTTAGGAGGTGGAGAATCTGTTGAAGCTTTAAAGTCTACAAAAAATATTTTTAAAATTGGTGATGCTGTTAAAGTAAATCAAGATTTGTATGCCATTTTTAATAATGAATTAAACTTTGCTCCAAGGTTAGGAATTCCTGTGCATGGCATTATAGGGTTAGATATTTTTAAAGATTTTATAGTCGAAATTAATTATTCTAGAGGGTTTATAAGGTTAACAGAACCCAATAAATTTAAATATAAACCTTGTAAAAAATGCGAGCAATTTAATTTAGAGTTTTATAACGGTAAACCTTATGTAAATGCTAAAGTAGAAATAGATAGCAAAGCGTTACCGGTTAAGCTTTTAATTGATACAGGAGGAAGTGATGCCCTTTGGTTATTCGAAGACGATTCTTTAGGAATAAAATCTAGTGATAAATATTTTAATGATTTTCTTGGGCATGGATTAAATGGAAGCGTTTACGGCAAACGATCTAAAATTAAAAAATTTCAGTTAAATAGTTTTGTGTTAAAAAACGCCAATGTAGCTTATCCAAATACCGAAAACGTATTATTTGCAACAAAAATTAAGGATAGAAATGGAAGTGTTTCTGGTAATATTCTTAAACGATTCAATATTATTTTCGATTATAAAAAAGCATTAATGATAGTTAATAAAAACAGTAAGTTTAGAAATAAGTTTAGTTATAATAAAAGCGGAATAGAATTAGCTCATGATGGTTTTAGGGTTTTAAAAGAAGTTAAAAACGATGCTATAAAAGTAAATGCAACCACACAAGGAAACGATAGTGGTATATTGAAAATAAATAATTTTAATATATCATTAAAGCCAGCTTATGCCATAGTCGAGTTAAGAGAAGGCTCGCCAGCCCACGAAGCTGGTTTTAAAATGGGCGATGTTGTATTGAGTATAAATGGTAAGCAAAGCCATGAGTTTACGTTGCATCAAGTAATGCAAATGTTTTATGATGACGAAGGAAAAAGAATAAAACTACGAATAGATAGAAATGGACAAATTTTTAATTTAAGCTTTAAATTAAAATCGCCGTTTTAAACACAAAAGGCTTGAACAATTGTTCAAGCCTTTTTTAGGGTATGGGTTTATAAAACAATTTTATTGTTCCATAACACTTTTTTCTTTTTTATCAAGTACGCTAACCTTTGCTGGGTCTATAACTAAACCTTTTATTTTTAAAGCAACAGTAGGTGTTTCTGCGTTAGACATTACTGTAATAGTTTTTCTAATAGGATTTACTCTGTTAGTGTCGTATTTAACTTTAATTTCACCAGTTTTCCCAGGCATAATAGGACCTTCTGGTTTAGATGGTACAGTACAACCACAAGAAGATTTTACGTTAGAAATAATTAAGGGCTCGTTACCAGTATTTGTAAATTCAAATACTCGAACACCATCTGCTCCTTTTTCAATAGTACCGTAATCAATGGTTTCTGCTTTAAACTCAATTTTAGCTTGAGCGTTAACACTTAAACTTATTAATCCAATAAATAAAATAGTAATTAATTGTTTCATGACTTTATTTTTAATTCTTTAATATTCGTTTTTTAAGCCTATATTTTACAAGGCAAATTGTTTTTTTAGTTCTAAAACCTAGTCAAACATACTCACTTTTACTATAATCTGCAAAATTAATAGACGTAATGCAAGCATATTAACATATTCAACGCGGTTAAAAGTACGTATTACATATCTATGTTTTTATAATAAATATGTTATTTAATGGCACATCAATAACAACATATAGCTTTCATAGAAAAAGAAATATAAGTACTTTTGCAAATTATTATTCAAAAACTATTCCAAAGCATGCAAATTCCATCAAAATATGATGCAAGTCAGGTAGAAAACAAGTGGTATAACTACTGGATGAAACATAATTATTTTCATTCAACACCAGACGAAAGAGAACCATACACCATTGTAATTCCGCCACCAAATGTTACAGGAGTACTGCACATGGGGCACATGCTTAACAATACCATTCAAGATGTTTTAATACGTCGTGCACGTTTGCTTGGTAAAAATGCATGTTGGGTTCCTGGAACCGATCATGCATCTATAGCTACAGAGGCTAAAGTGGTTGCTAAGTTAAAAGAGCAGGGTATTGATAAAAATGAACTATCACGCGATGAGTTTTTAAAACATGCTTGGGAGTGGACAGATGAATATGGAGGCGTTATTTTAGAGCAACTAAAAAAATTAGGATGCTCTTGTGATTGGGAAAGAACAAAATTCACCATGGATGATGACATGAGTGAAGCCGTAATAAAAGTATTTGTAGATTTATATGAAAAAGGATTAATTTATAGAGGTTACCGTATGGTAAACTGGGATCCTGAAGCCAAAACAACACTTTCTGACGAAGAAGTAATTCATGAAGAACGTCAAGGTAATTTATATTATTTAGAATATAAAATTGAAGAAAGCAATGAAACGCTAACCATAGCAACCACACGTCCTGAAACTATTTTTGGAGATACCGCAATATGTATAAATCCTAATGATGAGCGTTTTACGCACTTACGCGGTAAGAAAGCTATTGTGCCAATTTGTAATCGAGTTATTCCTATTATTCAAGATGATTATGTAGATGTAGAGTTTGGTACAGGATGTTTAAAAGTTACGCCTGCACACGATGAAAATGATAAAAACCTAGGCGATAAACACAAGCTAGAAGTTATCGATATTTTTAATGAAGACGCTAGTTTAAATAGCTTCGGTATGCATTACGAAGGTAAAGACCGTTTTGTAGTTAGAAAAGAAATAGCAAAAGAGTTGCAAGAACAAGGTGTTTTAGTAAAAACGGAAACACATATAAATAAAGTAGGAACTTCTGAAAGAACAAAGGCTGTAATAGAACCTCGTTTAAGCGATCAATGGTTTCTTAAAATGGAAGATTTAGTAAAACCTGCCATTAAATCGGTTTTAAAGGATAATGATATTAAGTTGTTTCCTAAAAAATTCGAGAACACTTACCGCCATTGGATGGAAAACATTCGCGATTGGAATATTTCGCGCCAGTTAATGTGGGGGCAGCAAATACCAGCGTATTATTATGGCGACGGAAAAGAAGATTTTGTAGTTGCAGAAACTATCGACCTAGCTGTTGAAAAAGCTAGAAAAGTAACCTCGAATACAGAACTTCAAGCTTCAGACTTAACACAAGATAAAGATGCGCTAGATACTTGGTTCTCATCATGGCTATGGCCAATGAGTGTGTTTGATGGTATTAGAAACCCAGAAAATGAAGAGGTTAAATACTATTACCCAACAAACGATTTAGTAACAGGCCCAGATATTCTTTTCTTTTGGGTAGCACGTATGATTATTGCTGGTTACGAATATAAAAATGAAAAACCTTTCCAAAACGTTTATTTAACAGGGCTTGTACGAGATAAGCAACGCCGAAAGATGAGTAAATCGTTAGGTAACTCGCCTGATGCCTTAAAACTTATTGAAGAATACGGAGCCGATGGTGTGCGTGTTGGTTTACTATTAAGCTCTGCAGCAGGAAACGATTTAATGTTTGATGAAGCCCTTTGCCAACAAGGAAAAGGTTTTGGGAATAAAATCTGGAACGCTTTTAGATTAATTCAAGGCTGGGAAATAGAAGCAACAATCCCTCAGCCAGAAACCGCAAAAGTAGGTTTAGAGTGGTATGAGGCTAAATTTCAAAAAGCTTTAGTAGAAATTGAAGATCATTTCAGTAAATATAGACTAAGCGATGCTTTAATGGCCATTTATAAATTAATAATGGACGATTTCTCTTCGTGGTTATTAGAAATTATCAAGCCAGCTTACCAAAAACCAATTGATGCTAAAACACATAAATTAGTTATAGAAGCTTTCGAAAATAATTTAAAAATATTGCATCCTTTTATGCCATTTTTAACTGAAGAGATTTGGCAATTTATATCTGAAAGAACTCCTGACGAAGCATTAATAGTAGCTAAATGGCCAAAAACAAAAACTGTTAATGAAGCATTAATTAGTGAGTTTGATTTTGCATCAGAAGTTATATCGGGTATTAGAAATATTCGTAAACAAAAAAATATAGCTTTTAAAGATGCTATTGGTTTTTCGGTAATTAATAACGAAAAAGCTAAAACAACTTTTGATGGTGTAATAACTAAATTAGGAAACCTTGAAGGTATCGAGGCCATTTCTCAAGCTATTGATGGCGCTTTAACCTTTAGAGTAAAAGCTAACGAGTATTTTATTCCAATGGTTGGAGCCATTGATGTTGAGGCCGAAATAAAGAAGTTAACCGAAGAGTTAAACTATACTGAAGGGTTTTTAAAATCTGTACAAAAGAAACTGTCTAACGAGCGTTTTGTGGCAGGAGCACCAGAACAAGTTGTTGCTAGCGAAAAGAAAAAAGAAGCAGACGCTTTAGCTAAAATAGAAACCTTAAAAGCAAGCTTGGCTAGTTTAGGCTAGACTTGAATAGCGTTTTTTAAATTTATTGCCTGTATAGAAAGTAATTGGTTACTAAATCTATATAGGCTTGTTTAGCATCGTCTTCGCTAAGTCCTTTAGCCTGAAATAAAGCATTAGTTTTAAATGCATTAATTATAGGTTTTTTGCTTTTAGGCCTTCCATAGTCGTTCGTTGCTTTTTTGTAATAGGCATATAGCTTTAAAAGTGTATCTGCAGGGAAAGGCTCTTTATGTGCGTTTACCCTGTTAACAGCGTCTTCAAATTCTATGTCTAAAGGTGTTTTACTCATTAATTCTCAGCTATAATACTTTCGCCACCACGAACTTTTTGATTTAATTTTACTTTTATTTTAGTGTCTAATGGTAAAAATAAATCGACCCTAGAACCAAATTTAATAAAACCAGATTCACCACCCTGTATTGCTTTATCGTTTACTTTAGCGTAGTTAACTATACGTTTTGCTAATGCACCAGCAATTTGCCTATGTAGCACTTTTCCATACGTTTCGTTTTCAACAACAACTGTTGTACGTTCATTTTCTTCGCTTGCTTTTGGGTGCCATGCAACTAAGTATTTTCCTGGGTGGTACTTACTAAAAACAACATTACCACCAATAGGGTAGCGGGTTACGTGAACGTTTATTGGCGACATAAAAACACTTACTTGCAAACGTTTTTCTTTAAAGTATTCCTTTTCAAAAACTTCTTCTATAACCACAACTTTACCATCAACAGGCGATATAACTTGCCCATTGTTAAGTTTAGTGTGGCGTTTAGGGTTTCTAAAAAACTGGAGTATTAAAATTAGAAAAACTAATAAAACTATCATTAGGATAGTTTTTAGCCATGTTAAATCAATAAAATTGTCAACTAACAAAAAGCCTCCAATAACAATAATTAAAGTGATGATTATAATTTTATGACCCTCTTTATGAAACATAATTTAAAATTCTTAAAAATAAATATATAAATGGTGCGGCAAAAATAATACTATCTAGTCGGTCTAGCAATCCGCCATGACCAGGCATTATAATACCACTATCCTTAACATTTGCTTGTCTTTTAAATTTAGATTCTATTAAGTCGCCTAAGGTGCCAAACACACTAATTATAATGCTTAAAATTAACCAGCTTGTAAAATCTAAAGTTTCTGTAAAGGTAGCAATAAAATAACTTGCTACGCACGAAAAGAATAGGCCTCCAAGAAAACCTTCAACTGTTTTTTTTGGCGAAATAATTTCAAATAGTTTTTGTTTGCCAAAATTTTTGCCAACAAGATATGCAAACGAATCGTTTACCCAAACTAAAATAAAAGCTCCTAGCAAAATATTAGGGTTGTAATCTTGGTAATAACTAGTTATTAATACTAAAAAAGTAAAAGCACTTGAAAGATAAAATGTAGTAAGTAAAAAACGTTTTGTAGAAAACAAAGGAATACTTCGTCTTGAAAATAAGTCTTTTATTAAAAATAGATTAACAAAAATAGATAGTACTAAAAGAATTTGGGTAGCTTCGTTTAGGCCTTTTGTAGTATTTAAAATATTTTTCCAATATACAAATGCAATATAAAGAACAATAAATATAATGTAAGGTATGCGGTTTTTTAATTGAATTAGTTTATTAAACTCGCCAATACAAACTAAACCAAATACAAAAAATAGTATAATTAATGCTTGCTCGTAACAAAGACAAATAAGTAATAATAAAACATAGATTAAACCAGAAAGTGACCTTGTTAGCGTTTCTTTCATTCTATAAATCTTCTAAGAGTAGGAGGTATAGGTTTTTTGCACTACTACCATAGCTTAAAAAATCTTTCTCATCGGCAGATTTAAAATGTTTTATGGTTGTAATATTTGTTGGAATTTTTTGCTTGTTTTTGGATTTAATACCTCGTAAGCCTTCACCAATATTTTCAACTATTTGGCTTGTTGTAGCAAAAACAATAAAGTTAATAGGCAGTTCGGGAAGCTTTTTTTCAAAAATTTGTTTTGATGAAATTAGTAAAGAGCCATCGTTAGCTATTAAATTTTCGCAAGTGGTAATAAAAAATGTAGCTTCACTTATCTTTTTTGTTGGCAGTAAATTAGAGTTTTTAAATTTACTTTTTAATTCGGAATCTAGTAATAATACTTGTTCTTCTTCCCAATCATTCTCTTCAATGATATGTCCTAGGTTGCTAAAAATTTCATTTAAATTTTCGCAATACAAGAACTTGCCGCCATTAGCTTTAAAGTTTATAGTAAACCTTTCATCTATTGGTAGCTTTATCTCGGGCATATATTTGCCGCGGTCATCAGATTTTAATTCTTCACCTGAACGATCAGATTTCGAACCAAAAATTTTTCTAAAAAGACTCATTTAATATATTGCTATTAACTGAAATTTTAAAGAGGTACACCAAATATAAAAAATCTTAAATTAACCTTACGATTAATTTAAGATTTTTACCAAATGCTTAACAATTTAAGGTGTTTGGTTTATTCTTCTTCCTCTGTTTTTTCATTTTTAGAGTTTAAAGTTTGTTCTTTTTCAAATGGGCGTTTCCCAAATATTTTTTCAAGATTATCTTTAAAAATAACTTCTTTTTCTAGTAATACTTCGGCAAGTTCTGTTAGTTTATCTTTATTGGCTTCAAGTAACTTTATTGCACGTTGGTATTGTTTTTCAATAATATCAGAGATTTCTTTGTCTATTAATTCGGCAGTTTGTTCGCTGTATGGTTTTGTAAATCCATATTCGCTTTGTCCAGAATCATAGTATGTTAAGTTTCCAACCTTGTCGCTTAGGCCATAAATAGTTACCATGGCTCTGGCTTGTTTAGTAACTTTTTCTAAATCGCTTAATGCTCCAGTAGATATTTTATTAAAAATTACTTTTTCGGCAGCACGACCACCAAGGGCAGCACACATTTCGTCTAGCATTTGTTCTGGGCGTACAATTAGGCGTTCTTCTGGTAAATACCATGCAGCACCAAGAGAACGACCACGAGGCACTATAGTAACTTTAACTAAAGGTGCAGCATGTTCTAGCATCCAGCTTGTAACTGCGTGCCCAGCTTCATGAAAGGCAACAGCACGTTTTTCGCTAGGAGTTATAATTTTGTTTTTCTTTTCTAGTCCGCCAATAATTCTGTCTACAGCATCTAAAAAGTCTTGTTTGTCGACCGCTTTTTTGCCGTTTCTGGCAGCAATTAGTGCGGCTTCGTTACAAACATTTGCAATATCGGCTCCAGAAAAACCCGGGGTTTGTTTAGATAAGAAATCTAAGTCTAAATCTTTTGCTTTTTTTAGGGGTCTTAAATGTACTTCAAAAATTTCTTCGCGTTCGCGAACATCTGGTAAGTCTACAAAAATTTGTCTGTCAAAACGACCAGCACGCATTAAAGCTTTGTCTAAAATATCGGCTCTGTTTGTAGCTGCAATAACAATAACGTTTGTATTTGTACCAAAACCATCCATTTCGGTTAATAATTGGTTTAAGGTGTTTTCGCGTTCGTCATTACTGCCCGACATAGCATTTTTACCTCTGGCACGACCAATGGCATCAATTTCATCAATAAAAATAATTGATGGCGATTTTTCTTTGGCTTGTTTAAATAAATCTCTAACGCGTGATGCTCCAACACCTACAAACATTTCAACAAAATCTGAACCAGATAATGAGAAGAAAGGTACTTTGGCTTCGCCAGCAACAGCTTTAGCTAATAAGGTTTTTCCTGTTCCTGGAGGCCCTACAAGTAAGGCGCCTTTTGGAATTTTACCACCTAAGGTAGTGTATTTTTCAGGGAATTTTAAAAAGTCTACTATTTCTTGTACTTCTTCTTTAGCACCTTCTAAACCTGCAACATCTTTAAAACTAGTTTTTACTTCTGTATTTTGGTCGAAAAGCTTGGCTTTAGATTTTCCTATGTTAAAAATTTGCCCTCCAGCACCACCTCCGGCACCACCAGACATACGTCGCATAATAAATATCCAAACCCCAATTAATAAAATAAAAGGTAGAATGCCCATTAGTAAATTACCCCAATCGTTAGTTTCTGTATCGAAGGTTACAATAGGTTTTACTGCTAAATTGGCTGTGTTTTCTTTTAATTGATTTTCAAAATTTTGTAAATCGCCAAATTCAAATCTGTAATTTGGTAGTTTTGTAGCCGAAGGTATAAAAGTTTGAGGTTTCGAGTTTTTATGTATTTCTTTTTCTTCTGCTTCTCGGGTTAAATATACTTTTGCTACTCGGGTATTTTTTACAATATCTACACGATCTACATCTCCAGCTTCTAAATATTTAAAAAAGTCTGAAGGTGTTGTTTTGTTAGCATCTTGGTAGCTACCGCCATTAAATAATTGATACCCTAGAAAAAGAGCTATTAAAATACCGTAAACCCAATATGGGCTAAATTTTGGTTTTTTGTCTTTTATGTTTTTTTTGTTGTTTGCCATTTTGTTTTTTTAGTAACTCGTTTCTATAACTGTTGTTTTTGCATCTCCCCAAAGGCTTTCAATATCATAAAACTCTCTAATATGTTTTTGAAATACGTGAACAACAACATTTACATAATCTATTAATACCCATTCGGCGTTATCTGCACCTTCTGTGTGCCAAGGATTGTCTTTAAGGGTTTTGCTTACTTTTTTTTGGATAGAGTTAACGATAGCATTTACTTGTGTATTTGAAGTACCTTCGCAAATAATAAAGTAATCGCAAACCGTGTTTTCAATTTCCCTTAAATCTAGAATATTTATTTCTTTTCCTTTAACATCTTCAATACCACTTATTATAACTGATATGAGTTGGTCTGCGCTTATTTTTTCTTTCGTCATTAAATATATTTAATTTGTGCAAAGTTATTATTTTTTTAGTTCTTTATAGTTTAAAATAATCATAAGATTTTAGAGTATTTTAATAGCTTGTATATGCATATAATCAAACTTAATGCCACCGACTCGACAAATAGCTACTTAAGAAAGCTATGTAATGCAACATTTGTTGATGATTTTACAGTTGTTACAACAAAAAAACAAACACAGGGTAGAGGGCAAATGGGTACGGTTTGGGATTCTGAAGCTTCTAAAAACCTTACTTTTAGTGTGTTTAAGGACTTGTCTGAGGTTTATATCGAGGCGCCTTTTTATATTAGTATGGTTACAGCTTTATCTCTGATTAAGGCTATAGAATCTTTTGGGATTCCTCGATTGAGTATAAAATGGCCAAACGACATTTTGTCAGCAGACAAAAAAATATGTGGGGTTTTAATAGAAAATGTCATAAAACAAGCCCATTTTAAAGCGTCAATAATTGGTATTGGGTTAAATGTAAACCAAACTTTATTTAAAAATTTACCAAGAGCATCATCATTAAAAATAATTTCAGGACGAGAATTTGATTTAGATGAATTAACAATGGCTATTATAAGTAATTTGAAAACTTATTTTAACTTATTAAGCATTGAACGTAATAGCATAAAGGCTGAGTACGAAAAGTATCTTTTTAGAAAAAATAAACCTTCAACATTTAAAGATGCTGAAGGTAATATGTTTTCTGGTTTTATAAAAAGTGTTTCTAATTCTGGGCATCTTCAAGTTATGTTAGAAGATAATATTTTAAAACGTTTCGATTTAAAGGAAATTACACTTTTGTATTAAATAGCTTTTGGAATACTTGTAGCAAGAGTTTCTATAAATTTGCTAATAGGGCTTTTAATCATCATAGCCATCATTGGGTTAAATTTACCTGTAAAATCTAATTTTACTTCGCTTGAAGCAGCATCAATTTCAGAGATATTTGCTATTAACGAAAAATCTATTTTTCCTCCGGCTGCACCCAATACAATTTTATTTGGCGGAATAACTTCTTTCTTTTTCAGTACAATTTCTGGCATGCCTTTTAAAGCAAATAGAAACTTGTCTTCGCCTAAAACTTCAAATTTGCTAATGTTTTCTGGCATTAAAGATTCAAAGTTTTTTATATCAGATAAAAAGTTAAATACCTCTTCTGGTGATTTACTAACGTTAATTTTTGGAGATTCTAAATTCATAATATTATAAGTAGTTAAGTGTTAAGTTTTTTTAGTTATAAAAACTAAATAACAAACGTTATACATCAATTAGCATTCCATTCGCTAGGATTGGTATTCCATTCTGATAATGTTTTTAATTCTTTTTCCGAAATGTAGTTGGTTTCTAAAGCTTCTTCAAGTAAATTTTCATAATTACTTAAAGTGTTTAATCTAATATTTTCTTTTTTAAAGTTTTCATCTGCAACATTAAAACCATAGGTAAATATGGCTACCATGCCTTTTACGTTTATGTTGGCTTCTTTTAAAGCTTTTACAGCATTTAAACTACTTTTTCCGGTACTTATTAAATCTTCAACAACAACAACGTTTTGGCCACTTTCAATAAAGCCTTCAATTTGGTTTTTACGTCCGTGTCCTTTAGCATTTGGTCTTACATATATAAAAGGAAGCCCTAAATATTCTGCAACTAACATACCAATACCTATAGCACCTGTAGCTACACCAGCAATAACATCGGGTTTTCCATATTCTTTTTCAATATGTTTGCCCATGGTTTCGCGAATGTAATTACGTATTGGCGGAAAGGATAAAACAATACGATTGTCGCAATAAATTGGAGATTTCCATCCAGAAGCCCATGTAAAAGGCTCTTTAGGGTTTAGTTTTATAGCATTAATTTGTAATAATACTTCGGCGGTTTTTTTGGCGGTATCTTTATCGAAAATCATGTTAGCAAAATTACACATTAATTTAATTTTATATAAAGAGTTGTTATTAATAAAAAATATTTTTTTTCAACAATGTGTAGTTTGTAAGTAAAAATGATACTTTTACTTTATTGAAAAAGTTAATTATAACAACATATGTATAAAGTTTTTGTTGGAGATAAACCTATTGTTTTAACTACTGTAGTTGAAAACGAAACAGGCTTTAAGAATTATTTACTAAAAACAGTAAATATAGAAAAGGTTATTAGAAAACTTAATAAAACGTCGTTAAAGGAAGTGCGACTAATCCATAAGAATCCAGATAAAATTTTAAATAAATTTTTAAAGAAGCTTCCTAATGTTATTGCTGGCGGCGGAAAAGTTTATAATAAAAACGGTGAAATTTTATTTATTTATAGAAATGATAAATGGGATTTACCAAAAGGGAAAGCTGAAAAAAAAGAAACTATAGAAGAAACGTCTATACGTGAAGTTGAAGAAGAGACGGGTGTTAAAAATTTAAAAATAACAAAAGAGTTGGATACAACTTACCATATATTTAAACGCAATGGCACTTATAGAATAAAAATAACGTATTGGTTTGAAATGATAACCGATTATGAAGGTATATTGCATGCACAAGAAAACGAAGGTATAACAAAGGTGGCTTGGTTAAATAGTGAGCAATCTAAAGAAGCGCTTGAAAACTCTTACGCAAATATTAGGCAATTAGTGTAAACTAATTTAACCGATAAATGGGGTATTGCAAATGTGCATTTTCGTAATGTTTACTTTGTTTAAATAACCAATCTAGTTGCGTGTACCAGTTGTTATTAAATTCTGGAATGTCTTTTTTTCTTTGTATAAAGGCTTTGTTAAGCTCGGGGTTATTATTTAATAATTCTAAAGCTTTATCTTCCCATACGTACGGAGAAAAACCTTCTTTTTGTTGTAAAATAGTATCGAAAAAATTCCAGCAAAAAAAGGAGTCTGTTGCCTGTGGTTCTAAAGTTTCTAGTAAATACCTAATTGCTTTTTGTTGGGTGTAAATTATATAATCCCCTTTGTTAAAATTTATATTTTTTTGATGCTTTTGTAGTTTAACGTTGCTGTGTGGGTAATGGCCTTCGTATGCTGTTTTTCTAGTTTTGTAATTGGTAATTTTATAAGTTTCTACATTTAAAATGGTATCTTTTTTTAACTGTTGCATTTTAACATGATTAAGCTTTAAAAGGTTTATAACACGATACCAACTTTTAGGTATAATATATGCTTGTGGTACATTAATGCTTAATTTAGGTTTAAAGTAATTTTCGTATTTAACAGGTTTGGTAAAGGGTTTTGTTGTGTCGTATTTTAATCTTTTAAAGCCAGTAACTTCACTTTTTATTTTTTCTGCTTTAAAACCTTTAAAATTTAAGGTGGTGGTTTTTGTGGTATCTATGCCCCAGTTTAGGTTGTAAGATTTATTTGAGTATAAATCCAATAAGTTTTTTTTTCTAATTTCAGAAATTTGCTTACCATCATCTTCAGTAATTTCAATCATGCTTTTTAAAAGTTCGTAAGTGCCTATAACGCGCTTTTTATAAGGTTTAAGCATGTGGGTTTCTACCATCATTCCTAAACAATTAAATAAGGTTGTGTAGCCTGTAGAGTATCTTGGGGTATCCATAAATTGAGAGAACCCATTTTCTGGAACGCTATTAAACACATTAACATAAGGCGTAATAGACCAATTTTTTTTAGCTAGTTTGTTTTCTAACTTAGGCATTAATTGGTTGTGCAAATAATTGCCTAATTTTCCGCCAAGCTTATTGTGTTGCGTAAATAAATGAGTTAGTGTGTATTGGTAGTCTGCACCATTACTTACATGGTTATCAATAAAAATATCTGGTTGTACAAGATGGAATATTTGCGCAAATGTTTTAGCGTTTTTAGTGTCGCACTTAATAAAATCTCTGTTCAGATCGTAGTTTCTAGCATTACCTCGAAAGCCATATGTTTTTGGTCCGTTTTGGTTTGTTCTGGTGCTTGAGTTTCTGTTTAAACTTCCCCCAATGTTATAAATAGGAATTGTTGTTATAATGGTATTTTGTGGTGTTTTAATTTTGCCTTGAGCAATATCTCTAAACAGCATCATAGTAGCATCGATACCATCAGATTCTCCAGGGTGAATACCATTGTTTATAAATAATACGCGCTTATTGTTTCTGTTAATTTTATTAAAATTAAATATCTTTTCTGTGTTTAAAGTTACTAAATGTAAAGGTTTACCAGAATCTGTTGTCCCTAAGCTATCAATAGATATTTCGGGGTATGTTTGGGCTAAATCATTATAAAACTTAATGGTTTGTTGGTAGGTAGCTGTTTCTAATCCATTAGATTTTTCAAAATGTGTTTCAAAATTTATAATTGTTTGTTGAGGTTTATTACAGGAAACAATTAGTAAAAATAGAATTATTATTTTTTTCATTGGTTTTGTTTAGATGCGCTATAAAACTACAATTTCTTTATTAATTAACCTTAAAGTGCTTATTAGTGAAAAATGTTTTTTGGATGTGAATTTTTATAAAATAAAGTTTTAATGATTATTGAACTTTGACAATGAGATTACTATAACGATATAGTGTTTTTTAAGTAATTTGTAAACCTTCTCGTTTGTTCGCCAATATATTAAACGTAAATTTGCAAGTTCAAAAAAAATAATCATGACAGAGTTTATTAGAAAGCGAGCTGCAAACGCTAAAAACGATATTTTAAGTGGAATTACTGTTGCATTAGCACTAGTGCCAGAGGCTGTAGCTTTTGCATTTGTTGCAGGTGTCGATCCTTTAGTTGGTTTGTATGCTGCATTTATGATTGGTTTAATTACCTCAATTTTTGGTGGTAGACCTGGTATGATTAGTGGAGCTACAGGCGCTTTAGCTGTGGTTATGGTTAGCTTGGTTGCCGAAGGAAATGCGATGGGAGAAGCTAGTGAGCAGCTAGGTTTGTATTATTTGTTTGCAACCGTTGTATTAATGGGAATTATACAAATGCTTGCAGGAGTTTTAAAGCTTGGTAAATTTGTAAGATTAATTCCGCATCCAGTAATGATGGGGTTTGTAAACGGATTAGCCATAGTTATATTTTTATCGCAATTAGGTATGTTTAAAGGTGCTGACGGAAATTGGTTTTCTGGAAACCAATTATGGATCATGTTAGGTTTGGTAGCATTAACCATGGCTATTATGTTTGGTTTGCCTAAGTTAACAAAAAAGTTACCAGAGGCTTTAATTGCTATTTTAGTAGTTTCTGCTATTGTAATTTTTGGAAATTTAGATGTTGCAACTGTAGGTAGCTTTATTCGTGATGGTGGAGGAACAGGGTTAGAAGGTGAATTACCTAAATTTCAAACAGATATCTTTACAAAAGTACCATTTACTTTAGAAACCTTATGGTTTATTGGGCCTTATGCTTTAATTCTTGCAGCTATTGGCTTAATAGAATCGTTAATGACTTTAAACTTAATTGACGAATTAACCGAAACTAGAGGAAATACCAATAGAGAGTGTATGGCGCAAGGTGGTGCAAATATTGTAACAGGACTTTTTGGCGGTATGGGCGGTTGTGCCATGATTGGGCAATCTATAATTAATATTAAAGGCGGAGGTCGAGGCAGACTTTCTGGTATTGTAGCTGCTGTTTTATTATTAGTTTTTATTCTGTTTGCTTCTGGACTAATAGAGCAAGTACCAATAGCAGCTTTAGTTGGTGTTATGTTTATGGTTGTAATAGGAACCTTTGCATGGAGTAGCTTTAGGATATTAAATAAAATTCCTGTTACCGATGTTATTGTTTTAATTGCTGTATCGTCTTTAACTGTTATTTTCGATTTAGCAATAGCGGTAATAGCAGGTGTTATAATAAGCGCATTGGTGTTTTCTTGGGAAAATGCAAAACGTATTCGTGCGCGTAAGCGTTTAAAGGAAGATGGTACTCGTGTTTACGAAATTTGGGGCCCACTATTTTTTGGGTCTATTATAGCGTTTAACGAAAAATTTGATGTTAAAAACGATCCTGATAAAGTAGAAATAGATTTTGTAGAGTCTCGTGTAAGTGATCACTCGGCAATAGAGGCTATTTTTAATTTAGTAAACAAATACGAAGATGCCGGTAAACAAATAAAATTAAAGCATTTAAGTGAAGATTGTAAAGTGTTATTATATAAATCTAGCCCAAAATTTAGAGAGGTTATAATTGAAGATATAGACGACCCTCGTTACCATTTAGCCGAAAACCCAGAGGCTTTTACCAAAGGGCTTTCGGAGTATAAGTTTTAATCGAGTTTGTTGTTATGAATTAAGACTGTTTAACCCTAACACTATTTGGTACCAACTTTGTGTAATCGCCATTGTTTCTTATTACGTCTCGTACTATGGATGAGGCTATGTAAGATGTGCTAGCTGCGGTTAGTAAAAATATGGTTTCAATAGGAGCAAGGTCTCTATTGGTATGAGCAATGGCTTTTTCAAACTCAAAATCGGCAGGGTTTCTTAGTCCGCGTAAAATAAACTCAACACCAATTTTTTTGCAAAAATCGACAGTTAGGCCTTTGTAAGTAACTACCTTTACTTTTGGTTCGTTAGCAAAAGCATCTTCAATAAATTTAAGTCGTTCTTCTAGCGAGAACATATATTTTTTATCGGCATTAACGCCAATGGCTACTATAATTTCGTCAAATAGAGTAACGCCACGTTGTATAATATCTAAATGTCCTAATGTTAAGGGATCGAAAGATCCAGGAAATAAAGCTCGTTTCATTTTTTAATGCTTTTACCGCAAAAGGCGGAAATTTTTCTTTTTCTCTATATTGTTAGGAGAAAGTTATTTATTGTAAATATAAGACTCTTAAATTTATTATATAATTGGTTTTTAATAAACAAGAAGTGTTATTCGTGGTTTTTTAAGGCTTCTTCAATAGCATTATCAAACAGTTGGGCTAATGTAATATTGGCTGCGGCTGCTTGTTGCGGTAAAATGCTTTCGCGAGTTAATCCGGGTACAGTATTCATTTCTAGTAAGTGTGGTTCGCCATCTTTAAAAATAAATTCGCTTCGGCTAAAGCCTTTCATTTTTAAAATTTCGTAAACTTTTTTTGCTTCATTGGTAACTTTTTGTTCTTGCTCTGGAGTTAATCTTGCTGGAGTTATTTCTTGCGATTTTCCTAAATACTTTGCTTCGTAATCAAAAAAGTCGTTTTCCGATACAATTTCGGTTATAGGCAAAACTTTGGTGTTTCCTTTAAAAGTTATAACACCTACCGAAACCTCGGTACCATCAAGGTAGGATTCTATTATAATTTCGTCGTCTTCTTTAAATGCTACATTAATAGCGTTTTGTAAATCTTCTTTTTTATGTACTTTACTAACACCAAAACTGCTTCCGGCTTTATTGGCCTTTACAAAACAGGGTAAACCTACTTTGGTAATTATAGCGTCTTCATTAATGGTGTCGCCAAGATTTATGTAAAACGATTGGGCGGTTTTTATGCCGTAAGGTTTTAATACGCTTAGGCAGTCGCGTTTATTAAAGGTTAAACTGGCTTGATACATATCGCAGCTTGTATGCGGTATGTTTAATAGTTTGAAATAGCCTTGCATAAAACCGTCTTCTCCAGGAGAGCCATGTATGGCATTAAAAACACAGTGGAAAGTTACTTTAAAGTTGTCGACATTTATAGAAAAATCGTTTTTGTCTATCGGGAACTCTTCATTGTTATCATTAACATAAACCCATTTATTTTTAAATATATGTATGCGGTATGGGGTGTATTTGGTTTTATCAAGCGTTTCGTATACAACGTTACCACTTTTTAATGAGATTTTGTATTCGCTAGAATAGCCGCCCATTATAATGCCAATATTTTTTTTCATTAATATTATTTTTACTCTCTACAGAGGTTGTTTTTATTTTAAATTTAGTTTTATAACTTGCTTACTGTTTTGCCTCGCGTTAGGGATTAAACGGTGTGTTTGAGCTCCCCGACGTAGGAGGGAGCGAGTAGTGAAAGCCCGACCCTTGTGGTAACGCCATAAATATATTTAATAGTAAACTAAAAATTATTAATTGTGTTTGTTTACAACTAAAACCAATAATAAAACGTATGTATTATTAGTTAAGCTAAAATATCATATATATTGCAAAAGAAAAAACAGTTCTGTTTTTATATATTTGCCTAATTCAAAATTCTTCAAATGAGCATTATTAAATTTCTAACCAGTAAAACATTTTTTTTACAACTTTTATTGGCTATTGTAGCATTGGTTTTATTGTGTTTTTTTATGTTAAAATGGTTAAATATAACCACTAACCATGGTAATTTTGAAACAGTACCAGAACTTACAGGAAAATCGATAAGTGTTGCCGAGTTGGAACTTAAAGACAATAATTTGGTTATGAAAATACAGGATTCTGCAAATTATAACCCTGATTATCCAAAATTTTCGGTTATAGAACAAGAGCCGCTTGCAGGAACTCAAGTTAAAGATGGAAGAAAAATTTATTTAACACTTAACCCTTCTGGTTATAGAAAAATGAATATTCCGCAAGGATTAATAGACCAAACTTACAGGCAAGTAAAGCCAACATTAGAAGCTTTAGGTTTTAAAGTAGGGAAAATAACCTACGTTGATAATATAGGTAAAAACATGGTTTTAAAGCTTAGCCATAAAGGAAATACCCTTAAAGCAGGCGATAAATTAGCAAGAACATCGGTAATAGATTTAGTACTTGGTAATGGAAACCGACCGTAAATTATGGACGATTATACACCACAATTACCAGACGAGAATAACCTTTACGAACACCATGCCTTTACTGTAGATAAAGGGCAGGCGCCACTTCGTATAGACAAATATTTAATGAATTTTGTTGAAAACGCAACACGTAATAAAATACAAGCCGCAGCAAAGGCAGGAAGTATTTATGTAAACAATGTTGCAGTAAAATCTAACTACAAAGTAAAACCCTTAGATAACATTAGAGTGTTGTTTGAGCATCCCCCTTTTGAAAACCTATTAGTAGGCGAGAATATAGATATTAATGTGGTTTATGAAGATGAAGATTTACTTGTTGTAAATAAAGATGCCGGAATGGTTGTACACCCAGGCCACGGAAATTATTCGGGCACACTTATAAATGCATTAATTTATAGGTTTGATAATTTGCCAAATAACTCTAGCGAACGCCCAGGATTAGTACACCGAATAGATAAAGACACAAGCGGACTTTTGGTGGTTGCCAAAACCGAAAAAGCTATGGCACATCTATCGGCACAGTTTGCTAATAAAACCAGCGAACGCGAATACATAGCTTTAGTTTGGGGTAATTTAAAAGAAGACCAAGGCACTATAGAAGGTAATATTGGCAGGCACCCTAAAAACCGATTACAAAATACCGTTTTTCTAGATGACGAAGCCGATAAAGGAAAACCAGCAATTACACATTACAAAGTTATAGAACGTCTTGGCTACGTAACCTTAGTGTCTTGTAAGCTAGAAACAGGGCGTACACACCAAATACGTGTACACATGAAACACATTGGCCATACCCTATTTAACGATGTTCGCTATGGCGGAGAAAAAGTATTAAAAGGCACCACATTTACAAAATACAAACAGTTTGTAGATAATTGTTTTAAAGCCTTGCCACGCCAAGCATTACATGCCAAAACATTAGGCTTCCAGCACCCAACAACCGGAAAATTTATGCAGTTTAATACGCCAATTCCAGACGATATGCAACAATGTATAGAAAAGTGGCGTGCTTACTCAAAACATCAAGATATTTAATACCTAATACATTTGGGCGTTACCCTAAAAAGGGTCAGGCTTTTGGCAGTCGCTTTTTTGTGTTGCATAGGCGCAACAACACAAAAAGAGCTTCAACAATGCCGCAATCCTTAACGCAAGATAAGCTGTGTTTAAATTTAACTATTTTAACATATAAATTTAAACAACATAAATTCCATTTATAACCATATCATAAATAAAACTAAGGTTAAATTTTTAAAGTAAAATACTAGTTGTAAATTTGAAATGGAAAAGCAATTTAGACTTTCGCTTTCGCGGAAATGAAAACAGAAAACACGTTATGAAATTAGTAATATCTCCAGCAAAATCGTTAAATTTTGAAACACCGCTGCCAACAACAAAGCATTCAGACCCCGTTTTTTTAAAACAATCTGCACGCTTAAACAAATTACTAAAAACAAAATCTGCTAAAAGTTTGTCTAAACTTATGAGTATTTCTGATGCATTAGGCCAATTAAATTACGAGCGAAACCAAAATTGGCAATTACCATTTACAACAGAAAATGCAAGACCAGCAGTTTATGCCTTTAATGGCGATGTTTATAGAGGTTTAGATGCGTACACAATTCCAGAAGAAAAGTTAGATACGCTTCAAAACACCGTACGTATACTTTCTGGTTTATATGGCGTTTTAAAACCAACCGATTTAATGCAACCTTACCGTTTAGAAATGGGAACAAAACTAAAAGTTGGTGTTAAAAAAAACCTATACGAATTCTGGAAAAAAGACATTACAAAAGCCATAAATGAAGAACTTGAAGATGGCGAGCTGTTTTTAAACCTAGCCAGTAACGAGTATTTTAAAGCCATAGATGTTAAAGCTTTAAAAACACCAGTTGTAACAGCAAATTTTAAAGATTTTAAAAATGGACAATATAAAATGATTTCGTTTTTTGCTAAAGCTGCTCGCGGCATGATGGCGCGTTATGTAGTAGATACTAACGCTAAAACAATTAACGATTTAAAAGGCTTTAATTATGATGGGTATAGCTTTAGCGAGCCTATGTCTAAAGAAAACGAACTGGTTTTTATACGATAAATATACTTTTTGCCCATAAATGTTATAAAGCAAAATCCCTGAAAACTATTATAATTTTCAGGGATTTTAATTTTATTTTAAAAGCATAATTATTCTTGAGGTTACAATTTTTTTCTGTTATTTAATAAACCAAGATTATTTTATTTTGGCTTTGTTACCAATATCAATTTTGTTTTCTATGGTTGGCTTTTTTTTAATTCTAGGTCGTTTGGCACCAAATGTGCCTCGATTTATTTTTCCTCGTTTTGTTTTTTTATCGCCTTTTCCCATAATAAATTTATTGTTTTAACCCTTAAAGGTTAGTAATCTCATTATCTTTATAATGCTATTTAATATACCAATTTTAAAGTAAAAAAGCAAGTTTAATTTATGTTTAAACACAAGCATCCATACAAACCATTTATTAAAAAAGACACCACAAAACTTATTGTAGGCACTTTACCGCCACCAAGATTTTCAACAGGAGAACTTTTAGAGAAGGATGTAGATTTTTGCTACGGAAGTTATTACAATTCCCTTTGGTTATTTATAGATAAAATACATAATTTGGGTTTGCGTTTCGATAACTCTAAAGCAGCTATTAAAGAGCGAAAAGCATTTTTAATAAAGCATAAAATAGGCGTTTGCGATATTGTAGAAAGTGCCGAGCGCGAAAAAATTGATGCCTCAGATTTGGGCATGAAAAACATTAAACTTCGCGATGTAATAGCCTACTTGCATGAATATCCTAATGTAGATACACTTTTGTTTACAGGCGGAAATAGTAAAAACGGACCCGAGTATTTTTTTAGAAAGCATTTAAAAACATACAACTTAAAATTAGAATTGGTAAATAATGAAGTGCCAAGAATACATAAATTTAATATGCCATGTGTAAGGCAAGAAACTAAGCAATTACCTCGTATTATAAAAACGGTGTCTTTAACCTCTGGCTCTGGAGCGGCAAATATTTCTATAAGTAGATTGCCGATTTATAAACAGCTAAAAGCTAAAAACCCAAATTTTAATACCTTCGATTTTCGAGTAATGCAGTATCGAGAGTTTTTTTGAGAACTGTTTAATACAAAAATAAAGTTTCAATTTAATGAACTTTATCGATTGTTAAACGAAGTTAGTTTATTTTTCTCACAAATTCAAGCAAGTAAATTATAATCCTAAAATTAGCTGTACCTTTGCACATTAATTAGAAGGTAAAGGAGGTATAACGCATCATGTTTTGTTATCTCAAAAAAGCCCAAAAGGGTCTTCGTAAAAACAATATATGTCATTTCAATCTTTAGGCTTATCCGAAGCCTTATTAAAAGCAATTAGTAAAAAAGGGTATACCACTCCAAGTCCTATTCAACAAAAAGCAATTCCACCCGTTTTAGAAGGGAAAGATGTGTTAGCATCTGCACAAACAGGAACGGGAAAAACAGCAGGGTTTACGCTGCCTCTTTTACATTTATTATCAGAAAATCCAAAGGCTAAATACAGACCAATACGTGCTTTAATTTTAACACCAACACGAGAGTTAGCGGCACAAGTTTATGCTAATGTTAGAGAATATAGCGAGTTTTTAAATTTACGTAGTGCAGTAATTTTTGGCGGTGTAAACCAAAAACCTCAAGTAGCAACAATACGCAAGGGTATAGATGTTTTAGTGGCAACACCGGGACGATTATTGGATTTACAAAGCCAAGGATTATTATCCATTAAACGTGTAGAGATTTTTGTGCTAGATGAAGCCGATAGAATGTTGGATATGGGCTTTTTAAGAGATATAGAAAAGGTTATTAAATCGATGCCTGTAAAGCGCCAAAACTTAATGTTTTCGGCAACTTTTTCTAAAGAAATAAAAAAATTAGCGCATGGTATTTTAAACCATCCTGTGCAGGTTGAAGCTACACCAGAAAACACAACGGTCGAGGCTATTAACCAAAAAGTATATAGAGTTGCTAAAGGTTTAAAAACAGGGTTAATTATAAAGTTAATTACAGAAGGTAATTGGAAACAAGTTTTAGTGTTTACAAGAACTAAGCACGGTGCCAACAGATTAACAGAAAAAATGATGAAATCTGGAATAACTGCTGCCGCCATTCATGGTAATAAAAGCCAAGGTGCAAGAACGAAAGCATTATCGGGTTTTAAAAGTGGGCGTGTACGCGTTTTAGTTGCCACAGATATTGCAGCTCGCGGGCTTGATATTCCGCTATTACCTCATGTTATTAATTTTGAATTACCAAATGTTTCTGAAGATTATGTGCATAGAATTGGTAGAACAGGCAGGGCAGGAGCAAAAGGCGAAGCTTTATCTTTAGTTAGTGCAGACGAAACTAGTTTTTTAAGAGGTATTGAAAAATTAATTGATATAAAATTACCTGTCGAGATTATTAAAGGTTTTGAGCCCGACCCTAATGCATCAACAACACCAATAAAACCTGGACAAGGCAGACAAAGGCGTAATAGCTCTAGAAATAAATCGGGTAATTCTAGTAGAAACACTAACCGAAATAACAAATCCAGACGTTCTACCCAGAATAGTAATAAACGTAAATAGTACTTAATATATAATGCAAAAAATTTTAAAAGATAAAATTATTGAAGTTTGCGATAAAAAGATTGCTGCTAAAGGCGAAAATGTAGGCGTATCTTTTTATGCTTTTTTTAAAAATAAGAATGATAACCCCGAGTTATTAATGGAAGCAGCTACATGGTGGATTAAAACCCATAAGTTAGATCATTTTGAAAAGGCTGTAAGAATTAAAAAATTAGTTAATAACTTATAATGGAAACTCAGCCTAACAACCCGTTACACGGTATTAAATTAGAGCAAATTATAAACGATTTAGTTGCGCACTACGGTTGGGAATATATGGGGTATACTATAAAAATTAAATGCTTTACAAATAATCCATCAGTAAAATCGAGTTTAAAATTTTTAAGACGCACGCCTTGGGCTAGAACTAAAGTAGAAAACATGTATTTAAACATGTTAAAAAATACCAGAAGGTAATTTTAAATTTAAAAGGCTTAAATATTAATATTTAAGCCTTTTTTGTGTATTATCTTTTTCCTTTTTTCTTTGCTTTATTCATAGCTGTTTTTAATTCTTCAAGGGTAACAAATCCGTCTGAATCTTGGTCCATTCTTTTAAAACGATTTTCTAATTGATCTGTAGGTACTTCATTTTTTCTTTTCACAGCTTTAAATTCATCTAAAGTGATTTTTCCATCATCGTTTGTGTCTATTTTTTTAAATCTCTTATCAATATTTGGTGCTTTTTTTTCTTGAGATTGGGCACTAAAAGAGCATGCAAAAAAGGCGAAAGCAATGGTTCCTAATTTTAAAGTGGTAGATTTCATATATATCAAGATTTGAATTATTAACTAAGACTTTAGACTATTTATTTTATAAATAGTTTAAAGGTAATTAAATATTTTTTAAACCTTCATAAATAACAATACTTACAGCATTGGCAAGATTTAAGCTTCTTACATGTTCGCTATAAAGTGGAATTTTAAAAAGTTGGTTTTTGTGTTTTTCAATTAATGGTTTAGGTAGCCCAACAGATTCTTTTCCAAAAATTAAAAACATATCGTCTTTAAAAGGAATATCCCAATGGTTTTTTGAGCCATGGCTAGAAAGAAAGGCCATGTCTTTATCCTTGTTTATTTTAAAAAACTCATCAATGTTTTCGTAATAAGTAATTTGTAAATGCTGCCAATAATCTAGACCAGCACGTTTTAACCGGCTGTCGCTAATTTCAAAACCAAAGGGTTTAACTAAGTGTAAATGCGAACCAGAAGCTAACGCAAGCCTACCTATATTTCCTGTATTATTAGGTATTTCAGGTTCAATTAAAACAATATTTAAAGGCATTATTCTTTTTTAGGTTTAACTTTATTAGCGGCAGGTTTTATAATTATTCTTAATGTACTATCGTTATTAAAGTAGCTAATCATCCAATTCATAAAAATAAGTAGTTTGTTTTTAATACTTAAAATTAGCATTAAATGTATAAACATCCATGTAAACCATGCCATACGCCCTTGAAAGCTAAATTTTGGAAAATCTACAACAGCTTTTCGTTTACCTATGGTAGCCATAGAGCCCTTATCTACATATTCAAAATCTTTTAAAGGTTTGTTTTTACTTAATTTGTTTAGGTTTTTACTTAATTGCGAGGCTTGCTGCAAAGCTACACTAGCTACTTGTGGGTGTCCTTTTGGGTAGTTAGTTGTTTCCATATAAGCGATATCTCCTAAGGCATAAACTTTATTTAAACCTTTAACTTGGTTATAACGATTAACTACTAATCTGTTGCCTCTAGTTATACAGTTTTCTGGAAACCCTTTTATTATATTTCCAGTTACGCCTGCCGCCCATATTACGTTTTTAGATGGTATTTGCTCGCCAGAATTTAATGTTACGGTATTGCCATTATAGTCGGTAACAAAAGTGTTAGTTTTTACTTGTACACCAAGTTCTTCAAGGTATTGTTGCGACATTTTTTGCGAGCCATCGCTCATTGGGCTAAGTGTATTAGAGCTACCTTCTAATAGATAAATAACAAGTTTAGAGAAGTCTTTATCTGGATAATCTTTAGGCAAAATATTCTTTTTCATTTCTGCCAAAGCACCTGCCAATTCTACACCAGTAGCACCGCCACCAACAATAACAAAATTTAATAAAGCTTGAAGTTTTTCGGGTTGTGTAGTATTTAAAGCGTCTTCAAAAGTTTGCAGAATTCTATTTCTAAGCTGTATAGCCTCAGGAATAGTTTTCATGGGGTAAGCAAACTTTTTTATGTTTTTATTGCCAAAATAATTTGTTGTACAACCAATAGATAACACTAAGTGGTTATAGTTAAAATTACCTATAGGCGTACTTACAAACTTACTATCAAAATTAATTTCAGATACTTTTGTAATTCTAATTCTAACATTTTTAGCTTTTTGAAAAACTTTTCTTAACGGAAACGAAATACTTGCAGGTTCCAGTCTTGCCGTAGCCACTTGATACATTAAGGGTTGAAATTGGTGGTAATTTTGTTTATCAATTAGCCATACCTCGTAATTTGGGTGGTTTATTAAATCTTGAGCAAGTCTTAGCCCTGCAAAACCAGCGCCAACAATTACAATTTTTTCGGGACTATTCATTTTGTATAAAGTTTACGGCCGTATGGTTTTTATAAAAGCATCAATGGTATTAACACCTTGGTTTGTTACATGCTTTACAAAAGCGCTTCCAATTATAGCGCCTTTAGCGTATTCTGTTGCTTGAGTAAACGTTTCGTTATTACTAATACCAAAACCAATAACCTGCGGGTTTTTTAAGTTCATATTTGCAATGCGCTCAAAGTATTGTGTTTGCACATTACCAAAACCCGATTGTGCACCAGTTGTACTTGCGCTGCTAACCATATAAATAAAACCATTAGAAATAGAATCAATATACCTAATACGCTTATCGCTAGTTTGTGGTGTAATTAAAAACACATTTGTAAGACCGTATTTTTCAAAAATAGCTTGGTACTCTTCATGGTAAACATCAACAGGTAAATCAGGAATAATTAAACCATCAATACCAATGTCCCGACACTTTTTACAAAATGCCTCCACACCATATTGAAACATGGGGTTAAAATACCCCATTATAATTAAGGGAATATTAACTGTTTTTCTAATATCTTTTAACTGTTTAAAAAGCACCTCGGTAGTCATGCCGTTTTGTAAAGCTTTAGTAGAGCTATCTTGAATAGTTGGCCCATCGGCAAGAGGATCGCTAAAGGGTAACCCAATTTCAATCATATCGACCCCATTTTTTTCTAAATTCTCAATTATAGTAACGGTATCGTCAATATTTGGGTATCCTGCCGTAAAGTAAATAGACAGTAATTTTTTATCTTCTTGTAACTTGGTTTGAATGCGGTTCATTTTTGTTTTATTTTTTGGGCGTTACCACAAGGGTCGGGCTTTCACTACTCGCTCCCTCCAAAAAAAGTCGGGGAGCTCAAACATGCCGTTCAATCCCTAACGCGTGTGTAACGTTTTCAATTTATATTTTAAAATATTCAATATAATTATTCAAATCTTTATCGCCACGACCAGACAAACTAACCACCACGACATCGTCTGGTTTAAAAGTTTTATGTTCGAAAATAGCTAAAGCATGCGAGCTCTCAATGGCAGGAATAATACCTTCAAGCTTACATAAATCTAAGCCAGCATTCATAGCATCATTATCGGTCATGGCCATAAACTCTGCCCGACCAGTTTTAGCTAAATGCGCGTGCATAGGGCCAACACCAGGATAATCTAGTCCAGCCGAAATAGAATAAGGTTCGGTAATTTGTCCGTCTTTGGTTTGCATCAATAACGTTTTACAACCATGAATAATGCCTTCTTTACCTAAAACCGAAGTAGCTGCACTTTCGCCAGAATTAACACCTAAACCAGCAGCTTCAACCGCAATAATTTTTACATCTTCTTCGTGTAAATAATGGTAGTATGTTCCCGCTGCATTGCTTCCGCCACCAATACAAGCAACTACGTAATCTGGGTTTTCACGACCTTCTTGCTCTTTTAATTGCCATTTAATTTCCTCTGAAATAACCGACTGAAAGCGTGTTACCATATCTGGGTATGGATGCGGGCCAATGGCCGATCCTATAATGTAATGCGTATCTACAGGGTTGTTAATCCAATCTCGAATAGCTTCGTTTGTGGCATCTTTTAAGGTACGACTTCCAGATAATGCAGGAACTACTTTGGCGCCTAACATTTTCATTCTGGCTACATTTGGCGCTTGCCTAGCGATGTCTATTTCGCCCATATACACAATACACTCTAAGCCCATTAAAGCGCAAACTGTTGCGGTGGCAACACCATGTTGCCCAGCACCTGTTTCGGCAATAATACGTTGTTTGCCAAGGCGTTTTGCCATTAAAATTTGCCCAATAGTATTGTTTACTTTATGCGCGCCGGTATGGTTTAAATCTTCTCGTTTTAAATATATTTTGGTGTTGTATTTTTTAGATAGGCGTTTAGCAAAATAGAGCGGAGATGGCCTGCCAACATAATCTTTTAAAAGCTTATCGAACTCGGCTTTAAAATCGGGCTCGGCCATAACTTTTAGGTAGTTTTGGCGTAATTCTTCTACATTTGGGTACAGCATTTCTGGAATAAATGCGCCACCAAATTCGCCATAATATCCTTTTTCGTTTACGTTATAATTCATAACATGTTCTTTTTTATTATCTAAAACCTTGTTAAGGTTGTTTTTAAATTCTTTTAAAATTGATATATTTTTTAAACCGGGTTCAATTTCAAATTTGCTATTTACATCTATACCATAGCAATATTTAGAAGCTTTACTATTTGCAAATTGTTTAATATTATTTACTTCATTTAAGCCTATGCCACCACTTAAAAAGAAAGGTTTTCTTGATGGGTAGTTGTTTAAAACATTCCAATTAAAGGTGTAGCCGTTTCCTCCAGGTAATTTTCCTTTAGTATCAAACAGGAAAAAATGGCAAGCATTTTCGTAAGGGATTAAAGCATCAAAATTAAATTCGTTTTTAATTGAGAATACTTTTAAAATTTCAACGTTTTTAGTTTGTATTTTTTTACAATATTCTGCCGATTCTTCTCCGTGTAACTGAACCGCTTGTAAGTTATAAAGGTCTATTTTTTCTAGAACAAAATTTATATCGGCATTAACAAAAACGCCCGTTTTTTTTATAGATTTTGGTAACTCTGGAAGGGTGTTTAAATTAAAGTTTCTAGCAGATTTCTCATAAAATATAAAGCCAAGATAATCTGGTTGCAATGCTGCAACTTGTTTTAAGTTATCTTGATATTTCATGCCGCAAACTTTTAGTTTCATTTTTCTAAAGTTTTAATAAACGTTGTAGCACTTGCTCCTGGGTTATCGGTTTTCATAAAGTTTTCGCCAATTAAAAAGCCTTGGTATCCGTAAGGTTGTAATGTTTTTATAGCTTCGATGTTACTAATGCCACTTTCAGATACTTTTACAAAATCATCTGGAATTAAATGGCTTAAACTTTTGCTAGTTTCTAAGCTAACATTAAAAGTTTTTAAATTTCGGTTGTTAACACCTAACATATCTAAACTTGGCATTATCGATTTATGTAGTTCTTCTTCGTTATGAACCTCTAGAAGCACATCTAGATTTAGGCTTTTGGCAAACTCCGAGAATTGTTTAATTTCTTTTTTAGTAAGAATTGCTGCAATTAATAAAATAACATCGGCACCATAAGCTTTGGCCTCTAAAAGTTGGTATTCGTCAATAATAAACTCTTTTCTTAATAAAGGTAAATTACAACTTGCTCTAGCTGTTAATAAATCGTCTAAAGAACCCCCAAAGTATTTTCCATCGGTTAAAACCGACATGCCGCAAACACCAGCACTTTCGTAACCTTTTGCTACATCTTGAACGTTTAAGTTGTTATTTATAACAGATTTTGATGGCGAACGGCGTTTGTGTTCTGCAATAATTCCAGAGGTACTTTTTCTAAGGTTATTGGCTAACGAAACAGTTTGCCTGTTAAATAATACAGATTGTTCTAGCTGAGAAACAGGTATTAAACCTTTACGAAGTGTAACCTCTTTACGCTTATCTAAAGTTATTTTATCTAGTATATTCATTATTTACTTAGTTCAATCAATGTATTTAAACTTGTTTTTGCTTTTCCAGAAAACAATGATTCTTTTGCAATTTCAAAGCCTTCTTTATGTGTAATTTGTTTGCTTGTTGCAATGGCTAAACCTGCATTGGCGCAAACTACATTGTTTTGTGCCTCGGTGCCTTTTCCATTAATAATGTTTGTGAATATATGGGCGGCTTCTTTTACCGTATTTCCTCCAAAAATAGCTTCTTGTTTTATGGTAGAAAGGCCTAAATCTTCTGGCGAGAATAGTTTTTCTGTATGGTTAGATATAATTTTTGCTTTTCCTGTTAAAGATAATTCATCATAACCATCTAAGGCATAAACAATGTTATAATTGCTTTTTGTATTTTGGTGTAAAAAGCTATATAAGCGTAATACTTCTAGGTTAAATACACCAAGTACATGGTTTTTTGGAAACGATGGGTTTACCAATGGGCCTAACATATTAAAAAATGTTTTAACACCTAGTTGTTTTCTAATTTGAGCAACGTTTTTCATTGCTGGATGAAATAAAGGCGCGTGTAATATACAAATGCCAGCTTGTTCTAAACTGCGCTTTAAAAAGTCTTGATTGTTAGAAAACTTTACGCCTAAATGTTCCATAACGTTTGATGAGCCTGAAGTTGATGATACTCCATAATTACCATGTTTAGATACATGAACTCCTGCACCTGCAGTTATAAATGATGATAGGGTAGAAATGTTAAACGTGTTTTTGCCATCGCCTCCGGTTCCTACAATGTCTATGGCATTAAAATCGGTTAAATCTATTGGCAAACAAAGCTCAAGCAAAGCGTCTCTAAATCCTTTTAACTCGTCTAGAGTAATACTTCGCATCATGAAAACAGATAGGAAGCAAGTTATTTGGCTTGGGTTGTACATATCGTTTGATATGTTAACAATAACTTGTTTTGCTTCTGCAGTAGATATGGTTTCGTGATTTATAAGTCTGTTTAGAATGTCTTTCATTTTTTATTGACTTTTGGTGGTTTGCTTTTATCTAAATAGTTGTATGTAAAAAGCAAATGGCTAGTTGTTTACCCAATTTTCTAATATTTTTTTTCCGTTTGGTGTTAATACAGATTCTGGATGGTATTGCACACCTCTAACATCGTATTCTTTATGTCTTAACGACATAACTTGCCCGTTAGCATCAAAAGATGTAGCTTCTAAACTATCTGGTAGTTCTGGACTTACAACCCAAGAATGATAACGACCAACCTCAATGTTTTTATCTAAATTTTTAAAAATATATTCGTCATCAACGCTTAAAGTAACAGGAGTTGCAACACCATGGTAAACATGGTTTAAATTTATAAGTGTGCCTCCAAAAACTTCGCCAATGGCTTGTTGCCCTAAGCACACCCCTAAAATACTTTTTGTAGGGGCATATTTTTCAATTATAGCCTTTAGTAAGCCTGCTTCGTCTGGAATTCCTGGCCCTGGCGACAACAAAATTTTGTTGTAAGGTTCTACATCTTCTAAAGTTAATTTATCGTTTCGTACAACTGTTACATTACAATTTAAGTCTTCTAAATAATGAACTAGATTGTATGTAAAACTGTCGTAATTATCTATAACTAATACTTTTTTCATTTTAAATGTCTTCTGCTATTTTTATAGCTTTAGTTAATGCTCCTAATTTATTATAAACTTCTTGTAGTTCGTTTTCTTGGTTAGATTTTGATACTAGTCCTGCGCCAGCTTGCCAGTTTAATTTGTAATCTTTACTTAAAAATGTACGTATCATTATGGCATGATTAAAATTACCATCAAAATCCATAAAACCAATAGCGCCACCGTAGTAACCACGGCTAGTTTTTTCGTAATCTTCAATAAGTTGCATGGCTCTGTGTTTTGGAGCACCGCTTAAAGTTCCTGCAGGAAAGGTATCGGCAACTACTTGCATTGTTGAGGTTTCTTTGTGTTTTTGCCCAGTAACTTTACTTACTAGGTGTATAACATGCGAGAAGAATTGTACTTCGCGATAAGTAACTACTTTTACATGGCTTCCGTGTCTGCTTAAATCGTTTCTTGCTAAATCTACAAGCATAACATGTTCGGCATTTTCTTTATCGTCGTTTTTTAATTCTTCAGCTAAAATATCGTCTTTATGTTCATCGCCAGTACGTTTAAAAGTTCCTGCAATAGGATGTATTTCTGCTAAACCATTATCTACAATAAGTTGAGCTTCTGGCGAGCTTCCAAAAATTTTAAAATCGCCATAATCAAAATAAAACAGATAAGGCGAAGGGTTTATACTTCTTAAAGCACGATAAACATTAAAATCGTCGCCAGTAAACTCTTGAGAAAAGCGTCTAGAAAGCACCAATTGAAAAACATCGCCACGATTACAGTGCTGTCTTGCAATTTCAACTTGATTTCTAAATTCATCGTCAGTTAAATTCGATTTTATATCGTTTTTAACATCAAAACTATAAGATGCAAAATTTTGAATATTAATTAGTTTATCTATTTCATCAATATTGTTTGGGGTGTTATTAAAACAATGTGCAAAAATGTAAGCTTCATTTTTATAATGGTTTATAGCAATTATATTTTGGTAAACTGCATAATACACATCTGGAATAACTACAGAATTGTCTTTTTTACTAATTTGTACATCTTCAAAATAACGTACGGCATCATAAGCGGTGTAGCCAAAAATTCCGTTGTTAATAAATTTGAATTTTTCTTCAGAATTAACATCAAATCGCTTTGTGAATTTATGAATCTCATCAGCTACATTTACATTGTTTGTTATGTTTAAAGTTGTTGTACTGCCATCTGGAAAGGTTTGCGAAATGACTTCATTTTCAACCTTTATTGTGGCAATAGGATTAAAACAGATGTAAGAGAAATTTTTATGGCTTCTATGGTAATCGCCACTTTCTAATAAAATACTGTTTGGGTATTTATCTCGAATTTTATAATATACAGTAACAGGAGTAATGGTGTCTGTTAATATGCGTTTGTGATGTGTATAAAGACTAAATTTTTTCATTTTGTGTTTTTGTATTTCCATTTTTATGAAAATGAAATGTTTTAATAAAAAAAGGCTTGTCGTGAATGACAAGCCTTTTGAATATTTTAAGTTATAAATATACTAGGGTTTACTTCACGAAAATTAGTTTCGAAAGCACCACCACCAAGTATTATTTAAAATTGAGTTCATTTTTAGTTTTTTACTGGTTCAAATATAGAAATGAAAAAAGTTATACACAAAACTTTAATGTGCTTTTTTACATAAAAGTTTGTTAAACTATAAGAAATGCAAAGAAGTATTAATTAATTTTATGCTTATGAAGTTAAATGTACTAATTGTTGCCATTTTTTTAATGGTAAGTTGTAAAGAAAATAACAAAACAGCCAAGGTTATTAAAGAAAACACTCAAGAGGTTATAGTTAATAATACCATAACTAATAATATTGAGTTAGAAATTTATGATTATGCTGGTTTTGAAAAATTTTTAAAAAAACGAGATGATAAAATTTATGTTATTAACTTTTGGGCAACATGGTGTGCGCCTTGTGTTAAGGAATTGCCTTATTTTGAAAAATTAAATGCAGAATATAAAAATAAAAATGTAGAAGTTGTATTGGTAAGTTTAGATTTTCCGCATTTGTATGATAAAAAGCTGAAGCCTTTTATTAAAGAAAACAACTTAGCATCAAAAGTTATTGTGTTAGATGATGCTAATATGAATGCTTGGATACCAAAAGTTGATGAAAATTGGTCAGGATCAATTCCAGCTACCGTAATCTATAAAAATGATAAAAAACAGTTTTACGAGCAATCGTTTAATTACGAAGCATTAGAAAAAGAAGTTAAACAATTTATAAATTAAACACATATGAAAAAGTTAGTAAAATTAGTACCCGTAGCCATACTTTTACTTTTAGTAAGCGCTTTTACTATAAATAATGCTACGTATAATGGCTATAAAATAGGTGACGTAGCTGAAGATTTTTCGTTAAAAAATATAGACGGAAACATGGTTTCTCTTGCAGACTATGATAAAGCTAAAGGATTTATAGTAACCTTTACATGTAATACATGCCCTTTTGCCGTGATGTATGAAGATAGAATACAGGCCTTAAACGAAAAATATGCATCTAAAGGTTACCCCGTTATAGCAATAATGCCAAATAATACCAAAGTTAAACCAGGCGATGCTTTACCAGAAATGAAAAAAAGAGCTCAAGAAAAAGGGTTTACTTTTCCTTATTTAATAGATGAAAAACAAAATGTATACCCAAAATTTGGAGCCACCAAAACACCACATGTATATGTTTTACAAAAAACCAAAAAAGGTAATGTTGTTAAATATATTGGTGCCATAGACGATAACCATAAAAATGCATCGGCTGTAAAAGTTAAGTTTGTTGAAAATGCCGTTAATGCATTACTAAACGGTAAAGCAGTAGAGCAACAAGAAACCAAGGCTATTGGCTGTTCTATTAAAGTATAATAGCGAATATAAATAATATTAATCCGGCGTGTAATACTTCGGATTTTTTTTCGTCTATAAAATTAGTTATATTAATTTTGTAGCATACCAATATTAAAATTAAATATGGAAGATTTAACACAAGAAGAATGGGTAGAGCAACTAGCTAATGACGATAAAGCAGTAGTACTAGATGTAAGAACAGATGCCGAAGTAGCAGAAGGGATTATAAAAAATGCCATACATATAGATATTTATAAAGGTCAAGAGTTTATAAATGAAATAGAAGATCTAGATAAAAGTAAAAATTATTACGTGTATTGTCGTTCTGGAAACAGAAGCGGGCAAGCTTGCCAAATAATGGAACAACTTGGTTTTGAAAACGCATATAACCTTGAAGGCGGTATGTTAGAATGGACTGGAGATGTTGTTGATGCAGAATAATTATGGTAAATAAAGCCATTTACTTTTTCTATGGTTTGTTTTTATTTACTTTAATGTGTAGCTGCCAGTCTAGTTTATCTACACAATTTATAAAATTAAAGCCAGAAACTTTTAGAACATACATTGCTAAAAATTACGAGCAATTAATAGATGTAAGAACAGCAAAGGAGTTTAAAGATAATCATATAAATGCAGCAAAAAATTTCGATTATTTTTCGCAGCATTTTAAAGACAGTCTTCGTTTATTAAATGTAAATAAGCCCGTTTATATATATTGCCATTCCGGTAATAGAAGCACTAAAAGCGTTTCTACATTTAAAGCCTTAGGTTTTAAAAAAATATACGAGTTGGAGGGCGGTATAAGTAATTGGATTAAAAAAGGTTTTAAAGTTGTAAAACACTAGTTGTTTATATAGCATAAACCTTGTAATTGAAGCTTGTAAACCCAATTCAACCACTTTTTAAGCACTTTACCTTTTTTATTTTTTGTAGTCTTTAAATTTTATTTTTTTTGTATAAAAGTTTGCCTTTTTAATACAAAATTATTAATTTAAGGCTCTCTCTTTTAGTAAATTAATTAATAGCATTTAAAATTATTTATAATATGGATAATGGTTTCGTCATATTAGGAATTATTGCTCTTCTATTTTTGAGCATGTATGGGTTTTCGTATCTTTCTGTTGCTAGAGAGAAAATGAGCCAAAAAAAGAATCAGCAAAAAGAATTAGAAAAAGCCGAATTAAGGAGACAAGCTCGAATTAGAAATCAAGAATTAATTGATGAGCGAGTAAGAAAATTTAATGAAAGAAAAGAAGAAATACAACATGAACTAATGTTGTTAAAAAAGATGAAAGAAAAGCAACGTGTAAGTTAAGTTTGCAACAAATAATATAAAGAGCTTCTATAATTTATTTTGTAGAAGCTTTTTTTATGTAAAAAAGTTAAACTTTTTAAAATTACTGTTTTAAGCAGTATATTAGTTGAATGACTCATGAACTTAAATTAATTGTACAAGAAGCAGTCCTAAATCAATCTTTAGGTATTAAAAATGTTTTAGTAACAGTAGTTGATTTAGATGGTTCGTCCTATAGACACCCTGGAGTTAGAATGTTAATTTCAAGTAAAGGTAAAATGGTTGGTGCTATTAGTGGCGGTTGTGTAGAAAAAGAAGTTTTAAGGCAAGCACAATCTGTATTTAAAACAGGTGCTGCTAAAATTATGACCTACGATGGTAGATACCGTTTGGGGTGCGAAGGCGTACTTTATATACTAATAGAGCCCTTTATAGTTAGCAACGATTTTAAAAAAATATTTTTTGCAAAGTTAGAAGAGCGGGTTCCTATTATTATAACATCCTATTACTTAAAAGAAGATAATATTGAAGGACATTTTTATTCTGAGATAGCTTTTAATACAAATAGAAGTTATACGTTTTCAAAAGAAAAATTAAATACCAAAAACCAAACATTAAAAGCATTTAAGCAAACTCTTAAACCATGCTTTAAATTGCTTATAGTTGGTGGCGAGCATGACGCTGTAAAGTTATGCGCATCTGCAGCAATTTTAGGCTGGGAAATAGATGTTGTAACTTCTGTTAATAACCCCAAAACCCTTAAGGATTTTCCTGGTGCCAAAACAGTAATATCTAGCACTCCAGAAAATTTTAATTACAATATTTTAGATGCGCACTCTGCTGTTGTTTTAATGACACATAATTATGCGCAAGATTTAAGCTGTTTGCTAAAATTAAAAACTTATGCTTTAGCTTATATTGGAATATTAGGATCTGCTAAAAGACGCGATAAACTTCAAAACGATTTATTAGACTATTTATCAGACGTTGACGAATCTTTTTTTAATAGTATTTACAGTCCAGCAGGATTAAATATAGGCGCTATAACACCTGAAGAAATAGCAGTTTCAATTGTATCAGAAATACTGGCAATAACAAGAGAAAAAAAACCTGATAATTTAAAGTATATAACAGGAAAAATTCATTTACAATCATAAAATGAATATAGCAATAGTTATATTAGCAGCAGGTAGTGCTTCTAGAATGGGAAGTATAAAACAACTATTGCCTTATAAAGACATAAGTCTTTTGCAAAACGCAATAAATCAAGCTGTTAACTCTAAAGCAAATAAAGTGTATTGCGTTTTAGGGGCTCATGCTAAAACTATACAAAAGCGTATTATAAGTTGCTCAGTAGGTTTTATTCTAAATCCAAATTGGGAAAAAGGCTTAAGTTCAAGTATTGTATCTTCAATGCAGTATTTACAAAGCTTAACACCATTGCCCAATGGTGTTTTAATAATGTTAGCAGATCAGCCTAATGTAGATACTAATTATATAAATAATCTTATTCAGTTATTTAATACACATAAAAGTAAAGTTGTAGTTTCTGCTTATAAAAATTTAAACGGTGTTCCAGCCATATTTCCGTCTGTTTATTATAAAGAACTATTAAATTTAAAAGGAGATAAAGGTGCTAAATCGTTTTTAAACTCAAATGCGAACAATATAATTAGGTTTATACCAAAGGCTAATAAACTTGTAGATATAGATACCCAAGAAGACTACCAGAACTTAATTAAGTCTTTAAATATTAAATGAAGTTAGAAAAACGTATTGCTTAGCCTTAGTTATTGGTTCAAGATACTTGCTTAACGAAATAAATTAATCAAATATTTAAAAAATATAAGGTTTGTTTAAGCCTATATTAATAATTTAGTTTACTATCTGTTGAAGTTTAATTTTTTTATTTATATATAAAACTCTGTAGTAGATTTAATTTCCTTTAAAACAAAATAACTTTCAAGTACACCAATGTTTTCAATTTTCGATAGTTTTGATCGAACAAATTCGTGATATTCATCAAGGCTTCCAAGATTAATTTTTAAAAAAAAATCAACTTTACCAGCCATGTGATAGCATTCCTGTACTTCTTTTAATGCATTAATTTGTTTGTCAAAAGTATCAATAAACCCTTCATTATGGTAGCGTAACGATACCATGCAAATGGCTGTAATTGGTAAGCTTAGATGTTTTTTGTTTAATAATGCAACATACTTTTTTATATAGCCTCGTTTTTCTAACCTTCTAATACGTTCGTATACAGGCGAAGCTGTTAAGTTTAATAACTCTGCAACTTCTTTTGTTGTTTTTTTAGAGTCCTTTTGTAAAATTCTTAAAATACTTAGGTCTGTTTGGTCTATTCTTTCCATTATGAAGATAAAATTACTTTTATAGGTATAAAATAATTAGTGTTTAAGTTTATATTTCTTTAAAACCATAAACAAAAAGTTAAAATTACTTATTTTTTTATTAATATAAGGTTATTTAACTTTGAATACTTCAAAATATATAATTTTGTTTTAGTTAAAATTATATAAAAATGAATCAAGAAATAATATTAATAACAGGAGCAAGCGGCCAATTAGGGGTTGTTTTAACAGAGATGCTACAAAAAAAACATGGTGTTTCTAATGTAATTGCTACAGATTTAAGGCCTAATACCGAATTTAAAGGTGTGTTTGAAATTCTTGATGTAACAGACTTCAATGCTATAAAAAATATTGTTTTAAAGTATCAAGTCACTCAAATATATCATTTAGCAGCTATTTTATCTGCAAAAGGAGAGAGCGAGCCTTTAAGAACATGGGATTTAAATATGACAACCTTTTTTAATGTACTAGAAGTGTCTAGACTTAATCAAGTAAAAAAAGTATTTTATCCAAGCTCTATTGCGGTATTTGGTAATAATATAGAAACTATAAATACACCACAATCGCCAAATTTAACGCCTAGCACAGTATATGGTATGAGTAAGGCAGCTGGTGAAAATTGGGCAAATTATTATTTTAATAAATATGGATTAGATGTTCGTTCATTAAGATATCCCGGAGTTATAGGATATCAATCTTTACCAGGTGGAGGCACTACAGATTATGCTATAGATATTTTTCATAAAGCAGTAAATAACGAAACTTTTACCTGCTTTTTAGAGGCATCAACAACTCTACCAATGATTTATATTGAAGATGCTATTAAAGCAACTATAGATTTAATGGATGCGCCTAAAGAAAACATTACTATTAGGACTTCATATAACTTAGCTAGTATGAGTTTTAATCCAGAACAGTTGGCAGAATTAATTAAGGAAACTTACCCTAATTTTAAAATTAAATATCAACCAGATTTTAGACAAAATATAGCTAATTCTTGGCCTAAAAGTATTGACGATTCGCATGCACAGAATGATTGGCATTGGAAACCAGAATTCAATTTAAAAATGATGACAGAAATCATGCTAAAAAATCTAGAACTTAAATATTCAAATAACACAGTAATTCTATAAAAATATGTACAGTATAAAAAACGATTTAATAAATGAAATTGACACAATTAAATCAAACGGACTATACAAAAACGAACGCATAATAACATCTAAACAAGGAGCAGCAATAAATACAACATCTCAAGATGAGGTGCTAAATTTTTGTGCCAATAATTATTTAGGCTTAGCAGCAAGCCCACAGGTTATTAATGCCGGAATAGATGCTATTAAAACTCATGGTTTTGGATTATCATCGGTTAGGTTTATTTGCGGAACCCAAGATATTCATAAAGAACTAGAGCAAAAAACAGCCAAGTTTTTAGGCATGGAAGATTGTATTTTATATGCTGCTGCTTTTGATGCTAACGGAGGTTTATTTGAACCTTTGCTTACGGCAGAAGATGCTGTTATTTCCGATGCTTTAAACCATGCATCTATAATTGATGGTATACGTTTATGTAAAGCAAAAAGGTTTAGGTATACCCATAATAATATGGAAGATCTAGAGGAGCAATTAAAACAAGCAAGCTCATCTAGACGTAGATTAATAGTAACCGATGGTTCTTTTTCTATGGATGGTACCATTGCGCAGTTAGATAAAATTTGCGATTTGGCCGATAAGTATGATGCATTAGTTATGATTGACGAATGCCACTCTACAGGTTTTATGGGAGCTACTGGAAGAGGTGTACACGAATACCATAATGTAATAGATCGTGTAGATATAATTACAGGAACCTATGGTAAAGCTCTAGGAGGTGCTTCTGGTGGTTTTACAGCAGCCAGAAAAGAAATTGTAGATATTTTAAGACAAAATTCAAGACCTTATTTGTTTTCTAATACCCTTGCCCCAGCTATAGTTGGAGCTACGCTAAAAGTGTTAGACGTAATTACAAAATCAACAGAATTAAGAGATAAGTTAGAGGATAATACAACGTACTTTCGTTCAGAAATGACTGCTGCTGGTTTCGATATTGTAAAGGGCACACACCCTATAGTACCAATAATGCTTTACGATGCTAAAGTAGCTCAAGAATTTGCAAAATTATTATTAGACGAAGGTATTTACGTTATTGGTTTTTTCTACCCTGTAGTACCAAAAGGTAAAGCAAGAATTAGAGTGCAGTTATCTGCCGCTCATGATAAATCACATATAAATAAAGCTATTGCTGCTTTTACAAAGGTTGGTAAACAACTAGAAGTAATTTAAAAATTGTAGTATGTTTAGCTTTTGTTTCTTGTTGTACTAAGATGAAATTGTATATTGAGTAACTTTATGTAAGTTTATTAGTTTTAATAATTGAATTACTAATTTGAGATGAATAGGTTTTTTAAAATACTTTTAATATTTATTTACTTTCAAGGAGGTGTTTTGCTTTATGCTCAAACAACTAGAAAAGATTCAATTCAAAATTACTTTAAGCAAATTGAAAAGTTAATCGATAATTCTGAAAGTGTAAACACGAAAACATTATCAGAAACCACTTTATTAAAAGAATATAAGACATTAACAGGCGAAGAAAAAGCTAAAAATCTACTTAATTTATATACGTTTTATAAATATAAAAACGCAAGTAAAGCCTGTAAATTTAACAATGAAGCTATAGATTTATCTAAAGCTATAGCTTACAAGGAAGGAAATTTACAGGCTAATTATAATAAAGCTTATTTGCTATTTGTTAGTGGAGATTTTGATGAGTCTACGTACTTATTAAACTCTATCGATACGCAAACCAATGATACACATTACCCTAACATATATTCGGATATTAAATGTTTAAAATCGCTTATACATACAGAGCGAGGCGAGTATGATGTAGCTCTAGATGTTGCTTTAAAACTATTAGACTTAGGCGAAAAAGCTAAAAACAATTATATTTTAATGAAAGCCCATGGCGCTTTACTGCATTATTATATAAGAACCGAAAATTACGAAAAAGCATTAAACCATTGTTTAAAGGGGCTTGATTATACACTTAAAAACAAAGAGGTTCAGTATTTATATTTTAAAGTTGATGAAATAGCGCGAATTTTAGCAAATTTAGGAGACACAAATGGCGCTTTACAGGTATACAATTTCTATTTAAAGTTAGAAAATAAAATGAAGCCACCTGGCGATTATATACAAAGTATTGTATATATGAATATGGCTAATATCTATACCTCAAACAACCAGTTAGACGATGCTCAAAATTATATAAAAAAAGCGTTAACATTAAATTACAAAAACGACTTTAGGTTTAGAATTCCCAGAGCACAAATTTTACAAGCCGAATTATATTTAAAAACGAATGATACTAATAACGCAATATCATTTTATGAAAAAAGTTTATATGCGGCTGAAGCCATAAATGCTTTTGATGTTGTACAATCTACAAGTAAAATATTAGGAGATTTGTATGAAGCAAAAAAAGAAACTTCAAAAGCTTTTGAATATAAAGCACTACATAACTCAATTAAAGATTCGCTTTTTTCAAACGAGAAAGAACAAAAAATTGTAATTCTAGAAGCGAAAAGAAAAATAAAAGAAATTACTCAAAAACAAGAAATTCTAGCACTAGAAAACGAAGCGCAACGCGCTAAAATACATACTATAATAGCCATACTTATTGGTATTCTTATTTTAGGGTTAATAGCTACATTTTCATATTTAAAAGTTAAGAATAAAAATAAGTTATTATATAAACGAACAGTTGAATTAGCAAAAATTCAGCTAGATATGCGAAATAAAATATCAGAGTTAGAGCGTTTAGAACGTAAAGAGGTAAATGTTATAGATAGTAATCAAGAAGATGAAATTTTAAGAAAATCTAATACAAATAATACTATTGACGAAAATGTGAAAACCATTATCCTAAATAAACTTAATAAGCTAGAACAAGATTTATTTTTTATTAACCAGAATTGCACGTTAAGGCAAACGGCACAGCAGTTAAAAACAAACCCTAAATATTTGTCGCAAGTTATTAATCAAGAAAAAAAATCGAATTTTAGTAATTACATTAACGAGCTTAGAATTAATTATTTATTAGCTAAACTTCTTAAAGAAAAAGATTTTAGAGAAAGTAAATTAAGCTACATAGCTGTTTCGGTTGGTTTTAATAACTTAAATACGTTTAATGCTGCTTTTAAAAAAAGACAGGGTATATTACCTTCGTATTTTATTAAAGAATTAACTCAAGAGGCAAATATGGAGTTGGCATAATTATGTAATTACATACTTGTCCAGTCTATTCTTTTCTTTTTAACAGGCTTATTAGTTTTATTGTAATTATTTACATGAATTTTATAGGTTTTCCATAGCGAGTCTACATCTTTATTTATAATATCTTTTATAGCGGCTTTATAGCTCCATGGTTTAATGGTTTTTACCGAAGCATTAAATTTGTAAATAAAATCGTTATCATAAGTATCTGCAATCCATTTCAAGAAAAAGCCAGATGTTGTGTAACCCGATAGGTATTTATAATTATCAAAGCCTAAATCTGGGTGTCTAGTTTTGTGATACCCAGCATTAATTCTAACTAAATCGGCTTCGCCTTCTAAAAAAGCAAAATAATCGAATCCAGGTTTATATTGGTTGTTTTCTGTTGATGGCGAAAATTGGTAACCATGCGTTAGTTCATGCCATAAAACCCCATAGATTTCATATTTAACAGCAGTATCGGGCTCGTTTTTTAAAGCGTTTTCTATATATTTTGTACTAAACCAGAGTTCCATAGCAGAGGCATTACCGCCTCTTGCCGCTAAAACATTACTCCAATTATATGTGAAATTTACCTTTTCAAAATCTGGAACTTCCGAAATATTTTTATACAGTTGTTTGCATACCCCTAAAGTAACTTCGTTTATAGCTTTTTTTATATCTGGTATTATAGCCTGTGCTCTTTTATAGCCTTGAGAAGTGGTATCGGTATGTGTTAAAGTAATTTCGGGGTAATAAAACCCTTGCCAAGGTTGGTTTGGGTTATATACTTTTATTTTTCGTTTTACCAATAATGTGTCTGTACCATATTTGTTTTTAGTAATTAATTTAACATGATGATTTCCTGGAGTGTTATAAACAACACTAGGGTTTTGCAAAGTACTTGTATTAGGCGTACCATTTTCGAAAACCCAATACCAAGATTCGGGAGCATTAGCAGAATTGTCTTTGAAATAAATGGTATCGTTAATTTTTCCTCGATTGGTATTTACCGTAAATTCTGAAACAGGTAAGTTGGTAAAAGCTATGAGTTCAATTTCTGCTATTTGTAAATAATTATCTCCATAAACAGAGGTGTGCGCATGTTCGAAATCAAATTTGTAAAACCTATAGTTTGCTGTATTATTGTTTAATAAATAAGTATTTGTTGCACCTCTTTTATTAAATTTTTCGTTGTTTTTGGTGTCTAATACATGCCAAGTTACCCCATCTGCAGAGCCGCTAAAAACCCAGTTTTTAGGGTCTCTTCCTGGGGCATCATTTGCAGATGTTATGGTGTATTTTTTAATTGTAGATAGGGTTTTGTTTTCAATAGTAACAGTATTTGTAGGGTGTGCTACTAAATATTTTGTGTTTACATTAGTATCAAAAACTTTGTCTAAATCTTCAGATTTGCTAAAACTAGGCTGCGAACTTTTAAATAATGTTTGTGCGCTTACAATATTTTTGTAGCCTTGTTTAAAAGAGTTATTGTTATTTACGCTTTTATTACATGCCATAAAAAGGGCAGATAACGAGGCAATAATTAATATGTTTTTTTTCATGTTTTATTTTTTTCTGAAGAAAACCGAAGCAGGAATTTCTTGTCTATTAAAATCTGGTCCTTTCCAATATGCTAATAATTCTATATTATCTGAGCATTGAAAATATTTTACCTGAAACTTATGTAATCCTTTTGATAGAATGATGTCGTTTTTTTGAGTGAAGCTAAAAGATTTTCTACCATCGCTTTCAAATAATTCTTTTCCGTCTATTATAAGTTGAGCGCCATCGTTAGCAGACAATTCGAAGTTATAGGTTCCAGATTTAGGTATGTTAATATAGCCTTCAAAATCAAAACCAATCCATTCTTCTCTTAATCTATTTGTTATATTAATGTTACTTGTGCTACCTGTTTTAATGGGTTGCTCTCTTGAAAAATCGTAAACCGAACGAAAAATACCTTCGTAATAAGAATATGTTAAGCCATTACTAAGCATGCTACTATTAATATTGTTAATAGGTTCTTGTTTTTGTAACGAAATAGAGGCTGTATAACTTGGTTCTAAGCCGTTTGTAAATGCTTTAGCTTTTAATAAAACAGTTTTCTTAATATTAAATGGTTGGCTAAATTTTTTACTGCTTTTTGATGGCTCGGATCCATCGGTTGTATAATATATCTCTGCATTTTTGGTGTCGCAGTCTAGATTTACAACCATGTTGTTTAAAAATACGTTATGATCGGATTTTAAGTATGGTATTTTTACAGTTTCTTTAGTATCAGAAAGAGGCCAGTTAACTTTATTTACACCCCAAGTTTTATTAGGTTTGTTGGTCATTTCAAAAACCAACTCGCCACCTTTTAAAATATCTTCATGTTTTAAATAAGAGTTAGGATAAGGCTTTCCGTTTAACGTTAAAGATGAAAAGTAAATGTTTTCTTTTGAAGCATTTTTTGCTTTAATAGTAAATTTGTTACCATTATCTAAATTAATTGTTGCCTCGTTAAATGTAGGGCTACTAATAACATAGTAAGGGCTTCCAGGTGTAACAGAATAAAAGCCTAAACTGCTTAATACATACCAGGCAGACATTTGTCCGGCATCATCATTACCGCAAAGACCATCTGCTTCAGAGGAATATAACTTGTTTAATATTTCGTGTACCTTTTCCTGTGTTTTCCATGGTTTTCCTATATAATTGTATAGGTAAGCAATGTGGTGACTTGGTTCGTTACCATGTGCGTATTGCCCAATTAGTCCAGAAACATCAGAATCTTCTTCCTCTTCAACAGCTTTTGCATTAAACAAATTATCTAACCACAAATCGAATTGGTTTTCGCCGCCAACTAATTTTACCATTGTGGCAATATCATGAGGAACAAATAAGCTGTATTGATAGGAGTTGCCTTCGGTAAAATTAAAATTATAGGTTTGTCCTACAGAAGTAGGATCGAAATTTTCATACCATTTTCTATCAGAATACCTTGGTCGCATAAAATTGGTTTCTTTATCAAAAAGATTTTCAAAAAAGCGTGCGCGTTTAGAGAATTCATTATAAACTTCATTATTGCCAATAGCCTTTGCCATTTGTGCAATACACCAATCATCATAAGCATATTCTAAAGTTTTAGAAACCGATTGGCTACTTTTATTTGTGGGTACAAAACCAAGTTGGGTATAATAGTTTATACCTCTTTTTTCTACGTTTGCACTTGTCACCATGGCTTCTAAAACTTTATTAGCATTAACATTAGTTATGCCTTTTACATAGGCATCGGCCATAACAGAAACGGCGTGGTATCCTATCATGCATCTTGTATCGTTAGCAGCCAATTCCCACATTGGTAATTCTCCAAATTGTTCGTATTTTTTTTGAAGCGTTACTACAATATCTCTTGTAATGTCTGGTTCTACAATGGTTAATAGTGGGTGTAACCCTCTAAAGGTATCCCAAAGCGAAAACACGGTGTAGTTATTAAAGCCATCTGCTGTATGAATTTCATCATCCATGCCTCTGTACTTTCCGTTAACGTCGCTATATAAATTAGGAGTTAAAAGACTGTGATATAACGATGTGTAGAATATTTCTTTTTTATCTTCATTGGAGTCTGTTATTACAATTTTACTTAAAGATTTATTCCATATATCCTTAGCATCATTTTTCACTTTATCAAAATCCCAATTAGCAAATTCAGCTTCTAAATTCTTTTTTGCTCCTTCAATACTTACTGCCGATAATGCTACTTGTACCAATACTTCGCTATTTGAAGTATCAAAATTTAATGCCGCAATTATTTTTTTATTGTTAAATGTTTTTCCTTCAGAGGATGTTGTGTTTCCATGAAGAACTTCATAAGACATAAATGGTTTAGAAAATTTAGCCACAAAGTACTGGCGTTGATTTCCTGCCCAAGCTTTAGATCTTCGATATCCTGAAATTTCGGTGTCACTAATAATATTAAATTCGGCTTCAACTACGGGATCTCTGTGCTCTAAATCTAAAATGATATGGGTTGCATTAGCTTTTGGAAATGTATAACGATGTAAGCCAGTTCGTAAAGTAGTTGTTAGTTCTGCTTTTACATTGTAATCGTCTAATAAAACACTATAATATCCTGGTGTAGCAGTTTCGTTTTTATGGTTAAATTTTGAGCGGTATCCTGTTTCTGTATTTTCGGCATTGCCGGCCGTTGTTTGAATTTTACCAGTTGTTGGCATTAATAAAATATCTCCTAAGTCTGGCACACCAGTACCAGATAAATGGGTATGTGTAAAGCCAAAAATAGAGGTGTCTGTATAATCATAGCCTGCGCAAGCTGGCCAACTGGTATGGTCGTTTCTGGTATCTGGACCTAATTGTACCATACCAAAGGGTAGAGTTGGCCCAGGGTAGGTGTGTCCCGGCGATTTTGTGCCTATAAAAACATCAACATAGTCTGCAGGTGTTTTTACTTCTTCTTTTGTACAAGATGCTATTACTATAGCCAAAAGGCCTAATATTATTTTTTTCATTTAAAAAGTTGTTTTTAAAAGCTCATGTTTTATTTACCCCATGTAGATGGTTTGTCTCCCAGATAAAAAGTAAGAGTTCCGCCTTTTACTATTGTGTTGTGATTTAATACTGGAGTTGAAATTTCTTCTCCATTAAATTCAATTTTTTGAATGTAAACATTCTCTTTACTTTGGTTTTTTGTGGTAATGGTTAATGTTTTTTCGTTGTCTAGATGAATAGTAGCTTCTTTAACCAATGGGCTTCCTATAGCGTAATCTGGAGAGCCAGGGGTTACAGGATAAAACCCTAAGCTACTAAAAATGTACCAAGCACTCATTTGCCCTGCATCATCATTTCCGCATAGGCCTTCAACTGTTGGGGCGTACATTGTATTTAAAATCATTCGAACCCGAGCTTGCGTTTTTTCTGGGTGCCCTGTCCAATTGTATAAATAAGGAATGTGGTGCCCAGGTTCATTACCATGCACATAGTTTCCTATAATACCATCGCGTGTTATGTCTTCATGATTTTCAATGTACTTATCTTCAATTTCCATAGTAAAAAGAGAATCTAATTGTTGCGAAAAACGCTCTTTGCCACCCATCATACCAATCATTTTATCAATGTTTTGTGGGACATATAAACCGTAATTCCAAGCATTTCCTTCAATAAAACCTTGTCCGTGAGTATCCATAGGGTCGAAGTTTTTTCTAAACGTTCCGTCCGATAATTTTGGTCGCATAAATCCAATTGTAGGATCGTAAACGTTGTTGTAATATTCAGAGCGTTTTAAAAATTCATTTTCAACATTTGTATTATTTGTTTTGTTAGCTATTTGTGCAATGCACCAATCGTTATAAGCGTATTCTAAAGTTTTAGAAACCGATGAGTGGCTTTTATCGTCGGGTACGTATTTATAATCAATATAGTCGCCTATGCCATCAAAATAGCGAACATTTGCGGTATTTACAGAGGCTTGTAAGGCGTGATTATAATTAAAATCGCCAACATTTTTTGCTATAGCATCGGCAATTACCGATGTAGCATGATACCCAATCATACACCAATTTTCGTTTGCATAATGACTCCAAATGGGAAGCATATTATGTACGCTTTCATCATGATGTGCAAGCATAGATTTAATCATATCATTATTACGTTGGGGTTGCGTTATATTAAATAAGGGGTGTAAGGCGCGGTAGGTATCCCAAAGCGAAAAAATAGTGTAGTTTGTAAATCCTTTAGAGGTGTTTATGTTTTGGTCTAAACCACGGTATTTTCCATCTACATCTTCGTATAAAATAGGAGAAAGATTAGCATGATACATGGCGGTATAAAAGTTTGTTTTATCGCCTGCTGTTAGCGTGGTTACTTCAATTTTAGATAATTCTTTATTCCATTTAGTTTTGGTTTCTTTTCTGGTTTTATTAAAATCCCAATGCGGAATTTCTGCTTCTAAATTTTTTAAAGCTCCGTTTGTACTTACAGATGATAAAGCGAATTTTATATTGATTTTTTCGTTATCATGAGTATCAAAATTAAAATAAGCTCTAATGTTTTTTCCTGCCATTTCTGGAAAATTTTCGTCTTGTTTAAAGCGTTTGTAAAACCCATCGTATATTACTTTGTCGTATTTTTTATGGCCATAGCTTTTAAATGGTTTAGAAAACTGCATGGCAAAAAATACTTTTTTAGTTTTTGCCCAACCTTTAGTTTGTCTATATCCTGTTACTAAAGTATCATTCTCAACACGAATAAATGTCCAGACGTTTTTATTATCGTGGTGGTAAACATTGTAAACCATGTCTAGAATAATATGTGCATTATTAGATTTTGGAAAAGTGTATTGATGAAAACCAACACGGTTGCTAGCTGTAAGTTCTGCTTTAATATTGTAACTGTCTAAATTAACTTTGTAATAACCAGGTGAAGCTTCTTCTTTATTATGTGAAAATGTTGAGTAAAAGCCTTTGTTTCCTGTTTCTGTTTTAAGCGGATCTAATATAAGTTTTCCGGTAGTTGGCATAACTAAAAAATCGCCTAAATCGGCATGGCCTGTACCACTAAAGTTGGTGTGAGCAAAACCTATTATGGTCGAGTCTTTGTGTTGGTAGCCTGCGCAATATTCGTAGGTTTCTGCATTATATAAACCTTTGTCGTTAAACATGACTTCAAAATTGGTTTGTGGGCTTAATTGTACCATACCAAATGGGGCTGTTGCACCAGGAAAAACGTGGCCCATTTTGCTTGTTCCAATAAAAGGGTTTACAAACTGCGTGTAATCGGTTTTTGTAACGTTTGATGTTATTTCGTTTTTTTTGGTAGTAGCGGTTTTGTTGTTGCAACTTAAAAGGCATCCTATAAATAGTAATAATACAAGGTTTTTATACATGAGAAATAGATTTTTTAGAATTTTTGTACCCATACCATAAAATGTATGTGTAGCAAACAATAACAAATATAAAAGCGGCTTTAAAGCCAATAATATCGGTAAAATAGCCATAAAGAGGCGGGATTATGGCTCCGCCAACTATAGCTGTGCATAATAAGCCAGAGGCTTTTGGTTTAAGTTCTCCAATTCCATTAATAGCTAGTGTGAAAATGGTAGGGAACATGATTGAATTGAATAGGCCAACTGCTAGAATACTCCACATACTTATTAAGCCAGTTGTGCTTATTGATATAAGTATTAAGGTTATGGCTATGCATGAAAAAATACCTAATACTTTTCCAGGTTTTATTATTTTGGTTAGATAAGAACCAATAAAGCGACCAATCATAGCGCCAGACCAAAAAAAGGTAACAAAAACACCTACAATAGCTTTATTGTCGTTATCTGCTAAACCAGAATTTAACATGGTTTCTGCTATAGCTGTCATGAAACCATTTTGTTTTATACCGTTAACTAGGTTCATATCTAAAAAATAGTTAACTAAATAGCTTCCAATGGCTACTTCTGCGCCAACATAAAATAAAATACCAATTACACCAAGCATTAGGTTTTTTTGTTTAAATACTTGGGCGTAAGTTCCAGTAGACTTTTCGCTTATCAATTTTGGGAGTTTGGCAAAAAGAAATATTCCTGCAATGGCTATTATAAATATAGCTAAGCCTAAAAAAGGTTTTTGGACTGCTGAAGCTTCATTAGCTAAATAACTCTCTCTAGCAGTATTAGTAAGTGCCGAAATCTGCTCTTTTGTTTTTATTTTATCGCTTAAAATAAACAAGGCTCCAATAGCAGGCGCAATTGCAGTACCTAACGAGTTAAAGGCTTGCGATAAATTTAAGCGACTTGATGCTCCTTGCTCTGAACCTAAAACGGCTACATAAGGGTTTGCTGCAACTTGTAAAACTGTCATGCCTGCAGCAAGAATAAAATAGGCCAACATAAAAATACCAAAAACGCGATAGGAAGCAGCTGGGTAAAATAATAAACAACCTAAAGCCATAGTAACTAAACCTAAAATAATGCCTTTTTTATATCCAATTTTAGATAGGATAAAACTTGCAGGAATGGAGAGTATAAAGTAAGCTCCGAAAAATGCAAATTGTACCATACCAGCTTGAAAGTATGAGAGTGTAAACAATTCTCTTAAACGGGGTATTAAAGAGTCTACTAAAACTGTTATAAAACCCCAAAGAAAAAATAAGGTAGTTAATAAAATGAAGGACGAACGATACGATTTTTGCTGATTCATTATAGATGTTTATGGTTTTTATAAAATTATAGTTTATTTAAACAATTAGAAGTAATTTATATAATTTTAAATGGTTATAGGTTTTAAAAGAAAGGCAATATCTAAAAAGAAGATATTGCCTTCCGACTAAACTAAACAATAAACTAACTCAAAAAAAAAATTAATATCCTGGATTTTGTTTTAATACATCTCTAGAAGTATTAATAGCATCTAACGGAATAGGGTAGTATTCGTTTTTACCAGCTACAAAATCGGCTCCGTTAAGGTATACACGTTTTGATTGTTCTTCGTCAACATATTTATTTAATACTTGACTAGCAATACCCCAGCGTACTAAATCGAAAAATCTATGTCCTTCTGAAGCTAACTCTAATCGACGTTCAAAACGAACGGCTTTAATTGCATAATCTATATCTGGGAATGTAACATACTCTCCAATTACATAATTAGCGGCATTTGTTCCATCAGGGTTTTTTACAAAACCATCAGGGTTAGCAGCACGTCGTCTTATTTGGTTTACAATGTTTTTTGCTAATTCTAGTTCGCCTTCTTCTGCATGAATTTCTGCTCTCCATAAAAGCACATCAGAATATCTAATTAAAGGTGTGTTTATGGCGTTATATTGTGGTAAGCCTGCGGCAGATATTGTACCTTCTTGAGATTTTAAAATTTCGTGCTTTTTACCTACGTATGGCCCGCCATTGGCTTGGTCTCTGGTCCATCTCATACCTGGCATTTCGCCCCAGCCTAAATACTCTATGCCTCGTCTTCCTACTGTCCAGTCTAATCTTGGGTCTAGATTTCCTGCGTATGGTGTAAAAGGATCGCTAGAAGCTATACCTTGGTCGCTAAGCACATCTACATCGTTAAAAGTATCTAATAAAGGTAAACCGTTAGCATCAGTTTTAAATGCATTAACTAAGTTTTGACTAGGTTGAAAGAAACCACAGCATCCGCCACCAGGTGCATCAGAACCGTAAGGGTGGTTAAGTCTGTTTCCTCTATTTCCGTTTACATAACCTTCTCCACCATCATTTACAGAGTTTTGAACTGCAAATACAGATTCAGAATTGTTGTTTTTTTCTCCGTTGAAGTTGTCATGGTAATTATCAACTAGCATAAAAGGACCGCTTCCAATAATATCATTTAAAACAGGTTTTGCAGCTGTAAAATCATTCTGGAACATGTGCGCTTTAGCCAAATATGCTTTGGCTACCCAACTGGTTGGTCTGCCAGCATCTGCCTGTGTATCTGGAAGGTTGTTAATAGCATATGTTAAATCTTCTTCAATACTTGGCCACGCATCAATTTCGTTAGATACGGCTTCTGTTGTTGTTTCTAATATATATGGAATATTGTTCCATATTTTTTTAGCATCCATATGGTAGTGTGCTCTTAAAAAACGAGCTTCAGCTCCTAAGGTAAGTAGTTTGCTTGGGTCTGTTCCTTTTTCAATGGCTAATTCTATAGAGTTAAGGGTTTGGTTGGTTCTTTGTACACCTTCATAAAGAGCTTGCCATTTTCGTACTAAATAAATATTAGTTGTATTTGGTGCATAACGTTCTACATCGTTTAGTGGTGGTTGGTCGTCAATACTTGATCCTTTATGAAAATCGTCTGATGCTACATCGCCAAGAGCCCAGTTTGATGCAGGTGCCCAAAAATAACCTGGGTTTCCGTCAAGCATTGCATAAGCACTAACTAGTTGTTGGTTTACCCATGTTTCATTTATTTCTATAACCCCTTCGGTAAGAGTTCCTTGAGGGTTGATGTCTAATTCTTTTTCACATGATGCAATTATAAAGCTTGCAACTAGTGATACTAATATTGTTTTTTTCATGTTTTAAGTTTTATAATGTTAATTTAAGTCCTAATAAAAGAGATTTTGCTACAGGGTATGCACCTCTGTCTATGCCTAAATCTAAATTTACACTATCGCCGCCATAACTTTGAAGGTTAATTTCTGGGTCTAAACCAGAGTATTTTGTCCAAGTAATTAAGTTTTTAGCTTGAATAAATAACCTTAATGAATCTAAGCCTAATTTGTCTGTAAGATTATTAGAGAAATTATATCCTATTTGAATATTTTTTAATCTTAGGTAAGAACCGTCCTCAATATAATACGTACTAGCACTAGAGTAATGTTGTGCAGGGTTATTTGTTAATTTTGGTAAAGAAGATCCTGTGTTTGTAGGACTCCAAGAATTTAAATATCTGTAACTTTTAGCACCTGGAAAGCTATTAAAGTCTGTAAAGAACTTAGTAAAGTTGTAAATATCGTTACCTTCACTACCTTGAAATAATACAGCAAAGTCGAAGTTTTTATACTCTAAATTTAAGTTTAAACCATAGGTGAAGTCTGGGTGTGGGTTACCAATAAATGTTCTGTCATTATCATCAATAACACCATCTGGAACAACATCTCTATATTTAAAGGTTCCAATCTCTTTACCTAAATAGTCTCCTGTAGCGTCTAAGTCTTCTTGATTTTGGTTAATACCATCAATAATAAATCCATGAAAAGAGGCTAAAGGATGCCCTGCTTGTGTTCTAGACGGGAATGTTTCTCTAGCGGCATTACCATTTAAAAAATAGTCTGGGTTATCTGTTAATGATAATATTTTATTTTTATAAGAAGATATGTTAGCGTTGGCACTAAACTTAATATCATTACCTATAGAGCCATTGTAACCAATAGAAAAATCGAAACCTTTATTTTCTAAACTACCAAGATTATCGTATGGAGCGGTAACATGACCATTAATAGTAATATCTCCAGCGCTTCTTAAAAGCATGTCTACGGTTTCAGATTTATAGTATTCGAAGCTAAAGTTTACTTTGTTATCTAAAAGAGAACCATCAATCCCAATGTTTTTGGTTGTTGTAGTTTCCCATTTTAAATTTTGGTTACCAATTGAAGTTAAATTATATCCTGCGGCTGCTGATGAATTGCTGCCAGATACCGAGTAATTAGAAGTATTAACATCGTTTCCGTATAGGTTAAATACTCTACCTTGAGGAATACTTTCGTTTCCTAGCTCTCCATAACCAATTTTAATTTTTAAATCGTTTATAAAAGATACGTCTTGCATAAAGTTCTCATTAGATAATCTCCAAGCTGCACTATAAGACGGGAAATAACCTACTCTGTTTTTTTCTGTAAATCTAGAGGTCGCATCTCTACGCATAGAGAATGAAAGTAAATATTTGTCATTATAATTATAATCTAGCTTACCAAAGGCAGAGAAATAAGCTCTTTTTCCTCCAAAACCATAATTTGTGCTTGTTCCTGTACCAGCATCTAAATACCTGTAGTCTAGAGCGTTGGTAAAGAAGTCTGTGCGTCGACCACCAAAGGCTTTAAATTTACTTTTAAAGAACTCAGTTCCAACAAGTACGTCTATACCGTGGTTGTTAATGGTTGTGGAGTAGTTTAATGTGTTAAACCAAGTTGTAGAAATATCATAAGAGGTATTTTCGCTTAAACCATTTACAGATGTAGGTTCTGCAACTTCTGGGTTTAGCTGTGTGAAAAACGAACCATGGTAAGCTTCGTAATCTAAGCCTAGGTTGGTTTTAAATGTTAGGTCTTTAATTACATCAACTTCCATGTAAACATTACCTAAAGCACGCAACCTTCTTGCAACATTATTTTTATTTCTTTTGGCAGCGGCAACCGAGTTAAATCCGTTTCCTAAACCAGGGCTTTGAGTTCCGGCATAATTTCCAGCAATATCGTAAACAGGTAATATTGGGTCGGCTCTGTATATAAAATCGATATCACCATCAGAGTTTTGGTTGCCACCAATACCAACTTTATCGGAGTATGCAATATTAAAAGATTCTCCAAACCTAACACGGTCTGATGCTTTAAATTCAGAGTTAACTCTTAAAGTATATCTGTTAAAGTAAGACTCTAATGCTACACCATCTTGTTGTAAAACACCTAACCCAACATTAAACCTAGCAGTTTCTGTACCGCCAGACATTCCTAAATTGTGGTTTTGTACTAAAGCCGAGTTAAAGTACTCATCAAACCAATTGGTTCCTGCTTTGTTAGCTCTTGTAATTTTATTGGTAAGTGGGTGATATGTAGACTCATCAACAGTTTCAGCTCCTGCAGGAGTAAGATAGTTTGGTAAAACAGGGGTTGCTCCATTACCGTATTGAGGGTGCGAAGGTGTTGTGCCATCGTTTAAAAAGCGTGTCCAAATTACTTCGGCCGATTCTTGTGGCGTTATAGCTTTAGGAAAATCTGATTTAGCTATATAGTCTACACCTACAGTAGAACTAAAGGTTATTTTAGATTTGCTATTATATTTACCGCCTTTTGTAGTTATTATTATTACACCATTGGCAGCTCTAAATCCATAAATGGCAGAAGAAGATGCGTCCTTTAAAACTTGTACAGATTCTATATCGGCAGGGTTTAGTTGGTTTATTCCAGAGGTTGTAGGTGTACCATCAATAATATATAAAGGGTCGTTATTGTTAATAGTACCAAACCCTCTAATTCTTACTAATGCGCTTCCACCAGGACCACCTTCAGAGCCAACTTGTACTCCAGATGCTAAACCTTGTAAAGATTGCTCTACATTAACAGGTGATGTAGACTCTAAATCTTCAGATTTTACTACAGTTACAGAACCTGTTACATTTCTAGTAGATTGTTTAGAGTATCCAGTTACAACAACCTCGTTTAATTGGCTAGTGTTTTCTTTCATACTAACATTAATAGTGGTAGAGTTAGCTACTGTTATTTTAACAGTTTCCATTCCAATGTAAGAGAAAACAAGTATTTGCCCAGCCGAAGCTTGCAAGGAGTAGTTTCCATCAAAATCTGTTTGTGCTCCGTTTGTTGTTCCTTCAACAATTATATTTACACCAGGTAGTGGCACGCCACCCTCGTCTGTAACTGTTCCAGAAACAGGTGTTGTTTGAGCAAGAACCAAGTTTGAGACAAAAAGTACTGCTATTAGTAAATATTTTTTTATAAAAAAGTCTTTCATAATTTAAAATAGTTAGTTAATTTTTAATGAATAATTAGTGCGAGGCACCTTTTTTGTTTGAGTTGATTATGAAGATATTACACTAAACAAGAAAAAAACTATGCTAATTTTAAATTAATGAGTTTCAATACTTTTATTAATAAAAAAAGAAGTATAAATTTGTTTTTACTTAATAGATATTGTTTCGTGCAATATTTCATATTAACCTAGAAGTTGTTGGCGCATCTTCTGGGTTTTTTTTAAGAGTTAGTTTTTCTTCATATAATATATTTTAGTTTAGTTAGTTGTTGTTTTTTCGTTTTTAAGTTTGGGTTAAAAAACTTGAAAGTGCATGTTGTAAAATATGCGAATACTTAGTTTTGGTGAGAACAATGTATTTATAGATTTTTAAAGTTTTAGGTTTTTAAGAGAAAAGCACTCTAAAATTCATGAATTTTAGAGTGCTTTCTGTTTTCAAGGCTTATAAACGTTATGTTTTTAGTAAAATTAGTAGTGGTGTGTAGATTTAAAATTTTACTCGTTTTTTAATGTTTTAAACAAAAAATAAGGCTCATTTTTATTATTAAATGAGGTATTAATATGCAGTAATTGCGTTATTATTTATAGCAGATAAGAATATAAAAAAGTAATAAAAAAACCCTTATAATATTTTACAAGGGTTTTAGTGGAGTCGGAGAGAATCGAACTCTTTACTGCGAAACTAAAATATGCAAACATTTTATTATCAAGATGTTACATAATGGTAATTATGTGTTTTTAATTTTTATTGACACGAAAATGACACGTGTAAAAGCTGTTAATCTCTTTTAATACCTGTAGTTTTGCTTCTTTCAGTTTTTTCAAAACGCTCTTTTTTAATTATTTTTTCAATATCTTCAGATAAACAGCCGTTTTGGGTTTCAGAAAGTTTAAAAATTAATTTATTTTTTTTCATGGCTTCAATAATCATTATAAATTTTAAAAATCATCTTCTTACATTTTTTCGTCTTTTAAAAAATATACTATAGACGAATATTTTTCAGAAAATTCGTCTTTTGTTTCATATAACAATGATATAGGGTTTAATTTGGTTGGTTTATTTGGAGTGTTTAAAGTTATTCTTATTGAAAAATTTTTATTTATATCGATTACTTTGTATTGTTTAGTTTGAATAGTATTAAGAGTCTTCTTTACTTTTAGTCTTGATGGAGTATTGTTTGTTTTAATTATAATTATAGAGTCTAGAATTTGAATTCTCCCGTTCATTTTAACAGTTTGATTTTCATAAACCACTTTTTTAAAAGTATAATTTTGAGAAAAACAAATACCAGAAATTATTAGACACATTAGTGTAATGTTCAATTTTAACTTGTTAATATTCATATTTATTTAATTAAGATTTATCAAGAATCTGTGTATCAGATTTTTTTAAACTACTATTTATTTCTAATAAATTAATAACCTTAGTTTGTAGAATTCTATTTTCCTCAAGTATTTGAATGTACTTGTCTTTGTAACTATAAGTATTGGGTTCTTCAACCGTATTTATAATATTATTCTCTTGGTATAAATTTTTTATAATCATTTCGCCTTCGTTAAATAGAAGCCAATTGATATTTAGGTCAGGACATTTTTGTCTAATAATAGGTAAGAAGTCAACATTAAAACCTCCATCGCTTTTTAAAAAGCTCTCAGAAGCTTCAATTAAAATATTAAATTCACGTCTTGAAAATCCTTTAAAATCAGCGTATTGACGAATGTTTGTTTTTATTTTAGATATTTTTTTAGACATTTTTGTCTTAATTAGATTTTTTTGTCTTATGTTTGTATTATCAAATCATTACCAAGATAATAACAAAAACAATATAAACCAATAGGGATTTTATATGATATCTAAAGAAGAAAATTCTCGATTAAAAGAGGTGTTAGGAAATCATTACACTTCACTTGTTTTAGCTGAATTAAAAAAAAGGGGAGTTGTTAATAAAAACAATAAACCCCACACAGCTAATCAAGTAAGAGTAGTTTTTAACGGTGGTAGAGAACACGAAAAAATAGAAGAAGCTATATATAGTGCGGCGGAAACTGTAATAGCTACAAAATTATTGAAAAAAGCAAAACGAGAAAAAATTTTAAAATCGGCATAAAAAAACTCGTAGCGGTAACTACGAGTTTTAATAAAAATTAATCACAAAATCTTAAAACCTATGATTAACAAGAGCAAAATTAACAATTCTAATCCTAAACTCCCAATTGCAGGCGTATTACCTAGCGATAATAATGTAGAGTTTATTGGTGTACGCACAACAAAACAAGTTATTTGGATGCAAAACGGCTGTTCTCACTACTTTTCAGATTTACCGCTTAAATATTTTAACTTATTAAAGCGTGCTTATTTAAAAGACCACAAAGCACAACGTTTTTTAAGCAGAGTAACAGACCATTTACCAAGGCAAATAGAACTATTTACATATTATATGTATGGCGAGCTAGATGCCACGCCAGATATAAGTAATAATGTATTGCAGCCTTCTGAAAATTTTAGGCATAAAACAAATTGCCCAAGCCTATTATGGAGTACAAAAACCATAAACATAGGCAAACACATACTTACCCCGCGACAAATAGTAATTATTGATTTAATGGCTAAAGGATTAGCAGATAAACAAATAGCGTGTGTGTTAGGTATAGCTCATAAAACGCTAGACAATCATAAACAAAAATTATTTAAAGATTTGGGGGTTACCAGTAAGTACGATGTATTAAAATTATCATTCCAATATAAAATAGTAGCTTAATCATGCAGAAACACATAACATTAAAGGCTTATTGTGCTAAGTGTTTAAACTTAGTTTTTAAGCAAGTTTTTATCGTTAAAATTAAATCTATTTCAAGTTTAGAAAAATCAAACGATATTATATTAAAACAATTTCCAGACACGCTAACATGTTGCTCTTGTAACAACAACCAAATGTTAAGAAGCTACTCCTTTGTTCATGAGCATCAGTTTACTAAAGAAGATGCTTTAAAACGTCAAAAAGAAATAGATAGGTGTAAAGAACAAATAGCTGCCACAATGGATTATAATAACGATATATCCCATGAAGACAGACATACTCTTCGCGAATCATTCCAAAAGCAACTCGCTAAACTATTAGAACCTAATAACATTTTTACAACAAAACCATGAGCGATATACACATAATTTCCATTATAACTCTTGTGTTTGGTATGGCAACAATATTACACATTTTATGTAGAAAAAAACCATACACCACAGAAGAATGGAATAACATTTTAGAAGAAGAATTTAAAAAACATGGTCCAGTTCCAGAAGATAAAAACTAATAAAATTTAAATTATGAATTCACAAAAAATAAAATCAAAGCAATTTTTTACACACCAAGGAAAAAGTATAGCAGCTATAGTCGTGTTACCCGAAAACAATCAATTACGCCTTTACGTAGCATGGGAAAATGAACCAGCTGCAGAATCTGGTTTTATGGGCTTCTTTAAATCTACAAAGCTAGTAGATGATATTACACCAGAATTAATAGCCGAAACTATGGGATACGGAAAGGATATTGGACACCTTCCAGAAGCTAAGAAAATATTTAAGGCGCTATTTTAACCCAAATAGAATGATTAGTAGCAAGTTATTCTTAACCCAGAAGTTTATCATTGGTGTATTAATACCAATATATACACCAAGATAAACGCTGGTAATTTAATCAAAAAGATAATGAAAAAAACACAACAAACCGATCAAGAAAAAATAACAACAGGCATGATGCATTATGTTGAAGGCAAAAAATACAAACAATCATTATCAAGAGGTTTTTTAGCAGGAGCCAAGTTTTATAAAGAGGAAGTTTTAAATAATACCACAGCTAACCAATGAGATATACAAACACGTCGGTTGACAGAGTAAGAGAAGCAGATATTGTTAAAACCATTGGCGAATTTACAAGTTTAAAAAAGGTAGCAGGGAACTATAAATGTTGTTCGCCTTTTTCAGAAGAAAAAACACCATCGTTTACCGTGTCGCCAGTAAAACAAATCTTTAAATGTTTCTCAACAGGATTAGGAGGCGATGGAATAAAGTTTGTAATGCAGCATAAAGCAGTAGATTTTATTGAAGCCATAGAAATTATAGCAAAAATACATAACATATACCTTGAAAAAGAAGAAGTTACTCCAGAAATACAACGAAGGCTCGATCAAAAAGCCGAAATGTATAAATTTACAGAAACATCTTCACGTAGTTTTTATAATACTTATAAACAGTTGCCAAACAGCCATTGGGCAAAACAAATAATAACCGAACGCGAATTTAACCAAGAAAGCATTTTAAATTTTCAAATAGGATTTAATGGTAATGAAAATAAACTCACTAAATGGGCAATAGCAAATGGCACACTTGCAGTAGCTAAAGAGTTAGGGCTATCAAAAACAAAAAACAACAATAGTTATGATGTTTTTCGTAGCCGCATTATGTTTCCTATTCATAATGAAAAAGGAACAGTAGTTGGATTTGGTGGTAGACAAAATAACGACCCCAAACTAGACAAATCCTTTAAATACATAAACTCTCCATCAAGTTTAATTTACGACAAATCGAACGTGCTATACGGCTTATTTCAAGCCAAACACATTATAAATAAACTAGGGTCTGTAGTATTAACAGAAGGTTATACCGATGTTATAGCAATGCATCAAAACGGTTGCGAAAACACCGTGGCTAGTTGTGGCACCGCTTTAACCGACAAACATGCACAGTTGCTTAAAAAATATGCAGATGAAGTTGTTTTGCTTCGAGATGGAGATAAAGCCGGCTTAAAAACCATGCTTAAAAAAGATGGAGATATTGATATTTGTTTGGCTCATGGACTAAATGTTTCAATTTGTTTATTGCCCGATGGCGAAGATCCAGACACATTCTCTAGATCGCAATTAGATATGTATACCTGGATTCAAGACAACAAAAACGATGCTGTATTATTTAAAGCCAGTAATTTCGACTTGGTTAGAAATAGATATCAGCAAGATGTTGATAGCATGATAGAGTTTTACGATATTCAAATACAGGATGCTCTATCTGCTAAAATAGATTTAAATAGATTAACTGCCGACGAATTAAAAGCAGCAAAAGCAACAAATAAAGAAATTGCAAATAATGTTTCAAAAATAAAAAAAGAGTTAGCAAAAGAAAAAGCCGAAATTCAAAAAATAGATCCCTACAAAAAAACAAAAGCAGTAACCGAAATAGCCGAAACCCTTTTTAAAATTAAACACGAAGTAAAACGTGCTGAATATGTAAAGCAAATAGCAAAAATTTTAAAAATACCCACTACAGCCTTAAAAGCCGAAATAGGAAAATTTGAAATTAAAGCTGCTGAAGAAGAGCAAAAACAAAAAGAAGCCGATGGTACTTTATATTCAACTAAAAACTTAAAACTACCAGAAGGCGGAAGCATGGAAGAATATTTAGAGCATGGATTTTTAACAATAAAAAATCAATTCTTTTTTCCATTAAACGGCCATTTTATTGAAGGTACAGATTTTAAGTTTGAGCCACTTTTTCAAATTATGGGCGAAAAAGAAAATAAAAGATTAGGAGAAATAACTAATACAGCCAATCAAAAAAAAATTATAGAATTCGACTCAGAAATGTTAGCAAGTTTTGGCGAGTTTCGGCGCTTTCTATTCCGTCAAAACGGCTTCTTGTTTTATACAGATAACGGAATAAAAACCGAACATTTCGACAGATTTGTTAGGAGGTACAACCGTGCTTTCGAGCCAGCTCTTGAACTCTTAACAATGGGCTGGAATAAAAAACAATTTTTTGCCTTTGCGAATGGAGTAGAATGGAAAGGCAAATTTAGACCCGTAAATAAATACGGTATTATGCATTTAGAAGGAATAGACACTTCGGAAAATGAATACAATCAAAAAATAGATAATTACTACTCGCCATCATTCTCTGTGATGTATAAAGACGCACAAGAAGGCGACGATTTATATGAAAACGATAGGTATTTTGTGTATAAACAATCAGCAATATCTCTATCCGAATGGATGGATAAAATGATAACCGTATTTGAAGATAAAGCAATAATAGGCATACTTTTTAATTGTGGAGCCCTATTTCGCGATCTATTTTTACAACATTACACATCTTTTCCTTTATTAGGAGGTTTTGGCGAAACTGGTTCTGGAAAATCGGCATTTGGTTTAATATTACAAAATTTCTTTTACTACAGAATGGCAGGCGTAGACTTAACTCAAGTAACTCCTTCAGGACTATCAAAAACATTAACCAGGACGACTAATACCGTTGTTTTTTGTGATGAATTTCAAGACAAAAACATAAAAGAAGATGTCGCCAACTTAATTATGGGCGGATGGAATGGTAATGGGCGTGTAAAAAGTAAAGATATTGGCTCAACCAGAACAACTATAGAAAAAATACTGTCGGCCATTTATTATTGCGGACAGTTTATGCCTACCTTTAAAGATGGCGCTCTAGGAAATAGAACTATAGGACTGTATTTTAAAAAAGAAAACCGTACCAGCAAACAAAAAGAAAACTTTACAGATTTACAAAATATTACTAACGAGGGCATTAACAGCTTAATATGTAAAATTATAGAACATCGTCAATATTTTGAAAAATCGTTGCCGCGTACATATTCAGAATCAGAAAGAACACTAAAAGAGGAATTGAAAAACGAACAGTTTGATGAACGTGTGTTTAAAAACACATCAATGTTACTAACAACTTTCGAAATTTTAAAAACAAAAATAAATTTCCCTTTTGACGACGAAAAAGTATTAAGTCTCTGTAAAGATTTAATACTCACAAACTCCGAGCAAATATCCGATAGTAGTGGATTAAATGAGTTTTGGAATATTATTACTTGGCTTTTTGAACAAAAAAGAATTAAAGATCATCAAGAATTTGTAATAACAAGAGATGTTTCTTTTAAAATAATAGGAGAAAAAAGAAGCGAGTCCATACACGAAAATCAATCACGAGACCAAATACTCTACCTGCGTTTAAAATCAGTATATCAGTTTTATAATAAAGAAGCCACCACACGAGAAGGGGTAGACGTTTTAAATCAAACAACATTAAGAAATTACTTTAAATCCCGCCCCTATTTTATAGGACTTATAAAAGGAAAAAGATTTGGAACAGCAGGCACACAAAGCTGTTATGCATTTAACTATACAATGATGTTAGAAAAAGGCTTAGTAACCCTAGAAGAAGATACCAGTATAGAAGAACAAAAAGATATCAATGAAGTTATGAAAATCGCTTCAGAATCAAATGAATCAGAAGAAATTCCATTCGCATGATAGTTATAAAAACCGAAATAAGAAAAGCCACAACAAAAGATTTGTTATACGCAGCAGGTTGTTTAAAATTTGGTATCGTGTATTATTTGCAAGATCCAGTAAAACGAACAATTTCAGGACCATATTGCCTAGACAAATATCACAATAGCAAAATTCTAGAAAATTATTATAACAGCGGATTAATTTATGTACCAGTTATTGATTTTTCTTTTGATGTTGCTAACAACCTCCAGCAATTGGATTACAAAAAAAACTGTGAAATAAAAGGTATAAATAAAATTACTCCAGCAGAATATTTTAAAGCTTTCGATTCAAAATGAATATAACGTGTTACCTGATGAAGTGGACTCTTAAAAAAAAGTTATGCACCGTTAATTTTAGTAATAAAAATAGATATTATGTCATTTGGAAATGAAATAGGAAGAGAAATAGGAAAGCAATTTTTTAATAAACTACTAATACCATTTGCAATAGTTTTTGCAATAGGCTTTGCACTTGGAGCTTGGTTGTTCTAATGGTGCATACAAAAAGGGCGTGGCGTAGCCAAATGTTTATAACAGTATGAAAGCAATAGAATTTAATAAAATAGAACCTACTTGGTTTGATATAGAAGAAAACACAAAAAAAGAGTGTTTAAAAAACAATGTTGAACTTTATGATTATTTAGGAAGTTTCGTGAGGTTTAAGCTTTTTAATTACATAAAAAACAAAGCACTAATTGAAACAATAAAAAACCTTGATTTTAGTGATAAAATAGGTACACGTGCAATTTTAAATAAAAAGCATTTTTCAAGTAAAGAACGAGAATTAGAAATAGCTGTTTCTTCTTTTAATAAAAACAAAAAAGAAGTGTTTGAATGGCTTGATGAAACGAATAACCCCTACTTTTTTATATTAAATCCTGTTTTTGAATATGGTGCAGGAATTGATTATGAAAGTTGGGTAAATAAGAGATATGGTTATGTAAAAGTATCTCATACTGGAATACAAAATTTAGATATAGCGATTGATTACTTTAAATACAAGAGTGAGCCGACCGAGTAAGTCGCCCTTTTTTATTTTTGGTAACGAATATGTGTAAGATTTGTTTGCCTATTTACAAACTTGCTTCGGCAAATGAATTTTACACAGTGTTATGCATCTGTATTTTTAAAAAACCGCCTGACTGCGATAGCAGGCATAAAAAACATAATAAAATGAATAGAACTTTAAAATTTAGAGGAAAATTATTAAAAGACGGTGAATCTTTTAAAACTCATAAAAAAGGAATGATAATCGAAGGCGGTTATTACGAAGAAGGCGACAAAGCCTATATAGCTAAACACAGTAATATATTTGAAGTTGATAAAGAAACGGTAACACAAATGACTGGTTTTATAGCTGAAGGCGGTGATGTAATTTATGAAGGCGATATTGTTGAAAATAGTATAATTAAAGGAACAGTAATATGGCGTAGTTGCTCTTTTGTGGTTTATGATAAAAACAATGATTGGCTTTTATTAACTGTAGCTGCTGGAAAACGTTTAAAAATAATAGGAAACATTTACGATAAAAATAAATAATATGTTTTGGATAGGATTTACAATAGGATTTATAAGCGCAATAATAATTGCTGTTTTACTTTTTATTTGGCTAACAATTTGGAATTTAAAAAACTAAAAGAGATGAATGAGAAATCGATGATTAAGTTTGTAAAAAACGTGATGTTAAACGGAAATAACCCAAGAGGGGAAGAATCTGAAAAAAATTTAAAATGGGGATTACAAGAGTTTTTAAAAACTAATCATCCAATAAAAAACGAGCTGATAATTAAAGCTATACAGTTTGGCGCTACTTACAATGAAGAAATGAAAACTTTTGAATCCTTTAACAACGTAATTAAAAAGTTTTACGAAAAACATCCCGAAGCGAATGAATTGCCAAAACATTAATTATATACTGCGTATATGGTTAGTTTTTTGGTGCATAACAGTGGGGCGGTTTTTTGAAAATATTGTGCATAACGAATAGTAATATGGTATCGGCTGACGATAGGAAGCTGGACTATATTACGTGTTACCTGGCGAAGCGAACTGTAAACCTTTTAAAAATTGGCGTGGGTTTGCAAAACCCAAAATTATAGATTATGAGTAAGAAAAAAGTATTGAATTTACACGCTGGATTAGGCGGAAATGCTAAATATTGGGATAGAAACAAATATCACATAACAGCAGTAGAATTAGAACCTAAAATTGCAAAGGTTTATCAAGATAATAACCCGAATGATGAAGTTATTATTGATGATGCAATGGACTATCTAAAAAAACATAGAAACGAATATGACTTTATTTGGGATTCTCCACCTTGCCAAAAACATACCAGGATGATGAAAGCAACAAGGCACGATGTAGCTGATTACTTTGATGCTTCTTTATACCAAATAATCATATTCTTAACTCACTTTTATAAAGGAAAATGGATAGTTGAAAATGTGAAACCATATTACGAGCCTTTAATTAAACCAACTACAATAATGGGTCGGCATTATTTTTGGGCAAATTTTGAAATACTACCAATTGAAGTGCCAAACATTAAAGGATTTATTACAAATGGAACAGTTGCAGAAACTCAAAAAATGAAAGACTGGTTAGGAATACAGTATGAAGGTAATATTTACTATAAAGGGAATCATTGCCCTGGACAGGTGTTAAGAAATTGTGTGCATCCAGAAGTGGGTTTGCATATTATCAATGAATCTGAAAGAGTTGGTTTATTTAGTGCAATATGATTTATACACGAGTGTATGAAGCGTTTTGTACCCGTACAGCCGTATGAGTAAGTCGCCGATTTTTAAAAGGTTTATTGCAGGTAACGGATAGTTGTATGATTAGTAGTGGAATAATAACTTTAAAAATATAAACAATGACAGAAGTTGAAATAAAACATAAAATAGCAGTAGCCATTGCGTCAAGACAGATGACAAAAGATGGTATAAATGAATCTACGGAAATTATATATAAACTCTTAAATGAGCTATTAATTATACAACGTGTTACCCAACAGCGTGAACTGTTTGATGCGGTGTTAGATTTTAGCGAAGAGTTACCAATGTGTACGGAAGATTATCATAGAAGCGAACTGTGGAAAAGATACAAAGCATTAAATTGTGGGTAACGGTTACGTTTATGAAGTGTTGCGTTCAAAACATAAAAGTTAATTGATATACTAAAAAAACAAAAAAATAGAAGTGCCAACAAAAAGACAAAATATGAATTTATATCTAAATACCGACTTAAATGATATTGAAGGCGAAATATGGATTGACGCATTTTCCTTAGATGGCTATTATGAGGTTTCAAATTTTGGAAGAATTAAATCGGTTGGTAGATATGTAAATACTAAGGGTGGTCAAAGATGGAAAAAAGAAATAATAGTAAAACAATTTCTTGACAAAACAGGTAATCTTAAATATAGATTTAGCATGAATGGTAGTCAAATAGATATCTACTTACCAAGACTGTTTTACTTTTCATTTAACACTAATACAAATATTAAAGGCCGTGACTGGGTTGTTATGCACAAAAACAAAAATAAAACTGATAACCGAATTGAAAATTTAAAATACGTTACATGTTCGGCTTCTCATGAAGTTAATTTTAAAAAAGGAATATCTGGACACCAATTAGAAGAAGGAAGAAAAGTACATAGAAAATTTACTAGGGAAAATTCAATTTTTGATGAAAACGGAAAAACAGTTAATAGAACTTGTAAGGATTGTATGAAAACCCTTCCTCAATCAAAGTTTGATGCTTATGGCACTAATACTTGTAATAAATGTAAGTATCAAAAATGGAAGAAGCGACAAGAAAAATTAAAAGAATTAGATTTCGATGAATTTGAAAAGAAAAGAATAGCTAGAAATGAACAGATTTATGAAGCTAGAAGAAAAAGAAATTCCCGTAAGTAGCTAAAAAGAGCGCAAAGGCTTTTTTGTTTTTCTCTGGATAGAAACCGAACCATAGTAAAAATGAACTGACCTAAGCAATACTTTATAACGTTAAAATATATGATTTCGGTTGCGTGTGAAAGCACTATCGAGAATAGATATTAAATACTTTGGTTATAACTCTGAAACTTTCAGAAGTGGACGGATTTAAGCAACTGAATTATATACGTTGTTGTAAATTGGTGCGGTAATTTTAACACTTAATTATTTGGTATTTACAAAGTATTTACTATCTTTGCTTATATAAACTTAAAAACAGATAATTATGAAAACTGATTTAATTATTAAAATGGCTTGGGAACTAAACGAAATGTGGGATGATGTAAACGGTGTGTTAAGCATACCAAGTGATTTTGCAGTTCATTGGCTTTGGAAAAAATACGATAAGAAAGTTTCGTTTAGTGATTGTTTAGACGCATACAAATTAGCCTTACAATAGTAGATATGAGTAAAACTAAAAAAGTAACCATAACCTTAACAGAAGAGCAACAAACAAAAGCACGGAACTTATCTGTTTTGATACTTGGGAAAGAGAACATAAGTGGATTAATAGGATATATGATTAACAAACTTGATAAAGAATACAATAGTTAGCACTTGTTTACAACGGATTTGGCTATGATTAGTAGCGTGGAATAATAAATAAATTAAATATTGAAACTATGGATTTAAACAAAGAACAAAAAGAGATAATACTTTGGTTAGTAAACAATGAATTAAATAAGACTAAAGACGGTCATTTTAACACAGAGGTTTTATGTGAAATAAGAGATGCTATTAATTATAGCCGTTGTTGTAAACCGAAAGGGAACTGTAAAATTACGTGCTTAATAACTTATTGGACTTTTATAGATAGCGGACACGCAATGATTGATGATTATAGGACTAAAGTTAGTAGAATAGTAGAAGTTGATAAATTAAGCGATTTAAATGATAAATACAACAACTTGGTAGATGTTAAAATCCTAAAGTAATTTTATTGTTTACAACAACCTCATATACACACCTTTTAAAAAATATACTAATTTAAATACAAATACAAATGGAAAATTACATTAAAGATTATTGCGATTATTTGAATATTTCAGGAAAATCAGAAAGAACAATAACTATTTATAAGAGTATTTTGGTTAAGTTTTTAAAATTATATCCCAAACCTAGATTAGTAACTCGGCAGCAAATAATTAAATTTATGTTGCAAAGAGGTAAAGCAAGAACGATACAACAAACGCATGGCGCTTTAAACCATTTTTATGGCGGAGTCTTACAATTGAGTTATATAAAGAAAATACCCCAACCAAAAGCTCCAGATTTTATTCCTAATATTTTAAGTCAAATCGAAGTATTTAATCTATTTCAAAATATGAAAAATTTAAAACACGAAGCTCTTTTGCAATTAATGTATAGTGGTGCATTTCGAGTTGGCGAAACTCTAAATATAAAACTTGTCGATGTTAGTAAAACCAAAAATCAAATAAAAATAATATCTGGTAAAGGAAACAAAACAGCATATGTGCCTATTCCTGAAGCTACAAAATTATTGTTGCGCGAATACTATATTAAATACAAACCAAAAGTGTATTTGTTCGAAGGCCCTAAAGGAGGGAAGTATAGTGCTTCGAGTGTTCGTAAAGTTTTAAAACAAGCATTATTAAGAATTAATATTACCAGGAATATTCGAGTTCATGATTTAAGACACTCTAGAGCTACGCATTTATTAGAAAATGGGATGGATATTAAAATTTTAAAAGATATTTTACGACACAAAAAAATGGAAACCACAGAACGCTACACGCATTTAACCACATCGTCTTTAGAAAAGGCAATGCGCGCTGCAGATATAAAAATGCAATTAACACTTCCAGCTTCAAAACAGCTTCAGGCAGCTTAAGCTTAACCCCGCATCCCCGATTTTTAAAACCGCTATAAAGCGGTTTTTTGCATTATAAAATATTGTGATGAAAATAAAAGCTTTAAAAACCTAATTAATTAGTTCTTAAACCATATTTATTTTTTTTCTATTTCAAACACCCCCCGCAACCCCAAAATTAAAAAACTTTTACAGATAAAGCCGCCATAAAACGTTCATCCGTTCAACTTTTCCAACATTATATATATTATTTATTGTAACTGTTTAATTATTAGTTAATTAGCGTTTTTTTTATTGAAAAAATATAAGTGTTTTTTGTTGGAAAACGTTGAACGATGTTTTTTTTGTTCCAACATTTACAACTGTTGTTCAACGTTTTCCAACAATTAAAATAAACTTAAGTGTTTGTTTTTTAGTTGTTTGTGTTGTTTGTTGGAAAAGTTGAACAATAATTCAACGAAATTAAAGGCACTTAGAAATTAGTCCTATTTTGAGGTTTTTAATAAAATTATATTTGTTGAAATAAAAAAATGTAAAAAAATGTCAACAAAACCTGCAATTAAAATTTTTGAAAGAATTACTAAAAAATCAAAAGGCCGACCGTTTAATTCTTTAAAAGAAGTAAAAAATGAAGGTACAGAAACATCAGTAAAGATTGCTGTAGAAGAATTAAAAAACAAAAAAGTTTCATATTTTGAAATTATAGGCGATGGCGTTAAAACATCATATTCTTTAACCTTATCAGGTAAAAATTACGTAATAAAAGCCAGAAAAATATAAAAAAAAGTGGTATTTTGTTTTTTATAAAAACTGCACATTATGCCTGGAACAATAATTCTAAATTTGCCCTTAAAGCCTTATTTAAAAAAATACTTAACTCAAAAATATGGAGACACACACTGTGTAAGTAGACGTTCTTGGTTAGGTAGGTATCTTATAGATATTTTAGATAAAAATTATAGAAAAGCCAATACCAATATAAGTAAAGAAGACTATTATTCAATTAACATTCCTGCATCTATAATTAAAGAAGTGGGTTTTGATATTTCTGCAACAAAATTAAAGCATTTGTCAGAAATGGTTCATAAAGTTTTTTTAAACGATTTGTATAGTTATATAGAAGTATCAGTAGGAAGTAACCTTAAGTTTTATAATGACACGCATAATTCAACCAACAATCAAAACACATTAAGAGCTATAAGTCAATTTTTAAAATTTTATAATATTTCTGAAGACGAAATAAGCCCAGATTCAATTTATAGAACTTTTTATAGAGATAGAAAAAGTAACAAATCTAAACCTTGCACTAAACATCAAATTTTAAAACATTAATAACAATAAGGTTTTCCGTGTATGACAGTTTTTGGAAATCTTTTTTTTATCCTAAATTGATTAAAAATGAGTAATACAAATACAAATTTAGAAGAACAAACTGGCGGATGGTTTAGTGTAAATATAATAAGTGTTGATGATTTAGAATATTGCCCTAGTTTTTTAACCAACACCAATGCTTTTAGTATTAAAATTTCTTTAACTGATGATGATTTAAATATACTACCTGTTGGCGAAAAGATTAACATCACAGCGCCACCTCAAAAAAGCACATCGGGCATACTATATAATATTAAAGCCGATATCGAGTTTAAAAATCAATCAAAAAAAATAGACACTTATTTAAATAAATACTTAAACCAGAAAGTAGTATTAATAGGTGTTAAACATTTTGGACAGCAAGTTATTTACGGATCAAAGCAATACCCTTTAGATTTTTATTACCAAAATATTAATGGCAAAAATTATGAAGACGGGTCTTCGATTAAAGTTGTTATAAGCGGAAAAATACCGCAAAAGCCTGTATTTATTAACGATTAGGTTCTTTAAAAAAAACTGTCCTATTTTAAAAACTACTATAAAATTATGTTTGTAATGTGCTAATAAAAGCATGTTTCAAATGAATAAAAATTTTTACAGTCTTTTAAGTGATAATTGGATGTTTACTGATAATAGTAAGTCTATTCTATATCCTTATTTATTTCAAATAATAAATGGTAAAGATATTTTAATAAAAAATACGTTACCACAAACTACACATTATTTTCAATCTGTAAGCGGTTTAAAATCATCCTCTAATACTTCAGAAACCTTACCAAAACACACATCTGTTGCTATTATAAACATTCATCACCCTATTTTTAAATACGATCAAGAATGCGGGCCAAAAGGCACGCAATCTATAATAAATATGATGGAGTCATGGAGAAATGAAGCAGAAATAGCTGGTGTTGTTTTAAATGTAAACTCTGGCGGTGGTCAAGCTTCTGGAAATGCAGAGTTTGCAGAGTTTATAAATAATTATCCAAAACCAGTTGAAGTATTTACAAAAGATATTATAGGAAGTGCAGCCTATTATTTTAGTGCCGCAGCAAAAAAAATTACAGCACATAAACATGCTGATTTTATAGGCTGCATAGGTAGCATGTACCATAGTGTAAATTTAGAAGGCGTAATAAAAAAGAAAGGCGGCACAATTAATGAATTTTATGCTGATTTGTCTCCAGAAAAAAACATTCAAAGTAGAGAACTTAAAAAAGGAAATGAACGCCCGTTAATTGAAGCAATTTTAAATCCAAGTGCGGAACAATTTCATAATGATATGAAAATTTATAGGCCGCAACTAACCGAAAAAGCTTTAAAAGGCGATATTTTTTCGCCAAACAATGCGCTTAAAGAAGGACTAATTGATGCTATAGGAACTTTAGAAGACGTTGTTAATAGTGTTTTTGAAACTTCAAAAACTAAAAATAAATCCAATACAAATAATTCAAAAAACAATACAATGAGCAAAATTAACGTGCCTTTAATTGAAGCCGTTATTGGCGATTCTTTTTCTGAAGGCGAAACAGAAAATGGTATAATTTTAACCGATGAACAGGCTACAGCTATAGAAAATAGTTTATCTGAAAAAGACTCCGTAATACAAGATGCCAAAACTAAGGCAGATGCTGACAACGAAACTATTACAAGTTTAAAATCAACCAATACCCAACTTACTAGCCTTATACAAAAGGCCTTAAAAGAAGCCGAAGTAGAAAATGCAAGTGCTATGAGCAACGAAAAAGGTATAGAAGTTTTATCTGCATTGGTGGCAGAGTATGGCGCTCGAGATGGAGCTTCTACCACACAAACTTTAAATACAATTACAGAAGAAGATGTAGACACTAATATGGTGGGCGATATTGATATTTCTGCAGCGATGAATAATTAATTTTTAAAACCTAAAAAATGGGAATTACAAAAACCGATATAGTTACTGATTTTGGCGCACACTATATTCCAGAAGGGCAAAACGAAAAACGTTTACTGTCTGCTTTACGCCAAAAATCTGTTACAACAAGCTATGCAAAACCATTAATTTATGATGGAGATACATATCGTTTTTCTAATGTTGTTTTAGGAGAAATTGTACAACAATTTCAAAAGAAATTCACGCCTAAAGGCGATATTGAATTTAAACCAAATGACATTGTTTTAAGAAATCTTAAAATAGATTTGTCATTATACCCAGACGATGTAAAAGCGTCGTGGTTAGGTTTTTTAGAAGGCGTAAACGAGCAAGAGCGTGCTAAATGGCCAATTGTACGCTATATGATTGAGAACGAAGTTATTCCTCAATTAAAAGAAGATTTAGAACTTAAAGGCTACTTTAAAGGTAGTTGGGTTGCTCCAACATCCGATGTTGCTGGAACAGCTACTGGATCTATTGATGGTGTTAAAAAATTATTAGACGCAGGAATTGCAGACTCTAGCATGCAAAATGTAGCATTAACAGCAGCTATTAGTTCTGCAAATGCTTTTGATATGATTGAAGAGTTTGTAGATAATATAGATTCTTTATTAGATGGTGTAAAAAAACGCGTATATATGGATCCAAAAGTGTTACGTTGGTACCATAGAGATAAACGCAACACGCATGGTGTTGATGTGAATTATGATCCTAACAAACCTGTTGTTGATTTTACTAATGTTGAGTTGGTAGGCTTACCATCTATGGCTGGCGAAAAATACTTATGGTGTACTCCTGTAGACAATTTCCTTTATATACGTAGAGTTAATGGAATGAAAAAACCAAGAATTGAAGAAAGCCAAAGAGAGGTTTATTTAATGGCCGATTGGTGGGAAGGACTAGGGTTTGGACATAACGAGTTGGTATATGTGTCAACCTGGGTATAACCTTTAAAAAAAATAAATATGAATAAAACAGAATTATTAGCACGAGCTCAAGAGCTTAATATTGAAGTTGCTAAAGGTGCTACAAATCTAGAAATAGAATCTTTAATTAAAATAGCCGAACACCCGCAGTTAGTTAAAGATTTAAAAGAAGCAAACCAAGCTCTTAAATCAGAGTCTGAGAATCTAAAACAAGCAAACCAAGCTCTTGAATCAGAGTCTGAGAAGCTAAAACAAGCAAAACAAGATCTTGAAACGCTTCAATTAAAATTAAATAAAACAGAACCTGTTAAAGGCGCTATATTTAAAACTGCAGATGCTACTTTCGAATTTAGTGTTTCTAATTTTAGATTTAAAGGCGAGAAATACACTTCTGAAGAAGCTGTTAACAATGAGGTGTTAATGGCTCAATTAATTGAGGCTAATTGTAATTTCTTAAAACAAATATAACCATGGCTATAGATGTAGAAACAATTGGCGGTTCTAGCTGTACAGAAGTTTCTGGTGCTTTTTCACACACAGAACTTTATGTTGCATTATTAGAAGATTTTGAAACATTAACAGAACCGAAAGAACGTTGTGGGAATGAAGCTGCTGCAACTTTAGAAGAGCTAGTAACTATTACAGCAGATCATGCGTTTAAAACAGGAAAAGGTTTTACTAAAATAAAATGTATTGCCGATACTGTTGGGTTAGAAAGTAATCAAATTGGCGATGTTACCAAAAGTCCGGCAATAGAAAATAAGCTATCGGTTCAAATATTAGGGTCTACTCCTGAAATTTTAGGGTATAAACGTTTAATAAAAGGTAGAGATTTAATTGTTTTAGCTCCAGAATTTGGAAGCGGTCAAGTAAGACAAATTGGCTCTGCTAAATACCCAACAAGAATGGGAGAATTAAGCTCTAAAATAGAACCTACAGTTGAAGGAGAAAACACTTCAAGTATGGTTTTTATGGATAAACAAAGATATGACGCCCCTATTTATAAAGGCGCAATAACATTGCAACCTGAATCTATTTAATTTGATTGGTTAAGTTTAAGTTAGCAAAAAAACCACACGATTATCGTGTGGTTTTTTTTGTCCTACTATAATCATTTGACAATTGCCATTTTTACATTATGGAAATTGAAAAATGGTTTGAAAATGGCTGTAATTATCATGAAGGAGTTACTATTTATGCTTCATTAAAAGAGCATAGTGCTAACTTATTACGTTTGTTTTTAAGAAAGCAAAACACAGCAAACATTGAAAAATTAAAATATGAGCTTGGTAAATTAAGAAATCCAACAAATACCAAAATAACACCTCCTGTTATTAAAGAAAATAAGCAAAAACTTAAAATACCACCTTTATCTACTTCTTTAGAACTTGACCCAAAATTAGCAAAATCGCACACAAATTCATTTTACAAGCTTAATCAATTACACCCAGATTTACACCAATTAGCTATAAAACAACGTAACGATTTTCAAACAGCAATTTCGCTTCACTCTCAATTAACACGTTTACATGCATCAGAAGAAGGTCTTGCGTTAAAATTTTGTATACAAATAGAAGATTTATTTGATGCTATAGAAACAACGCAAAAAGTCTTAAAACACTATGTAACACATAAAGTAGCTTTAAACATTACATCTAGAAGTTATAAAGATTATACTGGCGGACAGTTGGCAGATGCTAGACGTAATAAGCGAACATCGGTTACGAAATTTAAAAATAAGGTGTCTTTACTTAAAAGTAAATTAGAACAAAATTTGTCCAAATCTGAAGCTACAAAAGTTAAAGTGGCACTCGAAAAATCCGAAAATAAACTACTGCATCATGAAATGGAGTTGCAACAATTAAATGACTTGATTAATAAAAAATGAATGATATACTTTCGCCTTTAGAATGGCATACAGAAAAGCTAAAAGTAAAAGATTTAGTTCCATGTGGTTATAATCCTCGTAAAATTACACCAGAGCGATTAGAGAAATTAAAAAAAAGTCTTGAGAAATATAATCTTGCTGAAATTCCTGCTGTAAATACTGACAAAGTAATTATTGCAGGTCATCAACGTGTTAAAGTTTTAATGGATTTAGGGCGTGGAGATGAATTAATAGATGTAAGGCTTCCTAATAGACCTTTAACAGAACAGGAGTTTAAAGAATACAATGTTGTTTCTAATATTTCTGTAGGATATTGGGATGTAGATATTTTAGAAGAATGTTTTGCTGATGTTGATTTACTAGAATTAGGATTGGATATTAATGATATAGATCTTCCTTCAGATATTTTACCAGATGATTTAAAGCAAGAAGAAGAGAAAGAAATAGATTTAACCCCACCTAAAGAACCTATTACTATTTTAGGAGACGTATATGAGTTGATAAGTAAACAAAAAGACTTAAAACACCGGGTAGTTTGTGGAGATAGTACAAATTCTAAAGACTATAAAAAACTTCTTGAATCTAAGCTATTTAATCTGGTGGTTACTGACCCACCATATAACGTAAATTATGAAGGTGGTACTAAAGAAAAATTAAAAATTAAAAATGATAAAATGGATAATGATTCGTTTTATACATTTCTTTATTTGTTCTATCAAGAAACTTTTTTAAACGCTGAATCAGGTTCTCCTATTTATGTTTTTCATGCAGATAGTGAAGGAGCTAATTTTAGAAACGCCTTAAAAGATGCAGGATATAAATTAGCTCAATGTCTTATTTGGGTAAAGAACAGCCTTGTAATGGGAAGGCAAGATTATCATTGGAAACACGAGCCTATTTTATATGGTTGGAAAGAAGGAAATGCCCATCCTTGGTATTCTGATAGAAAACAAACTACGGTATTAGAGTTTGATAGGCCAGTACGTAATGCAGATCATCCAACAATGAAACCTGTAGAAATTATTATTTATTTGATAAAAAACAGTTCTAAACAAAAGGATATTGTTGGAGATTTGTTTCTAGGTGGTGGCTCCACATTAATAGCTTGTGAACAAACTTGGCGTAATTGTTACGGAATGGAACTAGATCCAATTTATGTTGATGTAGACATCAGACGATGGTTACAATATATGCTAGATAATGGTTTGGAATTTTCAATTAAAAAGAATGGACAAGCATTGAATGAAATTGAATGGAAAAAATATGTAGAAATATAGTATATTTACTTTTCGAAACATTTTATTAAACTCAAAATCAAGGAAAGTACAATCCCACGTAAGTACAGGCTTTGCCTGTATTTTGCTTTTGAGTAAGATGTTTCGCAACCTTACGTGGGTATATAATACTTTCTAATTATGATAGATAAAACCTTAGAAATAAAGTCTTTTATAAAAAAACATTATTCTCCTAGTAATCTTAAACAAGCGAAAAAGGAACTTCAATTATCTACATCAGATGTTTTAAATTTATTATTTCAAATATTTCCAACGGGATGCATTGATGATTATGATTTACACGAAATACTTACTTCATTAGGTTATGAACCACAAAAACAAGGTGTTGCCAACTTTGTTTGGTGTTTAAAAGAAAACCTATAATTAAAATAACAATCTATAATTTTACTGTCCTACTTTAGGTTTTTGACAATTGCCAATTTTACATCATGGCAATACAACATTTACCAACAATAAAAACAGGCAACTCTTCTTTCGATAAGATTTATGCCTACTATAAAGATTCCTCAAAATATCCTCTAACAGAAAAGCAAACTGAATTAAAGGATAGATGGTTGGCTGCTTTCACGCTTCGTCAAAATTTCCATTCTAGAGAACAGGCTGCGAATGTTCTAATGGAAAAGTATGAGATTAGTAGAGCTCAAGCTTATCGTGATTTAAAAAATGCCGAACGCTTGTTTGGTAATGTAATGAAAGCTGATAGAGATGGCTCATTAGCAATTTTACTTGAATACTCACATAAATTTTTATTAATGGCCGTAAAAGCCAAAGATTTAAAAGCTATAGGAAAGGCTCTTGAATTAATGGGTAAATATGCCGAAGTGGACAAAGAAAACGCCATCAACTTTAATCCAGAAAAATTAGAAAACAAACCCGTTAAAATGTCTGTCAAGAAGGAGGTTGCAAATGCTTTATTAAGCCATCTGTTAACAGGTTCTTTAGATTTGAACCAGCTAATCATTGATGCAGATTTTGAAGAAGTAGAAGACAATGGCGAAGATTAGTAAGTATTTAGAGGTTATACTAAACGCAGCACAATTAGCAGCTGTGTTAGCTGTAACGGTTTTGAAAAAAACCAAAATATACCTTGAGTGGGGTCGTGGTACTGGAAAGTCTTTTATTCTGGCATTTTTTATGAAAGAAATGGTAAAGCAAATGCCTGGTGCCTCATTTGCTTTAGTCGGTTCTACATATCAACAAATATTAGCACGTACATTACCTTCTACAAAAAAAGGATTAGCGGTTTTAGGTATATATGAAGGCTACGATTATGTAGTAGGTAAAAATGGTGCAAAATTTGGTTTTGCCGAACCTGTTTATGCTCCAGATAAATGGGACAATATTATTCACTTTTCCAATGGAGCTATATTTGCTTTAGTGTCTTTAGATAATCCAAATAGTGGTCGTGGCTTTAATTTTTGTGGTGTTTTAGGTGACGAAGCGGCTCTATTTGATAAGGAAAGATTATTTACTAATGTTAAAGCAGCAAATAGAGCTAAAGAAGCGCGATTTGAAAAAGCTACATTATTAGGTGCTGAAATTTACGCTTCTTCTACTCCAATGACAAAAAAGGGACGTTGGTTTACTGATATGGAAGAAGTTGCAAAACGCAATCCTAAAAAGTATGCATTTATTAAAGCATCAGCTCTAATTAATAAACTAAACTTACGTGAGGAATGGTTTGAAGAAATGAAAGATGAATCTCCTTCTGATTTATACTATAATGCCGAAATTCTAAACATTCGCCCAAAAGAAATATTGAACGGGTTTTACCCACAATTAAAAGCCGAGAAACATTATTATACTGACTATGACAATGATTATCTAGAAAGTATTACATCCAACTACACTAAAGCTTCTTTTAATAGCAAACAAGACAATGATATAGATAAGGGTAGACCTTTAATTCTGTCTATTGATTGGGGCACATTTATATCTGCTGTAATTAGCCAGAAATTACCGAATAAATACCGTGTTCTAAAGTCTATGTGGGCTAGTCAATCTAGCGAGTCAAGAGACTTAGAAGATTTGATTAACGACTTTGTAGAATATTATGCGCCTTTGCCAAACAAGGTAGTACACTTATATTATGGTCACGATGGTAATGCTAAGGTTAGGAAAGGTACTAACGAAACTTATGGAGATGTATTGGTGCGATTACTCCAATCTAAAGGATGGACAGTATACGATAAGAGTAAGCGTAAGCCAGTAGCACCACATAATGACAAATACATTCTTATCAATATGATGTTAAAAGGCAGTAGCTCTCGTTACCCTAGTATCGAAATAAACGAACAAAACAATCCCGATCTTATTATTGGATTAGAACGCGCCGAAGCTTCCGAAGATAAAAATGGCATACAAAAAGTAAAGAAGGATGAACGTAATGAAAAGAAAAAGCAACAGCACACTACTCATCTACCCGATGCTTTTGATATACCTATCTTCTCTATCTATAAAGACTTATTGAAACCTAAAAAAGAATACTGGGACTTGCCAACCACGATGTAACCATTTCACAACTCAAATTTCATATATCCTGCAATTCGACACATGGCAATTGTCGTTCGTCATAGGATGCGGCGTTATGAGAACATAAAAAATAGATTTCAGAAGCCAAAAATAAAGTGTAACACACTAAAAATCAAAATTTTACATTTTGAAAAGTGAGATTTTAAGAGTAAAAACATTATAAATTATTGCTTTTTACATAATAACCATACTAAGAAGTATCTATTTTCTATAAAATACGAGCTTTTTTTAATACAAACTGTCTGAAAAATATCCTGTCCTATTTTAAAAATTGTAGTACACCGAAATTAGCATCATGAATAATGAAATTTCTTTTTCTGAAGCGTTAGCTATAATTGATAAAACAGATAAGCAAGGGAATGCTTATCCTTTTGATGTTTCTTTTAGAACACTTCAACGAAATTCAAAATCTGGAGGCCGACTTGTAGAGTATAAACAAGTGAGAAAATCACGTCCTAAAAATTACACACAAACTAATGCGTCATTATTAGCATCGGTTAAGTCTGGTAGTACTATTAAAAGAGATCCTAACCATAGTAAGAATAGAACACGCCTTTTAGAATTACAAAATGGCGACAAAAAAAAAATACACATTAGGTTAATAGACACCATTAATGGAAAAAAAATGCATTACTAAATGAGTACAATATTTCATGGCGACATAGCTATAACGGGAGAAAACACAAAAGCCTTAGTGTCATTTGCTTCAACAAAAAAAGCCGATGCCAATGTTACTACAGTTGTTTTACACACAGAATTAGAAAATGGAAAAATAGCAGCATGGGGAGCAAACAATGATTACCCACAACAAATTATAAAGAAAATAAAAGGCGCAGGATCATTACGATCTGGTTTAAGAACCAACAGAAAAGCTCATTATGGCTCAGGATTTATTTTAGCAGAAGAAAATCACGAAAACGGTAAACGTATTATCAGTCAAAAATGTTTTCACGAATACCCAGAAATCAATGCTTTTTGGAAAAAAAATCAAATGAAACGATTTTGGAAAGAAACCATCGCCGATTTAGAATTATGGGCGCTAGCATGCCCAGAGTATGTGTTGTCTAATGATTATAAGAAAATAAATAGAATTAAAAGACAGCAAACTGCTAACTGCCGTTTTGAGTTAATGGACGAATCCTCTCGATCAATTAAAAATATGTATATCTCATCAAAGTGGCACGAAGGCATAGATGAGGCGTCAAAGTATGCATCAAAAATACCTTTAATAGATAGTTATTGGTCAGCTACCGAAGTAAAAGAACATTGTAAAAAACACAAAATTCACAACTTTATACGCCCAATATTTTATCCATTAATAAATGAAAACTATTACCCAGACCCCGAATGGCTATCAATAGAATCTAGCGGATGGTTAGACATTATAAACTCCATTCCAAAATTCAAAAAAGCATTCTTAGAAGACAAAATGAATGTGAATTTACACATTGAAGTCTTTGAAGAATATTTCGAAAGAAAATACAAAGAAGATTGGGAAGGATTTACACCCGAAAAACGCCAAGAAATACGCTCTCAATTTGTAGAAGAATTAGACACTTCACTTCGTGGTGTTGATAACGGCGGAAAGTCTATAATGTCTATAATTTACAAAGATGAAAACGGAACACCACAACCAGGACTAAAAATAACCGAAATAGAAAAAGGAAAAAAAGACGGCGCTTATCTAGACGATACTTCCGCAGGAATTCAAGCCGCATTAACAGCCGCAGGCGTAGACCCATCGCTAATAGGCGCAGGAATACCCGGAGGTAAATTAGGCGCAGGATCAGGAAGCGATAAAAGAGAAGCATGGTTTATACTATCCGCTCTCATGAAATCAAATCGCGAAACAACCCTAGAACCTTTTGAGTTTATTCAAGAATACAACGGATGGAATGATAAATTAATAGGCGGTTTTGAAGACACCGTGCTAACCACACTAGACAAAAATCCAACAGGAACAGAAAAAGCAGCTCAATTATGATAATTAAAGACACCGAAACCCTACGTAAATACTTGTCAGTAAACGGCTCAGTAGAAATAGAAAACATAAAACCATACCTAAAAAAAGCCGAACGAAGCTTTTTAAAACCATTAATAGGAACAGCGCAGATACAAGTGTTTTGCAAAACACAAACAGACCCTATAATTATACAAGCCCAAGAACTAGCACAAGAAGCCATAGCAAATTTTGCATATTACATATATCTACCAATTGGTGCCGTGCAAATTACAGATAATGGTATACATGTTGTCGATAACGAAAATACCAAAACCGCATCCGACAAACAATTTAAAGAACTTCAAAGATCATTTAAAAAATCAGGACACGAAGCACTAGACGAGCTTCTAGAAGTCATGGAACAAAGTGCAGATAAATTTTCAGAATGGTTTAATTCTTCCAACCATACCATTTATAAAGAGTTGCTAGTAAATACCACCACAATCTTTAATAAATGGTTCTACATATTCAACTCAAGACAAACATTCGTTGCTTTAAAACCAAACATTCAAATTTCAGAAGATAGATTTATAAAGCCGCTAATAAACCCAGAATTATTAAATGCTTTAAAAACAAAACAAACAATACCAGAACGCCAAGAAGTAAAAACACTCCTGCAAAAATCTATAATAGCATTTACCATAATGTTAACTGTAGATAATGGCATGTTTGTGCTATCAGCCAAAGGCATACACATGCGTTTCGATGCTTTACCTTACGAAAACACCGTAACCAATATAAATTTAAAAGTAAACGATTTCCTAACCAGAACAAAAAACAATAAAAAAATCGAAGGCGAAGAGTATTTAAAAGAAGCCTTAAAAACAATAGAAAAAAACCTCGATAAATTTCAAGAATACACAATAAAACAAACACCAAAGCACATAAAATTAACCAACACAAAATCAATTTTAAGCGTATAAAATTCTGTCCTATTTTAAAAAATCAATAAACAAGATATTTGAATTATGATTAAAATTTATAGCGTATTACCACAAGGTTTAGGAACAAAAATACACTTCTTCAAAAGTGATACCGAAGAAATAACTTCCGATAATAACGAAATAACTTCCGATACAGATTAATATGGCATTTACCGAAACTATAAATATAGGAACAACCCCTGGCGATAAAACAGGCGATGGCGTAAGAACTGTTTTAAAACAAATACACGATAACACCGTATACAATAAAAACAATCCGCCAGAAGCCGCTCCAGGATTAAGCGCCTATCAAATAGCCGTTAATAACGGATATGTTGGCACAGAAGCCCAATGGATAGAAAGCCTAAACCCTTCATCAATAACATCAAATGAAGACATTGAAAAACAAGACACAAAATTATTAATCGCCAACCGCACATCTAATTTAGGCGGAAAAAAAGGTTATAAAATTATAAGAACAGGGTTTGATTGGGAAAACATTCCAATAACACACTCTAACAGTATTTGGGAAATAAGAGACGATTTCGATTTACAAGGCGCTACCATAACGCTGCCTTTAAATGTTATTTTAAACTTCGCAGGAGGCATAATTAAAAACGGAACAATAAACTTTAACAACACGTTCATTCCAACATCAGTATATCAAATTTTCGATAATGTTACTAAAGGCACAGGAGATTTTACTTTTGAAAAAGCATATGTCGAAAATTTTGGAGCACAAGGCGACGGAACAACAGATGATGGCTCCGCATTTCAATATGGCATCAACTTTTTAGGTTCAAACAAAACATTACACATAACCAGTAAAATTTATTTAGTAAACACACCTATAACCATAAATCACATATTTCAATTAGTTGGCGAAAACACTAAAGTAAACACAACAGGTTCCGTTATAAAAACAACAATTAATACAGGCACACTCATAACCAGCAATTACCCTTTAACACAATTAAAAGGAATCACATTCGTAGGGTCATCAAACGCTCGTGGCGAAGATGTAGCAGTAACATGTTTAAAAACTACCGGAAACCTACTAGGTAACAATTGCGACACGCAAATCTATAATTGTGTGTTTATGAAATTTTACAAAGCTATAGAAGCAGAAGGCAGAAATGTCGAAATCGAAAGCTGTATATTTTCAACACTAGCATACGCTTTATATATTGGAGCCACCGAAATATCAGACATCAGAGGGTTAACCATTCAAAATTGTCGCTTTCATTCGTGTGGAGGACCAACAAGCACAACATCGGTTATTTATATAAATCCCGCTTCAAATTTTTCAGAAGTATTAATAAATGGATACATAGATGATTGCGGAATATTCTTCAAAGGCTTTTCATCTGAAACTATGTTAATTAATATGAACGTAACAAAATTACGTCAACAATTTGCAGATATTGATGCAACAAATCATTCACAAATATTTAACCGCCGCACATTTCAAATAAAAAATAACAATATACATACCTACGACCCAGTTAACGAAACCAACTTAAGCCTTATTAAGTTAACAGGGTCATTCAATGCAAACATATCTAACAACATGATAAGTAGGGCAGGAGGGCATGCTATAGAAAACAATGTTACCCACGCTCGTATATCTGGAAATACAATATTAAATCCAGGACTAAATGAAGACGATACGTATTACGGTATAAAAATAAATGCCGTAGCCACATTTTGTTTTTTAGACGGAAACTACATAAAACAAGACACCGTTGCTACCGAAAATCCTAACTCAGCTAAAGCTGCCATAAGTTTAGATGCAGGTGGGTGCATGTTAAAAGGAAATTTTACACAAGGTTTTGCAAACACCGAAATAGAAGTAGCAAGTGGTGTGAGTTACTTTGGCGAAGGTGTAGAAACTGCAAATAGAGTAAGCTATGCTTCAGCAATGCCAACATCAGGAAAATGGACACAAGGTGATATTGTTTACAACACACAACCAACAAAAGATGGTAATGGTAACACTTTATTAGGATGGTTTAGATTGTCAACAGGTAGTGCAACAGGGAGTGCTTTTTGGTCAAACATGTACGTTTCAGACGTTTCAATATGATATAAAAAATGAATCTCGATATAGTAAGCATATTAAGTGCAATAACAGCCTTTATTTTAGGCGCTTTAAAATACAGAAGTGACCAGAAAAAAAAGAAACTAGAAATTGAAAATTTACAGCTCGAAAATAAAAAATTAAAAATCGAGCAAGAACAATTAAAATTTCAAAAGTTAGAACAGCACGAAAAACTAAGCTTTTATGATGATATCATAAAACTAGTCATAGTTAACTCTATTCAAGACTCTGTAAACGAACTATTCAAAATAACCACAGCCGACAGAATTTTAATTCTAACCGCAAGAAATGGAAAAACAAATTTTAAAACAGCAGATGCAATTATAGATTTTTACAAAAATCCAACACAGAAAATTGATGCTGTACGCATTTATACAAATGTAGCCTTAGATCAACCTTACATAAAAATGCTAAAAGACACCGAATACTATGGTTTTTTCGATATAGAAACAGCAAGAATGACCACTCAAATATTAAAACATTTTTATGAAACAGAAGGTGTAAAGCATGCTAGAGTATTACCAATAGCACGTTTACCAATAGACGATGAAAACGATTTTTTAATATACATGAGCATAGCAAAACACACAGATGTACCATTTACAATGGCCGAAAAAACAAGTTTCAATTTAAGCAACAACAATAGTTTTAAACCAAATATGCAAAAATTACTAAAAAAAGCATCATGAAAAACAGAGCTATAGCACTTATAATTACCATGATGGTAGGCGCAGGATTAACCGTGTACAATTACACAGGCGAATCTATAACACTACCAAATGGCACCGTTATAGAAACATCACAACTTCTAGAGCACGAAACAAAACACTATGCAAAAAGAGCATTAAAAAATACAGACTCTTTAACCATTTGGGTACATCACACCGCAGTTAGCTCAAGCGCATCAATAGAAGCTATTAACAATTACCATGTAAAACATAACGGTTGGCCTAGAATAGCATACCATTCGGCCATAGAACCAGATGGAGATATTTTAATTCTAAATCATCTTAGTACTATTTCATATCACACTAAAAACCAGAACACAAAAGGAATAAGTATTGTTTTACTGGGTAATTATAATGAAGACGAAATAACCCAAAAACAGCTAAAAAGCTTAAAACAAATTACAGAAGCATTGTGCACCATTTTACCAATAAAAGCCATAAAAGGACATCGCGATTCAAAACACTCAAATACAACATGCCCAGGTAATAAGGCATATAAAAAATTAAAACACGAATTATTTTTTAACAACTAACATTTAAAATCATGAAAAGACTATCCATTTTATTACTATTCGTAACGCTCTTTTTGCCCCAAATCAATCAAAGCCAAACCGAAATAACAACAGGTATTATCGACAAGTATTTAAAATTTGTAACGCTCGAAAAAAAATCGGTCAGTTACGAAGCCACCGTCGAGTATGATACCGGTACAAAATCATTCGTAAAATTAGGCTTAGTTGTCGACTCCTATAACGTCGATATACCAGAACTAAGCATAGCCTTAAAATCTCCAGAAATAAAAGGCTTACGTATAGAAAACGGTACCGTTTGGTTAAGCAACTCGCCAACACCTTACAGCAATGTAGTATCATTAAATATACATCGCGAAATTTGGTACGATGGCCAAGGCAATATAATTTCAGATGTTGTCTATTCAGATTCGCCCACCATTCCAAATTTAATCGATGTAAATGTAGACGATGATACCAACGAGTTTATAAATGCGATGGTAAAATTTATAAAATCTAAAAATTAACATTAAAAACAATTAGTATCATGAAATTTCAATTAAAATTCATTTTGTTAGCCTTACTATTATCAGTAAGCATTCCGGTAATGGCAAGTCAAGAAGTAAACTTTAGCGAGCCATCAACTATAGTATTATGGCTTACACCAGTATTAACTCTAATAGGCACATGGGCCTTAAAGTTTATACCTGCAATATCAGGCACACTCACATTAATAGCTGTACCAATAGTATCAGCATTAATATCGTGGGTAACAAACTACTTAACAGGAGACTCCAGCTATATAGAACAAATACTAGCAGGTGTTGGCGCAGTTTGGTTGCATCAACTTTACGAGCACTTAACAACAGATAATTAATAAATAAACAAAGCGTAGTTTATTAAACTATAGTAATAGGGGAGTTAGTTTAATTCGATTTGGTACTCGGCTACGCTTTTTTTAAACCCAATTTAAAATGGCACACAGACCAGTATTTTTTGAAGTAAAAGATTTATGGAAAGGCGCAGAAGCATTTTCAGATTTTGAGAAACAAGTACTAACATTATTATCAAGAATAGAAATATCAAAACCTATAAAATTGCGCAGAAAAGCCGCTCAATTAATAGAAGAAACTAAAGAGCTTGTAACCATAAAATCAAAAGAAAAATTATTAGTAAAAGTTCTCGAAGCTAGATGTTTATAATAAAATTCTAAAAAATGAAAAATGCAACTTTAGATTTAACACAAAATGCTAAACTCACTTTGTTAATAGATGAAGGTGTTTCTTATCAGCCATCAATAAGTGGGTTAAATATTTTAGACACCGAATATGCGTTACAAATAAACAATAAAACATATACTGTAGCCAATGGAGGTTTAATTCTAGAAGCGCAAACAAAATCTATTGTTATAAATATTTTAGAAACAGATTTTACAAAAGGAAATTATACAGGCAATTTAATTTCAAATTCGCGGCAAGCAGGGATATATTTTAATTTAAAAATTTATATAGAATGCTATGGAAATAACAATTAAATCAAACCTGCCACAGCAAACATTAACAGTATCAGCTGGTGGTGCAAAACAAGCCTTTTTAACCACTAATGAAGCCGAAGCAAATACCACGTTGTTAGTACAACATTACCCTAACATAACAGTAAATAAAAACTTAAATACGGAAGATTATGACGGATTAATTAACGGAGCTTCATATACAGATTATTACAACCTTGCAAAAAATTAAAAATTATGGCAAATGAACAGGAATTAAGAATTAAAGCATTAGCTGAAGCTATAGCGGCAGATGTAAAAACTCTATATGCTAATGCTGGGTCTTTAACAGGATTAAATACTTCTGATAAAACCTCATTAGTAAATGCAATTAATGAAGCGTTAGCAGCGGCAGGAGGTGTTACTAATTTAGCAATTGGCACAAATAACACAACTACTTTACAAATTACTTCAAGCAGCGGAGATAATGTAACTCTAACAGGTGCAACTGCTTTATTAGCAGGTTTAATGTTGGCCGCTGATAAAGATAAGTTAGACAATATTGAGAATGGAGCTACTGCAAATAGTGCAGATGCTACATTGTTAGCTAGAGCCAACCACACAGGAACACAGCCAGCATCAACAATTTCAGATTTTACAGCCGAAGTAAATAATCTAATTGATGCAGTAGTTAATGGCGCTCCTGGTGGTTTAAATACTTTAGACGAATTAGCAGCTGCATTAGGAGATGATGAAAATTTTGCATCTACTATTACAACCGCATTAGGCAATAGAGTAAGGTATGATGCTGCACAAACTTTAACCGTTGGACAAAGAGCTCAAGCTTGTGCAAATATTGGAGTTGGAAATCCAGACAGGAATTTTGTAACAGATTATACAACCGTTAGAGATGCATAATCATGGCAAATGAACAGGAATTAAGAATTAAAGCATTAGCTGAAACTATAGCCACAGATATAAAGGATTTATATTCTAAAACACTCTCTGGCGGCACGCTTTACAACCAAGCCACAGAGCCTACAGGCATTGGCACACAATTGCCAGATACTGCAAGTTTTGAAGCTAATACAGATATGATGCTTTATCAATCTACAATTAATGGTGTGTTAAGATATTTTTGGGTAAAACTTTAAAAACATGAATACAATAGCCTATTTAGTAAGTAAACAGCAGTTTTTAAATCAAGGCACACCAACATATACGCCTGTTAATTTAAAATATCCAGCATCGGGTAATTATTCTTCAAATGTTAATGAAAATTGGAGCTATAACTTAACAACTGGCACAGGTTTTAAAATAACATTTAATAACCTTGATATAGAAGAAGGATATGATTTTTTAAGAATTTTTAAAGACAATTTCAATCTTGAAAATGAAGTTTATGAAATAGATGGAACAAATCATGAAACAATATATGTACCAGGTAATTTAAGATTAAACTTTACTTCAGATAACTCCGTATCAGGAGAGGATGGAGATTCAACCCAATCAGGATTTGATATTGATATTCAAGAAATAAATTTAATAGATGTTTATAACAACGCTAATGCATCTAGTTATATTAATGAAGTTGATGCTATAGGTAATTATACAACAAACAGCACAGTAGCATTTACATCTATATCAAATGGTAGTGGAGGGTATAAAATAGTATTAAAGCCAGACACGGGAATATCTGGGTTATTAAGAGCATATACAACTTTTAATGTTGAAGCAGGAAAAACTTACGAAGTATATATAAAAGCTTATGAAGTTTCAGGAACAGGTATAGATTTTCGTTTAGTTGGTGGTTTACCAAACACTATATCATTCACATCAACTCAGCAAATTTACAGGCAAAAAATAACTCCTTCAGCAACTGGAGAACACACATTAACCTTCTTCATGTATGGTGCAGATTCAACACATGAAGCACATATAGAAATGATTTCTGTAATAGAAAACAATTAGTATCATGAAAAAAACACTAACATATATCGGTATAATAACAATTATAGTAGCAACAATAGTTGTTTTTAAAAAATGCAATCCCGAGCCTCAAGTAATCACAGAAACAAAAATTGATTACGAAAAAATAAAAGACAGTATAAAAAACGTATTAATTCAAGAGTTAGAACCTGTTTATATTGACACAGGAAGCACAAAATATATAAAAGGAAAAACAGTAATCAAATGGCGAGATAGTCTAGTTTTTGTAAAAAAACCAACAAACACATCTTTAAAAATAAGACGCTTTAAATCTATTTTAAATTCAAATAATGCATCAGCAAATTTAGATATTTTTAGCTCTGGAGAAGTTGTTCATGTCGATGGCACAATTAATTACACACAAAAAAATACCACCACCACAAAAACTATAATAAAACAACCTACAGGTTTATTTTTATATGGAGAAACTTCTATTAAACCAGCTCTCGAAAAATTAGAAGTAGGACTAGATTTAGTTACAAAAAAAAACATTTTTGGTGTAAACATAGAGTATATAAATGGCACACCAAAACCTATTTATGTTAATGCAAAAGTAGGTTTCAAACTCTTTAATAAAAAAAAATAGCATGGCACTAACAGATCAACAATTACAAACTTTAATTAACAACACGGCAGAAGCGATATATAATGCGCAAACATATTTGCAAGCCTGTAAAGATGAGTCTGTATTTTTCGAAATACAATACACATTAACATCTGTTGATGGATCAGAAATTACAAAAACCGCGCTATTAAACAATTTAGAAATGCAAAGCATTAAACAACTTAAACCAATAGATGTACCGCCACCAATAGGAAATCCACAATAAAAATGACAATAAAATTAGCCATACCAACACATTGGAATCAGTTAAATAATTGGCAATTAAAAAAACTCGCCACACTTTTACACCTTAATATCACAGGTGTATTATTCGATTACAAAACGTTTTTAATATTAAATAAAGCAAAGTCTTGGCAGTTATTAAAAATATTTAAAGTATTAAAGACTATTAAAAACGTTGGTTTCTCAACATTAAAGCAACACTATAATTGGTTATATTTAGAAACAACATTAACCAAATTTATACCCAAAATAAAGCTAAAAACAAAAACACTTTATGCGCCAGAAAAAAGGATAAGTAATTTAACTATAGATGAATTTGCACATGCCGACGATTTATTTTTAGGCTGGCACAACACACAAGATTTCGAGTATTTACAATATTTAACAGCCGTATTATACAGAGAAAAAAAATATGGTAAACGCGTTAATTTTGATAAAACAGAATTAGAAGTAAGAGCAAAATCACTAAAAAAAATTAACAAGCCAACCCTGTTAGCTATAGCACTAAGCTATCAAGGCTGTCGTTCTCACTTAACAAAACAATATCCTTTAGTATTTCCAAAACCTAAAACGCCACCAAAAACACCACCAACAAAATCTGGTTTCGGCAGCATAGTCTTACACTTAGCAGGTGGCAAATTTGGAACACACAACGAAACCAAAACTACAAATGTTTATACCTTTTTAAACGAGTTTACAGAACAATTAAAAAAACCACACGATGCCTAGAATAACCATGTTAATTATAACCAGCTATTTAGAAAATATTGCTAATAATCATGCATTAATACAAGATAAATTTCGCTGGAATATTTCTGAAGTAACAGGCCAATTAAGAAAAGGCGTAAACCTTCCTTTTATGGCTATTGATGCTGTTGAAACTAAAACTACCGGAGATAAAACAAAAATAATACACCTTAACTCCACAGCATTTACAATATTAGGAAAACCCAATACTAAAACTGGTAATTTAGATCAATATGAAGCACAAAATCAAGTGCTAGAATATTGCCAAAATATATGTTTCGACATAGAAAACCGAATACTACACGACGCACAACAAATTAAAGATGCCCAGGGAAATAAAAACTGGCTTTACGGATTAGTAGATCAAAATAGTTTTCATCACTTTAAAGTAGGCCCATTATATGCAGAAGGGCTATATGGTTACAGATGCGAAATTACTTTAAAAAATCAATCAACAATATGTGTTGAAAAAGATAAATGGAATGATTTAAATTAATTTTTGTATTTGTTTTTATAAACATAGTGGTTAAACCAAAGACCAAATATTGCAACAATAATTATAATAGGGATGTGCCACCACTCAAAATTTTCCATACACCAAAAATAGATAATATTTTTTATGTCCTATTTTAAAACCATATACACAACTAAATTGCATCTATAATTCGATGTAAAATGAGTAGTGAAAACGATAAAATTTTAGCAGAAGAAAGGGTATTGGCTAAAACAGTAGCCAAGGTAACCACTAATTATGTACACTCTAAAATAAAAAGCAGCTCATTAACAATGCGAGGTATTGGTTCGCCTTATAAAAAAGGGAGAAGCAAGTTTTCTGAAAACGAACGTAAACCAATGCTTGAAGCTACTTATATTGAGCCTGCTATTGGAGATAACCGTTTATTAGGTTTCGACTTCAAAAGTAACAGGTCGGGCTTTGTACATCACTTTGGTATTATAAAAGACAATACCAGATACTTAAGAACACATAGTAAAACTGGCACCGTCTATAAGCAAGTTAATCCAAACCTTAAAAGTCAGTCTTTTTTTGATGACATATATAAAAGTTCTGGAGCATTACAAATGTTAGAAAATGGTTTGCAAAAAACTAGAGTAAGAGCTGTTACTTTCCAGCTTCAAAATATTGTTTTAGAAATGAATAAACAAGATGGCTAAAGACACAAAATTTAATTTAACCATTAAAATAAATGGGAAAGAGGTTGCTAATACGCTAAACGGTGTAGGTAAAGAAATTAGAAAATTAAAAGGTCAATTAAATAAATTAAATGAGTCTGACCCAGAATTTCAAAAAAAAGCCCAAGAACTCCAGAAAGCCAGAGAACGTTATGCAGAAATTAAAAATGAAATTGATGGCACAAATGTTTCTTTACAAGAAGCCAAAAGTGATTGGGATAATTTGCTATCCGGTTTCCTTTCAGGAAATTTAGCACAAGCGCAAGAAGGTCTTAAAGGCTTAGTTGGCAATATAAAAAATATAACTAAAGCTGCATTAGCATTTATTGCTACTCCTTTTGGTATGGCAATAGCAGCAATAGCCACCATTGGCGCAGGCGTAAAAAAATGGGTAGACTACAATTTAGAAATAGAAAAAACCAATCAATTAATAAGAGATTTAACCCAAGAATCTGGACACGCCATTAGCGTTATACGTATACGTGCAGAAGTTTTAAAAAAAACTTTTGAAGTCGATGTTGCCAAAAGCGTCGAAACCGCTAAAAGTATGGTTAAAAATTTTGGTATTTCTTACAACGAAGCTTTCGATATTATTGAAGATGGCGCCATTCGAGGAAAACTTACAAACGACGAGTTTTTAGACTCTTTAAAAGAATACCCAATACAATTTAAAAACGCAGGATTTTCTGCCACCGATTTTGCAAACATTGTAAGCACAGGCATAGATTTATCTATTTATTCAGACAAACTACCAGATGCCATAAAAGAATTTACTTTATCAATTACCGAAGGCACCGATGCCGCAAAAGAAGCTATGGAAAACGCTTTTGGTAAAAAATTTACAAGTAAATTATTTGCAGATATAAAATCAGGCGCAAAAACGCCAAAAGAAGCATTAGCAACAATAGCAGAAGAAGCTAGTCGTATTGGATTAAACGCACAACAAGCCCAATTATTAACTGCCGATTTATTTAAAGGCGCAGGCGAAGATGCTGGTGGCGCACTTAAAATATTCGAAGCTGTAAATACCGCTTTAAACAAACAAAAAAAGCCACTTACCGAAATTCAAGAAATAGAAAAGCAAAAACTTGAAATAAATAAAGAACTTAAAGGCGTTTACACACAACTATTTGCAAGCGGATCTAAAGGTTTTAATCTTTGGATAGAAAAAGGAAAACTATTTGCTTCAAAAACACTACTCGCTATTTTAAAAGGCGGAGTTGATGTATATAATTGGTTTGTAGACCTAAACAACGAATCGCGAGTATTTTCTGGAATACTTACAGGTTTTGGAGTAGCCTTTTCAGGCAGTTTTAAAATTATAGGCAGCTTACTAACACTAGCAAAAAAAGAATTTGGAAGTTTAGGCACCATTATAGAAGGTGTTTTTACATTAGATCTAAACAAAATAAAAGAAGGGTTTGCTTCTGGAGTTGTAAATATTGCCAAGAGCATCTCTAAATTAAAAGATCAAGCCAAAAAAGATGCCAACGAAATAGCAAACGCCTTTAAAGGTAACAATAAAGCCGAACGTGTATCTTTAGATAATTTTTTAACCGATGATACTGGTAGTAAAACACCAGAAGAAAACACAACTAATAATTTAAACCCTAATTCTAAAAATGAAGATTTAACCCCAGAAGATAAGCGTATTATTGATTCTAAGAAAAAACTAAAACAATTTTTAGATGAGTGGGAAGAAGAACAAAAAATTCAAAAAGAACTAGAAAAATTTGAAAAAGAAGCACGAGAAGAAGAAGAGGAAATATTAAAACTAGAGGCTAAACTTCTAAAAATGGAAGAAGAAGCTGGAATTATTGGATTAAAAGAAGAAGAACTAAGCAACGCCGATAAAGAATTAAAAGAACGCTTAGAACAATCAAAAGAAGAAGGAATAGCAGCAATTAGACAGAAGTATGCGCAGAAACGCCAAAAAGATAAAGACAAAGCCGATAAAGAATATGAGAAAAAATTAAAAGAGCATCATAAAAAATTAGCACAGGCAGAGCAAGATTTAGAAGAAGCCAAGGCTCGAGCATTGCGTTTTGGTATAAATACTCTTCAAACCATTTTCGGCGAAAAAACAGGTATATATAAAGTAATGTTTTCGCTTGAAAAAGCATTAGCAATATCAGAAATTATTAATTCTACAGCCAAAGCTAATGCATTAGCGAAATCTACAAATGCCGCAGTTCCATGGATTATTCCGCCAGGAGTACCAAATCCAGCAAAACCCATCTCTGTAGCAACAATGACAAAATCTATTTTAGCCAACAAAATAAACGCTGGTGTACAAATAGCTACTATTGCAGCATCAGCAATTCAAGGGTTTAAAGACGGTGGCCCAACAGGTTCAAACGCCATATATCACGATCAATATGGTAAAGTAACAGGCGTTGTGCATGATGATGAGTGGGTGGCCCCTAAAATCATGACACAAAATCCGCGTTACGCATCAACACTTCAATGGTTAGAAAAAGAAAGAAAAAAAGAATTAGGATTGTTTTTTGATGGCGGTAGCACTAGTAAAACAACACCACCTATGTTTTCAGAAGCTCCAACAATAAACCCCGAAAATAATCAAACCAATCTAGCAATGATACAGCTGTTACAAAAACTAGATGCTAAATTAGACGAAGGCTTTAAAGGTTATATGGTTAGAGATTACCAAGAGTTTTTAGAGCGTAAAGAGCAAGACAAAGAACACCAACAAATACTAAGCAATACGAGATCATGATATACACAGGCGATTATTTATCTAATAAAATATATGGCACCGAAAACAACCATAGTATAACCGTTAAAACCGAAAATAATGCCACGTTTTTAATTTGCCAATTAGATGTTTTATTTAATGGAGAAGTATGGAGCCATCCTTTCGAAATTCCTTTTTTCGATAATATAGCTAGTTTTTATTTCGGTAACTTTATACACAGTATTATTACCCAAAAATTTATTATGCCAAATTTAGATTGTAATACTTTTAATTATTTAGATTTTGATTTGGCTCAGGTAACAATGACGCTGAAAGAAATGGATAACGAAACAGAATTAAGCAGTTTGTCGCATTCATTTTTCATGATATTAGGTAAGTTTCAAACACAAGATGTTACAGCATTTACACCAACATATAATTATATTTTAGAAAATGAAATACCAGAATTTGTAACACCAAATGCCTTAATATCATGTTCCTTTTTATCAACAAATTTTCCTTTAAAATTATTAATAAACTCTAGCGAAACCACTAGAGAAATTAATTTAATACAGCCTAGCACAACAAAACTATTGCACACCATAATTATACCTGTAAAAGAAATTGTTAGCTTAACAACATCCGCATTAACGCTTTCTTTTGAGTTTCCAAACAATATTATATTAAATATTGCAAGCATTAATGTTATAGATAAAGGAATTGATCACAATTTAATAGCGTTTCAAAATCAATTCGGTTCTATTTCTGTTTTAGAATTTAATGGAGAATTAAAAATAAATAATCAGTTTAAATATGATGATTTCGAAACTAGATCGAATAACATTAATAGCATAAATGTTTCAGAAATTACATATAACGAAACCTACACCTTAAACACAGGGTATTGGCTGGATGTAATTAAATATAAATTATTAAAACGCACACTAAAATCCTTCAACATATTTCTTTTTCAAACAACATGGTTGAAAATAATTTTAAGCAAAACCACCACAATAACACCTTATAAAACCAATTTTTATCAAAATAATGAATCCTTAATTTTTAAACTTTCTGAAAATGACAATCCTATATACAGAACATTTTAAATTAGATTTAACCCCTTTAAATATTAAGTTTTCAGAAGAAAATTCCTTTTTTGAAAAAGATTTAATTAAACAACAATCATTTCCTTTTAAAATTCCAAGAACACGCCATTTTATCCCCTTTTTAGAGTTTGTTAGCTCGCATAATAGTGCTTCTGAAACCCCGCTATTAGAAGCTAAATTATTTCGTAACGGCAGCTATTATGAAGCCGAATTATTAATTCTAGGTCAGTTAAAAGATTTAAACGCTATAATATACTTTAGCTTCGATAAGCTTACCATTTTTAACACTCCAATTCAAGACCTGCCATGGCCTAACATAGAAATTGAAACAAATATGTTTGATTTTGCTAATCAAACAAAATCTAAAAGCTATCCAGAAACACCAGTTAATTTTGTTCAAGTTTACGATCCCGAAAAATATAAAGATTATGAATACGGCGAATATAAAAACCCATACACTACAACTAGCGAAAACGAAAATGGAAATTTTATAAACCATTGTAGAAATGGCGAGTTTACAGAGCATGAAAAAAATAAATACGCCATTACAATAACAAAAATGAATGAGTTGCGGCCATTTGCTTATATACTAGAAATAGTAAAGTTTATTTTTATGCAAATAGGCTATACTGTAATTGGCGATTTAGTCACAAGCCCTTCGTTACAGAAAGCGTTGCAGTATCATGACAACCAGATATTTTTCACAAATAAAGATTTTTTAATAAAGCAAAATTTTAATTTTGAACTCGCAGAAACAAATGTTGTTGATAATCCAGGGCCATTAATTTACAACGAATATTTACAACAAATAGATTTGGAAGGAAAATCGGCTTCATATACAGTAAGCCTAAAAATTAGTTCTTTGTTGTCTGAAAACGACCCCTGCCAATGCCGTATATCTTGTTTTTTTAACGATAAATTACTTGCTAGTAAATTAGCAACAAACTACGCTACAGATGCCGAGTTAGAGTTTAGTATTGAATTAAATTTTAATTTAGAAATACCTGAAGACTTTAAAACCTTGCCTTTAGAATTTAAGTTAGAATGTCCTTCGCAAGTTATCTATTTTCTTGAAGGCGAATTTGAAATTAAAGGCACCAAGCGGCCTTTATACTATAATAGTATTAACATAAAAAATTTGTTGCCAAACCAAACTGTTGGAGAGTATATTTCGAATATAAAATCAACATTTATAATGACATCTACTTTTAATCCTTTAGCGAAAACGGTATCGTTCGATTTTTTCAATAATTTCATAAATACACAACCAATTATAGATTTAACATCATATCAAGCTTCTATACCTTTTAGAAAACTAAATAAACTAACAGGCTATAAAATTGATTTTTCTAATAACGAAACTTTATTTTTAAATAAAAATGGAGAGTTTGTTAATTCTGCTATTGGTTACACATCAACATCTATCCCTTTAGAACCACTTCCTGCATTTTTTATATTAACTAAAGGCTATGTTAAGCATCAAGAAGGCACTTCTATTTTGTTTTATAAAACCAACGAAAATGCGTTGCCATTAGTTACAGATGATGATGTTTCATACACAAGATATGGATTTGTGCATCATTTTTTAAGAAATTGGTTATATCAAAATTTAAATGCAGAAGAATATAATGTTACACTTAATATACCATTATATAAAGCATTAAAAATTAAGCCTGAAAGTAAGTTGAAACTTTATAATAATAATTTTTCAATACATAATTTAAAAAGGCAAGATAAAGGAGCTCTTTTTGAATCTATTCAATTTAGATTATTTAAGGTTAAAAACACCGTGTCGTTTAATTTTGGAATAACCACTCCAGATTTTGAACCACCAGTAATTATAACAGCTACTAGGAGTATTGACAACGCACTTCCTGCGCCACACTATTTATATACAGAAACTACAAATTTTATTGTGGATATTGTTGATTATAAAAGATATGGCGAAAATCCTGTATTTATAAAATGCTCGATTTTTACTAACTTGTCTTACGACCCACAAGATTTGGACTTTTACTTTTCAGCCAAATTAATAAGCGCGCCAACTTTAGATTTAACAGCTGATATTTATCCGTCAATAACAGATAAAAATATTATCACTTTTCAAAAATCAATAGGAAGCGAAAACCCTTATGGCAATTATATTGTAAGATTAACAGCTACTAACTCGGTTGGACTATCAAGTAGTATTGATTTAACTTTAACAGTTGTTTAAATTTTTACAGATTTAATATCCATATTAGCTTTTAAAATTTCTTTTGGAGTATAAGCTTCTGTTTGCGTAATACTATGATGTCTAGCTTGATCTCTTACTGAAATTGTTGGTATACCAGCTTTTAACATATTCGTTATACCAGTATCTTTTAGGCTATACCAATGTATATGGCTTTCAAGGTTTAATTTTTTACGCATAAAACTCCATTTTTTTGTAACCATATCTGGAGATAATTTTTTTAATCCTGGATTAAAAGTGTTAGAAAATAAATAGTTAGTTGCTTTAAAGCCTTTTATGTGTGCTTTTAAAACAGGTAGTAGTAAGTTAGGAATAGTAACCGAATTGCTTTTCCTATTTTTAGAATTTTCAGCGCCAATGTATAATGTAGAATTTTTAATAGATACGTCGGAAACTTTAATATTTGTAATTTCTGTGCGTCTTATTAGGCAATAATAACAAGTTAAGCATAGGGTTAGGTAGTGTTTATTTTTGTTTTTCCAAAATTCAAAAATTCTTTTTAAGTCTTCATCAGAAATAATATTCCTTTTTTTTCTTTGCCTGTTAATTTTTGTAAAATGTTCAGTAGGGTTAGTGGTTATATATTTTTTTGAAATTAAAAAAGAAGCGAATGTTCTAATGAAATTCAAATAATTATCTCGTGTTCGTGCCGACCTATTCTTTTTATATCTGATATAATCTAGATAATTGTTGATAAAATCAGAATTAAATTTAAAACACATCATTTCTGGTTTATTTACAACATCAGTAATGTAAATAGTTAATTGATTAAGCTGCGAAGTATACGTTTTAAACGTATCAAATCTATGATTACCTTCTTTATATTCTAAACTAGCGCGTGTTTTAAAAATATTTATGGCGTCAATTAATTTAGTTAACTCTTTAGCACCTTCGTTTTGATTAAAAGGATTCCAACCTTCTTCTAAACGTTTATTTATTTCAAAAACCATTCGTTTAGCTAATTTTTTCCTTTCAGTAATACTTTTTAATGGCTTAACTCTGTTGCGTTTTCTAGTTAATTTTTCTGTAACAGGGTGTTTAACATAATAAACAATTTCCCATGTTTTATTGGCATGAAGTTCTGCAGGAATAAAATCTATAAATACTATGTTTTGGCGCTTTTCAGATTTTTGCATTTTTTTTTTACATCTGATTAATACCAGTTGCAAAAAATTAATAATAAACTTGACACGTTTTTGACACGCTTTTTTAGTAAAAACACTCCTAATCCTAGTAAAATAGGAGTGTTTTATCGTGGAGTCGGAGAGAATCGAACTCTCGTCCAAACAAGTAACCAAAGAGCTTTCTACACGCTTATTCTATTCTTGGTTTTTCGATTATAAGCTGGTTACAGACAACCCACTTATAACTTATCTTCTTTAATTTCGTAAAAGCATCAAAGCACTACTTAAACTATATTGACATTTACGATGCCTCAAAATAGAACGCCGTCAATCAAGGCTTTCTGGAGACATAAAGCTTGTACACCTTGTGTACCTAGGCTAATCTTACTATAATTCAGATTATGCAGCTAAAGCGTAGTTATTCTCGCCGTTTAAAATTTGGTCTAGCCTTTAACGTGTTTCAATGCCATTACACGACGTGCTTACCGTTCAATTAATCTCGCTGTCAAAACCAGTCGACCCCATAATTAATTTTCATTTGGGCGTTACCCTAAAAAGGGTCAGGCTTTCGGCAGTCGCTTTTTTGTGTTGCATAGGTGCAACAACACAAAAAGAGCTTCAACAAAGCCTCAATCCTTAACGCGGGCAGCAAAGGTATCAAAAAACTTTGTTTACCACTTCAAATCTAATTACTTTTAGTCAAAATTTATACCAAAAGAGAATCTGTCAGTAAAAAAGACAAAAAATATTAATCCTAAATTTTAGGCGTAATAATACAAAATATGAAATTTGCCATAATAAAAGAACGCAAAAACCCACCCGACCGCCGTGTGGTATTTTCACCATCAAAATTAAAAGAAGCAACAAATAAGTTTCCAGAAGCCGTATTTAAAGTAGAGTCTTCAAACATAAGAGTATTTCAAGACCAAGAATATAAAAACGCAGGCTTTGAAGTATTAGACAATGTGGCAAATTGCGATGTTATGTTAGGCGTAAAAGAAGTGCCAATAGAAGCACTTATACCAAACAAAAAATATTTTTTCTTTTCGCACACCATAAAAAAACAACCCTATAACCGTAAACTGCTAAAAGCCATTTTAGAAAAAAATATAGAACTCTACGACCATGAAACTATAGTAAACGAAAAAGGATTTCGTTTAATAGGTTTTGGGCGTTACGCAGGCATTGTTGGAGCTTACAATGGGTTTCGAGCATGGGGACTAAAATACAATTCATGGAGTTTGCCCAAAGCAGGACCGTTACCAAACCAAGCTGCATTAATAGCAGAATTAAACCAAATAACGCTTCCAAACATAAAAATACTATTAACCGGAAGCGGTAAAGTAGCAAAAGGGTCGCAAGAAATGCTAGACGCCATGAATATTAAAAATGTATCGGTACAAGAATATCTAAATAACACATTTAACGAGCCTGTATATTGTAAAATAGATGTTTTAGATTATAATAAACGAAAAGATGGACAAGTAATAAATAACCAAGATTTTTATAACAATCCGCAAGAATACACATCTAACTTTATGCGCTTTGCCAAAGTAACCGATTTTTATATTGCCGGACATTTTTATGGCGATGGTGCACCATACTTATATACAAGAGCAGATGTGAAATTAGCCAATTTTAATATTAAAGTTGTAGCCGATGTAAGTTGCGATGTAGATGGCCCAGTAGCAACAACTATAAAAGCATCAACCATTGCAGATCCTATTTATGGATACGATCCAGAAACCGAAACCGAAATAGATTATAAAAACGATAAAGCTATAACCGTAATGGCTGTAGATAATTTACCATGCGAACTCCCACAAGACGCTAGCGAAGGTTTTGGCGATATGTTTTTAAACCATGTAATACCAGCCTTTTTCAATAACGATGCCGATGGTATTCTTAAACGTGCTAAAATTACCGAAAACGGAAAACTAACAAAACGCTTTTCGTATTTACAAGATTATGTGGACGGATTAGAGTAAAAAATCTTAAAAGTAAAATTGCCAATACATAAAAATAAACCAAAAAGTATGGTAAAAAGCCATGCTTCTTGGTTCGTATTTGGGCTAGTTATTATATTAAAAATATCGATAAATAAACACTTAGGGTTACTTAATATTTCCCAAGAGTTATACCTTAGAAATCTACCTAAATAAATACCAAAACTTGTTAAAAACATAGTTACTATAATTATATAATTTACTTGTCTTTTGGTAAAAAAACGATAAAGTAAAGTTTTTACATCATGTACCGATAAGTAAAATAATAACAGTCCATTAAATGCAAAAGAAGAAATTAATAAGGCATCTAGCCAAAGCATATATGGATTACTTATTTTTAAATGTATAAAATCTGTAATAATGTATGGTGCGTTGGGTAATAAAACAATCCAAAGACAAAAACTAAAGGTAAAAGCTATTTTATTATGATTTTTAAGTATTGATAAATAGCAAGAAACAACATAAGGCAAAACAGCTAAAAATAAATTCCAAATTAATATTAAATAAAAAAGAGAATTTGAAATTTTTATCTGTATAACTAATAATGCCAAGCTGTATAAAATAGAAATACCTAATAACCAAACCGTTTTATTTCTATTTAAAAAGAGCTGCTTTAAGCTATTCATAGTTTATTAAATTTATATTCAAAAAATAATGTGCTAATAATACCAAGTGTATAGGCTACTAAATCTAAAACTTGAAAAGTACTACCTAAAACGAGTTTACAAAGGTAGTTATCTTGCAAATTAAATAAAGCTAAATAATTAGTAAGCTGTAAAAACTCAACAGTATAAGCGACAAGTAAAACCATAATTGCTATTTTAAAATGGTTGTTTACTATAAAACTTTTAAAGAAGCAATAAAGTAAAATAACGCATAAGTAATCGCCAACGGTATGCCTTATAAAACCTGTTTTTAAATATATAGCAATAAGCACTTCTATTGTTAAAAGTATTAAAGTTAAAATTATATATGTTTTATTTAGCTTCATATTAGTTGTTTCTTTCTGGTTCTATAAGCCAACTCCAAGATTTTAAAGTTGTAAAAAAAGCAGCCGTTACAAACGCTATAAAAAAGAGTTCGAAATTCGAAAAGACTATTAAATAAATACATAAGCCAAATAAAATAATAGCATAATAAGGCAGATAGGTTTTATAAATATGTTTATAGCTTTTATGCTTTTGCTTTAGCCAGTAAAAAGGAGCAATGGTTAAACAAATGGTTAACGAGCAACATATACTAATTGGAATTACAGATAGTAAAACAAATAGAAACATTTCAGAATTAAAATAATCAGTAAAAATAATTGCCCAAAATATTACACCAGATAATCCGGTTGCTTTAATTATTGTTGTTGAGGTGTTTAAGCTCATTATTTAATTTTTAAGTTATCAAAATGAATTTCTTGCCAAGTATTTTTGCTTAACGTTTTTAAATAGCGCTTGTATTTTCTGTTAATTGCTCTTGTTTGCTTTTGGTTTAAACTTTTTTTATCTAAATAATTTTTAAGAATAAACGTGTTGTTGTTAGATAGTTTTATTAAATATTTAAAATCCATAGATTTTGAATAGTTTAAGTTGTAAATGGTTATAAAACTATCCCAGTTTATAGTACAGGATACTATTAATATAGTAAAAGCTGTTAGGGTATTTATTCTAAATAAATACCAAAGGTTATTAATGTTTTTAATTTTAATATATGTAGTTGTTAAGCCAATAATGGTTAGTAATAGGTAAACTAAAACACCAATGCGTTTGTAGGTAAGCCCAAAGTAATAAATGTACTGAAAGTCTTTTATAGCTATGTTTATTATAAGTATAGCGTTAAGTGAAATCCAGGCAAAAGCAACTACTTTTAAGCCTTTATTTTTTTTATAGAAGTTTAATTCGCCTCTAAAAAAGTACAGAATAATAATTATTGCTATTATAATTGAAGCAATTAGTGTATAAATACTACTGTGTACTTGATTAGAAAATGATGGAGCCCGAAAATCGGTCGACGTTGTAAGGTATGTAAAGTCTGTAATTAAAAATAAAATAATAAGTACATTTAAGGCAAATATTAGGATAAAACCAAACTGATGCTCTTTTATTAAATTGGCTTGTTCTTGTTTTTGTTCTTCTTTAATTAACAGGTTTCCTGTTTCGGCATCAATAGTAGTAGCTGGATTTACAGCTATAGGTTTAGATATGTTATCTATTAAATAATACCCTAATACTGCTAGCAATATCCATTGAAGATTTATAAAACTAAAATCTATATGGTTAATTAAATTATTAAATACAGGATTTCCATCTTTGTAAAGACAAATAAAAAGAACAATTACAACTATAGGAACACTAATAATTTTAAAAAGATGTAAGTAATCTATGTTTTTATTTAAAACTTTTTTTTCTTCTTTTTCAATAGTATTAAAATGTCTATGAAATAGCCCTGCGATAGTAGAGTATAAGCCATTTAACCAATTAATGTAAAGGGATGCGTTTGGTGTTGATATTTGCCCAACTAAAGTAATTAAAGCTATTGTATTTGCTATAATTGATAAGCTATTGTTATATATAAATACTGCAAAGGCAGTTAATAAATAAAGTATTGCGTATGCTACAGTACTTTTTTGTTTAAATGCTTTTTTATGCTGAATAAATAAAGCGCTTATAATTAATACACTAAACAAAGAAAGGTTAAGCCCTATGTTTTTACCGTAAAAAAGTATGCTGAATAAAAGAGCACTAATTATTGATATTAAGTTTTTCATTTTTAATTGTTTTAAAGTACTTTGTTTTTCAAAGTAAATGGGTAAATTTTTTTATTCTTTTTTAATTAATTTTTCAAGAGCTTCAATATGTTTTTTAAAAGCCTCCTTGCCTAGTTTAGTAGTAGAGTATCGGGTGTTGGGTTTTCTGCCAATAAATTGCTTTTCAACTTTAATGTATTCAGCCTTTTCTAAAGCTTTGGTGTGGCTTGCTAAATTTCCATCTGTAGCTCCAAGTAATTCTTTTAACATATTAAAATCGGCATATTCATTAACCATTAAAATGGACATAATACCTAATCTAATTCTATGGTCGAAAGCTTTGTTTATGTTTGTTATTATGCTCATTATTTTTTATTTAACTTCCAGCTAAAGGCGAGCCAAAAATACCAACTGCAAGCTCTATCCATATTAAAATAAGAATAATTATAATGGCAGATACTATTATAATACGGTGTTGTTTATTTTTAAATTTTTTAAGAAATAATTCTACAGTAAAGCTTGCACTAAAAAGTAATAACCCTGCAACAATAAAATCTTGTATAGTCCAGTTAACTTGGTTAGAAAATTGCATGCCAATTAACGGTATTAAAAGTATGACTATAATACAAGCCATTAAAATTTTAAATCTTTTGCTTATTGTTACCATTATTTATCATATTTAAAATGCATCCAAGTACCATAAATTATGTGCATTATACCAAAGCCAAAAACCCAAAGCCAAAACCCATATCCAGGGATTAATGCGGCAATTAGGCCTAAAATTATTTCGGTATAGCCTAAATACCTAATATCTCCAATACTATATTTCGAGGCATTTACTAAAGCTAGTCCATAAAAAATTAGCATTAACGCTCCAGTTTGGCCGTACTTACCATGGCTTAAAATAATTAATATATACAGGCCGCCTGTAACTAAAGGAATTAAAAAATTTAAAACTAAACGTTTAGACGTTGCATCCCATATATTTGCTGCATTTTTCTTTGCCTTTTTTATAGATAAAATAATTCCGGTAATAATGCTAAATAGTGCAACCAAACCTAAGTCTAGTAATATTAACCTAAATATTTTTCCGTCTAATTTTAAAGTGCCATAACTAAAATTTTGAACTAACCAATAAGCTATAGCTGCGCCTATTAAAGCGTAAATCCCAGCAAGTATTCCAGATAAACCACTAAGCGAAATAAAACGAGACGATTTATTCATTAAATCTTTAATTTCGCTAATGTCTTTTAAATAATCTTTTGATTCCATATAAAAGTACTTTGAAATGCAAAGTAAATAATATTTTTTGAATTTATGATTATAAATTTTTGTTAAGTTTGAAATAAAATAAAATTTGTGAAACCTGTAGACGAATATTTTATAAACCAAAAAGAGCCCTATCAATCTATAATGCTTTATGTTAGAAGCATAATTTTACAAACCTTGCCACAAGTAGAAGAGCGTTATAGCTACAAAATTCCGTTTTATAATATTGGCAAAAAGCCAATGATTTATTTAAACATATTAAAAGGGAAAGATTATGTTGATGTGTGTTTTGTACAAGGTATATTATTAGAAAAAGATTTTCCTGTTTTAAAAAACGATAATAAAAGAAAGCAAGTACGTTCCATACAATTAAAAACACTTGAAAGTTTAAACCAAGAAAATTTTATAGCACTTTTGCATGCAGCATACGCATTACTTAGTAAAAGCAAAAAGGCATGGTTTATTTAACTGTTTTTTTTACTTTAAAAGCGGCCCAAAGTGTAATTGAAGCTAATACAATCCAAAAAGCATCAATAAAAAATAATTGAGTTTGTTGTTCACTATAGCTTTTCCATATCCAGTTTCCTGTACTAATACCATTTGCTATTGGTATAAAAAAACCAATAATACTACCAGAAATTAAACACACTTTATTGGTAAATACGTTGTCCTTTTTTATAATAAAAAGTATAGTTAGTACTAACCAACCTATAAAGTAAAAACTATAAATAAAACTTTTATTATAAGGTTGAAATAACTTTACAGCAACAAATGTTGCGGCTGTTATAGGATACATACTTAAGCAAATGGCTAAATAAATTCTAACAACGCGTTGGTTGAAGCGTCGTTTTTTTTCTGGCGTATTTTTTTTGTTTCTTGCTACAAGCCAAATCATAACACCAGAAATAATAACAAAACAAGTTATTATACCTAGTAAAAAGCTAATAATTTTTAAAACATAACCACCATAATCGCCATAATGAATTCGGTATAATATATTTTTAACACTATCAAGGTACGACGCTTGTAAGGTTGGATCTTTTTTAGAAACTAAATGCCCTGTTTTTAAATTATAAATAGCTTCTCCCGTAGCATTAAATTTAGTGTTGTAATTTAAATGACCGCTTATAGAGGCATGCATATTAGAGTCGCCATAATTAAATATATGAATTTCGGTTATATTAAAACCTTCCCAAAGTGCTTTTGTTTTTTTACTTAAGTTATTAATACTAACATCTGTTTTTATTAGTTCGTTTTTAAATTCGAAATGCGGGTGTGTATAACCTAAATCTTCATAAAATTTAGTTTCATTACCTTGGTAAAGCGTCATTACAGTTGGAGCAATTAATAAAGCTTTTATCATAAAAAATGCACCTGTAACAGCATAAACAAATTGAAACGGAAGACCAATCATTCCTAAACCAGTATGTGCATCTGTCCAAAGTGTTTTTAGTTTCGACCATGGTCTAAAAACATAAAAATTAGACACTATCTTATTCCAATGTACAATAACTCCTGTAATAATGGCAAATAAAAAGAATAATGCAATAAAGCCCGATAAATAGTAGCCAAAAGGGTAGGGTATTTGTGCTAAAAAATGAAGCCTATATAAAAACTCGCCTAAAGTATAGGAGTCTGTGTAGTTATGTTCGGTTAAATCTTGATTGTCTAAATAGAAAAAGGCTGAATTATTTTCTGTTCTTAAGGTATCTTTTGATGCCGAAATAGATACTCCAATTCTATCTTCTATATAATATTTTTTTAATTCAATATCTCTGCCATGTAAATTATATGTGGTGTTTAAGGAATCTAATACGGTATCAAAATCTATTTCAATATCATCAGTAATTTTTACAGTATCATTACGTTCCCAGTTTACAATTTCATCTCTAAAAAAAGAAAACGAACCAGCAAAAAATATAACATAAAGTATGACGCTTATAACAATACCACTAACGGTATGAGTATGGAAAAGAATATTGTACGTTCTGTTTTTCATGGTTAAGAAATAATAGGGTTATAAAGCATTCCTAAATACAGTATAATTGAAAAAAATATGGTTAGTAGTAAATAAATACCCCAGAGTTTCCAACCGTTTTTTGATAAAAAGGCCAAAATCATTAATGTAACCCAAAGTATAAAACCTGTAAAGGTAGAACTTATAATTACTATAACATGGTTACACCAAGACGCTAAAGCTAAATGGCAGGTTGTAGATACTAAATAGCCACCTAAGATCCCGGCAGATATTTTTGCAAATCGTTGCCAGTTTGACGATAAATATTTTGTGTTAGCAGGCATATTAAAAAGCTAGAAATTCTATAACAACCAATGCAGCAAATAGCAATAATGTGGTTTTTATGTTTAATAATTTTAAGGGCGAAAGGATTATTATTAGACTTCCTAAAGTCATTAAAACAATAAAAAAAAGTAGTATACCAACGCCAATTCCAAAATAATACGCATATAAACTTATAGCTACAATTAATAATAGTAAACCAATAATTTTTGCTGGTTTAGTGTTTCTTTTAACCCAGTTTTCAATTCCAAAATTTAAAATTATTGTTGCTTTTTTAGATGTGCAATAAAACATATAAAAAGCTGTAAAAAGTATAATAAATGCTAATGATGCCATGTTAACTTTATGTTTTTATAGTATAGTGTATGTAGCACAATGCCATATAAATTGGTATTCTTTTTTGTTGTAAATACCTGGTACTTCTTCTTTGGTTGTGGTTTCAACAATATATTTTGTTTTCCAAGGGCGTTTAAATGAAACCATGCCATTATTGTCTGTTTGTAAGGTTTTTGTCCATAAATCGGCCACAAAAACTTTTAATTCGTTGTTTGCTAGTGGCTTGTTTTTGTATAAAACTTGTAGCTTTTTTTCATCGGTATTGTTAGATACGTCTTTTATTGTAATTCCTGTTTGGTTAACAGCAGCAGTTTCGGTTGTTGTTTCTCCTACTTGTATTTTTGTAGATGAATGATAGTGTGTTTTAAAAATTCCAAAATCGTACTGTGTATAATCAATAACATCAATATTATTATTGTTTAAGGCTACGGTATAAGTGCCGTTACTTGTTGGAGTAAATGTGGCTAGATAATAATTTTCAAAGGCATTGGTTTTTAAGGTTGTTTTTTTTCCGTTTTCATCAATAATCCAAAGCGTGAAGTTTTTAACTTTTGGGTAGTTTTCTCCATTTACTTTTTCAATAACGCCATAAGTATACTCGCCAAAGTAAACTTTTATTTGTTGCTCGGTTCCTATTTTACCAATAGGGTTTGTTTCAATCCACAGATAATGGGCAAAAGATTTTGTAGTTACCATGGTAACTAATGCAATTGTAAAAAATATTTTTTTCATGTGTGTTATATTTAAAAGGTTAAAAGCAGCCTTCTTAATTTTAAATAAGAAGACTGCATAACTAAAACTCAACTAAACTCAAAAATTAACTATTATAAATTGTAGGTTACGGTTACTCTTCCGTTAATACCAGGTTCAGACTGCCAATATAAATAGCTACCATAGTTAGAACCAGAGTATAAATATTCGTCTAGAATGTTATTAACATTAAACTGTATACGCATTTTTTTGTTTTTCCAAGAAAGCCCTCCGTCTAGCCTAAAGTAATCTGGTAAATCACTTTTGTTATCGGCTCCCCAAGCCCATGCAGAACGGTCTATTTGGTATTGGTAACCAATAGAAGCCCCAAAGCCTTTTAGTTTCGAGGTGTTGGCAAAATTATAATTAAGCCACCCGTTTGTTAAGTGTTTTGCATGGCCAGCTACACGTTGCCCAATATTATCAGGGTTTGTATCTTTAGTAATTTCAACATTTGTATTGGCGTAGTTTAATACAATGTTTAATTGAGGTGTTATTTCGCCTTGCATATCAAACTCGATACCTTTTGATTGAATTTCGCCAAGCTGAATAGAAAAGTTTATATCTTCTGGGTCTGTAACTAATACGTTTTGTTTCGTAATTTGATATACACCAACGGATGCTTTTAAGCGTCCATCTAAAAGCGATGTTTTAATACCTCCTTCAATATCATTAGCTTCAACAGGGTCAAAGTATTCTCCTGTTTTACTGATGCCTGTTTGCCCTAAGAACGACTGATCGTACAAAGCATAAGCGGTTAAGTTTGGTAAAATGTCTGCACTTAAACCAAATCTGGGTGTAAATTTTTTATCGGTTTTGGTTTTTCCTAATGTAACAAGTTCTGTATGTCTTGCAGCAAGAGTAAGTCTAATTTTGTTTTCTAAAAAGCTTATTTCGTCTTGAGCATAAAACGCACGTATTGTAGAACCATAATTATAAGCATTTGGCCTGTTTCTTACTTTTTGCGATCTATTAAAAGTAGGGGTTTCTGTTTGGCCATATACAGGATTGTAAATATTAAATGGTTGATCTGTATCAATAATAAAAGTTTGATTAAAATCTGCCCAGTATTGTTTTTCGCTAAAATCGAAACCACCCAAAACAGTATGTTTTAAACCAAAGGTTTTAAAATTACCGTTAATATAAGCTTGAAAATATTTACCTATAGATAAAGCATCCCAGCCACTTGCGTATCGTACAGCATCACCATTGTCTTGAAAACTCCAAATCCATGTTGAGTTTCCTTCTTGATTGTATCTTAAATAAGCTACTTGCAACTCTAAACTCCAGTTTTTAGAAAATTCGTGTTTAAAGTTTGTAAACACAGTAACTTCCTGTATGTTGGTAACGGGGTAGTTATCATCAGTAAATTTAAAATCTCTATCTAAGCTACCATAACCATCGGCTACAGGGGCGAAAATATAAGCAGATCCTATAAAACTTTCGGCTTGTTGAAGATTTAACTCGGTAGTTAATGAGGTTTTATCTGAAAAATTATAGGTTATTGATGGCGCAATACCAAAGCGTTGTACGTCTTCATTACCACGATGCGAATCGGTAGTTTGATACATACCGTTAAATCGGCCTAAAAGTTTTCCATCTTTAGTTAATTTTCCACCTAAATCTATGGTTCCTCTATAATAATCTAAACTTCCGCCAGCTAACGATATTTGAGCTACTTTTTCATCAGTTGGTTTTTTGGTAACTACATTATAAAAGCCTCCAGGCTCTCCTGCCGACATCATAAAACCAGCAGGACCTTTAACAAATTCTATACGATCTACAGTATTCATGTCTTCAGAAAGTGGTCCCCACGAATCTTGAACATTTATACCATTTCTAAACGCAGGCAATCTAAAACCTCTCATGTTTACACGTGCAAAATGCCCCCAATGTTCTAGCATAGATACACCACTTACGTTTCTAATAACACCGTCCATAATACTTGTAACTTGTTGATCTACCATTAAATCGCTACTAATAACTTGAATGTTTTGAGGCAATTTAATAAGTTCACCCTTTAAACGTAACGAAGGCGATGTTTCGCGTTGCGAGTATTTATTTGTTCTATTACCTTCTAAAATTATTTCGTTTAGCTGTTCTTCAATTTCATTTAAAACAACGGTTGGTGCATTTGTGGTTTCATTACTTTTAATAACCACATTTATTTCTTGGGCTTTATGCCCAACATACGATACGTGTAAGGTATAAGTTCCTGTATTTATATTGTTAATAGTATATAATCCTGATTGTGTTGTAAAACCTCCTAAAGTTGTGTTTTTAATAAACACATTGGCATTTTCTATGGCTTCACCTTTGTTAGAAATTACCTTTCCTTTTAAATTACCTTTTTGAGCATATATAAATATTGAAGAAAATAAAAGTGTTGTTATAAGTATTAATTTTTTTATCATATTTTTGTTATTTGTATTTAGTCTAAATAAAATTTTGTGCAAAAATAGAATGCTTAGTTAATTAATTAATGACGTGATTTGGAAAAAAAAAGACGTGAAACGAAAAATTTTAAAGTAATAGATTTAGTAAAAGAACAATTAACTTTAAAAAACGTTATAAGTAAAGAAGTTAAACAGAACGAACGATGCGGATTATTAAAAGTAAAAAGAGAAGTATATCCAGAGTTTGGAAAAGGAGAGATAACTGAATATTATTTTGATGGCGTAAACATTACTATTAGCAATTTTATATTTAATAACAATTTTATTTTTTTTAATGAATTAGATGTTAATGCGTTGTGTTTATCCTTTTTAGTTAAGGGCGAAATGCTTATTCAAATAAATAACTCTACAGATGATATACCTTGCGAAGAGAATGAATGTTTAATGACCTACATAAAAAAGTTTAAAGGCGCTTTAAAGTTTTATAATAACAAGCCTTTTAAAGAAGTTAAACTAACCATTTCTAACACATTTTTAAAAAAACATAATTTTATTGAGGCATCAGAGTTTAAAAAGCTAACCGATTCTAACATTATTATACCTATAACGCACCGTGTATTTTCGGTTATTGAAGCTATAGAAGAGCAATATGGTGAAGGGTTAGTGCAACGCCTGTTTTTAGAGGCAAAAGTTCTAGAGATTGTAGCTTTGCAACTAGAAAACTATAAGGCATTTAATGTTAATAATAATGGGTTAGTAAAACCAAAACCATTAAAAAGATTGTTTGTTTTAAAGCAGTTTTTAGAAAATAATTTAAATGAGAATTTTGCTATACAAGAGCTGGCAGATGTTGCAGGTTTAAGTGAAAATATTTTAAAATTAGAATTTAAGCGTGTTTTTAACTGTACGGTTAATCAATACTTTTTAGAGTTAAAAATGAAAAAAGCCATGTATGTATTACAAAATACAGATGCTCCAATATATGAAATAGCAGAAATTGTTGGTTATAAAAATGCAACACATTTTAGCGCGGCTTTTAAAAGGTTTTACAATAAAACACCTAAAAGTTTTAGAAATAAGGTTGTTTAAATTCTAAAAATTCCTCCAAAGGCAATGACACGTTGTAAATAAAGAAAGTTTTGCGATGCGCTTTCGGCAGTATTACTTGTGGTTCTAATATCTGGCATGTTAATATAGCCTCCTTTTAAATCTAGTTGTATAAAGAAATGCTTGAAAAAAGTAAAGTTAAGTCCAGCATGAATAGAAACGCCATAACCTGCTAAATGAAACTCATCATACCGGTCTTTTTGTAAAAGTGTGGTATTTGTTTTTGGATATAAAATACCGCCAGCTAAGCCTTCTGTTAGGTTTATTTGAAACTTGTCTGTGTTTTGTATGTTAAATATTTTTGAAATATCATCGTACCTAGCAAATTCGGCATAAACGTAGTTTAATCCATTGGTGTGCTCGAATTTTAAAAAATCTTCTGATATAAAAGTGGTTTCGTTATTGTACGTGCCATTAAATTGCGAGCCTGGTTCTGTATCTGGTAAGTTAATATAACCGTTTATAGTTTTTGTTTTATTTCTGTACATAACATATTTCATGTGGTCTACACCTAACGAGATGGTGTATTTGTTTGAAATAAAATACCCTAACTTTAAATTGGTTTGCGGTATGGTAATTCGGGTTGGGTTTATATAATCTATATGCCAACCTTTAGGCTTATCTTTTGCTTCGGCATCTTTTATGGTAAAATTATAGTTTTCGCCTTTAAAGTGTATATCCGATTTTGAAAAAGATGCTCTATTGCCACCCCAACTTACAAAGAATTTGCCTTTGTTTGATGCGGTATATTTTAATGGTTCTGTATTTTGGGCATTTAGGCTAAATGTAAATAAAAGGCATAGTAAACCTAATATAGGTTTTGATGTTTTAACAGTCATTTAATAAAAATTATAGGGCGTTTACCGTTTTTTTTATGGCTACAAGGTTTGTAAGTAGTTGTTCTAGATTATCTAAATGTAGCATGTTAGCACCATCGCTTTTTGCGTTTGCAGGATCGAAATGCGTTTCAATAAACAAGCCATCTACATTATTTACAACGCCTGCTCGGGCTATGGTTTCAATCATGTCTGGGCGGCCTCCAGTTACTCCAACCGATTGGTTTGGTTGTTGTAAAGAGTGTGTTACATCTAAAACGGTTGGTGCCATTTTACGCATGGTTGGTATACCACGAAAATCTACTATCATATCTTGATAACCAAACATAGTACCTCTGTCTGTAATCCATGCTTTATGGTTGCCTGCATCTTTTACTTTTTGTACGGCATGTTTCATGGCTTCAGGACTCATAAATTGTCCTTTTTTTAAGTTAACTACTTTTCCTGTTTTGGCTGCTGCAACAACCAAATCGGTTTGGCGAACTAAAAACGCAGGAATTTGTAATACATCTACATACTGGGCTGCTTTGGTAGCATCTGCTACTTCATGTATGTCGGTAACTGTTGGTATATTAAACGTATCGGATACTTTTTTTAGAATTTTTAAAGCTTTTTCGTCTCCTATTCCTGTAAAACTATCTATTCTACTACGGTTAGCTTTTTTAAAACTACCTTTAAAGATATAAGGTATTTCTAATTTATTTGTAATGTTAATTACTTTTTCGGCTATACGTAAAGCCATGTCTTCGCCTTCTATGGCGCAAGGGCCACATAATAAAAAGAAATTATTAGAATTGGTGTGTTTTAATTTTGGAACTTCGGTAAGTTGCATTTGCTTAAAAATTTAGTCTGCAAAGTTACAAAAAGGAGTTTTAAAAAAGCTTTATCTTTAATGTTATTACTTGCTTTTGTAAAATGTACCGCGTTAGGGATTGAACGGTGTGTTTAAGCTCCCCGACCATAGGAGGGAGCGAGTAGTGAAAGCCCGACCCTTTGGGTAACGCCATTATTTACATTAAAAACTTTTGTGTAGGCTGTTTTTAATAATCCAAAGAGACATGATAAGGTTTGCAAAAATAAATAGGCCACCAGGTAATAAAAATTGTTTTATAGGGCCAGAAAATGATATTATATGTAATATATCTGATATAAAAGCGAGTATTAAATACGACGATACACAAACAAATGTTATGCCTAATGTTAAATTTAAAGTTTTATTTGGCTTTATTATTTGCCATAAAAAAGGAATGCCAAATAATAATATAGGGTAGGCTGTAATGCCTTCGCTTTTATTTACAATAGTAAACCAATAGGCCGTAATAGCAGTAAAATAAAGATATGGCGTAAATTTTGTATATTTAGATAAGGGTTTCATTATGTGTTTTTTTAGCATTATGCTTTGTGAATTTAAACGTTATTTTTTGCGAAAAAGTTTTTAAAAACCATGATTATAACATTTAATTAACTTTTTATACTAGTAATTTGTTAAATTAAATAGATTTAAAATTAAATATAGCGTACCTTTGCACGCTTAAAATAAGGCACTATTATGGCTAAGATTAAAAACATTGCAATTATTGCACACGTAGATCATGGTAAAACTACCTTGGTTGATAAAATTATGTATCACTGCCAATTGTTTCGTGAAAACGAAAATACAGGTGATTTAATTCTTGATAATAACGATTTAGAACGTGAAAGAGGTATTACTATTACATCTAAAAACGTTTCTGTAATTTATAAAGACACTAAAATTAATATTATAGATACGCCTGGTCACGCCGATTTTGGTGGTGAGGTAGAACGTGTTTTAAATATGGCCGATGGTGTTTTACTTCTCGTTGATGCTTTTGAAGGGCCTATGCCGCAAACACGTTTTGTTTTACAAAAAGCTATCGATTTAGGTTTAAAACCTTGTGTGGTTGTTAATAAGGTTGATAAAGAAAACTGTACTCCAGATGAGGTGCACGAGAAGGTTTTTGATTTAATGTTTGAATTGGGTGCCGAAGAGTGGCAATTAGATTTTCCTACCGTTTACGGGTCGGCAAAAAATAATTGGATGAGCGAAGATTGGCAAAAGCAAACCGAAAATATTGAGCCACTTCTAGATATGGTTATAGATCATATTCCTGAACCAAAAATAGAAGAAGGTACAACGCAAATGCTAATTACGTCGTTAGATTTTTCTTCATTTACAGGCCGAATAGCTATTGGGCGTTTAACCAGAGGAAATTTAAAAGTAGGACAACAAATATCTTTAGTAAAAAGAGATGGTTCTATTGTTAAAAATAAAATTAAAGAATTACACACTTTTGAAGGTCTAGGTCGTTTAAAAGTAGAAGAAGTACAAACAGGAGATATTTGTGCTATAGTTGGTTTAGAAGGTTTTGAAATTGGTGATACTGTTGCCGATTTTGAAAATCCAGAAGGATTAAAAACCATTGCTATTGATGAGCCAACCATGAGTATGTTGTTTACAATTAACGACTCGCCTTTCTTTGGGCAAGACGGTAAGTTTGTAACGTCTAGACATATTAAAGAAAGATTAACTAAAGAGTTAGAAAAAAATCTAGCTTTAAGAGTAGAAGAGACCGATAGTGCCGATAAATTTATGGTTTTTGGTCGTGGTGTATTACACTTATCTGTTTTAATTGAAACCATGCGTCGTGAAGGTTACGAGCTACAAATTGGGCAACCACAAGTTATTATTAAAGAAATTGATGGTGTAAAATGCGAACCTGTTGAAGAAATGACTATTGATTTGCCAGAAACCGTTTCTGGTAAGGCTATAGAAATGGTAACCTTACGTAAAGGTGAAATGTTAAGCATGGAAGCTAAAGGCGAGCGTATGGTTTGCGAGTTTGTTGTTCCTTCTAGAGGTATTATTGGTTTACGTAACCAATTATTAACAGCAACTGCTGGTGAAGCTATTATGGCACACCGTTTTAAAGAATATCAGCCATTAAAAGGCGGTATTCCAGAGCGACAAAATGGAAGTTTAGTGTCTATGGAAAAAGGACAAGCTATACCTTATTCTATTGATAAATTACAAGAAAGAGGTAAGTTTTTTATCGACCCAGGAGAAGATATTTATGAAGGCCAAGTTATAGGTGAAAACTCTCGTGGTGATGATATGACAGTTAATGTAACTAAAACTAAAAAGTTAAGTAACGTACGTAGTGCCGGAGCAGATGATAAAGCTAAAATTGTTCCTGCAATAAAATTCTCTTTAGAAGAAGCTTTAGAATATATTCAAAAAGATGAATATGTAGAGGTTACACCTAACCATTTACGCTTACGTAAAATCTATTTAACAGAGGTAGAGCGTAAACGAAATAAATCTATATAGTATGGAATTCTTAGGAGTTTCATGGGTAGAATGGGTTGGTTATGCTGCAATGGCAACCGTTTTAATCTCGTTCTTAATGAAATCTGTTAATAAATTACGAATAGTAAACTCCTTTGGGTGTTTACTATTTGTTTTTTATGGTATTTTGCTTCAGCCTATTTCAAAGCCCATAATTATTACTAATTTGGCTATTTTGGGTATTAATATATACTATTTGTTACAAAAAAAGCAATAAGAAATCTATTTTTGTTTGTTTAAAACCTTGTGGTTTTATTAATGAAAATCTCCAAACGTAAAATGATTTTGTATATTTGATAGCTCTAGTATATAGTAGAAAATAATAAGTTCTAAATAACGTTTATTATATATGAAAAAAAAGTTTTTAGAACTAAATAAAATGCCACATATATTAATTGAAAAAATTAATACACTATATTAACAATAAGGTTTTAGCTAAAATTACCTCATTGCAAATGGTTTCTGTAATAACCAGAATATTGGCTGGTATATTTACATCTAAAGCTATTGCTGTTTTTATTGGTGCCGAAGGTTTAGCATTAATAGGTAATTTACGAAACTTTGTTGGAGCTTTTCAAACCGTAGCCACAGTTGGCTTTTACAAAGGTATTGTAAAGTATATCTCAAAATTTAAAGACAATACTTTACTGCTAAGCAAAACACTTTCTACGGTTTATTATGTGGGCTTTGTTTCAACTATAATTGTTTCGTTTTTTTGCTATTTTAATTCAGAGTGGATAAACGATATTATATTTCCTACCTATAACGATTATGCTTACGTAATTCAAATATTTGCAATTGTACTGCCTTTTTATGCTTTAAATATGTTTTCATTTTCTATAATGAATGGATTTTCAAAGTATAAAATCCTTATTATAATAAATATTATTGGACAAATTTTAAGTGTATCTATAGCATTACTTTTAATTTATCAGAATAAAATAGATGGTGCATTAATATCTGTAGTCATTGCCGAATCTTTAATATTCTTAATTACACTAGTAGCTATTATTAATAGAAAAAGTTTAGTAAATCAAATAAAGATTAGTAATGTAAGTTATAGTGTTTTTAAAAAGTTAAATCCATATAGTTTAATGGCTTTATTTACAACTGTTTTGTTGCCTTTTGTAGCTATAGCCATTAGGTCTTATATTATAGATAATATAGGGTATAAAGATGCTGGTTTTTGGGAAGCCATGACAAGAATATCTAGCTATTATTTAATGTTTATTAGTGCTATGGTAGTTATATATTTATTACCAAGATTCGCAAAAATAAACGGAATTAAGGCTTTTAGAAAAGAGGTGTTACGCTTTTATAAAACTATAATACCAATTTTAGCTATTGGATTGTTTTTAGTTTATTTATTAAGACACCATATTATACTTGCTATATTTTCTGAGGAATTTGAACCTGTTGCAGATTTATTTTTATGGCAATTATTGGGAGATTTTGTAAAAGTATTATCCATTATAATTGCTTATCAGTTTTTAGCTAAAAAAATGTTTTGGCATTACATTTTAACAGAAGCTTTTTTAATTATAATTTTGTATACAACAAGTGTTTATTTTATAGATTTATTAGACCATGTAAAGGGGGCTGTAATAGCTCACTTTGTTAGTTATATTATGTATTACGGTATTGTATTGCTTATTTTTGGAAGCTCACTTTTTGGTTTAGCAAGTCAAGAAGAATAAATATTTCTTTTTTTTAATTTACTTATGTAAAGTATTGAAAATACCAGATTTTATAAAAAATAATTTATTAATTAAGGTTACATCTGCTAATACCTTATTAGTAGCTGTTAGAATGGTTTTTTCATTAATATCTCAAAAAGCATTAGCTATTTTAGTTGGAGCTGAAGGTATTGCTCTAGTAGGTAATTTAAAGAATGTTGTTAGTTTTATTGAACAATTTTCAATTTTAGGTGTTTCTGATGGTTTAGTAAAATATATTTCTGAGTTTAAAGAAGATAAAAAGCAACTTACTAGTTTATTTTCAACCGTATTTGTTTTTTCTATTATTGCTTCAATAATTTCTTTTATTGTTTTGTTTTTTTGGGCTAATACACTAAATAATGTTGTTTTTGGTATTGAAAAAGACTTTGGCTTTGTTTTTAAAATTTTAGCTTTTATAATACCTTTTATAAGTGTTACTGCAGTTTTGTATGCTTTGTTAAATGGTTTGTCGGCATATAAATTATTTTCTAAAATAGGCTTAATAGGAGCACTAGTAAGCACAGTTTTAATTGTGTTTTTAACTTATAAATTAGGGCTGTTGGGAAGTTTATTGGCATTAAGTATCATTCCTATTTCACAGTTTTTAATTTTTCTAATTTTTAGTTTAAAAACCTATAATAAATTTATTAACCTTAAACATATTTCTTTTAAGTTAAAGTTTAAAAACCAACTTTTAGCATATAGTTTAATGACGTTAGTCGTTCTATTTTGTGTAAATATTACAGATATTGCTATTAGAAATTTAATAGAAGCCAAAGTAAGTGTTACTGATGCTGGTAACTGGACAGCAATGCATTCTATTTCTAAAGTGTATATGCAGTTTACGGCTGCTATTTTTTCTTTGTACATATTACCAGTCTATACTAAAATTTCTAATACTATTGATTTTAGAAGAGAAGTAGTAAGAATTTATAAGCTATTATTGCCATTATTAATTGTAGGTATGTTGTTGGTTTTTGTGTTTAAAGAATTAATAATTAAAACGTTATATACTAATGAGTTTTTAGGCATGGCTAGTTTATTTAAGTGGCAATTACTGGGCGATTTAGTTAAGTTTATTGCTATTGTTTTATCGTATCAATTTATTGCCAAAAAGCAAGTAGGATATTTTATTTTTACAGAAGTATTATCTGTTTTAATGTTTTATGGTTTTTCGGTTTATTTTATAGATATTTACGGTACTGATGGTGTAGTTATCGCACATTTTATTAGGTATGTTTTGTTTTTATTAGTTGTTCTTTTTATTTTGAGAAATACGTTATTAAAAAAATAGTCCATGATTAATATTTTTTAGATTAAATAACATTTTAATGGTAAGTAGTTTTATTAAAATAATATTAAGATTTTTACCTTTAGTGGTATTAGCTTTTTTGTTTGAGTTATTTACAAGTCATTTTTCATCTCACTTAGTTTTTAATTTTATAGAAAACATTTTATTTGCTATTGCTTTAATCTGTCCAATTTATTTTTTTAGCACCAAAATTAAATCTATTTATTTTAAAACCGCTTTTTGTGTTTTTACACTGTGTGTCTATTTCGAAACTATTTTTTATTACCTTTTTAAAGTATCCCTCAGTTCGTCGGCTATTTTTGTGGCTTTAGACACTAACTTTGATGAAAGTAAAGAGTTTGTTAAGTTTTATGTAGACTTGCAAGTAATAATAATAACAGTTTTAATTTTTGTTTTAGCCTTATTTTTATTGTTAAAAAAAATAGGTTTTAAACAGGAAAAAGTATCTAAGCCGTTTAAATTTAAAGTTTCAATTCTATTTATTTTAATCCTTGTATTTTTAAAAATTTCAGATTTTATTATTTATAATATGCCCTATTTGGTATTAAAATCTGCTACAGAGTATTATGTCGACTCAAAGAAGTTAGATGCTTACGCTACTAAAAAAAATGTTAACTTTAATGATGCTATAAGAGATGAGAATTTAGAAGAAGAACTTTATGTAATAATTTTAGGCGAATCTACATCGCGAAGCCATTTAGGGTTATACAATTACTATAGGAATACCACACCAAAATTAGATAGTTTAACAAATGAATTATTAGTATACAATAATGTTATTAGCCCACATGTATATTCTATAGGTGCAATAACCAAAATTTTAACTTTAGGTAATTATGAAAACCCTAAAAAAATTTCAGAAGGATCTATAATTCAATTGCTAAATCAAGTTGGGTTTAATACCTATTGGTTATCAAACCAGAGACCATTAGGACCATTTGAAAGTATGATTACTAAAATAGCAATGTCTTCAAATTATAATAAATTTATATCAACAGAAATTGCTAAATACAGTAAAGTTTTAGATGGCGAATTATTGCATGAGTTTAATAAGGTTATTAATAACGATATAAAGAAAAAGGTTGTTTTTATTCATTTAATGGGAACACATTATAATTATGAATATAGATATCCAGAAACGTTTAATAAATTTAAAAACAAACCAAAAACTAAATTTCTAACTCAGGAAAGTGCAACTAAAATAAACCAATACGATAATGCAGTTTTGTATAACGATTTTATTATTTCAGAAATTATTTCTAGGTTAAAAGACTTAAATTTAAATAGCTTTGCATTATATTTTTCAGACCATGGAGAAGAAATGTATGACGATATAAATTTAGCAGGGCATAATGAAGATATTTACTCTAAAAAAATGTTTGAAATACCTTTTTTCTTATGGAGATCAGAGAAATATAAAGCATCAAAACAATTGTTTTTTGATGCAGACAGACCATATATGACTGATGATTTATTTCACTCAATTGCAGATTTAATAAGTGTAAAAGCTAATTTGGTAGATACTACAAAAAGTATTTTTAATAAAAATTTTAAGAGCAGAAAAAGAATTATAAAAAGTACAATTGATTTTGATGCTTATTTTAATAATTAATTCATAAAATGAAAAAGGTATGCATAATAGCCACATCGCTTAGTAATGGTGGTGCAGAACGTTTTAGTGCATTATTATCGCAAATGTTAGCAGGTTTAAATTATGATGTGCATATACTTATTACCAAAAACAGTATAGATTACAATTACTCAGGAAGCATATTTAACTTATATAAAGAAACAGAAGGTAGCCATTCTAGTTTAAAAAAAGCATTGACTTTAAAATCGTATTTTAATGCTCAAAGTTTTGATTTTATTATAGATAATCGTCCAAGACAAACCTTTATTAAAGAGTATTTATTATATAAATTTATTTTTAAGGCAAGACACATAATACCAGTTGTGCACAGCTTTTATTTAAAAAGTTATTTCCCTAAATCTAGATTTTTAGCTAAAATACTTTACCAAAACAATTCAACAATAGTAACAGTAAGCAAAGCAATTCAAGAAGAAGTAATAAAAAAATATCAACTTAAAAATTGCCACCAGATTTATAACGCGATAGATTTTAAATCTATTGAAAAACAAGCTTCACATGTTAATTTGGATAGCCAAAAATTTATATTGTTTTATGGTAGGTTAGAAGAAAGTGTTAAAAACTTTAGTTTACTATTAACAGCTTATAAAAAGTCGAATTTAATTAACCATAATATTAAATTATATATTGTTGGAAGCGGAGAAGATCTTTCTTTAATAAAAAACCTTATAAAAGACTTGAAACTTAACGATTGGGTGCAGTGTAAGCCGTATATAAAAAATCCGTTTACCTATGTTAAAAAGGCATTATTTACGGTTTTAACAAGTAAGCATGAAGGTTTTCCTATGGTGTTAATCGAATCTTTAGCGTGCCAAACACCTGTAGTATCTGTTGATTGTAAATCTGGCCCAAAAGAAATTATTAAACACGAAGAAAATGGTTTGTTAGTTGAAAATTATAATAGTAAAGCTTTGGCATTGGCATTTAACCAATTTGTAGCTAACACGTTACTATATAATAAATGTAAAGAGAATTCTAAAAAAAGCGTTAGTGTTTATTCTACAGAGTATATTGCAAAAAAATGGGACGACTTATTAAAATCTAGGTCTTAAATTATTTAAAAGCTGTATAGTAAATACCACGTTTTATTAAATGGTTTTGCACTTTTTTTGCAAGCTTTATAATAGAACGAGGAGTATTTAAAAGAATTTTTTGCTTTAAGTTTAAATTAGAATATTTAATTTCAGACTTAAGTTTTTTGTAAATGTTAATATCTCCATTAACCTTGCTTCTTAAAGCAGCAGCATAACGGTTTATATCTAAATATAATTTTAAAGAAGCGTTTAAATTTTCTTCATAATTAAAATTATTTATAAAGTCATATCGCATAGCATTAAACTCAGTTTTCGATAAGCTTTCACTAACATATAATTTATAAGACATTGTTATTGTTGGATTAAAAGCAGTTTTAAATTTTAAAGCAAACCTAATCCATAAATCCAAATCTTCGGCACCAGTAAACTGTTCTTTAAATCCCCCTACTAAATAAAAGTTTTCTTTTGAAAAAGCAACGGCAGAGGTCCAAGCAACAGAGTTGATTATGCTAGCTTTAAAATAATCTTTAACAATTAAACAGTTGTTATTAAATTTAAAGTTAAACTGAGCTGCTTTTTTAAATTCTGTATTGTAATACACCTCATAATTATTACAAAACAAACCAGCGTTAGGAAATAAAAGAATTAGTTTTTTTAGTTCATACAAATGGTTAGTATACCAAGTATCATCAGCATCAAGTAAAGCAATATATTTGCCTTTCGAGACTTTTATACCATTGTTTCTGGCAATAGAAACACCCGTGTTATTTTGTCTTATTATTTGTATCCGTTCATCTTTAAATTCCGAAGCAATTTTAAAACTATTATCTGTGCTGCCATCGTCAATTATAATAATTTCAAAATCGTTAAAGGTTTGGCTTAGTATACTGTTAAGCGTATCTTTTATATACTTTTCTTTATTGTAAAGAGGTATTATTATAGAGAAAAATGGCATTAATTTTTTGTTTTAATGTAGCAAAGATAAGTTAAACGGTAAATATCAAACAGGAATAAAAATGGCGTGTTAGATTTAAAGTTTAAAAGGAATAATTTGTTTAAATGTTTATAAGCTTTTGCTGCTAACCATGTTAATCTCATTTTTTTAACACTTAAATAAGCTGTATAAATTTTTACGGTATCAGGGCTTAATAAGTCATCTTCAATTAATAGGTTTAAATTATTTATTGCCCATTCAGTTTTTTGTATAAAAGTTTCGGCATCATCGTCTGCAGAATGTATAACAGGATTATTTATTCTTTTAATGGTCAAATAATTATTAGTTAGCTGTTCAAAAAACAGAACATCTTCAAAACCATATTTTTTTAAAGATTCATTGAAAGGAAATTTTACAAAAACTTCTTTTTTTATTAAAAAATTAGACGAACATAAAGCATTGTGCTCTCTATACTTTGTATAAAGCCATCTAAGTTTATAAGGTTTACCTACGGCTTTACTTTTGGCAACCATACCTCCGTTTACAACGTGCTCGTTTATATGTTTTAAGTAGTTTTGTATATAATTTGAGTTTTTTATAGTTGTGCCAGCATCAATAAAAAGTAGGTTTTTGTATTTAGCATCGTTTCCTAATAAATTCCTAATGGCACTTCTTCCTATATTTTTTTTGAGAATTTTAAAACAGCAATTTGATAAAGTGTTTATCCATTGGTTTATTTTGTTAAATTTAGGTTTTGATGCATCATCATAAACTAAAATTTCATATTCAATATTATTCGCAATGCATTGATTGTTTACCTCTTTAATTAACAAGGTTACATCAAAATTATAAGTTGGAATTAGTATTGAAAGCATAAAAAAATTACTAAGTTGTTTTTTTAAATTTTATAGTGGTTTCTATATAAGCTGCGACAAGATGGACATAGCAAATCGTTATTTTAAAGTTATAAAAGTGCGTAGTTTTGTTGTGCAAATGTTACACGCTTTATTTTTGCCAATAAAAAAAGAGTATAGACTTTTATAAATAATAATTCATTTTTAACTACACTTTTTTTAGGGATTATTGTTTTAACGTTTTTTTTAAGGAAATGATACATGTTTTAATAACTTTTCTTAAAATTAAAAAACGAAGTTATGCATAATTAATTTAGTTTATTTAATAAAAAAATAATAAAGTAAAAGACTTATATTAGCTTGTGAAACAATAGATTTTTATAGTTTGATTTTTTTTAAAAATAAAGGATTTAGTGTGTATAAAATATTGCAGATTATTATATACGTACTAATTGGAGGTGGAGTACTTTTTAGAGGCGCTGTGTATTTTCCTGATAGTTATACTTTTCTAGATATGGCTTTTAACCATAGCCCTGTTTACTGTGTTTTTCTTAAAATTGTTAGAGGTGTTTTTGGTGCCAGTTTTGAAATACCACTTTTAATTATTCAGTATATTTTTATAATTATAGGTGTTAATTATTTGTTGGATACTTTAAAAGATATTTTTAGGGTTTCAGAAATAAGCTTAATTATTATTCAAATTATTTGTTTGGCACCATGTGTTTACTTGCATGACTTAGGAAATGCTATTTTATCTGAAGCAATAACATATCCACTTTTTTTAATAATTTTTAGCTTAAGCCTTAAAATGATTATTAAAGAAAAGCTAACTTATCTTTATAAAATATGCCCTCTGCTAATTATCCTTATTCTTACAAGAGGGCAGTTTTTAACGGTAATACCAGTTCTATTACTTGTCGTTTTATATATTGTTTTAAAAGTAAAAGTATATGCTAAAAACTTTAATTTTTTTATTTTAATATTAATTATTCCAATTATTTCAAGCTTATCAGAACGCGTTTATAATAAAGTAGTTTTTGGCCATTTTGTAAATAATTCAATGAATTTTGTACACTTAATTGCCTCTCCGTTTTATGTGTCTACAGAGCGCGATGTTACTCTTTTCTCTAATAAAGAAGAAATTGAATATTTCAACTTAATTCATAATAGTTTAAAAGAAGCAGAGTTAACACATAGCCAAAGTGAAGCTGCTGGAATAGATAAATATGTATTTTATCATGATCATTTCCCAGAAATATGTAATAGACGAATTTATGAGTTAGGTTTGCAGTATTTTAAAGATAAAGGACTTAATTTTGTAGAACAGAATATTGCGTTAAATGCATTGTGTAAAAAGATGTTTTTTCCATTGATTAAAACAAATTTTAAAACTTGGTTTACATTGTTTTTTAAGAATTTAAAAAACTCGTTTAACACAGCTAAACAAATGCTTTTCTTTTTAATGTTAATGGTTTTAAGCATCGTTTATTTAAGAAAACACAATAATAGTATTTTAAAGTTTACGGCTTTAACCATCTTGTTTATGTTTGCAAATAATACACTTATAGCATTAGTAATACATTCTATTAAGCGATATACGTTTTATTTCGATTGGTTTATTTTTGCTTTGTTTTTAGTATTAATTAATGAAATTTTAAATAAAAAAAATATACATGAATCTTGAGCTGTCCATTGTAATGCCTTGTTTAAATGAAGCAGAAACTATAGCAGTTTGTGTAGAAAAGGCTAAAAAATTTATGGCTAACAATAACATTAATGGGGAAGTGGTTATTGGAGATAATGGAAGCACAGATGGATCACAAGATATTGCAAGAAATTTAGGAGCCGTTGTAGTTGATGTTAAAAAAAAAGGTTATGGAAATGCATCTCGTGGAGCCATAGATGCCTCTAAAGGGAAGTATATTATTACGGCCGACACAGATGATAGTCATGATATTTTAAATTTAGATGCTTTTGTTGAAAAATTGCGAGAAGGTAATCATCTTGTTATGGGTAACCGTTTTAAAGGCGAAAAAAATAAAGAAGCCATGCCTTTTTTACATAGATACTTAGGAAACCCTGTTTTAACATTTTTAGGTAATTTGTTTTTTAATACCAATGTGGGCGATTTTCATTGTGGTTTACGAGGTTTTACCAGAAAGGCATATGACGAAATGAATTTATCAACATCAGGTATGGAGTTTGCTTCTGAAATTATAGTAAAAGCTTCAATGCTTAATCTAAATATTAGCGAAGTACCAACAACTGTTTTCCCTGCAGGTAGAACCAGAAAAGCTCACTTAAGAACTTTTCCAGATGGTTGGAGACATTTAAGATTTTTACTTTTATATAGCCCTAAATGGTTGTTTTTAATACCTGGAATCTTTTTTATGTTTATTGGTAGCGGTGGGTCATTAGCTGTTTTGTTTGGTTATAAAGCCGATAGTTTGTGGTGGTTGCCTTTATTTGCAGGTTTGTTTTTAATTAGTTTTCAATTTGTTGTTTTTTATGCACTTACTAAAATATATGCAACAAACCATGGATTAATACCTCGTAAAAAAGGGTACAATAATTTATTTAAATACTTTACTTTAGAAAGGGGGTTAATTGTAGGGACAATATGCACCTGTGTAGGAGTGTTTTTGTATTATTTAGGTTTTAAAGAAGGTATAACTTTAGTGAGAATCCTTAAAACATTAGTACCTGCAACAATTGTAATGGTATTAGGTATTCAATTGGTTTTATTTAGCTTCTTTTTTAGTATTCTTGGGTTAAAAGACGATAAAATTTAACCTTTACGCTGTACTACTTCATAAACTTGGTTTTCATCACATTTTAAAGTCTTGCTAGGATATTTAAGTAGCAAGGCATAATCGTGAGTAGCCATTAAAATAGTATTGCCATTTTTATTAATATCTTGAAGCACTTCCATAACTTCAATACTGGTTTGTGGGTCTAGATTTCCAGTAGGCTCATCGGCAAGAATAAGTTCTGGGTTGTTAAGTAAAGCTCTTGCAATGGCAACACGTTGTTGCTCGCCACCAGAAAGCTCATGCGGAAATTTAAAACCTTTAGTTTTCATATCAACCTTGGTTAAAACGTCTTCAACACGGGTTTTCATTTTGTCTTTATCTTTCCAGCCTGTAGCTTTTAAAACAAAAAGTAAATTTTCGTTAATAGTTCTATCTGTAAGCAATTTAAAATCTTGAAAAACCACTCCTAATTTACGACGTAAGTAAGGAATGTCTTTTTCTTTTAGTTGTTTCAAATTAAAATCTACAATATGCCCTTCGCCATCAGTAAGAGGTAAATCGCCATAAAGTGTTTTCATAAAACTACTTTTTCCAGTACCAGTTTTTCCAATTAAATATACAAAATCTCCTTTATTAATTTCTACATTAACATGAGAGAGTACTAAGCTTTCGCCTTGGTAAATTGAAGCATCTTTTAATTGTAAAATAGGAGTAGGCATGAAATTAAATTGTAATTTAAACGTGTTGTAAATGTATTACTAAAAAGTTAAATCTTAAAAGTTAACGCATAAAACTTTGGTATATTTTCAATTAAAAATTAACATTTAATACATAACATTATAATTATGGCACGATTATTTCGTTATAAGATTCATATTAATTTATCTTTGATTTTAAATTTAAAAATTAATCCTAAAATGACTAAGAAAAGTATTGTTTTATTAGTAATTGCTATAAGTTTTAGTCTTCAAATTACAGCTCAGCAATCGGCAACGTATACCAGCGATTTGGTCGACTATCAAAAAGCATTAACACTTTATAATAATCAGCAATACCAAGCTGCGCAATCTATGTTTAGTAGTGTTAAAAAAACGGCTAAAGAAGATATTGTGCAATCTAATTGCGCTTATTATATTGCTAATTGCGCAGTACGATTAAATCAGCAAAATGCCGATCAATTAATTGAAGATTTTGTAAAAGAATATCCAACAAGTACAAAAAAGAATACGGCTTTTGTAGATGTAGCCGATTATTATTTTGAAAACTCAAAATACGCTTACGCAAGAAAATGGTATAACAAAGTAGATGAAAGCGCTTTAGGAAGAAAAGAACGCGAAAAATTTTATTTTAATAATGGTTATACCGCATTTACAACCAAGCAGTATAAAGATGCAAAAAAATATTTAAGCAAAGTAGAAAGCTCGCCAGAATTTGGTTCGCAAGCCAAATATTATATAGGTTTTATGGCTTATGAAGGTGATGACTACGATAGGGCAAACGAGTATTTCGAGCAAGTAAGCGACCAAGAGCGATACAAAGAAAAGTTATCTTATTATCAGGCCGATTTAAACTTTAAATTAGGGGAATTTGATAAAGCTATTGAGTTGGCTAAAGCAAGAATAGATAATAGTGATGAAAACGAAGTGTCCGAACTTTCTAAAATTATAGGCGAAAGTTATTTTAATTTAAAAAAATATGCCGAAGCAATTCCTTATTTAACTGAGTATAAAGGTAAAAGAGGCAAATGGAATAATACCGATTTTTATCAATTAGGTTATGCCTATTATAAACAAAAGGATTATGAAAATGCCATTTCAGAATTTAATAAAATAGTAGGCGGAAATAATGCTATTGCACAAAATGCATACTATCATTTAGGAGAAAGTTATATTAATTTAAATAAAAAACAAGAAGCTTTAAACGCCTTTAGAAATGCATCGCAAATGAATTTCGATTTAAAGATTCAAGAAGATGCTTGGTTAAATTATGCCAAAATTAGCTATGAAATTGGTAACCCATATCAATCGGCACCACAGGTTTTAGCAGCTTATTTAAACAAGTATCCAGATACCAGTTATAAAGAAGAAATAGAAACCTTATTAATAGATTCTTATATTACTTCAAAAAATTATAAAGAAGCTTTAAAATTACTAGAAGGTAAAAAGAGTTTTAAAAATAAAGTAGCTTATCAAAAAGTAGCTTTTTATAGAGGTTTAGAGTTGTATAATGAAGGTAATTATCAAGAAGCCGAATTACTTTTTGATACTTCATTAAATGAGTCGCAAGACCAAAAATATACAGCTAGAGCAACCTTTTGGAAGGCCGAAGCCGATTATAATTTAACTAATTATGATGATGCATTAATAGGGTTTAAACAGTTTGAGCAACAAACCGAAGCATCAGCAACTCCAGAAATGGCAAACATAAATTATAACTTAGCGTATACTTATTTTAAATTAAAAAACTACACAAAAGCCACAACACATTTTAATCAATTCATTTCAAATAAAACTACCGATAAAGTTAGGTTAAACGATGCATATTTGCGTTTAGGCGATGGGCATTTTGTTTCAAGTCAGTACCAAGATGCTATTTTAGCATACCAAAAAGCCATTCAGTTAAATGAAATAGAGCCCGATTACCCTGCGTTTCAAAAAGCAATAAGTGTTGGTTATGCTGGTAATACATCAAAAAAAATAACCGAATTAGAACAGTTTGTATCAGAATATTCTAAATCGAAATTAAGAGACGATGCACTTTATGAATTAGGAAACTCTTATGTAAAAGCCAACCAAACCAATAAAGCAATGAAAGCTTATAACCAGTTGGCTAACGAGTATAGAATGAGTTCCTTTGTGCCTAAAGCCTTATTGCGCCAAGGTTTAGTTTATTACAATGGAAACGAAAACGAGCACGCATTAACTAAGTTTAAAAAAGTAGCCGGCAATTACCCAGGAACACCAGAGGCAGTTCAGGCTGTTTCTACAGCAAGATTAATTTATATCGATTTAGGTCGAGTAGATGAGTATGCGAGTTGGGTTAAGCAACTTGATTATGTAGAGGTTACCGATGCCGATTTAGACAATACAACATACATAGCTGCCGAAAAACAGTATTTAGATAATAATACAGATAAAGCAATAAAGCAATTTAATGGTTACTTAAACCAATTTCCTAAAGGTATTCATGCATTGCAATCGCACTTCTATCTAGCGCAATTATATTATAAAAAAGATTTGCTAGAAAATGCAGCACCGCATTATAAATACGTAGTCGATGCTAGCCAGAACGAGTTTACTGAAGAAGCACTAACTCGTTTAGCTCAATATTATTTAGAAGCTAAAAATTGGAATATAGCCATGCCAGTTTTAAAACGATTAGAAGCAGAGGCGAATTATCCGCAAAATATTGTATTTGCGCAATCTAATTTAATGAAAGCTAATTACGAATTAAAACAATATGATGATGCGGTTTCTTATGCCGAAAAAGTTTTAGCAAGCGCTACAATAGATAATAAAATTAAAGCCGATGCTCATATTATTATTGCACGCTCTGCAATACAAACAGGTAATGAAGCTAAAGCAAAAACAGCATATGCTAATTTAGAGCGTGTAGCAACAGGAAAAACTGCAGCAGAAGCCTTGTATTACAACGCTTATTTTAAAAATAAAGAAGGTAAGTATGAAGCTTCAAACAAATCGGTTCAAAAATTAGCTAAAGATTTTTCTGGTTATAAGTATTACAGCGCAAAAGGTTTAGTGTTAATGGCAAAGAATTATTATGCCTTAAATGATGCTTTTCAGGCTACCTATATTCTAGAAAGTGTTATTCAAAATTTTCCTGAGTTTGATGATGTGGTTGCCGAAGCCCAAACCGAACTTAATACAATAAAGCGAGAAGAAGCAAAAACAAACTCGTCTATTCAACCAGAATAATAAAATCATCAATCATAAATCAAAACATAAAAATATGCGTAAGCAAATAAAATATATTTTACTAGCTATATTAGTATTAAGCGTAAGTTTAGGATTTTCTCAAAGAACTAAAAACGATACTATAAATACAGGGGTTATAGATGTTGTTAAGCCATATGTGCCCACAATTTCTGATGCTTTTAAAGTTAAAGAAGTACCAGTTTTAGAAGACGAAACAACCGAAACAAAAAAAGAAATTAAATACAATATTTTTTCGTTTCCTGTAGCATCAACCTTTACGCCAGCAAAGGGTAAAGCAGCGGTTGTAGAAAAGCGAGCACCAACCAAATTATTTGATAATTATGCCACTTTAGGCGTAGGAACATATACAACTATTTTGGGCGAAGTATATTTAAATCATGCTATTAGTAGAAACGAGAGTGTTGGAGGTTATGTAAGCCATCATTCATCTGCGGGAGGTATTGAAGGTGTAGACTTTAATGATGATTTTTCAAACTCTAAGATTGAATTAAACTACTCAAGTAAATTACGAGATTTATCATGGAATGTTGAAGCAGGTTTTCAGCATCAAATGTATAATTGGTATGGTGTTCCAGAATCTCAAATAGCACAAGCAAAAGCTAATAATATAGAGGTAGATCACTCGTTTTATGATGCTCATTTTGGTGGCGATATAGCTTTTGAAGATACTTATATAAACTCCGGAAGTTTCTTTTTTAGACGTTTTGGAGACAATCAAGGTTCTGGAGAAAATAGGTTTATTGCAAAAGCAAAAGTCGATGTGCCTATTAATGATGTTGAAATTTCTACCAACCTTAAAATAGATTATTTAGGCGGTACTTTTGATAGAGGTTATACGACAACAAATACATTAGATTACGGAAATTTTCAAGTTGGCCTATCGCCAACATACCAGTTAAAACAAGACGATTTAACGGTTAATTTAGGGGTGTCGTTATTTTATTTAAACGATAAAGCCTCTGGAGATAACAATTTTTATGTTTACCCAAATATTTCGGCAACCTATAGGTTAGTGAATGATGTGTTAATAGCCTACGGCGGTGTTAAAGGTGATTTAATTCAGAATTCTTATTATGGTTTTGCAAACGAAAACCCATTTGTATCGCCAACATTATTTATAGTACCAACAGACCAATTATATAATGCCTATGTAGGTTTAAAAGGAAAGCTTTCTAGTAATATGAGTTATAATGTTAGCGGAAGTTATGTTGCCGATAGAAACAAAGCTTTATATAAAAATAACGAAATAACTTTAACAAACGAAAATTACACTTACGGAAACTCCTTTGGTGTAGTTTACGATGATATAGAAACCTTTGGTGTGGCTGGCGAAATTAATGTTGATGTAAACAGAAATTTTAAATTAGGATTAAAAGCAGAGTATTTTTCATATGATACTGATGATGAAAACGAAGCTTGGAATTTGCCAGACATTAAAGGCTCGTTATTTATAGATTACCAAATAGATCAACATTGGTTTGCAGGTGCAAATTTATTTTATATTGGAGAGCGTAAAGACCAATTTTTCTTAAACGATGGTATAACAGCAACAACACCATTTACAGTTGTATTAGATAGTTATTTTGATGCCAATGCGCATGTGGGATATCACATAAATAATCAGTTTTCAGTATTTGCAAAAGCCAATAATATGGCAAATAATGCCTACCAGAAATGGCAAAATTTTCCGGTACAAAGTATACAGTTTTTAGCCGGAGCTACCTATAAGTTTGATTTTTAGCTATTTTTAAAAAATGAAAAAGCTTTTTTGCATTTTAATTTTATTAATAGCTTTTAATGGTATTTCGCAAAACCTTGATAGTTGTAAAACGGTTGCTCAAGTTAAAAATTTAATAAAGGGAGACTGGAGGTTAAAAGGAGATACAAAAAATGTAGTTTATAGATTTAGCTTTTATAAAAACCAAGGTTTTATTGAAGTGCTTCCAGAAATGAATTTACCGCCAAAAGCCGAAAAAACTAAAGATTCGGATATGATTATTAACAAGAAATCGGCTTTTAATATACAATTAAAACAAGAAGCCTTTTTTGTTGTAATACAGAATTTAAATTATGAAGTGACCGAGAAAATTGAGGTTTTAAATAAAACTAATTTTATTTATGGTAAAGGTCATTATCAGCATGTTTTTATAAAAGATAATTAAGTTGTTATTCGTGCCAAATAGTCAAAATGATTACCTTCTATAATTAATTCGCACTTAAGTTTAACCGTTTCGCAGGCCAATTTTAGGGTTTCAAAATCTAAATACAACCATTTCATTGGTGCTTCTTTTTCGCCTTTATATGATAAAAAATAATCTAATTCGCCGTAATAGTTAGCATTCATATCCATCCAATAGCCACCATCTTCATCTTCATACATATATTTAATGTCTGATGAGTCTATTAAAATTTGTCCATTGGGTTTTAATAAGCTTTTTAAATGCGTTAAATATTTCGAAACTAGGGTTAATTCTTGAAAAATGCCTGTGCCATTCATTAAAAGCAAAATGGTATTAAAAGTACCTGTTTCATCTAAAACATTTAAAGTTTCAGTATGTAAAACACCACGTTGTTTGGCAACTTGTATAGCGCCTTTAGAAACATCGATAGCTTTAACTTGATGTCCTTTGTTTTGTAAAAATAAACTATGGCTTCCGGCACCACAACCTACATCTAAAATGTAGCCTTTGCAAAGTTTTAATGCCTTTTGTTCTAATTTTGGCATGGTATTAAAATTACGAAATAAGTATGGAAGCGGTAAATCATCTTCGCCCGAAATATTGGTAGATGTTTTAATGTCTTCAGAATAATTTCCGTTTTGGTAGTCTAATAAGGCGTTCCCGAAAAGGTCTTTCATAATTTACTTTTTTGTTGCTTACCTAAAGTTAGGAATCAAATAAATTAAAATACTATTTTTACAGCATGCAAGACCTAATAAAAAATCTTCCAAAGCTCGCCAAAGATAAACATAACGAGAATAAAAAATTCTTTGCGAAATTAAAAAAAAAGCCACCTAAAAATTTAGATTATACCATGCAAGAATTGCATGAAGAAGCTTTTAATCAAACCGATTGCTTAAAATGTGCTAATTGTTGTAAAACCACAGGGCCGCTATTTACCGATAAAGATGTTGATAGGATTGCAAAACATTTTAGAATGAAAACGCAGCAATTTATTGAAACTTATTTAAGGGTAGATGAAGATAACGACTATGTGTTACAAAGTGTGCCTTGTACTTTTTTAGGAGCCGATAACTATTGTTTAATTTACGATGTGCGCCCTAAGGCATGCAGAGAGTTTCCGCATACCGATAGAAAAAAGTTTCAGCAAATATCAAACCTAACTTTAAAAAATGTAGCCATTTGCCCTGCTGCTTTTAATATTGTTGAAAAAATGAAAACAAGAATAAAATAGTATATTTAAAACAAAATATATTAATTTGGAAACTATATTAAATTACTTTGAAACCATACCAACGCACCATAGAGCATTAATTATTATTGGAGGGCTAACCCTTTTTTGGGTATTAGAAGGTATTGTGCCTTTGGTAGGATTTAATTATAAAAAGTGGAAACACGCTATTCCTAACATATTTTTTACACTAACTACCATTTTGGTTAATTTGCCCTTAGCGTTTTTGTTTTTAAAATCGTCTGATTGGGTAATGGCTAATAATTTCGGAATTTTAAATTGGTTGCCAGATATGCCAATTTGGTTATATGGTATTTTAGGTGTGCTTTTAATAGATTGCATAGGCGCTTATTTGCCGCATTTAATAGAGCATAAAGTAAAACCATTGTGGATGGTGCATTTGGTTCATCATTCCGATCATCATGTAGATACTACCACAGCAAACAGGCACCATCCGTTAGAGAGTGTTATTCGTTATGTGTTTACACTTGCAGGTATTTTTATTGTAGGAACCCCAATAGCATTGGTTTTATTGTATCAATCGTTATCTGTAATAGCAACACAATTTAATCATGCGAATATTAAACTACCTAAAAAAGTAGATAAATTATTAAGTTATATAATAGTTTCACCAGATATGCATAAGGTGCATCATCATTACAAAATGCCGTATACCGACTCTAACTACGGAAATATTTTTTCTGTTTGGGATAGATTATTTGGTACCTATAAGGAGTTAGATACTAGCAAAATAGTTTATGGTGTAGATGTGTTTCCTGATGAAGAGAAGAATGGTAAAATAAAAAGCTTGTTGCTACAACCGTTTCAAAAGTACCAAAAACCAACCTCGTTTGAAGACGAGAGTTAATTATTTTCTATATCGCTAATATGCTCTTCCCAGGCTTTTGCCGAAATTTGAATTTCTATAATTAAAAGTGCTAATGAAGCAATTAGTAAAATTAAAGCAAAACCAAATATCCAAACCGCAATAGTATTTTGGTCTATGTAAATTAAAAACATAGTTAATACACAAAATAGAAGGCTGGTAATGCCTAAAATTTGCATATATCTTGTAAGGTATAAACGGTGTTTTATATTTTTAATTTGTTTATAAAACCGTTTATCTTGATTTTTTTGATATTTATCATACAAGTCGCGAATGGCAGAGGTGTAAGCTATAAACCTATTTGTATAAGCCAGCATAATTAAAGAAATAGCCGAAAAAAGTAGGGCAGGTGTAGTAAGTGTAAGTGCTTCCATTAAAATACAATCTTAATAGCAAAATTATAAATTCTGTTTTTCAATTTGGTATATTAAAATAGGAATTTTATCTTTCAACATGCATGAAAACTTCCTACATTACATCTGGAAACATAAAAAAATACAATTCATAAATTTAAAAACAACTGTTGGAGAATCTGTTGTTATTGAATCTGTAGGACAACATAATTTTAATTCGGGACCAGATTTTTTTAATGCAAAAATTAAAATAGGCGAACAGCTTTGGGCTGGAAATGTAGAAATTCATATAAAATCGTCAGATTGGTTTTTGCATAATCACGAACAAGATAAAGCTTATGATAATGTAATTTTGCATGTAGTTTGGGAAGACGATACAGAGGTGTTTAGAAACAATAATACGCCAATACCAACATTGCAGTTAAAAGATTTTGTTGATAGCGCTTTGCTAAATAATTACGATAAACTTTTCGATAAGGATAATAAATGGATTAACTGCGAAAATGATTTTGCATTAACAGATCATTTTGTTTTAAGAAATTGGATAGAACGATTGTATTTTGAACGTTTAGAACGAAAATCTAAAACCATAAAAACACTTTTAAAAGCCTCGAAAAACGATTGGGAAACCGTTTTATTTAAAATGTTAACCAAAAATTTTGGTTTAAAGGTTAATGGCGAATCTTTTTTTAGTCTAGCACAATCTATAGATTTTTCAATCATTAGAAAAACACAATCCAATTTACAAACTTTAGAAGCACTATTATTAGGGCAGGCGGGCTTGTTAAATCAAGATGTCGAGAATGCTTACTATTTAAGTTTAGTAAAAGACTATAATTTTTTAAAACAAAAATTCAGCATTACAAATAACCAAGTTGTGCCTGTACAATTTTTTAGATTAAGACCAGCCAATTTTCCAACCATTAGATTGTCGCAATTAGCAAGTTTGTATAACAAGCATCAAAGTTTATTTTCTAAAGTTATAGAAGCAAAAAACCTAGACGATTTTTATAAGCTTTTTAATATAACAGCAACAGAGTTTTGGAAAACACATTATACGTTTCAAAAAACATCTAAATCATCAAATAAAACTTTATCAAAATCATTTGTAAACCTATTACTTATTAACACTATAATACCCATAAAATTTAGTTATGCCAAACAGAAGGGAGAAGAGATAGATTCAGGAATTTTAAGCCTTGCATTAAAATTACCTTCAGAAAAAAACAGCATTGTTGATGCTTTTAATAGGTTAAAACAAATATCGCACTCGGCCTTAGAGTCTCAAGCATTAATTCAACTAAAAACAGAATATTGCGATAAAAACAAATGTTTACAATGTGCTATTGGAAATTCACTTATTAATAAATAATAACGATAAACTTTTAAACTAAAAAAGTAAGTCTTAAATTGCAACATGAACACGATTTATAAACCCTTATTGTTTTTTCAAAAACATGGTTATTATGTTTGCCAACGTATTGCAGATAGGTTAGGTATTCGAGCTAAAGTAGTTAGAACATCTTTTATGTACTTAACATTTGTTACCGTTGGTTTTGGGTTTGCTTTATACTTGTTTTTAGCTTTTTGGATGCGAATAAAAGACTTAATTTATACAAAGCGTTCATCGGTTTTTGATTTATGAATCCATTAATAAAGTTTTTTCGAACAAAAATTTACACAGCAGTATTTTTACTTGTTGTTATTATGCTAATTGGTGTTGCTGGTTACAAGACAATTTCGGGTTACTCATGGGTAGATGCTTTTTATATGACCGTAATAACCATGACAACTGTTGGTTTTGGCGAAGTTGTACCGTTAGATAATCAATCTAAAATTTTTACAATATTTTTAATTTTAGCTAGCGTTGTTATAGTAGGGTATGCCTTATCTATAATAACAGAATATATTTTGAGTAAGAATGATGTTGAAGAATTAAAACTAAAAAAGATGCAAAAAAAAATTGAAGGTTTTAAAAATCATATCGTTATCTGTGGCTATGGCCGAAACGGTAAACAAGCAGCAACAAAGTTAAAAGCATATAAAAAAGAGTTTGTTGTAATAGAAAAAAATAAAGAATTAGAAGAACGTTTACAAATAGATGATGTACCTTATATAATAGGAAACGCCAATGAAGATGAAACCTTAATAACGGCCGGCGTTGGTAGGGCATCCTGTTTTATATCGGCATTGCCAAACGATGCAGATAATCTATTTGTAGTACTTTCTGCAAGGCAATTAAATAGTAAAATAAATATTATAAGTAGGGCTTCCAACGAATCCTCTTACGATAAATTAAAATTTGCAGGAGCAAATAATGTTATTTTGCCCGATAAAATAGGAGGCGACCATATGGCATCTTTAGTTGTGGTTCCAGGTTTAATGGAGTTTATAGATAATTTATCTATAGTTGGTAAATCCGATATTAATATAGAAGAAGTAGCAGTAGAAAAGCTTTCTGACTCTAAAAAACCAAGAACTATTAAAGATTTAGATCTAAGAAAAAAAACCGGATGTACGGTTATTGGTTATAAAGACGAAAATGGCAAGTATATTGTAAATCCTGAGGCAGAAATGGAATTAGCAACACATTCAAAAATCATAGTTTTAGGACGCCCAGAACAAATAGAAGCACTAAATTCAGAGTACAATATAGAGTAGTAAATATGCTATTTTAACAGCTATTGTTTTAAAAAATCATTTTTTTTTAGCATCTTGCTAGCTTTTAATAAGAATCTTTCAATATAAATTAACTAACACATAACTTTATGAAGAAGTATCTTCTTTCAATTTTAACATTAATAAGCCCATTTTTAACCTTTGCTCAAGACGATGTAGGTCTAGACGAAAAAATAGACCAAGCTTTTGCTCCTGTAGCCGAATTTTTTACCAACGTAGTCTTTTTTCCAGTTTATGAAAGCGAAGCATATACAATACCATTTGTATTAGTACTATTGGTAGGTAGTGCTTTATTTTTTACAATATATTTTGGCTTTCCTAATATTAGATATTTCTGGACAGCAATTAGTACAGTAAGAGGTAAATATGAAGATATAGAAAGACATGGAGCAGAAGAATTATATGGTGAAGATGGTATTGCCCAAGGTAAAGATTTAAGTAATATTGATATTGAAGAGCACTTAGTAAGTGTAGAAAACGATTTAGCAGTTAATGGCGATATTGTAGACACGATTAGAGATGAAAGCTCTGAAGGAGAGGTATCTCACTTTCAAGCCTTGGCAACAGCAGTATCGGGTACAGTAGGAAATGGTAATATAGCAGGTGTAGCTTTAGCAATAGCACTTGGAGGGCCAGGAGCTACTTTCTGGATGATTATTTGTGGTTTGTTAGGTATGTCTACAAAATTTGTAGAATGTACTTTAGGGGTTCAATACCGAGATGTTGGAGAAGACGGAACTGTATACGGAGGGCCAATGTATTACATTAGTAAAGGGCTTAAAGCAAAAGGTTTTAAAACCATAGGTAAAATTGCTGCAAGTATTTTTGCAGTATTTTGTATAGGTGGTTCTTTTGGTGGTGGTAATGCGGCACAGTCAAACCAAGCAACTATAGTAATTAAAGAGCTGTTTAACTGGCAAAGTACTGCTGCAGGAGCTATTGTAGGTTTAGTACTAGCTATTTTGGTTGGTGTAATTATTATAGGAGGTATTAAGCGTATTGCACAAGTAACAGAAAAAGTAGTGCCTTTTATGGCTATTATGTACATATTGGCTTGTGTTTATATAATTTTAAGTAACTTCGCCTTAATTGACGATGCTATTGGTTTAATAGTACAAGAAGCATTTAACCCTACTGCATTTGGCGTAGGTTCTGTAATAGGAGTATTATTGGTAGGATTTCAACGTGCAGCTTTTTCAAACGAAGCTGGAGCAGGTTCTGCATCAATTGCTCACTCTGCAGTAAAAACAAAATACTCTGCTTCAGAAGGATTAGTAGCGTTATTAGAGCCATTTATAGATACTGTAGTTATATGTACAATGACAGCCTTAGTAATTGTAATTTTTAACCTAGGTGGTTTCTTTGAATATGGCGGAGACGGATCAGGAGCTGTATTTATTGATGGTGTAGCTTTTGAAGGTGCAGGAATAACTTCAAAAGCATTTGCGGAATATATACCTTATTCTAATGTGTTTTTAACAGTAGCAGTAGTGTTATTTGCCGTTTCAACCATGATTTCTTGGTCTTATTATGGCTTGCAATCTTGGAAATTTTTATTTGGAAGAGGAAAAACAGCAGATTTAATTTACAAAATATTATTCTTAACATTTGTTGTAATTGGAGCTGCTGCAAGTATGAATTCTATTTGGTCATTCTCTGATGCCATGATTTTTGCAATGATTTTTCCAAACATGGTTGGTTTATTTTTATTATTCCCAGTAGTAAAGAAGCAATTAAAACGTTATCTGTCGGCAATAAAATTAAAGTCAGATGCTATAAATAACTAAAAAGTTAATTAGATATGAAATCCCATTTCACGTTTTCTAAAGAACAGCGAAATGGGATTTTTTTATTATTAATACTTATAGTAATTGCTCAATGTATTTATTTTTTTGTTGATTTACCTTCAGCAGAAATTAGTAAAATAAATAAAGAGCAACTTTTAAAATTCACCGCAAAAATAGATTCCTTAAAGTTAGTTGAGCTAGAGAAAAGGAAACCTAAAGTATATCCTTTCAATCCAAACTATATTACAGATTTTAAAGGAGCTTCCTTAGGAATGACTAATGGGGAGATTGATAGGTTACTGGCTTATAGAAAAGAAAATAAATGGATTAATTCTACAAAGCAGTTTCAAGAGGTTACCAAAATATCAGACTCATTACTACAAGTAATATCTCCTTTTTTTAAGTTTCCAGAATGGGTAAATAACGCTAAATCAAAAAAGGCATCTATTACAAAATATAAAAGCACAAATAAATCTTATGCCCAAAAACAAGATTTAAATAAAGTAACTGCTAAACAACTACAGCAAGTAAATGGGGTGGGCAAAGTGCTTTCAGAACGTATTATAAAATTTAGAAATAAATCTTTAGGAGGTTTTATTGCCAATGTTCAGCTTGACGATGTTTACGGTTTAAGCCCAGAAATAATAGAGAAAATAACAAATCAATTCACGGTAAAAACACCAAAAGTTATAACACGTATAAACCTAAATGAAGCCACAATAAACAACCTAGTAAATATACCACATATAGATTATGATTTGGCGCATAACATTATAGAACATCGCCAATTGCAAGAGGGTTTTAGTTCTATTAACGAATTATTAAAAGTTAAAGACTTTCCGGTAAATAAAATCAAGATAATTGAATTATATTTGTACTTCGATAAAGAAAATTAAATGAATAGTATGTACTTCACAGAAGAGCATAATCTTTTTAGAAAGAGCCTTCAAGATTTTTTACAAAAAGAAGTGGTTCCACATATAGAAAAGTGGGAGCAAACAGGTAATATTGAAAGGTTTATTTGGAAAAAGTTTGGAGATATGGGGTTCTTTGGGATTAATTACCCTGAAGCCTATGGCGGAATGAATTTAGATTTATTCTATACCGTTATTATGTTAGAAGAACTTCAAAAAATAAACTCAGGAGGATTTGCTGCGGCTATTTGGGCGCACATGTATTTAGCCATGACCCATTTAAATGCCGAAGGAGACGAAACAATAAAACAAAAATATTTAACACCAAGTATAGCTGGCGATAAAATAGGTTGCCTTTGTATTACAGAGCCTTTTGGCGGAAGCGATGTTGCAGGCATGCGCACCACAGCAATTAAACATGGAGATCATTACATAATAAATGGCTCGAAAACTTTTATAACAAATGGTGTGCTAAGCGATTATTTAATTGTTGCAGCTAAAACAACACCCGAGTTAGGAAATAAAGGTATAAGTATATTTGTTTTAGATAGAGATATGGCTGGTATTTCTGCAACTAAGCTAGATAAATTGGGTTGGCGAGCATCAGATACAGGAGAAATTGCTTTCGATAATGTAAAAGTACCTGTAGCAAATCTAATGGGAGAAGAAAACAAAGGGTTTGCTTATATCATGCAGCACTTTTCTTTAGAACGTTTAATTATGGGAATAAACGCTCATGCACGAGCAGAGTTTGCTCTAGAATATGCGTTACAATACATGAACGAGCGCGAAGCTTTTGGGCAGACTATTAATAAATTTCAAGCCTTAAGGCATAGTATTGCAGACCTATATGCCGATATGGAAATTTGTAAATCCTTCAATTATGCCGTAGCAAATAGTTTAAATAATGGCAAGTATGTGGTAAAAGAAGCTACCATGTCAAAATTAAAATCAACAAAAATGGCAGACGAGGTTATTTACCAATGTTTGCAATTTTTAGGAGGTTACGGTTATATGGAAGAGTATCCAATGGCACGTTTACTTCGCGATAGCAGATTAGGCCCAATAGGAGGAGGAACATCAGAAATACTAAAGGAAATTTTAGCAAAAATAATTATAGATAAAAAAGAATATAAGCCAGCAACCTAACAAGCAGTCTTTATAAATAAAATTTTAAACCCTAAACTTAAACCAAAGCTTAGGGTTTTTTTATTTGGTAAATTGTGTTAAAAAAGTACAATCGTGCTTTTTATTATATTTTTTAGTATAAACACTTTTAGTTTAGTGGATAACTAGCATTAATTGTAATAAAAGATATAAAATATGACTTTATAAAAAGGATGCCGTTTCAATCTGCTTTTACAAACAAACTTGTTCTATGCATCAATCTTGCTTAATTAGTTATGTTTATTTTATATAAAACAATTGCAAACTTTAAAATACTTATTATATTTGCAGCCTGAAAATTCTAAAAGAGAGGAGGTTAAGACAATATGTTAAAAATTCCAGTAAAAGAAGGAGAAAATATAGATAGAGCATTAAAACGTTACAAACGTAAGTTTGTTAAAACAACGGTTAAAAATCAGTTGCAAGAGCGTAAGCAATATACTAAACCTTCTGTTGAACGTAGAGCGCAAGTAAAAAAAGCGCAATACATTCAATCATTAAGAGATGCAGAAGAAGTATAAATAAAAGCTTATTTTAAAATTATACAATCCCACTAGAATATAGTGGGATTTTTTTATTTAAATATTTTAATAATATATTTAAAACTTGTAAAAGTTGTGTAGAATATATTAACTTTTAAATTTTAATATAAATTTATTATGCCTTTCAAATCATTTATAGAGTATTTACTGCTAGAAAAAAACTACTCTAAGCTAACAGTAAGTGCCTACCAAAACGATTTAGAAGATTTTTTGCAATTTATTAAAAGCGAATATCAAACCAATTCAATAAATAAAGTAAACTATTCTCAAATACGTAGCTGGATAGTATTGCTTGTAGAAAATGGATTAACAAACAGAAGCATAAATAGAAAAATATCGGCACTCAATACCTATTATAAATTTCTTTTAAAAATTAATCATATTAATATAAACCCGTTATCAAAACACAAAGCCTTAAAGGCAAGTAAAAAAATTCAAGTTCCTTTCTCAGAAACAGAAATAAATAATGTTTTAGAAACTTTAAACCTTACAGAAGATTTTGAAGGGATAAGAAATAAATTCATTATAGAACTATTTTATTCAACAGGCATAAGAAGAATAGAACTTGTAGAACTCACAATACAAAGTTTAGATTTACATAATAATACGTTAAAAGTATTAGGAAAAAGAAATAAAGAGCGTATTGTCCCGTTATTAAAATCAGTAAAGCAAACAGCACTAAAATATTTAAAAGCAAGAAGCCAATTAGAGGATGTTTTAAATGAAGAAAAACTTTTTTTAACAAAAAAAGGCGTTAAAATATACGAAACACTTGTTTACAGAATAATTAATGAGTATTTTAGTTTAGCATCTTCAAAGGTAAAGAAGAGTCCGCATATTCTCAGGCACTCTTTCGCAACCCATTTGTTAAATCAAGGTGCTAATTTAAATGCTGTAAAAGAACTTCTAGGACATACCAGTTTAGCTGCTACACAAGTATATACACATAATAGTATAGCAGAATTAAAAAAAGTGCATGTCAATGCGCATCCAAGAAGTAAAAAATAGTATTAATAAATTATTGTCTAACCAAAAAAAAAAGGATTATGAAGGTAAACACCCAATCAGTAAATTTTAACGCAGACCAAAAATTAATCGATTTTATTCAAAAACGAATGGATAAATTAGATTTGTTTTATGATAAGGTCATTAAATCCGATGTTTTTTTAAAGGTAGAAAATACAAGTGATAAAGAAAATAAAATATTTGAAGCAAAAGTAAGTGTACCAGGAGATAGCTTTGTAGTAAAAAAGCAATGTAAATCTTTTGAAGAGGGTACAGATATGGCAGTTGCATCGTTAGAAAGGCAGTTAAAAAAGCGAAAAGAAAAATTAAGAGCACATTTATAATAAAATTTATTAAAAAATGTTTTGAATAAAATAAAAAATATATACATTTGCAGTCCGTTAGAAATAGCGGGCTTTTTTTATGTGTTTTTAATGATAAAAATATATAAAAGCCGATGTAGCTCAGCTGGCTAGAGCAGCTGATTTGTAATCAGCAGGTCGTGGGTTCGAGTCCCTCCATCGGCTCAAGTTCTTTAAAGTATTAAAAATAAGTTAATTGGGGAGATACTCAAGCGGCCAACGAGGGCAGACTGTAAATCTGCTGACTATGTCTTCGCAGGTTCGAATCCTGCTCTCCCCACAATTTTTTAGTGCTTTTGTAAATATTGAAGTTTGATAAATGTGAATTTGTCAAAAAAATTGCGGGAGTAGCTCAGTTGGTAGAGCGTCAGCCTTCCAAGCTGAATGTCGCCAGTTCGAACCTGGTCTCCCGCTCTAAAAATCCTGCGAAAGTAGGAGTTTCTTTTTTTTAAGTGAAGCAAAAGTGTTGGTTTTGTTTAAGAAAAATAGGAATAAAAACTTTACGCCGGTGTAGCTCAGGGGTAGAGCGTTTCCTTGGTAAGGAAGAGGTCACGAGTTCAAATCTCGTCATTGGCTCTTTTAGAGTTTAAAAAGTAGAATACACTAATATTATTATATAACTAAGATTAAAATTATTTAAAAACATGGCAAAGGCAACTTTCGATCGTTCAAAACCACACTTAAATATTGGTACAATTGGACACGTAGATCACGGTAAAACAACTTTAACTGCTGCTATTACTAAAGTATTAGCTGATGCAGGTTTATCTGAAGCAAGAGATTTCGATCAAATTGATAACGCTCCAGAAGAAAAAGAAAGAGGTATAACAATTAATACATCTCACGTAGAATATCAAACAGCAAATCGTCACTATGCACACGTTGACTGTCCAGGTCACGCCGATTACGTAAAGAACATGGTAACTGGTGCTGCGCAAATGGACGGAGCTATATTAGTAGTAGCTGCAACAGATGGTCCTATGCCACAAACTCGTGAGCACATCTTATTAGGTCGTCAAGTAGGTATTCCTCGTATCGTTGTTTTCTTAAACAAAGTTGATATGGTTGATGATGAAGAGTTGTTAGAGTTAGTAGACATGGAGGTTAGAGATTTATTAAACTTCTATGAGTATGATGGTGATAATGGACCTGTAGTTTCTGGTTCTGCTTTAGGAGCACTTAACGGTGAAGCTAAATGGGTAGATACAGTTATGGAATTAATGAAAGCTTGTGATGAGTGGATTGAAGAGCCTGTACGTGATATGGATAAGCCTTTCTTAATGCCTATCGAAGATGTATTCTCTATTACTGGTCGTGGTACTGTAGCAACTGGTCGTATTGAAACTGGAGTAGCTAATACTGGAGATCCTGTAGAAATTATTGGTATGGGTGCTGAGAAATTAACATCTACTATTACAGGTATCGAAATGTTCCGTCAAATTCTTGATAGAGGAGAAGCTGGAGATAACGCAGGTATCTTATTAAGAGGTATTGAGAAAACTCAAATCTCAAGAGGTATGGTTATTACTAAGCCAGGATCTGTAACACCGCATAAAAACTTTAAAGCAGAGGTTTATATCCTTAAGAAAGAAGAAGGTGGACGTCACACTCCATTCCATAACAACTACCGTCCACAGTTCTACGTACGTACAACTGATGTAACAGGAAACATTGCGCTTCCTTCAGGAGTTGAAATGGTTATGCCAGGAGATAACTTAACAATAACTGTTGAGTTAATTCAACCAATTGCAATGAACGTAGGTTTACGTTTCGCTATCCGTGAAGGTGGTAGAACAGTTGGTGCTGGTCAGGTAACTGAAATTTTAGACTAATTTAGTTTAATATATAATATAAGGTTAAGGTATTTCGTAATTCGGAATACCTTGCCTTATGTTTACGGGTTTAGCTCAGTTGGTAGAGCACTGGTCTCCAAAACCAGGTGTCGGGAGTTCGAGTCTCTCAACCCGTGCAATGCAAAATTGATTATTTCAATTTAGATTAAAAAATAAATAACATGGCTGGAATTGTAAATTATATAAAAGAATCATTCGGAGAACTAAAAAATAATGTGACTTGGCCTACATGGGCGGAATCGCAAAGTTTAACAGTTTTAGTGGCTGTTTTTTCTATAGTGTTCTCTCTAGCAATTTGGGGAGTAGATACAGTTTTTAGTAAGGTTATTGCAGCTTATTTTGATATTATAAATTAAGAGAATATGTCTGAAGTAAGCGAAAAAAAATGGTATGTTGTTCGTGCTGTAAGTGGTCAAGAGAACAAAATTAAAACTTATATAGAGAATGAAATTGCTCGTTTAGGTTTGCAAGATTATGTTGATCAAGTATTAGTGCCAACAGAAAAAGTAATACAAATTCGTAGTGGAAAAAAGATACAAAAAGAGAAAGTGTTTTTTCCAGGCTATATCATGGTTCAAGCTAATTTAACAGGTGAAGTGCCTCACATTATTAGATCTGTAACCAATGTTATAGGTTTCTTAGGCGAAACTAAAGGCGGAGACCCAGTACCATTAAGACAGTCTGAAGTAAATAGAATGTTAGGTAAAGTAGATGAGTTATCTGTTGAAGAAACTACTAACGTAGCAATACCATTTACAAAAGGAGAAACTGTTAAAGTAATAGATGGGCCTTTTAATGGATTTGATGGTACCATAGAAAAAATTAATGAAGAAAAGCGTAAGCTTGAAGTAATGGTGAAAATATTTGGAAGAAAAACACCATTAGAGTTAAGTTATATGCAAGTAGAAAAAGTATAATAGTGTTACATTAAGATAGATGAGTCTTTCGCTTCCAAAAGAAAGATAACATCAAATTTAAATTATTAAAAATGGCAAAAGAATTAGGTAAAGTAGTTAAGTTACAAGTTCGGGGAGGTGCTGCGAATCCATCGCCACCGGTTGGACCCGCTTTAGGAGCTGCAGGTGTTAACATCATGGAGTTCTGTAAGCAATTCAATGCCAGAACCCAAGATAAAGCAGGTAAAGTATTACCAGTTGTTATATCTGTTTACAAAGACAAATCATTCGACTTTGTAATTAAAACTCCACCAGCAGCAGTTCAGTTATTAGAAGCAGCAAAGGTGAAAAAGGGATCTGGAGAGCCAAACCGAAAAAAAGTAGCTAAAGTATCTTGGGATCAGGTAAAAACTATCGCAGAAGACAAAATGGTAGATTTAAATGCATTTACAATTGAATCTGCAATGAAAATGGTAGCTGGTACAGCAAGATCAATGGGTATAACCGTAACGGGGCAATTCCCATCTTAATCTATTAAAGACATTACAAAATGGCAAGATTAACAAAAAAGCAAAAAGAGGCTTTAGCAAAAATTGAAAAGGGTAAACTTTATTCTATTGATGAAGCATCAGCATTAATCAAAGAAATTACCAATACAAAGTTCGACGCATCAGTTGATTTAGCAGTACGTTTAGGGGTAGATCCTCGTAAAGCTAATCAAATGGTAAGAGGTGTGGTATCTTTACCGCACGGAACTGGAAAAGACATGAAAGTATTAGCATTAGTAACACCAGATAAAGAAGCAGAAGCTAAAGAAGCTGGTGCAGACTACGTAGGTCTAGATGAGTACCTTGATAAAATTAAAGGTGGTTGGACAGACGTTGACGTTATCGTTACAATGCCAAGCGTTATGGGTAAATTAGGTCCTTTAGGACGTGTATTAGGTCCTCGTGGTTTAATGCCAAACCCAAAAACAGGAACAGTAACTATGGATGTTGCTAAAGCAGTTAGCGAGGTAAAAGCTGGTAAAATTGACTTTAAAGTTGATAAAACTGGTATTGTACACGCTGCTATAGGAAAAGCATCTTTTAGTGCCGATAAAATTGCAAGAAATGCAAATGAATTATTAACAACTTTAATAAAACTAAAACCGACAACAGCTAAAGGTGTTTATGTAAAAAGCATATTTATGTCTTCTACAATGAGCCCAAGTTTAGCTATTGATCCTAAAGTTAGTTAATTAAGTTAAAACTTTAAATTATGACAAGAGAAGAAAAATCACAAGTAATTGAGGACTTAACTGCAGAATTAGCTAATAGCGCAAATATCTATTTAACAGATATTTCTGGGTTAAATGCAGGTTCTACCTCAGATTTACGTCGTGCTGCTTTTAAAGCAAACGTAAAAATGGCAGTTGTTAAAAATACATTACTTGAAAAAGCAATGGAAGCTTCAGATAAAGAGTTTGGAGACCTTCCCTCTGTTTTAAAAGGTAATACATCTGTGATGTATTCTGAAACAGGTAATGCACCAGCTAAATTAATAAAAAACTTCCGTAAAAAATCTGAAAAGCCTTTGTTAAAAGGAGCTTTTATTGAGGAAGCAGTTTACATTGGTGACGAGCAATTAGACATGTTAGTAGATATCAAGTCTAAAGAAGAGTTACTTGGAGAAATTGTTACATTATTACAATCTCCTGCTAAAAATGTTATTTCTGCACTTAAATCGGGTGGAGGTACAATAGCTGGACTTATAAAAACACTATCTGAAAAAGAAGGATAGTAGTATTAAATAGTACGCACTTTATTACAAATATATTATTACAAAATTATTAAAACGATAGAAAAATGGCAGATTTAAAAGATTTCGCAGAACAATTAGTTAACCTTACTGTAAAAGAAGTAAACGAGTTAGCAACTATATTAAAAGACGAGTATGGTATAGAGCCTGCTGCTGCTGCTGCAGTTGCTGTTGCTGGACCTGCTGCTGGCGGTGACGCTGCAGAAGAGCAAACAGAATTTGATGTAATCTTAAAAGCGGCTGGTGGTTCTAAATTAGCTGTTGTAAAATTAGTTAAAGAATTAACTGGTTTAGGATTAAAAGAAGCTAAAGGTTTAGTTGATGATGCACCAAGTGCAATCAAAGAAGCTGTAACTAAAGATGAAGCAGAAGCTTTAAAAGCATCTTTAGAAGAAGCTGGAGCAGAGGTAGAGCTTAAGTAAGCTTTATAACTCAACAATATAAAGGTTTAGGTGTATTCCGTTTTACGGAATAACACCTAGACCATTTTGCATATATAATCATATAGCAAATAAATTGCAAAAACACATTTAAATATGGAAACATGTTAAAATGTTTTAACTAGTGTTTAAAAGCACTATCATTATTTTTTAATCAAAATTCCGTCCATTGATGTTATCAACACAAGCTGAAAGATTAAATTTCTCCTCTATTGTAAATAGAACACAATATCCAGATTTTTTGGATATACAGATTAAATCCTTTCAGGATTTTTTCCAATTAGAAACTAAATCTGAAGAAAGAGGTGATGAAGGTTTATATAATACCTTCATGGAAAACTTTCCAATTACAGATTCTCGTAATCAATTCGTTTTAGAATTTTTAGATTACTTCGTAGATCCACCAAGATATGCTATTGAAGAGTGTATTGAAAGAGGACTAACTTATAGCGTTCCGCTAAAAGCAAGGTTAAAGTTATATTGTACAGACCCTGAACATGAAGATTTCGAAACCATTGTTCAAGATGTGTATTTAGGAACTATACCTTACATGACACCATCAGGTACATTCTGTATCAATGGAGCAGAACGTGTAGTAGTATCTCAATTACACCGTTCCCCAGGAGTATTTTTTGGGCAATCATTCCATGCTAATGGAACAAAATTATATTCAGCAAGAGTTATTCCATTCAAAGGGTCTTGGATTGAGTTTGCTACTGATATTAATCAGGTAATGTATGCTTACATTGATAGAAAGAAAAAATTACCTGTTACAACACTTTTTCGTGCTATAGGTTTTGAGCGTGATAAAGACATTTTAGAGATTTTCGATTTAGCTGAAGAGGTTAAAGTATCAAAATCAGGGTTAAAAAAGTATTTAGGAAGAAAATTAGCTGCTCGTGTATTAAATACATGGCATGAAGATTTTGTTGATGAAGATACTGGAGAAGTTGTATCTATCGAGCGTAACGAAATAGTGCTTGATCGTGATACTGTTCTTGATAAAGAAAATATAGAAGAAATTCTAGAGGTTGAAGTTAAAACTATTCTTTTACACAAAGAAAGTAATGAACAAGGCGATTATGCTATAATTCATAACACACTTCAAAAAGATCCAACAAACTCAGAAAAAGAGGCTGTTGAACATATTTATAGACAATTACGTAATGCTGAGCCGCCAGATGAGGAAACAGCACGTGGTATTATAGATAAATTATTCTTTTCAGATCAACGTTATTCTTTAGGAGAAGTAGGTCGTTATAGAATGAACAAAAAATTAGGTCTTGATATTGGCATGGATAAGCAAGTACTTACCAAAGAAGATATCATCACCATTATAAAGTACTTAATAGAGCTTATTAACTCTAAAGCAGAGATTGATGATATTGATCACTTATCTAACCGTCGTGTACGTACCGTAGGAGAGCAGTTGTCATCACAATTTGGTGTTGGTTTAGCGCGTATGGCTCGTACCATTCGTGAACGTATGAATGTACGAGATAACGAGGTATTTACACCAATTGATTTGATTAATGCTAAAACATTATCATCAGTAATTAACTCGTTCTTTGGTACAAACCAGTTATCTCAATTTATGGATCAAACCAATCCATTAGCTGAAATTACGCATAAGCGTCGTTTGTCTGCTCTTGGACCTGGAGGTCTATCAAGAGAAAGAGCCGGGTTTGAGGTTCGTGATGTACACTATACACACTACGGTCGTTTATGTCCTATTGAAACACCAGAGGGACCAAACATTGGTTTAATATCTTCATTATCTGTTTATGCTAAAGTGAATTCTATGGGATTCATTGAAACACCATATCGAAAAGTGACTAATGGTGTTGTAGATATAGAAAATGAACCAACCTATTTAAGTGCAGAAGAAGAAGAAGAAAAATTAATAGCTCAAGCAACTGTTGAAGTTGATGATAATGGTAAAATTTTACACGATAAGGTAATTGCAAGAATGGAAGGAGACTTCCCAGTAATAGACCCTAACGAACTTCATTATACAGACGTTGCTCCTAATCAAATATCATCTATATCAGCATCTTTAATTCCATTCTTAGAACATGATGATGCCAATAGAGCCTTGATGGGATCTAATATGATGCGTCAAGCAGTTCCATTATTAAGAGTAGATGCACCAATTGTAGGTACTGGATTAGAGCGCCAAGTCGCTTCAGACTCTAGAGTATTAATTAATGCCGAAGGTAATGGAGAGGTATTATATGTTGATGCAAATGAGATTAAAATTAGATACGATCGTACTGAAGACGAAGCTAAAGTAAGTTTCGATTCTGATGTTAAAACATATCAATTAGTTAAATTTAGAAAAACAAACCAAGGTACTTCTATAAACCTTAAACCTATTGTTGTAAAAGGAGATATTGTAACAAAAGGACAAGTATTATGTGAAGGTTATGCTACACAAAAAGGTGAATTAGCACTTGGTAGAAACATGAAGGTAGCCTTTATGCCATGGAAAGGGTATAACTTTGAGGATGCCATTGTGATTTCAGAAAAAGTGGTTCGTGAAGACATTTTTACATCTATACATATTGATGAGTATTCTTTAGAAGTAAGAGATACTAAATTAGGAAACGAAGAGTTAACTAACGATATTCCTAACGTTTCTGAAGAAGCAACTAAAGATTTAGATGAGCACGGTATGATTCGTGTCGGAGCCGAAGTTAAGCCTGGTGATATATTAATAGGTAAGATTACACCAAAAGGAGAATCTGACCCAACACCTGAAGAAAAATTATTACGTGCCATTTTTGGTGATAAAGCAGGCGATGTTAAGGATGCATCTTTAAAAGCTTCTCCTTCATTACATGGTGTTGTAATTGAAAAGAAATTATTTGCTAGAGCTGTAAAAGATAAACGTAAAAGAGCTCAAGATAAAGATGATATCTTAGCTTTAGAAGCGCAATACGATAGAAAATTTGATGAACTTAAAGATGTTTTAGTTGAAAAATTATTTGCTATTGTAAATGGAAAAACGGCTCAAGGTATCTTTAATGATTTAGGTGAAGAAGTATTACCAAAAGGTAAAAAATTCACACTTAAAATGTTAAATGCTGTTGATGATTATGCACACTTAGTATCAGGAAAATGGACAACAGATGAGCATACAAACAAATTAGTAGCAGATTTAGTTCATAATTATAAAATTAAAGAAAACGATTTACAAGGTGCTTTACGTCGTGAGAAATTTACAATTTCTGTAGGAGATGAGTTACCAGCCGGAATTATAAAATTAGCTAAAGTTTATATTGCTAAAAAACGTAAACTTAAAGTTGGTGATAAAATGGCAGGACGTCACGGTAACAAAGGTATTGTTGCACGTATTGTTCGTCAAGAAGATATGCCTTTCTTAGAAGACGGAACCCCTGTAGATATTGTATTAAACCCATTAGGTGTACCTTCTCGTATGAATATTGGTCAGATTTATGAAACCGTTCTTGGTTGGGCTGGTCAAAAATTAGATCGTAAATATGCTACACCAATTTTTGATGGTGCTACAATCGATCAAATTAACGAATTTACAGATGAAGCTGGAATTCCAAGATATGGACATACCTATTTATATGACGGAGGAACAGGTGAGCGTTTCGATCAACCAGCAACAGTTGGTGTAATTTATATGCTTAAACTAGGGCATATGGTAGACGATAAAATGCACGCACGTTCTATAGGGCCTTACTCATTAATAACACAACAACCATTAGGTGGTAAAGCACAGTTTGGTGGTCAGCGTTTTGGTGAGATGGAGGTTTGGGCACTTGAGGCTTATGGAGCATCAAGTACCTTACGTGAGATCTTAACTGTAAAATCTGATGATGTTATTGGTAGAGCTAAAACATACGAAAGTATTGTTAAAGGCGAACCAATGCCAGATCCAGGATTACCAGAATCTTTTAACGTTTTAATGCACGAATTAAAAGGCTTAGGTTTAGACATCAGATTAGAGGAGTAGTTAATTAATTAAATTCATTTCAACCATATATTATGGCAAGAAAACAAGATAAAAATGCAGTTAAGAGATTTAATAAAATCTCAATTGGTTTAGCATCACCAGAATCTATTTTAGCAGAATCTAGAGGTGAAGTTTTAAAACCAGAAACTATCAATTATCGAACTCACAAACCTGAGCGTGATGGTTTGTTCTGTGAGCGTATTTTTGGTCCTGTAAAGGATTACGAATGTGCTTGTGGTAAATATAAAAGAATTCGTTACAAAGGAATCGTTTGCGACCGTTGTGGTGTAGAAGTAACAGAAAAGAAAGTACGTAGAGATAGAGTAGGGCACATTAACTTAGTTGTTCCTGTAGCTCATATTTGGTACTTCCGTTCGTTACCAAATAAAATTGGTTATTTATTAGGTTTACCTTCTAAGAAATTAGATATGATTATTTACTACGAACGTTATGTAGTAATTCAACCAGGTAATGCTAAAAATGAAGAAGGAGAGCCATTACAAAAAATGGATTTCCTTACTGAAGAAGAGTACTTAAATATTTTAGAGGAATTGCCTCAAGATAATCAATACTTAGAAGACGAAGACCCTAATAAGTTTATAGCTAAAATGGGAGCTGAGTGTTTAATAGAGTTATTAGCAAGAATTGATTTAGAATCGTTATCATACGAATTACGTCATAAAGCCAATACCGAAACATCTAAGCAACGTAAAACTGAAGCTTTAAAGCGTTTACAAGTTGTAGAATCTTTAAAAGAATCTAACAATAACCGTGAAAATCGTCCAGAATGGATGATTATGAAAGTTGTGCCAATTATACCGCCAGAATTACGTCCGTTAGTACCGTTAGATGGAGGTCGTTTTGCAACCTCAGATTTAAATGATTTATATCGTCGTGTAATTATACGTAACAACCGTCTTAAAAGATTGGTTGAAATTAAAGCACCAGAAGTAATTTTACGTAATGAGAAACGTATGTTACAAGAATCTGTAGATTCTTTATTTGATAATACGCGTAAATCATCAGCTGTAAAAACAGATTCTAACAGACCATTAAAGTCATTATCAGATTCACTTAAAGGTAAGCAAGGACGTTTCCGTCAAAACTTACTAGGTAAACGTGTTGATTACTCTGCACGTTCTGTAATTGTTGTTGGTCCAGAATTAAAATTATTTGAATGTGGATTGCCAAAAAACATGGCTGCCGAGTTATACAAACCTTTTGTAATTAGAAAATTAATTGAAAGAGGTATTGTAAAAACTGTAAAATCTGCAAAGAAAATTATAGATAAGAGAGAACCAGTAGTTTGGGATATCTTAGAGAATGTTCTTAAAGGACATCCAGTATTACTTAACCGTGCGCCTACTTTGCACCGTTTAGGTATTCAAGCGTTTCAACCAAAATTAATTGAAGGAAAAGCTATCCAGTTACACCCATTGGTATGTACTGCATTTAATGCCGATTTTGATGGTGACCAGATGGCAGTTCACTTACCTCTTGGGCCCGAAGCTATTTTAGAATGTCAATTATTAATGTTGGCATCTCATAATATTTTAAATCCAGCAAACGGCTCGCCAGTAACAGTACCTTCTCAAGATATGGTACTTGGTCTTTATTATATGACCAAGTTACGTAAGTCTACTCCAGAAGTTCCAATTAAGGGAGAAGGACTAACTTTTTACTCTCCAGAAGAAGTAGAAATTGCTTTTAACGAGAAAAGGGTCGATTTAAATGCTGGCATTAAAGTAAGAACTATCGATATTAATGAAGATGGTAAGCTAGATAGAATGATTGTAGAAACTACTGTAGGTAGAGTATTATTCAATCAATATGTTCCTCAAGCTGCCGGATTCATCAATCAAGTATTAACAAAGAAATCTTTAAGAGATATTATTGGTGATATTCTTAAAGTAACATCGGTTCCTGAATGTGCTGATTTCTTAGATAATATTAGAACATTAGGATTTAAATTTGCATTTCAAGGAGGATTATCATTTAGTTTAGGTGATATTATTATACCGCCAGAAAAGCAAGGTATGATTGATAAAGCAAATGGTTTAGTTGATGGTATTACCGGAAACTATAACATGGGACTTATTACCAATAATGAGCGTTATAACCAAGTTATTGATATTTGGACTTCAACAAATGCAGAGTTGACGGAGTTGTCAATGAAACGTATTAGAGAAGATCAACAAGGATTTAACTCGGTGTTTATGATGCTTGATTCTGGAGCTCGTGGATCTAAAGAACAAATTCGTCAGCTTACAGGTATGCGTGGATTAATGGCAAAACCTAAAAAATCTACAGCTGGAGGAGGGTCTATTATTGAAAACCCAATTCTTTCTAACTTTAAAGAGGGGCTTTCTATTTTAGAATACTTTATCTCAACACACGGTGCTCGTAAAGGTCTTGCCGATACCGCACTTAAAACAGCCGATGCAGGTTATTTAACACGTCGTTTAGTTGATGTATCTCAAGATGTTATTATTAACACTGAAGATTGTGGTACATTAAGAGGTGTTGAAGTAGAGCCATTAAAGAAAAACGATGAAGTAGTTGAAAAATTACAAGAACGTATAGTAGGTAGAGTATCATTAAACGATGTTTACGATCCACTAACTGAAGAATTATTAGTATCTGCAGGCCAATTAATTGAAGATGATATTGCTAAGGCAATTGAAGCTTCTCCTATTGAAAGCTTAGAGGTTCGTTCTGCATTAACTTGTGAAGCATTGCAAGGTATTTGTGCAAAATGTTACGGACGTAATTTAGCTACAGGAAAAATGGTACAACGTGGTGAAGCTGTTGGTGTAGTCGCTGCCCAATCGATTGGAGAGCCTGGTACACAGTTAACATTACGTACATTCCACGTAGGTGGTATTGCAGGTAACATTTCTGAAGAAAATAATTTAGCTGCTAAGTTTGATGGTATTGCCGAAATTGAAGATTTAAAAACAGTTAAAGGGCAAGATAGTGAAGGAAATGATATTGATATTGTTATTTCTAGAACATCCGAACTTAAACTTACAGATAAGAAAACTGGCATTGTTTTAAGTACAAATAATATTCCTTACGGTTCTACTATTAATATTAAAAATGGAGATAACTTAACCAAAGGAGATGTTGTATGTACTTGGGATCCATATAATGGTGTAATTATTTCAGAATTTGCTGGTAAGATAAAGTATGAAAACATTGAACAAGGTGTAACATACCAAGTTGAAATTGATGAGCAAACAGGTTTCCAAGAAAAAGTAATTTCAGAATCTAGAAACAAAAAGCTTATACCAACACTTCATATTGAAGATTCTAAAGGAGAAACAATCCGTTCTTACAACTTACCAGTTGGAGCACACTTAATGATTGATGATGGCGATAAGATTGAAGTAGGTAAAGTATTAGTTAAAATACCTCGTAAATCTGCTAAGGCAGGCGATATTACTGGTGGTTTACCTCGTGTAACAGAGTTGTTCGAAGCTCGTAACCCATCTAATCCAGCTGTTGTAAGTGCTATTGATGGTGTGGTTTCTTTCGGTAAAATTAAACGTGGTAACCGCGAAATTATTGTAGAGTCTAAAACAGGAGATATTAAGAAATACCTAGTGAAGCTATCAAGCCAGATTCTTGTTCAAGAAAATGACTTTGTAAAAGCAGGTATGCCTTTATCTGATGGTTCTATAACACCTAACGATATATTGAATATTAAAGGGCCTTCTGCTGTTCAGCAATATCTAGTAAACGAAGTACAAGAAGTATACCGTTTACAAGGCGTTAAGATTAACGATAAACACTTCGAAGTTGTTGTAAGACAAATGATGCGTAAAGTTAGAATTATCGATTCTGGCGATACCATTTTCTTAGAAGACCAATTAGCTCATAAAGCAGATTTCATTAAAGAAAATGATGATATCTTTGGAATGAAAGTTATTGAAGATGCAGGAGATTCATCAAAACTTAAAGCAGGGCAAATTGTTTCGCCTCGCGAGTTAAGAGATGAAAATTCAATTCTACGTAGAGAAGATAAAGCATTAGTTGTTGCTAGAGATGCACAACCAGCAACAGCAACGCCAATTCTTCAAGGTATTACTAGAGCATCTTTACAAACTAAATCGTTTATCTCTGCAGCTTCTTTCCAAGAAACAACAAAAGTACTTAACGAAGCAGCAGTTGCTGGTAAAGTAGATACTTTAGAAGGCTTGAAAGAAAATGTAATTGTTGGACATAGAATTCCAGCTGGTACAGGTATGAGAAGTTATTCTGATATTATTGTTGGCTCTAAAGAAGAGTTTGACGAAATGATGCAAGTAAAGCAAGAATTAAATTATAATTAAAAATATTTTCCTGCGAGGGTAGGAATTTATAAAACAAAAGCCTTCTTGTATATTTATACTCGAAGGCTTTTTTAATATTTAAAAATATACAGTTATGGCTGAAGAAAAAGACAATAAAAAACAAGGACAGATTAATATTGAATTAGATGAGAAAATTGCTGAAGGCACCTATTCTAACTTAGCAATAATAAACCACTCTGTATCAGAATTTGTTGTAGATTTTGTAAACATAATGCCTGGAGTACCTAAAAATAAAGTGAAGTCTAGGATTATATTAACACCCCAACATGCCAAACGTTTATTAAAAGCGTTAGGGGATAATGTTACAAGATTTGAAAACGCTCATGGCGAAATTAAGGATTACGAACAACCTCCTATTCCACTTAATTTTGGTCCTACGGGGCAAGCATAAAAAAAAGCCTTTGAAATTAAACTTCAAAGGCTTTTTTTATTTTGTGTAAATTATTCTTTTCTACTTATCGTTAAATTTTAATCAAATTCGGAAGTAAAGTGTAACTTAATATTAGGGTATTTTTGTTGTGTCATTTGTAATGAAAATGGAGAATCGGCTAAAAATACTAATTGGTTTTGTTTGTCTTTAGCTAAAAATCGTTGCTTTACTCTAATAAATTCTTTGTATTCGTCTGTTTTATAGTTAGTAGGGTCAACCCAACAGGCTTTATGCACATTTAAATTTTCATAAGTACATTTTGCCCCATATTCGTGTTCTAACCTATACTGTATAACTTCATATTGTAATGCACCAACTGTACCAATAACTTTTCTGCCGTTTAGCTCTAGTGTAAACAATTGAGCTACACCTTCGTCCATAAGTTGGTCAATACCTTTAAATAATTGTTTAGATTTTAAAGGATCAGCATTATTAATATACCTAAAATGTTCTGGCGAGAAGCTAGGTATGCCTTTATAGTTTAATACTTCTCCTTCAGTTAACGTATCACCAATTTTAAAAGTACCAGTATCTTGTAAACCTACAATATCACCTGGGTAGGAGGTGTCTACAATTTCTTTTTTCTCTGCAAAAAATGCGTTAGGACTTGAAAACTTTACTTTTTTATTATGTCTAACATGTAGGTATTGCGTATTTCTTTTAAATTCTCCAGAAACAATTTTAATAAATGCTAAACGGTTTCTGTGGTTAGGGTCCATATTTGCATGTATTTTAAAAACAAAACCACTAAACTTTTTTTCATCAGGTTTTACTAAGCGCTCTTCACTTTGTTTAGGCCTAGGTTTTGGAGCTATATCAACAAAGCAGTCAAGTAACTCCCTAACACCAAAATTGTTTAATGCCGAACCAAAAAAAACAGGTTGTTGGTTTCCGTTTAAATAATCTTCTTTATTAAATTCTGGATAAATACCTTCAACAAGTTCAATTTCTTCTCTTAGTGTGTTGGCTGCTTTTTCTCCAACTAATTCATCTAACTCAGGAGATGATAAATCTGAAATTTCTATAGTTTCTTCAATATCTTTTCTACTATCCCCACTAAAAAGATTAATATTTTTTTCCCAAATATTATAAATACCTTTAAACTCGTAACCCATACCAATAGGGAAGCTTAAAGGTGTTACTTTAAGTCCTAATTTTTGCTCTACTTCATCCAATAAGTCAAAGGCATCTTTTCCTTCTCTATCCATTTTGTTAATGAACACAATCATTGGTATGTTTCGCATTCTACAAACTTCAACTAATTTTTCAGTTTGTTCCTCAACACCTTTAGCAACATCAATAACAACAATAACACTATCAACAGCAGTTAATGTTCTAAATGTATCTTCAGCAAAATCTTTGTGCCCAGGTGTATCAAGAATATTAATTTTAATACCATTATATTCAAAAGCTAAAACAGAAGTTGCTACAGAAATTCCACGCTGGCGTTCTATTTCCATAAAATCACTTGTAGCTCCTTTTTTTATTTTATTACTTTTTACAGCGCCTGCTTCTTGTATGGCTCCTCCAAAGAGTAAAAGTTTTTCGGTTAAAGTTGTTTTTCCAGCATCAGGATGCGAAATAATACCAAAAGTTCGCCTACGTTGTATTTCTTTTAAAAAAGACATGAAAATTTAATTTTGGCAAATATAATTTTTATATATCATTTATGTGACTTAAGGGGTTTATTTTGTGTCTTAATAAGTAATTAGTTTATTATTATATATATTTTTTTATGCTCGCATAATAAATATTGAATACTAGTTGTTAATTTTAATTTAAATTCTATTTTTGTTAAAAATTGCATTTTATCGATATAAATAGTAATTTAGCTGATAGGTATTGAAAAGTATTACAATTACAAATTGTTTTTCTCAAATATATGAACAGTACAAACCTACAATTATATATAAAAGCCTACATCGTATATATACGATGTAGGCTTTTTTCGTGGATTTATTATAAAAATTTAAATAAAAAAATTAAGTAAAATAATTACCCTAAATAATATGAAAATATCTACTCGATTCTCTTTAAGAAAATCTTTTTCGTTATTAGCAATCATGTGTATTTACTTGTTTGCTCAAAACGGGTTAGGCCAAACAATTCCAGCTACAGATGGAAATCCAGGCAATTGTTCTAATTGTGCTCCTGCAGGTTGGTTTGATGCTGGTGGTACCCCAGATATATCAAATAGTACAACTGCAGCTGATGCTGGTACTGGTGGAGGTGGTACAGATTGGGTAGTAAGCCCAGGAAGTACAACTAATATAAATTTACCTTTACCTCCTAATGGACATACAGATTGGTTATCCTTAAGAGATTTAGGAAGTGGTGGTACAGAAGAATCTGTATCAACAACCATAGGTGGCCTTACTGTAGGTGAAGAATATGAAGTTGTAGCATATTCGTTAACAGCAGTGACAGAAGCCAACGGATCTGGGTTAAGATATGCAGGGGTTTATAACGATCAATACACATTTGAAGCCGGAGGAAGCGTAAGAGTAGTACAGCTTTCTGGGGCTCCAAATGTATGGAGAACTGATAAATTAAGGTTTTTAGCTGGTGCCACATCTGAAACATTAATTATTCGCCCAGGAGCAAATGGTGCAGCAACAGGAACTACAACAGCAGATTTTAGTTTGTTTGAAACTGTACAAGTTTCAATTACAGTTGATGCTGTTAACGAAGTACCAGTTGCAGACAGTAATACTACTACCACACTTGTAAATAACCCAACTACTTTTAATGTTACAAGTACCGATGTTGATAATGATGGGAACATTGATGATGCTACAGTCGATTTAGATCCATCAACTCCAGGTATTCAGAATTCTTTAGTAACTGCTGATGGTACATGGAGTGTAGATTCTAGCGGAAATGTAACGTTTTCACCAGTAAATGGTTTTGTTGGTACAGCTACAATTCCTTATACTGTTAATGATGATTATACTTTAGATGGTGTTAATGCGTCTGCTACATCAAACCCTGCTAATTTATCAGTTACTGTTTTACCTGATAGTGATGGTGATGGTGTTGAAGATTCAGCAGATTTAGATAATGATAACGATGGTATTTTAGATGAAGATGAATGCAAAGTTGAGCATCAAATAGGATGGTTTCATAATGCAAATGGTGGAACATCAGATTTTGCTACTTTTGATGGAGATTCAAACACAGCACCTACTTCAAGTTTTAGCGGCTCATCAAATATATCATTTGGTTCAGGTTTAGACGAATCAAGAAATTATTCTTTTACTTATATTTTGGATAATGCTGATCAAGATACTTTTGCTGATGCAAAGGCTAATAACGACTATGTTCAGATGTCTTATACAGTTGCAAGTAATGTGGTTTTAAGTACTATTGGTGGTGGTTTTTGGACTAACGCCTCTGGTGATGAAGACGCACCATTAGGTTTCTTTAAAATGGCATTAGAAATGTCTACAAATGCTAGTTTTTCAACAGCAACAGTACTTTTTCAAAATAAACAAATTGGAGATTTATCCCAAGGTTCTACTTATGTTTCGTTTTCAGACGATTATTATATTTCTTTAACAGCTGGAACCACTTATTATTTTAGATTCTATTTGTATGATGAGCAAAATAATGATGTAATAGATAATAGATTGCGTTTTGATGATATTTATTACAATCATATAAATAGTTGTGATACAGATGGTGATGGTATTCCAGATTATCAAGATACTGATTCAGATAATGATGGTTGTCCAGATGCTATTGAAGGGGCCGATAACTTAACAACAAGTGGAACTCTATCAGGAGGTAGTAATGGAGGTAGTTCTAATAATCTTGGTACGCAATCTAATGATAATGGTATTCCTTTGCCTTTGGGAACTACAGGTGGAAATGAAACAACTGGCCAAGCAACAACAACAGGAGTAACAACTGCAACTCAAGTTGCTGTTGATGCTACAGCTTTGGCAAACAAAGAAGTAACTCAAGGTAGTGCAACAACGTTTACTATTACTTCAGCATCTGCTACAAATACAACTTCTTTTACAGGACCAATTTCAGCAAGAGAACCAGATTATGGAGCAGGAACAGATGCTTCTTCTGGAATAAATTACCAGTGGTATATAGGAGATCCAAATTCTGGCGGGACATTAATTATGCCAGGTAACCCTAATTATTCTGGCGAGGATACTATTACGCTTAATATTTTAGATGTAACAGGATTAAATGGGACACAATATTGTTTGTTAATAACTCATGATGATAATGATTGTATAAATGAGGTTAATTGTGCTACACTTACCGTAAATGAACCTCCAGTAGCGGACGATGAAACGATAGGCAATGCGACGATCAACACGGATGTACCAGTTAACGCATTAGATGGGGATAACGATCCAGATGGCGATAACAATAACATGGTGATTACGGAAGTAGAC
>NZ_JBLWGD010000006.1:0-267283 GCF_048381495.1 Algibacter ulvanivorans
CCAACACCGTATATAAAAAATTGCTGATTTTAGCTAAATCAAAAGGTCGTTGCACGTTTGCTACGTCTGATTTTCCTTCGGAAAATCCTCGCACGCAAACACGCAACTTTCCATATACAAACACGTTAGCAAACATTAAATACCTACTATTAGGTATAGTTCTAACATTAAGAAATTACTACTTTGCAAAAACCAAAACCAACCAAATATGAAAACAATTACAAAATTTATTTTAATCCTATTCTTAGGATTTAATAGCTATGCACAAGTTACACCTACATTTACAGGAACAGAAGAAGTAAAATTGAAAACTGGAAGTTATGAATTTATACAATCTCTACCTCAAGGGTTTTCACCACAACTAGAAAACGGAACTTCTTCCTCAATAGATATAAATAAACGCAATAAAATTAGTGTCTTATATGAATATAATGATAGAATTTATTTTAAGTATTGGAATTTCAAATCTACAAGTCCATCATTTACTAAATACAATAATGACAAAGTTTTTAGTATAGAAAAAGAAAAATTTGATCAATTAGTACAACCTCTTTACAGTAGATATAAAGGAGTAGCTTTTGGAGCTTACACAGTACCTTTCAGATTGAGAAGTATTGGAGGTGGAGACGATTTTGATTTTGAATCTAGCCTATCTTTACAAGCAAATTTAGTTTTTGGTTTTGGTAGTATTTACAAACAAGACTCTTGGTTTGATGCTTCAATAGGATTAGGTTTAACTGGTGTCAATCTCACTAGCAAAAATAGTAATGTAACAGAAGATAGAACTGCTTCTGCATTTACCTTTTCATTAGGTGGTGTAATAAAACCAGCTAGATATGCAAATATTGGAATTTTTATGGGATGGGATTTTCTTGGACAAAATGATAATGAAGTAGATTGGAAACACGATGGAAATGCTTGGATTGGATTAGGTATAAACGTTAGTTTTAATGAGGTAAAAACTGAAAAAACTGCAACAAACCTTGACAACAAATAACGTTTGCAAAACAGTAAACCTAAGATAAATAAAAAATCAACAAAAATGAAAACATCAATATTATCTGCCTTATTTCTGATACTTTTTACAAACTCTGTTTTTTGTCAAGCCAAAAAAATAAATCCTACAGAATATCCTTACGCATATGTAGTTAAATTACTGATGCATAAAAATGGTAGTACTTTTCACGGAACTGGAATAATGATAAACGAAAATAGTATTATAACTAATGCTCATAATGTTAACGGAAAAGATTCAATTAGTATTTATCCAGGATATAGCAAGCAAAACAATTCACCATTTGGAAAAATAACAGTCGAATGTAAATTTAATGAAAACATTTTTTATCCAAAAGAGTACAAAATTGATTCTCTACATAGATTCTATGATTATGCGGTTATAAAATTTGAGAATAAAGAAGTTTTTAATAAAGTTTTAGAAAAATCAAGCAATAAAAAATTTGAAATAGAACTTGTTGAAAATCTAGACTCTAAAACAATTAACATATCTGGTTATCCTTTTTTTAGATTTTTTGAATTTTGGAAACCCAAAAAAGCAAGAGTTCACTATCACAATTCGACAACAAAATTTAATATTACAGAAAATATATTATTGAATTACAAACTAAACACTCGTGGTGGAAGTAGCGGTTCACCTCTCTGGATTGAAAAAAATGGTAAACTGATAGTAATAGGAATTCATAAGTCAGGAAAAGGATTTAGCAATCAAGGAATTTTCTATGATGCGAAAAGGGTTAATCAAATTAAAGAATGGATAGAAAAATAACGTTTGCTAACACCGTATATAATTTATTGCTAGTTCTCGCCTACTTACGAAAATCCTCGCGGATTTTCTATTCGGTTTTTATTTGCTAAATTAGTTGCTTAAACACGCAACGAAATCATACACAAACACGTTGTGCATAATGCTGAAGAAACAACCGAAAAATTAAATAACACAGTTGATTGCGAAAAACCGTAAGGAAAAAATAAAACTAATTTAGAATTTTACAAACTAACCAAAACTATAAATATGTCAAAAGTCATTGTTACAATCGGAATTATTATTGGATTCATTTTCTTATTTGGAGTTATCGTAGCAGCTAATAAAGGAAGTGGAACACCAGGAATTTTAGGGTTAATTCTTTTTGCTGGAATGGTTGCCGGAATTCGAGCAGTTTGGAAAAAACCTTCTGTAAAAAATGAAATTACTGAAACTGACAAACACCAACTTGACAAAAGAGACTAATCGTGTTTAAGGATTATTATTCCATTCTCGAAATTCCTCAAACAGCAACTCAAACTGAAATAAAACTTGCGTTTAAAACCCAAGCATTAAAATGGCATCCCGATAAAAACATTGGTTTGGATACTACTATAAAAATGCAGGAAATTAATGAGGCTTATCTTATATTAAAAGATAGCGATGCAAGAAGAAGATATGATATTGAATATTCAAAATACAAAGAGTTTAAAGAACAAACTCAATATCAACGAGAAGAAAGGAAATACGAGAAAGAAGAAAACACTAAAACAAAATCAAGAAGCTATGAATATGAAGTAGAAGATGAAACTTTAGAAAAATGGATGAGAAATGCACGCAGGCAAGCGGTGGATTTAGCAAAACAAACACTTAAAGAGATTGCAGATTTAAGTGTAGAAGCTACTAAACAAGCTGGCTCTAAAATGTTTCAAATGTTCATTTATTATGGAATTTCAGGACTAATAGTAATGCTCTTATTTAGAGCTTGTAATTAAAAAAATATGATTCAATTAAAACGCATTTCATCAATTATTATATTATCAACTATAATACTTTCTTGTAACCAAAAAAAGGAAACAAAATACTCTAAAAAAGAACTGACTGATAACTTTACTATCGAAATACCATCTGACTATTTTAGTTATGGAAATAGTGAGGGAAGAAAAGTTTGGAAATCTGGAGAGACATCATTTTTATTAATAGAAACAAAATTTGCTAATTCTACAGATTTAAACAAAGAGATTCAAGAATATTCCTCTGCGCAAGATGCTAAAGACCTTTATAAGAACAAACGATTAGTGAAAACAGAAAATTTTGAAAATGATGATTTAAAAGGAATCATTTCCTTTTATAAAAATGATGTTAAAGGCAAAGGTGCTGGTTTAGTTACTCTAACTTCTTACATTACTTTCGCAATAGTTCAGTCAAAAGATACTCAATTCAATATAGAATCAATGACTTTGAGTGATAACACCTTTGATGAAATTGCAAAAAGTATTAAGTCAATTTCAAGAAAAACGAATTCAATAAATATTCCTGTTGCAAATTCATTTGACAAGAATAAAGCACTTGAAGAAGGTTATCAGGTTTTTCAAGAAGATGGTTTTATGGTTAAATGTAAAGGAGAATTAAAGTTGGATAAATTACGAATTCAACAAATGAAACAAGCTGGAATGGCAGATAACTCAAAACCATATCACGTTTATCATAATAATACAGATTACAATATCAATGTGAGTTCTTTTGACCAAGTTTTGTTTGGAAAAAATGATAAAGAAATTGAAGATTACAATAAAAACGATTTAGACTATTATCAAACCAAGTTAGATGAAATGTCAATAAAAAATAGTCGTAAAAAATTCAAGGATTATGATGCTGTTTATTATGAGAATACACAAGATAACAGAACAACAAAAGCTGTTTTTTTTCATCATAAAATGAAAAGTTATATGCTTCAAGTTACAGACGATAATAATGTAGAAAAGAAATTTTTAGATTTTATAGATACATTTGAGATAATAAAATAAAAAGCACTATGCACAACAATGGCTATAAGTAATTGCTTGTTCTCGCCTACTTCTGAAAATCCTCGCGGATTTTCAGATTGGTGTGTACTTGCAAAGTTTAGTACTAAACCACGCAACTACTCATAGCCGAGACCGTTGGCAACAAGCTAAAAAAACATCGAGCTTCAAACAAAAACACGAATTCATTTTTACATATCGAGAATTATCAATATATTTGAAGTATGAATTTGAAAACAGCAACAGAAATAGGTAAATGTTTATCGAACCAAATCAGATTTCAGATATTGGAATGGTTGAAAGAACCAGAGAAACATTTTCCACCACACGAAACATTAAAGCATTTTAACGATGGTGTCTGTGTAACTTATATTCAAGAAAAAACGGAATTATCTCAATCAACGATTTCAACATATTTGACCAATATGGAAAAATGCGGACTTTTAATATCAACAAGACACGGTAAATGGTCTTATTTAAAAAGGAACGAAGAGACTATTAAACAGTTTACGGATTTTCTAACATAAAAAAAAAATTGACAAAATATATCGACATTTCGCAATATAACAAACTATGAAATTATTAATTGACATTTTAGGTTGGTCAGGTTCAGGATTGATAATCCTTGCCTATGCCCTAACGTTAATCGAAAACAAAAAATATTTGGACTATGGCAAGTATTTAAACTTGCTTGGAGGACTTTTAATAGCCATAAACTGTTATTACTACAATGCTATCCCACCATTTGTAACCAATCTGCTTTGGAGCATCATTGCGACTTTAACGATATATAAGTCAAGAAATAAAAAAGAGAAATGTAACAAGACTAAATGCTTAACTTAAAAATTAAAACAATGAAAATTTTAATAATTGGAGGAAACGGAACAATAGGAAAAACTGTTGTTTCACATTTTAAAGAAAAAAACGAAATCATAATTGCTGGACGAACCAATGGAGACGTGACTGTTGACATTGCTGATAGTAGTTCAATACAATCGATGTTTGAAAAGATTGGAAAAGTGGATGCTATAATTTGTATCGCTGGAGAAGCAAAATGGGACGATTTCAATAAACTATCTGAAGACGATTATTATATCGGTCTTAAAAGTAAACTAATGGGACAAGTTAATCTTGTACGCATTGGACAGAATTATTTAAATTCTAATGGTTCTATAACTCTATCTACAGGAATTTTAGCAGATGACCCAGTTGTGAAAACTGCAAGTGCTGCTATGGTAAATGGTGGAATACATAGTTTCGTAAAAGCTGTTGCACTTGAAATTGAAAACGGAATTAGGGTAAATGTAGTTTCTTCAGGAATGGTTGAAGATGCTTATGAAAAATACAAAGATTATTTCCCAGGACACAATCCGATACCAATGAAAAAAGTAATTAACGGATATGTAAGAAGTGTAAACGGAAAAGGAAATGGAGAAATTATTAGAATTTACGACTGAAAAAAGCCAGTTGCCAACAAAGAACTGAGGTAAAAAACAAGTAAAAATTATTGTTTTATAACCAAAGTACTTCTAAACTCAGGGTTATAAGGTATTCCTTTTTTAACTATAGAAAAAGCCTGCTTTAATAGTTTGTTACAAACCGCTATTAAAACAAGTTTTTTACATTTTCCTTTTGCCACAATTCTATCAAATAGTGCTTTACAAGCACTATTATATTTACAGGCATTAAAACTGCACATAAACAATAAGCTTCTAAGTTTTGGATTTCCCATTTTACTTATTCGGGGTCGCCCCTTTATACTACTTCCCGATTGCCTTATTATTGGTGTTATACCAGCATAACTACACAGTTCTTTTGAACTTTCAAAACGCTTAAAACCATCTGTAAAAACCAATAACATTAATCCTGTTTTACTTCCTATTCCTGGTATACTTTTTAAAAGGGTTAAGGATGCTTGATACTCTGATTTTACATTCTCTTCTAACTTTGTTTCTAATAGTTCTATCTCCTTTTTTAAACTTTTTAATTGTCTCTTTAAAGAGCCTAAAACTGCTTTTGATGGGGTGCCTAAAACTATTTCTCCATGAATTTTATTTTTAATTTGAGTGCTTTGTTTACTATAAACACTAAGTAAACGCGATATTTGCAAACTCTCTTGCTGCGTTTTTGATTGACCAAACCATAACTTAGGTTTTTGGTCTTGTCCATAAAGCTGAATCATCTTGGAATCACTCTTATCTGTCTTGATTTTACACATTTCCATTTGAATATAACGCTTAATTTTTAATGGATTTACTATGCTAACCTTAAAACCATTATCTAATAAAAAGTAAGACAAGCGTACATGATAGTAACCGGTAGCTTCCATAACGCAAACCGTATTATGATCTAATAATTTTAGCAACTTTTTAAAGCCTATTAAACTGTTTTTAAATTGATAATAATTGTGATGATTATCGCATACATCAAAGACATCTTTACTAATGTCTAAACCAAAATATTTTATATCTTTAGTCATAAGAAAATAGAATTGTAAAGAGCCAATCTACTGAGAATTCAACAACTTGAAATCGAAGTCTAAAGCTTCTTAGAACTGAACGAATTTAACGTAGATAAGAGAGGGGATTATCAATGTTGACGAGATCTAGGTCTCTGCGTATATAATAACCTTATTCCGCTCTTTGGTTCTTTATGATTAAATAATAAATTTAGTGAATTGCTAAGTTAAGATGTATAACCGCAATTACGGCGGATTCGACTACGTCCGAATCCACTCGGAATTGCTAATGTCAGTGCTAAACCGAAAATTAACGCATATTAACCCGTAACTGACGGTTATACGAGACCGTTGTGCATCATTTTAAAAAAGGAGAATATGAGATTTTGTGTAGATAAAAATATGAGATTAATAATAGTCATTTCTATTATTCTGGTTTTATCAGTTAATGCTTGTATCATTGGACCAACAAATAAAAATGGAATTAAGCCCAACCTAGTCATTATAAACATTGATGACATGGGTTGGAAAGATGTTGGTTTTATGGGGAGTGAATATTACGAAACGCCTAATATTGATGCGCTCTCTACCAAAGGTATGGTATTTACCAATGGTTATGCAGCATCAGCAAACTGCGCACCAAGTAGAGCCTGTTTAATGACAGGAATGTGGACTCCACGTCATGGGATTTATACGGTGAATTCTTCTGAAAGAGGACAAGCTAAAGACCGTAAATTAATTCCAACAAAAAACACAAACCTCTTAGCTTCAAAATTCATTGTAATTCCTGAAGTCTTAAAAAGTAATGGATATACTACCTGTCATGCAGGCAAGTGGCACTTAAGTCACAACCCACTTGAAGACGGTTTTGATGTAAATATAGGTGGTAGTCATGCAGGTCTTCCAAAAAGTTACTACCCGCCTTATAAAAGCGTGAATATTACTAAAGGGAAAAGTGAATATTTAACTGATTTGGTTATGGAAAAGGCTATAGAATTTGTTGATACTGTTGCTTCTCCATTCTTTTTATACTATTCTCCCTATGCAGTACATACCCCTATAACGCCAGTAGATAGCTTGTTACCTAAATATAAGAATAAGGCACCTTGGAATGGTCAAAAAAACTATGAGTATGCTACCATGGTAGATAATCTAGATAGAAATATTGGGTTGCTTATCCAAACATTAAAAGACAAAAATATTTTTGATAATACTTTGATTGTGTTTACATCAGATAATGGAGGTTTGTATGGAGTAACTAAACAAAAACCTTTACGAGCAGGAAAGGGGAGTTATTACGAAGGCGGTATTCGAGAGCCCTTTTTCTTCGTTTATAATAACATAATTAAACCAAATACAAAGAGCGATGTAACAATTACCAATCTCGATATCTTTCCAACTATTTTGAATTATGCTGGTATTCAGAATACCCAACTGGAATTAGATGGAGTTAATATATCTTCGGTGCTAGAAGGAAAAACAGAAACACTAGAACGCCCATTATTTTGGCATTTCCCAATCTATTTGGAGTCTTATAATAGAAAAGACAACGAAAACAGAGACCCTTTATTTAGAACAAGGCCTGGTTCTGTGATACGCAAGGACGATTGGAAAATGCATTACTATTTTGAAGATGATGCCATTGAATTATATAACCTATCTGAAGATATTGGAGAGCAAAACAACTTAGCAGAAGCCAAGCCTGAAAAGGTAGAAGAACTTTTAGAGGATTTACAAAAATGGTGGAAAGATACTAATGCCCCAATTCCTACAAAGTTGAATCCTAAATATGGAGATTGAAAAAAAACGAATGCACAACAATGTATAAAAATAATAGCCGAGATAGTAGTAAATTCAGGGATTGTAGCCCGCTTCAACTTCATGGTAACTTGACAGGAAAGTACCACGCAGTCGGCTACTATTCTTATACTTAACGTTGGGTGTAATTTGAGCGAAAATCTACAAATTTGATTATTTTACCAATATTTGGTATATTTGATTAAAATTAAAAACGAAATGAAAAACACATCAATATCGCTTGGAAATTATTTTGATCAGTTCGTACAAACTCAAGTATCTGCTGGACGATACAAAAACGTTAGTGAAGTAATCAGAGCTGGACTTAGACTTTTGGAAAATGAAGAAAGTAAAGTAATTGCTTTACGAAATGCAATTCAAGAAGGACTAAACAGCCCATTAGTGGAAGACTTTGACTTTGACGAAAATCTAAAAAGACTAAAAGCGGAAAAAAGAAAAAATGGCTAAAGTAATATTAAGACAAAAAGCCATTGATGACTTGAATGACATTTGGGATTATACTTTTGAAAAATGGTCAGCAAAACAGGCGGACAAATATTATGCGACAATAAAGTTAGCGTGTAATGGAATCGGACAAAATCCTGATGTTGGAAAAGAATATGACGGAATAAACAAAAACTTGCTCGGACTAAAATCTGGGAAACACATTATATTTTATCAATCACTTTCCGAAGATAAAATTGAAGTTATAATAACCTTATTCCTCTCTTTGGTTCTTTATGATTAAATAATAAATTTAGTGAATTGCTAAGTTAAGACGTATATAAAAAATTGCTATATTGTGCTTAATCAAAGGTCGTTGCACGTTTGCTACGTCTGATTTTCCTTCGGAAAATCCTCGCACGCAAACACGCAACTTTCCATATACAAACACGTTGTGCATAATGCTGCCCCGTCCTGAATAAAGGCTACATAATTTAACATCGTTAGATTACTATTTAAACAACAACTAGAGTTATTTTTTTCTATCAATAACGTAATTCACCATAAGCTTTAATGAATTTTTATACTCAGATTCTGGATAGGTTTTAAGTAAATTAAGTGCTTCTTCTTGAAATGTTTTCATTTTATTTATAGCATAATCTAACCCGCCATTAGCCTTTACATAAGCTATAACTTCTTTTACTCGTTTGGTATCTTTATTATGGTTTTTCACAGAATTAATAAGCCATTTTTTTTCTTTTATTGGAGCTTGATTTAAGGCGTATATTAAAGGCAGAGTCATTTTTTGCTCTTTAATATCAATACCTGTAGGCTTTCCTATTTGGGTATCTCCGTAATCAAATAAATCGTCTTTTATTTGAAATGCCATACCTATTAATTCTCCAAACTTACGCATAGTTTCTACATGACTAGATTCTGGCTTTACAGATGCTGCTCCTAAACTACAACAAGCTGCAATTAAAGTTGCTGTTTTTTGACGAATAATTTCATAATATACATCTTCTGTAATATCTAGTTTTCTTGCTTTTTCAATTTGAAGCAATTCGCCTTCACTCATTTCTCGAACGGCAATAGATATTATTTTAAGCAAATCGAAATCGTTATTATCAATAGAAAGTAATAGACCTTTAGAAAGTAAAAAATCGCCTATTAAAACCGCTATTTTATTTTTCCATAATGCGTTTACCGAAAAAAAGCCTCTGCGACGGTTACTATCATCAACTACATCGTCGTGCACTAAAGTTGCTGTATGAATTAACTCTATAACTGATGCGCCTCTATAAGTGCGCTCTCTTACCTCTCCATTAGAAACCATTTTGGCTACTAAAAACACAAACATTGGTCGCATTTGTTTGCCTTTTCTGTTTACTATGTAATGTGTAATTCTATTTAACAACGCTACTTTACTTGACATAGAAAGTTGAAACTTTTGCTCGAAAAGATCCATTTCGAAGGCTATAGGTTGTTTTATTTGTTCTACTACTTTCAATTTATAGTGTATTTAAAACGCGGTTAAAATATAGGTTTTAGAAAGCTTATTTTTAAGTTTTATTAGCTAATTGCCCGCAAGCTGCATCAATATCTTTGCCTCTACTTCTTCTTACGGTTACGGTAATATTATTTTTTTCGAGTATTTCTACATACATATCTATAGCCGTAGATTGGGCTTGTTGAAACTCACCATCGTCTATTGGGTTATATTCAATTATATTAACTTTACTTGGTGCAAATTTGCAAAATTCTACTAAGGCATCAACATCTTTTCTTTTGTCGTTAATACCTTTCCATACTACATACTCGTATGTTATTCTGTTTTTTGTTTTGGCATACCAGTATTGTAGGGCCTGCCTTAAATCGTTTAGTGGAAATGTAGCGTTAAATGGCATGATAGAAGTTCGTACTTCATCTATTGCAGAGTGCAAGGATACGGCTAGTTTAAATTTAACATCGTCGTCGGCCATTTTTTTTATCATTTTTGGTACTCCCGATGTTGAAACAACTATTCGTTTTGGCGACATACCTAAGCCTTCGTCCGATGTAATTTTATCTATAGCTTTTAATACGTTATTATAATTCATTAGTGGTTCGCCCATACCCATAAATACTATATTGCTTAATGGTTTGTTATGGTATAAACGGCTTTCGTTATCTATAGCTACGACTTGGTCGTAAATTTCGTCTGGATTTAAGTTGCGCATTCGTTTTAAACGTGCGGTTGCGCAAAATTTACAATCTAAACTACAGCCTACTTGACTGGATACGCAGGCCGTTGTTCTTGTTTTTGTTGGTATTAAAACAGATTCTACTACTAAATTATCGTGTAAGCGTACGGCATTTTTTATGGTGCCATCGCTGCTACGTTGCATTTGATCTACTTTAATATGATTAATTACAAAGTTATCTTCTAGCATTTGTCGGGTTTGTTTTGATAGGTTTGTCATATCATTAAAACTATGTGCCGATTTTTGCCACAACCATTCGTAAACTTGGTTACCACGAAAGGCTTTGTCTTCTTGTTTTACAAAGAATTCTCTGAGTTGTTCTTTGGTTAATGCGCGTATGTCTTTTTTAGCTGTTGCCATATGTATTGCAAAAATAAGGAAAGGTTTTTCTAATTATGAATTATGATTTGATAATTATGGTTTGATACTGTTTTTGTGCATTAGGGATTGAGGCTTTGTTGAAGCTCTTTTTGTGTTGTTGCGCCTATGCAACACAAAAAAGCGACTGCCGAAAGCCCGACCCTTGGGTAATGCCCTAATATACCTGCCAAAAAAGAAAAAGCCCCGTTATAAACGAGACTTTTTATGATTTTAGGTTTGTTTTTTTATATAATTAACATGGCATCGCCGTAGCTATAAAAATTGTAGCCTTCTTTTATTGCCTCTTCGTAAGCTCGTTTTACAAAATCATGCCCGGCAAATGCAGATACCATCATTAATAGTGTTGATTTTGGGGTATGAAAATTGGTTATCATGGCATTTGGTATGCTAAAATCGTACGGTGGGAAAATAAATTTATTGGTCCAACCATCAAATTCGTTTAACATGCCGTTTGTAGATACAGAACTTTCTATGGCTCGAACGGCTGTTGTACCTACAGCGCATACACGACGTTTTTCTTTAAGTCCTTTGTTTACAATTTCTACAGCTTTGCTGTCTATGGTTAACTCTTCGCTATCCATTTTATGTTTAGATAAGTCTTCTACTTCTACAGGATTAAATGTTCCTAATCCTACGTGTAATGTAACTTCTGCAAAGTTTACGCCTTTTATTTCTAAGCGTTTTAATAAATGTTTTGAGAAGTGAAGCCCTGCTGTTGGTGCTGCTACTGCGCCTTCGTTTTTTGCAAATATGGTTTGGTAACGCGACTCGTCTTCTGGTTCTACATCTCTTTTTATGTATTTTGGTAGTGGTGTTTCTCCTAATTCGTTTAGTTTTAAACGAAATTCTCTGTATGAACCATCGTATAAAAAGCGTAAGGTACGCCCTCTTGATGTTGTATTATCTATAACTTCTGCGACTAGGGTTTCATCATCTCCAAAGTATAGTTTATTTCCTATTCTTATTTTACGTGCTGGGTCTACTAAAACATCCCATAAACGTTGCTCTTCGTTTAATTCTCTTAATAAAAACACCTCAATTCTTGCTCCTGTTTTTTCTTTATTTCCATAAAGTCTTGCTGGAAACACTTTGGTGTTATTTAAGATTAATACATCATCTTCATCAAAATAGTCAATAACATCCTTAAACATTTTATGCTCTATAGTTTGCTCTTTTCTATTAAGTACCATTAAACGCGATTCGTCTCTGTTTTCAGCTGGGTATTCTGCTAGTAGTTCGTCTGGTAACTCGAAGCCAAAGTTTGATAATTTCATGTGTTACTTTTTATTAATTTTTGTGAGAAAGATGCAAATATACAATCTGAACATAGGGGTTGTCAAGTAAATAGCTGTTTATTATTTACTTATTTGAAAACCAATAGACTCTAAATCATTCCAAAAGGTTGGATATGACTTTGAAACTACCATGGCTTCTTCTATAGTAATGGCTGTTTTTAAAGCTAATGGTGCAAATGCCATTGCCATTCTGTGGTCGTTATAAGTGGCTATTGAAACCATTGATTTTATACCACTTGAAGCCGATAGATGTAATGATTTGTCTGTGATTTTTACTTGCCCTCCTAATTTTTCTATTTCGGTTTTTAAAGCAACAAGCCTATCTGTTTCTTTTATTTTAAGTGTATGTAGCCCTATTAAATCGCACGGTATACCTAAGGCAAAACAGGTTACAGCTATGGTTTGCGCTATATCTGGTGCATTTTTTAAATCTAAAGTTAAGGGTGCTAATTTAGATGGTTCTTTTTTTAGTGTTAGTGTATTTTTATTAAAAACTGCAGATACACCAAAATGTTTATAAATTTCTACTAATGAAGAATCGCCTTGTAATGAATTTTCTTTATAAGACGACAAAGTTATCTCTGTTCCAACATCGCTTAAAGCCACAATACTAAAGTAATATGATGCCGAAGACCAATCGGACTCTACAGTTAACGTTTTAGCATTTAACGTTTTTGTGTTGGGTTTTACAGTTATTACATTATTGTTAAAGGATGTTTCTACTCCTATTTCGTCCAACAAACTTAAAGTCATGTTAATGTACGGAATAGAGGTAATTTCGCCTTCTAAAGTTAATTCTAGGCCGTTCTCTAATTTTGATGCGATAAGTAATAAGGCCGATATGTACTGGCTACTTACATTAGCTTTTAAAGATACTTTATTTTTAATAAGCTTTTTCCCTTTTATTTTTATTGGTGGGTACCCTTCTTTTTCTACATAACTAATTTCGGCTCCTAATTCTTGCAGGGCTTCAACTAAAATTTGTATTGGGCGCTCTTTCATTCGTTTAGAACCTGTTAGTATGGTTTCTCTACCTTCTTGTATTGAAAAGTAAGCTGTTAAAAAACGCATTGCTGTACCGGCATGGTGGATGTCTACAATTTCTAATTGAGAGCTTAATGCGTTTGTCATTAAATTACTATCATCGGAGTTTGAAACATTTTCTAATTTAAACTCAGGGTATAAGGCTTGTAATAACAATAGTCTGTTAGATTCGCTTTTTGATCCTGTTATTTGAACTGATGATTGTTTTGCTATTTCGGATTTTTGAAGTGTAAAGTGCATGTTCTAATTATTCCTAAATTTAAAGAAGTGGCAAATTTACTCGATAATCGAGATTAATACTATGAATCTTAATGATTTTTTTATGCTCTTGCTTAATTTTAAACACATCATGCAAATTAAAGTAGTTATTTAAGTTTTTTGTTATTGTGATGCCTGTCGTGGTCTCGTTTTCCTTTTTTATCCATTCGTTTATCAAAAGCATTTTGTAAATCTACACCTGTTTGGTTTGCTAAACATAATACTACAAATAACACATCGGCAAGCTCTTCGCCTAAGTCTTTATCTTTATCGCTTTCTTTTTCGCTTTGCTCGCCATAACGCCTAGCTATTATTCTGGCTACTTCGCCTACTTCTTCTGTAAGCTGCGCCATGTTTGTTAATTCATTGAAATAACGAACACCGTGTTCTTTTATCCAATTATCTACTTCTTTTTGTGCGTTTTTAATATTCATTATGCTTTGGTTAACACGATTTGTTCTGACTCTTTTTCTACCAACATTTTAAAATATGATTTTAACGCATCATAATAAACTGGTGAAATTATTGGCTGATTTATTTCCGACTCAATTACAATTTGTACTTTACTATCTGTTGGCGATATATTATACTTAAAGCTCCCTAAATTATCTGGTAATGCTATAACCGTTGATTCTGGTACGCTTTCTACTTTATATCCTTCTGGCAAATTTACAACAATAGTGTATTTACTGCTTGAAGGGTATCCAAAATCTACAGGAAATTCTCTTTTTTCTAACTTAAATGGGTTTTCTTTTGTTTTTAGAAAAAATACTGGCGAAAAATATACTTTATCTCCAATTATATCTGCTTGATTTTCTAAAGAAAACTTAAAGGATTCCATAATAGGCTTAGATAAATCTCTATCGTTTTTAACAGTAAAATCTGAAATCTCCATACCGTTATATTCGTTTTCTAGATTTTCAATAAAAGTATTATTATCTGTATTTATGTAATTTTCTCTGTATAACAATGCGTTATTTGCCGTTTTTATATTTCTAATTCCGCCTTTTATTGTACCTGTTTCATCCAAACTTAAAAATAGAGAAACGATTTTTTTAGACTTCTGGCTTGGGTATAGGTTTACTGTTGAAAATGTATTGTCCTTCCTTATAATTCTACCTTCCCAATTTAGCACTCTTGAAGGCAAAACATTTGGTGCAGAAAACGTATTAGTAGCATCTAACAAAACAATACCTTTTGGGGTTTCAATACAGGAAATTACATAATTATACCCTTCTCTGGTTGGGAATAATGGCACTCCGTTTTCTCTTGTACTTACTAAAACCGGGTTGGCATTTAATCCTGCATATCTTAACATAGCCGTAAGCATTAAGTTTATTTCTGCAACACCACCTACTTGTTCTTTATAGGCTTTTCTAACTCCTGAATTACAATACTTACCATAATAACCATTCCATTTTATTTTGCTTTTAACAAAATTAAATATTAATAGTGCTTTTTGCATTGGATCTGAAGTGGTTTTTATTAAAGCTTCAACATCGGTTTTAAAATAACTAGTTTTATCTAATTCTGAACCAAAGCTAGGGTTGTTATATATTGCTTTTACAACATCTTCCCATGTGGTTGAATAATATTCTGTTGACGATTGTGGCATCTGTATATAAGACAACTCGTAGTTAACCGCAGATTGATAATTAGATATGTTATTTACATAGGGTTCGTCCTTTAAAGCTGGAATATTGGTTAAACTATAGGTTGTAACATTTTTCATGAAATTTAAATCAGACGAAGAAAAATCTGTTGTTCCGTTAGAACCATATCTTTCTTTATTTTGAAATGTTATCTTGCCTGGAACTTTTTCTTTTTTAGGATTAATAGACAAAAACCCTTTAGTGTTTACTTTAAAGTTAAAATACTCGGGTGTTTCAAAAATAGCTTCTAATTTTTTTACAGGAATATCATGCTGAAAAACATAATCATCAATATTTGAAATAAAATCTGAAAGAATAGTATACCTAAATTCAACTACAGAGCCTTCCTTTAAATTAGGCATTGTAAATTTATATAGGTCGCGATAATCATCATATTCTGTTTCAAAAACACCATTTTTTTGCAGTTTGGTATCCTCTACCTTACCATTAACCATATTATATGTATATGCCTTTAGGTTAGACACTTTTTCTTTATTGCCTCCTCTATTATATAACATAATTTGGTGGGTTGCATGATTAAACCCCTCTTGGGTATAAATTTTAATACGTTGATGCACTTCTGTAAAAAGCTGAAACCCCTTATCTTGAAAGTACTCGAAATGGGTTTTCCTATACTTATACAAATACGTTGCACTTGCCGAAGAATCTAAAGTATTATACTTTTCTTGAAGCTCGGCTTTTGATATTTTTCCAAATTTAAAGTCTTGAGATAATAGTGTTAAAGAAAAACACATACAAAATAAAATAGTAATAATTCTCATATTAATAGTAATTGTTATTTTTTAATTAAAGCAACTTTAGCGTTATCTTGTTTTGAAACTTCTTTGTAAAATTCTCTAAATGGGCTATAGTCTTCCTTTGTAAATAGGCCATCATTAATTATAAATTCGCGCTTATAAATAAGTGTGTTTTCATCTATAACGACAAACTCTGTTTTATAGCTTCCAAATTTATTTTGAATGGTTTTATTTTTTGGTATTGCTTCAACTTTATAATTGGTTGGAAGCTTAATTTCTAACTCGTCTATATCTTTAAATCCACGGTTTATCTTAAGCGGTAACTTTCTGTTTCTATATCTATTGGGAATATGTGTGTTTCTGTTTAAGGCGTTTAGGGTTAGCAACATTCTGTCTCCTACTTTTTTTGTGTAATTGGTTGCATTGAAATTAATGTGTTCAATAAATTCGGCATTATTTTTATTATTTTCAATAGTTATATTATTTATAGTTATATTATTTATATAACGCCACCTATTCTTGTAATGCTCATTTAAATCTCTTTCAACTTCGGTTTCTAACCAATACTTGTTATCATACTGTATTCCTTTCGAGGTTATCATAACATTGGTATTTAAAACCCCATTGTTAGTAATACTACAACGGCCTTTAATTTTTTGAATGTTCTCGTTTACACTATATTTTTTAGTATGCTTTATTTTGCCACTATTTGGTGTAATTACTAGCACATCTCTATCATCAGTAAAGTCTCCTATAAAACCAAATGGTAATTTTTGGCTTGTACACTCTAACCAAACATCTTCTGTATCTGTTGGTATATTAAGAATAACATGATTACCCATCATGGCTGCAAAATCATTTTCAATATGCCTTTGAGATTCTCCGGCATAAACTACCGTGTAGTTAGATGTAATTCCTACAGCCTGCAAAAGAGCCATGGTATAATTTGTTAAAGCTTTACAATCGCCATAACCCAACCTATCGACTTCTGAAGCATTAAAAGGTTTCCAACCGCCAATACCAACTTGCACACTTATATATCTTACTTTATTTTGCACATACTCGTATATTTTTTTTGCCTTTGCTATATTATTTGGTTCGTTCTTTACCAAATCCTGAACCATTGTTATGGTACTTTCGGGCAAATCGTGTGTGCTTTTTATTAAGTCGTGATACATCCATTTTGCAAAATCGTCCCAAGTTTCAACCTGAGACCTTACTCCTTCTAGGGTAAAATACTTTGATGCTAATAATACTTTAGGAGCAATATCAAAAAATGCAGGTGCATATTCTTCTGGTTTTAAAGCTTGAATATTTTTAACATGGTATTTAATTTGCCCATTAAATTTTTCTTTTTGTAAATCGAAATCTTGAAAATTTTTCTCTTTGGTTCTTATCTTTAAATTTAAAGGATAATTAATTTGATAACTACTATTTTCAACACTAACAAAATACTCATCAATAGGCATAAAAGATTGTATAAATGCTGTATTATTACTTATGGTTTCGCATACAAACTCTATAGTATAAGGGTAGCTAATTGGTGTAAATTCTAGATATTTAACTCTAGAATCTGAATATAAGGTGCCACCATCTACAGCACTTACATCTTTAAACTCGTGCTTTTTTATTTTTTTTATTTGATTACCAAAATTGTTATAAACAATAGCCTCTAGGTTTTTTATTTTAACATTATTATCATAATGTACATAGGCATTAATAGCATGATTTCCTTCTTTATTAAATACTGTAATTATTCTTTTAACAGATACAAACATTTCGTAATGCGATTTTAATTCGACCTGTACAGTATTAGACCTAATTACTGCATTTGCATTTTTATTAAGGTTGGGTGGAATACTAAAACTTGTAAGTAAGTTTTCTTGAGAAAAGGAAAGCGTTGCGATAAATAAAAATAAAATACTTAGAATAAGCTTTAATTTCATACTTGTTATTTATAATATATAATTGAGGTTTTAATACCTACAAAAACAACTATCTTTTCTAGTAAAGAAAAAAATCAATTAATAAACTAAAGGACTAATATAGCTTTTTTATTAAAAATCTTACAGTAAAAGTAAAAAAACATGGCAAAACTATGTACTTAAATTCACTTAAAAGCACTTTTATACCCCAAGTAGAAAAAAAGTTTTTAATTCCTAATGGAGACACCAATATGCTTCTAAATGAAAAGAAAAATCTTTCATTATTAAGAGGGATAAAAAAGCCTACGCCTTCGCCACCAGACGTCATGGCATCTAACACACCATGAGATATTGTAGAAAGAAAAATAACCAAAAACCAAATAAGCTTATGTTTTCTGCCTATTGTAAACATTAATACTAATGCCCAAAGTATTGCAAAAAGTATGGAATGTGTAAATCCGCGATGCCCTAAAGGGTGCTGGTAAGCAATGCCTAGCTTAAAGGCTACAACATCAAAATCTGGTAAAATGGTAGAAAAAACAGCAGCCAACAGCAACCATTTAAGGTTTTTATTATCTATAACCTTTGTTATTGTTAAGCCTAATACGGCATGCCCAAAAATTGATGCCATTATATTTTATTCTTTATGCTTTGTGTCTATAATTATAGTAACTGGCCCATCATTTAATAATTCGACCTTCATGTCTGCTCCAAATTGGCCCGTTTGTACTTTTTTACCTAAATCGGTTTCAATTTGTTTTACAAAATCTTTATAAATTGGTATGGCTATATCTGGTTTTGCTGCTTTAATATAACTTGGCCTGTTTCCTTTTTTTGTTGAGGCATGTAGTGTAAATTGACTAACCACAATGGCATTACCGTTTATATCTTTTAACGATGTATTCATAACACCGTTTTCGTCATTAAAAACGCGAAGGTTTACTATTTTATTGGATAACCATTTAATATCGTTTTGGGCATCATCATTTACTATGCCTAACAATACTAAAAGTCCGTTTTCTATTGTCGCTACTTTTTCGCCTTCAATGGTTACGCTTGCTTTTAATACTCGTTGTATAACTGCTTTCATTCTTTATCCCAAATATCGGTTCGGTAATGTTCGTCTTCTCCTTCAAGAATTTGTACGTAGCTTCTATAACGCGAATATGGTATTTCTTGGTTTTCTAAAGCTTCTTTAACAGCACATTTAGGTTCTTTTAGGTGTAAACAGTTATTAAACTTACAGTTTTGTTTTAGTTTAAAAATTTCTGGAAAATAATCGCCAACCTCTTCTTTATCCATATTAACTACACCAAAGCCTTTTATTCCTGGAGTGTCTATTATTTTAGCATTGAAACTTAAATCGAACATTTCTGCAAAAGTTGTTGTGTGCTGTCCTTGACTGTGTAAAGTAGAAATTTCTTTAGTTTTTATATTTAATGCGGGTTCTATACAATTTACTAATGTAGATTTACCAACTCCAGAATGCCCAGAAAACATACTTGTTTTTCCTTCCATTAGTGCTTTTACTTTATCTACATTTTTCCCTGTTTTTGCAGACACACCTATACACTGGTAACCTATTTCTCTATACTGGTGCGCTAAAAATTTCACTTCGTTTAAAGTGTCTTCATTATAAGTATCTATCTTATTAAACAACAAAATAGTTTTTATAGAATAGGCTTCGGCCGTTACTAAAAACCTATCGATAAAACTGGTAAGGGTTGGAGGGTTATTAATAGTAATCATTAAAAAAACCTGATCTAAATTTGCTGCAATAATGTGCGTTTGTTTAGATAGGTTTACAGATTTTCTAACAATATAGTTGGTTCTGTCATGAATGTTATGAATAACTCCTGTTTCTTGATTATTATTAGTTTCAAGCTCAAAATCTACAACATCGCCAACCGCAATTGGGTTTGTACTTTTTATACCTTTTATACGAAACTTACCTTTTATACGGCACTCGTAAGTTTGCCCTAACTCGGTTTTTACCGTGTACCAACTTCCTGTAGATTTATAAACGTGTCCTGTCATTCATTATAATATATCACAAAATAACAATTTTTATATTGATTTATATTAATAGTAAATACTTTTTTAAAAGCTAATTTCTTGTTACAAATAAAATTTAAAAATATTTTTTAAGCTTATGCAACCCTTTAATTAATGTACTGTCTATTAAAAAACAAATACTCCATTACATTATTTTTAAATTAAATTAACATTTTAATGTAAGAGTATTTCTATATTAGCCGTTTTTTAAATCATAAATCAAAAAATCAACAACATGAAAAAATTATTAATTGTATTAACCATTTCTTTATTTACTTTTTTAGAATCTAATGCGCAAGTAGAGTACAAAGTTGTAACTAGTGTAGAGTCTATTGTACCTAATGGGTTAGGGCGCTCTAGACTTATTAGTGCTAATGAGAAAAAAGATTATAAAGCATTTACCTCAACCCAAACTGAGGAAGATAATAAGAGAAACAAATCTAAACGTGGTGAAATACGAGTTAAAGATTTTGACGAAACTAAATTATTAAACTTTTATAACATTGGTGGTATTCGTTTTCAAAACATTGCTGCTAATGATGCCGTAATAGAATCTAAAATTAACACCATGATTGAAGAAGGCTGGGAACTAGCTTTTGTAACAAGTGCTGTTGAAAGTGAAGGTGGAAAAGGTGACGGACAAGGTATTTTTATTACTAGATATCTTTTTAAAAGAAACAAACAATAATTTAATTATAAAAAAGCCTCGCAATGCGAGGCTTTTTTATGTTTATTTACCAACCATTACTATCCGTTAATAATTTTCTCTTGGTGATTAATTGACTCTTGGTGAACGGCTTTAAACATTCTTAAAATAAACTCTTCGCTTAAACCATGTTGCTCGCCTTCTAAAACCATTTTTCCTAAAATTTCGTTCCATCGTTTAGATTGTAAAACGGCAACGTTTTTTTGTTTTTTTAGGGCTCCAATGCTATCAGATGTTTTCATTCGTTTACCTAATAACTCAATAATTTGGTTATCAACTACATCAATTTGAGCTCTTAAATTATCTAAAGCACTATTATATTCTGCTTCTGCATCAGTTTCTTTTCTAATTTTTAAATCTCTCATTATTTGTACTAATGTAGATGGTGTAACTTGTTGTGCTGCATCACTCCAAGCATTATCAGGGTCGTAATGAGTTTCTATCATTAAACCATCAAAATTTAAATCTAGAGCTGTTTGAGACACATCAAAAATCATATCTCTTTTACCTGTAATATGCGATGGATCGTTTATTAAAGGAATGTCTGGAAATTTATTTTGAAACTCGATAGCCATTTGCCATTCTGGAATATTTCTATATTTTGTTTTTTGGTATGTTGAAAATCCTCTATGAATAGCTCCTATGTTTTTAACACCAGAACTATAAATTCTTTCTATACCTCCTAACCATAAAGATAAATCTGGATTTACTGGGTTTTTTATTAAAACAGGCTTATCTGTTCCTTGTAAAGCATCTGCAATTTCTTGCATTATAAAAGGCGATACTGTAGAACGTGCACCAATCCATAATAAATCGATATCGTGCTCTAAAGCTAATTTTACATGAGCTGCATTTGCAACCTCTGTACAAACTTTCATTCCTGTTTCTGCTTTTACTTTTTGTAACCACTTTAAGCCTAAAGCTCCAACACCTTCAAAATTCCCTGGTCTTGTTCTTGGTTTCCAAATACCTGCTCTAAAATAGCTTACATCTGTATCTTTCAATTCGTGAGCAATTTTTAATACTTGCTCTTCTGTTTCTGCGCTACAAGGTCCTGCAATTACTAACGGATGATCTAGTTTTAAATCATCTAACCAGGTTCTCATTTTTTTTGTGTTTTCCATTTTTACTTAATATTTAGCTTCTTAAGCTATTGTGTTTACTATTATTTTTAATTGTTTTGCTTTATTATTTATCCAACTATACAATACCGTTAAGTATATCTTTAATATGGTTGGTATCTTTCATCTCATTAAAAATGGCATCAAAATTATCATTTTTCATGAGCTCTTTAAACTGCGACAAATTATTTATATACTCTTCTAGAGTTTCGATAACATTCGTTTTATTTTGCTTAAAAATAGGTGTCCACATTTCTGGCGAGCTTTTAGCTAACCGTACTGTAGAGGCAAAACCACTTCCTGCCATATCAAAAATATCGCGTTCGTTTTTTTCTTTTTCTATTACCGTTTTTCCTAACATAAAAGAACTAATATGCGATAAATGCGATACGTAAGCTATATGCTTATCATGATCTTTAGGATTCATGTATCGAATTCGCATGCCAATATCTGTAAACAGTTTTAATGCTTTTTCTTGTAATTTAAATGTTGTTTTTTCTACCTCGCAAACTATGTTTGTTTTGCCTTTAAAAAGCCCCTCGATTGCTGCTGTTGGCCCAGAGTGTTCTGTTCCGGCTATGGGATGCATGGCTAAAAAATTTCTTCGCTTTGGATGATTTTCTACAACTTTACAAATATCTTCTTTAGTTGAGCCTGCATCAACAACCAAACCTGTATCGGATATTTTATCTAAAACAGTTGGCAATAATTTTACTGTAGCATCAACAGGTATGGAAACGATTACTAAATCGGCTTTTCCAAGATCATCTAGCGTTGCTTTTTTGTCTATTAAATTTAACTCTAAGGCTTTTTCTAGTGTTGTATCTTTTCTACTAATACCATGAATAATTGCATTTGGGTTATTCTTTTTTATATCAATAGCAAGGCTACCGCCTATTAATCCTACTCCTATACAGTATATATTTTTCATATTACTTTATTCTTGCAATAGCTTCTTCTAAAACCTCGGTTGATGCACATAAAGAGAACCTAATGTAACCTTCACCTTTGGTTCCAAAAATGGTTCCTGGTGTTATAAAAATATGGTTCTCTTTTAATACTAAATCTATAAATTCTTCGGCTTTTAAATAGGCTGGTAATTTGGCCCATACAAAAAGTCCGGATGTATTTTTATCGTAAGTACAATTTAAAGCATCGGCTAATTTCCATACTAACTGTCTGCGTTCTTGGTACACATTATTTAAGGTTGCAAACCACATATTTGAGCATTTTAAAGCCTCGATAGCGCCTTTTTGTATCCCATAAAACATACCCGAATCCATGTTACTTTTTACTTTAAGGATATTGTTTATATGCTGGCTAGCCCCTACTACCATTCCTACGCGCCAGCCTGCCATATTAAAGGTTTTACTTAAAGAATTTAGCTCTAAACAAACCTCTTTGGCGCCCTCTACACTTAGTATACTTTTTGGCGAATCGTTTAATATAAAACTATATGGGTTATCGTTTACAATTAAAATATTATGACGTTTACCAAAAGCTACCAACTCTTCAAAAACTATTTTACTTGGTTTTGCTCCTGTTGGCATGTGCGGGTAGTTTACCCACATTATTTTTACTTTACTCAAGTCTTGGTTTTCTAACGCTTTAAAATCTGGCATCCAATTGTTAGTCTCATCAAGCTCATAAAGCACTCCTTTAGCGCCTACTAATTTAGTTACCGACTGGTAGGTTGGATATCCAGGATTAGGAATTAATACCTCATCGCCTTCATTTAAGTAAGCCATAGATATATGCATAATACCTTCTTTACTTCCCATTAATGGCAAAATTTCTGTTCCTGGACTTAAATAAACCGAAAATTGAGTTTTATAAAATTTTGAAATTGCATCTCTAAGCTCTGGTAAACCTTGATAGCTTTGATATTTATGTGCTATGGGGTTTTCAAAACTCGCAGAAATTGCAGACAACACCTTTTTTGGTGGTTGCAAATCGGGGCTTCCTATACCTAAATTAATTACAGGCTTACCACTTGCTATAAGCAAGTTTACTTCTCTTAATTTCTTTGAAAAGTAGTATTCCTCTACGGTTTGCAATCTATTTGCTACCTCTATCATAATTTTGCATTTTTATATTCGCCTAATACTTTAAAGCCTTCGGCCATTATTTCAATAATAGATTTTGCTTTATTAAAATCTTCATAATTTTCAAATGTAACATCTACAAAAAAAGCATATTTCCAAGGCGTTTCAACAATAGGTAAAGATTGTATTTTTGTTAAATTAAGCTTACAATCGCTCATTACATTTAAAATGGTAGCCAAACTGCCTCGTTTATGGCTAGCTTCAAATTTTATTGATGCTTTATTAATATGGTTTTTAGAAACCTCAGAATTTGTTCGTTTTACAATTACAAAACGGGTTTCGTTATGCTTAATGGTTTGTATACTATGCGCTAAAACATCTAAATTAAAAATCTTGGCAGCCGTAACACTAGCAATGGCACCAATACCTACTAGCTGTTTTTCTTGTATGCGCTGCGCTACTTCGGCAGTATCTTTATCTTCTACCAACTTGATATGCGGATGCAACTTAAAAAACTCTTTACATTGCAATAATGCCATTGGGTGCGAATACACTTCTTTAATAGCTTCAATTTTTTGATTTGGCAATACCATTAAATTGTGCTGAATATCTAAATAATGTTCGCCTACAATATGTAATCCATATTTATCAATTAAAGCGTAATTTGGTATTATAGATCCTGCTATAGAGTTTTCTAAAGCCATAATTGCGGCATCGCACTCTTTAGTAATTAAAGCATCTACAACCCTATCAAAAGTCATACATTCTATAACATTAACAGAGTTATTAAAAAACTCGCGAGATACAATGTGATGAAACGATCCCTTAACTCCTTGTATGGCTACAGTATTTATCAAAACTTAATTTTTAACTCTATTTATATTAATTTTTATTCAATATCTTAACTGTTAAACAAAAAAAAGTCTCGATTTTCATCGAGACTTATATTTAAATTTATAGTTATAAATTACACATACAACGCCTCGTTCTTTTTGCTAAAAAAGAAATAAAACCAGTTGCTAAAATATGTATAACCTGTTGTCATTGTCATAATTGAGTGGCTAAAGTAATTATTATTTTAAGAAATCAAAATACTATAAAACCTTTTTTTTATTTTTCTGAAAAGTTTTAAAGATTTTATAGTAAATCCTATATTACATTATATAATCATTTATTTTTGAACAAATTATTTTAGATATGTCTATTGAAGTTGAAGGAGTTTTAAAACTATATGGAAACCAAAAAGCACTTAACCATATTTCTTTTAAAGTAGGTAAACCAGAAATTGTTGGTTTTTTAGGGCCAAATGGCGCCGGAAAATCTACTATGATGAAAATTTTAACAACCTACCTTAACACCAATCTAGGCGAAGCTAAAGTTAATGGTTATAGCGTTAATACAAACCCTAAAGCTGTACAACAAAGTGTGGGTTACCTACCAGAACACAACCCTTTATACCTAGAACAATATATTAAAGAATATTTAGCGTTTAATGCAAACATTTATGGTGTAAATAAAAAACGTATTAACGAGGTTATTGAATTAACAGGACTAACCCCCGAGGCGCATAAAAAAATTGGACAACTATCAAAAGGATATCGCCAACGTGTAGGCTTAGCAAATGCCTTATTACACGACCCCGAAGTTTTAATTCTAGACGAACCTACAACAGGACTAGATCCTAACCAATTAGTAGATATTAGAAACCTTATTAAATCTATTGGAAAAACAAAAACCATATTTTTATCTACACACATTATGCAAGAAGTAGAAGCCATGTGCGATCGTGTTATTATTATAAATAAAGGAGAAATTGTAGCCAATAAAAAACTAAAAGACCTTAGAGACGATAAAGAGCAAATAGTAATTGTAGAGTTTGATTACCGTGTAGAAGATGCGTTCTTATTAAAACTCCCTAAAGTAAATAAAGTCGTTAACACCTACGGATTTGTTTACGAAATATCTTTTAAAACCTCTGAAGATATGCGCTCTCACGTTTTTGATTTTGCACACGATAACCAATTAAAAATACTTCAACTTAATCAAAAAAATGCTAGTCTAGAATCTCTATTTAGAGATTTAACTACTAAATAACTCGTACTTATTTTTTTTCGTTTTCATACCTAAGTATGACAAATATCATTATACCCAAATTACTAAGTCTGTAATTTTGTATTTATAACTAACAAACCATTTTTAGCTATTACAAAAAAGCAAAAATTGCATTTGTTACTATATTAAATATAAACTTATGAGCAAAGGAATTTATGTAGCCACTATAGAGCCAAATAGTGGAAAATCGGTAGTTGTACTAGGATTAATGCGTATGCTTTTAGGCAAAACAGCCAAAGTAGGTTACTTTAGACCAATAGTTGAAGACACCAAAACAGGCGAAATGGATAACCACATTAACACCGTGATATCCTATTTTGAAATTGATATTAATTACAAAAACACCTTTGCCTATACCAGAAGCCAAGTATTAGATTTATATAACAAAGGAAAATCTGGCGATGTTATTGACCAAATAATTAAAAAATACAAATACCTTGAAGAGCGTTTTGATTTTGTTTTAGTTGAAGGCACCGACTTTTCGCATGAAAACTCTAGTTTAGAATTAGACATTAACCTACTAATATCAAAAAATTTAGGATTACCAGCAATAATTGTATCGCAAGGCGACGGAAAATCTATTACAGAAATTGTAAATAATGTACAATTAGCGCATGATGCTTTTAAGGAAGAAGTAGATGTTCTTTCTATAATGACAAATAAAATTAACGCAGACGATGTAACAAACTTAAAATCTCTACTAAAAGCAAGAATAAATAACGGAACAGATATTACTGTAATTCCTAAAATTAAAAGTTTAGCAAACCCAACCATTAAAGAAATAACAAAAAAACTTAAAGGCACCATACTATTTGGTGAAGATATGGTTAACAACCAATCAGAAAACTTTAGTGTAGGCGCTATGCAACTACGCAACTATTTAACCCATTTAAAAGAAAACGCCTTAGTTATTACACCTGGCGATCGCGCAGATATTATTCTGGGTGCATTACAAGCCAATATTTCTAAAAACTATCCAAAAATAGCAGGCATTATTTTAACAGGAGGCTTAATTCCTGAAGCTCCTATCTTAAAATTAATTGAAGGCTTGTCTAGCGTAGTTCCAATAATTAGCGTTAAAGATGGTACTTTTTTTGTAACCAATACCATAGGTAAAATTAAATCAAGAATTTATGCCGAAAATATTGAGAAAATTGAAACCTCGATAGCAACCTTCGAAAAACATGTAGAAACAAAAAAACTGTCTGAAGACTTAATTACTTTTCAGTCCGATATTTTTACACCTCGAATGTTTCAATACAACTTATTACAGCGCGCTTTAAAACACAAAAAACACATTGTACTTCCCGAAGGTTACGATGAACGCGTTTTACGTGCTGCAGCAAGATTAATTGATGCCCGCGTTGTTAATTTAACATTAATTGGTGAAAAAGAAAAAATTCAAGAACAACTAATTAAATACGATATTCCTTTAAATATTGAAGATATTAATATTATTTACCCACAAAAATCTTCCTATTTTAAAAATTATGTAAACACTTTTTACGAACTAAGAAAACACAAAAATGTAAATTTAGATATGGCTAAAGATGCCATGTCCGATGTATCGTATTTTGCAACCATGATGATTTATAAAGGCCATGCCGATGGTATGGTATCTGGAGCTGTACATACCACCGCCCACACCCTTCGCCCTGCATTACAATTTATAAAAACAAAACCCAACGTAAACATTGTATCGTCTGTGTTTTTTATGTGTTTAGAAGACCGTATTTCTATTTTTGGCGATTGCGCTATAAACCCAAACCCAAATGCATCGCAGTTGGCCGAAATTGCTATTTCATCAGCAAAAACAGCTAAAAATTTTGGTATCGAACCTAAAGTAGCCATGCTTTCTTATTCTTCTGGTGCTTCGGGCAAAGGTGAAGATGTTGAGCGTGTTAGAAAAGCTACAGAAATAGCAAAAACAAAAGAACCAAATATAAAAATAGAAGGTCCTATTCAATATGATGCTGCTGTTGATATGCGAATTGGCAAAAGCAAACTACCAAATTCTGAAGTTGCAGGACAAGCTAGCGTGTTAATTTTTCCAGATCTAAATACAGGAAACAACACCTACAAAGCAGTACAACGAGAAACTGGAGCTTTAGCCATTGGTCCCATGCTACAAGGTCTTAACAAACCTGTTAACGATTTAAGTCGTGGCTGTACAGCAGACGATATTTATAGCACCGTAATAATAACCGCCATTCAAGCACAAGACCTTTAATATATGCAAGTACTCGTTTTAAATTCTGGAAGCTCTTCTTTAAAGTTTCAATTATTTTTAATGCCTAAAAAAACCATTTTATGCTATGGATTAATTGAGCGTATTGGATTAGATGATGCGTTATTTAAATTTAATACCGATAAAGATAAAATTGAAATAACACAAGCCATACCAAATCATAAAGTTGGATTAGAATTATTATTAAAACAATTATTACACAGTAAAACAGGTATTATTAAATCTACTGATGCTATAAATATAGTAGGACATCGTGTAGTACATGGTGGCAAATATTTTACAGCTACAACCCAAATTACAACAAAAGTAAAAGAAAAAATTAATGCCCTTTCTAGTTTAGCGCCATTACACAATCCTGCAAATTTAGAAGGTATTAAAGTTGCCGAAGCTATTTTTCCGCATGCCAAACAAGTGGCAGTTTTCGATACGGCTTTCCATCAAACCATTCCAGAGTATGCTTATAAATATGCTATTCCTAATAAATATGCAGACCAACACAATATTCGTTTATATGGCTTTCATGGCACTAGCCACAAATTTGTTTCGCAAAAAGCAATAAACTATTTAGGAAAAAAAGATTCTAAAATTATAACCATTCACCTAGGAAATGGTTGTAGCATGACCGCTGTTAAAAACGGCAAAAGTATAGACCACACATTAGGCTTTTCTCCTGTTAACGGGCTTATTATGGGCACGCGCTCTGGCGATATAGACCAATCTATTATATTTCATTTAGCTAAAAAATTTAATTATAGCTTAGATGATATTAACACTTTACTACAAAAAAAAAGTGGTATGCTAGGTTTAACAGGTTTTAGCGATTTAAGAGATATTCAATTTGAAGCTGAAAAAGGAAACAAATCATGCCTATTAGCTTTACAAATGAATGCTTATCGTATAAAAAAATACATAGGTAGTTATGCTGCTATTTTAAATGGTTTAGATGCTATTGTATTTACCGCCGGTATTGGCGAAAACTCGGCAGAAATACGACGTCGGGTTTGCAAAAACATGGATTACTTAGGTATTAATCTTGACATTAAAAAAAACCAAACACGAACAAACAAGCTAACCGTTATTAGTAAAACCGATTCGAAAGTAAAAATAATAGTAATTCCTACTAATGAAGAATTAGAAATAGCAAAACAATCTGTAGCATTATTCAAAAATTAATTGCCCTCTATACACAGTTTCAACATTAACAATTGGAGGTGTATGTACAGCAATTACATTTCCAATTCCAGAAATTTCGCCTGTAATTTCTTGCTGCGGATTAACAATCATATCGTTAGAACCTCGGTTAAAAACCATAACTTTTTGAGCCATTAAATCTCTACCTTCAAACCTTGGTGTTCCTGCCGCAAAGGTTATACTTAAATTATTGGTTTTACCAGAAACGTAACAAACCGATAAGTTATTAAATGTTAACTTTAAATTGGTATTATCTATTTGCAAATTAAAATCGCCTACATTAAATGCCCCGGGTGCTCCAAAATCTTCAGACAAAAGGGTTAAATTTGGGTATGTTAAAACACCATTAGAACTAATAGTATATTGTGTAGAACTTCTTATCTCTGTAATATTTGGAGCAGAAACATATACTTTTGTTATACCATAGTCTCTAACATAATTACAGGTATTATTATCGGTTAATGTTAATCTTCCATCTGTAACTTTAGCTACAACATCATCCATTAAGTTTTTACCTGTTTCAATTAATACACGATGTTCTGCACTTTCGGTAATAACCAACTCTATATCTCTATTTACCCATATTTTATTAAAACTAGAAATGGCAACTTCTTGCTGTATAATATCTCCTGCTTTTTGAAAACAATTACCCGCATTTTCACTATCGCAAGATGTTATTATAAACCCTATAATTAATATGTAAACTATTTTTTTCATAATCTTACACCAATACCAAATTCGACTCCTTCTGCTTTAGCACCATGAGATTTTAGTGTTAATGCTCCAAACCATTTTTTTGCAAAATATCGTTTTAACCCTATTCTTACATAAACACGACCTTCAAAATCAAAAGGATAATACACATAATAGCCTAATTGCGTAATTAACGATGTTTTATTTACAAACAATTCGTGTCCTGCAAAAATACCTACACGTTTATGGTCTTCATTGCCGGAAAGACCATCATTAGGAAAAGCAACGCTTCTGTAATAAATAAGTTCTTTTAAAAAATTTGAAAAAAACACGTCTGTTCCTAAATGTAAAGCACTTTTTTTATTTATGCGTTTATCGGCGTAAGCAGAAACAACATACATAGCATATTGGCCACTACCAACAATATCGCTTTCGTTAATACCCGTTCTAAATGCTAAATTATACTTTATAGGCTCAGAAAAATCTTGGTCTTCTTTTAAATTTATAGTGTGTTGGTATTCCAAATCTTCTCGATCTAAACTATACGTTAAGCCAAGATTAAACGTAATAGAATTTGTACCATTGTTTGGCGATTTTACATTAGCATTAGAATAATGAATTAACGAAAAACCTCCTTGCAAGCCAAACCTATCTATTATACGTTCCTTTTTATAATTTAGCATAACGTAGGTGCTACTGCCAAATTTAGAACCAAAAGCCACGTTTTTAAAATTAGTTTCCTTATCATAAGGGTTAGTATTATAAGCCATACCTTGCCCAATGCGGAACATTAAATTTCTATTAAAAAAATAAAAATTATAATGCGCATAAAGCGAATAATTATTGCCTAAAACAGGATTTTTCATGTCTTGGTAAGCAAACGAAACACCATAATCTGGATAATTAAAACGTTGCTCCCATGCTTTAAAACCATAGGTTTTTTTATTCCAACTTAAAATAACACCTTCTGGGTGCCCTTTTATTAGGTGTAAAATTTCGTTATTGTGTAATGCTATATTTCCTTTAAAATAATTGACATCAAAATACGATGTATGCGTCTTATCTTGAGCAAAAGAAAAGCTAAATATTACAAAAAAAACACAAAAAAATATGTGGCGCATAAATAGGTTTTATGCTGCAAAAGTAAGTTAATTATTAAAACAAAGCCGAAGCTATAGCTTTAATATTATCACTTTTACCCATAGAATAATAATGTAGTACAGGTACACCAGCTTTTCTAAGTTCTTCAGATTGTTTAATAGCCCACTCTATACCAACTTGCCTAACAGCTTTGTTATCCTTACAATTTTCTACCTCTGTAATTAACGCTTCTGGCAAATCAATTTTAAAAACTTGAGGCAATAACTGTAAATGTCTTTTTACAGCAATAGGTTTAATACCAGGTATAATAGGCACATTAATACCTGCTTTTTTAGCAGCATCAACAAACTTAAAATACTTATCGTTATCAAAAAACATTTGAGTTACCACGTAATCTGCTCCAGCATCAACTTTTTCTTTAAGGCGTCTTAAGTCGGTTTGTAACGATGGGGCTTCCATGTGCTTTTCAGGGTAACCAGCAACTCCAATACAAAAATCGGATTTATGCTCTGTTTCAATAACATCGTGTAAATATTTACCTGTGTTTAAGTTCTGAATTTGTGTAACCAATTCGGTAGCAAATTTATGTCCACCTTTAGCGGCTTCAAAATATTTTTCATGGCTCATAGCATCGCCACGTAAAGCCATTACATTTTGTATGCCTAAGTAATGGCAATCTACAAGCACATACTCTGTTTCTTCTTTTGTAAAACCACCACACAACACGTGCGGAATAGCATCAACATTATATTTATGTTGTATAGAGGCACAAATACCAACCGTTCCTGGGCGCATACGCGTTATCTTCCTATCTAAAAGCCCATCGCCTTTATCAATATAAATATACTCCTCTCGAGAGGTTGTTACATCAATAAATGGTGGATTAAACTCCATTAACGGATCTATATTATTGTATAATTCTTGAATATTTCTACCTTTTTGAGGCGGAATAATTTCAAACGAAAACAATGTTTTCCCGTTTGCCTTTTCTATGTGTTCTGTTACTTTCATTTATTCTTTTTTGCTATTTTCACACTAGTGAAAACTCCTTCTATTTTATATTAAACCTAAAATCTATAAGGTTTTGGCATTATTTTATTTCTACTAGTTTTTTTAAATTGAATTTATGTTTCTAGAAATAAGATATTTTATTAATCTATCTTTTTTCTTAGAATTCTTTCCGAAATCAATAAGGTTATTAAAATCTATTTTAACAATTTTATTATTTGTTAGGAATATTTTTAAGCTATCGGAACCACGACCTGTAAGCAACTTCCAATTTTTAATTTCTGAAATAGCAATTATTTGATTTTCTCTTTTAGTAAATAATGGCCTTATTTTCCATTTGGTAATAAGCAAATCTTCTTTACTTTTAAACTCTATAATTAAAGTACCGGTAAATATTAAAAGCAAAATAATAGTACAAATAAGATGAAAAATTAAAGCCATAGTATACTGGTTACTTACATTAATAAGGTTTATTAAAAATGCTTCTGCTGGAAGCAAAATTAAAATTGCTAAAACAAAAGGAATAACAGATAATGTTTTCACTTCAATTATATTATTTTTTGTTTTCACCTTAATTAATTATTATAGTGAGTTACACCAAAGCTTTTTTTACATCATCATAATGTTCTTTATACTCCCAGTAAATCCATCTACCGTCGGCATAATCGGTTAAAACATACTTATCGCTTACCGATTTAATTCTAGAAATAGGCACTATTTTTTTAGAAAATGTATCTGAATTTACATGTTGTAAAATTTCTTTATTTTTATTATCGTACCCATGCGATATAATATAACTCCCTAAAGTTAATTCTATAAATTTCATATTGCTTTTTTATACAAAATAAGCCACTATAAATGCAGAAACGGCCAATATTAAAAGCTGAATAAAGAACAGTACTTCTGTTTTAATTTTTTTCATTTTAATAATTTTCTGCAAAATTCTTATTTCTATTATTTTAATTTGTTATTTCAAATAAAACAAATTGTTAACTTATTAATTACTACATTTATTCTTCTGCTAGTGTTGGGTGCAACCATTTTCTGGCTTTCTGCTTTGTTATGCCTTTTCGGCTAGCATAGTCTGTTACCTGATCGTCTGTTATTTTACCTAAACCAAAATACTTAGCCTCTGGGTTAGCAAAGTAATAACCCGATACTGCTGCTGCTGGCCACATGGCTAAGCTTTCTGTTAATTTAACACCAATTAGTTTTTCAACCTCTAATAATTGCCAAATGGTTTCTTTTTCTAAATGGTCTGGGCATGCTGGATACCCCGGAGCTGGACGTATACCTTTATAGTTTTCTTTTATTAAATCGTCGTTGGTTAAATCTTCGTTTACTGCATATCCCCAATGCTTGGTTCGTATTTGTTTATGTAAATACTCGGCAAAGGCTTCGGCAAACCTATCGGCTATGGCTTGTGCCATAATGGCGTTATAATCATCTTGTTTTTCTTTGTAACTATCTGCTAGTTCTTGCGCACCAAAAATACCCACACAAAAGGCGCCTATATAATCGGTTTTGCCTGTTTCTTTTGGTGCTATAAAATCTGCTAGCGCATGGTTTGGTACACCTTCTCGTTTACTTAATTGTTGGCGTAAGGTTCTAAACACAGCTATTTCTTTTCCTTTTTTCTGTACAGAAATATCATCGTTATTAATTGTGTTTGCCTCAAACAACCCAAATACAGCTTTAGGTTTTAAAAGTTGTTTTGCTATAATTTCTTTTATCATAACCTGAGCTTCATTGTACATAATTGTAGCTTGCTCGCCAACCACTTTATCGGTTAAAATATCTGGAAATTTACCATGTAAATCCCAGCTTCTAAAAAACGGACTCCAGTCTATAAATGGTACTAATTCTTTTAAGCTTAATTGTTTTAAAATTTGTACGCCTAATTCGTTAGGTTTTATAATTTCAGAAGTTTCCCAATTTATGTTATATTTTCTATTTCTGGCTTCTTCTATTGAGATGTATGTTTTTTGTTTTCCGCGTTTTAAAAACTTGGTTCTAAATTCATCATAATCTGCTTTTAATTTGGCTACATAAGCGTTTGATGATTTTTTGTTTAATAAATCTCCCACTACGGTTACCGCTCTAGATGCATCATTTACATGAACTACTGCATTTTTATATTGTGTATCTATTTTTACAGCTGTGTGTGCTTTTGATGTTGTTGCGCCTCCAATTAACAATGGTATTTCGAAGTTTTCGCGCTGCATTTCCTTAGCTAAATACACCATTTCGTCTAACGATGGTGTTATTAATCCAGATAGCCCAATAGCATCAACACGCTCGTTTATTGCTGTTTCAATAATTTTTTCGGGTGGTACCATAACCCCTAAATCGACAATTTCGTAATTATTACAAGCTAATACTACACTTACAATATTTTTACCAATATCGTGCACATCGCCTTTTACAGTTGCCATTAATATTTTACCTACGGGTTCTGCGTCTTCTGTTTTTTCGGCTTCAATAAAAGGGTTTAAATATCCTACTGCTTTTTTCATAACACGAGCAGATTTAACGACTTGTGGCAAGAACATTTTACCAGCCCCAAACAAATCGCCAACTACATTCATCCCAATCATTAAATGACCTTCAATAACTTCTATTGGTTTTTTGGCTTCTTGTCTGGCTTGTTCTATGTCTTCTAAAATAAAAGCATCGATACCTTTTACAAGGGCATGCGTTATTCTGTCTTGCAACGGGTTTTCTCGCCATGATAAATCTACCGTTTTCTCTGTTTTTTTGCCTTTAACAGTTTCGGCAAATTCTAATAATCTTTCGGTAGCATCGTCTCGTCTGTCTAAAATAACATCTTCTACGTGTTCTAATAAATCTTTTGGAATATCATCATAAACCTCTAACATAGCTGGGTTTACAATACCCATATTCATGCCAGATTGGATGGCGTAATATAAAAACACCGAGTGCATGGCTTCGCGAACAGGGTTGTTACCTCTAAATGAAAAGGATACGTTACTAACACCACCGCTAACCGAAACATTTTCTAGGTTTTCTCGAACCCATTTTGTAGCTTTAATAAAATCGATAGCATTTTTTCGGTGTTCTTCCATACCTGTAGCTACAGGAAATATGTTTAAATCGAATATAATATCTTCGGATGGGAAACCTACTTTGTTTACCAAAACATCGTAAGATCGTTTTGCTATTTCAATTCTACGTTCGTAATTATCTGCTTGCCCAACCTCATCAAAAGCCATTACAATTACGGCTGCTCCATAGCGTTTTATTTGTTTGGCTTCCCAAATAAATTTTTCTTCGCCTTCTTTAAGCGATATCGAGTTAACAACACATTTTCCTTGTACAACTTGAAGCCCTGCTTCGATTATATCCCATTTAGAGCTATCTATCATGATAGGTACACGACATATATCGGGTTCGGCTGCAATAAGATTTAAAAAGCGAACCATGGCTTCTTTACCATCAATTAAGCCATCATCAAAATTAATGTCGATAATTTGTGCGCCACCATCTACTTGATGTCTTGCTATATCTAGCGCTTCATCAAATTTTTCTTCTTTAATTAGTCGAAGAAATTTTCGTGAACCTGCTACATTAGTTCGTTCTCCTACATTTATAAAATTGCTATTCTCGTTTAAAACCAAAGGTTCTAAACCAGACAATTTCATGTATTTTGTTTGTTTCACTTTCATCTACATTCAACAATTTTATTACGATGCCGAAATTGTTTCGGCATAACGACGAGGTTCGTATTTTGCTGCAATATCTGCTATTACTTTTATATGTTCAGGAGTTGTCCCGCAACAGCCCCCTACAATATTCATTAAGTTCTTTTTTAAATACTCTTCTATTTGAGCACCCATTTCCTCGGGTGTTTCATCATACTCCCCAAAGGCATTTGGTAATCCTGCATTAGGATGTGCAGAAATAGCAAAATCTGTTTTATTGGCAATAGCTTCTAAATGCGGTTGTAACAAATTAGCACCTAAAGCACAATTAAACCCAACTGAAAGTAACGGAATATGCGATACCGAAATTAAAAAAGCTTCGGCTGTTTGACCTGATAATGTTCTACCTGAAGCATCTGTAATGGTTCCGCTTAACATAACTGGCACCTCTATATTTCTTTCCTCTTTAACTTCTTCAATTGCAAATAATGCTGCTTTGGCATTTAAGGTATCAAACACGGTTTCTACCAATAACAAGTCTGAACCGCCATCTATTAAAGCTTCTACTTGCTGTTTATAAGCAATACGCAACTCATTAAAAGTAACGGCTCTAAAACCAGGGTCGTTAACATCTGGCGACATGCTTGCTGTACGGTTTGTTGGCCCAATAGACCCTGCTACAAAACGTGGTTTATGTGGTTCTTTTGCTGTAAACTTATTTGCAACTTCTTTAGCTATTTTTGCCGATTGATAATTTAACTCGTAAACCAAATCTTCCATTTGATAATCTGCCATAGCAATGGTAGTTCCAGAAAAAGTATTGGTTTCTACAATATCTGCTCCTGCCTCGAAATATTTTGCATGAATGATTTTTATAGCTTCTGGCTGTGTAATAGATAACAAATCGTTATTACCCTGTAATGGTGTTGGATAATCTTTAAAGCGCTCGCCTCTAAAATCTTCTTCAGTAAATTTATAAGCTTGTAACATGGTGCCCATAGCGCCATCTAAAACTAAAATTCGTTCTTTTAATGCTTGTTGTATACTTGACATTTGATATTTATTATCTACATGTCATCAAGAAAAGCTAAGGATTTACTTTTCGTTATCTTTCTAATATTTCTATTAGTAGAATTTAGCACCTTCTTTAAAAGTTAAAGGGTTGCCAAGGCTTCAACGGGTCTAATCCCTCTACCTTTCTTGATAACATTAGTACGTTTATGAACTATTTCGCTTTCGCGGAATTTTAAGTTACAAAAATACTAACTATATTTTTGTTATTCAAACAAAGAGGAAGATAAATATCTATCTCCTCTGTCGCAAATTACAGCTACAATAACACCTTCTGTAATTTGCTCTGCAATGGTTAATGCACAAAACACAGACCCGCCGCTACTCATTCCTGCAAAAACACCTTCTTGTTTAGCTAAATTAATGGTTGTGGTTTTGGCATCTTCTTCAGAAACATCTACAACTATATCGACTTTTTTAGGATCGAAAAACTTAGGTACATAATCTGGCGACCATTTTCTAATTCCTGGAATTCTTGCTCCGTCGGCTGGTTGTGCGCCTACAATGGTTATGTTTTTATTTTTTTCTTTTAAATATGTAGATGTTCCTGTTATGGTTCCTGTGGTGCCCATGGCAGAAACAAAATGTGTTATTTTTCCGTTGGTTGCTTCCCAAATTTCGGGACCTGTTGTTTTATAATGGGCTTTCCAATTGTCATGGTTTTCAAATTGATTTAACAAAGTATACCCTTTTTCATCTCTAAGTTTAAAGGCTAAATCTCGTGAGCCTTCTATACCAACATCGGCAGGTGTTAAAATAACTTCGGCGCCATAGGCACGCATGGTTTTAACACGCTCTTCTGTTGAGTTTTCGGGCATAATTAACACCATATTTAACCCTAAAAGTTTCGATATAAATGCTAAGGCTATTCCTGTGTTTCCGCTTGTAGCTTCTACTAAAGTACCTCCTTTTTTTATATCGCCTCGTTTTAAAGCTTCATTAATCATGTTAAAAGCCGGCCTATCTTTAACGCTTCCGCCGGGATTATTACCTTCTAACTTAAGAAACAATCGGACGTTTTTTTTAGATATAAGATGCGTAGCTTCTACTAAAGGCGTATTGCCTATTTGACCAATAATACTATTTTTGAATTCCATTTTTTCTTGGTCTTATTTTAATTTCTGTTTGATAGGTTACTAACGAATTTTCTGGAACACTTTCTGTTATCCAAACATTAGCTCCTATTATACTATTTGCTCCTATTACAATATCGCCTCCTAAAATCGTAGCATTTGCATAGATACAAACATTATCTGCTATAGTTGGGTGGCGTTTTGTAGATGCCAAATTTTTAGAAACAGATATACCTCCTAAAGTTACTCCTTGATAAATTTTAACATGGTTGCCTATAACAGAGGTTTCGCCTATTACAATTCCTGTGCCGTGGTCTATATAAAAAGAATCACCAATGGTTGCGCCTGGATGAATATCGACCCCTGTAATGCCATGAATATATTCACTCATCATTCGTGGTAAAATGTAAACTCCTAATTTATGAAGGGCATGGCTTAACCTATAAATTGAAATGGCATAAAAACCTGGATATGCCATATAAATTTCGGCTAAACTGTGCGAAGCTGGATCGTTACTCTCAAAAGCAATAGCATCTAAATCTAGTTTTTTTCTAATATCGGGCAATTGAGTTTTAAAAGTTGCCCAAATATTATTGGCATTTTTTATGTCTAGTTTAGCTAAAATTTTAAGAAACGTTTTTTCTAAATAATCGCCATGAGCCTCTTCTTGTTCACAATCAAATAAAGAATAAAACAATCTTTTTGTAAATGTTTTTGCGGTATCTTTAAGGCAAACGTTATAACTTATCATTTTGTTAAATATGAAATCCTACAAGGCTTTTAACCTTGCAGGATTGTAAATTTATAGTTTAATTTTACCCATATTGGGCTTTTTTATTTTTATTAATTTATAGCTTGTACTACCGCTTTTGGTGCTTCTTTACGAGAGCCATCAAAGCCATCAATACCAGAAACTGTTGTATATTTTAATACGAATTTTTTTCCTGGATTAATAATTTTATATGCGGCTTGACACATTATTGTGGCCTCGTGAAAACCACAAAGAATTAACTTTAATTTTCCTGGGTAAAAGTTACCATCTCCTATTGCGAAAATTCCAGGAATATTGGTTTGATAATCTAAAGCGTTATTAACTTTTATTGCATTTTTCTCGATCTCTAACCCCCAATTTGCAATTGGCCCTAATTTTGGAGATAATCCAAATAACGGAATAAAGTGATCGGTTTCTAAAGTAAATGGCTCTTCATCTTTTTTAGTAATTTCTAAGGCTTCAACCTTATCATCGCCAATAATTTTTGTTATTTCGGCAGGTGTAATTAAGTTAATTTTTCCTTCTCTTTTTAACTCACCAACCTTTTCAACAGAGTCAAGATGACCTCTAAACTCATTACGACGGTGCACAAGTGTTACACTTTTTGCTACATCGGCTAAAAAGATACTCCAGTCTAAGGCAGAATCTCCGCCTCCAGCAATTATCACATTTTTATCGCGATACATTTCTGGTTCTTTAATCATGTATTCTACACCTTTATCTTCAAAATCGACAAGGTTTTCTAGCTGTGGCTTTCTAGGTTCAAAACTTCCTAAACCACTAGCAATAGCAACTACAGGCGCTTGGTGTTGTGTCCCTTTATTTGTTGTAACTATAAATGTCCCGTCTTCTTGCTTTTCAATAGTTTCAGCGCGTTCTCCTAATGTAAACCCAGGTTCGAACTGCTGCCCTTGCTCTAGTAAGTTTTTTGTTAAATCTCCGGCTAAAATTTCTGGAAATCCTGGTATATCGTAAATAGGCTTTTTTGGATATAATTCTGAGCATTGACCACCTGGTTGTGGTAATGCATCAATTAAATGACATTTTAATTTTAATAACCCAGCTTCGAATACTGTAAATAAACCTGTTGGCCCCGCGCCAATTATTATTATATCTGTTTTAATCATTATATATATTCTTAATTTTACTTTTCTATTAGTCCTTTTGTAAATTCGTTTAGTTTTTCTACTTTTTCTTCGAAATTACCTTTTATTGTTTTTCTATATTCGTTTAAATTCTTCACTAAATCGTCTACATTTTCTGGAATAACATCTTCAAAAAACTGACGTAAACGTTTTGCTGTTGTTGGCGATTTTCCGTTTGTTGAAATAGCCACTTTTACATTTCCTTTGGTTACAATACCACCCATATAAAAATCGCAATACGGCGGATTATCGGCAACATTAACCAAAATACTTTTTTGCCTGCAATGTTTATGAACCTTGATATTAACCTTTGGTACATTGGTCGTTGCAACCACAATATGCTTTTCTTTTAAATACTTTTTTTTATATTTTTTTTTTATTAGCGTAACATTTCCTGTCTTAGCCAAAGATACGGTACCTTTTCTAAACATTGGTGATACCATTGTTACACAAGCATCTGGACTAGACTTTAATAAGAACGTTAATTTTTCTTCGGCTACATAACCACCGCCTACTATAAGCACGTTTAAACTTTTAGCTTTTAAAAATATAGGATATAAATTATTTCGTTCCATAATTTAATTCTCTACAAATTTTTTAGCTATTGAATCTAATATTGCTCTTTCTTTTACTACATCTCCAATAACTATTATTGCAGGTGCTGTAAGTTGTTTTTCTTTTACAACTTGCTGAATATTACGAATGGTACCTACACCTACATTTTCGTCATGACGTGTTCCGTTTTGAATAATTGCTACTGGTGTATTTCGTTTATTCTCTGCATAAAACACTTTAACAATTTCACTTAATTTATGCATCCCCATTAAAATAACTATGGTTGCTGTTGATTTTGCTGCTAACTCAACATCGGATGATAATGCATGTTTTTTTGTTGTAGCTGTTACTACCCAAAAGCTTTCTGAAATCCCTCGTTTTGTTAAAGGAATACCTTGATATGCTGGCACGGCTAATGCCGATGAGATGCCTGGTACAACATAGGTTTCTAAGCCAAAGTTTCTAACATAGTCTATCTCTTCTGCGCCGCGACCAAATATAAATGGGTCGCCTCCTTTTAACCGAACTACATGCCCTTTTTCTTTAGCTTTAGTAACTATTAACTCGTTTATTTGTTCTTGCTGAAATGCATAACACCCTTTGCGTTTCCCTACAAAAATAAGCTCGGCATCATTAGAAGCGTATTTAAGTAAAGTCTCGTTTATAAGTGCATCATACAGAACTACGTTTGCAGATTCAATGGCCTTAATAGCTTTAAGGGTAATTAAATCTTCATCGCCTGGACCTGCGCCTACTACGGTTAACTTTGGAGTGTTTAAATTCATTTAATTTATAATTATGCTTCTTGTTGTACTGTTCTAAAAGCTCTTACTGCTGCCAAAAATTTATCTGAATTTGATATATAATTTAAAGCAAATTCTTTTGTTGGTGCGTTTTTATTTATTTGATAAATTAATTCTGCAAACGATGTTCCTAATTCAATTTTTCCGCTTTCAACAAAAAGCTCATCAAATTGTTTAACGATACCAGCGTGTGTATTTGTCTTTTTATTTTCTGCCAACAATAAAGCTTTTGCTGAATTAACTAAAGATTGGTATGCGTAATAAATAGCACTAGAATATACTTGATTTTCAAAAGCTTCTTTGGCATTATCAATTTTTTCTTCGCTTTCAAAAAATAGTGTTGCAATTAAATCGATAACAACACCTGCACACTCACCAATACCAATTTCTTTTACGTATTTTTCTTCTTCACCCCAATCAATAAAATCTTCTTGGGTTAAATTAGTAGCGTCTTGTAAATCGTTTAAGAAATCGTAAAAATATTTTTCTCCTTTTTCTTGATAATATTCAACAAATGGTTTTCCTTTTGCATTGGCTTCAAAATCATTTAAAATTCTACGTAAAGCTTCTGGCCCTCTTCTACTTGGTACTTTTACAACCTTATCGGCAAAAGTTGCATTTCCATCGCCTTGATTTCCGCCACCTAACAACACTTGTAATGCAGGTGCTACTAATTTGTCTGGTGTGCGTACTGTCATGCCTTGAAAACCAATATTTGCCATATTGTGTTGCCCGCAAGCATTCATACAACCACTAATTTTTATAACAAGGTCTTGATTTTTTAAGTATTGCGGATACTCTTCTTTAAGCATACGCTCTAACTCTACAGCTATACCTGTACTACTTGCTATACCTAAGTTACAAGTATCTGTACCTGGGCATGCTGTAATATCTACAGCTTTATTATAACCTGCTTCTACAAATCCTAATTTCTCAAGTTCTTGGTAGAAATATGGCACTAAATCTTCCTTTACAAAAGGAATAACTATATTTTGGCGCAATGTTAAACGTACTTCGCCAGCTCCATATTTATCTACTAAATTGGCTAATAAACGTGCTTTATCTGTATAAAAATCGCCTAATAACACCTTAATTCCAATAGCTACGTAACCTTTTTGTTTTTGCGGTATAAGGTTGGTAGATTTCCATAAGTTAAAAGCCTCTTGATTTTTAATTTCTACCTGCGGTGCTTCAACCGAAACTGGTTTTGAAGCTACATAAGCATCTGCATCAATAGTTACTGTTTTAAACTCTATAGCTTTTTGTTCTTGAGCAATTAATTCTTTAAAAGCCTCTAACCCGATATCTTTTACTAAGAATTTCATTCTTGCTTTAGCTCTACTTTTACGCTCGCCGTAACGATCGAAAACTCTTAAAACCCCTTCCATAATTGGAATAATTTTATCTGTTTCTATAAAATCGTATAACACATCGGCATGGCGTGGTTGAGAACCTAAACCTCCTGCTACTAATACTTTAAAACCACGTACACCGTTTTGTATTTTAGCAATATATCCTATATCGTGTAAGTATGATAATCCTGTATCCTGATCTGTTGATGAGAAAGACACTTTAAATTTACGTCCCATTTCTTGACAAATTGGGTTACGTAAAAAGAATTTATAAAGTGCATCGGCGTAAGGTGACACATCGAAAGGTTCGTTAACATCAATCCCAGCAGTTTCTGAAGCTGTAACGTTTCTAACTACATTTCCGCAAGCTTCACGAACGGTAACCTCATCTTTTTCTAATTCGGCCCAAAGCTCTGGGGTTCTATTTAAATCTACATAGTGAATTTGAATATCTTGACGTGTTGTAATGTGTAAACGCCCACGAGAATACTCGTCTGATACCGCAGCAATTCTACGTAATTGATTGCTTTTTAGTTTTCCGTAAGGTACCTTAATACGAATCATTTGCACGCCTTCTTGACGTTGCCCATATACACCACGAGCTAAACGTAGGCTTCTAAATTTTTCTTCGTCTATTTTACCATTATGAAAAAGCTCTATTTTTCTAGCTAATTCTATGATATCCTTTTGTACTATTGGATTTTCTATTTCTGTTTCAAAACTTTGCATGCTATACCTGACTTTTTCTATTAGAAAAAAATTGTTTTTGTTTTACTGAATAAATCCAGCCCCAACTGTATTATTTGATTGCGGATCGATTATAATAAATGAACCGTTAGTTCTGTGGTTTTTAAACTGATCGTAAAATATGGGTTTGTTTAATTTAAATGATACTGAAGCAATATCGTTTATATTTAAACCTGTTACTTCTTTTTCGATACCCGAATAATCTGGATTAATTTTATGGTTTATTCTATCAACCTTAGCTAACACTTTATTTACGCCGTGCTGAATAATATACTTTCCGCCTGTTGATAACTGATCTGAATCCATCCAACATACATTGGCCGTAAATTGTTTCTCGATGGTTGGTAAATCGTTTTCTTTTACAATCATATCGCCACGAGATACATTAATATCGTTTTCTAAAGTGATGGTTACAGACGAGCGTCTTGATGCCGTTTCGTACTTTTCATCATAGAAATAGATGTCTTTAATTTTAGATCTTGTTTTTGATGGTAATACAATAATATTGTCTCCTACACTTAAATCGCCACCATATACTTTTCCTGCATAACCTCTATAATCGTGAAAACTTTCGGTTTTAGGTCGAATTACATATTGCACAGGGAAACGCGGGGTTCCTGTATTAAAAATATCGGCTTTATCTAATTGCTCTAAATGTTCTAATAACGCTTCGCCTTTATACCAAGGCATAGCTTCAGATTTATTTACAACATTATCGCCTTTTAAAGCACTTACAGGAATAAATGTTATTTTTTGATCCTGGTAGTCTCTTTTACTCATTAATTCTGAAAAATCGGCTTTAATTTTATTGTAAACCTCTTCAGAATAATCTACTAAATCCATCTTATTAATGGCAACTACAACATCTTTAATTCTTAACAAATTATTGATAAAAAAGTGACGATTAGTTTGTTCTATAACACCTTTACGAGCATCAATTAATATAATAGATGCTTGCGATGTTGAAGCACCTGTTACCATGTTACGTGTATATTCTACGTGACCTGGAGTATCTGCAATAATGTAACTTTTCTTTTTTGTTGAAAAATAAATATGGGCTACATCGATGGTGATGCCTTGCTCTCTTTCGGCTACTAAACCATCGGTTGCTAATGAAAAATCTAAGTAGTCGTACCCGCGTTGTTTACTTGTTTTTTCTATGGCTTCTAACTTATCTGTAGTTAAAGATTTTGTATCGTAAAGAATACGCCCAATTAAGGTACTTTTTCCGTCGTCTACACTTCCTGCTGTTGCTATTTTTAATACTTCCATTTTATCTTGGCTGTTGGCCTTTGGCTTTTAGCTGTTGACTAATCTCCGCTTGCCTAATTTTAAATTCTTTTTAGTTTTGCTAAAGGCTAAAAGCCAATAGCTAAAGGCTAAATTTGCTACAGCAAATTTTAAAAATACCCTTGTTGTTTACGTTTTTCCATGGCTGCTTCAGAGCGTTTATCGTCAATACGAGCACCACGTTCTGATATTGTAGAATCTCTAATTTCTTCTACTACTTTTGATATTGATACAGCATCAGACAGTACTGCTGCGGTACAACTCATATCTCCAACGGTTCTAAAACGCACCATTTTTTCTAAAACTTCTTCATCTTCATCTCTGTAAACTACATCATCTTCGGCAGACCAAATCATGCCATCTCTTAAGAATACTTTACGCTTGTGTGCAAAGTAAATTGAAGGAATTTCTATGTTTTCTTTCTCTATATAAGACCAAACATCTAACTCTGTCCAGTTTGAAATTGGAAATACACGTACGTTTTGACCGTGATCTATTTCTCCATTTAACATATCAAACAACTCTGGTCGCTGATTTTTCTCATCCCATTGCCCAAAATCATCACGTACAGAAAAGATACGCTCTTTTGCTCTTGCTTTTTCTTCATCACGACGAGCCCCTCCTATTGCTGCATCAAACTTAAATTCTTCTAATGCATCTAAAAGTGTTGTTGTTTGCAACATATTTCTACTTGCATAACGTCCAGACTCTTCTTTTACTTTACCTTGATCGATAGAGTCTTGCACATTTCTAACTATAAGCTCAAGCCCTAATTCTTTAACCAAACGGTCTCTAAACTCGATAGTTTCAGGAAAATTGTGTCCTGTATCTATATGCATTAATGGAAATGGCACTTTTGCTGGATAAAATGCTTTTACAGCTAACCTTACTAAAGTAATTGAGTCTTTACCTCCAGAGAATAATAGCACTGGTTTTTCAAACTGTGCTGCTACTTCTCTCATAATGTAAATAGCTTCGTTTTCTAGCGAGTTGATATGCGATGTGTCTTTCTTCATAATCTTATTTTTAAGCGTGTAAACCACACTCTCTATTTTCTAATGCTTTTGTTGGATCGAAATATTTAAATTCGTTTGGTAAATTATTTTCTTCTAAGTAGGTATCTAATCTTTCATCAGACCAGAAGTAAAACGGACTTACTTTTAAAACACCATCTTTACTTAAACTAAATATTCCTATACTATTTCTAAATGCTGTTTGCCCTTGGCGCAAATTTGTAAACCACACATTTGGTTTATGCTCGGCCATTGCTCTTTTAAAAGGCTCTAGCTTTACTTGCTCTGTAAACAATGCATGCTCTGGAGCATCAATACTTGGAATTCCCATAACCACATCTCTATGAGCCGATGTTTGTTTTGGTACATATAAAGACACGTTTAAGTTTAAATCTTTTATAACCTGCTCTGCATGCTTGTATGTTTGCGGGGTGTTATACCCTGTATCGCACCAAACTACAGGAATACTAGCTTCTATTTTACTGACTGCATGTAAAATAGCGGCTTCATAAGGCCTAAAATTTGTTGTAACAACGGCTTTGTTATTAAGCTCGAAAGCTTTCTGAATAATTTCAGAAGGTGTTGCTTTTTCAAAGCTTTTATTTAATTGTTCTATTTGAGTTTCTGTAAACATTTTAATTGCTATTTATTTGCCCCATTTAATTGAATTCCAAATGCGTTCGTGAAAAAAGTATAATACCATTTTAGTAACTAACTCTATACCACCAATAGAAAATGCTAAATCTAATTTGCCTGTAATAATCCAAGAAATTAAAATCGTATCTAAAGTTCCGATAGTTCTCCAACTAAGTGATTTAACTACACTTCTAATTGGTTTTTCGTTTGTACTATCCGCTTTATAAGTCGACTTTTCTTTGTCTTTTGTTAACATTTGTGCAATCATTTGTAATTGTTTTATATTAATCCTATCGATTTAGTAGGGATTACAAAAGTAAAACATTTTATAACATAAAAAAGAGAATTAACAACTTTTTAGAATAATGAAGTATTTTTAGGATTAAAAACAGATAATATTATAAAAAAGCGATTTATATTACGAAATTTTCAGCTATTTGTATTTGACAAATCTGCCAAAGTGGTGTTTCTAAACACTTTAAGTGTGTTGTCTCGCACTTGAATCATTAGTTTATGCACACTACAAAGATTCTCATCTGGACAGTCATCACATTTTTCATAGTAATTTAAACTTACGCAAGGCACCATAGCAATTGGTCCTTCTAGAACACGCATAACATCGGTCATTTTTATTTCTGAAGGCTCGTTTCTTAGATAGTAACCTCCATGTTTTCCTTTTTTTGAACCTAAAACACCTGCTTTTCTTAAAGTTAAAAGAATGCTTTCTAAAAATTTTTGTGGTATTTGCTCGTTTTTAGAAATTTCACTTACCCTAACTGGATTTTCGCTTTCAGATTGTGCAATAAAAGTTAATGCCTTTAAGCCGTATTTTGTTTTTTTGGATAGCATGGTGCTAATATAGTTAATTTAATGCCTGTTCCAAATCTGCAATAATATCATCAACATGCTCCAAACCAACCGAAACTCTTACCAAGCCATCGGTAATGTTTACAACCAACCTTGCTTCTTCTCCTAAACTGTGATGGGTTGTTGATGCTGGATGTGTTACAATAGTTCTTGTGTCTCCTAAATTAGCAGAAAGCGAACACATTTTTATAGCGTTTAAAAAACGACGCCCAGACTCTATACCACCTTTTATTTCGAAAGCAACAATATTGCCTCCCAATTTCATTTGTTTTTTGGCAACTTCATATTGCGGATGCGATTTTAAAAACGGATATTTTACCCAATTCACTTTAGAATGCTGCTCTAAAAACCGAGCTACTTTTAGGGCATTTTCGCAATGCCTATCTACTCTTACAGGTAGAGTTTCTAAACTTTTTGATAATGTCCAGGCATTAAAAGGAGATAAAGCTGGTCCGGTATTTCTTGCAAATAAATATATTTCTCGAATTAAATTGGCTTTACCAACTGTTACCCCACCTAACACACGACCTTGTCCATCCATTAACTTTGTTGCCGAATGAATTACCAAATGCGCTCCATGCTTTATAGGTTGTTGTATGTATGGCGTTGCAAAACAGTTGTCTATAATTAAAATAAGATTATGCTTTTTTGCTATGTTACCTAGCAGCTCTAAATCTATAATATCTACAGCTGGATTTGTTGGCGATTCTGCATAAAGAATTTTAGTTTTTGGGGTTATAAATCCCTCAATAGTTTCAGGCTTATTAATATCAAAATAACTTGTTGTAATATTCCATTTTGGTAAATACTTGGTAAACATAGAATGTGTAGACCCAAATACCGAACGTGCAGACACAATATGGTCGCCACTTTCTAGCAAGGCTGCAAAGGTTGAAAAAATAGCAGCCATACCTGTTGCAAAAGCATAACCAGTTTCTGCTCCTTCCATATTACATACTTTTTCTACAAACTCTGTAGTATTAGGGTTTGTAAAACGACTGTATATATTTCGCTCTTTTTCTTCTGTGAATGATGCGCGCATATCTTCGGCATCTTCAAAAACAAAACTAGATGTTAAATATAACGGGCTTGAATGTTCTAAAAATGCTGTGCGCTCTAACTGATTGCGAATGGCGTTTGTTTCGAATTGTTTTTTATGTTCACTCATTTTATTTACTTTAGTCTTTTGGCCGTACTATACCAAAATAGCTATATTTAACTTATATGTTTTGATAACCTTAAAATATCTCCAAAAACGCCTCTTGCAGTAACTTCTGCTCCGGCACCTGCACCTTGTATTACAATAGGTTGCTCGCCATACGATTCTGTAAATATTTCGAAAATGGCGTCACTTCCTTTTACATGCCCTAAAGTACTATCTTCTGGAATAGATACCAATTTAACTTCTAGATTACCTTTATCTTGTGATAAATCTCCAGACAAATCGCCAACATATCTTAAAACATGTCCTTCTTTTTGATTGTCTTTAATTTCTTGATACTGTTCATCTAAAACATGTAATTGAGACAAAAACTCATTAACCGATATATTTTGATATGCTTCTGGGATTAAATTTAATACCGAAACATCTTCAAATTCATTTTGTAAATCTAACTCTCTTGCAAGGATTAATAGTTTTCTTGCCACATCGTTACCAGAAAAATCTTCGCGCGGGTCGGGTTCGGTAAAACCCTTATTAACAGTTTCTTGTATAATTTCGCTAAACGGTTTATCTTCTACAGAAAAGTTATTAAATAAATAACTTAAAGTACCAGAAAATACACCTCGAATTCGGGTTATATTTTCACCAGATTCATGTAATAGTTTAATAGTGTCAATTAGCGGTAAACCTGCACCTACAGTTGTTTCATACAAATACTGCTTATTATTTATAGCTAGCTGCCCTCTTAATTCCTTATAAAAATCATGCGAAATCGTGTTTGCTATTTTATTAGACGATACTAAATCGAAACCCGCTTCAATTAAAGGTATGTAATTTTTATAAAATATAGAACTTGCCGTATTATCAACCGCTATTAAATTTTCAAGATGATGGTTTTTAGCATACGTTATCACATCATCAACAGAACTTTCATAAGCACTATATTTTATAGCATCTTCCCAGTTAGATTCTGCTCCATTTTTATTTAAAATAAGCTTTTTAGAATTCGCTATTGCAAAAATATTTAGGTTGATACCTTTACGTTTTTCTATATCGTTTTTAGACTTTAAAATTTGATTTATTAAGGCTCCGCCAACACCTCCATGACCAAAAATAGCAATGTTTATCTTTTTTGAAATACCAAAAATTTCACCATGAATTACATTTACTGCTTTATGAAGCTGCGATTTTTTAACTACCAAACTCACATTTTTACCAGTAACCGTATTATTGAAAAGTAATGGTGTAATTTGATTTTTTATTAAAGCATTAAAAGGTTTATGAAATGAGCTTAACTCTATACCAATTATAGAAATTACAGCAACATCATCAACCACATCAATTTTATTAACATCTTGCGAATAGAAATCGCTTTCAAACTCACGTTCTAAAGCAATGACGGCTTGAGTTGCTTGATCGGCATCGATAATTAACCCTATACCACGTTCAGACGAGCCTTGAGATACAATACTTACACTAATACCATATTTACTTAAAGCGCCAAATATTCTGGCATCTACACCTATTTTACCTAATAATCCTCGACCTTCTAGATTTATTAGCGCCACATTATCCAAAATAGATAACGATGTAACCTCTTTTGTACTTGGTCTGGCTGTAATTAGCGTACCCACATCATTCGCATTAAATGTATTTAAAATACGAAGGTTTATATTTTTTTCTACAAGCGGTATTATGGTTTTTGCGTGTAACACCGAAGTACCAAAATTTGCGAGCTCGTTTGCTTCGCTAAACGACAACTCTCTAATTTGTTTTGCATCGGGCACCAAATTAGGATCGGCTGTATAAATACCGCTTACATGCGTATAATTTTGTAGCTCTTCGGCATCTAAAAAGTTAGCCAATAAAGCCGCTGTGTAATTACTACCATTTCGGCCAAGAGTAGTAGTTTCGTCCTTTAAATTTGAAGCAATAAAGCCTGTTACCACATGAACTACTTCTTTATTTTTATTAAAATAACTTTGAGTATTTTCTTTTGATATTTTTGATAAAGGCTGCGCATTACCAAAGGTTTCATCGGTTTTTATAAGTGCTCTCGAATCTGTTGCTTTAGCTGCAACACCTTGTAAATTTAACAAACTAGATATAAGCTTAATAGACAATAACTCGCCTTGAGCTAAAATATTATCTTTTGTTTTTTTGCTATAATCTCTTAACAAACTTACACCTTCAAACAACTTATCTAACACAGAAAACTCTTCAGAAAAATCAATTTCTTTAAAAGGTGCTATTTGGTAGTTTTTAAAAGCTTGTAGTTCTTCTTGATATGGTTCTCCTTTTAAAGCTTTGTTTAAAATAGCCTCTAAATCATCGGTTGCCGATCCTCTGGCCGATACCACCACGCTTATACGCTCTCCAGCTTCAACTTTATTTTTTATAATTGAAAGTACTGTTTCTAAGCCTTTTCCGTTGGCTAAAGATTTACCTCCAAATTTTAATATTTTCATAGGTTTTCTTTTAGAATATGGCACAAAAATGCCTTCAATAATTTTTTCTAATTGCTCGTATTCCATTAAAAAGGCATCGTGCCCGTGTACCGAATGTATTTCGTTATACGTAACATTTGGGTGTGTTAAAGCAAGTTGTTTGTGTGTTTCTCTGTTTTCTTCGGCTGTAAAAAATAAATCGGAATCGACTCCAATAATATGAATTTTTGCCTCAATGTTTTCAAGCACATTAAAATTACTAGATCTTCCTTTTGTAACATCAATAGTTTTTAATAGCTGATTCATTAACTTGTAAGCAGATAACTGAAAACGCTCTTGTAATTTTTTACCATGGTGCAACAGCCAACTTTCTACATTAAAAATTTCTAAATCGTCGTTTTTAGAACGCTGAAAACGTTCTTTAAAAGACTCTGGAGTACGATAACACAGCATTGCATGCATTCTGGCATCATGTACTGGGTGTTTAGAGTTTAACAGGAATTGCTCTTGAATTTGACAATTAGCAATCAACCAATCTGTCGATTTCCAATCGGTAGCAACAACTATTAAATGCTCGGAAAAATCTGGTTCTAAAACTGCCATTTCCCATGCTATACCACCGCCTAAAGACCCTCCAATGGTAGCAAATAATTTACCTGTGTTTAATTCTTTTAATCCTATTAAAAAAAGTTTTGCCACATCACGAGCAACAAAATCTTTATAATTATCTATAACAAAACCATCAAACCCATTTCCAGGAATATTAAAAGACAAAACGGTATACAATTTAGTATCGATAACCTTATTATCGCCAACCAAATCTTTCCACCAACCGTTATCTCCTGCCACCTCACTATTTCCGGTTAAAGCATGATTTACTAAAACAACAGGCGCACTACCTAATGTTTTTCCAAAAACCTGATAACTTAACTTTATTTCTGAGTTAGTAACACCACTTTCTGTAGTAAAATCTTTTAAAATTATATGTTTTAATGGATGCTTCAATGTTTATATATATTTGGGCGTTACCACAAGGGTCGGGCTTTGCGTTACAAGTCCTCGCACCTCCTACGTCGGGCTGTGGGCTATCCACTTCAATCCCTAACGCGGGTTAGTTTGCCAATGTTTTTAATTAAACTTAACCTGCAAGATTATTAAAACCTTACAGGTTAACTTTTAGTTTAAATTGTTTTAAAGGCTTCTAATAAATCGGCTTTTAAATCGTCTATATCTTCAATACCAACAGACAAACGTATTAAATCTGCCCCAACTCCGGCTGATGCTTGTTCGGCCTCATCCAATTGCTGGTGTGTTGTACTTGCAGGGTGAATAATTAAAGATTTAGTATCTCCAATATTTGCTAATAAAGAAAATAGCTTTGTATTATCAGCAATTTTCTTTGCTGCTTCAAAACCGCCTTTATGCCCAAAGGTAACAATACCACTTTGGCCTTTTGGTAAATATTTATTAGCTAAATCGTTATATTTACTACTTTTTAAACCAGGATAATTTACCCAAGCAATTTCATCTTGTGCTTCTAACCATTTTGCTAATTCTAAAGCATTTTCGCTATGTTGCTTAATTCTAACAGGCAATGTTTCTAAGCCTTGAATAATGTTAAAAGCATTGGTTGGGCTTATAGCGCCACCAAAATCTCTTAATCCTTCAAGAATTAATTTATACGTATACGATGCAGCACCTAAAGTTTCATGATATTTTAAACCATGATAACCAGCCGATGGCTCTGTAAACTCTGGAAATTTACCATTTGCCCAGTTAAATGTTCCTGCATCAATTATAGCTCCACCTAACGATGTACCTTGCCCGCCAATATATTTAGTTAACGAGTGTATAACAATATTTGCTCCATGTTTTATTGGGTTTAATAAAGCTGGTGTAGCAACTGTATTATCTACAATAAAAGGCACCTCGGCTGCTTTAGAGTGTTCTGCAATAGCTTCTAAATCTAAAACATCTAATTTTGGGTTTCCTAAAGACTCTACAAAAAATGCTCTGGTATTATCTTGAACAGCATTAGCAAAGTTATCTGGGTTTGAAGCATCAACAAATGTCGTTGTAATACCCAACCTTGGTAAAGTTACGTTTAATAAATTATATGTACCTCCATATAAACTGCTTGATGCTACAATATGATCGCCAGCTTTTAATAAGGTTAACAACCCTGTTGCAATAGCCGCTGTACCCGAAGCAAAAACTACGGCTCCAATACCTCCCTCTACAGCAGCTAAACGCTCTTGTAAAATTTGGTTAGTTGGGTTATTTAAACGGGTGTAAATAAATCCTAATTCTTGTAACGAAAATAGGTTTGCAGCATGATCCGAATCGTTAAAAACATACGATGTGGTTTGGTAAATAGGCACCGCTCTAGTACCTGCGTTTGTTTTTACGTCGTGCCCTGCGTGTAATGCGTTTGTTGCTAATTTTTGATCGCTCATTTTTCTAGTTTTTTTTGAATTAATAAATTAATACAAAAGTTAGTTATGCTAAACTTTAGCTTACTTAATAGAAAAATGTTAAAAAGAGATTATAAAAAATTACCTTAAAGTAATTTAATTGTGGTTATCTATCCAAACACCAATAAATGAATTGGGTTTAAGTAGAATTTAGCACCTTCTTTAATAAGTTTAAAGGGTTGCTAAGGCTTCAACGGGTCTAATCCCTCCGCCTTTCTTGATAACATTTCAATACGTGTGTTGAACTTTTGTGAGTGCAAATATTGAATGAGAAAAATTAATATCCAAATTTTTATGAATATTTTTTACATTAAGTTTTCTTTTTAAAAAAAGCTGCACCTTAAGCTAACCCGCCATAATTAATACAAGTACTAGCAGGCAAAACTTAAATTTATTGTTTTAATTGCTTAAACTTATTTCTAATAATATCGCCTATAGTTTGGCTTTCAATTTTAGACTCTAACCAAGAAATAATATCTAAATACAAAAACGAACGGCTTTGATATGGGTCGTTTTCAAACTCTTTTAATTTTTTATGTAGTTTAATAAATTCGCCCTTTACCTCATGCGGATAAATATCGCCTAAACCACGTAAAAATTTAATAAATTCTTTTTGCACTTCGTATAAGTCTTCCATTTTAATTAAAAACTTATAGGTGCTTTTAATTAAAGTATCTAAATTATAATCTAACCCAGCTTCGTAGTGCGCCACTAAGTTTAAAATTCTAGAAAAACATAGTAAGTCTTCGCGCATTTGTAATGATTTATTACTTATTATTTTTTCTAAATAATAAATACATTTTTTATTATCGGCAGCACCAAAATACATGCTTGCAATTTTATAGTAAAACACCATAATATGATGCTCGTCAATTCTGTTTTTGTAATCTTCTAATCTATCTAAAACCTCATCAATAAGCGGAAGCCCTTCTTGAAAACTACCTTCTATAAAATGTAAATTAAACTTATTATTATATATGTACAAGAAGGCCAAACCATCAATATTATCATCCGTTGGAAACCATTTTTCTTTAGTTAAATTTTCAAGTTTTGATAATGAAAACTTAAATTTCTCGTACTGTCTTAAATAATATAACGACTCTAGTAAATAATGGTTACCCTTTAAAAAAAACACCGGGTTTAAAGCAATCATATCTTTATTATCATAAAATAAATCTACCCACTTTGATGCGTATTTATAACACGCCAAAAAATCGACCGTTAAAAAGCTATACCATAAATACGATTTATAAAGCCAAAGTTTTTCTCTAAAACCAAGCTTATTAATATTATATTTAGGTAATCTATCGTTAAAATATTTTGTTATTATTTGGTAGTCTTCATCATTTTTTATGTAACCCATTTTTAAAAACAAACCATATAACTGCAACGATAAATTAGAGAGTTTACTAGCCAAAACATTTTGCAAACTAAGCGATTTAGCTTGAATAGTAAGCTCGTCTGCACGACTACTTATACTTCTAGTAATGTACTGAGACTCTATAACTTTTTCTAACTCAACAATTTCGTAAGCTGCATTTTTTTCTTCGTTAGATATGGCTAAGTTTTTAGCTTTATCTAAAATTTTTAAGCTTTGTTTATAAAGCCCTTTATGGTATAAAATGGTAGCAAAATCTAACTGTTCTCTAATTTGAATACGGATATCTTGGTGTGATGGATTTAACCGTAAGCTAATTAAAATTTGTTTATATAAATGCGCTTTTAAATTTGATAACTGCTGTTTTTTAACAATTCCTTTTTTTAAAATTACAGCTTCATCATACACAGAAAGCTTATCAAGGATATTGAAAAGCATTAAGAATTTCGAGTCTTCATTAACCCCCAATCTGCCCACATAAAGCTTAAATTGTCTTTTTTCCGATTTAGACAACGATTTTATTAACACAAATAAATTATCTTTTTGCTCTTTTGTTATAGTCATAAAAACAGTATTATAAAACTGATTTTCAATTATTTAACTCGTTTTACACACAGTTAAACATCGTAATATTTACGTATAAAGTTCTGCATTTAGAAAAGCAAAATATAAATTCGTATAACAATACGAAAATATATTTTAATAAATGTCTGATAATAAAGTCCAAATTTTTGATACAACGCTAAGAGATGGCGAACAAGTCCCTGGCTGCAAATTGAATACTGACCAAAAATTAATTATTGCCGAGCAACTTGATTTATTGGGAGTAGACATTATTGAAGCTGGTTTTCCGGTATCTAGCCCTGGTGACTTCAAATCAGTTGAAGCCATTTCAAAATTAGTAAAACACGCTACCGTTTGTGGTTTAACACGCTCTGTAGAAAACGATATAAAAGTAGCTGGAGAGGCTTTAAAATATGCTAAAAAACCAAGAATACATACAGGTATTGGAACCTCTGAATCTCATATAAAATTTAAATTTAAGTCTACACAAGAAGATATAATTGAGCGTGCCGTTAAAGCGGTTAGTTATGCCAAATCTTTTGTTGAAGATGTAGAGTTTTATGCCGAAGATGCTGGCAGAACAGATAACGAATATTTAGCAAGAGTTTGCGAAGCTGTAATTAAAGCAGGTGCAACCGTATTAAACATTCCAGATACAACTGGATATTGTTTACCAAGCGAATATGGAGCCAAAATAAAATACTTAAAAGAAAACGTAAAAGGTATTGATAAAGCTATTTTGTCTTGTCATTGCCATAACGATTTAGGATTGGCTACTGCAAACTCTATTGAAGGTGTTATAAACGGTGCTCGCCAAATAGAGTGTACTATTAATGGTATTGGAGAACGCGCAGGAAATACAGCTTTAGAAGAAGTGGTAATGATTTTAAAACAACACCCTTACCTAAATTTAGATACAGGCATTCAAACCGAAATGCTATATGGTATTAGCCAATTAGTATCAGACAGTATGGGAATATACACGCAACCCAACAAAGCTATTGTAGGCGCTAATGCATTTGCACACAGCTCTGGAATACATCAAGATGGTGTAATAAAAAACCGAGAAACTTACGAAATTATAGACCCCAAAGCTGTAGGCGTTACAGAATCTGCCATTGTTTTAACGGCAAGAAGCGGAAGAGCTGCCTTAGCTTACAGAGCAAAAAATGTAGGATACGAATTAACAAAACTTCAACTAGATGAAATCTATACTAATTTCTTAGATTTTGCCGATAAGAAAAAAGAAGTTGACGATAACGATATCCATAAAATAATAGAAAACAGCAAAGTATATAACGAAATTACTTCTGCTTAATTGAAAAAAATATGAAACTAAATATAGCTGTATTACCCGGCGATGGTATAGGTCCAGAAGTTATAGCTCAAGCCGTTAAGGTATTGAAAGTTGTTGCTATGGAGTTTAACCACATATTTACATTTCAAAATGCACTAGTAGGCGCTAGTGCTATAGATAAAACTGGAAGCCCTTTACCCGAAGAAACCATTAACATTTGCAAAAAAGCAGATGCTGTTTTATTTGGTGCCATTGGTAATACTAAATATGATGATAATCCAGACGCTAAAATTCGCCCAGAACAAGGGCTTTTAGGTTTGCGCAAAGAATTAGGTTTATACTCAAACATAAGACCCGTAATAGCTTACGAAGATTTATTAAGCAAATCCTCACTTAAAGTAAAACAAATAAAGGACACCAATATTCTTATTTACCGCGAACTAACAGGCGGCATTTATTTTGGCGATCGCCATCTAAGTGACGATGGCAATACCGCCTCAGACGTTTGTAAATACCAACGTTTTGAAATAGAACGCATTGCACATCTAGCCTTTAAAGCCGCACAATCTAGAAAACACAAATTAACTTTAGTTGATAAAGCTAACGTATTAGAAAGCTCTCGTTTATGGAGACGCATTGTAAAAGAAATTGCGCCACAATACCCAAATGTAAAAGTTAAATACATGTATGTTGATAATGCCGCTATGGAACTTATTATCAACCCAAGGCAATTTGATGTTATTTTAACCGAAAATATGTTTGGCGACATCCTATCTGAAGAAGCCAGCGTAATTGTAGGCTCTATAGGCTTATTAGCATCGGCATCAATAGGCGATAAACATGCCATGTTCGAGCCCATTCATGGTGCATATACCAAAGCCGCAAACAAAGGCATAGCAAACCCTATAGCCTCAATTTTATCGGCAGCCATGCTACTAGACCATTTTGGGCTTTACGAAGAAGCTGCTTTAGTAAGAGAAGGCGTAGACAAATCGTTAAAACTACACATTACAACACCAGATTTAAACAATAAATACGATAATATAAGCACTACTAAAGTAGGCGATTTTATAGAAGATTTTATACAAAATCCAGACGAAACCAATCTAAACTTTACAAATATACATTTAGGGCAATCCACAATCATTTAATTATTTGAGTTAGTCACCAAAAATTTCATTCAGGATAAGTCCTTAAAAGCGCATCTAACTAATGCGCTTTTTTAATGTATAAATTTTATATTTTGGGCGTTACCCTAAAAGGGTCGGGCTATTCGTTACAAGTCCTCGCACCTCCTTCGTCGGGCTCTGGGCTTTACACTGCTATCCCTAACGCAGAAATTGAGGTTCGTTTAACGGTAAATTGTATGAGTAGTGGCAGATTGCGTGGTAGATTCCTGTCAAACCGCATGCAGTTTGAGCGGGTTACAAACCTTGATATTTACCACATTACCTGCCATTACTTATACAAAATGTTGCCTGCTGTTATTAATTTGCCCAGATAATCGGTTTTTATTATCCTTAAGTATTTTCTTTGAGCGTTGTGGTTGTTAACAAGAATGTATGATCTTTCAAATTCTTACGAAGACTCTCTTTTAAACATTAACGTTGCCAACACGATAGATCGAAATAAACATTCTGTTGATATATTGCTAGTAAAAAAGGCTGAATAGCCGTAAGGCATAAGTAGTACTTACTTATTAATAATTAGTAATCCAATATCAGGTAATCTTCTTTTTTAAGTGTATTTTGAAGGCGGTCGGGAACGGGCAAATTTTTCCTTGGCTGATCTAAAAGAAATTTTTTTGTCCAAATAAGTGGCATATATCCAGGTTCGCCAGTTAATATATCGCCTTGTTCCTTCATCCATTTTTTTAATTCAGAAGCCAGTTCTTGTTTTATGGAAAGATGGGCTTCATCTTGTGCTAAATTGTTCTGCTCAAAAGGGTCGTTAATAATATCGTACAACTCCTCGTAAGGTTTACTTTTGTACTTATTGGCTCCTATGGTAATAAAGGCATTTACATACTCATTATCGCCCATATTTTGTTCGGATACTTCTACTGCGTTAAAATTACGAATGTATTTATACCGGTTACTACGGATCATGCGTGCAGGAAATACAGATGCGGCAAGAATCCCTTGATTGGTCTGTACACCATAAACATACTCATGTATTTCAGCATTTTTATCTTTTAACACAGGGAAAATACTCTTTCCATCCATATCGGAAATTGCTTCTCCACCTGCCATTTCAATAAAAGTAGGGACTACATCTGTGTAATGTACCAAAGCTTTACTACGAGTACCCGGCTTTATCACTTTTGGCCAACGTGCAACAAAAGGTACATTCAATCCACGGTCGTATACCGTAAATTTGCCCGACACCCCATGATCGGCACTATAAATAAATAAGGTGTTGTCATCCAACTCCTCGTCGACATACTGAAGCACCTTTGCCAAGTGAATATTGTCTTCTTCCACACTTCTGTAATAGCCACTCATTCTCTTAAGTGCAACAGGATCGTTTATCTTATCCTCGTTAAACGGATAAAATTGCAAACTATCGGCTGGTTTAGCAGGCACGTCAAAATATTCTGCGTGAGGATAATACGAAGTAATAAACATACAAAATGGCTTCTCGCTATTCTTGAAATAAGCTTGAATGCTATCAAATGGAATATCTTTACGCGGGCCTCGGCCTTTTATCGAATGCCACTCTTTATCCCATTCGTACACCGATGCGGGTTGCACATGACTTTTGCCTGCAAGGATCACCTCATAACCTAAATCTCCCAAATAAGTAGTAACAGATTTAATATCGGGTTTTGTTCTAAAATGATTGAGGAAACATCCATTTTTACAAGGATAACTACCTGTGTAAAGTTGCGAACGGCTAGGGGCACAGATAGACTGAGCCGTAAAGGCGTTCTCAAATGTCATACCTTCACGCGACAGGCGATCAACAGCAGGCGTGTTTATCTTTTCATTACCATAACAACCATAATCATATACATCCTGGTCGTCGGCTAAATAAAAAATGATATTGGGTTTTGTTGCTTGTTTTTCTGGACTACGTACACAGCAACTCATCAACAACAAAAGGAATAATAATATGCTTGTTTTAAATAGGTTCTTCATTATTGCATTATTTATTATTTGTAACTATTTGCAAGATTCATCTTCTTGTCTAGGGTGCTTCGTAATTCTTTGAGCTTTTCGGTATAATCCGGGTCTGAAGCAAGGTTTGTGTTTTCTCCCGGATCAATTTCGAGATTGTACAGCATCTCTTCACCGTTTTCGTACAATGAATAATTGAATTTCTGCGTAATAACAGCGTCAGCCACTTTAAAACGTGCATAAACTGCCTCCTTAGTTGTTTCATTGGGATTATCAAGTACGGATGCAAAACTTTCCCCCATCACATAATCGGGCGGGGACAAGTCGGCCAAATCACAAAGCGTTGGATATATATCGACACTTTCAATTAAGGCTTGCGTTTGTTTGCCCCTTACTTTACCTGGCACCTTTACCAGCAACGGTATTTGAAGTGCATTGTGCATCGTATTATGTTTTCCCCAAAATTCGTGCTCGCCCAAATGCCAACCATGGTCGCCCCAAAGCACCACAATGGTATTCTCGGCTAGCCCCAGCGTTTCAAGTTCACTAATCACATCACCAACCAATTGATCTACATAGCTTACACATGCATAATAGCCATGGCGCATCATCTTATGGAATTCATCGGTTCCCGGGGTATATTCACCCCAGTCGTAGGTTTTAAATTCTCCACTTCCTCTTAACAACTTAGGAGCATTCTTGGGACGGTAACGATTATCGGCTAGGTCAATAGAATCCCTATCGTATAAATCCCAATATTTTTTTGGCGCATAAAAAGGCATGTGAGGACGAAAAAAACCACAAGCCATAAAGAAAGGTTCTTGGGATTCTTTAAAACGACGCAAGTCATTAATAGTTTTTTGTGCAATCTTAAAATCGGGATATACACTATCGGGAATTTCGGGCGCTTCGTAAATACGACCATTCCCTGATTTCTTGATTACTTTGCTAGAAGCAGGGTCGAAACTAACCCTATGCGACATATTGGGCATCCAAGGAGAGTTACTCCAACTTTTGTCTTTAGTATCTTTGTTATGATGAAACACTTTTCCATTAGAAATACAAGTATAACCAGCATCCCGAAAAACTCCAGGTAAAGTCTTCGCGTTAGGGACTTCTTTTTCGGCTTTCGCCAAATAATCGATAAAACGAGTTTTGGTAGGCAAAATACCAGTTAGCAAACTGGCTCTTGAGGCACCACAAACTGGGACATTACAATAGGCACGTTTAAATACGATACCTTCTTTGGCTAATTGATCTATATTTGGTGACTTAACCTGTGGAGCACCATAGCAACCTAGCTCTGTCCTTAAATCATCGATAGCTATAAAAAGTACATTTGGATGTTTTTCTTGTGCTTTACAGCTAAATAGTAGCCACACTGCAAAAAACACTAAGTAATTTGTCTTGTTCATTATTAAAATATTGATAAAGAATATACGACTTATCTTTACATTTAATTATTATTGTTTTGTTCTTGTAACCCACACTCTATACCTGTTCTATTAATTTGATATCATGTTTCAAAGCAGTTATAATCCATTATTTATATCACTAGCAGAAAAGTCCAATTAGTCTTTTATGTCTTATAATTCGTTCAGTCCTCAATTTTTAATGGCAGGCAATGCTTCGTGGATATGAAAACGTTTTAATGTTTTATATCCGACGTTAAACGAAGGTAGCTGAAAATTTTTACAAAATCAAGTTTTATAAAACCACTATTCAGGAAACTTAGCTCGAATTTTATCTAAGCTTAAGTTATGTATACTCCCAACGTGTGTATGGTGTTTCGAGGTATCTGGAACATAAGTACCATCTTGAACCTGACCACCTATTTTCTGGTAAGCCTCTCTAAAACTTTGCCCTTCAACCACTAAAGTATTAATATTATCAACAGTAAATAAATACTTATACTTATCGTCATGAATATCAATATCTTTCACAATTATTTGCTGTATGGAGTAATTAAAAATATCTAAAATATTTTTAAGTTCTTCAAAAGCTGCTATCATGTTTTCTTTTAATAACTGGAAATCTCTGTGGTAACCACTTGGCAAATTATTAGTTATTAAAATCATTTCAGTTTGTAAGGCTTGTATTTTATTACATTTACCTCTAATTAACTCAAAAACATCAGGGTTTTTTTTATGCGGCATAATACTGCTTCCTGTAGTTAACTCATCTGGAAAAGAAATAAAATTAAAATTCTGGCTCATATATAAACATGTATCCATAGCAAAACGCGATAACGTGTTTGCCAAACTTCCTAAAGCTGCAGCAATAGTACGCTCATTTTTTCCACGTCCCATTTGTGCTGCCACAACGTTGTACTTTAAAGTAGAAAAACCCATTTCTTTAGTTGTTAACTCTCTATCTATAGGAAACGAACTACCGTAGCCAGCCGCCGATCCCAACGGATTTTGATCTACAGTTTTAATGGCAGCATTTATTAAAAACACGTCGTCAATCATTAATTCGGCATAGGCAGAAAACCATAACCCGAAAGATGATGGCATTGCCACTTGCAAATGTGTATATCCTGGCAACACACTATCTTTATAGGTATTAGCCAACCCTAAAAGCGTATTAAAAAGCGTTTTAGTTTTAGTTTTTATTAAGCCTAAATTTTCTTTGTAATATAAGTGGCAGGCCACTAAAACTTGATCGTTTCTTGATCTTGCTGTGTGTATTTTTTTTCCAACGTCGCCAAGGCTTTTTGTTAATTCAAATTCTATTTTAGAGTGCACATCTTCAAACTGCTCATCAATAATAAAAGTGCCGTTTTCAATTTGCTCTTCTAAAACTTTTAACCCGCTTAACAAATCCACTAATTCTTCAACCGAAATAATGCCAATTTTTTGAAGCATTTTTGCATGTGCCTTAGATGCTATTACATCGTACTTTGCTATATGAATATCAATTTCTCTATCGTTTCCTACAGTAAATTGTTCTATTTTTTTATCGATTGATATGCCTTTGTCCCAGAGTTTCATTTCTTAAAATGTTTATTTGTTTACCTACTGTTTTTTTGGTTTTTGTTACTTAAACGATTACTCGCTTTAACAGTTCTACATAAATTTGTATACCTTCTTCAATTTCATTTACATAAATAAATTCGTTTGCCGAATGCGAACGTGTACTATCTCCTGGCCCTAATTTTAAACTTGGGCAAGAGAGTACCGCTTGGTCTGATAGTGTTGGCGATCCATAAGTGTTTCGTCCCATTGCCATTCCTGCCTTAACTAAATCATGCTCTACAGGAATAGATGATGAGTTTAACCGCAAACTACGAGGTGTTATTCTTGTAACAGGTGCGTTTTTTTGTAAATACTCTGCAATTTCGGCATTACTATATGCATCGTTTACTCGAACATCTATTACCAAATCTACGTGTGCCGGTACTACATTGTGCTGTTTTCCTGCATTAATTTGGGTTACAGTTAGCTTTACATCGCCTAAAGCTTCAGTACTTTTATCGAACTTTACATCTTTAAACCATTGCAATGCTTCAATAGTATTATAGATAGAATTATTATTATTTGGATGTGCCGCATGACTTGGTGTGCCTTCTATTACCGCATCAAAAACAACTAAGCCTTTTTCGGCAATTGCCAAATTCATTAAAGTTGGTTCGCCTACAATGGCTACATCTACTTTTGGAATTATAGGCAACATACTATTTAGCCCATTAGGCCCGCTACTCTCTTCTTCTGCTGAAGCAACAATTACTAAATTATATTTTAAATTTTCATGATTATAATAATGGGTAAACGTAGCTATTAAAGATACTAAACAGCCGCCAGCATCATTACTACCTAAGCCGTATAATTTACCATCTTCAATATGAGCGTTTAATGGATTTTTAGTGTAAGCCGAATTAGGTTTTACCGTATCGTGATGCGAGTTTAATAAAAGTGTTGGTTTACTTTCATCAAAATATTTATTAATTGCCCAAACGTTATTTTTGGTACGTTTAAAATCGATATTATGAGTTTTAAACCAATTTTCAATATGCGTAGCTGTTCTATCTTCTTCGGAAGAAAAAGATTGTGTTTCTATAAGTGTTTTTAAAAGCGTAATAGCATTTGAAGTTAATTTTTCTAGCTCCATAATTTACAATGTAATTTTAGTGAAATTATCATTTTCTTTTGTTAACATTGACGTGTTACCCATATTTATATTACTAACGCCTCCGCGAAGCGCATCAAAACAATTTTCTAGTTTAGGAAGCATACCATCTGCAATAATACCTTGAGTTAACAACTCTTGATAAATTTTAGAATCTATATGTTTTACAACAGAATTTTTATCGTTTATATCTTTTAAAACGCCGTTAAGCTCAAAACAATAATAAATAGAGGTGTCGTATAGATGGCTCATTGCAACTGCAACTTGCGAGGTAATGGTATCTGCATTGGTGTTTAATAACTGCCCATTTCCATCGTGTGTTATGGCACAAAAAACAGGTGTAAAATTGGCTTGTATTAGTTTATTTATCGAGTTATAACCTACCTCTTTTACATCGCCTACAAACCCAAAATCTATATCTTTTACTGGTCTTTTATCCGATTTAATGGCGTTAATATCTGCGCCTGTTAACCCAATAGCATTGGTTTTATTAGCTTGCAATTTTGCTACTACATTTTTATTTACCAAGCCACCGTAAACCATGGTTATAACCTCTAAGGTTTGGGCATCTGTAATACGCCTGCCATTTACCATTTGAGATTGTATACCTAATTTTGATGCCATGTAAGTGGCGCGTTTACCTCCGCCATGTACCAAAATTTTTTTCCCTTCTAAATTAGAAAATAATTTTAGAAATGTATTTAATGACGTGTCATCTTCAATGATATTACCTCCTATTTTTACTACGGATAGTTTTTCCATTTTTTAACTGTTAAACCTTAGCTTTTTTTAGCTTTTAGCAATAAACTGCCAATAGCTATAAACTAAACCCAATTATAAGTTTTCTAATATTTTTTTAAGTACCAATTGCGCGGCATAAGTTCTATTATTAGCCTGTTTAATAACTAAAGAACTGTCTGAATCTAAAACCTCATCTTCAACCACTACGTTTCTTCTAACTGGTAAACAATGCATAAACTTTGCCTTACCAATTTTAGCTTTTGTTATCATCCAATTAGGATCTGTATTATTTACTTTCCCATAATCTTCATAAGAACTCCAGTTTTTTGTATATACAAAATCGGCATCTTTAAACGCTTCTTCTTGGTTGTTATAAATTGGAGTATTGCCCGTAATTTCAGGGTTTAAATTATATCCTTCTGGATTTGTAATTACAAACTCGACATTCATTTTTTGCATGGCTTGAACAAAACTATTGGCAACAGCATGCGGCAACGCTTTAATATGCGGTGCCCAGCTTAAAACCACTTTAGGTTTTTTAACTTTAGCATGTTCTGAAATTGTAATTGCATCTGTTAATCCTTGTAGCGGATGCCCAGTTGCACTTTCCATATTTACTATAGGCACAGAAGCATATTTTTTAAATGCATTTAACACCTGTTCGCTATTATCCTTTTCTTTATCTGTTAATGTAGGGAATGCCCTAACTGCAATAATATTACAGTATTGAGATACAACAGCTGCAGCTTCTTTTATATGCTCGGCAGTAGTTCCGTTCATAACTGTCCCGTCACCAAACTCAATACCCCAAGCATCGCCAGAAACATTCATCACAATAGGATCCATTCCTAAATTTAATGCTGCTTTTTGTGTACTTAATCGTGTACGTAAGCTAGAATTAAAAAATAATAAACCTAAGGTTTTATTTTTTCCTAGTGTTTTATATTCAAGCGGATTTGCCTTTAATTGTTTAGCTTCTTCAATCCAATGGTTTATATTATCTATATCGTTTATGGATGTATAATTCTTCATTTAATTTATCTTATTTTGGTAAACGGCACCTTATTCTCCATAGCATTTACTATAAAATTATCTTCTAAACCGTTTACAATCCATGTTTCTATGTTTGCCTTTTTTGCTACAGATGCAGCTTCAATTTTAGATTTCATACCTCCGCTACCATGCGTTGATTTTGAATTTACAACCTGTTTTTCTAAGGTTTCTAAATTTTTGACCGTTTCAATTGTTTTAGGCGATTTATTTTCAATGGAATTTTTGGTGTAAATTCCATTGGTATTGGTTGCTATTATAAACAAATCGACATTTAAAAGCGATGCGGTTAGGGCTCCTAATTTATCGTTATCGCCAAACTTAATCTCATCGGTAGCAACCGTATCATTTTCATTAATAATAGGGATATAATTATTATTAACTAAAACATTTATTGTGTTTACAATATTGGTTTTACTTTCTTTTTTTTCGAAATCTGAATACGATAATAAACATTGAGAACTTAACAGGCCATACTCTCTAAAAATTTCTTGATAAATTCTTATTAAATGCGGCTGCCCAATAGATGCTAAGGCTTGTTTTACAAACACTTCTTTTTGCTTACTTTCTAGCTTTACAAATTGTTTTGCAACTGCAATGGCACCAGAACTTACAATAATAAACTCGTGCGTATCTTTAAGTTTTGCAATTTGGTTTGCTATATCCTCAATTTTACCTCTAGAAATATTATTGGTTTCTTTGGTTAGCGTATTAGAACCTAATTTAAGTAATATGCGTTTCTTTTTTTGCATGTTTATCTTATTTGTCCGCTTCCGTGAACATACCATTTATTTGTTACCAAATGCTGTAAACCTATTGGCCCGCGTTGGTGTAATTTATCTGTACTAATAGCTAATTCGCCCCCTAAACCTAATTGCCCACCATCTGTAAATCGGGTTGATGCGTTGTGATATACTGCTGCGGTATCTACATTTTCCATAAATAATTTTGCGGCATCGTTATTACTTGTAATTATTGATGAAGAATGCCCGCCAGAATACTTATTTATCATGGCGATTGTTTCTTCATTCGAACCAATTTCTCCAACAACAATTTTATAATCTAAAAACTCTTCGTACCAAATATCTTCAGACTTAAAAGCTGAAACATCATCAAAATGACACGTATTAGAATCTCCTAAAATAGAAATCTTAGACGCTTTTAATCTTGAAATTAATAGTTTTATAAACGCCTCTTTATTAGGAAGGTTTTTGTCAACCAACACCTTATCAACCGCATTGCAGGCCGATATTTTAGATTTCCCGTTCATAATTACATCCAAGGCAACATCGACATCAGCATCTTTATGAACATACACAAAATTGTTTCCACGTCCGCTAATAATTACTGGACAGGTTGCGTGTTGTTTTACAAATGCAATTAAACGTTCGCCACCACGAGGCACAATTAAATCTACTTTTTGTGTTGGTTTTTCTAAAAAGACTTGCGTTTCTGTTCTGTTAAATTTTAAATACTCAACCCAATCGGTAGAAGCACCAAATTCTTTTAAAGCTTCGTGCCACAACTCAACAATTTTTAAATTAGAGCGTAACGATTCTTTACCACCCTTTAGTAAAATTTTATTGCCCGATTTAAATGCAATTCCGGCTGCTTCAACAGTAACATCTGGCCTAGACTCGTAAATAATCATTACTGTACCAAACGATGCTGTTTTGTTATAAATTTGCATACCATTTTCATGTTTAAAGCTAAAACGCTCTACGCCTACAGGATCGTCTTGAGAGGCTAAATGCGTTACAGATTTAATCATTTCATCAACTTTAGAGTTGTCTACTTTTAAGCGATCAAACATTGAAATATCATCGCCGCTATAAGCCTCTAAATCTGTTTTATTAATATCAATAATGGCTTGACGTTCGCGTTCTAAAAGCGTCGCCATTTTTAGCAATACTGCGTTTCTTGTTTTTATAGATAGTAATGTATTCATGTTATGCTACAGGTGTTTCAACTTCATTCAATGCTTCAATTAAGGCTTCAAAAAACATATTAATATGTTCTTTTCTAACCGTTAATGGCGGTAATATTCTTAGTAATTTGTTGTTAGATGCACCTCCAGTAAAAATATGATGATTGTATATTAGTTTTTTTCTTAATTCGCCTACTTCAAAATCGAATTCTAGACCTAACATTAACCCACGGCCTTTAATTTTTTTTATCTGCGGAATAGTTTTTGCAATTTTTAAAAAGTATTCGGACATAGTGTTAGTATTATCAATAAGTTTCTGCTCTTCTATAACATTTAAAACCGATAACCCAGCCGCACACGCTAAATGATTACCTCCAAAAGTGGTTCCTAACATTCCAAATTTAGCTTCAATTTCTGGATGAATTAAAATTCCACCAATAGGAAAACCATTACCCATCCCTTTTGCTATAGCAATAATATCTGGCTCAACATTATAATGCTGATAGGCGAAAAATTTACCCGAACGCCCGTAACCCGACTGCACCTCGTCTGCAATAAACATAGTATTATTGGCTTTACAAAGGGCATTAACTTGCTCGAAAAAATCGCTAGAAGCCTGATCCAACCCGCCAACACCTTGAATAAATTCTATAATAACAGCACAAACATCGCCTTTTTCTAATTCGGCTTTAACACCATCAATATCATTTAAATCAAGAATAGTTACTTGCTGTTGCGCATTAATTGGAGCAATAATGTTTTTATTATCTGTAGCAGCAACAGCTGCCGATGTACGACCATGAAATCCATTTTTAAAAGCAACAACTCTAGACTTTCCTGTTTTAAACGAAGCTAATTTTAAAGCATTTTCGTTAGCCTCGGCTCCCGAATTACATAAAAACAACTCATAATCTTTACATCCCGAAAGCAATTCTAATTTATCTGCCAATTCTTTTTGTAAAGGGTTTTGTATGGCGTTTGAATAAAAACCAAGTTTAGAAACTTGCTCTGATACAGCATTAACATATTTAGGGTGCGCATGCCCAATAGAAATTACTGCGTGCCCTCCATATAAATCTAAATATTCGGTTCCTTTTTCGTCATAAACATATACACCTTTTCCTGAAGTTGGTGTTACATTATACAACGGGTATACATTAAATAATGGCATTTTACGTGGTTTTTATTTGGTTAATTTTTTCAAACGAAGCTGTTATTCCTTTAATAAGCGACGAGCTTAAACCTTGGTGTTCCATTTCGTTTAAACCCTCTATAGTACATCCGCTAGGTGTTGTTACACGGTCTATTTCTTCTTCTGGATGTTTACCCGATTCTTTCAATAAAGTGGCAGCCCCAAAACAGGTTTGCATAGCCAATTCATGCGCTTCATGAGCCTCGAAACCTAACTGAATAGCCCCTTGTGTTGTAGCACGAATTAAACGCATCCAAAATGCAATACCACTAGCACAAATTACAGTAGCCGCTTGCAATTGCTCTTCTGGAATTTCCATGGTGCGCCCCATACTATTAAAAATAGTTTTAGCTACACTCACTTTTTCCTTACCTTTTTGGTTGGCCGAAATACACGTCATAGATTGCCCTACCGAGGCCGCTGTATTTGGCATAGATCGGATAATAAAATTATCTTCACCAACAATAGCTTCTATTCTAGAAATTGCAAAACCAGTAATTACCGAAATTATTACATGGTTTTCATGCAACAACGGTTTAACCACTTTCAATACGGCTTCAAAATGTCTTGGCTGAACTGCGAAAATTAAAACATCGGCATTTTTAACCGCCAAAGCATTATCTGAAGTTAATTTAACATTCTTATAAGCTTCAAACCCTTTAATAGATTCGATATGTCTTTTTGTTAAATATAACGATGTTAAAGTATTTGTAGACACCAGCCCATTTGCTATAGACTGCCCTAAACTTCCTGCTCCAATAATTGCTACTCTCATAATATTTTATTTTTTTGGCGTTACCACAAGGGTCGGGCTTTACGTTACAAGTCCTCGCACTTCCTTTGTCAGGCTGTGGGCTTTTCTCTGCAATCCCTAACGCGCTACTGTTCTCCTAAAAATAGGTTGCTTTTAACCCTAATCCTGTTGTTTCTTTTAAACCAAACATTAAATTCATGTTTTGAATTGCTTGACCAGAAGCACCTTTTAATAAATTATCAATAATACTTGTAATTAATAACTTTCCATTATGTTTATGTACATGCACCAAACACTTATTTGTGTTTACTACCTGTTTCATGTGTAAAAAATCGTCTGATACAAATGTAAATTTAGCTTCTTTATAAAACGACTTATAGATGCTTTTTGCTTTTTCAACCGTTCCTTCAAAATCTGTATAAATAGTTGCAAAAATGCCTCTTGAAAAATTACCCCTATTTGGCATAAAAATAATTTCTGATGAAAAATTATTTTGTAATTGGTTTACAGATTGATTAATTTCTCCTAAATGCTGGTGTGTAAATGGTTTATAATATGAAAAATTATTATCTCTCCACGTATAATGTGTTGTAGCAGACAACGATGTTCCGGCACCTGTAGCTCCTGTAACCGCATTAATATGCACATCTTTATTTATCAATCTGGCATTAGCCAATGGCAATAAGCCTAACTGAATTGCTGTTGCAAAGCACCCTGGATTTGCTATATAATTTGCATTTACAATAGCTTCTTTATTTAATTCTGGTAAACCATAAACAAAGGTTTTGCCTTTAAATGTTTTATCGGCTTCCAGTCTAAAATCGTTTCCTAAATCGATAATTTTAGTGTTATCAGAAAACGTATTAGCTTCTAAAAACTTAACCGAATTTCCGTGTCCTAAACATAAAAACAACACATCTACGTTTGGGTTTACAGTATCAGTAAATTTCAAATCTAAACTTCCAACTAAATCTTGGTGCACCTTGCTAATATTGTTTCCTGCGTTACTTGTACTAAACACAAAATCAATTTCAGTTTCAGGATGATTAATTAATAATCTAATTAACTCACCAGCTGTATATCCAGCACCACCTATAATTCCAACCTTAATCATAACTTAAGAATTTACTTGTCTGTATATTTTATTTTGATTGCCTATAATTTTAATAAATCCTTTAGCATCATCTGCCGTCCAAGCTTTATTTTCTTCGCCATACGTACTAAACTTACTAGACATTAAATCGTGTTTAGAAACAATACCATCTAAAGAAAAATGATAAGGTTTTAAAGTAACCACAACATTACCAGAAACCATTTTTTGTGAGCTTTGTAAAAAGGCTTCGGTATCTCGCATTACAGGGTCTAAATATTGTCCTTCATGTAAATGCATACCGTAAAAACTAGACAAATACTCTTTGTGTTGTAATTGCCATTTGGTTAAAGTATGCTTTTCTAATAAATGATGCGCTTTTACGGTAATTAAAGCCGCTGCAGCTTCAAAACCAACACGCCCTTTTGTACCAACTATAGTATCGCCAACATGAATATCTCTACCTATAGCATAAGCCGATGCTATGTTATTTAAGTTTTCAATATTTACTTCTGGAGCGTTTTCTTGTCCGTTTAAGGCCACAAACTCGCCATTTTTAAAAGTAAGGGTTACTTTTTCTTCGCCATTTTTTTGTAATTGAGATGGGTAAGCCTCACTTGGTAAAGGTTTTTCAGACTCCAAAGTTTCAACACCACCCACACTTGTGCCCCAAAGCCCTTTATTAACCGAGTATTTAGATTTCTCCCAAGGCATATCAATACCTTCAGATTTTAAATAATCTATTTCTTCTTGTCTGGTTAGTTTTTGGTCTCTAATTGGTGTAATAATTTTAATTCCGGGTGCTAAGGTTTGAAAAATCATATCGAAACGTACTTGGTCGTTACCTGCCCCTGTGCTACCATGAGCTATATATTCGGCACCAATACTTTTTGCGTACTCTATAATTTCAATAGCTTGAATTATACGCTCTGCACTTACAGAAAGCGGATATGTACTATTTTTTAAAACATTTCCAAATATTAAATACTTTACTACTTTTTGGTAAAATGTAGCAACGGCATCAATATTTTTATATGTAGTAACCCCCATTTTATAAGCATTACTTTCAATATTATTAATTTCTTCTTTAGTGAAACCACCTGTGTTTACACTTACTGCGTGTACATCGTATTGCTTTGATAAACTAACTGCACAATACGAAGTATCTAATCCGCCACTATAAGCTATTACTAATTTTTTCATTTTTTGAAAATTATTTTTTATTCCCTAGTCTTAGGGAATTTCTATTTTTTGTTTTTATCTTTTTTAAGAAACAATGCTTCTTTTATTCTTTTAAGCCTTTGAAACGTTTTTTCTTTTATAGGCTTTACATTATCCTTTTTTGCATTAGGATCGTATAACATACCTGTACACAAACACATTTTTCTGTTAGTTCGTGTTAACACATCGTAATTTTTACAAGTTTGGCAACCATCCCAAAAGGTTTGGTCGTCTGTTAATTCTGAAAACGCAACAGGTTTATAGCCTAAATCGCTATTCATTTTCATAACTGCCGACCCTGTGGTTATACTAAATATTTTAGCGTTTGGAAATTTCTCTTTAGAATGTGCAAAAACTTTATGTTTAATTTGTTTAGCAAGCCCTTCTCCTCTATAATCTGGATGTACAATTAAACCCGAGTTTGCTACAAATTTACCATGCCCCCATTTTTCTATATAACAAAACCCTGCAAATTTATTGCCATCTATTGCAATTACTGCATTGCCATTTTCCATTTTTGTAGCTATATATTCGGGAGTTCTTCTCGCTATACCTGTACCTCTAATTGCTGCTGACTCTGCTATTGTTTCGCAAATTATTTCTGCAAATTTAATATGTGACTTATCGGCTATAACAACCTTCATTTCCTTTATTATTAATTGTAAATTATTCTTTATTTTCTTTAAAGCAGAACTGGACTCACCTAGTTCTAAAAATTATTGCATACCCTTACGGGCGACGAAGAAATTTACAGCGCATAATAGGACTATTGTTAATTATTAAATTAACTTTATTTTGAAATACTATGGGATTTTTTTTGAACACTTTTGAAAAATTAAAATAACGTTTGGTTTTTACTAATATTGAAGCAATTAGAAACGGCGGATATTGCGCAATGGCAACCCGGGTGTAGAACGACGTATTTTATTTTTTAAATTTTTCACTTTGTAAAACTAAAATTTATTTTTAATAAAGCCTCGCTTATACTGTTCTTTTTAAGAAAAATTATTGATATCTCTTTTTTTTTATGGTTTTACTTTAAATTATTCAAATTCATGCTTTTAATACTTGTTTTTATGAATATTATATTATGAGTTTAACGCCTAATTTTATATTGATTATGTTTACATAATATGAATAAATAAAAAAGGACGACTCTAAAACTGAATCGTCCTTTTTTTTATCTTAATAATAAAATTACTATTCTACTATAAACTCTCCTTTCATTAAAGCATAATGCCCAGGAAAACTACATAAAAATTGATATGTACCTACTTTTGGAGCATCAAACTCTATTACTGCTGTTTCTCCACCACCTAGCATTTTGGTATGTGCTATTACATTGTTAGTGTTTTTAGGTATATAACTATTATCACTTGCTGATGCTGCTAGATTACCAAATGCCGTTAAATTAACACCTTGTTTAAGCAAAACAAAATTATGCCCCATAACATTTTTACCCATTTTACCAATGTGCTTTAAAGTAACTTTTACCTTTTTACCTGCTTTAACACGAATTACTTTCTTGTTAAATTGCATAGCATCGTTACCTGTTATTACAATATTGTTTGGGTTGCTTTCAACTTGTTTTGAGGTTTCTGGTTTGTTTTCGTAACTAAATCCTTTATTTTTCTTTTCTGTTTTTTCTCCGCAAGCTATTAAAAAGATGGAAAAAACAATTAAAACTGTAATTTTTATTACTTTCATAAGTCAATATTAATTTTCAATAAAATTAACCTATTTCAATTTATAAAATATAATCTGTACTAATAAAGTTTGATGTTTTCTTTTCTAATAATTCCTCAAGAATAGCATTATTATACTCGTTATCTTTTGATGCTACAAAAGTTCTAATAGAAAAAGAACGTAAAGCATCATGAACACTTAAAGTTCCAAATGCAGAATCTTTTCGACCTGTAAACGGATATACATCTGGCCCACGTTGGCAAGAACTATTAAGGTTTACACGACAAACAAGGTTTACTAATGTATCGATTAAAGGAGATAATGTGTGTATGTTTTTACCAAATAAACTTACTTGTTGCCCGTAATTAGACTCTGCCATATCATCCAGAGGCTCTTCGATATCTGAAAATGAGACAATAGGTATAACTGGTCCAAACTGTTCTTCTTTAAACACACGCATATTTTTAGTTACTGGATATAAAACAGCTGGAAAAATAAAATTACTGGTAGTTTCTCCTCCTTTTTTGTTTAATACGTTAGCTCCTTTTTCTTTAGCATCATCAATTAATTCTTGTATGTAGGCTGGTTTGTCTTCTTCTGGAAGCGGTGTTAACTTTACATCTTTTTCCCAAGGGTTACCAAATTTTAATTGATCTACTTTAAAGGCAAACCTTCTATTAAATTCCTCGACAACAGACTCATGAACATACAACACTTTAAGTGCTGTACAACGTTGCCCATTAAAGGATAGTGTTCCGGCTATACATTCTTCTACAGCCAAATCTAAATCGGCATCTGGTAAAACAATAGCCGGGTTTTTAGCTTCTAAGCCTAAAACCATTCTAAGTCTATTTCCTTTTGGGTGCTGCGCCTGTAAAGCATTAGCCGATTTACTATTTCCTATTAAGGCTAAAACATCAATCTTACCAGATTGCATAATTGGCGTAGCCAAAACTCGCCCACGCCCATAAACAATATTTACAACGCCTTCTGGAAAACTGCTTTGAAAAGCTTCTAATAAAGGCGATATTAACAAAACACCTAATTTTGCGGGCTTAAATATTACAGGATTTCCCATAATTAATGCCGGAATTAACAAGGTAAACGTTTCGTTTAAAGGGTAGTTATAAGGCCCTAAACATAAAACAACTCCTAATGGCCCTCGGCGAATGTGTGCATATACCCCAGAATTTTTTTCAAACTTGGCAGAGTTTCTATCTATTTGTTTGTAAGCTTCAATAGTATCATAAATATAATCGACTGTTCTATCAAATTCTTTTTCCGAATCTGGAAGATTTTTACCTATTTCCCACATTAATAGTTTTACAACTTCCTCTCGTTTGGTTTTCATTTGCTCTACAAAAGTTTCCATACAAGCAATTCTATCGCCAACTTTCATTGTAGGCCATAAACCTTTACCATTATCGTAAGCTTGAGTAGCAGAATGAAGCGCCTCTAGAGCTTGCTTTTCTCCTAATTGCGGAATGGTTCCTAAAAGTGTTTGCGCATAATTTGAAGTAGAAGATATGGTTGAATATACCTCGGCAGTATCGCCTTCCCATTTTTTTAATTGACCATTTACAAGATATGTTTTTTGGTGTAAAAGTGTGTCTATTTTGTATGTATCTGGAATTTCTACAAAAGATTGTTTCATGAGATTCTATTTGTTTTATTTTAAAAGATAACTGTTAGATTTAGTTATCTATTTTAAAGTTTAACAACTAAGAGTCTTAAACTTTAAAAGTTTCTTTTACCTACATCAAAATAAACAAAAAATCTGCTAATTTTCATTCTGAAAATCAAATAAATACGATATTTACTACGCAAACGATTTCGAAACTCTAAACCAAAAACTGAAACAAATCGGGCTTATTATTTAAATAATCTCCGTAAAAATTTCGCTGTTTCATTTTAGTTATCAATGGCTCTAAATCTGAAGCCGATTTTAATTGCACTCCAACCACAGCAGATCCATTTTCACGATTGGTTTTTTTTGCATATTGAAAATAGGTAATATCATCATTTTCACCTAATATATCGACCACAAATTCTTTTAATGCTCCAGCGCGTTGCGGAAAATTTATAATAAAATAGTGTTTTAAATTGGCATATAATAATGCGCGTTCTTTAATTTCGGCCGTTCTAGTAATATCGTTATTACTTCCGCTTACAACACATACCACATTTTTTCCTTTAATTTTATTGGCATAAAAATCTAAAGCCGAAATACTTAAAGCCCCTGCAGGCTCAACCACAATGGCATCTTTATTATAAAGTTCTAAAATACTTTCGCAAACCTTGCCCTCTGGCACTAAAACTATATCGTCTAAATTTTGTTTACAAATAGTAAAGTTTAAATCGCCAACGCGTTTTACTGCGGCGCCATCAATAAATTTTTCTATAGTATCTAACTCGGTATTTTTGTTATTTTTTATTGAGGTTTTCATAGATGCGGCTCCAGCTGGCTCGACACCTATTATTTTTGTGTTTGGCGATAGGCTTTTAAATACTGTAGATAAACCTGCTGCTAAACCACCACCTCCAATTGCAATAAACACATAATCTACAGGTGTGCTTGATTGTTCTATTATTTCAAGGCCAATTGTAGCTTGTCCTTCAATTACTTTTTTATCGTTAAAAGGATGAATAAATGTTTTTCCTAGTTCGTTACACTCATGCATAGCTGCATGAAAAGAGTCATCAAAAGTATCACCTTCAAGTTTTATTTCTATAAAATCTTCACCAAACATTTTTACTTGTTCTACTTTTTGGTTTGGTGTTGGTGCTGGCATATAAATAGTCCCTTTAATTTTTAACAATTTACAAGACAAAGCAACACCTTGCGCATGATTACCTGCGCTTGCGCATACCACACCAGACTGAGACTCCTCTTTTGTTAACGAGCTAATTTTATTGTAAGCTCCTCTAATTTTATAGGAACGTACTTGTTGTAAATCTTCTCGCTTTAAAAAAACATTAGCGCCAAAATGTTTTGAATACCTTAAACTATGGCTTAAAGGTGTTACGGTTGAAACTTTGCTAATGGTTTTAGCTGCCGCATTTACATTATTTATACTAGGAAAATATGCTGATTCCTCCTTATTCATTTTTTACAATTTTATGTTTATGCTAATTACATAATTCACTTTTTTTATAATAAAAAACCTGCCTAAATGGTATAACATCCGACAGGTTTTTTTTTGAAAATATAGTTTAGTTTAGTTGTGCTTGTTACTATACTATTGGCTTCATAGCCGTCATTGAACCTCTTAAAAACTCTCCAATTTTTTCAACCGGATGATTTCTTAAAGCTGCATTTACTTCAATAAGTTTTGCATTATCAACACCTTTACCATTACTTGCTGCATAAGGTTTCCCTATAACATCGGTTTTAATATTTTTCATAAAGTCTGTTAATAAAGGCTTACATGCATGATCGAATAGGTAACATCCGTACTCTGCAGTATCAGATATTACAGAGTTCATTTCATATAATTTACGTCTTGCAATAGTGTTTGCAATAAGAGGTGTTTCGTGTAAAGATTCGTAGTATGCAGAAGCATCTATAATTCCAGAATCTGTCATGGCCTCGAAAGCTAACTCTACACCTGCTCTAACCATAGCTACCATTAACACTCCGTTATCGTAATATTCTTGCTCAGATATTTCTACATCTCCAGCTGGTGTTTTTTCAAAATTAGTTTCGGCTGTGGCAGCTCTCCAAGTTAACAAATCTTTATCATCGTTAGCCCAATCGGCCATCATTCCTGCAGAAAAACGTCCTTCAATAATATCGTCCATATGCTTTTGAAATAACGGACGCATGATATCTTTTAATTCTTCAGACAATTCGAATGCTTTAATTTTTGCAGGATTAGACAATCGATCCATCATGTTGGTTACACCACCATATTTAAGACCTTCTGTAATAGTTTCCCAACCATATTGAATTAATTTTGAAGCATATCCTGCATCAATACCCTCTTCAACCATTTTATCGAAACAAAGAATAGAACCTGTTTGTAATAAACCGCATAAAATAGTTTGCTCGCCCATTAAGTCTGACTTTACCTCTGCAATAAAAGACGATGCTAATACACCCGCTTTATCGCCTCCAGTTGCTACAGCATACGCTTTTGCTTGCGCCCAACCTTTTCCTTCTGGGTCGTTTTCTTCGTGTACAGCAATTAATGTAGGTACACCAAACCCTCTTTTATACTCTTCTCTAACTTCGGTACCTGGGCATTTTGGTGCCACCATAATTACGGTAAGATCTTCACGAATTTGTGTTCCTTCTTCTACAATATTAAAACCATGAGAATATGATAAAGTAGCGCCTTTTTTCATTAAAGGCATTACAGCTTTAACCACATTTGTATGTTGCTTATCTGGTGTTAAATTTAACACTAAATCTGCTGTTGGAATTAACTCTTGGTAGGTACCAACTGTAAATCCGTTTTCGGTTGCATTAACAAAAGACTGACGCTTTTCTGCTATGGCTGCATCACGTAATGCATAAGAGATGTCTAAACCAGAATCTCTCATGTTTAACCCTTGGTTTAACCCTTGAGCTCCACACCCAACAACTACTATTTTTTTTCCTTTTAATGCGGTTACTCCATCTGTAAACTCTGAAGCATCCATAAATCTACACTTCGATAATTGATCTAATTTATCTCTTAAAGATAGTGTGTTAAAATAATTTCCCATTTTATATTTAATTGTTATTATTGGTTATCGAATGCTGTAAGCAATTCGGTTATTTTCATTTCATCTTTTGTAACTGCAATACGGCCAGAACGCACAAATTGCATAATTCCAAACACGTTTAAATCGCGTCTTATAGACTCTATTTCGTTTCTTCTACCAGACTTTTCTAGTACAAAAAACTCTTTATTTACAGTTACTATTCTGGCATGACTTTCTTTTATAATATTTTGAATTTGAGGCTCATTAAACAACAAATCCGACTTTATTTTAAACATACAAGACTCTGTAAAAATAGTTTCATCTTCTGTATGGTAATATGCTTTTATTGTTTCAATTTGTTTTTCTATTTGTTTAACAATTTTACGTGCCGTATCCTCGCAAATATTTACAACGATTACAAAACGATTTACGCCATCAATTTCAGACTGCGATGTTGTTAAACTTTCAATATTTATATGTCTTCGCTGAAATATAGCTGAAATACGATTTAGTAAACCGATATTATTTTCGGTATAAACCGATATTGTGAATGATTTTATATCTTGTTTCATATCTCTATAATCTTAACTTAATCTTACATCTGAAACCGATGCTCCTGATGGAATCATTGGAAAAACATTATCTTCTTTCTCGACACAAACCTCAAGGAAATATGATTCTTTTGAAGCCATCATTTCTTTTACAGCTTCTGCTAATTCTTCTCGTTTTGTTACTTTTTTAGCTTTAATATAATACCCTTCTGCGATAGCAACAAAGTTAGGATTTGTCATTTCGGTTGATGCATAGCGTTTATCGAAAAATAGTTGTTGCCATTGACGTACCATACCTAAAAACTCATTGTTTAAGACAACAATTTTTACGGCTGCTTTTTGTTGAAAAATGGTGCCCAACTCTTGTATATTCATTTGATATCCTCCATCGCCAATAATAGCTACCACTTCGCGTTCTGGCGCTGCCATTTTAGCGCCAATAGCTGCTGGTAATGCAAAGCCCATAGTACCTAAACCGCCCGATGTAATATTACTTTTAGACACATTAAAATCGGCATAACGGCAAGCAATCATTTGGTGCTGTCCAACATCTGAAACTATGGCTGCTTTACCTTCGCTTTCTATGTTAATTTGCTTTAACACTTCGCCCATTGTAAGACCTTCTTTTGTTGGATTAATATCGTTATTTATAACTTTATCAAACTCTACAGCATATAAGTCTTTAAACTCCTGTAACCAAGATTCATGCGAGTTATTATTTAATGCGTCTAGAAGCATAGCTAAGCTTTCTTTAGAGTCTCCTAAAACAGGCACATCTACTTTAACATTTTTATTAATTTCTGCAGGATCTATATCAAAATGAATAATTTTAGCTTGCTTAGCATAAGCATCTAAGCGCCCAGTTACACGATCATCAAAACGCATACCAATAGCAATTAGCACATCACACTCATTAGTTAATTTATTAGGTGCATAATTACCGTGCATCCCAACCATACCAATATTTAAAGGGTGCGAAGTTGGTATTGCCGATGCTCCAAGAATGGTCCACGCCGATGGAATTCCTGCTTTTTCTATTACGGCTTTAAGCTCTGCTTCGGCCTTTCCTAAAATAACGCCTTGTCCCCAAACTATCATTGGTTTTTTTGCGTTATTAATTAATTCTGCGGCAGCATTAATAGATTCTTGATTTGTTTTTGGTACCGGTTTGTAACTCCTTACACCTTCACATTTTTTGTATATAAAATCCAGCTCCGATACTTGAGCATCTTTAGTAATATCGACTAAAACAGGTCCTGGTCTGCCACTTTTTGCAATATAAAATGCTTTAGCTATAGCCTCTGGAATATCCTCGGCTTTAGTTACTTGACAATTCCATTTGGTAACAGGCGTAGAAATACCAACAATATCTGTTTCTTGAAATGCATCGCTACCTAATAAGGACGAAAACACTTGTCCTGTAATGCAAACCATTGGTGTTGAATCTATTTGCGCATCTGCAATTCCTGTAATTAAATTTGTAGCTCCAGGTCCTGAAGTTGCCATAGCTACACCAACTTTTCCTGATATTCTGGCATATCCTTGCGCAGCATGTGCAGCCCCTTGCTCATGGCGTGTTAATACATGGTGTATTTTACCTTGATACTTATACAACTCGTCGTAAACAGGCATAATAGCTCCACCTGGGTATCCGTATAGAATATCGACACCTTCTGCGATTAAGCTTCTTACTACAGCTTCACTTCCTGTTATACGTTCTGTTTTTTCTACCACTTCTTGTGTATTATTAATTGTTTGTGTTTTCATAATTCTCGGTATTTTGAGATTTTCGCTTTCGCGGAAATGAAAAATGCTATATTTTACGCATCAGTTACACAGCCTTTTGAAGCTGAAGCTACTGATTTTGCATACTTATACAATATTCCTTTTTTGTGTTTAAGTTCTGGAGCAACCCATTGCGCCTTTCTTTCAGCTAACTCTTCATCTGAAATTAAAACATTAATAGAGTTATCTTCTGCACTAATTTTAATTTTATCGCCTGTTTTAAGTAATCCTATAGCTCCTCCTGTTTGAGCTTCTGGTGTAATATGCCCTACCACAAAGCCATGAGTTCCGCCAGAAAAACGTCCATCTGTAATTAACGCTACAGATTTTCCTAAACCTGCTCCCATAATTAATGAGGTTGGCTTTAACATTTCTGGCATACCTGGGCCACCTTTTGGACCAACATAGCGAATAACGACGACATCTCCTTTTTCTACTTCGCCATTTGAAATTCCTGTGTTTGCTGCTTGCTCTCCATCATATACTACCGCTTTGCCTTCAAACAACAAACCTTCGTTTCCTGATATTTTTGCTACAGCGCCTTCTGTTGCTAAGTTTCCATACAGAATTTGTAAGTTTCCTGATGATTTTAAGGCTTTATCTTTGGGGTAAACTACATCTTGATTGTCTTCAAAAGTAAGTGCTTCAACATTAGCTAAATTTTCTGCCAATGTTTTTCCTGTTACTGTTAAACAATCGCCATGTAAATAACCATTATCTAATAAGTACTTCATAACGGCTGGAGTTCCGCCAACACCATGCACATCTTCCATTAAATATTTCCCAGATGGTTTTAAATCTGCTATTAACGGCGTTCTATCACTTACTCGCTGAAAATCTTCAAGAGTAAAATCAATATCAGCAGCATGAGCTATAGCTAAAAAATGTAAAACTGCATTTGTAGAACCACCCAAGGCGTTTACTAATGCTATTGCATTTTCAATAGATTTTTTTGAAATAATATCTAATGGTTTTAAATCTAATTCTAAAAGATTTTTAATAGCTCGGGCTGTTCTTTCGCTTTCTGATAATTTATTTGGATTTTCTGCTGGAATAGAAGAGTTATAAGGCAATGCAAACCCCATACATTCTATAGCCGAAGCCATCGTGTTTGCTGTATACATACCGCCACAAGCTCCTGCTCCTGGAATAGCACTTTTTATAATATTTCTATATTCTTCTTCATCAATTTCGCCAGCTACTTTTTGTCCTAAAGCTTCGAAAGCAGAAACAATATTTAATTTTCTTCCTTTATATTTTCCTGAAGCAATGGTTCCGCCATACATCATAATAGAAGGACGGTTTAAACGTAACATAGCAATTACTGCTCCTGGCATATTTTTATCGCAGCCTACAACCGATACTAATGCATCGTAACTTTGTGCATTCATAACGGTTTCAATAGAGTCGGCTATAATATCTCGAGATGCTAATGAGTAATTCATTCCTGAGGTTCCCATAGAAATACCATCGCTAACACCAATAGTATTAAAACCTAAACCAACCATATTAGCTATTTTACATTCAATTTTCACCTCGGCAGCCAAACCATTTAAATGCATATTACAAGGATTACCATCGTAACCTGTACTTGCAATACCTACTTGAGGCTTGTTCATATCTTCATCGGTCAATCCAACAGCATATAACATGGCTTGCGAAGCTGGTTGCGACTCATCTTGCGTTAATCTTTTACTATGTTTATTAAGTTCTTTCATATTTAATGCAAACAATTTTACGTTTTGCTATGTTTCTATTTTATATTCTTACTTATTTAAGGTTTTTAATAAAAATTACACAATTCACCTTAATTAAGGTTTCGAAATTAATTTATTAGCTTATTATATTATTTAATCTTTACTTTTTTAGGTTAAACTCACAATCACAAATATTTACACAAACCATTAACAATGAGTTATTTAAGTCAATATTTTTATGATGTTCAATTCATAAAATTTTACACTTATTTTTTTATTTAGATTTAGAAATTTTAAAAATTGAAATATTCTGCGAAATCTAAAAAAATAGCATAAAAAAAACCTTCCGTTTTACAGGAAGGTTTTTTTAAAATTTATTTTTATTAAATACCCCTCCTTACCGCAGTAAAATAATTACAACGACAATAATAGAAATGATATTTAAAATTTGTTTTTTCATCTTGATCGTTACAAATATTTATAATTTAAATTTAACAACCAACTAATTATCGAAAAAAAGAAAAATAGATGCGCATATTCTATTATTTTTTTACTTTTGCAAAACAAATGACAGAGGAAAGATTTGACTGATTGCAACCTCTTTACATGAAACTAGATTTTAATGTAAATAAAAATGCTAAAGGCAGTGTAAACTTCCTTCGACGTTCTCGTCAAATCTTACCGTAAAATAAAAAATATGGCATATTTATTCACTTCAGAAAGTGTTTCTGAAGGACACCCAGACAAAGTAGCAGACCAAATTAGTGATGCTTTAATTGATAATTTTTTAGCTTTTGATACAGCATCGAAAGTAGCTTGCGAAACCCTTGTAACAACTGGACAAGTTATTCTTGCTGGCGAAGTAAAATCGACCACATACTTAGATGTACAAAAAATAGCTAGAGATACCATTAACAAAATTGGCTATACCAAAGGCGAATACATGTTTGATGGTAATTCTTGCGGAGTTTTATCGGCAATACACGAACAATCTAAAGAAATTAACCAAGGTGTAGATCGTGGTAGCAAAGAAGAACAGGGCGCAGGAGACCAAGGTATGATGTTTGGTTATGCAACCAACGAAACCGAAAATTTTATGCCACTTGCTCTTGATTTATCGCATAGAATTTTATTGGAACTTGCCGAATTACGTCGTGAAAATAAAGATATTTTATATTTAAGACCAGACTCTAAAAGCCAAGTTACCATTGAGTATAGCGATGACAATATACCACAACGCATTGATGCTATTGTAGTGTCTACACAGCATGACGAGTTTGATGCAGATGATGCTATGCTTGCTAAAATTAGAAAAGATATTATTGAAATTTTAATACCTCGTGTAATTGCCAAACTTCCTGAATCTATCCAAAAATTATTTAATGATGATATTACATACCATATAAACCCAACAGGCAAGTTTGTAATAGGCGGACCTCACGGAGATACTGGCTTAACGGGTCGTAAAATTATTGTAGATACTTATGGCGGAAAAGGTGCCCACGGTGGTGGTGCTTTTTCTGGAAAAGACCCAAGTAAAGTAGACAGAAGTGCTGCTTACGCTACAAGACATATAGCAAAAAATCTAGTCGCAGCAGGTGTTGCAGACGAAATTTTAGTACAAGTAAGTTACGCTATTGGCGTGGTTGAACCTATGGGGATTTTTATTGACACTTACGGCACTTGCCCTTTTAATTTAACTGATGGAGAAATTGCCGAAAAAGTTTCTGAAATTTTTGATATGCGACCATTTGCTATTGAAGAACGTTTAAAACTGCGCGCTCCAATATATAGCGAAACAGCTGCTTACGGGCACATGGGACGTAAAAACGAAACCGTAACAAAAACCTTTTCTCAACCTAATGGCGAAACTACAACACTAGATGTAGAGCTATTTACTTGGGAAAAACTAGACTATGTCGATAAAGTAAAAACAGCTTTTGGGTTGTAATAAAACCTTATACTTTTTAATTAATTTAAAAGACCACTTAAAAGTGGTCTTTTTTTTGCTTTTACATTGTTGACTTTGTAAAAAATTTCAACTAACTTCGTTTAACAATCGATAAAGTGCATTAAAACGGAACTTTATCTTTCTATTGGGTAACATTAAAAAAAAACTTATGAGTACACCATTTAACTCAGAAAAAATAATTACTCATAAAATAAATGATACTGAATTAAGTACTTTTTTAGTAGGTTTTGATATTGATGATAATGGAGATTCAAAATACCGAATCAAACCTTTAATTAATAAGCTTTCTGATGTAATCTATGAATTTGCTTTTGGATTTCACGATGGAGAAGAAACATCAAACAATGAAATCTTAAGTAAGCTAACCGAAGCTGCTCAATCAATTTATAAAATTGATGCTTTTCAAAAAGTAAAAGATATTTACAATAATGATGGTTCAATTACTGATGATATCAAAGACAAATATTTGAGAAGAGGTGAATTTGGAGAATTAATTTTACACTTATTACTTAGGGACTTTCATAACACAATCCCTCTTCTATCTAAAATATATTTTAAAGATTCTTTTGGAGCAACAGTTCACGGATTTGATGCTGTTCATATAGAACCGAATACAAAAACTTTATGGCTAGGAGAATCAAAATTGTATAAAGATGGGAAAGCAGGAATTAAGGCTTTAATACAAGATATTGATGAGCATTTTCAAAGCGATTATTTAAACAATGAGTTTTTGATTGTCTCAAAAAAACTAAAACATTTCGATAATATACCTGAAAAAGATTATTGGCTAAATCTAATGAGTAAATCAACAAAATTGATAGACCAATTAGACTCTATAAACATTCCTCTATTATGTACTTATGATTCTGATTTATTTACTAACCATTCTGACGAAAACAATCAAGCTTTCATCAATGAATATTTAGCTGAAATGAAAGAGTTAAAGCAATATTTTGATGACAACAACAATCATCCGTTAAAAACAAAATTGAACATAATTTTAGTTTTGTTTCCAGTTCAAAACAAGGTTGAATTAGTCAAAGGTTTACATAATAAACTTTCATTACTTCAAAAATTAGGAGAATGATAGAAGAATTACTTTTAGACATAGATAACGCAGAAGTTTTTGACTTTGAAAGCACTTTTTCACTATACAAAAGAGTTTCAGAAATTATTATTGAAAACGAAGTTATTGCACAAAGATTGATTGTTAATATTTTAGATAACAAAGAAAAATTTGACCAATCATTAAATATTGTTCTAACAGATTTAATTGAAGCTGTTGGATTCTACCCATATATTTCTAAAGAAAACTTAAAGCTAGACTCTACCGATTCACTTATTAGACAAGTTTATCATCATTCAGAGAATTTAGATAAATATCTTCACGAAGACCAAAGACACCTTTTATCACTTTTAAATTCAGATAAAAATGTAATTGTTAGTGCTCCAACAAGTTTTGGAAAAAGTTTATTAATAGAAGAATTTGTTGCTTCAAATAAATTTAGAAACATTATAATTATACAGCCTACTTTGGCTTTACTTGATGAAACTAGACGAAAGCTTAAAAAGTATGATGAATACTATAAATTAATTGTCAGAACATCTCAAGAATCTTCAACTGAAAAAGGAAATATTTATTTATTTACGGCTGAAAGAGTTAATGAATACAAAGAGTTCCCTCACGTAGATTTTATAATTATTGATGAGTTTTACAAACTAAGTTCAAAAAGAGATGATGAAAGAGCTGATTCTTTAAACAATGCACTTCATTACATTTTAAAAACATTTAGTAGTAAGTTTTATTTATTAGGACCAAATATAGATGGAATCTCAGAAGGTTTTGAAGAAAAATATAACGCAATATTTTACAAAACTAAGTCATCACTTGTAGATGTTAAAACAATTGACATTTATACTGAACATAAAGAGAAATTTGATAAGCCAAGAAAATTCAAAGAATACAAAGAAAATATTTTATTCGATTTACTAATTGATAATCAAAATCAACAGTCTATAATATATTGTTCATCTCCTTCAAGAGTAAGGTATTTATCTAGTAAATTCTGCTCATATTTATTAAGCAAAATTGAAAATTCAACAAATGTAAAACTTGATATTGTTGAATGGATAAATGAAAATATTTCAAAAGATTGGAGTTTAATAAAACTGTTACAAAACAGAATTGGAATTCACGATGGTGCTTTACAAAAACACATAACAACATCTGTAATTGACTATTTTAACAAAGGAGATTTAAATTATCTTTTTTGTACAACAACAATTATTGAAGGAGTAAATACAAGTGCCAAAAACATTATTTTCTTTGATAAGACAAAAGGAAGTAGAACACCTATTGATTTTTTTGATTATTCTAATATTAAAGGGCGAGCAGGTCGTTTAATGATTCATTATACAGGGACAATTTTCAACTTCAATCCTGTTCCTCCTAACAAACAAGTAATTGTTGACATACCATTTTTTGAACAAAACCCAATATCAAATGAAGTTCTGATAAATTTAGATGAGAATGAAATAAAAGATACCAATTCGGAACAATACAAAGCAATAAAAGACATTCCGAATGAAGAAAAAGAAGTAATAAAAAGCAATGGTGTACAAGTCTTTGGTCAAAGAAATATTATTAAAACTTTAAGAAATGATATTAATAATAAATATCATTTAATAGCCTGGAGTAATTACCCTACAAAAGAACAATTGTCCTATGTATTAGGATTAGCTTGGAATAATCTATTGAAACCAACAGAAACAGTTCGTCCAATGACATTAAATGGTTTAATTACTGTTACGCAAATTTATGGCTATAATCAAAGTATATGGAATTTAGTAAATAACACATTTGCATATTTAAAGACACTTAAACACAACCAAGATAAAGATGATTTAGAAATAATGGATGAAGCCATTAGACAAAGCTTCCAAACTCTAAAACATTGGTTTGAATACAAAGTTCCAAAATGGTTATCCGTAATTGATTCACTACAGAATTTCGTTTGCTTAGAAAACGGTTTGCGCTCTGGGAGTTATAGTTATTTTTCTAATTTAATAGAAAATGATTTTCTAAGAGAAAACCTGACAATTCTATCAGAGTTTGGAATTCCAAGTTCCGCAATTAGAAAGTTAGAGAAATTAATCCCCTCAAATATGCCACAAGATGATGTGATAAAATCCATTCGAGAAAATAAACTTTATGAAAATTCTAGTTTTATTGAATATGAAAGGAATAAACTAAAGGAAACGTAGCCTAACAAGGTATAAAAATAATAAGGGTTAAGTGCCAAACCCGAAGTTGGTGCATATTAATAAAGTCCGCCAAATTTACAATTTGACGGTTAAAAGAAAAATAACGGTAAAATTGTAAATTTGGCTAAGTGCTAAACTGAAAGTAAGCGCGTTTTTTAATCCCTTACTATCCTTGCATCAACCGTTAAACGAACTTCCTAAAAATAAAACCCAAAACTTCCTGTAACACCAAATTTTCTAGCATCAGGATACAGCTCGTTATCTTTATAATTACCTCTAAAGTTAAAGTCTATTCTAAACACTTTAAAAATATTACCAATGCCTAAACTATACTCGTAATACGGCTCGTTTGACGGCGCCACTAACTGAATATTATTGGGGTTACTTGGCACATGGTTTAATGCTACGTTATCATCAGTTATACTTCCCATTACACCACGCACACTAACAATTTCTCTTAAATTAAATTTTCGTAAAAAAGGAATTCTAGAAAATAATCGGCCGTTAAAATTATGTTCAAAATGAAATGAGGCATAAGTATCGGACACAAACTCGTAAAAGTCAAGCTGAGAAAAGGTATTATAAATTGAAAAGTAAGATTGATTTCCTGGAATTACACTTAATAACCCTAATGGTACTTCTCCAAAAGTTTTACCAGCCTCGATAGTGGTATTTAATCTTCCAAAACCTCCCATTTGCCATGGTTGCGTGTATGAAAACTGCACTTTTGTATAATCGAAATCGCTATTAAATATACTTTTATCGCCTCGCGTAACTTGTGCAAAAATGCGAGAGTAATAATCGTTAGCTATTCTGCGTTCTACCCCAAAACCTGTCATTTTACGACCTGGAAAATAAGATACCGATAAGTTGGTTTCAAACTGCTTTATTTCAGACTCGACACCTGTTGGGGTGTTATAGTCTAGACTAAAGGTTGGCGATGCCGACTCTAAAGTTCTATAATTTCCGCCCAATCTAAAAATAACGTTGCGCCATGGCTCGGCCTCTATAGCCAAGCTGGTTAAATTAATGCTTGTAAGCTTATCGTTTGCACTTGTTCCTACCACAGATGACGATGCTAAACTCCTCCCCAAAACATCGGTACTTGTTGTTAAACTCGCGCCTATTTGTTCTACATCGCGCCTATTACCTCCAGAAATAATTAAACGGCTTTTTTTGTCTAGTAACCACTTACCAGATATTCCATATTTAAATTTATCGTCTTTAAAACCATAGGCCAAAAACCCTTCTAATCGCCATAAATCGTTTGGTCCAAAATATGTTCGTCCGCCCGTTCTTAAACGTAAACCTTCAACCTCATTAAATCCAAAGGTTGAGAAAACGGGGCCGTAATCTAATGGCAATTCATTAAACTCGATATAACCTGAGGCTAAAATACTGCCTAGATTATACAGGCGCTTAAACTTTTTAACTGTTTTTAAGGTATCTAGCATTTTGTAAACACCTTTTTCATCTTTATTTAATGCTTCTAACCTATTGTTTTCCCAAAACTTATCGTCTCGGTGATATATATCTTTATCGTAATTATAAACTTCGGCTTCATAGAATTTTTTATCCTTTTCTACATCAAACTTATAGTTGTTGTATAGTGTAGTTCGTTTTCCGTATACACCACGAGACTTTTCCTTTTTATTAAAAGCAAAATCGGACAACATATAATCTCTAGTTACAAGAAACAGAGAGTCGTTTAACACCTCAAATTCTTGCTCTATATAAATCTCTTTTACCCAATTTATGTTTGCACTTTTCGAGGCTTGAAGGTTAATTTCTTTAATAGCATAAGTGGTATCTGCCACCCAAAAATCGCCTTTAAAAGTTAGTTCGTTTTTACGCCGTGGGTAATAAATAATATTGTAACACCATTTATTATCTATAAATGAGCTATCTGCCAATACATAATTATAGGTGCTAATTCCTGTTTTAGATAGCGGACTTACAAAGCTTTTATCGAAAAATTTCATATAATTATCGTAAACACTAAAATCGGAATACAAATCGTCTATAAAATCGATAATGATTTGATTATCACTAAAACCAGAATTTTTATTACCTAATAAATCTTCTTTGGTTTTGTTAATAACATTATCGCCGTATACTTTTGAAACGGCTTCGTTTATAAAAATAGGTAAATATGTTTTTCCTGTTACGTTTGATGTGTCGACCTCATTAAAAACAAACTCCATACCTCTAAACAATTTACTTTTAATAAGTGCGCTGTCTATAGTATTTAAATCGAATTCGACTTTCTCGTATTTATCGTATTCGTATTGTTTAAATTGCTTTAAACCGTTGCTTCGTTTATGCGCCCAAATTTTACGTAGTAAATCTATGGCCGGATTATTTTTTTTAGACTGTTTGCCCGACACAATAACAACAGTATTTAATTTGGCCGCTTCTTCTTTTAGAATAAATTTTAAATTGTAGTTTACTTTTTTATCTAAAGGTATGTTTAGTGTTTCGTAACCAATAAACGAAACGGTTAATGCGCTCCAAGTTTCGTCAGATTCTAAATAGAATTTTCCATTTTCATTAGTTATAGTGCCTTCCGTAGAGCCTTTAAATACAACATTTGCAAAAGATACAGGTTCGTTAAACTCATCATACACAAAACCACTTACTTTGGTTTGCGAAAATGCAGTATAAATTCCGAGGAAAAAAAGGGTAATAGTTAATCTTATATTCATAATACAAAAAACTTCATCAACAATCGTGCTAATGAAGTTTATATAACGTAAAAAAAATTATTTTATTTGTAAAGTACTTTTTTTACAGCTTTAATAACATCTTCATGGTTTGGCAACCACTCTGCTAACAAGGTAGGAGAATAAGGTGCTGGAGTATCGGCTGTATTTATTCTTTGAATTGGCGCATCTAAATAATCAAATGCTTCGCTTTGTACTAAATAAGTAATTTCGGTAGCTACATTTCCAAAAGGCCATGCTTCTTCTAAAATTACTAATCTGTTTGTTTTCTTTACAGACTCTACAATGGCTTTTCTATCCATAGGGCGTACTGTACGTAAATCGATAATCTCACACGATATACCTTCTTTCTCTAATTCGTCTGCAGCTTTATATGCTTCTTTAATAATTTTACCGAAAGATACTATAGTTACGTCTGTACCAACACGCTTTGTTTCGGCAACACCTAAAGGCAAAATGTATTCGCCTTCTGGCACTTCACCTTTATCACCATACATTTGCTCGCTTTCCATAAAAATTACTGGATCGTCATCACGTATAGCGGCTTTTAATAAACCTTTAGCATCATACGGGTTAGATGGCACAACAACTTTTAAACCAGGCGTGTTTGCAAACCAATTTTCGAAAGCTTGCGAGTGCGTTGCTCCTAATTGACCAGCAGAAGCTGTAGGGCCACGAAATACAATTGGACATTTAAACTGCCCACCAGACATTTGCCTAATTTTAGCAGCGTTATTTATAATTTGATCAATCCCTACTAAAGAGAAATTAAAAGTCATGTATTCTACAATTGGCCTATTACCCGTCATGGTAGAACCAATAGCAATACCAGCAAAACCTAGCTCGGCAATTGGCGTATCTATAACACGTTTTGCACCAAACTCATCTAGCATGCCTTTTGATGCTTTATAAGCACCATTATACTCTGCAACTTCCTCGCCCATTAAATATACGCTTTCGTCTCGGCGCATTTCTTCGCTCATTGCTTCGCAAATGGCTTCTCTAAATTGAATTGTCTTCATTGAATCTATTTTTTAATCGAAAACAAAAATAGAAATTATTCATAATAATATGATTATAATTTTAATGTAAAAACCAATGCATGCTTAAAAATTTCATTACTTTTAATAAATATTCACTTTATATTGAAAACTATGAAGAAATACTACCTTTTATTGTCATTCTTATTTAGTAGCTTTATATGTTTTTCTCAAAACCCTATTTTGTGCGAAGGCATTACTGCTTATTTAAAATTTGAAAGTGAAGCATATGTACCTACAGTAGCAGAAAACGAAAACGGAACCGTTACACTTGTTTTTTCTGAAGATTATATAACCAACATTTTTGCAAAATACAACATATATAAAATAAAACATGTATTCGCATCTAGCACCTATGAGGAACTCCAAAATATTTATGAAGTAAATTTCAACTCGCGAGATTTAATTATTGATGTTACAGAAAACATTCCAAATACTATTCTTCATTTTCAACAATATCCTGAAAGCATAAATATTGCTACTATTCCAGAACATATAATCTCTGCACTTAATGGGTATAGTTTTAATTTTACCAAATATAATTCTATAGATGAAAGCAACTATGGCTCACCAATGCAAGATGTGCCAGATAATTTTAATTTAAAAATTTCTTTTAATTATAATGCCAGTAAAGACGTTATTTATGTTAAAAGCGATAATATTACACCTTGCGGTAACGAATTTTTAATTGGTTTATATGGTGTAAATAAATCGGGAGTTTCAAATGAATTTGAAGGTTTTCAACTTTGGGAGACCATTTCAATAACCAATGGAGCTTCTAATTATTCGCAACCATGCCATGCTATTGAATCTTCATTATACTATGCATTAGGCTTTTGTTCTGGACCAGATTTTTCCTTTACCTCAAAAATAGAAATTGACAATAGCAACGAAACTAGTAAAATAACATTAAGACGAGGCACTCCTATTTTTGGTGAAGAGCTTATTGAATTATCGCAAGAATCACTATCATTAAAAAACAATAGTTTTAAGCATATAAACCTAATAACATCTAGAAAAAGTTCGTATCTTAAGTTTTCTAATTTAAATAACTCAAAATATTTTGTAGAAATATACTCTGTTTTAGGCGAAAAAATAATTAACAAAACTAGATTTAAAGAAAACGCAATACATTTAAATACGCTTAAAAGTGGCTTATACATTATTAAACTATCTAATCCTAACAACGAGTACAAAACCTTTAAACTCATTAAATAAAGCAACTTACACAAAAAAATTACTATTATTTTTAAAATTTATTATGCACGCATAGTAAATATTCAGAATTTTATATTTAACTTCGTAAACTGAAAAAAATAAGACATTTAAATACATAAAAATCATGAAAATATTAGTGTGTATAAGTCACGTACCAGACACCACATCTAAAATTAATTTTAGTGACAACGATACTAAATTTGATACTAGTGGTGTACAATTTGTTATAAACCCAAATGATGAATTTGGTTTAACAAGAGCTATGTGGTTTAAAGAAAAACAAGGTGCATCTGTTGCTGTAGTTAATGTTGGCGGTCCAGAAACCGAGCCTACTTTAAGAAAAGCCTTAGCTATTGGCGCAGACGAAGCCATACGTGTAAACACCGCTGCTACAGACGGGTTTTCGGTAGCTAAACAATTAGCAAATGTTATTAAAACAGGCGGCTACGACTTAGTAATTGCAGGTCGAGAATCTATAGATTACAATGGCGGTATGGTACCTGGCATGATTGCCGGATTAATAAATGCCAATTTTGTAAACAACTGTATTGGTTTAGAAATAGACGGTACTTCTGCAACTGCTACAAGAGAGATTGATGGCGGTAAGGAAACCGTATTAACCGCATTACCTTTAGTTTTAGGAGGTCAAAAAGGACTCGTTGAAGAAAGTGATTTACGCATACCAAACATGAGAGGTATTATGATGGCTCGTAAAAAACCTTTAAATGTTGTTGAACCTGTTGATACAAATGCTGAAACAGCTTCGGTTTCGTTTGAAAAACCATCTCCAAAAGGCGCCGTTACATTAGTTGCTCCAGATAATTTAGATGAATTAGTAAGCTTGCTTCACAATGAAGCTAAAGTGATTTAATTATAAACTAAAATAACCCAAACTTATTTTGGGTCACTTTAAAAGTTTACAGAACAATTAATAAAGTTTTCGCAAGTATGAAAACGAAAAAAAAGAATAAATTATGTCAGTTTTAGTATATACAGAATCAGAACAAGGGGCTTTTAAAAAGGCCGCTTTCGAGGTAGCTTCTTATGCAAAAGCGGTTGCCAATCAATTAGGTACTACAGTTACAGCCGTAGCCATAAACGTTAACGACACTTCTAGTTTAAGTAGTTATGGTGTCGATAAAGTTTTAAACATAACAAACGCTCAGCTTGATAGTTTTAATGCCAATGCTTACGCATCTGCCATTAAGCAAGCCGCAGAAAAAGAAGATGCAAAAGTTGTTGTTGTAAGCTCTACCGCAGACAGCAAATACTTAGCACCACTATTAGCCGTTGGATTAAATGCAGGCTATGCTTCAAACGTTGTTGCAGCACCATCAAGCACAAGTCCGTTTACTGTAAAACGATCTGCTTTTACAAATAAAGCTTTCGAAAACACACAAATTAACACCGAAGTAAAAATTGTTGGAGTTTCTAATAATGCATTTGGTTTAGTAGAAAATACAGGTAATGCTTCAGCAGAAGCGTTTTCGCCTTCAATTCCAGAATTAGGTGTTACAGTACAATCAGTAGATAAAGCTTCAGATAAAGTATCTATTGCAGATGCAGAAATTGTTGTTTCGGCCGGTCGTGGTTTAAAAGGCCCAGAAAACTGGGGTATGGTAGAAGACCTTGCCGAAGTTTTAGGCGCAGCTACAGCTTGCTCTAAACCTGTATCAGATTTAGGATGGAGACCGCATAGCGAGCACGTTGGGCAAACAGGAAAACCTGTAGCATCTAACTTATATATTGCAATTGGTATTTCTGGAGCCATCCAACATTTAGCTGGTATAAATGCATCAAAAGTAAAAGTTGTAATTAACACAGACCCAGAAGCACCTTTCTTTAAAGCTGCAGATTATGGTGTTGTTGGAGATGCTTTTGAAGTGGTTCCGCAACTTATAGAAAAACTAAAAGTATTCAAAGCACAGCAATAATTTTGTGTAGTACTTAAGAACTGCTTAAATTAGCACTTTAACTTAATATGCCTTGCGCAGTTGGTTAATTCCTAATTTAAGCAGTTCTTTGCGTTTTTATAAATTATGAGTTTAGTAAGATTAAATATAAAAGGCATTTCCTATAGCCAAACACAAAATGGCGCGTATGCCTTAATTTTAAATGAAGTAGATGGCGACCGTAAACTTCCAATTGTTATTGGTGCTTTTGAAGCCCAATCAATAGCCATTGCTTTAGAAAAAGAAATAAGTCCGCCAAGACCATTAACCCATGATTTATTTAAAAACTTTGCCGATAGATTTGATGTTGTTGTTAAACAAGTTATTATACATAAATTAGTTGACGGCGTATTTTACTCAAGCTTAATTTGCGAACGCGATAAAATTGAAGAAATTATAGATGCCAGAACTAGCGATGCCATTGCTTTAGCCCTCCGTTTTCAAGCACCTATATTTACATATAAAAACATACTTGATAAAGCTGGAATTTATTTAAAAGTAAACCCTAAAAAAGAGGAAGAAGACGAGCCTCAAGATAGTATTTTAATGGATGAACTTGTTGCCAACGAATTAGAACCTAACGAACCTCGAGAAAATTTTAAAGGAAAAACCTTAGAAGAACTTAAAAACATGCTTGAAGAAGCTGTTGTAAACGAGGATTATGAAAAGGCTGCACATATTCGTGATGAAATCTCTAAACGAGAATAACCTTATTTTTTATTATGAAAAACCTGTTTTTGCTAGTTATTGCTATATTTTTATGTTTTACATCTACAACTATAGCACAAGATTTAAATAAAACAGCTAAAATTGATGGCATTGAAACTGTTACCCAAACAGAAACTATTTTAGTTGATTCTACAAACATTAATTTTACTGAAACTGTAAAAACAGTTAACACAACACCTACTCACACAAAACAAAACCAAAATGTTGTTATACCAAGCCAAGGCTTCTCTATAAATAGTTTATGGCGCGGTATTATTGGTATGATAACTTTAGTTTTTGTAGCCTTTCTTTTTAGTAGTAACCGAAAAGCTATTAATTGGAAAATTGTAGGTATTGGGCTAGCGTTTCAGCTATTAATAGCCATTGGTGTTTTAAAAGTTGAACTAATTAAAACCATATTTGAGTTTATAGGCGGTTTATTTGTTAGCGTTTTAGACTTTACACGGGCAGGTAGCAAATTCCTTTTTGAAGGTTTAGTTGTAGACATGGATACCTTTGGGTTTATTTTTGCATTCCAAGTATTACCTACTATTATATTTTTCTCTGCACTTACTTCGGTTTTATTTTATCTAGGCATTATACAAAAAGTAGTAAAAGCTATGGCTTGGCTGCTCTCAAAAGCCTTAAAAATATCTGGAGCTGAAAGCTTAAGCGTAGCCGGAAATATATTTTTAGGACAAACAGAAGCCCCCTTATTAATTAAGGCTTATTTAGAAAAAATGAACAAGTCTGAAATGCTTCTAGTTATGATTGGTGGCATGGCAACCGTTGCAGGAGCTGTACTTGCTGCATATATTGGCTTTCTTGGCGGAGACGACCCAACTTTAAGGTTGTTTTATGCAAAACACCTACTAGCAGCTTCTGTTATGGCTGCACCAGGGGCTATTGTAATTTCTAAAATTTTATACCCGCAAACCGAAAATGTTAATACAGACGTGTCGGTTTCGCAAGAAAAAATAGGCGCAAATTTTTTAGATGCTATCGCTAACGGAACAACCGAAGGTTTAAAGCTTGCCGTAAACGTTGGTGCCATGCTTTTAGTATTTGTTGCTTTTATTGCTATGTTTAATGGTATTTTAGGCTGGATTGGAGATGTAACTTCTATAAACGGCTGGATAGCAACCAACACAACTTATGATAATTTATCGTTAGAACTTATTTTAGGATATGCATTTGCACCTTTAATGTGGCTTATTGGTGTTGCTAAAGAAGATATGGCTTTAATGGGGCAACTTTTAGGAATAAAACTAGCAGCTAGCGAGTTTATAGGCTACATCCAATTAAGAGATTTAAAAGACGTATCAAACGCCATTCATTTAAATTACGAAAAATCTATTATTATGGCAACCTATATGCTTTGCGGGTTTGCTAATTTTGCTTCAATTGGTATTCAAATAGGAGGCATTGGCTCTTTAGCACCAGGACAACGCAAAACACTTTCTAAATTTGGCATGAAAGCATTAATTGGAGGTACTATTGCCTCGTTAATTTCGGCTACTATTGCAGGAATGATAATTGGCTAATAAATACTTAACTGTAAACTATTTATTTTTTTTATATAGTAGCTTCTGGTTAATAACTTTTTAATATTATCTATTAGCAAATAAAAACTTGTTACCATCATTTTTTTAATTTTGCTGTAATAAATGATTATTACCTTATCGTAATCCAAATAACTTATTAATTAATAGATTTCTGTATTCTTTCAGAAAAATGCTTATGAAACAATATCACGACCTAGTAAAACACGTTTTAGAAAACGGTAACGAAAAAGGAGATCGAACAGGTACAGGAACTAAAAGTGTTTTTGGATACCAAATGCGTTTTAATTTAAGCGATGGTTTCCCTATGGTAACAACCAAAAAACTGCATTTAAAATCTATTATTTACGAATTGCTTTGGTTTTTAAAAGGCGATACAAACATAAAATACCTTACTGAAAATGGTGTACGTATTTGGAACGAATGGGCAGATGAAAATGGCAACTTAGGCCCTGTTTATGGGCACCAATGGCGTAACTGGAATAATGATGAAATAGACCAAATAAAAGAAGTTATTAACGCCCTAAAAAACAACCCAAATAGTAGACGCATGTTAGTTTCTGCATGGAATCCTTCGGTACTTCCAGACACATCAAAAAGTTTTAGTGAAAATGTAGCTAATGGCAAAGCTGCATTACCACCTTGCCATGCTTTTTTTCAATTTTACGTAGCTAATGGTAAACTGTCTTGCCAATTATACCAACGTAGTGCAGATATTTTTTTAGGTGTGCCTTTTAATATTGCTTCTTATGCTTTATTTACTATGATGATGGCACAAGTATGTGGCTATGAAGCTGGCGAATTTATTCATACTTTTGGCGATGCTCATATTTACAGCAACCATTTTGAGCAATTAGAGTTGCAACTTTCTAGAGATATTCGCCCGTTACCAAAAATGATACTTAATCCTGAAATTAAAGATATTTTTGATTTTGATTTTAATGATTTTACTTTGGTAGACTACAACCCGCATCCTCATATAAAAGGTGCTGTAGCTATATAAAACCATATATTTTTAATTAAAGTAAAACCATAGCCTAGCAGCTATTAAAGTTAAAATTCTATAGCCAAAGAAAGCGCGAAGATTTGTAACACACATTTATGGTTATAAATTCTTCAATTGAGTCGTCCTAAAATAGGTTGATAGATTTTTTTAAAATAAAAAAGCACCTCTAAACGAAGTGCTTTTTTATTTAGTATTTGTCAATAATTACAGATTTAACACTCCATTTTCTGCACCAGCATAATCATTCCAAGCATAAGCATCGGCAGCATCGTCGTTTATGTAAACACCATCAACAACATATTTAAACTCGTATGAGCTTCCTGCCTCTAAATCTACAGTACCTTTAAAGGTTCCGTTTTTTAATTTTTTTAGTGGTGCTTTTTTAGTGTTCCAATCGTTAAAAGATCCTACAACCGATACTTTTTTAGCATCTTCTGCAGGTACAGAAAAAGTAACTTTACAAACTGGTTTACTCTTTAAAAATTGTTTTTTAATAGCCATAGTTATATAATTTAATATTTTATTTAAAATCTAAATAATACTACAAATTTATAAACAAAATAAAACACGCAACTATTTAATACTCTTTAGTTTTAAAAATTATCAATTTAACAATATGTTTTTAACAAAAAGATAAAGTAAACAATAAATAGGCATGTAAATTATAATATTAACAACATAAAATTAGCGTTTCATACTGATTATCAGCATATTTTAAAACAATCTCATTTTTACTAAGTAATATTTATTAAGTATTTTAAAAAGCTAAATATAATTGCTAAAAAGAATTAACTTTACACACATTATATTACTAATATGTTCGGAAAAAAGAAAACCATACCTCAAATAGACAAAGACCAATTAGAACTTATAGAAAATGCGCAAAAACGTATTAAACAAAAAAAACGTTTATATATTCATTTCGTAATTTTTTTAATTGGAGCTATTTTTTTAATTCTTGCAAATACCGTTTTAGGTATTGGTAAAGATTTTAAACTTTTTGGTATTAATTGGTTTGTATTTGCTATTTTAATTTGGTTGTTTTTATTTATTTATCACCTTTTTAATGTATTTATTACTCATAAATTTATGGGTAAAGCTTGGGAAAAACAACAATTAGAAAAACTTGTTGCCAAACAACAACAACGTATTGATAAATTAAAAGCTGGCTTTATTAAAGAAGAAACTTTAATAGCTAAAAGTGAAGTTTTTAACCAAACCCAAACTAAACCACAAAAAACAGCTAAAACATCTAACCTTACTATTATTGTGGCCGCAGCCGAAAACGATGCCATTGGATTAGGTAACAAGTTAATTTGGCATTTAAGCAATGATTTAAAACGTTTTAAATCGTTAACAAACGGACATCATATCATTATGGGACGTAAAACTTTTGAAAGCTTCCCGAAGCCTTTACCAAATAGAACTCATGTTGTAATTACACGCCAAAAAGATTACAAAGCCCCAGAAGGTGTCATTATTGTACATAGTCTTGAAGACGCTATTGATGCTTCTAAAAACGATACCCAACCTTTTATTATTGGTGGCGGCCAAATTTACAAACAAGCTATGAGTATTGCCGATAAAATAGAACTAACTCGCGTACATGAAAATTTTGATGCCGACACATTTTTTCCGAAAATTGATAATACCCTTTGGAAAGAAACAGCTAATACATTTCATAAAAAAGATGATACGCATAAACATGAATTTTCGTTTATAACTTATGAAAGAAAGTAAGTTTCACTAAAAACTTTCTGTATATATTTAATTCGCTACTGTTTCAAATTTCAGTAATTTCGCCTTATGGTAAAAGAAATTCAGCTACGCATTACTTTAAAAGAAGAAGAAATTAATAACATTCTTGTTTTAAAATCTGCTATAAAATTAGATATTGACAAAGAAGATATTACTGGTGTTAAAATCCTTAGAAAATCTATTGATGCCAGAAAACCTAAAATAATATTTAACTACAAGGTTGCTGTTTATATACGTGAAGCTTTACCAAAAGACTCGGCATACACGTTTAATTATAAAGATGTTTCAAACGCAAATCCTATACACATTATTGGGTTTGGTCCAGCAGGTATGTATGCAGCCTTACGTTGTATAGAACTTGGTTTTAAACCTATTGTTTTAGAACGTGGTAAAAATGTAAAAGACCGTCGTAGAGATTTAAAGGCTATAAATCAAGATCATTTTGTAAACGAAGATTCTAACTATTGCTTTGGCGAAGGCGGAGCAGGCACTTATAGCGATGGCAAACTTTACACAAGAAGCTTAAAACGAGGTGATGTACGTAGAATTTTCGAAAATCTAGTTTATCATGGGGCAACCAATCAAATTTTAGTTGATGCGCACCCACATATTGGCACTAATAAACTACCAAAAGTGGTTCAAAATATTCGCGAAACCATTATAAAATATGGAGGCGAAGTACATTTTGAAACCCGAGTTACAGATTTTGTAATAAAAGAAGATAAAATTAAAGCCATTCAACTGCAAAACGGAAACGAACTTACAGTACAAGAAGTTATTTTAGCAACGGGCCATTCTGCTAGAGATATTTTTTATTTATTAAATAAAAGGCATATTGCTATCGAAGCTAAATCGTTTGCCATGGGTGTTCGAGTAGAACATCCGCAGCATATTATAGACGCTATTCAATACCATTGTACTGGCAAGCGCCATGAATTATTACCCGCTGCATCTTATGGCCTAGTCAAACAGGTTAGAGACCGTGGTGTATACTCTTTCTGTATGTGTCCAGGAGGTTTTATTGTCCCTGCCGCCACAGCAAATGGAGAGGTTGTAGTTAATGGCATGTCGCCTTCAAAACGAAATAACTTATACGCCAATTCTGGAATTGTTGTAGAAATTAATATAAATACAGATTTACCAAAATACGAACAATTTGGCCCCTTAAAAGGTTTAGAATACCAAAAAAATCTAGAACGTTTAGCATTTACTGCAGGCGGAAGAAGCCAAGTAGCTCCTGCCCAAAGATTAACCGATTTTGTTGAAGGCCAACTTTCAAATACATTAAATACTACATCGTACCAACCAGGCTTAAAATCGGCTCCTTTGCACTCACTACTGCCAAAATTTATTGGCGGCAGATTACGAAAAGGGTTTGAGGCCTTTGGAAGAAAAATGAAAGGTTACTATACCGAAGAAGCTAATATTGTTGGTGTAGAGTCTAGAACCTCATCGCCAGTATCCATACCTAGAAACGAACACCTAAAACATCCGCAAATATCTAACTTATATCCTTGTGGCGAAGGAGGTGGCTATGCTGGAGGCATAGTATCGGCTGCTATGGATGGCGAACGTTGTGCCGAAGCCGCAACCAATAGCTTATAGTTATATTTTTATTCTTATTTTTGCCACACTTAAAACGAATTAATATGAACGCATATATATTTCCTGGTCAAGGTGCCCAATTTTCGGGAATGGGTCTTGATCTTTATGAAAACTCACCTTTAGCACAAGATTTATTTGAACAAGCTAACGATATTTTAGGTTTTAATATCACAGACACTATGTTTGAAGGCTCTGCCGAAGATTTAAAAGAAACCAAAGTAACACAGCCAGCCATATTTTTACATTCTGTAATTTTGGCAAAAACATTAGGAAATAGCTTTAAACCAGATATGGTTGCAGGGCATTCTTTAGGAGAATTTTCTGCACTAGTAGCCAATGGAGCATTAAATTTTGAAGATGGATTAAAACTAGTATCTCAACGTGCTTTAGCCATGCAAAAAGCTTGCGAATTACAACCTAGCACGATGGCAGCAGTATTAGGTCTTGAAGATGATATTGTAGAAAAAGTTTGTGCAATAACCGAAGGAGTTGTAGTTGCTGCAAACTATAACTGCCCAGGGCAATTAGTAATTTCTGGCGAGGTTGAAGCTATAAACAGAGCATGCGAAACATTGAAAGAAGAAGGCGCACGTCGTGCTTTAGTTTTACCTGTTGGTGGTGCATTTCACTCACCATTAATGGAACCCGCTAGAGAAGAATTAGCTGCCGCCATAGAAAACACAACATTTAGCAAACCAAATTGCCCAATTTATCAAAATGTAACTGCAAATGCTGTAATTAACCAAGAAGCAATAAAAGCAAACCTTATTTCGCAATTAACTGCGCCTGTAAAATGGACACAATCTGTACAACAAATGATTGCAGATGGCGCTACACTATTTACCGAAGTTGGTCCTGGTAAAGTTTTACAAGGTCTAGTAAAAAAGATTAATAGAGCTTCTGAAACGGCTTCTGCAACTTTTGATACTAATAGTTAAATGAAACTAACTAAGCGCTCTATTTACATTATTTTAGTTATTGTTTTAACTATAGCTATCGATCAAATCTCTAAAGTTGCAGTAAGAGAACATATAACTTTAAGAACCGAATTTAATCCTGGCGATCGTATTTCGTTAATTGGTGATGCTTTTATTTTAATGCATGTTGAAAATACCGGTGCATTTCTTGGTATGGGTAGCGAATTAAATGAAACGCTTAGAATTATATTACTACTAATTTTACCAATTCTTGTTTTAGGTTTTGTATTACGTTATGTTTTTAAAGACAAAAATCTAGATAATTGGTCGCTCTTTGCTTTTGCAAGTATTATTGGTGGTGGAATTGCTAATGTTTTTGACAGAATAGTATTTGGAAAAGTTACCGATTTCTTATTTATTGATTTAGGAAGTATTTTTAGAACCGGTATTTTTAACCTTGCAGATTTATCGGTTACTACAGGTATGCTTATTCTAGTATTTATAACATTTAAAAAGAAGAAAGCTTAATTATATAAATAAAAAACTCGAAGGTAAAAAGTACCTTCGAGTTTTAAAGCTAAAAATAATTAATCCTTAATTTTAATGTTCGTCTTCTAAAAATCCTGTACGTTTATATCCTTCAATATGGTACACAGAACCTGGATCGTCTGAGAACTCAATATCAAACGAAATTAAATCTGCAACTTCATTAGTATCGCTACTTACAGTTCCGTCTTTAACTATAGATCCGTTGGTAATAGTTACTGTTATTTCATAATCATCAACTTTACTTGCTAAATCTGTTCCAGAAAATGTTAAAGCCGATAAATTTACAGGCACAGCAGAGTTAAAAGCCCAAATGTGTTCATGATCAAACATTTGTATTTCAGTTCCGTTATCGGCTGCCGTATTCGATGTTGTTATCACTTCATAATCAACCACCATATTTCCGTCTAAAAAAGTCTGTACATACCAATCGCCAGACATTTCTACTACCGAAGATTTTTTAATCGTTACATCTTCATAACCTTCCTCATTACAAGAAACAAATACAGTAACAAGCATTATTACTGCTATATAATTAAATATTTTTTTCATAATTTTTCTATTTTATTAATTAGTCTTTAATGAAGTTACGTGAAAAAATTCCGCAACAAGCAATGAAGGTATTTAAAGAGATATCTTTGCCCCCTACTAAATCGCCATTAGAACCAGCAACGTCTGTTGGGTCTGCAACAATATCACCAAAACGACTTGATTGCCTAGGAATAACCACCTCTGTTCCAGAAACATGAGCTATTAATGCATTAATCTTATTGGTTGGTAAAATATCGTCGGCTTGATAAAAACCATCGGCCACCTTAGTTAGTGTCATAACATGCGCCGCGTTTGTATCTCTAGTATAACTACCGCTTAAATCGGCACTTGCTATTGCCGCAGGATCGTCAGCTACTATTACATATCTAAAAGATGTACCATCAAAACCATCAACATTTGTTGCAGAATAATCTAGTCTGTAAAGGCCAACTTGATCTGTATTTACAGTACCTGTTGTGGTTAATGGTAACTCACTATCGCCTGCTAAGGCTTTAACACCAGTATCAGTATAAGCTACACCTTTTTGAACTAAAAGATATTGACCACCTTCTAATTCGAAAGTTGGGAAGTAAGTTATTTCTGATGGAATTGGGTTTTCTTCGCTACATGACACAAAACATGCTAATGAGAATACCAATACCATTATTTTTATAAATTTATTTTTCATTATTTTAATATTTTAAGTTTAAACTCATTATTTCTGATCCCACCATACTTTTTCGGTAATGGATGTTTTTTGAGTGATATTTGGATTCTTAGATGTTTCTGTATCTGGATAAAATATTGTATTTGGTGTTTGGTCGCCAGTTAATACAGAACCAACAGATACTACAAGGTTTCCATTAGGGTAATTTTGATTACCAAATGTTACTGTTTCTGGATATTGAGTTCTGTTAGATTCGAAAAAACCTTCAATGTTATTAACATAGGCTAAAGACACCCATTTTTGAATCATAACTTGTCTTACTGCTGTTTCAATATCTGTAGAAGCTACATACTCGTAATTACCTCCTGTACCTGTAAAAGTTGCTGCTATTCCTGCATCTAAACCATAGGTTAAAAAAGAGTTTGCTACTCCTGCATCGTATTTTGCTTTGGCTCCTGCTCCATTAGAATATCTAATTAAGGCTTCAGCTTGTAAAAAGTTACTTTCAGATACGGTTAATAAATAAACTGGTGTTGTAGCTGTTACATTAGGTCTTGAAAAATCCGAAGCTACTTCTGAAGCATAACTACCACGATCTCCTTGGTCTATACCTCTATAAATACCACTTGAATTTGTTCTGTAAATAGCAGCCTCTCTAGGATCGGCATGAGCTTCTAAAAACTGAAGAAGTGAGTTACTAGCTATATTATTTACATCTCCTAAATGATCGATTTGAACATCGTAAAATGGATTTGCTTTATTCTCGGCACTTTCATAAAGTGCAAATTTAGCATCTGAAGTAATAAAATTATCTTGCGAAAGTAATGCATTTACAGCTGAAGCATTGGCTTGACTTGTATAAGACATTCTCATATAAAGCTTTAACTTTAAAGTATTTGCAAACTTTATCCAATCTTCCATATTTGCATTGTAAATAGCATCTTGCGCGCCTACATTAGAATCTACAGGATTATTGTTATACTTGCCTAAAGCTGCATTAATTTCATCAATTAAACCAGTATAAATATCGCCACCAAAATCTACATTAGGTGTTATGTTTCCTGAACCTAATAACGCTTCAGAATAAGGGATATCTCCATATAAATCTGTTAATACTTGAAATGTATAAGCACGAATTAAGGAAGCTATTAAGTAAGAACCTGTATCGCCTTCTTCATCAGACTTATCTAAAACATAGTTTAAGTCATTTAAGCAACCTGCCCATAACTCATTCCATAATCTATCTGAAAAATCAATATTCATGTTATAAGTATCGATATTTAAATATTGACTTGCACTTGGTGGTTGTGTATGGTATTGTGCTAAAAAACCACCTAAATTGGCTAATTGCCCACCCATTCCAGTAGCTAATGAACCTTGAGCTGCTGTTAGCACAAAACTTTTATCGACATTTACTGGCGTATTTGGGTTATCGTTAATGTCTAATTTCTCCTCACAAGATGTTATGAGTACTAAGAAAAAAAGAGCTGTTAGTATATTTTTCATATTAATATTTTTTATTTGTTAAAACTTTGCTTTTAAAGCAACGCCAATACTTCTTGTACTTGGGCTTGCACTAAATTCTCCAAACTGACTGTTTAAATCTGTTCCGAATGTAGATACCTCAGGGTCTATATATTGGTTTGATTCTGGGGTGAACAATAATAAGTTTCTACCTATTACAGTTAATGACAGCGATTGGAATGGTGTTTTGCCTATAATTTTTTCAGGGAAATTATACCCTAAAGTAACTTCACGTAACTTTACAAAAGATTTATCAATTACATCGCCTCTTTCATTAGCAGAAGCACGATAATAATCATCCCAATGCTCTGTATCTATTGCTGTAGTGTTTTCTTCGTAAGTTATATTACCAGCTCCGTCGTCAATTCTAACTACCGATCCTGGAATTATATATGGATTTCTATCATTAATCGTTGTTGTTATAGAGTTACCTGTAAAACGTGTATTACTTGCGGTACGGCTAAACATTAAACCACCTTGTCTTACATCTATAGAGAAACCTAAAGAAAATCCTTTGTACGAGAAATTGTTTGTTATACCTAATGTATAATCGTATTGCGTATCGCCATAAACTTCTTTAACAGGCGATGCAATTGGCACACCATTAGCATCTACAACAATATTTCCGTTTGGATCTGTTAATGGTACACTACCTTCAATTAGAGCTAAAGGCTCGCCTTCTCTAGCTACTAAACTAATAGTGCTTAAACCACCTAAGGCTATTTGAGGTACACGATCGTCAAGTTCTTCTAAAATGGCGTCGTTTGTAGAATAATTTAATGCTACATCCCAGTTAAAGCCATCGTAATTTCTAAACACGCTAAGATTTAATAAGGCTTCAATACCTTTATTAGAAATAGTACCAATATTAGCTGTTTGAGTTGTATAACCAGAAGTTGATGCTAAAGGTAAGCTTAAAATCTGGTCTTCAACAGTTGCATCGTAATAAGTAAAATCTAAACTTATACGGTTTTTAAGGAATGATAATTCGGTACCAATTTCAAACTCTTTTCTTCTTTCTGGTCTTAAATCTGGATTTCCAGCTCTGTTTCCTACTTCAAAAGCATTTAAACCACCAACAGGGAAATCTAAATCTCTAAATCCTTGATTATCTGTTTCGCCTAAAATATTTACAGGGTTAATTTGATATGGTGCTGTATCTACACCTGTTTCACCATAACCCACTCTTAGTTTACCATAACTTAGTACGTTTTTAATTTCTGGAAACGTATTTGTTATAATCCACGATGCATTAGCGCCACCGTATAGTACCGATCTGTTTTCTTGTGGAAGTGTTGAATACCAATCGTTTCTTGCATTAGCTGTTAAATACAATTCATCTTTATAAGCCAATGTTGTTGAATTTAAAAAACCATAAAGTCTTCGTTTTGAAACTGCTGAAGCTGCCGTTATTGGGCTAGCAGAATTTGAAAGCGAATAATACCCTGGTATATCTTGAGATGTTACAGAAGCAGCTGAAGTTAATGTTGTTCTATCATTATAATTAAAACCAAATGAAGAAGTTAAATTAAAATTAGAGCTTAAATCGAAATCTAGATTATAAAGAATATCGTGATTAACCTGTTTTACAAAGCTTTGGTTTTCGCCATATGCTCCTGGTTGCTCTGTTGTTGTACCATCGTTAGGTGTTCCTGGAGCTGCATCGATAATAGCGTTCCAAACTTTAGTATAATCTGAATATTGGTCGATACCTAATCTGTATGTAAGGCTAGACCAATCATTAATATCTGCAGTTATATTAAAAGATCCGTAAACACGCTCTTTAGTGTATTTTGCACCATCTTCATTTAAAGTGAAATATGGATTTGTAACACCAAATGGCGTATAATAGTTATCTACTGTATTAAAAGGATCGTTTTTGTAGTCTTTAAACTCCGTGATATCTATATCGTTAGGAATTTGCATTAAGTTATTAATAACACTTCGGCCTTGTCCTCCTTGAATACCTAATCCACTTGTGCTTACATAGTTTAAAGTACCTCCAAATGTTAAGAAATCCATTTTAGAATTAAATGTAACCGTTACGGTATTTCTCTCATTAGAATCGTTAGACGTTGGAAAGATACCATCGGCCGTAGCGTTACTAAATGAAATTCTACCTGAAGTATTACCAGAACCTCCCGAAACAGCAACATTAGTTAAATAAGATTGCCCTATATCGAAAAAGTTTCTCCATTGGTCTTTTTGGAAAGTATAAGGTTTAATTTTTTGCGCATTATTAACAATATTACCCCAAGGCAATACTTCGTTATTAAAACGCGGCCCCCAAGATCCATTTTCTCCTAAATAGTGTTGTCCATCCCAACCTTGACCAAATGTACTTTGGTATTTAGGTGCTCTTAAAAGATCTGAAAATGTAGCTGTTGTAGAGAAATCGATACTTAACTTATCTGTAGAACCTTGTTTAGTTGTTATAATAACAACACCATTGGCTGCTCTAGACCCGTAAAGCGCTGTACTTGACGCACCTTTTAAAATAGAAATAGACTCTATATTATCTGGGTTTATATCGCCTGCTCCATTACCAAAATCGTAAGAACCATCTAAACTATCTTCGAAGGCAGAACCATTATTAATAGGTACACCATCTACAATATATAGCGGTTGATTGCTACCACCAATAGTACTAAAACCTCTAATAATAATTCCAGAAGAAGCTCCAGGATCTGTACTTGCACTAGATATAACTACACCAGCAACTTTACCTTTTATAGCATCAGCTATATTGGTTTGCGATCCTTCATTTAATTTTTCTGAATCGATACTGGTAACAGCAGAACCTAAAGATGCTTTCTCTCTTTTAATTCCTAAGGCTGTAACTACTACTTCTTGTAGTGCTTGGGCGTCTTCACTTAATTTCACATCGATTGTTGAGGAAGAACCAACAACGACTTCTTGTGTGGCGTATCCAACATAGCTAATAACAAGTGTACTACCTTGATTTGCTTCAATTGAATATTGCCCATCAAAATCTGTTGAGGCACCAGAATTTGTGCCTTTAACTAAAACTGTAGCTCCTGGTAGTGGCAGTCCACTATTGTCAGTTACTGTTCCAGAAATAGTCTTTGCTTGTGCAAACGAAAATTGCACAGTTAATACCATTAATAGTATTAACAATCTACTAAACTTTTTTTTCATTGTGTATTATATTTGAGTTAGTCTATGCAGATTGAAAAAAGGAGGCAGCAAAGATTTTTTAAGTGACTAATTCAAAAAATTATACTTTACTTTTTTTGAAAAAAAGTTTAGAGGATTCTAAAGTAAGTAAAGTCCTTGTACTACCTACCTTTAACAATTGCAATTTCAAAAAAAGTTATAATACCAATGATTTAGGGCAAATCTTATAATAGTTTACCCTTTCCGTAGATAGTTTACTTACTATTTACCTTATAAGTCAATTTTTTATTTTTGTTTGAATAAAACCAGAGGGTGTAAGTTTAGTTTCCTTCTTAAAAGCTTTATTAAAAGTTACCTTATTGTTATAACCAACTTCGTAAGCAATGTCTATAATATTTAAATTTCCATGCGTATCGGTTGTTAATAGGCGTTGAGCTTCTTCTATTCTGAATTTATTTATAAGTTCGAAAAAATTCATTTTAAAATGCTCGTTAATTATTTGAGAAGTATTATGTCTTGTTGTATTTAATTTTTGTGCTAATATCTCTAGATTTATATTGCTTTGTTTATACACTTTTTCGTCTACTAAAAGTTTTATCAAGTTTTCTTTCAATTCATTTGAAAGTGCATTGGTTAAACCAGATTTTTGATACTTTTCGGGAAATATATGCTTTACAATGGGCACAAATTCGTTTTTAAATACACTTGGCTGCACATAAGCCATAAAACATATATATATAACCATAACAGACATTGCTGTTATTTGCGTATACGTTAAAAAGACCGAAGCAAAATTAAAAATACCACTCGCTGTTAAACCATAAATTATATAACTAATTACATAAGCTACATGAATAATATATATATTTTTTTTCCAATTTATAGACTGGGGTTTATTAGTGTTTAGTAGCGATTCAACTTGTTTATTACCATATTCCATTTTCCATATAAGTAAGGCGTAAATTGCTAGAGATAAAACTTTACTTAAAAAAATTACATATAAATTAATATCGAAGGCATCATTTAAACCTAACATAATTCTAATTTTATCTGAACCAGATTGCATATACATGGGAAGCAAATAGATAATGAGAAGTGCATTAGGTAAAAAGTGTAATAAATCTTTAGTTCTAAAAACATAGTTCTTAGCAACACTTTTAAAATAAAAATACAGCAAAGGCCCGTATGAAAGTGCAGGAATAGAAGCCATTAAATACGTATGCGGAAAATCGTATTGTAAATTAGAAATATACAATACATACTCTAAAAGAAACAACGAGTGTACTGCTACAAACCCGCTTATAAAAACCCTACTTTGCTTTTTTGTAGTTTTAGAAAAATTAATAATTATAGTAAAAAAGAAGCCTATTAATGCTACATAAAAAAATAAAAAAACTAAAAAGTTAAATTTTTGAAGATACTTATCCTTTAACACTTGATACGCTTCAGAATATGCTATATAAGTATAAGCTCCATCGTTTAAAATTGAAAAATCTAACGTATTGGATATATATTTTTCTGTATACAAAAGCGCATCTTCAGGCTGATCTAAATCTGCATTTAAAATGGCTAATTGCCTGAAGATTTCGATAGAATCTTTTGGGTTTTCTTTAACAGCATCTTCATAAAGCACAAGTAACTCAAGCTGAGTCATATCTTTATTAATATTTTTCTCCTTAATTAAACTATCTATTTGAATAGTTTGACTATAGCAAGAAAAAGTATACTGCCCGCTTATAAACATAAACAGACATATAAGAATTAATATTCTTAAATAACTAAGCATTAATTGTTAATTTTTATTGTTGAGTTATGTTAAATCTAACATAAAATGAATTTAAGCATTAACTGTTCTATTAGTCTTAAAACTTTCTTAAAAAAGTAAAACCCGATAATAATTTACCTTTTTTTAAACACTAATTCGTATTTTATAAAACAAAAAAAGGTTGCTAATTAGCAACCTTTTTAAACTTTTAAGCTTTAATTAATTATTAGCTCTAACTTTTTGTTCCCATTTCCATGCCGATCGCATGGCATCATCTAGGGTTAATTTAGTTTTCCAGCCAAGTTCATTATTAGCTTTATCTGTATCAGCATAGGCAGAAATTATATCACCCTCTCGTCTTCCTACAATTTTATAATTTAATTTTTTACCTGAAACTTTTTCAAAAGATTTAACAACCTCTAAAACCGAACTTCCTTTTCCTGTGCCTAAATTAAAAGTCTCATAATTTGCTTTATTTTTGTTTTGCAATAAACGCTCTAAAGCAATAACATGTGCTTTTGCAAGATCTACTACATGTATATAATCGCGAATACAAGTACCGTCTGGTGTTGGGTAATCATCACCAAAAACGGATAATTCATTACGTAAACCTATTCCTGTTTGTGTAATAAAAGGCACTAAATTTTGCGGAACACCTATTGGTAGCTCTCCAATTTCTGTAGATTCGTGTGCACCTACAGGGTTAAAATAACGCAAAGCTATAGCTTTTATGTTTGGTGTTACTTTACATGTATCGCTTATTATTTCTTCTCCAATTTGCTTTGTGTTTCCATATGGAGACTCGGCCTGTTTAACTGGTGCATTTTCTGTAATTGGCAATTCATCTGCTTGTCCGTAAACTGTGCATGAAGAGCTAAAAATAAATCCTACCGATGGCAATTTTTTTAATTCCTTTAACAGGTAAACCAAAGTAGAAATATTGTTTTCATAATACAACAATGGTTCTTGAACACTCTCGCCTACGGCTTTACTTGCAGCAAAATGAATAACACCTTTTACATCGTTATGCTTATTAAAAAAAGCTTCTACGCCATTTCTATCTTTTAAATCTAACTTTTCAAAAATTGGGGTTTGCCCTGTAATAGCTGTAATTCCATCTAAAACTTTCTCAGATGAATTTGACAAATCATCAATAATAACAACTTGATAACCCGCACTCTGCAATTCTACAGCGGTATGAGAGCCAATAAACCCAAGCCCGCCTGTTACTAATATTTTATCCATTTATAAATTTTATAATTGTTGATGTTATAAATTCAATTTGCTCGTCGTCCAATTCTGTATGCATTGGCAAAGAAATTACATTTTTTACTAATTGGTTTGTAACTTCAAAATCAGATTCGAGATACCTGTCATCTAAATAAGCTTTTTGCTTATGCAAAGGTATTGGGTAGTATACACCACACGGAATATTTTTTTCATTTAAGTGCTTTACTAAAGCATCTCTATCAATTCCATTTATTTGTAATGTGTATTGATGAAAAACATGACTGGACTTACTACTATTTCTATAAGGAGTTACAATATTAGCAATGTTTTTAAAGGCATTATCATATTTATTTGCTGCATCTATCCTACTGCTATTATATGTATCTAAATTAGGCAGTTTTGCATTTAAAACTGCTGCCTGTATACTATCTAATCTAGAATTTACACCTACAACATCATGATGATAACGCTCGTACATTCCATGGTTTACAATACCTCTAATAATATGTGCTAATTCATCATTGTTAGTAAAAATAGCACCTCCATCACCATAGCATCCTAAATTTTTTGATGGAAAAAAAGATGTTGCTCCCACATGACCTATCGTGCCTGCTTTAATTTTACTTCCGTCACTATATTGGTAATCTGCCCCAATGGCTTGTGCATTATCTTCTATTACATACAAGTTGTACTCTTTTGCAATTTCCATTATAGCTTCCATATTAGCACATTGTCCAAATAAATGAACAGGCACTATAGCTTTGGTTTTAGGTGTTATTGCTTTTTTTACAGCGTCTATGTTTATGTTAAAATCGTCTTGATTAACATCTACTAAAACAGGTGTTAATTGTAAAAGCGCAATAACCTCTACAGTAGCCGCAAAAGTAAAATCGGCAGTTATTACCTCATCTCCGGGCTTTAAACCTAAACCCATCATGGCTATTTGTAAAGCATCTGTACCATTAGCACAAGGAATAACGTGTTTTACTCCTAAATATGTTTCTAAATTTTTTTGAAATTTATGAACCTCTGGACCATTTACAAATGCTGTATTTTCTATTACGTCTTGGATAGATGTATTAACAGCGTCTTTAATCCCTGCATATTGACCTTTAAGATCAACCATTTGAATTTTCTTCATGTAAAAAAAATTATAGCCTTATTATATTTAAACAAAATAATGACTAATTTTTATGAACCCTTTTTTAGGGTTAAATCTATACAAAATTACAAAATTGATAGACGTTAACCAATGTATTTACTTTAAAGAAATGTATTTTAGCAATAAAAGAAATAATATTGCATTTTATTTACAACTTAGGAATTCACGTAGCTAGCTTAGTCTTAAAATTTGGCGCACTATTTAATAGTAAACTAAAAAAAGGTGTTATTGGTAGAAAAAACACTTTTAAGGCTTTAAAAAATAGCATTGCTAAAAACGATAAAACGCTTTGGTTTCATTGCGCTTCGTTGGGTGAGTACGAACAAGGGCTTCCTGTTTTTACAGAGTTAAGGAAACATTATAAAAAACATAAAATTATACTTAGTTTTTTTTCTCCCTCTGGTTACACTATTAAAAAAAACACGCCTATTGCCAATACTGTAGTTTACTTGCCATTAGACACAAAAACGAACGCGAAACATTTTATAGATATTGTAAATCCAGAACTTACCGTTTTTGTTAAATACGATATTTGGCCAAACTTTTTAAATGAATTAAAACACAAAAAATTAAAGGCCATATTAATTTCTGCTGCATTTAGAAAAGAGCAATCTTATTTTAAATTTTATGGTAAACCATTAAAAGAAGCACTTTTTGCTTTTAATCATATTTTCACTCAAAACGAAGCCTCTAAAAAGTTATTAAAACAAATTAATTACCACACAATAACAGTTACAGGAGATACTCGTTTCGATAGAGTGTACAACCAATTAAATGCAGATAACACATTACCTTTTATTGAAACTTTTAAAAACAATAACCTTTGCATTGTTGCTGGTAGCACATGGCCAGAAGACGAAGCTTTATTTATAAATTTTATAAATTCTCAAACCACAAAAAACATAAAATTTATTATTGCGCCTCATGATATTAAGCAAGATAGAATTAAAAAAATGCAATCTCAAATTAATTCTAAGTCTATATTATTCTCTGAAAAGGAAAATACAGATTTGACCAATTACCAAGTATTTATTATTGATACTATTGGCATTCTTTCAAAAATTTATAATTATGCCGAAATTGCTTATGTGGGAGGCGCTTTAGGCAAAACTGGTTTACATAACACGTTAGAACCTGCTGTTTTTGGCATTCCAATTATAATAGGTAACAACCATAGTAAATATCCTGAAGCTAAAAATTTTATTGACAATGGAGGTATGTTCTCTATTTCCAACCAAAAAGAGTTTAATAATATTTTAAATACACTAATAAAAAATCCAACCAAGCGAAAAGAAACTGGCAATAATAATATTTCTTTTATCAAAAAAAATAAAGGGGCTGTAATCCAAATACTAGATTATTTACGTATATAATGTGTTTCTATTAAGAATTATTCAGTAATTATTAATATTTAACAAAAAGTCATTAAATTAGACATCTAATTAATTGTTAACACTAAAACAAAAACCAATGAAAAAATTATTATTAAGTTCTATCTTATTAGTAGCATTAAGTTTAAGCTTTACTTCTTGTAGAGACACAAAAAAAAGTGAATCTGTAGAAGATGCTATTGAAAACGCTGCCGATGCGGCTGAAGAAGCAGTTGAAAATGCTGCTGAAGCAACTGGTGACGCTGTAGATTCTGCTGTTGATGCTGCAAAAGATGCTGCTGATGCGGCTGGCGAAGCTGTAGATAATGCAGTTGATGCGGCTGGTGAAGCAGTAGATAACGCTGCTGAAAAAGCTAGCGAAGCTGCTGATAATGCTGCCGATGCCGTAAAGAAAGAAGCTGAAAAATTAAAAACTGGTCACTAATAACTAAATTAGTTTTTACAAATTATAATATAAAACCACCCGTTTAGGTGGTTTTTTTATGGTTTAAATTTATAGCATAAAAAAAGCCTTATCAAATAGATAAGGCTTTAGTACTGAAGACGGGACTTGAACCCGTACGTCCTAATGGACATTGGATTTTAAGTCCAATCATATTTAACTCAAATAACATCAAACTAACTCATATTCAATTGATTAACAGTAATTTAATTTTTTATGATATCATTTAAAATCAAGCAAAATCAATATTTGCTGTACCTATGTTGTACCTAAAATGATTATCTTTAAAATCTAAAGTATCAAAAAAATGACTTCAAATGCAAAAATTGTTCTTCGAAAGAAGCCAAATAAAAATGGTCTATACCCTTTGGCAATTAGAATTTCAAAAAATAGGCGTTCCAACTATCATTACATCGGTCATTATATAGAATTAGAATATTGGGATGAGAAAAATATTCGTGTTAGAAAATCACATCCAAATGCAGCGAACCTTAATAATCTGTTGGTAAAAAAATTATCTGAAGCGAATAAGATGCTTATGGACTTACAAGCTGAAAAACAAGATTTATCAGCAAATCGTATTAAGGACAAATTATACAAAGACTCAAATAGCTCAAGCTTTTCTGAAATTGCAAAAGCTTTTTTAGATGAACTTGAAGCCAATAAAAAATTGGCTCGATATTACGCAGATAAGGTGAGAGTAAATCATGTGTTGAATTTTTCAAAATCGAATCAGCTTTCCTTTCAAGAAATTGATGAACAGTTTTTAAGGAATTTTAAAACTTATTTAAAAACCAAACATGGTTTATCAGAAAGGTCAATAGTAAATAACCTTGTTGTCATAAGAACTATATATAACAGAGCTATCAAATTAGGGGTTGTCGATAGAAAATTATACCCTTTTGGGTCGGGTGGAATTCAAATTAAATTTCCTGAAAGTCAAAAAACTGGATTAAATAAAGAAGAGCTTATTGCTTTAGAAAGTGTCAATGGTTTAACTGAAAATGAAATTCATGCAAGAAATATTTGGCTTTTCAGTTTCTATTTTGCTGGCATACGAGTTGCTGATGTACTCAAAATTAAGTGGTCTGATATTTCGGATAATAGACTTAACTATCGTATGGATAAAAATTCAAAATTATTGTCATTGAAGATTCCTGAGAAAGCTTTTGCAATTTTAGAACAGTACTCGAGTAATAAACAGGACGATAACGATTTTATTTTTCCAGAGATGAAAATGGTTAACCTGAAAGTTTCGAAGGATGTCTTTAGAAAAATTAACGCTGCTACAACAATGTTAAACAAGTATTTAGCAAGGGTTGCTGAAAAGGCTAAAATAAAAAAGAAAATTACCATGCACATTGCTCGCCATAGCTTTGGTAATATATCTGAAGATAAAATTTCTATTAAAATGCTTCAAAAATTATATCGACATTCATCAATAACAACTACTATTAATTATCAAGCAAATTTTATTCATAAAGATGCCGATGATGCTTTGGACAAAGTGGTTAATTTTTAATAGAATCTTAAGTGTTATTTAAACAGGTTTTCTAAAGCAGCATAATATGCTTTGAACTTTTTTAAATTTCCAGTCTTAAGTTTATTAAGGTTTTTCAATTTCCATTGTACAGCTGGAAATCGTTCAAAATCATAGATACTCCAGTCTGGTGTCAAGTTACTAAAGTCTAGTAGAAATCTCTTGTCTTTAACTGTTAAATTTTGATGTATTGTATCAATCAACTTTGCTCTAGTTCTCTCAAAATCTTCATATGTAAATGACTCAGAACTCATACCATCAAACTGATTGTCCATTACTTCACGCTGGTCAATTAAGTTAGGTTGCAACATTTCATTTAATGGACGCTTGCTACTTAACAGAAGTAGCATAAATCCTTTTTTAATATCATTTGTAAAACCTTCGTTTTTTAATAAATTTTTTATATCAAATAAATCTCTTGGGTGTTGACGATCTAGTGCAGCACAAATTTTACCCCCATATAGTTGTCCTATAGAAACTACGGAAATTGCACAATAGGCATTAAACTCTTCTTGAGCTTTATCACATAATGGTAACTCGACAAGTCCATCTAGTATACCTCTGTTTATTTGACTTACTTCCAATTTTATTTGTGCCTTTGCTGTAGTAATTTGTAACTTTAAAACCTTTTCCTTTAAAGTTATCACTGACTTAGGCAAAATTTTATCAAGAGTCATTTTTATGTTATCAAGAGCCGCAACAATTTTTTGAAGAGAAATATCCCTATCCTCTATTGGAATGTAGGTTAAATCAATATCGACAGACAATCTTGGCATATCTCGAATAAACAAATTAATGGCAGTACCTCCGTGTAGCGCAAAACATTTTTCTTTTGCCACCTCTGGCAATACTTGTAATAACAAGGAGACTTGACTTTTATAACTACTCATATTCTGCTAGTGCTTTAGGAACAGTTATTTTATATTTAGCGATGTAAACACCATCTTTAACTAGAGAACGTTTCCCTTTTCCCATATCTATTTTTTCTACATCTATGTATTTGAACCAATCGTGTTGTGATTTTTCCGCCATATATAAAAACAGTCTTTTTACTTTTATAGAACTGCATTTTTCTAAAAGATCTTGAACTTGTTTTGGTCTAAGATTATTAAGACCTTCCATTATTTCATAGCACTCAATAAGTTTTTGTTTTTTTGGTGTCAGATATAAGCATTCTAATAGAGCTCTTATAGAATTAGATATTTGTAAACTAAAGCTGCCTATCTCTAAAGATAGTAATCCCTCTTTTGAAGGAAGAAAAGAAGAACTAAAGTAATTTACTTTTATACTCCAATCGTACTTAGAAAACCAAGTAGGGAGTTTTTCTTTACTACCTCCAAACAATGTGATTTGCCGAGTCGATAACTCTAAGTAATGTGTTTTCCCTAGTAAAGACAATGCTGTTTTGCCACCTATATGAACACTCGATTCAGCCTGTTTCTGTAATGCATATATAGCACCTTCATAGTTTGGCTGTTCTCCAACACGCATCCAAGCCCCCGTTCCTATGGAATAAAGCCAATTACTTTTCTTGTAGCGATTTAACAACTGTGTAGAAAACCCATTTTCTGTTAACCACGAGCTTAGGAAGACAACTCCAGAAGGTTGAGAATTAAGCAAACGGTTTATTTTTTGTTCTTTTTCCAAACTAATAGTTTCTGTTTTCGACTTTTATTAAACTATGAAAATAAAATTTAGGTTTAAAATATTTCAAATATACAAACTATTAGTTTGTATATGAGACTTTTTTTAAACAAACATATACTGAATGATTTAGCATGTCCTTACCTAGATCAAACCAATTTAAATAATATTGAAGAAGTTTCTGTAAGAGTGAAATCTATAACTAGAAATTTAAATCAATTTTAACTACGAAAAAACTCAACAAGATTAGAAAACTATTCCCTATTGTTGATTAATGCCTCAAATACTTATCAAAAACATTTATTACTGGCATTACATTTCCTTTTTCATCAAAAAATGTTCGTGTTTCAAAGCCTCTTTTTGGTGCTGCAGGTTCCCACCAAAATATACCTACCCCTCTTCCGTTAGGAACATTTAAAATTATATTATTAACTTCTTCTAAGAATTCTTTTTGTCCTTCCGGTGTTTCTGGAAATGGCGCAAGTTTATTTATATATTCTTTCGGACTGTAATTATAAGCAGCTTCAACAACTATAATTTCTTTTTTATACTCATTGGCGGCGAAATTTAAACAATCTCGCAAATCAAGTAAACTACCGTGCCACCAAGGATAATATGATTGTCCGATAACATCATATTCTATTTGGTAACTATTCAATTTATCAAAAAAATATTTTGTAAAATTCTTATCTCCACCTTTATCAATATGAACCATTATTTTAGGGCAAACATTATTTCCACAACTGGCATAAACCCCATTAATACCAGACTGAAGCAAGGCTGCGAAGCTGTCCCAATTTTCTGGTAATTTACCAACAGGCCATAACATTCCATTACTGATTTCATTTCCTACTTGTACCAAATCAGGAGAAACTCCGGCTTCTCGAAATGCAATCATTGTAGTGCGAGTATAATCAAATATTGCATCTACTAGTTCTTGTTGGGTTTTTCCTTCCCAAGCTTTTGGAATAGGCTGTTGTTGAGGATCTGCCCAGGAATCGGAATAATGATAATCTAATAAAAATTTGAAACCTTGCTGCTTTGCTTCTTTTGCCATTTTAATGGTGTAATCTAAATTATTTGGCAATGCTGTTGGAGTATGAAATAATCGCAAACGAATCCAATTATAACCATGCTCTTTAAATATTTGGATACCAGATTTTGTTTGTCCGTTTTCTTTAAAAGTAAAACTATTGTCTTCTGCTTCTTTCATAAAAGACAAGTCTGCTCCAACAATATAATCTTGCGCATTTAATGATTTACTTATTATAAAAAGACAGATAATACTAAATATAATCTTCTTCATAATTAAATATGTTTTGGATTTTTAATTTTTTGATTTGACAGATTAATGCGTTGAGCTCAACTTTAAGTTTCCGCTTTTTAACCCATTGCCTACAACAGATAATTCGATATTACCTGACTGATTTGTAGATTGAACCAACACAACTAATTTTCCGCTAAATAATTTCATGGTTGGTAAATGAAATAATTCTAATGAAGTGGCATCGCCATTGCACGCTGCTCTGTAAGTTCCTGCTCCTTTTACCTCGAATTTTAGCTGATTTGTTGCCGTTGGGCATGGTGTGCCATACTTATCCACCACAGAAACCTCAACAAAAGACAAGTCTTTGCCGTTAGCTTGAATCGTTTTTCTATCTGGATTAAGTACTATCTTATAGGGTTTTCCTGCAGTATGTATTTCCCTTTCTGAAACAGATTTTCCTTCTTTATTAAAAGCAACAACCTTTAAGGTTCCAGGTTCATATTTAACATCCATCCACATTAAACGGTATCTATTTTGAGGAGTGGATTTATTCTTTTTTTGAATCCCCATACTCTTTCCATTTACAAAAAGTTCTGCACTATCATAGTTTGTATACACAAAAACCGGGGTAGTTTCTCCTTCGCGTCCTTTCCAATTCCAATGAGGTAAAATGTGTAGGGTTTCATCTTTTGTGTTCCATCTACTTCTGTACAAGTAAAAACGATCTTTTGGAAGTCCAGCTAAATCTGAAATTCCAAAATAAGAACTTCGTGAAGGCCAACTTTCATCATAAGGTGTTGGTTCGCCCAAATAGTCAAACCCTGTCCACACAAACTCACCAATTACCCAATGTTTATCGTCCTGTAAAACAAAATCTTCATCAGGAATATTAGACCAACTGCAAGCTTCTAAATCATAAGAAGATGATTGAAAGTCATCATACTGTTTCATTTTTGCTTCCACTACTGGGAATTTATAAATACCTCGGGAACTTACCGTGGAAGCGGTTTCAGAACCTAAAATAAATCCTTGCGGAAATTTCTCATATGCTTCTTCATATAAATGTACTCGATAATTAAGCCCTGGCACATCTAGTAGCGATCCAAAACCAGACTCCATAGTAGCTTTTACTTGATCCATACCTACTGTAACAGGCCTTGTAGGATCTTCTCTATGAAAAATATCTTGAAGCCATTTTGCGCGTTTCACTCCTCCTGCTCCCCATTGATCTGGCACTTCGTTCCCTGAACTCCACATAACAATTGAAGGATGGTTTCTTGTTGCCCGAACCAAATTCACTATATCTCTTTCAGCATATTCCTCAAAAAATCGATTATAACCATTTTCCACTTTCGGTTTTGCCCATTCATCAAAACTTTCAGCTAAAAACATGAAACCCATTTCATCACATAACTCAAGTTGTTCTAAAGACGGCATATTATGTGAACTTCTAATGGCATCACACCCCATATCTTTCAATATGGTTAATTGTCTGCGTAATGCGGCTTTGTTTATTGCGGTTCCTAAAGGGCCTAAATCATGATGTAAGCAAACACCTTTAAACTTTCTAATTTCCCCGTTTAAACTAAAACCTTTATTGGCTTCATATTTAATTTCTCTTATTCCAAAACGTTGTGTTATTTCATCTTTTAAAACATTATTTTCATACAATTGCATTTTTGCTGTGTATAAATAAGGTGTTTCTGGGCTCCATAGTTTTGGGTTTTTAACTTCTATATTTTGAGTAAACTGATTTTCAAAAGAGGTATTAGATTTTAGGGATGCAATTTCATTATTACTAGAATCTACTATTTTTGTTAAAATTGAAATGTTATCTCCTGTTACTTCAGATTTAATGTTTACAGTTGCTAAATCTTTGGCAATTGAAGGGGTTGTAATACATGTGCCCCATTGATTAAAATGCGCATTATTAGTAACAATAACGCTTACGTTACGGTATAAACCAGCTCCTGGATACCAACGAGAAGAATATTCTTTATTTGATAATTTTACAGCTAGTACATTTTCACTATCAATCAATAAATCATTCGTTATATCAAAATAAAAATAACTGTAACCATAACCCCATTCTCCAATTTTTTTCCCGTTTAAATAGACTTGAGGTTCTGACATAGCACCTTCAAAAAGAATGATGGCTTTTTTACCTTGTCCAAATTCAGAAATGGTAAATGTTTTTCTATACCAACCCGTTCCTACATGAGGTAGTGAACCTGTCCTGCCTGTTTTCTCAGTAGCGACTTTTTCGCCATTTTGAACAATTGCAATATTTTGTTTATCTATTTCTTTATCAAAAGGACCATAAATAGCCCAATCATGAGGAACACTAACGGTTTCCCAAGTTGTATCATCATAGTTTATTTCAAAAGCATTTTTGAAATCTCCTTTTTGAAATTTCCAATCGGAATCCAAAATAGTTACAGTTCTATTTTGTTTATATAATTCGGTTTGTGAACAACTTAAAAACAAAGTAACTATTGCAACGTTCAGAAAATATATCAAGAAGCTATGTTTATTTTTATTCATGTAATTATTTTGGATGGTTAGTTTTTAGAAGCATTATAAAACTGCATTCCTAAAGTTGATTTATTATTGAAATCGAATAAAGTAGCGTTATCCCAATGAGAACCTTGAGCCCATAACGTACTGCAATTTGTAGATACCCAAGAAGGTTCCCAATAGATTAAACCTTCTCCTCCTGCTTCTTCTATTTTAGCTTTTAGAGTTTTTAAGTAATCTAACTGACCTTGTTGTGATGCTGGATAACCATCAATTAAAGCACTTTCATTTAAAATATTATTTGCTGAATCATTATTATCTAATACAAAAGGATAAGCGGTCTCAACAATCATTAATCTTTTTTTATAGGTCTCTATTAAAGTTTTTAAAGGCGTTGTAACATTATTAAGCTTATAATCTGACCATAATGGATAATAAGACAAACCTATCCAATCGTAGTCTGTAACTCCTGCATCTGTGGCTTGCTTAAACCACCATAAACCATTTTCTGGTTGAGCAATGTGCAGCATGACTTCAATATTTACATTTTCTTTTACAGAAATATCTCTTACAGCTTTTATGCCTTTATTTATTAAAAAGGCATTCCTTTGCCAATTCATACTTGCATTTTCGCCTTCTTTTTGTAAAATCATGCGGTTTATTTCGTTTCCTACTTGTACCATATCTGGAAGCAAATTTGAATTGGCTAAATTGTTTAAAGTTATATAAGTGTAGGCATATAAAAGGTCACCTAATTTTTCGGTATTACTTATTTGAGAAAGCCATGCAGCTGGAATTTCTTGTTTACCAGGGTCTGCCCAAGTATCAGAGTAATGAAAATCTAATAAAACACTAAGTCCTTGAGCTTTCGCTCTTGCAATTGTTTTTTTAACATCTTTATAGTTTGAGTAGTTTGTCCACGTTGGATTATTCCACAAACGTACTCTAACTAAATTGGCTCCTTCTTCTTTGAAGATTACATAAGGGTCTTTTTGAACCCCTGATTTATCTTGATAAACGGCTCCACAATCTTCCATTTCATTTGTATAGGACAAATCTGCTCCGTAGTAAAAAGATGTTTTTTTTTCTGTTTGCTCAATTTCCTCTGTAACATCATTGTTGTTTTGACATGATAAAACATTAAAAAGTATTACAGCAAATAACATATTTACATAAAAATTCATTTTCTTATTTTTTAATAATTCTATATTGTTCTTTAGTATTGGTCTGAAACAAATAAATGCCATTTGGTAAATCTGAAACATTAACAGATTTGTAGTTCTCTATATTTTTAATAACTTTTAATTTTCGCCCTAAATAATCATAAATGGTAATTACATTTATATTTCTATCTTTTATTGCTAATGTTAATTTGTTTGAAATTGGATTTGGATATAATTTTAGACCCCTAACCTTTTTATTATCTAGAATTTCATCATTGGTGCTTAATGTTGCATAATCAATAAAAGCGTCCATTGCTATGGATGGACTACCATCACTATTCCAAGCTCCTTTAGAATATGATTTCCAATTAAGATGAGCTATTGGTTCCCAATATAGCACACCTAATCCGCCAGCTTCCCTGGTTTTTTCAAGCATGTATATTAAAAACTGATGCGCAACATCTGGTGTACTTGAACTAAAACCTACTTCAGATATTATAACGTCTTTACCATATCTTGATTTCATGTCTAGCATGTTTAAATACGTATCATCTACCAAACCTAGCCAGTTACTTGAATCTGGATATAGAGACATTCCTATAATATCAAATTGAGCACCACTATTAACTAAACCCCCAATATTCCATTTAAACAAGTTATTATCATTACCATCAGAAATATGAACAATCGTTTTAATAGTGCTATTAAAAGTTTTTACGGCATTATTACCTGCTGTTATAAATTTTGCGTAATTAACAAAACCAGAACTAGATGATTTACCAGTTGGCCAGAGCATTCCATCACTAGTTTCATTACCTATTTGCACCCATTTAGGAGCTATATTTTCTGCTTGGAGCGCAGTAAGAATATCAGTAGTATGATTATATACAGCTGTTTCTAATTCTGAAACAGAAAAACTTGTCCATGCTGCAGGTTTAGTTTGATTACCAGGATCTGCCCAAAAATCGCTATAATGTATACTAATCATAATATCCATTCCTTCTGCCTTGGCAAGTTTGGCTTTAGTTACCATATCAGGAATATCACACCATCCGTTTGCTCCAGAAGTATCAGGGTCTACCCAAACTCTTAACCTTACTGTGTTTATTTGATATTCTTTTAGTAATGGCATTAAGCTTTTTGTATTGCCGCTACCATCTTTCCAAATGTATCCAGAGTCTTCCATTTCAGACATCCAACTAACATCTACCCCTTTAGAGATAACATCCGCTCTTGGAGTAATTCCACTGGTGTCTTGTAATATTGTTATTGGCGTATCCCACCATCCAGACCAAGCATTTTCTGTCCAGCCACCGCTAGCATATAAAATAGTTTTAACTTGATAATAAAGTCCGCCTTCCAAATTAGCTGATAACGTATTGCTACTTCCTATAAATAAATTTACAGAACCCACAATATTTGCTCCCGATGCTTGATTCTCTAATGTGATATCTGTAATGGTACTTTGGTATGCATTATCACTATCCAGTAACTCTAACCCTATATAAATATGATTCCCCGTAGAACCTGTTTCACTTGTGTACTTATAATTAATTGTTAAAACATTGCCCGTTAAAGGGTTTACTTCTATTGGGTTTGAGTTAAATGAAGTGATTTCTATTGATTGTGAAAATAACATTATTGGAATAAAGCTTAAAAAACTAAAAAGAGTTAAAATTTTATGCATGTTAAATTATTTTGAACTGTTATGTTTAAAAAATTTTAGAGAGTATCTCTTATATTCATTTAATCAATCCTCTTAGAAAAGCATGCTTACTATAAATTTGAAATGATAAAATTATATTAGTAAACATACATTTTACTTCATTTTAAATAGGTCTTTATTGTTTCAAAAATTTAATTGGTTTTAAATTATCTATTTGTAAAAAATATAAACCTTTGGATAAACCTGAAACATTAATTAACTGTAGACTTTCTGATTTACTTTTTTTAGCTACAACTTTCCCTAAAACGTTAGTGATTATATACGATTTGTTTTGCAAAGCAGCATTAGTAGATTTAATATTTAATTCATCCAAAACTGGATTTGGGTAAACAGAAATCGTAGCATTATTAAAATCTTCAACGGCAAGTGGTGCTCCCACTAAAGTCATTGTTGGATAATCCCCTGCTAGCCAGCCTGCCCAAGCCTCCATATTAAGTTCTGTTTTAAGCTCATAATACTGACCACCTGATAAATCGGCACTTGGTACAGTGCTTGCTGGTACTGCTATAGTTGCTGAGGTTGCTATATCTGTTCCACTAGTTCCAACAGGATTAATAGTAGTTTCAGCTATTGAAGCGACCCAACTACCGTCAGAATTTTTTAATTCCAATCCAATATAAATAATATCATTTGCATTTGTTGTACTATAACTGATATTGATTGTGAGATCATTATCTACTTGACTAGGATCAGGATCAACCGAGGTTACGCTAATTGATTGTGCAATTCCATTAAATGAAATAGATGTAAATAAAAATAAATAAAGTAATTGTGTTTTCATAATATGATTGTATTTATTGTTAATAAAGAATTTACTATTCAATTAGAAGGAGGAATTACGTTTTGTTTATTCCTCCTTCTAAGATAGAGTAATACTAATTTAATGTGATGGTTTTGTTAACTGCATCAACAGTTAAAGTGTAAGTACCTGGAGTTCCTATGAAGTTAAAGTTGGCATCATCACTACCATCATTTTCAAAATTAGCATCTATAGTATAACTCTCATCATCGTAGTAAGCATAATTGTTATTCGTATCCCAGACATTAAATGTTTGAAAAAATCTAAAAATATCATTTGACAACGTTATTGAAGCAGACCAAATATCAGGTGCTGATTCGACGAATTCTACTGTATCGTCATTAAACCCCCATCCTCCAGGAACAGCCCCTCCAACTGCCCAAAGCGAACCTGAAGATGTCACGACAATTGTTTTTTCTATATTATTAATAGTAATCGTATAAATTCCTGATTCACCTACGAATACAAAATTGTCATCTCCATCATCTACAGCTTCTAAATTTACATCAATTGCATATCCTTCACCTATATAATAATTGTAACCTAATCCTGAAGTCCAAACTCCAGATTCTTCAAAAAATCTAAAATTCGTTCCATTTGTAAATCTGAATTTTCTTTGAAGAATATCATTTTGACAAAATACTTCTCCATCAGGAGAAAAATTCCAACCAATATCTGTAAGTGCTTCACCTACAGCAAAAATTGAAGGACATGCATCGCTCTCTGTAATAGTTTCAATCCAATTAATATTTACTGATTGAATATCGGAAAACATCTCCTCTGTGTTTGATCCTCCCGTACCAAGATAAGCGCGCAACCTAAAGTATATTTGCCCTGTATTATTTGGTAAATCTGAACCTGGTTGTGTAGTAGCAGGATCATCGTCTAAGCCCAATTGTTTTGCAAAACCTAACAATTGACTTACAAGTATTGGTAGATTAGTCTCATTTGTGCTACCAACTTCTTCAAATGAAGCAAAGGTTGCATCTATTGAACCTTGAAGCTCATAGGTGATGTTAGTTTCTGTTCCAAAATCTGCTTCCCCCCAAATAAATCTGTCTGCAATGTTATCTTCTATAGCTTCAGATAATAAATATTCTGAGGCAAATGTGTTTATAAAAGAAATTCCATCACCGCTGGGTGCTGCAACAAAAATAGGAGCTTCGTTATCATCGCAACTATTTAAGTTTATAACTGCTAATACTATTATTAATCTGTATACAATATTTTTCATTTTTTAATATTTTTTAATATTTGTTTTTTATTTCAGCTTTCTTAGTAACCATCGTTTTGAGTTAGATTTGGATTAGAACCCAAACTCGCTGTAGGAATTGGAAATACATCTCTATTAGTGCTTATTGGAATGCCATTGGGAGCATTTCCTTTCCAAGACCAGTTATACGAACCGCCAGAATATTTACCAAATCTTACAAGATCTTGTCTTCTATGAGCTTCCCAATAAAGTTCTACTAAACGCTCATTTAAAATTAAATCTAAATCTAGTTCTCCCGCAGATACCATTATAGGATTATTTGCCCTAGTTCTTAGCGCATTAACATGCCCAACGGCTTCAGATATTGTACCACCACCACCTCTTAAATGAGCTTCTGCATACATTAAATAAACATCTGCTAATCTGAACATTGGGAAATCTGTATCTACAATTTCTCTTGCACTTCCTAAAGCACCTTCAGAAGTTCTGTTAGACCATTTAGCAACAATATAACCTGTACCGTTATTCGATATATTTGTAATATCAATAGGTCTATCTCCAATTATAAGTGTGTTTCTATCATCATTGGCATACTGTCCATTCAACATTATTTCTGAAAATTGACGTGTAACTCGTAAAGCTCCTCCCCAGCCTCCAGCACCCACGCCAAAGTCTTCGCCATTTTGCTCTAAAGATCCCACTTGGCCGTTAATAGATACTGTTGTAGGTCCATAATTTTGGGTAACTACACCATCTGATAACACAGGAAAAATAATTTCTTGTCTGGCTGCTCCTTGATGATTGTCTGCCATAAAGGTGTTCAAGTAATTAGGTGTTAAAATGAATCCTCCATTAATAATTTGTTCGCAATAATTTAAACAATCGCTATATCTGTTTTCATTTATATAAACTTCTGCATTTAAATATATTTTTGCTAAAACCATCCACGCAGCAGCTTTATCTGCTCTTGCATAATCATTTTGAAGTGGGTCTGGTAATTCTGGAATAATATCAAGCAATTCAGACTCAATAAGTGTAAATAATTCGGGTCTGGCGTATTGCGGTGCCTGATAGGCTCCAACGGGATCATTTTCTGTTACGTAAGGAGCTTTTCCAAAAAGATCCATCATATGGTAATAAGACAACGCTCTTAAAAATCTTGCTTCCGCCCTATAGTCTTGAATATTATTTCTTAATTCTCCTGATACACCTCGGGAATCTAAAACAGCATTTGATGTTTGCCTTAAATACTCATTTGCAAACGCGATGGAAGTCATTGTTCTACCAAACATGCCTCGTAAAATAACGTTATCGGCTGTCCAAGTTGAGCGATTCATATCACGAATGCCATCATCATTTTCCCAAGACCATATGGCCTCATCTGAGGTAACTACTTGTAGGTTCCATAACCCACGCCCATATTGGCTTGTTCCGGGATCTAAACCTTGAATGTTAGAATTAGCAGCTCCATCAGTACCTGTTAAACTTAAATTAGAATATACCCCCGCTAAACCTTGCAGATAAGCCTCTGGATTGGCATAAAAATCTTCAGCAGTAAATGTATTAGGGTCTTCGGGCGATACATTTAACTCACTTTCACAACTTACAATTAGCAAAAAACCAATTATAGCTAAGTTTATTTTTAAATTCATTATTTTTTTCATCATTTAATTTTTTAAAATCTAAAGTTCGCACCAATAGTGTAGGTTCTTGGTCTTGGATAAATAGTATTGTCAATGCCCTGTTCAAAAACTTCAGGATCTAAACCAGAGTAATTTGTAATTACAAATACGTTTTGCACACTTGCTGATATTCTAAAAGAAGAATTTTCACTAAAAAGTTTATTAAAAGTATGCCCAAGTGTTACGTTATCCATTCTTAAAAAAGAACCATTTTCTACATAATAATCTGAGCGTATCACATCTTCAGTTGCATTAAAACCACTATCCAAAACCGAGGTAGTTAAATTTCCAGCAACAGAATTGTTTTGTAGTAAATTATATTGGGCTCTTATGGAGTTTACATTATTATATATATAATTTCCTATACTAGCTCTTAAGTTGAATGAAAGGTCAAAATTCTTATATGACATATTAGAAAGAAATCCCATAGTAACATCTGGAGTGCCTTTCCTGTAGAGATAACGATCTTCTGGTGTTATTTGATTATCTCCATTTAAATCGGAATAAGCACCTTCTATTGGTTGCCCATTAGCATTATAAACTTGCTTATACACATAGAAAGAAAACGGGTTAAATCCTACACGTCTTAATTGAATATTTCCACCTGTACCACCACCTATTCCTCCTGTTTCCTGATCCGCATCTAATGCTAATTTTTCCATTTGGATTTTAATAAGTGTAGCATTAAAATTTACATTCCAATTAAATTTCTCTTTTTTTATTATATCTCCATTTATAGTAAATTCTAAACCTTTTGTACTAAAATCTCCTACGTTTTGAAATCCTGCGTTACTAAAATTAGAACCATCTGAAATAGATGTGTTTGCCAATAAATCTGTAGATTCTTTATAAAATGCTTCAATAGAACCTGTAAACCTATCCTCTAATAAACCAAAATCAAACCCTGCATTATAGGTAGTAGTTTCTTCCCATTTTAATCCTTCATTTCTAAATTGCGCAATGCCTATAGGTATAATTTGATTTCCAAATTGATACTGAGACGCTGGTAAACCTCTTGCATATCGTGAAAAGTATAAATCTGAATTGTCTCTTCCTATATCTTGTTGACCTGTAATACCCCAACCTAACCTCAGTTTTAAAGTTGATACTGCTTTGGCTTCAGGAAAGAAATCTTCGTTAATTTTCCACGCAAAAGCCGCAGCAGGAAAATTTCCCCAGCGGTTTGCTTCACTAAACCTAGAGGTACCATCCCGTCTGTATGAAAGCGTTAATAAATATTTGTTTGAAAAATCGAAATTAGCTCTTCCAAAATAGCCTATAAGCACCAAATCTGGATCTATATTAAGAACAGGCTCTGAAGCTTCGGTATTGTCTAGCAATTCATTAGTGTTAAACTGATTGCTGTCAAATTTTTGAAACGAATATCCTGCGGTAACATCAATATCAAATGCTCCAATTTCTTTTACATAGGCTAAATACCCGTCAAACAATACGTTTTTTTGATAATTAGTATAATTAGAATCTGAACCTACAATACTGCCATCCACTTGAGTTAATGGATTTTTTGAAGACACCTTTACAGAACCTTCTACACTTTGTTCGTCATAGCCTATATTTACAACTGCAGAGAGTTCTGGCAAGAAGTGGAAATTGTAATCGAACTTTATATTCCCATAAACTCTTCTAACATCACTAATACTTCTTGTTTGCAGAAGATTTGCAACAGGGTTAAATGGTGCTAATGGAATTAAATCATTTTCATTAATGATGCCATCATTATTATCGTTATAATATTGAAAAAAACCGCCAAAAGGCGAATTTTCATCATACACAGGTTGTGTCGGATCAAATGTTATGGCGTTTCCTTCTTCTCCTGCTGCAAACCTGTTTTTTTCAAGCGTTCCGTTAGCATTTAAACTCACTTTTAAATGGTTGTCAAAAAATGTGGGATTTAAACTTATTGAGCCTGTATTTCTTTCAAACTTTGACGTTAACCTTAACCCTTCCTGAATAGTTCTTCCAAGAGATAACCTCGCAGGAAGCTTATCAAAAAGCGACCCTTGAATAGAAAGGTTCAAATTAGATGTGATACCTGTTCTATAAATTTCTTTTTGCCAATCGGTATTAGCATTTCCTAATAACGGTAGCAGATCTGGATTTTGTTCTGCAACAACACCTCTTAATGCATCTGCTGAAAAAACATCAACAGTATTAGGTAATGTATTGATACCCATTTGGGTATCTAAATTTACTCTGAAATTTTTGCTACCACGTTTTGTAGTAATAATAATAACACCGTTTGATGCACGCGAACCATAGATGGCTGTAGCTGATGCATCTTTTAAAACAGTAAACGAATCTATGTCATTCGGATTAATGGTACTTAAAACAGACCGTGACCCACCAATAGTGTTATTATCTATCGGCAATCCATCTATAACAATAAGTGGATCGTTTGACGCATCTAAGGATGCACCACCACGTATTCTAATGGTAGAACCTGCTCCAGGATCACCACCGGTATTAACAGTTAATCCTGCAACACGACCATTTAAAAGGTTTTCTGGTGTAACAATGTTTCCTTTATTGAAATCTTTAGATGTTACAGATGTAATGGAGCCTGTGGCATCTTTTACTGTAGTTGTACCATAACCAATAATTACAACTTCATTTAATTTTTCGGTATCTTCTTTTAATGATACATTGATTACCGATGTTGTTACAATAACTTCAATAGGCTCGTATCCTAAAAAGGAAAACACCAAAACATCATCCGTGTCTGCTTGAATTTGATAATTACCATCAAAATCTGTAACTGCGCCCTTGTTTGTGTTTTTAACAATTATGTTTACTCCAGGAATTGGTATGCCTCCATTTTCTTCAGTAACAATTCCAGAAACGGTTAATTGTTGCGCAAACGACGTACCTGAAAAACATATAAAAAATAGCAGTTTTAATACCATAAAACGGTTTGTTTTTTCTCGAAAGAAATTCATCATAAATAATTTAGTTTAAGTTAATTTAGATAAGCCGTGTAGTTGGAATGCTGTCCAATACCAGTTTAAATATTTGTGTAAAACTATTAAGAATGACTACTTGAGTAGGGGGGATGAATTCGTTTATGAGAGGCGAAGAATTCGTTTTTCTATGAATATTATAAATTCAAGACAATAAAAAATAGAATTTATTACTTTTTAGATAATAATTCTGAAGGATTCATATTGAACTTTTGCTTAAACAATTTACTGAAATATTTTCTATCTGAATAACCTACTTTAAAACAAGCATCGGTAACAGAATAGCCTAAATCTTCAATTAAATGTCTAGCAATTGCCAATCTATATTCCCTAATAAATTCAACATAAGACAGCCCCGTTAATGCTTTAATTTTTTTGTACATCACGGAATGACTCATACCAATTGACTTTGATATGTCTTCCGCTTTAAAATTATTAGTTTCTAAATTGGCTTCAATACTTTTATATAGTTTTTCTAGAAATATTTGATCTGTTGAACTTATGGCTAATTCCTCTGGCGTTAGCATATTTTCATTTCTGAATTTTTCTCGGAGTAATTTTCTGCTGTTTAGCAAATTATTAATTCTCGTTTTTAGCAATGCCTCATTATATGGTTTGTTTATATAGGCATCTGCACCCGTTTCAAAACCTTCCAACCTATTTTTTACAGAGGTTCTTGCCGTTAAAATTATAATAGGGATATGACTGGTTAATGCATCAGACTTTAGCTTTTTTGTAAATTCAATACCATCCATAATAGGCATCATCACATCACTTATGATTAAATCTGGAAAATCTGTGGCGGCCTTTTTTAAACCTTCTTCTCCATTATAAGCCTGAACAATGTGGTACTCATTGTTCAAGATTGTTTGTAAGGATTCTTGAATGTCAATATTATCTTCAACAATTAAAATCGTTTGTTTTTCGGCTTTATCTTTTTTTACTTTTTGTTTTAAATGCTTAATGACTCTGGTATCTTCATTATTTAGAATTTCTGTTTCTTGAATTTCTAAATCTGAAAAATGATCTTTAGATTTTAATAACTGTACCTCAAAAATACTTCCTTTATTTTTTTCACTTGTAACAACTATTTTTCCTTTATGAAGTTCTATTATTTCTTTTGTAATGGCTAACCCAAGTCCGAAACCAGATTTTTCATCAGATTCCGCATTTTCAACTTGGTAGAACCTATTGAATATTTTTGAAATATGTGATTGCGACATGCCAACACCATTATCCTTAACTACTATACAAACAGTATCAGCATTATTTTGAATTTCTAAATTGATATCGCCTTCATTTTTAGTGAATTTAAAAGCATTGGTCAAAAGGTTATAAATAACCTTTTCCAGTTGGTTTTTATCAAACCACAAATCAATTTTAGGTTTTTCAGAATGAAATTTATAATGAATATTTCTATCGGAAGCAATTTCTGAAAAGGATAAAAATATTTCTTTACAAAAGGAAACTACCTCGCCTTCGGTTATTTTTAAACTGATTTCATTGGTTTCAAATTTCCTGATATCCAAAAGTTCATTTACCAATTGCAACAATAAATTACTGTTTTTTCGAATGGTATGTGCTGACTTTATTTGTTTACTTTCAAGAAGTTCACCTTTATCAAATAATCTGTTTATAGAACTTAAAATTAAAGTTACAGGGGTTCTAATTTCGTGGGATATGTTGGTAAAAAACTGTTGCTTAAGGTTGTATAATTCGGTGTCTTTTTCATGGGTCAACTTCTCAAATGCCAAATTGGATTTCATGCGTTCCCAAGCCAAAGTGTATTTATTAGATAAATAAAATAGGAGTAACAATACAAGCCCATAAAATAAAAAAGCCCACCATTTTAACCAAAAAGGTTTTAAAATATGTATATCTATAGATGTGTATGCATTACCCCAAGTACTGCTAGCCACTTTACTTTTAACTTTAAAGATGTAATTTCCTGGGGACAAATTTGTGTAGGTCGCTGTTCTGTCTTTTCCAATATACCGCCATTCTTCATCAAAATTTTCCATTTTTATAGCATATTCACAAGTATTTGAAAATGGAAACTGAAGGGCTGAAAATTCAAAAGTTAATACATCTTGATTGTGCTTGAGAGTGATGCCATCTTCATAAACGATATTCTTTTTTAAAATTTCATGTTCTCCTATTTTAACTTCTTTATTAAATAATTTAAAATTTGTTATTTTAACTTTTGGTTGAATGTCATTAATTTTTACTGTTTTAGGGTTTACCTTAACAACATCATTAATGCCTCCGAAATAGAGTAGTCCTTGTTCATCTTTAAAAATGGAATTAATATGGAATTCTCCAGAAAGATCGGGGAAAGAATTAAATGTATTGGTTTGATAGTTATAATTTAAAATGCCCTGTTTTGTGCTGAACCAAATGGTTTGATAGTCATCTTCAATAATTCCGGTAATTGTTTGGTATCTAATATCATCTTCAGTTTCAAAACGTTCAATTTGATTGGTTTTTAAATTCATTCGATTAATACCTTCTCCAGAGGTTCCAATCCATAAATAGTCTTTAGAATCTTTAAATATTGAAAAAATATTATTACTACTTAGTGAGTTTGTATTGGACTCATTATAGGTATAAAACGTAAATACCTTTTTTTTAATATCAAAAAAATTTAATCCTCCTCCAAAAGTGGCAATCCACATGTTTTCTCCATCCTTTACTAAGTCAATAATATTATCATTGTTAACTGTATTGGTTTTGTCCTCACTTTCACGGTAACTAATAAAATTTTCTGTTTTCGTATCAAGATAATTTAAACCACCTCCCCAAGTGGCAATCCATAAATTATTGTGTTCGTCTTCTATTATATCACGTACATCATCATAACTAATAGATTCATCATTTTTAAATTCGTGCCTGTAATGGGTAAATTTATCCCGTTGTTCATTAAATTTGATAAGTCCATTTGCAAAGGTTCCTAACCAAATGTTGCCATCCTTTGTTTCTATAATTTTTTGAATGTACTTCCCTTTTATTGTTGAGGGTTTTTGTTTTTCATTATAATATTTAACCTTGTCAAACTCTACATCATAAACTGTTAAACCATTTCCATCTAGACCAAAATAAAGCTTTTTATTGTTTTTATAGATTGATAAAACAGGTGAAGGATTTACTCCAACAATATCACTAAACAAAATTTCATTTGTGTTTTTTTTGTCAACAATACTAATACCATTCCATGCGGTTCCTATCCAAATATTATAGTCACCATCATCCATAATATCGTAAATAGCATTTCCAGAAAGTGACGATTCTAATTGTGAGTTATATAAATAGTTATGAACTATGGGGTTCTTCCCATTGGGATACTGAATTTCGAAAACACCATTTCCATCTGTTCCTATCCACAAATTGTCTTTACTATCCTTTTTGATGGAACGGACAATATTTACGTCTTGTTTAAAAGCTAAATTTTCTTTAAAAAAATTCGAAAATTTCAATGTAGTTATATCAACTAACAGTAGGCCACTTCCATTGGTCCCTATTAAGATTTTATCTGGGTTTAAATCTGAAATGGCATATATAAAATCTGAGATTTGGGTTTGCTCTGGAGTCATTTGTTGAAATCTTTCTTCTACAATGTCAAAAATGAATAACCCATTTCCAAAAGTACCAATCCATAAATTTCCATTTTTATCTTCGTATATACTAGTTACATTATTGCTTTTTTTTGATTGACCAATATTTAATTCATTAGTAAACGAAATAAAGGTGTTGGTATCTGTATTTAATTTACACAAACCCTTTTCTGTTCCCAACCAAATCTGCCCTTTAGAATCTTCAATAACAGTAGTTACATGGCTAGATAACATGTTTTCAGTTGACTTAAACACTTCAAATGTGTCATTCATGGCATTATAATAATTTAAGCCACCACCCAGAGTTGTAATCCAAAGTCTTTTTTTACTATCAATTAATAAATCGGATATATCATTTGAGGTAAGATTACTGTTCTTTTTATTGTAAACTTTCACATCTAAACCATCGTACCGGTTCAGACCATTTTTTGTGCCAATCCAAATAAACCCATCCTTTTCTTTTACAATACTGGTAATTCGACCATTGGATAAACCAGACGATTGGTTGATTTTTTTAAATACAGATTGTGCTTGACTAAGACAAAGATTTATACCTAAAAAAAATACTATGAAGAAATTCAAAAATGCTTTCAAAGCTAGGCTGTATCTATATTAATTATCTAAAAATATTTCTACTGAGTTATATAAATCTCAAAATCTAAGCACTTAATATTCTGTGATGTATCTGGATTTGTTATATGACAATAAACCACTTTATAGTTGTATTTCCAAAATAAATATGAAGTTGTTTACAATACTTTTTTAGGTTAAATAATTCTATAATACTAAGTAAAACACAATTTTAGTTCAAATAAATATAAGAGACCGATGTTATGCTTAGTAAAATAGCTACAATAAAAACCACCACCGCCCAAGTTGGATAAATTTTTGCTTGCTTTATTTTGTTTTCAAAACGGTTTTCAAAACCTTCAATAGTATTTTTATGTTCTTCCATTTGCTGCTGATGTGTTTCAATAATAGATTTATACGCTTTTAAGTCCATCTTAATTTTTGTATCCTTTAAATGCCCATTGATTTTCTCAAGTTTATCTACACCATTTTTAAAATCGTTGATTTCATTTACTAGTAATGCTGTTAGTTCTTCAAGTTTTGTCATGATTGTTATGTTTAATTTAATATCCTATTCCTTTATCGATAACTCTTTTAATAATGAACTTGGTAATCTTTAAAGCTAAGTTAGGTGTCAGGTCAACTATTTTACCAGCTAGTTTGATACTTACATTATTTTCTTTCAATATGCTTGCTCCATTTATACCAGACAATTGTTTTCCAATATTCCCAAGCGACATGTTGCGATGCACTTCACTACCTTTTAAATTATATCCATCAAATTCAAATCGAAATCCCTGTAATTTCTTTTGATTGTTAATGGTTGGAATCACTTTAACACCATTAGTTCCCATCACTTTTAAATAGTCATCAAAGCTCTTTGGTTTAAATTGTTTCATACTAAGATCGTGTCTTCTTTTAATTTCTGTTCGTACTTCTTTTAGATTAAACGCCTTTTCAAATTGCACTTGCTTTACGGTGGTCAAGCCTATGCTTTCAGCCACTTTTTCTGCCGTTAACTGACTGCGTTTTCCAATAAAACTATCGTTATAGGCAACGCCTTTGAAATCAATCCGATTGACATATAAATGAATATGCTTGTGGTCTTTATCCTGGTGTACAAAAGCTATGGCTTGTCGTTCTCCAAGCTTCATCTCATGCATAAAACGTTTTGTTATGGCTTGTAGCTCGTTTTTATCCAATCGTTTACCATCTTCTATCGTTGGGCTTATTACAAATGATAAGGTGTTTTTTGTACAATGGTAGTTTTGGTCTTGGAGCATTTTAAACTCGTTGGTGATTTCATTCGGTGAATCTCCATGTAGAAATTCCTTTAAAATAATCTCGGCATCTTTTTCTTGATTCCACCCATAGGACATGGATGCTCTGGTATGTGATATACTTTTCCCCTTACCAATCATTTTTGAAATTTTTTGAGGTGTGCTTTTATTTCATTCGCTAAGTCATAAACTGTTTCAGTAAGTTTAGGATTTCGCTTTTTGTACATGTTACCGATCGACTTAAAGTTGTTGTGGTATTTAATCAGCATTTTATAAAGCTCGATATGTTCGTCCGTAAAACGTTCTGTAATTTCTTTTTCAAACAGACTGCGTCTTATATATTCACTCAGGGTTAATCCGCTCCTTTTTGCTTTCACTTTTAATAGCTTCTTTTCGTAAACGGAACATCGAAACTTAACGAGGTCACCCTTCCCCTTAAACACTCGTTTTTCTTTGCGACCAAGGGGAGTAAACAAGAATGTGTCCACAGACACACATCTTGAATTCCTACCCAAGACCATTTTCGTTTCAGATGAAGTCTGTTCTAAATCCAATTCCACACTATCCGAACTAGTTATTACATCGGTAGGAATCTCTACATACTGCTCCTTTTTATCTTTTGATTTAAAATTAAATGCCTTCTCTATTTTCATGACTCAGTAAATCGTTTAAATCATTATAATTTTTATAGCTTGAACTTTTGTCAATTACATGTTTGTACTTTTCCATTAAATATTGCGTTGCCTTTTGTCCAGCGGAATCGTTATCCAAATAGAGATGAACTATGACGTATTTGGAAATGTGTTTTTCAATATCATTTATAAAACTGATGGAGTTTAAAACAAGGATATCTGAAGTGCTCAACAAAACTTCATCCATTATTGCAAGCGATAACAAATCAAACATGCCTTCCAAAATGATTACTTGCTTGTTATTATTCTGGATATAGGTATAAGATTTTGGGCTGCTACTATTTTTAAAAATCTTATTCCGTAATTCCCAACCCCCTTTATTGTTCTTTAACCCAATGGCGAAAAATTCAGATGCTTTATACTGGTACCAAACCTCTTTACAATAGGTATTTGCAATGGTTAGGGAAATACCTCTGGAGTTTAAATATTGAATTAAAGCAGGGTGTGTTATATCTTGAACTTTAATAATATTAATCCCTCTATCATTATTGATTGAAACCGGTTGTTTTTTAAATGAATTATTTACAATGCCAACATTCAAAAATTCCAAAGTTTCTTGAATGGAACACTTCAAAATCTTGCAAACTAAATCGATCACGTTCCCTCCAATACCTTCGCCGTGGTCGTACCATCGGTTTTTGGTTATAGAGACTTTAAAAGAGGCTTGGGTTTCTGACCTGAAAGGACTTAGAAACCAAGCTTCTTTTTCCGTTGACTTTTTGGGAAAATGTCCTAATTTTTCTAGTGCCTTCACAATAGAAAAATTACGGGCTGTTTCACAATTTATTTTTCTTTTCATAAGCCAATGTGTGTTTGAGTGTTTTTTTGATATTTTGATGATTTCACTTGTAAAACCCTATAAATACTACGATTGATTAGTCATCAATTTTTCATCATTTCATCATTCTTGATTTTTAATAGCCTTATCCTGTCATCATTATATTTTTTGATGACAAAATGATGAATAAATGATGACGGCTTTAGCCCCAGTAAATACAGTGGTTTCTTCAACCTGTCATCGTATCATCAAAATTTTTAGTTAAAAATGATTTTTGTATCGTAAAATACCTCCCTTTGGCGTCCAATAGATTGATATCGCCATCCGTCCAGACCACAAATTTCTGATAGCTATTAGAGTTGTCCTGGTTGATTAATTTCCAATCTCTTTTCAGTAATCGTCGTAATTGTGTTAAATCTGTTTTTACTCGGGTTTTATTAAGTGCCAGTAATGCATCCATGGGACATAGATGCACCTCGTTTAAATCGAATTTTTCAATAACACTCAACAGAATACTTGCCAGTTCCTTTTCTACTCGGTTACGGTTGTTCTGGACAAGTTTTATTAGTGCTTTGGTTTTTATTTGCTGTGGGGTAAACCACATTCGGGTTAAGTGCTTTGATGCTAGTTCTCTTTGTATCAAATAGTTCATAAAGGCAGGGATTTCTTTAATCAAGTTCTCCAGAAACTGTGTATTCTCCTTTTCTAGCACAGGTACTTTTATAACCCAGAATCGAGTTTCGTTCGCATCAATCTTAATAAAGCTATCTTCGTTATTGCTGCATAGAATAAACTTTCCAAAGAATTCGACTTCCCGTTTATCCTTACCTTTTGCTTCCAACTTATTAATATTAGTGGTGCTCAGATATTTTATGCGCTCTGTGAGTTCTTCTTTATTGAACAGGACCTCATCGATACAGATTAATAGCTTATTTGCCCAATCTGCATTGAATTGACTGCTAAAGCTGTCATTGGTCAAATAGGTCAGGTTGTTTTCAAAGATCTCCTTGAGCCATTTTAAGAAGGTGCTCTTTCCTGTAGAGCGTTCTTTGGACACTAAGCATAGAATGGGCAAAACTTGAATGGGTTTTAGATATAATAATTGAAGATAGTCTAAGCCTAATTCGTAGTGTTTTCCAAAAATGTGTTTTACGAATTTTAAGGAATTCGAAATACCGCCTTCCTTTGGTAATTTTCCCAATGGCGAATAGATATTGTAAAAGCCAAGGTGTTCTTGTTTGAAGTTTATATGGTTAGGCATACAGGTAAAACCATCATATTTAGGAATCTTGCTTAAATGATCCTTACCATGGTCTTGCTTTATAGTCTCCATATTCCAATGGACTAAGATGTCATTAAAATGACCAGCTATTGTCGGGGCTTTAACCTGTTTGTAATAGGACGTACCAACACGTATATAGGGTGTTTTTTTCATGTGAATTGTTTTTTAAATGAAGATTGTCCTATTGTGCTTTATGACGCATGGTATATGCTAAAGCTTCCGCTTCTATATCGTGTTTTGACTTTCGTTTGTTTTGGAGTAACCATTCTACAAGTTTGGCTTTCTCAAAGAAGAGCATTTTTCCGTTGGGTTTGGAGTGTGGGATTCTACCTGAAGCCGTTAGTTTATAAAGGTAGCTTCTGGATATACCTGTATAATCGCAGGCTTCGTCAAAGGTCAATACTTCTTTATGACCTACTAACAGTTTTTCTAAACGATCCAATCGTTCAAGAATTAATAAATTGTCCATTTTTATTGTTTTTAGATTTATAAAATGAACAAAAGCGCTTTTGTTTTCCCTTATGGGATGATTGAAATAAAAGTAAAAAATGCAGCTAGTGAAAGAAGAAAAAAAATCAAATAGTTATTCACATATAATTGATAAACAATAAATTAAACTAAAACACATCAACATTAATGAAAAAATAAAGACAAAAATTTCAGTTGATATCATTAGATGTTAAATGATATTATTTTCTATATTGAAATAATTTAGCATTACGAGTAGCATTACAAGTTATTAACAATAAAAACTGAAGAAGTTATGGAAATAAATATTTGAAAACGCAGATTTAGATTTTGCTTTTATTTAAAATGAAGTACAGTAATATCAAAGTTGACTAACTAGTATTAATAGGTTTTATCATCAAATGGTATCAATTCATATTAATTAATATGACTCTTTATAAAACATTGAAATGTTGTACCTATGTTGTACCTGAATAAAAAAAGCCTTTACAAGAAATCTTGTAAAGGCTTTGTACTGAAGGCGGGACTTGAACCCGCACGACCTAATGGTCATTGGATTTTAAGTCCAACGTGTCTACCAATTCCACCACTTCAGCATTGGTATATTTTAAGAAAGTTTCAGAGCGAAAGACGGGATTTGAACCCGCGACCCCCACCTTGGCAAGGTGGTGCTCTACCCCTGAGCTACTTTCGCAGTCATTTTAATGAACTTGCAATATTGCTATTGCGGATGCAAATTTAAAATATTTCTAGGAACTGCAAAGCCTTTTTGTAAAATAAATTAAAAAAAATTTAAGCTTGCTTTTTTTTTACCAACATACGTTTTATTTCATTTAATTTCATAAGCGCTTCAACTGGCGTAAGTGTGTCAATATCAGTATGTAAAATTTCTTCTTTAATATTTTCTAATAAAGGGTCGTCTAGATTAAAAAAACTTAGCTGCATTTCATCTTTTATAGATTTTACTTTATCTGTAAGCTCTTCGCTTGAATGAGAATGCTCTAATTTCTTCAAAATTTTATTTGCTCTATATAAAACTTGCTGTGGCATTCCTGCCATTTTAGCTACATGAATACCAAAACTATGTGCGCTGCCGCCTTCTACAAGTTTTCTTAAAAATAATACATTATCTTCTAGCTCTTTTACTGAAACATTAAAGTTCTTTATACGTTTAAAAGTTTCGCTCATTTCATTAAGCTCATGGTAATGTGTTGCAAACAACGTTTTAGGCTTTGTTGGGTGTTCGTGTAAATATTCGCTTATAGCCCAAGCTATAGAAATACCATCATAGGTGCTTGTGCCTCTTCCTATTTCATCAAGTAAAACCAAACTTCTATTAGATATGTTATTTAATATAGATGCTGTTTCATTCATCTCGACCATAAAGGTAGACTCACCCATAGAAATGTTATCGCTAGCCCCTACTCTAGTAAAAATTTTATCGACCAATCCTATTCGAGCTTCCTTTGCAGGCACAAAACTTCCTATTTGAGCCAACAAAACGATTAATGCTGTTTGCCTTAAAATGGCCGACTTACCAGACATATTTGGCCCTGTAATCATAATAATTTGTTGGTCGGCTCTATCTAAAAACACATTATTAGCTATATATGCATCTCCAATAGGCAACTGTTTTTCTATTACAGGGTGTCTACCATCTTTTATATCTAAATCGTAAGAATTATCGAGTGTTGGATAAACATAATTATTGTCTTTTGCTAACTGCGCAAACCCACACAAGCAATCTATTTGCCCAACTAAATAAGCGTTTTGTTGTACTGGCTTTATATATTGATTCATCCAGGAAACTAATTCGGTAAACAATTGCTGCTCGATAGCTTGAATTCTATCTTCGGCACCTAAAATTTTGGCTTCGTATTCTTTTAACTCTTCGGTTATATAACGTTCTGCGCTTACTAATGTTTGTTTACGTATCCACTCTTGCGGAACTTTATCTTTATGTGTGTTTCTAACTTCTATATAATACCCAAACACATTATTTGATGCTATTTTAAGCGATGTAATACCCGTACGCTCACTTTCGCGCTCTAACATTTTGTCTAGATAATCTTTACCTGATTTTGATAGGTTTCTTAATTCATCTAATTCTGAAGAAAAACCAGTAGCAATACTGTTTCCTTTTAAAACATTTACTGGGGCATCTTCACTTAAAGTTTCCTTTATTTTTTCTCGTAAAACATTACAGCTTTGAAGCGTATCGCCTATTATTCTTAATGCTTCATTATCGCAATTTGAAGCCAACGATTTTATTGGAACAATAGCTTCTAAAGAGTTTTTAAGTTGAATAACTTCTTTTGGATTTACTTTACCTGTTGCTATTTTTGAAATTAATCGCTCTAAATCTCCAATATGCTTAATATGATTTTGAATTTTTTGAAGCACATCATCCTTTTTAGTTAAAAAATTTACAACTTCGTGTCGTTGTTTAATTTTATCAACATGCTTTAATGGTAATGCCAACCAACGTTTTAACAACCTACCTCCCATTGGTGATATGGTTTTATCTATAACGTTTAAAAGTGTTACGGCGTTATTGTTTGTTGAGTTATAAAGCTCTAAATTTCTAATGGTAAACCTATCCATCCAAACATAATCATCTTCGGCAATTCTAGATATAGAGGTAATATGTTGCAGTTTATGGTGTTGTGTTTCTCCTAAATAATGCAGAATAGATCCTGATGCTATTACGCCTTCATACAAATCTTCTACACCAAAGCCTTTTAAGGTTTTTGTATTAAAATGTTTTATTAAAGTTTCGTAAGCATAATCTGTTTGATAAACCCAATCTTCTAAATAAAAGGTATGAAAGTCTTCACCAAAAGTTTCATTAAACAAATTGCGCTTTTGCTTAGATACCAAAACTTCGCTTGGATTAAAATTTTGAAGCAATTTATCAATATACTCAGCATTACCTTGCGAGGTTAAAAACTCGCCTGTAGAAATATCTAAAAACGAAATACCTATTTGCTTTTTATCAAAATACACAGAACACAAAAAGTTATTAGATTTAGATACTAACACCTCATCGTTTAAAGCTACACCTGGAGTTACTAATTCTGTAACACCACGTTTTACAATGGTTTTTGTTTGTTTTGGGTCTTCTAACTGATCGCAAATAGCCACACGCTCTCCAGCTTTTACTAATTTTGGCAAATATGTATTTAAAGAATGATGAGGAAAGCCAGCTAACTCGGTTTCACTTTCGCTACCGGCTCCTCTTTTGGTTAAAATAATCCCCAAAATTCCTGCTGCTTTTACGGCATCGTTTCCAAAGGTTTCATAAAAATCGCCAACTCGAAACAATAGCAATGCATCTGGGTACTTTGCTTTTATTGCGTTATACTGTTTCATTAACGGCGTTACTTTTTTTGTTTTTTTAGCCAATTGGAATGTTATTTTTAAATGTTATTTTTGACAAAATTGTAGCATGCAATGTACTATTAATTTCAAGTGTTTTGAAGTTGATTTTATAGAAGTTATCTACAATTGTATAGAGATTTCAACAAAAAAGAAGTTTCCAAATTTCGTGGAAACAAAAAATACCTTAAATGAGAAAATTAAAAAACAGCGAGTTAGATAGGCTTAGTGTTAATGCTTTTAAACAAGCCAAAAAAACACCCATAATTATTGTGCTAGATAATATTAGAAGTTTAAACAATATTGGCTCTGTTTTTAGAACTAGTGATGCTTTTCTAATTGAAAAAATTTACCTCTGTGGTATTACAGCTACGCCGCCCAATAAAGACATCCATAAAACCGCCTTAGGAAGTACAGATACTGTTAACTGGGAATATATTGAAAACACAATTGACATTATAGAAAAACTAAAATCTGAAAGCGTAACAATTTGCGCTGTTGAACAGGCCGAAAACTCGACCATGCTTAACAACTTTAAAGTTAAAACAAATACCAAATACGCGCTTGTTTTTGGTAACGAAGTAAAAGGCGTTTCGCAAAATGTAGTAAACAATAGCGATGTTGTTATTGAGATACCTCAATTTGGCACCAAACACTCTTTAAATATTTCTGTAAGTTGTGGTGTTGTGGTTTGGGATGTTTTTAGCAAACTTAAAAACCATACTATTGGCTAAAAAAAATAAACAACCTTGGCCAACAAAAGATGTTATGAATCAAATTTATGACATGAAGCTTTGGGGCGGAAAAAACACAACCTTTTATTCTGGTTTTGGATCGCACAATTTGGATATTATAACACCATATTTAGAACAAGTAATTCAATTTTTAAACTCGCACGAAAAGCCGTTAACGGTGTGCGATTTAGGTTGTGGCGATTTTAACATCGGCAAACACTTAACTAAACACACAAAACAATATTACGCCATAGATATTGTTGAAAAACTTATTAATAGAAACAAAAAACTATATAACCAAAACAACTTAAAGTTTTACTGCTTAGATATTTCAAAAGATAAATTACCTAGTGCAGATTGCATTATTCTTAGGCAAGTGCTACAACACTTATCTAACAATGAAATTAAAAACATAATAAAACAAATGGCTGTTTACAAATACATAATATTAACCGAGCATATACCAACAGGAGTATTTACAGCTAATAAAGACATTATTTCTGGCCAGGGTATTAGGCTAAAACAAAATAGCGGTGTAAACCTATTAACACCTCCTTTTAACTTAAAAATTAAAGACAAAAAAACAATTAACGAATATACTTTAGAGAATAATAAAGGAAAAATTTCAACTATTCTGTATACTGTTTTTTAATGTTACACTTCAGAAATTTCTCCTAAAAGCCACAAATAATCTTCTCTGTTTTCAACAAAATCTTTATCAGACACATCAATAATTTTTACATTAAAATCTTTTTGTGTTTTTAAAAAATCTAAATAACCTGCATTAATTTTCTCAAGATAATCATTAGCTATATTTTGCTCGTAATCGCGCCCTCGTTTTTTTATATTTTGCTGTAACCTTTCGGTGTTTTGGTATAAATAAATATATAATTCTGGCTTAGCCATATCTTTATACATTAAATAAAATAGTTTTCTGTATAACTTAAACTCGTCTCCATTTAATGTTATTTTCGAAAAAATTAGCGATTTAAAAACATCGTAATCACTAACTATAAAATCTTTAAACAAATCTAGTTGCGCTAAATCATCAGATATTTGCTGGTAACGGTCGGCTAAAAAAGACATTTCTAAAGTAAAAGCATACCGCGATGCATCCTCATAAAATTTTGGCAAAAACGGATTGTCTGCAAAACGCTCTAAAATTAATTTTGCATTAAAATCGAGTGCCATTTTAGTAGCTAAACTTGTTTTTCCGGCTCCTATATTCCCTTCAATAGCTATAAAATTAAATCTAGAAAAATTGTATTGTTTGCTAGGCTTTTTTAACCAAATATTAATTGGTTCTAGTACAGAATTATCTTCACATTCGGCTAACAAAACAGATACTTCTTTATTCAATACAGGGTGGCTTACTTTTGAAGCAATATCGTTAAGTGGCATTAAAACAAACTTACGTTTACTCATTTCTGGATGAGGCAATTGTAAGGTTTCGGTATTAATAATATTGTTTTCTGCAAAAACTATATCCAAATCTATAGTTCTAGCTTCGTAAGTATTTGTTTTTGTTCTGTTTCTTCCTAAAGTTGTTTCTATTTTAAGCAACATTTCTAAAACCTTTTGGGGTTCTAAAAAGCTTTCTAAAACCAAACAACAATTTAAAAAATCGGCGCTTTCAAAACCAAAAGCAGGCGACTTATAAACCTTCGAAATTAGCTTAACATTACCAACTTGCACATACATAGCATCAATAGCTAACTGTAAGTTTTTAAACTTATCGCCTTTGTTGCTTCCTAAAGCTATATGATATATTTTGGGTTTCATCATGAAAAAGCAAAATAACTAAAACAATTTTTAAAACTTTATATTTACAGAACCTATTTATTCACAATTATTAATGACAATAAAAAACAAACTTGCTGCACAACGTATTTATTTCCTTCTAGGCGGCTTATTTATTACTTCGTTAGTCGTATCTAACTTAATTTTTCAAAAATTTTTTTATTGGTATCCCTTCAATATTGAAATATTTGGCAGTAAACTTTTCGAAATATCGGTTGGTATTTTACCATACCCAATTACCTTTTTAATTACCGATTTAATAAGTGAAATTTATGGCAAGAAACGCGCTAACGATGTGGTTAAAATTGGAATTTTCGCCTCTGTTTTTTCATTATTAATCATCCTTATTGCCGATGCTGTTCCTGCTACTTCATGGTCTTACGTTAAAGACAATACATTTAAAACCGTTTTTGGAAACTCTATAATTGCAGTTTTTGCTAGCATGCTAACCTATTTATTTGCTCAGTTTGTAGATATACAAGTTTACCATTTCTGGAAACAACTAACGCAAGGTAAGCACCTTTGGTTACGAAACAATTTTTCTACATGGTTTTCTCAATTTGTAGACACGTTTACTATTGTTTTTTTACTTTGCTGCTTTGGCATAATTGACTGGATAAACTTTAAAGGACTTCTGGTAAGTGGTTTTTTATTTAAAGTTTTAATTGCCCTTATAGATACTCCATTTTTATATTTAGGCGTGTATTTGTTTAGAAAACGATTTAACCTAAAACTTAATGAAGAAATAAACTTATTGTAATTAATATGCTTTAATATTATTAGTGTTTAGGTTAAATTTTTATTAAACTTTTTAATTACTTAAACCTAAATTTAATCTCTCTCGTATATTTATATAAAACCTTTTTTTATGAAAAAAGCCTTTAAAATTATTGGCATTACATTACTTATAATAGTTGCGCTTTTAATAGCAATTCCGTTTGCATTTCAAGGACAAATAAAAGATATAGTAAAGCAGTTTATAAACGACAACCTTAATGCGCAAGTAGAATTTAGCGATGTTTCTTTAAGCCTTATAAAAAGTTTTCCGCAAGCACATGTTAATGTAAACAACTTAGTTATTACTAATTTTGAACCCTTTAACAACGAAACCTTTGCTACGGTTAAAGATGTTTCGTTTACTATGAATATTACCGAAATTTTTAAAACCACCAAAGAAGCCCCAATTGTAGTTAACTCTATTACTGTTGATGAAGCTCTTTTAACTTTAAAAACCGATAAATTTGGAAACAACAACTACGATATTACAAAAGAAGATACCAACAAAAACACCTCGACAGAAACCGAAACGAGTAGTTTTTCATTTAGTATTGAAGACTACCAAATAAAAAATAGCGCTCTTACTTATATTGATGATGTTTCAAAAACACTAATTCATGTTACCGAATTAAATCATGAAGGTCATGGTACATTTTCAACCGAAATCTCAGAGCTAGATACCAGTAGTGAAGCCAATGTTAGTTTTACATTGGATAGCACAAATTACTTAAGCAGTAACCCTATTAAACTAAACGCATTAATTGCCCTAGATTTAAAAAATAACAAATACTCCTTTAAAGAAAACAAAGGATACATAAACGATTTACCAATAGAGTTTCAAGGTTATGTACAACAGTTAGATAATGGCCAAGACATTAATATATCGTTCGAAAATCCAGGCTCAGATTTTAAAAACTTTTTGGCAGTAATACCAAAAGTTTATTCAAAAAACATTGAAAATGTAAAAACTACAGGACATTTTAAAATAAAAGGACTTATTAAAGGATTAAGCACAGACGAAACCATTCCTAATTTAGATATTAGTTTAACATCAAACAACGCCTCTTTTCAATATCCAGACTTACCAAAAGGCGTAAAAAACATAGCTATAAATACAGAAATAAAGAATACTACTGGGCAAGTTAACGATACTTATATCGATATAAAAACATTAAACTTTAAAATTGATGACGATGTTTTTAAATCATCAGCCACTATTAAAAACATTACAAAAAACATACTTATTAATGCCCATATAGATGGTGTATTAAACCTAGGCAATATAACTAAAGCTTACCCAATAGAGCTAGACCATACATTAACAGGCATATTAAAAGCAAAACTAAATACAACTTTTGATATGAACGCGATAGAAACCAATACATACACCCGAATAAAAAACAACGGTTCGGCTAGTATTTCCAATTTTGTATTCTCATCTCAAGATATTGTAAACCCTATTCATATCTCTCAAGCAGATATAGAATTTAATCCAACAGCTGTTTCACTTAATAATTTTAAGGCTAAAACTGGCCAAAGCGATTTAAATGCCACAGGAACAATAAACAATTTACTTGGCTTTTTATTAAGCGACAATACACTAAAAGGAAACTTTAATGTAACATCTAACCTTTTTAAGGTAAGCGATTTTATGACTGAAGATGAAACCGCTCCAACCGAAAACAAAACCACAAGCGATACCGAATCTTTAAAAATCCCAGCATTTTTAGACTGCACTATAAATGCAAACGCAAAAACTGTAGTTTACGATAATATTAACCTAAAAAACGTAACAGGAAAACTTACTATTAAAGACCAACAAGCCACCTTACAAGACATGAAATCTAGCATTTTTAATGGAGGCTTATCCATATCTGGCGATATATCGACAAAAGAAACTACGCCTACATTTAATTTAAATTTAGGAGCTCATAATTTTGACATTTCAGAGTCGTTTAAAGGCTTAGAGTTACTTCAAAATTTAGCCCCAATAGCAAAACTATTACAAGGAAAACTAAATACAAATATTAATTTATCAGGAAAGCTTAACAAAGAGTTCTTACCAGATTTAAGCAGTATTTCTGGCGATGCTCTTGCCGAATTATTAGCAACAAGAATAAACGCTAACCAAAGTCAATTAATAACAAAACTTGATGGCGCTTTAAACTTTATAGATTTTAACAAACTAAACTTAAAAGACTTAAAAACCAAGCTGGCGTTTGCCAACGGAAAAGTAAGTGTAAAACCATTCGATTTAAAATATCAAGATATTAGCATTAGTATTTCTGGCTCACATGGTTTCGATCAAACCATAGATTATAATGCCGTATTTAATGTACCAGCAAAATATTTAGGCAGCGACATTAATAGATTAATTGGTAAAATAAACGATAACCAAGTTAATAACATAACAATTCCTGTTACAGCTAATATTGGCGGAAACTTTACAAACCCAAGTGTTAAAACCGATTTAAGTAGTGGTATTTCTAACCTTACAAAACAACTCGTAGAAATTGAAAAACAAAAACTACTAAACCAAGGTAAAGACAAAGTAAAAAACCTAATTGGAGATGTAATAGGCAGCAATAAAACCAAAACAGACTCGGCTAAACAACAACAAAATAACACCATTAAAAATGTTTTAGGTGGTATTATAGAAAATAACAAAACTACCGATACAACTAAAACAAAAACAAAAGATGCCGTTAAAAACGCATTAAGCAACCTACTTAGAAAAAAAGAAAAAGATACGGTTAACTAATATAACAGTATAAGGCTTTACATTACAACCTTTAACAGATATAAAGCAAAAGTCTTTTTTAAATACAAACTAAATAGCTTACTTAAATTTGCTAGAACTTTTAACACCCTATTTAAAACTATTAAACACAAATAAGCTTGTTTTTTAAAAAAACTGCTATTTTCATTCAATTTTAGCCTATTTTAACTCATTTTTAAACTAAAACAGTCGTTTTTTTGGTTTTTTCAACTTTTTTGCTATATTATAAATTACGTTTAATCTTAAATGAAATACATGAGGCAATTAAAAATCACAAAACAAGTTACAAACAGAGCATCTAAATCGTTAGACAAATATCTTCAAGATATTAGCAAAATACCTTTAATTACTGCCGAAGAAGAGGTTAACTTAGCCCAACGCATAAAAAAAGGCGATCAAAAAGCTCTAGATACACTTACAAAAGCCAACTTAAGGTTTGTGGTTTCGGTTTCAAAACAATATCAAAATCAAGGTTTAACACTACCCGACTTAATAAACGAAGGCAATGCTGGATTAGTAAAAGCCGCAAAACGTTTTGATGAAACTAGAGGCTTCAAATTTATATCGTATGCCGTTTGGTGGATTAGACAGTCCATACTATCGGCATTAGCCGAGCAATCTCGTATTGTAAGATTACCTTTAAATAAAATTGGATCTATAAGCAAAATAAATAAGGCCTATTCGCATTTAGAACAAGCACACGAAAGACCTCCTAGCGCTCATGAAATTGCTAAAACACTCGATTTATCGGTTAATGACGTAAAGCAATCTATGAAAATTTCTGGCAGACACCTATCTATGGATGCCCCTTTTAAAGAAGGAGAAACATCAAACCTTTACGATGTTGTACAAGGTGAAGAATCTCCAAGACCCGATGCTGAATTAATGAAAAATTCGCTAACTGTTGAAGTTAATCGTGCGTTAGATACTTTATCTGAAAAAGAAGCTGAAGTTATTAGGCATTATTTTGGTATTAGTGTAAAATCGCCTAAAAGCCTTCAAGAAATTGGTGATGCATTTGGGTTAACCCGAGAGCGAGTTCGTCAAATACGAGAAAAAGGCATTCGTAAACTACGACACACATCAAAAAACAAAGTTTTAAAAACATATTTAGGTTAAATTTAAAAAACAAAGTTTCTATTTATTAGGTTTTTATATATAAAAGCTGCAAATTTGCAAACCATTTTAGATTTTAAGAAAAAGTACAAAATAAAAGCATATGTTAAAAATTATAGTTAAAGATGGTGAAAACATCGAAAGAGCACTAAAACGCTACAAAAGAAAGCATAGAAACATAAAAGTAATGCAAAACTTAAGAGATGGTCAATTTTTTACAAAACCTTCTGTAAAAAGACGTCGCGAAGTTCAAAAAGCAGCTTACATCCAAAGTTTAAGAGACCAAGAAGATATTTAATCTTTTACGCTTTTTTAAAACATATAAAAATCCTCTTTACACATGTGCAAAGAGGATTTTTTAATTTATAGCTATATTAACTACCAAACCTTCATTAGCTCTAACATTAAAAACGGTTTGATCTTCAAAAATTAAATACTGCCCTTTTATACCAACTAATTTACCAGTATACAATTGAGATTTTTTAATATTTAAACTTTTTGGTTTCTCTGGGTACTTATTAACAGGAAAATTAATATTAGTTTCTTTATTATTTTCAATAAAATAAACCTTAACATCATCGGGAATATGAACTTTTATACGTTCGCGCCATTCTACTAAATTTTCGTCTTCAATATCATTTTTTAGCATTTTACGCCAATTGGTTTTATCTGCCACATAATCTTTTAAAGCGACTTCTGTAATACCTGCTAAATATCTATTTGGAACTTCTACAATTTCTATGGCCTCATGTGCCCCCTGATCTATCCAACGAGTTGGCACTTGACTTTTTCGTGTTACACCCACTTTTACGTTACTTGAATTTGCTAAATATACAATATGCGGTTGGAGCTGGGCTTTTTTCTCATATTCTAAATCTCGATCTTCAATTCCTAAATGTGCGGTACTTAATTCTGGGCGCATAATCCAATCGCCTGCTCTAGCCGTATCATAAAAACATTGTTTATCAAAGCCTTGCCTAAAAATAGGTTTATCTAATCCGCAATTTAAGCATTGGTATTTAACAAATTGAATGGTTATTGTTTTATCTAATAGTTGATTCATATTTATAAAATCGTTTTCAAAAACTAAATAGTATTGAATAGGACTTTCAAACTCGGTTGCCATTTTTGTTAAAACACCTTGGTAGGTCATAAAAAAAAGTATTATTTTTAAAAAAATAAAGATAGAATAAATATGCCAATTCCCTTAGTTAATTCTATTGCATCCTGGTTTTTAAAAAAACGATTTCATCAAATTGAATTGTTTTTAAAATACCCTAACGAAGTGCAAAACGAACTCTTATTAAGCTTATTAGATTTTGCAAAATATACTGAAATTGGCAAACAATACGATTTTGCTTCAATAAAAAATTACGAAACTTTTGCCGAGCGTGTTCCTATTAAAAATTATGATGGCTGGCAAGATGTTATTGAGCGCTCCAGACAAGGCGAAAATAATATATTTTGGCCAACGCCTATAAAATGGTTTGCAAAATCGAGTGGTACAACAAGATCAAAAAGTAAATTTATACCGGTAAGTGAAGAATCGCTTGAAGATTGCCACTATGCAGCAAGTAAAGATTTGCTGTGTATGTACCTAAATAACAATGAAAACTCGCAACTTTTTAATGGTAAAAGCTTGCGCTTAGGTGGAAGCAAAGAGCTTTATAAAGAAAACGGAACAGCCTTTGGAGATTTATCGGCTATACTCATTGACAATATGCCTTTTTGGGCAGAGTTTAGCAGTACGCCAAGTAGCAAAGTATCTTTAATGAGCGATTGGGAACACAAAATGCAAGCCATTGTTAACGAAACTATTAATGAGAATGTTACCAGCTTAGCGGGTGTTCCGTCTTGGATGTTAGTTTTACTCAATAATGTTTTAGAAACCACAGCAAAAAAAAGCCTGCATGATGTTTGGCCAAATTTAGAAGTTTATTTTCATGGCGGTGTAAGTTTTACGCCTTATAAAGACCAGTATAAAAAAATACTACCCAAAAAGAGCTTTAAATATTATGAAATTTATAATGCTTCAGAAGGTTTCTTTGCTATTCAAGACCAAAATAACTCTTCCGAATTATTACTTATGCTTGACTATGGGATTTTTTACGAATTTATTCCTATGGATGTGTATGCCACTGCTAATGAAAAAGCCATTCCGCTTAGCGAAGTTAAATTAAATGTAAATTATGCTGTAATCATTACAACCAATGCTGGACTTTGGCGTTATAAAATTGGTGATACCGTTAGGTTTACTTCTTTAAATCCTTACAGAATAAAAATTTCTGGACGTACCAAACACCATATAAATGTATTTGGTGAAGAATTAATTATTGAAAATGCTGAAAGCGCACTAAAAAAAGTTTGTAAACGTACCAAAGCTGAAATAGTAGACTTTACTGCTGCGCCTATTTTTATGCAAGGGAAAGAAAAAGGAGCTCATGAGTGGCTTATAGAATTTAAAACGCCACCAAAAGACATTGACTATTTTAACGAATTGTTTGATAATGCTTTAAAAGCTTTAAATTCTGATTATGAAGCAAAACGCTACAACAACATTACACTAAATAAACCAAAAATTAACATAGCTAGACAACAATTATTTCATGATTGGTTAAAACAAAATGACAAATTAGGCGGACAACATAAAATACCGCGCCTATCAAACACCAGAGATTATATTGACGATTTATTAAAATTAAACGCTTAGCCAAAAACTATTTTTACAAACAAATTACATCGATTAAAAACAGCTCTATCGATAAGATGTAACCTTTAAAGTTTTTTAAACGAGTATTTCGTCTTATAGTCTAAAAGGTGCTAAAACACTTTTGTCTTACTATATATTAAGTATACTTTTACTCCAGTTTTAAAAAAAACATATACACTTTATATATAGAATATTCATTTATTAATTAATTTTCCTTAAATATAAAAACCACGCTAATTAGCGTGGTTTTTATGTATTATTTATAAATTTTTTACGAAACTGCCTTTAATTTCTTTAAAGTAGTTTTAGTTAATTTCTCTTCTGCATAGGCTTTAGTAACGTTTAATTTTTTCTCGTTACTACTTGGAAGCTCAAACATGGCATCGGTTAAAATTTCTTCACATAAAGAACGTAAACCTCTAGCACCTAACTTATACTCGATAGCCTTATTAACAATAAACCCTAAAGCGCCATCGGTTATAGAAAAATCTATTTCATCCATTTCGAACAGCTTTTTATATTGCTTGATAATGGCATTTTTAGGCTCGGTTAAAATAGCTCTTAAAGTATCTGCATCTAACGGATCCATATAAGTTAATACTGGTAAACGCCCTATAATTTCTGGTATTAAACCAAAGTCTTTTAAATCTTTAGGTATAATATATTGTAGTAAATGATTTTGATCTACAACATCATCAGACATGGAAGCGCTATAACCAACAGCTTGCATATTTAATCGTTTAGAAATTACACGCTCAATACCATCAAACGCTCCTCCTGCTATAAATAAAATATTTTCTGTATTTACTTCAATAAATTTTTGGTCTGGATGTTTACGTCCGCCTTTCGGTGGAACATTAACAACTGTACCTTCTAAAAGTTTTAATAAGGCTTGCTGAACACCTTCACCAGATACATCGCGTGTTATTGATGGGTTATCGCTTTTGCGAGCAATTTTATCAATTTCATCAATAAAAACAATGCCTTTTTCTGCCTTTTCTAGGTTATAATCGGCTGCTTGTAATAAGCGTGTTAAAATACTTTCTACATCTTCACCAACATAACCTGCTTCGGTTAAAACTGTAGCATCAACAATGGCTAATGGTACATTTAACATTTTAGCAACTGTTTTTGCCATTAATGTTTTACCTGTACCGGTTTGACCAACCATAATGATATTACTTTTTTGAATATCGATATCGTCTTTTGATGGAGGTTGTAACAATCTTTTATAATGATTATATACAGCAACAGACATTACCTTTTTAGTGGCGCCTTGCCCAATAATATACTCATCTAGAAATTCTTTTATTTGCTGTGGTTTACGAAGTTTTAACTCCGCAGATAAATCACTACTATCACTTTGTTTAGATTCTTCTAATACAATACCATGCGCTTGCTCTATACATCTGTCGCATATGTGAGCGTCTAACCCTGCTATTAACAAGTTTGTTTCGGGCTTTTTACGACCACAAAACGAGCATTCTAATTCTTCCTTTGCCATTAATCATATCTATTTTTTGGGAACATGCTATTATAAATCCCTGTAAAACAATTCTTTAAAATTACGAATAATTTATTTACGAGCCAAAATCTCGTCAATCATTCCATACTCTTTAGCTTTATCGGCTTTCATCCAATAATCTCTATCACTATCTTGATATACTTTATCGTAATCCTGGCCAGAATGCTTGCTTATAATTTTATAAAGCTCTTCTTTTAAAATCAGGATTTCTCTAGCTGTAATTTCTATATCGCTAGCTTGACCTTGGGCTCCGCCTAAGGGTTGATGAATCATAACTCGAGAGTGAGTTAACCCGCTACGCTTTCCTTTTTCGCCAGCGCATAATAAAACCGCTCCCATTGATGCAGCCATACCTGTACAAATTGTAGCTACATCTGGTTTTATAAACTGCATGGTATCGTATATACCTAAACCTGCATAAACACTTCCTCCTGGTGAATTGATGTAAATTTGAATATCTTTATTTGCATCTGTACTTTCTAAAAATAAAAGTTGTGCTTGTACAATATTTGCTACTTGATCGTTAATTCCGGTACCTAAAAAAATGATTCTATCCATCATTAAACGAGAAAACACGTCAAATACAGCAATATTCATTTGTCGTTCTTCAATAATGTTTGGGGTTAGGTTTGTTGGGTACATACTGCTTATAATTTTATTGTAATATGTACTGCTAATACCTTGATCTTTTATCGCGAATTTTTCAAACTCTTTTGCGTAATCCATAATCTTTTTCTGTATTTTTTTAATTAAACTCCTGACTTACACAGAAATGAGTTTATATATGTTAAATTTAAAATTATTTTTTTAATAAAAAAGCGCTTAAACCCATAGATTTAAGCGCTTAAATATAAGCAATTTTAATTTATTTATTTGTCGCCGTAAACTTCTTTAACAAAGTTTTCGTAACTTAATTCTTTAACTTTAAGATTTGCTTTTTCTTTATAAACTTCTAGTAATTTTTGGCTTACTAATTGTTCTGAGATTCTGCGTGCTTCATCTTGGTTTCCTAAAACTCGTGCTGCAATATCGTCAAGCTCTTTATCTGAAGGATTCATTTGACCAAATTGTGCCATTTGTGCTTTAATCATTTCTCTGGCATGATTTTTAATATCATCCATAGTAACTTGAATATTGTTATCTTCAATTAACTTACCTTCAATTAATTGGTAACGTAAGCTTTTTTCAGATTTTTCGTATTCTTCTTTAGCTTGTACAGCATCCATTTCTTTTTCGCCTGCAGTTTGCATCCATTTTGTTAAGAATTCTGCTGGTAAATCGAATTTTGTATTTTCTACTAAGTATTCAGTAACATCGTTTAGCAGCTTTTGGTCTGCTTGCTGAACGAATTGTTTTTCTGCATCTTCCTTAATTTTGTCTTTTAATTCTGTTACCGATGTTACAGTTTTAGGACCAAATACTTTATCAAATAATTCTTGATCTAAATCTGCTAACTGGCGCTCGTTAATTTCAGAAATTGTAAAATTCACTTCAATATCTAATCCATGAACATCATCATGGCTTAGCTTTAATGCGTGCATTAGTTCATGCTCATCATTAAAAAGGCCTTTAGTTTTTAATGTTATTACATCGCCAACTTTAGCCCCTACAAACTGTTTTGCTGTTGCTTTTCCTTTAAATTTATCTAAAGTAAGTGTTACTGTATTGTCAATTTCTTTTTCTTCGTTTGTATAAGCTCCTGTAATTTCGCTGTCTTTTTCAACGGTTTCTTGAGGCACTAATTTTCCGTATTGCTTTTGGATACGCTCTACTTGCTCATCAATCATTTTATCATCTGCAACAATATTGTATTGCGTAATTGCTTTTTTACTCTTTAATTCTACATCGAATTCTGGAGCTAGACCTAATTCGAATTCGAAAGAAAATTTATCGGCATCCCAATCAATATCATCTTGTGGTTTTGGTAATGGTTGCCCAAGTACGTCTAACTTTTCTTCTGTTAAATACTTGTTTAAAGCATCTTGTAAAAGCTTGTTTACCTCATCAACTAATACAGCTTTTCCGTATTGCTTTTTTACCATTCCCATTGGCACATGACCTTTTCTAAAACCAGGAATATTTGCTGTTTTACGGTAATCTGTTAAGATTTTTTCAACTTTATCGCTATAATCTTCTTTAGCGATATCTACTTTTACTACAGCATTTAATGCATCAACGTTTTCTCTTGTAATATTCATTTTAAACGATATAAAGCCTTAAATCAGGCATTTAACAATAAAAGGTTCTTTTAAAAACCTATAATTTTTTGCTACCAAAATTGGGATGCAAAAATAGTATATTTTTACATCCTAGCAAAGTTTTTAATTGCTTGATTTTTAAGCTATTTTTTATCGGTTTTTAAGAAGGATTGTAAAAGCGATTGAAGTATGGACAATAAAATGCTAAAAAGAATAGCCCACCAAATGCTAGCCACAGAAAAACCGTCTATAAATTTATCTGCCAAAAGAATTATTAGCCCGTTAATTACTAGTAAAAACAAACCTAGTGTTATTATGGTTACTGGCAATGTTAAAATAACTAAAAGCGGTTTTACTAATAGGTTTAAAATTGAAAGCACAAGTGCAACTACAATAGCTGTTACATAACTATCTACTTGTACTCCTGTTAATATATTTGCTAGTGCAAAAACTGCTATAGCATTTAATAAAAGTTTTAAAATTAATTTCATAGTTTTATATTTTAACTAAGAAGTTACAAAATTAATTACAGCTTTAAAAAAATCTTTAGGGTTTTCGGCATGCAACCAATGTCCTGCGTTAGATATAGTGGTAATTTCTGCTTTTGGAAAATGGTTTTTTATTATACTCTCATCGCCAACACCTATATACTCTGAGCGATCTCCGCGTAAAAACAAGGTGTTTTTTTCGTACCTTGAATAGCTTGGTAAGGATTCGCCTACCTCGCTAACTTCATTTTTTAAAACCTCTAAATTTATTCGTAAACCCAACTGGCCCTTTTCTACCCAATATAGGTTTTTTAATAAAAACATGCGTGTTCCTGTATCTGATACATACTTGCTTAATACTTTATCGGCTTCACTTCTGCTTTTAATTGTGCTAAAATCTAGATTGCTTAAACCCTCTAAAATAGCATCATGGTGTATGGGGTAAAATCGTGGAGAAATATCGGCAACTATTAATTTAGAAACTAACTCTGGATATTCAGAAGCAAACAGCATGGCTGTTTTACCGCCCATGGAATGCCCCAACAAAACAATATTAGTTAAGTTATATTCATTACAATATTTCTTTAAATCTTTAGCTAATGCTTCGTAATTAAACTCGTTATCATGAAAACTTCTGCCATGGTTTCGTTGGTCTACTAAATGCACTTGATAACCCTGCTCGCTAAATTGATTGCCTAGTGTTTTCCAGTTATCGCTCATTCCTAAAAACCCATGTAAAATAACAAAGGGCTTTCCTGTTCCAATAATATTTGAATGTAAAACCATTATTTTAATTTATGTAAATACATTTGAATAACATTCTCTATTCCTAAATACAAGCTTTCTGCTATTAATGCATGACCTATTGAAACTTCCAACAAATTAGGTATATTATCTTTAAAATATTTTATATTATCTAAAGATAAATCGTGCCCAGCATTAATACCCAAACCTAAATTGCTTGCTAATATGGCACTTTCTTTATAAATATTAATAGCCTCTTTATTGCCTATACCGTATTGATGCGCAAAAGCTTCGGTATAAAGCTCTATTCTGTCTGTTCCGGTGGCTTTTGCTCCTTCTATTTGCTCTAAAACAGGGTCGACAAAAATGGATGTTCTAATGCCGTTGTTTTTAAACTCTTTAATCACATCAACCAAAAAATCTTTATTTTTTATAGTGTCCCAACCAGCATTACTGGTAATAGCATCAACAGCATCGGGCACTAAAGTAACTTGTGTTGGTTTAACCTCTAGAACTAAATTAACAAAAGACTCAATGGGGTTTCCCTCTATATTATATTCTGTATAAACCTCAGGTTTTAAATCTCGAGCATCTTGGTAACGAATGTGTCTTTCGTCTGGTCTTGGATGTATAGTAACACCTTCTGCCCCAAAGCGCTGCACATCTTTAGCAAATTGTACAACATTTGGCACATCGCCACCCCTAGAATTTCTTAATGTTGCAATTTTATTTATATTAACACTTAACTTTGTCATCTTATAAATTTTATAAAAACGTTTACTTGCAAATTATCTTAATGCTGTAAAACCTTGAATTATTTCTACAAAAATACAAAGTAGAACAAGCTTTGATACTATTTTTTTGATTAATTTGCAGTTCTATTTACAGATGCTATGAAACTTTCAGAATTTATTATAAACGACATAAAACCATTAGAGAATTCAAGTAAAATAAGTGATTTACAAGAATTATTTAACCAACTTACTTTCTCCCATATTCCTGTTAAAGATAACAACGGAAATTATTTAGGCTGTTTTTCTGAAACCGATGCTCATTGCTTTGATAGTGACAAACCTACAAGTGAGTATTTATATGCTTTAGAAGATTTTTATGTTAGAAACAACACAGTATGGCTAGATGTTCTAGAGGCTTTTTCTATAAATTCTGCCAATATCATGCCTGTTTTAAACGAACAAAACAAATACTTAGGGTATTATGAGCTTAATGATATTATTAGCTTATTTAGCGAATCGCCTTTTTTCTCTGAAGCTGGTGGCATTTTAGTTATTGAAAAAAGTATTAACGATTATTCGTTTAGCGAGATTAGCCAAATTGTAGAATCTAACGATGGTAAACTTTTAGGTGCATTCATTTCTAAAATGAATACAGACTTAGTACAGGTAACTTTAAAAATAGGCAATACAGGGCTTAATGAGGTTATTCAAACTTTTCGTCGTTACAGTTACAATATCGTTTCTGGGCACGAGGAAGACAGCTATATTGAAAGCTTAAAAGAACGCTCTGATTATTTAAACAAATACCTAAACATGTAATTCTAAGCTATGAAAGTTGCCATTTTTGGACGATATTATAATGTTACAACACCAAAATCTGTTGAAACCCTTTTTAATTACCTTGAAAACCAAGGCATTGAAGCTTATATTGAAACCGAGTTTTATAAACTTATAAATAAAGAGCCCCATAACATAAAAGGTTTTAATAAGTTTAAAACATTTTCTGAACTCGATACTACTTTTGATTTTCTAGTAAGTATTGGTGGCGATGGTACTATATTAAGAGCCACCATGTTTGTTAAAGACTTAGGAATTCCTATTATAGGTATTAATACTGGCAGACTAGGTTTTCTAGCAACCATTCAAGTTCATGCCATTGAAAAAGCCATACAAGATATTATTGACGACAAATACAGAATTTCAGAACGCAGTATCTTAACTGTAGAAACCGCTTCTAAAAACAAAGACATAGAAGCCATGAATTTTGCATTAAACGAAATTACCGTAAGCCGTAAAAACACAACGGCTATGATTACTATAGACACTTACTTAGACGACGAGTTTTTAAACTCCTATTGGAGCGATGGTTTAATAGTATCGACCCCAACAGGATCTACCGGATACTCTCTTAGTTGTGGAGGCCCCGTAATAACACCAGGCGCCAATAGTTTTGTTTTAACACCTATTGCCCCGCACAATTTAAGCGCACGCCCATTAGTAATTCCAGACTCTACCGAAATACATCTTAGAGTAAATGGAAGAGAAAAACAACATTTAATATCGTTAGACTCTAGAATAGCAACTTTAGATAATGGCACACTTATTAAAATAAAAAAAGCCAACTTTAAAATTAAAATGATAGATCTTTTAAACGAAAGTTTTTTAGACACTCTAAGAAAAAAATTACTTTGGGGAGAAGATAAACGCAATAAATAAACCCTTAACATGTAATTTAACCCACTTCCAACCAACCTCATTAAACCAAACACTCAAAACAAGTAACAACAATAATTTAAAAGATTTTCTGTTTTAAACCAATACAATCGAGTTCAAATTACATTTGACTAATCTTATTTATTATATTTGCAAACTTTTGAATATTTATGAGGCATTTAATCATATTGACATTAAGCATTTTAAGCATCCAATTAGGTAGTGCTCAAATTAACGAAATTGGCGTTTTTTTAGGAGGCAGTAATTTTATTGGAGATGTAGGCGCAACAGATTATATTAAGCCTAACCAACTAGCTATAGGCGGTATTTACAAATGGAACAGAAGTAAAAGACACTCTTACAGAGCCTCAATAATTTTTAGTGAATTAGAAGGTATAGATACTGATTCTCACGATCCAAGACGAATTCAAAGAGGATACGAATTTTCAAGTAAAATTACCGAACTCTCATTAGGTATGGAGTTTACTTTTTTTGATTTCAACCTACACTCTGGCGAAAAACTAGGAACACCTTACTTATATTCTGGCATTAGCGCAGCGTACCACGACAACTATTATTTTGCAAACAATGTGCAAACACCAGAAGATACCAGTAGTTGGGCCTTTGGTATTCCTATGGCTTTAGGTTTTAAAACTAATTTCATGGAAAACTTTATATTAGGGGTCGAAATAGGTGCTCGCTACACATTTTCAGACGAGCTAGATGGAAGCATGCCTGATGCTGCTGAGTTACAACAATTCAGATTTGGAAATATAAATAATAACGATTGGTATATGTTTTCAGGAATAACACTTACCTATACATTTGGAGAAAACCCTTGTTATTGCGTAGAATAAAATGGATTTAAAAAACCGCATACTAAAAAAAACACTACCAAAGCATATTGCTATTATTATGGATGGCAATGGACGCTGGGCAAAACAACAAGGTATGCTTAGAGCTTTTGGTCATGAAAATGGTACTAAATCGGTAAGAGAAAGTGTTGAAACCTGTGCCGAACTTGGTATTAAAAACCTAACACTTTATGCTTTTTCAACCGAAAACTGGAACAGACCAAAACTAGAAGTGCAAACCTTAATGAAACTACTAGTATCTTCATTAAAAAAAGAAATTAAAACACTTCAAGACAATAACATTAAGCTATCTGCTATTGGCACGCTAAATACCTTACCTAAAAAAGTACATAACGAACTTTTTCAAGTAATAGAAAGCACCAAAAACAACACAAGAATGACTTTAACCCTTGCACTTAGCTATGGTTCAAGAGAAGAAATCATAAACACTGTTAAAGAAATTAGCATTAAAGTTAAAAATAATATAATTTCGCCCGAAAATATTGATGAATCAATTATAAATGAGCATCTTTACACGCAAAATTTACCAGATGTAGATTTGCTTATTAGAACAAGTGGGGAGCAACGCATAAGTAACTTTTTATTATGGCAAATTGCGTATGCCGAATTATATTTCACAAGCGTATTGTGGCCAGATTTTACAAAGCAACATTTGTATGAAGCGATTATTGAATATCAAAAAAGAGAACGACGATTTGGGAAAACAAGTGAACAACTTAGTTAAAAAGTTATCTACACTAACATATTTAAAGTACTGCTTAACTGTAACAATTTTTATCAGTTGCTTTAATATAAATGCACAAAATGTAAATATTAACAAAAGTGAAAAATACACTTTAGGAGAAATTACAGTTGCAGGAAACACATCTTTTAGCGAACAAACCATTATAACCTATTCTGGATTAAGAAAAGGCAAAGACATAACCATTCCTGGCGAAGACATTGGTAACGCTATAAAAAAACTTTGGAATTCTAAATTATTTAGCGACATAGAAGTATATGTTACTAAAATTGAAGGTAATGTAGCCTATTTACAAATAAAACTATCTGACCTACCACAATTAAACGAACTAAAAATTAATGGTGTTAAAAAAGGTAAAAAAGAAGGTATTATTAAAGACAATAAGCTAAAAAAAGGAACTAAGGTTACCGAAAACCTAATTACAACCACCAAAAATTTCCTTGAAAAAAAATATAAAAAAGATGGATTTTTAAACACCAAAGTACACATAAACACAATTGAGGTTAAAGACTCTATAGAAACCTCAAGAGTAAATATGGTGCTTAATGTTGATAAAGGCGAAAAAGTAAAAATTAAAGACATAACCTTTAGTGGTAACGAAATTTTAAGTGACAAAAAACTTAGAAAAAGTATGAAAGGCACTAAAAAAATTAATCGCCTTAGAATATTAAAACGCTCAAAATTTATAGATTCGGCCTATCAAGCAGATTTAGGGCATGTTATAGACACCTATAAAGAAAATGGATATAGAGATGCTAGAATTTTAGCAGACAGCATTATCTATAACGATGATAAAACCATCTCGTTACATATAGATGTAAAAGAAGGTGAACCATATACCTTTGGAGACATAAAATTTATTGGAAACACCGTTTATACAAACGAGCAACTAAGCAGGCTTTTACGCATTAGAAAAGGAGATACTTATAATGGTATTTTATTACAAGAACGTATTGCAGACGACACCAAACCAGATGCTCAAGACATAACAAACCAATACCAAAATAATGGCTACCTGTTTTCTAGCATAAACCCAGTAGAAGTAAGTGCAGATAACAATGTTATTGATATTGAAGTAAGAATATCTGAAGGTAAACCCGCATATTTTAATTCGGTTTCTGTAATTGGTAACGACAAAACAAACGACCATGTAATTTACAGAGAGCTACGTACAAGACCAGGGCAACTATATAGTAAAGCCAATGTGGTTCGTACGGTTAGGGAACTAGGCCAATTAGGCTTCTTTGATGCTCAAGAAATATCACCAAATTTTAACAATCCAAACCCTGTTGAAGGAACCATAGACATGGAATACTCTGTTAAAGAAACCGGTTCAAGTCAAATAGAACTTCAAGGTGGTTACGGTGGTGGCGGATTTATTGGAACGCTTGGTCTATCCTTTAACAACTTTTCAATAAAAGACATATTTAAAAAAGAAGCTTACAAACCTATTCCAATGGGAGATGGTCAAAAACTTGCATTACGTTTACAAGCCAGTCGTTTTTATCAAACCTATAGTTTCTCATTTTCCGAACCTTGGTTAGGCGGTAAACGTCCTGTACAATTTTCTACATCTTTATCGCACACTAAACAGTTTTTATACAATTATCAAACAGGTAATGCAGATAAAAGTAAAAGTTTTAATATTACAGGTATAACTTTTGGTTTAGCTAAACGTTTATCTGTACCCGATGATTATTTTACATTATCGCAAGCTATTAGCTACCAACGATACGACTTAAATAATTACAACACAGGCTTATTTACCTTTGGTAATGGTTTTTCAAACAACCTATCTTATACATTTGGACTTAGTAGAAACAACACAAGTGTAGATCCTATATACCCAACCGGAGGCTCAAATTTTGGAATTACTGCCAAATTTTCATTACCCTACTCATTATTTAACAATGTAGACTACGAAAAACTTGCAGAAGATTACGATGCAGCTTTAGAACAACGAGCAAATGCAACAAGCACAACAGACCGTGAGTATATAGAAGCCAACGAAGCAATTACAGAAATAGACCAAAAAAGATACAACTGGTTAGAATTCTATAAAGTTAAATTCTCGGGCGAATGGTACGCACAACTAGCTAAAGACCTAGTTTTAAGACCAAAAATAGAATTTGGCTTTTTAGGAGCCTACAACAATAATAGAGGTGTTATACCATTTGAGCGTTTTTATTTAGGAGGTGATGGTTTAGGTAATTTCTCTTTAGATGGCAGAGAAGTTATTCAATTACGTGGATACCCTAACCAATCGCTTACACATTTAGACGAATCAACAGGTAGTGCTTCGCAAGATGGATCTAGCATTTACAATAAATTTTCTTTAGAACTTCGTTATCCAATCACATTAAAAGCATCAGCAAAAATTTATGCCTTAGGCTTTTTAGAAGGTGGAGTATCAGCTGATACCTTTAGAGATTTCAACCCATTTAACCTAAAGCGTTCTGCTGGTTTAGGTATTCGTATTTTCATGCCAGCATTTGGTTTATTAGGTATTGATTTTGGACATGGTTTCGACCCACTACCAGGCCAAACAGTTAAAAACGGATGGGAAACACATTTCATAATTGGGCAACAGTTTTAAGCATAAAAAATACTTTGGCACGATATTTTCTAATAATACATTGATGATTTGCAAAAGAATTGAAATTTTTAAGATTAAAATTCGTTAATTTTGAAGATACAATTCTAAAAGGCAGAAAAAAATCATCTGTCATTTTAGAATTTATAAGCCATAAATTATAAAATATTAAAACAGATGCGAAATAACGTTCTTTTTTTACTGACATTAGTACTTATGCTAAGCTTTTATGCTAACGCCCAACGTGGTGTAAGAATTGCTTATATTGATACCGAATATATTCTAGAAAATGTACCTGAATATCAAGAAGCAACAGCCCAGCTAGAAGATAAAGCTCAAAAATGGAAAAATGAGATACAATCTAAGTTAACAGCTGTAGCACAAAAACGAAAAGATTTAAGTAACGAAAAAGCACTTTTAACCAAAGAGCTTATTGACGAACGCGAAGAAGACATCACTTTTGAAGAAAATGAAATTCTAGACTATCAACAAAAAAGGTTTGGACCAAATGGCGATTTATTTATTCAAAAAAAACAATTAATGCAACCTATACAAGATCAAATATTCGCTGCCGTTCAAGATATGGCTCAAGGCAGAAAATACGATTTTATATTTGATAAATCATCAGATGCTGTTATGCTATTTTCTGCAAAGCAATTTGATGTAAGCGAGCAAGTATTAAGAAGCATAACCAGAACCTCTAAGCGTAAACAAGCCAATTCTAAAGCGGAACGAAAAGCTGCCGAAAATGAAGAACTAATTCCTGAAATAAACGAAGAATTAGAAGAAAGAGAAAAAGCATTAGAACAAAAAAAGGCAGCCAGAGAAAGTGCCGTTGAAAAACGAAGACAAGAAATTTTAGCAGCACGCGAAGCTAAGAAAAAAGAAGCCGAAGCAAGACGCCAAAAAGTTTTAGAAGACAGAGAAAAAGCTAAACAAGCTAAATTAGACGCAAGAAACAAAACAACAAAAACCGAGGAAACTAAAACAGAAAGCGACACTAAGGTTAAAGAGACAGAAACAAAAACTAGAGCACAACTAATTGAAGAAAACAGACAAAAAAAATTAGCAGAACGAGAAGCTAGAAAAAAAGCACTAGAAGAAAGAAAAAAGAAAATTTTAGAAGAACGCCAAAAGGCAAAAGACAGTATAAACAATAACAAATAATAATTTATAACACACTTAATACTATTTAAAAATGAAACAAATTAAAACTCTCCTATTAGCAACTGTATTATGTATTGCAGCAGTAAGCTTTACACAAGCACAAACTAAAGTTGCGCATATAAACACACAGGAATTAATTGCAGCTATGCCAGCAGCTAAAACAGCACAGGCAGAAATTGAAGCTTTAGGTAAAACATACCAAACAGACATTCAAGCTTCTATTACAGAATACCAAAATACAGTAAAACAATACGAGGCCGAAGCTGCAACAAAAACAGATGAAGAAAACCAAAAAAGAGGTTTAGAGCTTCAAGAAAAGCAACAACGTATTCAACAATTTAGAGCAGATGCTCAAAAAGATTTAGCTAACAAAGAAGCTGAATTATTTAAGCCAATACAAGAAGCAGCTATGAAAGCAATTAACGAAGTTGCAAAAGCACAAGGTTACCAATATGTTTTAGATAGAGCTAGCTTAATTGTAGCCGACGGAAAAGATATTTTAGCCGATGTTAAAAAACAATTAGGTATCTAATTTAAATTAACATTAAAAAACATTTAAAAGCTGTCTTTTTAAAAAGACAGCTTTTTTATTTTTACTACATTTAGTATTAAATTATAATTATAGCTTAAATCTTATTATTTTAAATGAATAAACAACCTATTGGCATTTTTGATTCTGGTGTTGGAGGCACATCTATCTGGAAAGAAATTAATACCCTTTTACCCTTTGAAAACACAATTTACTTAGCCGATAGTGCCAATGCTCCTTATGGGCCAAAAGGCAAACATGCAATTATAGATTTAAGTATAAAAAACACAGACTTTTTACTACGTAAAAACTGTAAGCTAATTGTTGTAGCTTGCAATACAGCCACAACAAATGCTATTGATTATTTAAGATCAAACTACGATATTCCGCTTATAGGTATAGAGCCAGCAATAAAACCTGCCGCTCTACAAACCAAAACAAATGCCGTTGGTATATTAGCCACTAAAGGCACATTAAGTAGCGAGTTGTTTTCAAAAACATCAACATTATTTGCAAATCATATAAAAGTCGTTGAACAAATTGGCGATGGCATTGTAGAACTTATAGAAAATGGCAAGCTACAATCTAACGAGATGAAATTACTTTTAAAAAAGTACTTATCGCCCATGATAATAGCTAATATCGATTATTTAGTTTTAGGTTGCACGCATTACCCTTACTTAATACCAATGCTAACAGAACTTTTACCTAAACATGTTAAAATTATAGATTCTGGCGAGGCAGTAGCTAGACAAACAAAAGCTATTTTAGAAAAACACGACATAATAAATACTCAAAATTCAAAAGGAAAGTATAAGTTTATTACTAACAATAATCCAGAAGTTATGGCTTCTCTTTTAGGTGAAGAGTATACTATTGAGCATTTAAATTTCTAAATAAATCTGAAAATTAAGGCGCAATCATTCTATTCTTTAAACCAGCTTGAATATTTAATATAAGCATTCGAAATTCTATTAATCTCACCTAAAACGTGAGCTTCGCTTACATTTTTCACTTTTTTGGCAGGCACACCAGCATAAATACTTCCAGACTCGATAATGGTGTTTTGAGTTATTACTGCTCCTGCAGCAATAATACTATTACTTTCTACCACACAACCATCCATAATAATGCTACCCATGCCAACTAATACATTATCATGAATAGTACACCCATGCACCAAAGCATTATGCCCAATAGACACATTATTACCTATAGTTGTTCCTGCTTTTTGGTAAGTACCATGAATTACAGCACCATCTTGAATATTAACTTTATTTCCTATTTTAATAAAATTCACATCACCCCTAACTACAGCACTAAACCAAACACTACATTGGGTACCCATAGTAACTTCGCCTACTATAGTTGCATTTTCTGCGATAAAACAATCTTCAGGTATTTGTGGTGAGTTACCCCGTACAGGTTTTATTAATGGCATAATTTAGTATTTAAAATTCTGCAACATTTACTTTATATTTAGTATGCCATACTATTTAGGCTAAAATTAATTTACAGCTGGGCAATTACAAGTATACTTTTCGCGTTTACAAGCAAAATTATAACCAAGCGTTAATTGATGAAAACCACCACTAGTAAAAACTATAGGATTAGTTTGGTAAGTGTACGTATAAGCAAACATAAAATCGTTATAATTAACCCCTAATATTCCTGTAATTTGATTTAGTTTTTGGCTATTAACAGACGTTCCATTTAAATACTGTGCACCATCCAAACTCTGTCTATAAGAAGCGCCTCCCCATAATTTACCAAACTCCATTTGTTTATAAACCTTACCATTAACATCAATGCTAGATTCTTTTGTTAAATCTCTATATTGAAACATTAACGAAGGCTCATAACTCCACTCACTACCAAATTTACTAAACACACTACCTACAGAAACCAAATAACGTCTTAAATTACTTGTTATTTCTAAATCCTTATTAACTCCAGAGTTTTTTAAAAGATTTTTTACTGTAGCATGCGCATAAAAATCAAGGTAATGATATGAGAATCCTAAATCTACATTAAAATTAGTTTCATTTTGCACAATACCATCAATAGCAGGATCTGGAACTGGAGAACCATCTAAAAAAGTAGTTTCATCCAATTGGTATTGAATAAATCCAGCACTTAATCCAAAAGATAACATATTTAAATCGGATTCACTTCTAGAAAACATTAAATGATGCGCATAAGTTAAATATCCACCTTTTTGAGAATGATACCCGTTTTTATCAGCATATAATATACCTCCAACAGCAGATTGAGATTCGCCAATTCTACCATTCATGCTAAGTGTAACAAGCTTTGGGGCATCATCTTGCCCAAACCATTGCTGCCTTGCTGTTAATCTAATTTTAGAACAATTAGCAATTCCAGCCATAGAAGGATGAATTAAGTAGTAATTATCAGTTAAATAATCGGTATATATTGGCAATCCCTCTTGCGATGTAGCTATATTAGAAAACATAACTGTAATAGCCACTAAAATGATATTTTTTAATTTCATAAACTTTATTACCAAGTAGGTTTGGTTTTATACAAACGTCTTGATTCTTAAAAAATTACACATAAAAAAGATAAAATTCGCCTTTATCTTAACAGCCTTTTTAAACAGGCAACAAAACTCAAATATATGGATATCTAAAGTTTTCTTTTAGTATTTTTGTAAAAAATTAGCTGAAATGAACACTTTCAAGGTTTCCGTGCAGGAAACATCCAATAACTCTATAGTAAAATTTGAAGTAAATCAATTTATAACCAAACACCAAAGTTTTGAGTTTAATAATATTGATGAAGCCAAAAACTCTCCATTAGCACAACAACTATTTTATTTACCATTTGTAAAAAAAGTATATATATCTGGAAATTTTATAGCTGTAGAACGTTACAACATTGTAGAATGGAGCGATGTACAAGACGAAGTATCAGAACAAATTGAAACCTATTTAAATGATGGAGGCGTTGTTGTTGAAGCATCTGCAACTGCTAAAAAAATAGCGGTTACAGTATATGCCGAAAGTACGCCAAACCCATCTGTAATGAAATTTGTTTCTAACAAAAAAATTGTTGCTGCTCTTTTTGAGTTTACTTCAATTGATGAAGCCAAACTCTCTCCATTAGCTACAGAATTGTTTCACTTTCCGTTTGTAAAAAGTGTATTTCTTGATGAAAACTATGTATCTATTACAAAATACGATGTTGCAGAATGGCAAGATATTACCATACAGCTTCGCGAGTTTATTAAAGACTATATTGAAAAAGGAAAAGAAATTGTAAAATCCGAAGCTTTAGAAACACTTCAAAAAACAACAAAACAAATAGATAGTAATTTTGAAGCTCTAGACGATGTTTCAAAACAAATTGTAAATATATTAGAAGAATATGTAAAACCTGCTGTTGCTAGCGATGGTGGTAATATTCAATTTATTTCTTACAATTCGGCAGAAAAAAATGTAAGTGTTATGCTTCAAGGTGCCTGTAGTGGTTGCCCATCATCTACTTACACATTAAAAAGTGGAATTGAAAACATGCTTAAAGAAATGCTACCCGGAAAAGTTGAAACTGTTGAAGCTATTAATGGTTAAATACTGCAACAAAAAACATATATAGGACAACAAGTGTATTAACGCCGTTATAAAACCTTATAACGGTTAATAACTTATAAACGCAAACCTAAAATAATAAATCAGGCTTAAAATATGATTGATATTATTTCGTTGCAATATATGTTACAAACTATGCTTTAAATTTTACAACAACTATTTCTTTTTAAGTATAATTTTATAATTAAGTTATTTTATATATTTAATGATAAATAATAAAGTAACAGATTAGAACAAGAGTACTTAATATCAACAACTCTTTACCGCTAAAAGGAATAGAGCCTTCCAATTTAAACTGAAAAATTGTTTTTAAATCAATTCTTAAATAAGAAAAGTATGAAATATGCACAAATGTGTATTATTCTATTTTTTTTGTGTTTAAAGCTTAGTGCTCAAAACGCAATAAAAAAGTTTGATTTTACAAACATTAATAAAGGGAAATCAAATGTTGCAGTTACCACCATTATTCAAGACCATTATGGATTTGTATGGCTTGGAACCGCTGGTGTTGGACTAAGTAGATTTGATGGAATTGACTACGTAAGCTACAAACACTCTTTAAAAGACTCTACATCTATAAGTAGTAGCCTTGTTTATAGTTCCTACTTAGATAAAGAGAATAAATTATGGTTTGGTACAGAAGAAGGGCTAAACTTATACAATAGAAATTTAGATCAATTTACAAGAATACCTATTTATAATGAAAGTACTGGGCAAAAAGAAAATTTAGCCATTAGAAGTATATGCGGAGACAATAAAAACAACCTATTTATTGGAACCTATGGAGAAGGATTATACAAACTAAACCTTAAAACATTACAGGTCGTTAAAATATTAAATTCCTCTAATTTAGAAAACTCATTCATTTCAATATTCGATTTAAAATGTAATAATGAAGGTAGAGTATTTGCAGGAACTAATGTAGGTTTATTAGAATATAACTATATAAGCCAAGAGCTTATTTATGCTAAGATAAACAATAGTACTAAATCTATAAAAACACCTATACAATCGCTATTAATAGATCACAAAAATATATGGATAGGAACCGAAACAAAGGGCTTAACATGCTTAAAGTTTAGAAACTCAGATTCTATTGGATACAGAGTCGTTAATTCTAAAATTACTAATAAAAGGATTTTTTCTATTGTTAAGCTTGGCGATGGTACAATTTTGTGCGGTACCGAAAATGATGGGCTAATACACGTTAATACCAACGGAAATATTATTAACACCTATTTATACAATAAAGAAGACGAAAATAGTCTGTTATCCAACTCCATCTGGTCTTTATTTCGGGATAAAGATGATCGTATTTGGCTTGGATATTACAATAGCGGTTTAGGTATTTATGATAATTTATATGACAAATTTAACCACATTAAAAGCATAAAAAACAATAAAAATTCACTTTCAAACCCTTCGGTTACTGGTTTAAATAAAGACAAAAATGGCAATTTATGGATTTGTCTGGACGGCGGAGGTGTTGATATATATAATACTAATACACAAAAGTTTACACATATAAACACAAAAAGCACTAGTATATATTCTGGGTTAACTAGCGATTATATTGAGTGCATGTTTGTGGATAGCAAAAATAATATTTGGCTAGGTAGTTGGAGTGATGGTTTATTTGTTTTACCAAATGGCTCTAAAAAATTTATAAATTATAATATTGAAAACACTAATGGAAACTTAGCATCAAATACTATTTTAAGCATAACTGAAGATAATGAAGGAACCATCTGGATAGGAACATTTTACAAAGGTCTTCACTCCTTTAACCCCAAAAATAAAACAATAAAAAGGCATAACTCTAAACCGTTTTTAGAAAATAATTTAGACGAGATTGATGTTAGAAAGGTTCTGGTAGATTCTAGACAAAACATTTGGGTTGGCACCACTAGCGGCTTATTTAAAGTAATAAAGGACGATGCAAACCATTTTTATATCGTATCTTTTAAAGATGAAATGGCTAAAAAATTTAACAATCATGTAACGTCTAATCATATACTAACACTTTACGAATCTTTAAACAAGCAAAAAATATGGATAGGCACAAGAGGTGCCGGTCTTTGTGAATATGATTATAATAAAGACACCTTTACTTGGTACAACAATCAAAATGGCTTTACAGGCGAAAACATAATAGGAATAACACAAAGTAGTAACGGCAACCTATGGATTAGCAGTAATTCTGGCCTATACAAATACGATACAGAAACTTCAAAATTTACAAATTTCACTTATAACGATGGCTTATTGTCAAATGATTATAATATTAATGCTGCATTTAAAGATCAAGGAGGAAATTTATATTTTGGAAATTACCAAGGTGTAGATTACTTTAACCCCAATAAAATTAAAATAAATACAACTTTACCTTCAGTATATCTTACAGATTTTAAGTTATTCAATAAAAAAGTTTTCCCTAATAAAGAAAAAGGGCCTTTAAACAAAGTAATATCTGAAACTAAAGAGATAGAATTAACACACAAGCAATCTGTCTTCACTATAGAATTTACGGCCATTAATTTTACAAGACCAGAAAAAAATGAATTTGCATACTATCTCGAAGGCTTAGAAGACTCTTGGAATTTTGTTGGCAATACACGAAATGCAACTTATACAAACTTAGATAACGGGATCTATACCTTTAAACTTAAAGCAGCTAATAATGATGGGGTTTGGAATGAAAATCCAATAAGTTTAAAAATAACCATACTCCCACCTTGGTGGAAAACAAACTGGGCCATATTGTGCTATATCCTATTGTTTCTGCTAGTTATACTCTTCTTAAGAAAAACCAGTCAAGAACGCATAAAAGAAAAGCAATTAATAGCTTACGAAAGAGAAACAAGAAAACAAAAAGAAGCTTTAAACGAGAAAAAATTTCAATTTTTCACTAATATTTCTCATGAATTTAGAACACCATTAACACTTATTATAAACCCTCTTGAAGATATTTTAAGAAGCAACAATTTAAATATACCCGAAATTGTAAAAACAAAACTTAAAACAGTTCATAAAAACACAGATAGATTACACAGATTAATAAACGAGCTTTTAGACTTTAGAAAACTAGAACTCGATAAAGTTAGAGTTAAGGCAAGTAGAATAAATCTAGTACAATTTATTAAAAACGTTGTAAGCCATTTTAAAGAAGAAGTATTAGCCAAACAAATATACCTATCGGTAGATACAGAATTACTTGATATTCCCTTGTGGGCAGATAGAAGCATGCTAGAAAAAATTATTTTTAATTTACTTTCAAATGCTATTAAAATTACACCAAACGGCGGTACAATAAATGTTGAAATACAATTAAAGGAGGACAAAGTAATTATGCCATTAGTAAGTGATTTTAAAACCATAAAGGTTGTTGAAATTATTATTTCAGATTCTGGACCCGGTATAGATGAAGAACAGGTAAATAAAATATTCGAAAGATTTTATCAAGTAGAAAACTTAAATAATACGTATTATGGAGGTACCGGTATAGGGCTAGAGGTAGTAAAAAGTTTCGTTCATTTACACAAAGGAGCTATAGAAGTGAATAGCGAATTAGGAAAAGGAACCAGCTTTAAAATATATCTGCCATTAGGTAATGATCATTTTAATAAAAATGAGTTAGCTATCGGGATTGAGGAGATAAAAGAAATCGAAGAAACTTTGGTTAAAAAAACTAATATTGAAGAAAACATACAAAAAACAACCCCAAATCAAAACAAAAAAACTACGCCAGCCCATACATTACTTATTGTAGAAGATAATTTAGAACTTCAAACATACCTAAAGCAAGAACTTAAAAATGACTATAATATTTATACAGCTACAAACGGATTTGATGGGTTTGATATAGCTACTAAAATTTTACCAGATGTTATTTTAACCGATGTTATTATGCCTAAAATGGATGGCTTCGAATTTTGTAAAAAAGTAAAAAGCGATTTAAAAACAAGCCATATCCCTTTACTTATGCTAACAGCCAAAACAAGAATAGATAACCGAATGGAAGGCATAGAATTGGGTGCAGATGCTTACATGGTAAAACCCTTTAACCTAAGACTTTTAAAATTAAGACTAGCCCAACTAATTACTAGCAGAAAACTCATTTTCGACAAATATTTTAGTGTAATTAGCGAACTTCCAGAAAACACTAAAACGACATCAATAGACAAAGAATTTATTGAAAAAGTTTTAAACTATATTAATGATAATATTAGCGACCCAAAACTTAATGTCGAGATGTTAGCAGCAAAAATGAATTTAAGTAAAAGTCAGTTTTATCGTAAAATAAAAGCATTAACAAATCAAACAGCCAATGAATTTTTAAGAAATATAAGGCTTCAAAAAGCAAAACAAATACTTGAACTTGGAAGCGCAACCGTTGGCGAGGTTTCCTATAAAGTTGGCTTTTCTTCACACTCCTATTTTACAAAATGCTTTAAAAACTATTATGGCATTTTACCCACTAGTATAGAAATTAACAATTAAATTGTGTTTAAAGCACCTTTTAATTTCACTATTAAAACCTATGTTTTGTAGTTACATTAACATTTATAATTCTCTAAACAAAACCGCATTTTCACTGGTAATTCTCATCATTTTGCTTTAAATCTACCAACGAATGCTTAACATTTACCAATAAACAAACACATCCTTATATAAATTTGTTTACATAAAACTTAAGTATTAAAAAAAGGAAGTTGCTTATACCATTTATGTTATAGCAAAACAATATAACATTCGGTTTGTTCTACTTCATTTTTTAGTTCAATCTTTCATTTAAAACCAACTTAAAAATTAAAAAACTAAAATGACCAAACTTAAAATTAGCAAAAAACATCTCTACCTTGTAATTGGTTTGCTATTTATTTTCTCATGTAAAAATCAAGAGGATAAATACGATTACCAATTTCAAAACCCCAAACTAGCAATAAAAGATAGAGTGTCTAATTTAATTGAACAGATGTCTCTAAAAGAAAAAGTCTCTCAAATGCGTTATGATGCTCCAGCTATAGAGCGTTTAGGCATCCCAGAATATAATTGGTGGAATGAGTGCTTACATGGTGTAGCCAGAGCAGGTGAAGCCACAGTATTTCCCCAAGGTATAGGAATGGGAGCAACTTGGAACCCCGATTTAATTTTTGAAATGGGAGAAGTAGTTTCTGACGAAGCTAGAGCTAAACACCATAAATTTAAATCAGAAGGTAAAAGAGGTATATATCAAGGATTAAATTTTTGGACACCTAATATTAATATTTTTAGAGATCCACGTTGGGGAAGAGGACAGGAAACCTATGGCGAAGACCCATATTTAACCAGTAGAATTGGCGTAAACTATATTAAAGGTCTTCAAGGTGATGATGATAAGTATTTTAAAGTTATAGCTACCGCAAAACACTTTGCAGTACACAGCGGCCCCGAAAAATCTAGACACCAAGATAATTATCAAACATCAAATAAAGATTTATACGAAACCTATTTACCAGCATTTGAAGCTGCTGTAAAAGAAGCAAAAGTACACTCTGTAATGTGTGCCTATAACAGATATAGAGATGAAGCATGCTGCGGAAGTAACTTATTATTAAACAAAATTTTAAGAGACGATTGGAACTTTGGAGGTTATATTGTGTCAGATTGTTGGGCGATAAACGATTTTTGGGAACCAGACAAACATAACATTGTAAATACACCAGAAGAAGCTGCAGCCTTAGCTGTTGATAGAGGCACCGATTTAAACTGTGGTAGTGTTTACGACCCTAGTTTAACCGAAGCTGTATTAAAGGAATTAATTGATGAAGAAAAAATTGATTTAGCCTTAACTCGACTATTCACAGCAAGATTTAAATTAGGCATGTTTAACCCAGACAACCAAGTTAAGTGGTCTAAAATACCATATAGCGTAGTTGCTAGTAAGCAGCACCATGAGTTATCCGAAAAGATATCTAAACAATCTATGGTTTTATTAAAAAACGAAAACCATACTTTACCTCTAGATAAAAATATTAAATCTATTGCAGTAATAGGGCCAAATGCCAACTCCAAACAATCACTATTAGGTAATTACCATGGCACCCCAAAAAACCATATTACCCCTTTATTAGCAATTAAAAATAAATTACCAAATGCTACTGTAAACTACGCTTTAGGAAGTGATATTGCAGTAGGTTGGCCTATGCTAAACACCATTCCTTCTAGTGTACTTAAAAATGGAAATGAAGAAGGGCTAAAAGGCGAATATTACAAAAACATGAATTGGGAAGGTGAACCTCAACTTACCAGAAACGATGCTGTTGTAGATTTTACATGGATAGGTAAGCGCCCAGTAGATGATATAGAAAAAGATGTTTTCTCTGTAAAATGGACAGGAGAGTTAATTCCAAATGAAAGTGGAACATATAGAATAGGATTGCGAGCAAGTAGTGGCGGAAAGCTGTATTTTAACGATACTTTGCAGTTTGAGTTTAGTGATGATCACGAACCCAAAACTAAATACTTTGATGTAAAATTAACCAAAGGCAAAACAAATAAAATAAAGATAGAATACTATAACTATCATGCAGACCCTCAAGCACAATTAGTTTGGGCAAAAACAGATCAAGACTTAATAACACCAGCACTAGAAGCAGCAAAAAAATCTGAGGTTGTGGTATTATGCTTAGGGCTTTCTCCATCCATTGAAGGCGAAGAAATGCCTGTTTTACTAGAAGGTTTTGATAAAGGAGATAGATCGGAAATTACACTACCAAAAACTCAAATTGAGTTAATGAAAAAAATACAAGCACTTGGCAAACCAACCATTTTAGTTTTAATGAATGGTAGTGCATTAGCTGTAAACTGGGCAGCAGATCATATTCCAGCTATTTTAGAAGCCTGGTATCCTGGAGAATTTGGCGGTAAAGCCATAGCAGATATTCTATTTGGAGACTACAATCCTGCAGGAAGATTACCTGTAACATTTTATAAATCTGTAAATGATTTACCAGACTTTAAAGATTATAATATGGAAAACAGAACCTATAAATATTTTAAAGGAGAACCACTATTCCCTTTTGGTCACGGATTAAGCTATACCAATTTCACATATTCCAATCTAGCTGTTTCAAGCAATGTTAATATAGGTGAAGATATTAAAGTAAAAGTAGAAGTAAAAAACACAGGAGCACTTAAAGGTGAAGAAGTTGTTCAGTTCTATCTGTCTCACGATAATAAAGATAAAACCACCCCAAACCGATCGTTAGTTGGTTTCGAACGCATCACATTAAGTCCTAATGAAACTAAAACAGTAACACTAAATATAAAACCTAAACAATATGCTTTAACATCACCAGAAGGAAAAGCAGTATTTAACCCAGGCTCTATAAATATATGCGTAGGAGGAAAACAACCAGGTTTTAAAGGAGTAGCAGATACTAATACAACTACAGTTGTAGAAACGAAAATATTATTAACTAAAAACTAAGTAATAACTAAACTAATTTAATATGATGATGAAATTCAAATTGGCAGTCATCACTTTTGTGATGATTTGCATACAAAATGTCTTTTCCCAAAACAACTCGGTAACGGGTGTAGTCTCGGATGAATCTGGGATGCCTTTACCAGGTGTTAATATTATAGTAAAAGGCACAAAATCAGGTAACATAACCGATTTTGATGGTAAGTATTCTTTAACTAAGCTAACTAAAAATAATATTCTGGTTTTTAGTTATCTAGGTTACGCGACAAAAGAGATTACTTACAATGGAGAGCGTAATTTAAACATAACTTTATTTGAAGACACCTCTAAATTAGAGGAAGTCGTAGTAATTGGCTACGGTACTTCCAAAAGAAAAGACTTAACAGGAGCAATATCTTCTGTTTCAGCTGAAGAATTAAAAGATCAGCCTTTTTCTTCTGTTGACCAAGCTTTAACAGGTAAAGCTGCTGGTGTAACGGTTTCTCAAAACTCAGGCGCACCTGGTGGAGGTGTATCCATTAAAATTAGAGGAATAACATCGCTTTATGGCAATGAGCCCCTTTATGTTATAGATGGCACGCCAGTATTTGCAGACAGAAACAACACCTCTTTAGATTTAGGAACAGCTACAGGTGGAGGTTCTGGGCAAAATGTAAATTCAGCCCTATCTGGTTTAAACATGGCAGATATTGAATCTATCGATATATTAAAGGATGCCTCGGCTACAGCTATCTATGGAGCCAACGGTTCCAATGGTGTTGTTTTAATAACAACAAAAAAAGGTAAAAAAGGTAAAACAACCATTTCTTTTGATAATTATACAGGTATTCAAAGCGTTGCTAAATACTACGATATGATGAATCTTAAGGAATATGCGCAATATACTAGCGATTTGTTAAAATCTGATAATAGAGACGTACCTTTCATATTTCAAAACCCAAGTCTACTAGGTGAAGGTACAGATTGGCAAAAGGAAATTTTTAGAAGTGCGATAGTTACAAATAACCAGCTTGCAGTATCAGGAGAAAAAGACGGAACACGTTATTATACATCTCTAGGTTATTTCAAGCAAGAAGGTGTTATAGTAAACACCAATTTCGAAAGAATTTCAATGCGTTTAAATATCGATACCAAAGTTAATGACTGGTTTAAAGTAGGAAACAATATATCCTTAAGTAGTGTTAAACAACGCATTGTTAAAAATGATGACAGGGGTGGTATTGTGTCTTCAGCCTTACGTTTAAGCCCACTAATTCCTGTAAGATTTCCAGATGGTAGCTTTGGAGCTCCTGGAGGCGGAGTTAATGGAGCATCGAATAATTATGAAGCTGTTAACCCAGTAGCATATTCAGAATATGTTAACAATCTAGATAAAAAATTCAAAATAAACGGTAATTTATTTGCAGAAATTTCGTTCTTAAAAAACTTAACTTTTAGAAGTGAATTAGGATACGATTTAAACGCTGGTGACGGAAGAGTATTTATCCCAACATATGAAAACATTGGTACCGCTGCAAATGAAGTAAACTCTTCACTTAAACAACAAGACCAAGGTTATTACTGGACAGTTAAGAACTTTCTAACCTATAACAAGTATACAGATAAACATAGCATAAACTTAGTTTTAGGCCAAGAAAGACAAAAAAGTAATTTTGAATATTTAAGAGGTTCTAGAAGAGATTTAGAAGGAAACAACGAATTTGACAATTTGGTATTAGGATTAAAATCGACCTCTGAAGTCGATAATCAAAGTTATGCTTGGGCTATGCAGTCGTACATTGCAAGAGCAAATTACAACTATGATAGTAAATATTATTTAACAGCCTCTATAAGAGCAGATGCATCGTCAAATTTTGGACCAAATAATAAATGGGGATATTTCCCTTCAGTATCTGGTGCTTGGACCATTTCAAATGAAGATTTTATGAAATCTTCAGGTACCATAAATTATTTAAAGTTACGCGCAGGTTACGGTGAAGTAGGAAACCAAAATATACCTAGCTTTTTATATCAAACACAATTTTCTGCCGTTCCATCATCTAGCGGGCTTTCATACGTTTATACAGTAGATGGTAACCCAGATATTAAATGGGAAACTTTAAAATCTACTAACCTTGGTTTAGAAATAGGCTTGTTAAATGATGCCATAAAACTAGATCTTGATTTGTATCAAAAGAAATCCTCAGACCTTTTAATACAAAGACCAGCTGATGATAGAACAGCAGGAAGAGTTCTACCTTATGAGAATGTAGGTGAAATGGTTAATAAAGGTTTGGATATAAAATTGAACACAAGAAATATCCTAACAGACAACTTTTCATGGAACTCTACATTTATATTTTCAACATACACCAACGAGTTAACCAAATTTTATGGAGGTACAAAACCATTAACGGCAAACATACCGCAATCGGACGGAGAATTATTATATAGTTATGTTGAAGAAGGACAATCTTTAGGTCAAATATATGGTTATGTTACAGACGGTATTTTCAGAACTCAACAAGAGGTAGATGATAGTGCTGTACAAGTTCCAGGTAAAACCAGCGTAGGAGATATTAAATTCAAAGATTTAAATAACGATGGTGAAATTACACTTGCCGACAGAACGTATATTGGGTCTGCACTTCCTAAATTCACCTTTAGTGTAAATAATAACATTTCGTATAAAGATTTTGATTTTAGCATTGTTCTAAATGGATCTTATGGTAATAAAATATACAATCAAAATAGGTTTTACACAGAAGCACTACGTTTCTTAGGTGAAAATCAATCAAAAGATGCTCTAAATCACTTTGTTGTAAACTATTTACCAGATGGTGTTACTCTAGATGATGCTGCAAATCTTGCTCAAAACACAAACATTCCAAGAATTGATTTAGCAAACGGTAATTCTAATACGCGAGTTTCAGATCGCTTTGTCGAAGATGGATCTTACTTAAGAATCCAAAACATTACCATGGGATATAATATTAACTCAGATGTTTTAAGTAAAACAAACTTCTTTACTAAAGCTAGAGTATATCTTTCAGGGCAAAATTTATTCACATTTACCAAATATTCTGGTTTAGACCCAGAAATTGGAAGCAGAAATTCAGACATAAGATATGCTGGTTTAGATGTGGGTAGATACCCTTTAGCAAAAACTATAACCCTAGGTGTTAATCTAACATTTTAAAAAAATTAAAATTGATTATTATGAAAAAACAAATAAAAAAGGTATTGATACTATTGACTGTCATACTTTCCATAGTATCATGTTCAGAAGATTTCACCGAGTTAAGATCGGAGAATTCATTGTGTGTAGACTGTTTACCTCCTGGAGCATCCCCATATGAAGGCATTCAAAATGGATTGTATACAAAAGGTTGGTTTGATTATAACTTTAAGGGTATGATAACCCAAGGAGATACTTATGCAGGTAATGTATGGGCTAACGATGGCGAATTTAGACCATTTGCAGAAGCATCTGTATTAAATGACAATGCGGTACTAAATAGTAATTGGACAGCCTTGTTTTCTGTAGTGAACCAATCTAACTCCTTAATGCAAGATTTAATTAGAGACAAAGATAATATTCCAGAGGACGCATTTAACCAAGGTATTGGCGTCTCAAAGTTTATGAGAGCAACTGCCTACTATTATTTAGTTAGAATATGGGGGCCTGTTCCTATTTTTGACGAAAATGCCGATGGAATAAACGCTTTTAGAAATTTAGAATCTGATGTTTATAAATTCATCGAAATGGATTTAACAGATGCCGCAGAAAAATTAACAACAGAACCAAAAACAGGGAGAATTGGTAAATACTCTGCCATGGGTATGTTGGCTAAAGTAAAATTAAATTTAAAAAAATATAATGAGGCCGCAGATTTGTGTAGAGAAGTCATAAATAGTGGTAAGTTCGATTTACTAGAAGAATATGGCAACTTATTTAACAATCCAAACTTTAACAATAGTATAGAAAGTTTATTCGCTTTACAATGGACAGTTAATTGTAATGAATGGGGCACTCAAAACACAGAACAAGCCTTTATCGTGCCATCTGGTTCAGGTATAACAGGAGGCGGAGACGGCTGGGGTTCTTATATGCCAACCATCGATTTGCCAGGGTTATACGAAGATGGTGACAAAAGAAGAAAACCATCCATTATGATTGATGGAGATTTTTACCCAGAGTTATTAAGCAAAAAAGATGGTTACACCTTTAATAAACTTCCTTCTCAAACTGCATTAAACTTCAGAAAATATATTGTTGGTTCGCCAGATGATGGATATAATGTTTGCTTCATGCGTACAGACCAAAACACAAATATGCTAAGATATGCAGATGTTTTATTAATGATGGCCGAAGCTAAATTAGCAGACAATGCTTCCACCTCTGATGGTGAAGCACTAACAGCCTTTAACAGAGTACGTTCTCGTGCAGGATTAAACTCTGTTAGTAGTATTACGCAATCCAGTTTATTTAAAGAAAGAAGAATAGAATTTTTATTAGAAGGGCAATATTATTTCGACCTTCAACGTAGAAATCGAGCTGATGCATTAGCAGAAATCGCTGCTCAAGAACGAGGTTTTTATGGTGATGATGCCAGAACAGAATTGAATTCCATTAAAGTAACGCCAACAGACGATTTCTTTTCTATGCCACTACCATCTGGTGCTATAAGCATTAATGAAAATTTAACAGCCGCTCCTGTTCCTTTTAATTTTTAAACTACAATTATGAAAAATTTAATAAAAATATATTTAGTTACGGCAATTTTTGCCATTACATTATTTTCATGCTCTGAAGATGAAGTAGAATTACCAACAATAACCTCTTTTTCATCACAAGCTAGCCCTAATGCCTCAGGCACACCTGGCGAGTTGCTAAAAATTGAAGGAACAAATTTGTCTGGTTTAGAAAAAATTATTCTAAATAATCAATTAGAAGTTAGCTTTAACCCTAATTTAAACTCTAATAATGCTATCTTTTTCAATATCCCTAATTATGATTTTGAAAACCCATATGATTTTGGGGTTCAGCCTATAAAATTCATAACAGAAAATGGAGAAATTGATTCTCAAATTAACATTATACAACCTGCTCCTGTATTTGATAAACTTAGTGTTCTTAATCCAAAACTAGGAGATAAAGTAACCATTAAAGGGAGCTGGTTTATAGGCATACAATCTGTCTACTTTGGTGAAGAACCACTAGAATACACTCTAGTTTCAGATCAAGAAATGTACTTTATAGTACCAACTGATGCTACCGAAGGACAGCATGTTATTATTACTACCGAAGCTGGAAGCACCGCAATTGTAGAGCCTGGCCCTGGTATTACAAACACAACATTTGTTAATATCAATTTTGGATTTGTTGATTATTTGTTTGAAGATTTTGATGGAAATGGTCTATATACTAGTACTTGGGGGTTTTATGGAGATGCAGGCGATTTATCTGTAACTGCTACTGGCGAAACAGGTAATTGTGCTCAATACGATTATAACGGAGGAACTGCATTTGGGTATAATGGATGCCAGAATAATGAAGCAGGTGCGTTTTTACCAAGTTCGGCCACAGAAGCCTCTAAGGTAACGTTTAAAATGATGGTAAATGCCAATGCAGGTTCATCTTTTGATGTTATTCTAGACACTTGGGCTTATAATTTTACAGTTACATCTAGTGGTTGGCAAGAAGTTTCTACTACTTTAGATCAATTTGGATCTAATTACAACCCAGGGAACGCAGCAACCGATACTGAAAAAGTTGATCCCTCTGGTGTATTACAAGTAAAAGTTTCTTTACCTAATAATGGTACTTCTTCAAGTGTACAATTTGATGACATTATATTTAGGGTAAAGGAGTAACGCTAAATATTTAAAGTAATATAATAAGGTTACTAGATTAAAAATAGTAACCTTTTTAAACATATAACAAATGAAAATAATGAAAATAAAAATGGGAATATTCTGTTTTTTAGTACTTACAATGCTAAGTTGTAGTACAGATAATGACAGTGGAAATTCCCCAGAACCCTCTGCTAAATTAAACATACCATTTGCGTCAATGGCTAGTAATATTACAGATAATTCCTTTCAAGCCAACTGGGTTTTGGTTTCCGAAGCAGAGAGTTATTTATTAGATGTTTCAACAAATAGTGATTTTTCTGTTATGCTTACTGGATATAATGCTCTTATTGTTCAAGATAATACGGTTACTGTAACAGGGCTTTCTACTGCAAGCAACTATTATTACAGGGTAAGAGCAAAAAAAGGCACAGAAATTACCAATAACTCAAATGTTATCACGGTTACAACAACAGGAGTTGCTGTTGAAGAACCCGAAGACCCAACTTTTCTTAAGGTTAAAGCCAATGCTTTAGCCAACCCTTTTTATGTAGGTGTTGCTGTTAAAGCTCATCAGCTAACAGAAGGAAGTGCTTATGATGTCGTGTTAAAAAATGAATTTAGCAGCATTACAGCTGAGTACGAAATGAAAATGAACCCAATTTCTACAGGAAGCGGTTCTTACAATTGGGAAGCTTCAGATAAAATAGTTAATTACGGAAATGATAATGGAATAAATGTTCATGGTCATGCCTTAGTTTGGCATAATGCCGTGCCAGATTGGCTATCGAATTATTCGGGAACGGACGCTGAGTTTGCATTAGAAGTAAAAAAATATATTACCGATGTAGTTACTCGTTATGCTGGAAAAATCAAATCGTGGGATGTTGTAAATGAAGCCGTTGATGATAATGGTAATATGAGAAACACCATTTTTCTTCAAAAAATGGGAGATAATTATATTAAAGATTGCTACCAATGGGCAAGAGATGCCGCTAATGCTGCAGGCGATACAAACTTATTATTATTTTATAATGATTACGCCACATCAACTAACATACCTAAGCAAAATAAAATGTTTACAATTGTTAATGATTTGAACGCAAGTAACCTTATTGATGGTGTTGGTTTTCAAATGCATAACACCTATTTAAGTCCTACTAAAGAACAAATAGAAACCGATATAAATAGAGCTGTTGCGTTAGGCTTGAAAATTCATGTTTCTGAGCTAGATATTCAAGTAAACCAAAATAACGACATTACTTACTTAACAGAAGAAAGAGCTTTAGCTCAAAAAGAAAAGTATAAGGAAATAGTTAAAATATATAACGCACTTCCTACAGCAAATAAATATGCTTTAACGGTATGGGGGTTTAAAGATAATGAATCTTGGATACCTTATAGTACAGATTTAAACCATCCTGGTAACGACTGGCCATTATTATATAATGATAAATTTGAATTAAAAAAGGCTCATACAGGATTTTTAGAAGGCTTAGATTAATTAATAGTGAAGTTGAAGTTGTTGTTTAAGATCGTCTAACAGTTTGGTTAGACGATTTTTTTTTGCTTAAGGTACCCGCTTTTTTTAGTATTTACTCATACTTTTCTCTAATCACTATTATTTAATAACATAGTAAACTTTTAATGTTTGAAATAAAAAGAAAAACTATTGTTCAATTTTACTCAAAATTAACCCTAATAAATTAAAATTATTTTCTTAACAAAAAGTCTATAGTTTAGTTTTAAGTTACCTAAATGTATATAAAAAACACCTATGTTATATAACATAGGTGTTAACTAATCGACTAACTAAATAATTATTTAATATTAATAGGGAGTGTTTTTGTTATGTTGTTAGACGCATTACCAACATAGATAATATAATCACCTTTTTCAATTTCCCAATCAGATTTATCCTCATCATAGTAAGCCAAAGTACTTACAGGAATATCAATACTAATTGTTTTACTTGAGCCAGACTGAATATTAGTTTTATTAAAACCTTTTAATTCTTTTAATGCTCTTTTTACTTTAGATTTTTTCTTGCCTACATATACTTGTACAACTTCTAATCCTTCTTCATTACCAATATTATTTACTTTACAAGAAACTGTAATGATATCTTCTTCGTTATACTTCTTTTTATTAGTTACGACATCTGAAATACTAAAATTTGTATAAGACAAACCATATCCAAAAGCAAATTGAGGCTCTACTTTTTTGGTATCGTGCCACCTATACCCTACTAAAATATCTTCTTTGTAGTGCTGATTAGTACCATCTCCAGGATAAGATAACTCGCCGTAAAAATGCGCACCATTATCTTTTAATTGTTTAGGGAATGAAAATGGAAGCTTTCCAGATGGGTTTACATCGCCACTAACCACATCTGCAATAGCATGGCCTGCCATACTACCTAAATACCAAGTTTGAATTAAACCATCAACTTTATCTAACCATGGTGTTTCAACAGCATTTCCAGTTACTAATAACATGCCTAAATTAGAATTAACAGTCTTTAATTGAGTAATAAATTCTTCTTGATTATACGGAAGTTCATAAGACTGCCTATCGTCACCTTCGCAATCCTGCAAGTGGCTTTTATTTAGTCCTCCAACATATAAAACTACATCGGCTTTTTTAGCTGTTTCAATAGCCTGAACTCTAAGAGAGTCTTGATTTAGTTTAGATGGAATAATGTTATCATAAATAGAAGGCCCAGTATGGTAACCCATAGCATGAATAATTTTTGCATTTTTATATCGTTGTTTCAAACCTTCAAGAGGCGAAATTTCAAATTGAGGTTTTAACTCAGATGATCCTCCACCAGCAGTCATAGAACGCGTAGCATTCTCACCAATAACTGCAATAGTTATACCTTTTTTATCTTCAATAGGGAAAAAGTTATTTTCGTTTTTTAATAATACTATACCTTCTTGCGCTACTTTTCTAGCTACCTCATGGTGCTCTTTATTATTTACTTTTCCAAAACCTCTATTAGGTTTTAAAGTAGTACGATACATTAATCTTAAGATACGTCTTACCTTATCATCAACCACAGATTCTTCAATTTCACCCTGCTTTATAGCTTTTAAAAATGGTGAAGCCAAATAATAATAATCATAATGGTTAGAGGTTGTGGTGCCTAAGCCATCGGTTCCTGTTCCCATTTCCATATCTAATCCATTTAACGCAGCTTCCATAGTATCATGAGTAGAGCTCCAATCACTAATTACTACACCATCAAAACCCCAATCATTTTTTAATATTTTATTAGTTAAAAGCTCATGGTGTGTGGTATGCTGTCCTCTAAATTTATTGTAGGCTCCCATAATAGACCAAACACCTGCTTCTTTTACCGCGGCTTTAAAGGCTGGCAGATAAATTTCATGTAATGCTCTATCGCTAGCTTCAACATTTATGGTACTTCTCCAATGTTCTTGATTGTTTAGTGCAAAATGTTTAACACATGCAGCCACATTATTCTTTTGAACACCTTTAATATATGGTACAACCAATTTGGAAGCCAAATAAGGATCTTCTCCTAAGTATTCAAAATTTCTACCATTTAGGGGTGTTCTATAAATATTAACACCTGGCCCTAGTAGAACATCTTTTTCTCTGTAAAGTGCTTCTTCTCCAATACTTTTACCAAATTGAGCAGATAACTCTGGATTGAATGATGCTGCCAAACATGTTAATGCAGGAAAAGCTGTAATGGAATCGTTTGTCCATCCTGCATAGTCCCAAGAATCCCAACTAATTTCTGCTCTCACTCCATGAGGTCCATCAGACATCCAAATCTCAGGGATACCTAACCGCTCAACACCCTTAGTACTAAATTTTGATTGTGCATGACACATCGCTACCTTTTCTTCTAATGTTAATAATGATAAAATACTGTCAATCTTTACAGTAATAATATCTTCTTTGCTTTTTTTTGTAGCTGTATTTTGAGAATAGGTTAAGCTAAAAGTTAAAAATGTAAAGAGGAATGAAATATAATACTTATTCATATTAAGTTTTTTAAAAAATTAAAGTGTTTATTACAATTGTAAAATTAACGCATCGACCTAAAGCTGTTTAAAACTAATCAAGCATTTATTAGAATAATTACACGATTATACTTGTTAGGAGGTACAATTAGGGTTTACTTAGGTAATTATTCTAAAATATTCAATTTATTTCTTACAATTCGGCAGAAAAAAATGTAAGTGTTATGCTTCAAGGTGCCTGTAGTGGTTGCCCATCATCTACTTACACATTAAAAAGTGGAATTGAAAACATGCTTAAAGAAATGCTACCCGGAAAAGTTGAAACTGTTGAAGCTATTAATGGTTAATTAACTGTGACTTTTTTAGTGTTATTAGGTCTAAAACACACAAAGTCTTCAATTTAGAAGACTAAACATCTAATTTAAACCTAAAAATTATGGCAGTATTAAAAGTTATTGAAGTATTAGCAAACTCAGAAAAAAGTTGGGAAGACGCCACTAAAAAAGCAGTAAAACACGCATCAAAAAGTGTTAAAAACATTCGTTCTGTATACATTCAAGACCAGAGTGCTAGTGTTAAAAATGGTGAAGTTGCAGATTTTAGAGTAAACCTAAAAATAACCTTCGAGGTAGAGTAAACCCTATCCCAAAACAAAACTTATAGCGTTCGAGTACCGAACGCTTTTTTTATGGTATAAATTCGCTAACTTTGGTAAATGAAGCATTTAATTCCTCTAATCTTTTTCACATTAATTATTGGTTGTAAAAAACAAAACCAAAAACCTGCAAAACACCAATATACCAACGCCCTTGTAAACGAGACTAGCCCATATTTACTACAACATGCGCACAACCCAGTAAACTGGAACCCATGGAACGAAACCACTTTACAACAAGCAAAAACCAAAAACAAACTAATACTTATTAGTGTTGGTTATGCAGCTTGCCATTGGTGCCATGTTATGGAGCACGAAAGCTTTCAAGACAGCATTGTGGCTCAGGTAATGAATAAAAATTTTATTAATATAAAAGTAGATAGAGAAGAACGCCCAGACGTAGACCAAGTATACATGAATGCTGTACAACTCATGACAGGTAGCGGCGGTTGGCCATTAAACGTTATTGCATTACCCGACGGCAGACCAGTTTGGGGTGGCACATATTTTAATAAAACCCAATGGACAGATGCTTTAAACCAGATTTCAACACTATACAATGAAAGTCCAGAAAAGCTCCATGAATACGCCAATAAACTTGAAGAAGGCATTAAATCGTTAGATATTGTTAAGTTAAACGCCAATGCACCTATTTTTGAAAAAACTTTTATAGAGCAAGCTGTTAAAAATTGGTCTAAACAATTTGATAATGTTCAAGGAGGCATGAATAAGGCACCAAAATTTATGATGCCAAACAACTACCATTTTCTGTTAAGATACGCTTATCAAAGCAACAATAAAAACATATTAGACTATGTTAACTTAACGCTTAAAAAAATGGCATATGGCGGTATTTTTGATCAAATAGGCGGCGGGTTTTCAAGATATGCTGTAGATACCAAATGGCATGTTCCTCATTTTGAAAAAATGTTATACGATAATGGGCAATTAGTTAGTCTATATGCCGATGCTTATCTTATTACCAAAAACCCACTTTACAAAAACGTGGTTAACGAAACATTGGCGTACGTAAAACAAAACATGACCAAAGAAAACGGCGCTTTTTATTCATCGCTCGATGCCGATAGTAATACAGCAAAAGGCAAACTAGAAGAAGGCGCTTTTTATGTTTGGACTAAAAACGAATTAAACACACTTCTAAAAGAAGATTTTAAACTATTTTCCGATTACTATAACGTTAATAATTACGGCTTTTGGGAACATGATAATTATATACTTATTAGAAAAGATGATGACAACACCATATTAAAAACACATAACTTAACGCCAACCAATTTAATCAATAAAAAAAACAAATGGAAAAACATACTTCTAGAAGCACGTAATAAAAGAGCAAAACCTAGATTGGACGACAAAACCTTAACCTCTTGGAATGCTTTAATGCTAAAAGGATATATAGATGCTTATCGTGTTTTTAAAAATCAAGATTATCTCGCTTCCGCGGAAAAAAACGCTAATTTTATAATAAATAATCAATTACGAAAAGACGGAGGTTTAAACCATAATTATAAAAACGGAAAAAGTAGTATAAATGGATATTTAGAAGATTATGCTACTACTATTGAAGCTTTTATTACTCTATACGAAAACACATTAAATGAAAAATGGTTAATTACTGCCAAAGATTTAACAAATTACACCTTTACTCATTTTTTTGATAAAAGCAGTAACATGTTCTTTTTTACATCCAACAATGATGCTTCATTAGTATCTAGAAGCATAGAATATAGAGATAACGTAATACCTGCTAGCAATTCTATCATGGCTAAAAATCTACTTAAATTATCGCACTACTTCGATAATGAAAAATTTAGTACAACAGCAACAACCATGCTTAATAATGTAAAACCAGAAATGCAAGATTACCCTTCAGGATATTCAAATTGGTTCGACTTAATGCTAAATTACACAAACCCATATTATGAAATTGCCATTGTTGGCAAAGATGCAATAAAGAAAATAACCGAATTAAATAAAAACTATATTCCTAATAAACTTATAGCCGGAAGCACTTCAGAAAACAATATGCCCTTATTAGAAAATAGATACACACCAAATAACACTTACATTTATGTTTGTGTAAATAAAGCCTGTAAACTACCAGTTACAAAAATAAACGAAGCTTTAAAATTTATAAAAAAATGACACTCGCAACAATTTTACTTATTGCATTTGTAGCTCTTGAGCATTTGTACTTTTTAATTTTAGAAATGTTTTTTTGGACTAAGCCCAAAGGCATTAAAACCTTTGGATTAAAATCTAAACAATTTGCAGAAAACACCAAAGTATTAGCAGCAAACCAAGGCCTTTACAATGGTTTTCTTGCAGCTGGTCTTGTTTACACAATAATTAAAAACGACTTACAAACAGCAATCTTCTTTCTAATTTGTGTGACCATAGCTGACCTATATGGGTCTTACTCTACAAAGCAAATAAAACTATTTTATGTACAGGCCATACCTGCCATTATTGCATTAATTTTTTGCTTAATTTAAAAAACATTTAACCATTTTAAAACTTAAAAACTTACTATAGTTTTTATTTTTACAATTACTAAAACTTTAAAAATTATGAATTTAGAAAACATCGACACAGAAAAATGGCTACAACTAGGATTGGATTACGGACTAAAAATTCTTGGTGCCATTGTCATTTGGATAGTTGGCTCTTGGGTCATTAAAAAATTACTAAAAGCTACTACAAAAATAATGTCTAAACAAAACTACGATGAAAGTTTGCAAAAATTTTTATTAAACCTATTAAGTTGGATATTAAAAATTGTATTAATTGTTGTAGTTCTTGGAACTGTTGGTGTAGAAACCACATCGTTTGCTGCCATATTAGCCGCAGCTGGTTTAGCCGTTGGTATGGCCTTACAAGGCTCGTTAGGAAATTTTGCTGGAGGTGTTTTAATAATGATATTCAAACCTTTTAAAATTGGAGATTTAATTGAGGCTCAAGGCGAAATTGGTGTTGTAAAAGAAATTGAAATATTTACTACTAAGCTAACAGGCTTATCTAATAGAGAAATTATAATTCCAAATGGTTCACTTTCTAACGGAAATATTATAAATTACACTACCGAAGGTACACGTCGTGTAGATTTAACCTTTGGAGTTGGTTACGATTCTGATATTAAAAAAACAAAAGAGGTATTAATGAATGTTTTAACCTCGCACCCAAAAGTATTAAAAGAACCTGCACCAACAGTTAATGTATCTGAATTAGCAGACAGCTCGATTAATTTTGCAGTAAGACCTTGGAGTACCGCAGACGATTATTGGGATGTTTACTTTGGTATAACCGAAGATGTAAAAGAAGCACTTGATAAAGCAGGAATTGAAATTCCTTACCCACACCAAGTTGAAATACAAAAACAAGGGTAATTAAACTTAAAAAAAATGAAAAAGGCACTTCTCGTATTTTGTATTATATTTTCATTCAACACCATGTTGGGACAAATATTTACAAAAGGAGATGGGCAAGTTATATCAAGTTCTAACTTTGGTTTTATAAAAGGAAACCACTTACCAGATGGTTTTTTAAGTTCGGATGGAAGCAACCTTAGGTACGAAAACATACAAGGTTCGCCTTATATAAATAATAACTCTGGCGCAGAAAACAACTTACCTATTGGTAAAGCGTATACAGAAAATTCAAAATATATTGGTACGGCATTTATTAGATACAATGCCTATACAGATAACATGGAAATATCATTAATGGATGATGGTGTTGATTATTATTTATTAAAAAAAGAAATAGGTTTTTTATATATAGTATTAAAAAAGAAAACATATAGAGCTTATGAATATTTAGACAATAACAAAAAAGCTTTAGGCTTTTTTGTTATTGAATCTGAAAAAGACACAAACATGTGTACCTTACTTAAAAAAGAGAAAGTCATTTTTAAAGAAGAAACAAAGCCTAAAAACAGTTTTTTAACCTCGAGTCCTGCTCGTTTTAATAGAATTAAAGACACCTATTATTTAATGTTTGAAAACAAAGCCAAACTTGTTCCTAAAAAAAGGAAAGATTTATGGGTGTTATTTCCTGAAAAACAAAAAGAAATAAAAGCTTTTATAGAGTCTGAAAAAATTAAACCGACTAATATAAACGATTTACAAAACGTTGTTAATTATTACAACTCGTTATTTTAATAAAACTTTTATTTAGCTTTTGGTTTTAAAGCCACAAAATCTTTTAAATAATAAGGTTCAAAATAAGCAACATCTTCGGTGTTGCTTATTTTATATTTATGGTATGCTATTAAGCTCATCTCGTTAGCCGATGGCAATTTATCTTCAATAAAACACGCATTAGGATGGTTTATTAATGCTTTAGTTTTCTCTACGCCATTACCAATAAAATAAACCTTGCCTTGTTGTAAATAATGGCTAAAAGAAGTGTTGTCTAGTATTTGAGCCTTGGTATCTCTAATTTGATTGTAATTTGCATCATAAACTGCAGAATACACCTCCATACGTCTGGCATCAAGCATAGAAACTATAACGCCCTCATTAATTTTAACTTGATGCGCCAAGGCATCTAAAGTAGGTATGGAAATTAATGGAATGTTTAATGCAAAGCATAATCCTTTTGCTGCCGATACACCAATACGTAAACCCGTATAAGAACCAGGGCCTTTACTAACGGCAATAGCATCTAAATTATTCGAAGTTATTTTTGCTTCCTTTAAAACATCATTAATATAAACGTGAAGCCGTTCGGCATGCGAATAACCTTTATCGTTATCTTCTTTTAAAACAATAGTTTCTCCGTTTTTTGAAAGAGATACCGAACAATTAGTTGTTGCTGTTTCTATATTTAATATGTAAGCCAATAGTTTTTATTTAAAAAAAGTAATTCCCGCAAAAAACGGGAACTACAAATTAAAGAAATATTTTTTACTCTAAAGTTATTGGAATACCATAATAGAACTCTAAAAGTTTAGTTTTAAAAACAAAATTGAACTTAGAGTTTGCTAATGTAGATTGCGCACTTATTAGCCTGTTTCTAACTTGTTCGAACTCGAAAGCCGTCATAGTACCATAATTATAACTTTCTTGAGCTGCTCTAAAAGCTTCTTCTTGAGCATTTAATGATGCTTCTGAAGCTCTAAATTGATTTAAGGCCGCTCTTGCATCAAAATAAGCATTTTCAATAGTCGATCTTAAATCTTGCTTTGCTTGCTCTAAACCAAGTGTAATACGCTCTTTATTTATAACGGCTCTATCAACACTAGACCTTGTTCTATTTCCGTTAAAAATTGGAATATTTAAACTTACACCAATATTATAACCAAGGTTATCATTAAATTGTTTACCAAAACCATTAGGAATAGAACTAACCATACCTGTATTAGGATCTATAATTGTACGTCTATCTTTTTCGCCTAATGTATGTTGGTACGAAGTTCCTAAACCTGCGCCCAAACTTATAGTTGGGTAAAATGCTGCCTTGGCTAACTCGATATCTAATTGCGAATTTTCTATACTTAATTCTGCCGCTTTAATTTCTGGTCTGTCTGTTACAGCTTTACTAAATATTTTTTCTGTATCTGTATAGGCTAGTTCGGCAGAATCTAAATTAAAGTTTACATCTTCAATATCAAATCCGGCTTGAGGTATTTGTAATAATTGAGATAAGTTTAATAATGCTAAATCAATTCCGTTTTGGGCTGTAATTAACTGCTCGTTATTACTTGCTAATTGAGCCTGTACATTAAATAAGTCTGATTTTGGGTTTACACCTTCTTCAACTAAAGTTTTTATATTTTCAATTTGTTGTTTAGTTACTCTTACCTGCTCTTCGGCTATTTTATAATTTTCTTTGCTTAACAATGCATTTAAATAACTGTTAACTACAAATAGAGAAATATCGTCTTTTAGTTTTTGTAATTGTAACTCGCTAGACTTTAAACCTAGTTTTGCTTGCTTATATAATGTTGTATTTCTATACCCATTAAATAAAGTAACACCTGCATTTAAGCCTAAATTAGTACCAAATGTGTTACTAGAAATTCTGCTACCATCTTGCCCTAAATAAGAACCAAAATTAAAATTTCCTGATGTTGAACCGCTTACATTAGGTAAAAAATTACCTTTTGCACTTGTTATGTTTTCTTGAGCAATTTCGGTATCTAAAGACGATTGCTTTACAGATATATTATTTTCTAAAGCATAGTCTACACATTCTTGTAAGGTCCACTTTTTGTCTTGAGCAAAAGAAGATGCTACAATTAAAAGTAAACAAGAAACCAAAGTACTTTTAAAGCGTAATGTTTTCATATTAATCATTGTCTTCATCTTCGTTATCTTTTGATGCCTTATTCCAAACTTTTATTTTATCGCCTTCTTTAACGCCTTCGGTAATTTCAACATTAATACCATCAGACAGGCCAAGTTCTACATTTTGTTTTTCAAATTTATTATCGCCTTTCATGATTTCAACAAAAGGCTTTTCTGTAATTCTGTTATACTGTAAAAGCGCTTCTCTTATAACTAAAACGCTGTCTTTACTTTCTATTTCTATTTCGGCATTTGCACTATAACCAGCTCTTATATTGGTTTGAGAATCTATGGTAACATCGGCTTTTATTGTAAATTGTACTGCTCCGTTTTCTTCAATACCTTTAGGTGCTACAAATGTTAATTTAGCCGGAAATTCTTTATCTCTTATTGCGCCTAAAATAACTTTAATTTCTTTTCCTTCTTGAACTTTACCAACTTCTGCTTCGTCTAACTTACCTTCAAAAATCATTAAACTCATATCTGCAATGGTTGCTATAGTTGTACCTGCATTAAAACTGTTACTTTCTATAACTTGATCGCCCTCTCTAACAGGAATTTCAAGAATAGTACCTGCTATTTGAGCAATAATATTTGTGTTTGCAGAGCTACCTCCTGAGATAGAACCTCGTTTAATAATTTGATAATCGTTTTGAGCTTGCCTTAAAGCTTCTTTGGCTTGATTGAAGGATAGCTCGCTATTTTCGAAAACTTGAAGCGCAATTACACCTTTTTCAAATAAAGATTTATTTCTTGTATAAAGTACATTAGCATTATCATAAGATAATTTAGCGGTACTAATTCTACTTTTTGCGCTTACTAAATTTTGCTCGTTTGGTACTACCCTAATAGTGGCTATTAAGTCGCCTTTTTTTACTTTATCGCCTTCTTCAACAAGTATTTTGTCTACTATACCAGCTATTTGAGGTTTTAGTTCTATTTCTTCTTCTGGATTTAGTTTTCCTGTTGCAACAGCTTTTGTATCTATTGAGCTATAAAAAGGCTCTTCAACTTTATAGTCTACAACATCTTTCGAGTTGGCATCTTTAAAATACTTTAACACGAATACTAATGCTATAATAGCAACTAATACTAAAATAATTTTTACTGTTTTATTCATTTTATTTGATTGTTTATTCTTCTCTTAATGCTTCAATTGGTTTTATACTGGTAGCTTTAAATGCTGGTATTAATCCTATTAATGTTCCTAAAACAACTAGAATTACTAATGCTATAAATACTACGGCTATAGATACAGAGGCGTTTACAATAGCGGCATCGTCTCCTTGCCCGAAAGCTGAGTCTAGGCCTATTAAAATCCATCCTCCTGTTATTATTCCAAATAGTCCAGCTACTATGGTTAAAAAAACAGCCTCGACAACTATTTGTCTTTTTATTTCAAAAGGTGTTGCTCCTAATGCTCTTCTTACTCCTATTTCTTTAGTGCGCTCTTTAACTGTTATTAATAATATGTTTCCTATGGCAAATACTCCTGCTATTAGAGTTGCTATACCAACAAACCATGTTAAAAATTGCATACCAATTAAAAACCCTGTTATTTTAGCAAACTCATTTCCTAAGTTAAAGCTTCCAAAGGCGCGTTTATCTTTAGGGTGAATTTTGTTAAGGTTTTTAAGTAATAATTTAGCGTCTTCTTCTATTTGAGAGATATCGTAATTTGGTTTTCCAGTAATCATCATCCAACCAATTTGATCGCCTTGATTATATATTTGCTGAAATGTAGTGAATGGTATATGCATATCTGAGGTTGGCCCCATATTTACATTACCGTTTTCAAACATACCTATAACCTTGAAATTTATTTTATTTATTTCAATGTATGCTCCTATTGGCATTTCGTCTTTTTCAAAAAGTTGTTTATAGGCATCTTCAGAAATAACAACTACTTTTTTATTATCATCGATATCATTTTGATTAATAAACCTACCGTGTACTAACTTTTTCTTTTGAACTTGGTCTAACAAAGGATAATCTCCGTTTAACCCAAACGTTCCTGACAAGAAATTTCTAACAACTACAGCTTGATTTTGATTTCTAGGTACTACAAACTCTATACCTTCAACATTTTCTTCTACCTTTTTAGCATCGGTTAATGATAAATTTACGCGTCTGCCTTCTTGAAAACCTTGAAAAGGTTTGCTAGTGCTTTGCCCCCAAACAAACACACTATTTGTCGCAAAGCTTCCAAATAGGCGGTTAAAAGAGTTTTCTAATCCGCGTGCAGATCCTAATAGCCCGATAAGCAATAATATGCCCCACCAAACGCCTACCATAGTAAGAATAGACCTTAGTTTGTTTTTACTAAAGCTATCGTAAACTTCTTGCCATGTATCTCTATCGAATAAAAATTTAAACATGCTTAATCATTTCTTAGTGCTACAATAGGTTTTATTTGCGATGCCTTTTTTGCCGGCAAATACCCTGCAATGGCGCCTGCTATAATTAATGTAAGTGTAGCGCCTATTACTAAACCATTACTTACGCCAGGGTCTTTTATAAAATAATCTTTTAAGCTAGGGCCTACCAACTCTAAAACACCTACACCTAATAATAAACCAACATAACCTGCTATGGCTGTAATAAGTATAGATTCTATTAATATAATTGAAACTATAGATTTTGGTGAAGCCCCTAAGGCTTTACGAATTCCTATTTCTTTGGTACGCTCTTTAACTATAAAAATCATGATATTACTAACGCCTACAATGCCTGCTATTAGAGTACCAAAGCCTATTACTAATATTATAAACGTTAATCCTACCGTCATTTGACTTACTGCTTTTGTACCTTCGGCCATGTTTCGAACACGAATGGCACGTTGGTCGCTTCTGGCTACAGAAAACCTGTTTTTTAGTTTTTTTGTTAATAGTGTACTAAAAGCTAAGGCTTGATCGTAATTTAATTTTGGGTTGTAGGTTAAATTTATTTGATCTATATAATCGTTATTACCATAAAGATATTGGGCTGTGGTAATTGGCATATAAATTAGTCGTTCTTCGTTATCGCCACCATCATCGGTAAAAACACCTACTACTTTGTATTGAATACCACCAAGGTTAATATACTTTCCTAAAGCTTTGGTTTTTAAAAATAAATCTTCTTCTACCAGTCTTCCAATTACTACTGTTTTGGTTTTATTTTTTAAGTCGTTTTGGTTTATATAACGACCTTCTTTTATCATCGTTTTTTCTAAATATTGATGATCTGGATGAACGGCTCTAATATTATATGAGTTTTGTTCTCCTTTGTAAGATGCTTGAAAATTTTTGTAAATTCTTGCTGTGATAAACTCTACTTTATCATCAAAATCTTCCTTTACATAATCTAAGTCTTCGTTTTTAAACTGAATTTGCCTGCCTGCCTGAAGTCCTTTATTTGCTTTAGTTGTTCTTCCTGAGTTAATAAAAATGGAGTTGTTAGCATCATCAACAAAAGCTTCGGCAAAGGTATTTTGTAATCCATTTGCAATTCCAAAAAGTATAGTAAATAATAAAATAGCAAATGCAACAGTAAAACCAGAAAGTAAGCTTCTAGTTCTGTTCATATTGATACTCTGAAATATTTCGCGCCAAAGATCTATATCAAACATACTGTTCTGCTCTTACTTGAGTTACCTTTACGTCTTCCATTATAACACCATCTTTAAGACGTACAATACGTTTACACATATTAGCAATATCTTCTTCGTGTGTTACCATTAATATGGTTTTTCCTTCATCATTTAACTGTTGGATAAAGGCCATAATATCGTAAGATGTTTTTGTGTCTAGAGCGCCTGTAGGCTCGTCGGCTAATAATAATTTTGGATTTGCAGCCAAGGCTCTAGCAATAGCTACACGTTGTTTTTGTCCTCCAGAAAGTTCTTTTGGCAAGTGATCTGCCCAATTTGCTAATCCTACTTTTTCTAAATGAAATAGGGCTTTTTCTTGACGTTCTTTTCGTTTTAACCCTTGATAATATAATGGTAGTGCTACATTTTCAAGCGCATTTTTGTAATTTATTAAATTGAAAGATTGAAAAATAAATCCTAAAAACTTATTTCTGTAAACTGCGGCTTTTTTTTCTGTAAGGTTTTTTATAGGAAGTTCATCTAAAATATATTCGCCAGAATCTGCTTCGTCTAACATTCCAATAATGTTTAACAATGTAGATTTTCCAGATCCTGAAGAACCCATGATAGCTACCATTTCTCCTTCTTCTACATTAATATCTATTCCTTTTAATACATGCAAACTTGAGTCTCCTATAGGATAGGATTTATGAAGCTGATGAATCTTTAACATGGTTTGATTGATTTAGTTATGCTAATCAGTTTTTAATTAGACTATCCATGCAAAGAAATGTTACAAAAAAAGTACAAAAAAGTTTTTATTACTTTTTTAACGTATTATATTTTTTGTAAATAAAGTAACCAATACCTGCTACAAGTATATATGGTATGGCCATTAAATAAACAATCCCGTCGTTAATACCCTCGGCTGCAGTTTGTCCTGCTTCGTTTTCTAGTACTGCACGACACATAGCACATTGTGCATTGCTTTTTATAAAAAAGAGCGTTGAAATAAGTGTGGATATTATTACTTTATATTTCATGTTATTAAGCATAATAAGGTGATATCATAATATAAACTACTACACCAGTAATAGCTACATATAGCCATAATGGAAATGTAATTTTAGCAATTTTTTTATGCTTTTCTATATTATTTGTTATAGCCTTAACATAAGTAATTAACACAAAAGGAATAACAGCTACAGACAATATAATATGTGTTATTAAAATAAAGTAATACAAATATTTAGCAAAGCCTTCACCTCCATATACTGTAGAATTACTTGTCATATGGTAAGCAATATACATTAATAAAAATAAGACCGATAGTATTATTGCAAACTTCATTAGCTTTTCGTGCAGTTTTACTTTTTTACTTTGAATGGCTATAAAAGCCAATACTAAAACAAAAGCAGTTACTGCGTTTACACCTGCGTATATTGGAGGCAAAAACACAGGTAATTCTGCATCAATTTTAATTCCAAAAAGTGCTGCAACAGCTACTGGAATTACTACAGATAGTATAATTATAAGTTTATTATACTTTTTATCGTTTAAGGTGTTTTGTGTATTATTCATTAAGTAATTTTTTAATGTCTTCTTTTAGGGCACTAATTTCTTCTAACTTACCGTCTTCGTCTGTTTTTTCAGATTCTGAGGTTATACCATTATAATAAATTATTGGGTTTCCGTTTACCTCTCTACATCTTATAAATCCATTTTTATCGATTAAGGCAAAATTCCCTGAATGTTCAAAACCACCTTCTACACTTGGGTTTGCTGCAGCATAAATATAAAACCCCTCGTTAGATAGTTTGTAAATTTCTTCTTTATTACCTGTTAGCAAATTCCAGTTTGGGTTTGTTATTCCGTAAAGTTCGGCATAAGATTTTAAAATTTCTGGTGTATCGTAATCTGGGTTAATGGTAAATGATGCGACTCCAAAATCTTCAAAATCTTTAAACTCGTTTTGAATTTGTATAAGGTTTCTATTCATTCTAGGGCATATGGTTGGGCAAGTTGTAAAAAAGAACTCTATGACATACACTTTACCCTCGTAGTCCTTATTGGTTATTGTTTTTCCATATTGGTTGGTGAATGAAAAATGGGGTACTTTTCGGTTTACTCCGTTGTTAGATATAAATACTAAATCGGACTTTTTGTTTTCTTTCTTTTTTTTCTGATTGCTTCTACTTTCTTGTCTTGATATATCGTTATTTGATATTCTATCTACTATTCTTGGAATAAAAATAATTCCAAAAACAAGAATAATAAAGGCAATGCCTATGTATGAATAGTTTGTTTTGTTACTCATTTGTTTCAGATTTTAAATCGCTTGCCCTTCGTGTATCAGAATTAAATTCGCCTTTTCGTTTTTGCCTGTATTCTGTAAATAAAACACGTAAATCGTCGCTCATTTTGTTTTTAATTTCTGCTACTTCTATACAGTTATAGGCTTGCAAACCGTAAATAGGTTTGTTTTTTTCTAGCTCTTTATCTGTTCTATCGTCTAGTCTGCCTCTTTGGTTTAGGTCTTTATCTATAATAAATACTTGGTTTGTAGCTAGATTAGACGATAATTCACTTTTCGATTTTAAACTAAAAAACACTCGTTTTATATCACTTGGTTCTCCAAAAACAAAATGCCAAAATCTTAAATCTTGATACGAGCTTATTTCTGCTTTAAGGTTTTTAACCGCTTCTTCGGTGCCTTTTGGCATAAGTATTACGATTTGAAATTTTTTAAAGCCTTTAAATTTATCGTAAACCAGTTCTTTTAGGTTTAAAGCTATAGTGCTACTTTCTGTTGGGTTATTACCAAAAAAACCTAAAACTGTTATATTATCTTTTAATAGAATTTTATTTTCTGTATTTGATGCAAAATTATCTAGATCTGAAACCGATTCGTTTACAATATCTAATGGCGAATAATTATGTGTTGCTGGATATAAAAACAATAAAAATGTAACAGGAAGAAAGAATAAAATCCCTAAAACTACATACCTACTTACCTTTTTGTAATTCATTTAATACGAGTGTTTTTATTGCTTATAATTATTTTGCAAAAATAAAAAAAGCGCATTTAATAACCGCTGTAATTTTATTATTTAACTATCTATAATACAATTTGTGCTGGTTATTTAATGGTTTAAAAAACTAAACTTAGCGGTAGTTTACTGGTGTATATTTTTTAATTGACTTTGGCTGGAATATGCGTTAGGGATTGAGGCTTTGTTGAAGCTCTTTTTGTGTTGTTGCACCTATGCAACACAAAAAAGCGACTGCCGAAAGCCCGACCCTTGGGTAACGCCATAATTTATTTTAAACAAAAAAAATCCTGCTATAAATAGCAGGATTTTTAATTTTTATTTCTATTTTTTTAAAAATCTCTTTTTATGTATCCGTTATCATAAACATTAAATACGTAACCTCCTTCTTGTAATAAAATGAATATTAGGTAAAGGATTAGAAAAATTGTAGTCCATACTACGGCGCGTCTTAATCCGCTTGTTTCGTCACGCATGTGCATGAAATCCCAAGTAATGTAATAGGCTTTTACTATGGTTAATATAATGAAAATCCAGTTTAATAGTTTCATTCCTAAAAAATAACCCATTAGCGATTCTGGTTTAAAAATACCTAATACAACCTCTATTATTGTTACTATGGTTAGGAAAATTAAAACACCCCAAATTTTTTGAGTATTAGACTTAAATTTTAAAAGCCCTCTAAATATTTCTAATTTATGTTCGTGTGCCATTTTTTTGTTTTTTAAAAGATTTCTGTCCTTACAGAATTTAAAAAATTATTTATTAAACCAGGTAAAAGAATGTAAATACAAATACCCAAACTAAATCTACAAAGTGCCAGTAAAGACCAACTTTTTCTACCATTTCGTAGCTTCCTCGTCTTTCGTATGTTCCTAATACCACATTAAAGAAAATGATAATATTTATGACCACACCAGAGAATACGTGAAACCCGTGAAACCCTGTTATAAAGAAGAAGAAATCTGCAAATAACGGAGAGCCGTATTCGTTTACATGAAGGTTAGCACCCTCTACGTATAGCTTTCCATTTTTCATCACTTGGTTTATAGACTCTTCTCTAGATAAAACTGTTTTTTCGCCATGCTCGTTTATAATTTGAGTACGTACTAATACATCTTTATTAGCTTGTAAGCCATGAATAACCTCATCCATAGTGTAAGCTGGTAAGGCGTTTTCGCTAACAAACCATAGTCCATTTTTTCTTTCGTGCTGTGTTCTGTCTTGATGCGCTGCATTTACAGCAAAATCTCTAACTGCAACACGCTTAAAAACTTGTTTTCCGTCTTTTTCAACGTAGTGTCCAAACTGTAAAATGTTACCTCCTTTTGTTTGTATTGCGCCATAATCGCCTTTTATAAATGTACCCCATTCCCATGCTTGAGATCCTACAAATATTAAACCACCTATAATGGTTAAAAACATGTAAATGGTTACTTTGGCTTTATTCATATGGTGCCCAGCATCTACCGCTAATACCATAGTTACCGACGACATGATTAATACAAACGTCATAAAAGCCACATAATACATTGGCGCATCTACACCGTGTAAAAACGGAAAGTGCGTAAACACTTCGTCTGCAATTGGCCATGCATCAATAAATTTAAATCTTGAAAATCCGTAGGCTGCTAAAAACCCAGAGAATGTTAAAGCATCCGATACGATGAAAAACCACATCATCATTTTACCGTAACTTGCTTTAAGTGGTTGGTTTCCACCTTCCCAAGTTTTGCCTTCTGCTACTGCTGTACTCATATATAATGGTTGTTATTTATAAAGTTGGACAAAAATAATCATTTTATTCATCTAATAAAACATACCGCTTAAAAATTAAGCTTCTAATTTAAAACTATGCAAAAAATAGTTTGGGCGTTCCCTTCGCTATAGAGTTTTAAGGTTTTAACAAGCATTTAATAATTGCTCGGGGCGGGCTTTTGGCAGTCGCTTCCTACTACGTCGGCGAGCTTCAACAATGCCTCAATCCCTAACGCAAATTTCTGCCAAAACCATTATAAAACAGCTATTTAAAACTTTATCTACCTAACAAAGTACAAAAACAAAAATAGGTAAACCCATAAAATATCTATAAAATGCCAAAATGTTGCAGCCAATTCAAACCCCAACATATTACTTGCTGTATACTTTTGTTTAAAATGATTATAAATTACAACCAACAAGCAAATTAAACCAACTACCACATGTAATATATGCACTATTGCAATTAAATAAATATAACTCATGGTTACATTACTTGTGGGCCCTGTAAAATTATATCCTAAATCTATTATTTGCTGAAAACCTACAAACTGATTGTAAATAAAAACAATACCCAATACTAGTGTTGCCACTAACCAAAGCATAGCAGCTTTATGGTTGCTACTTTTTAAACTTCGCTTTGCTAAAATAATTGTTATACTACTTATTATTATTACAACTGTACTAATTATAAATGCATTTGGTAATACAAAATCTTTTAGCCAATCTGGCCTAGAACTACTTACAACAAAAGCACTTGTCCACCCTGCAAACGACATTATTAGCGAAACAATTCCAAACCAAAGCATCATTTTTTTTGCTCTGCTATTTTTTTCTTCTTTAGTTCCTTGCGTTAAATCCATAATTTATCCAATAAATTTATCTACAACATAAATAATTTGCACTAGAGTAATGTAAGATACACTTACTAACATTAATTGTTTAGCGGCTTTTTCGGTCATCATTTTAAATAATCGAATAGCATAGTACAGCATCCATAATCCCGAAAGAAAAACAAGAACTGCTGCTACAATTGAGAGTTGTAGTTTTCCTGTAAATCCAAACACAGGAATTACAGATACTATTATAGTCCAAATAGTATACATAATGGTTTGTACGGCAGTACCTTTATCTTGTTTACCTGTAGGCAGCATATAAAAACCACCTTTTTTATAATCTTCAAATAAAAACCAACCAATAGCCCAAAAATGTGGGAATTGCCAAAAAAACTGTAATGCAAATAAGGTTCCTGGCTCGACACCAAAATCGTTAGTTGCCGCCACCCAACCTAGCATAAATGGTATAGCTCCTGGAATAGCTCCAACAAATACAGCTATGGGTGTTTTAGTTTTTAATGGCGTATAAACGCAGGTATATAGAAAAATGGATATCGCGCCAAACATGGCTGTTTGCTTGTTAATGGTATATAAAATAATAATACCTAAAACAGTAAATAAAGTGGCAATAATAAAAGCTGTATTTACAGACATACGCCCTGCTGGAATGGGTCTATCCTTAGTTCTATCCATTAACGCATCTAAATCTTTTTCTATAATTTGATTAAATGCATTCGAGGCTCCAACCATAAAATACCCTCCAAAAGCTAATAAAACTAATGTTTTAAAATTAACAGTATCAACACCCAATAAATATCCTGCTAACGACGAAAACACAACGCTTAATGCTAATCGCATTTTTGTAATTTCTTTAAAATCTGAAATTACTGAATGGGGTTTTATTGAAGGTTTTGATTTACTCAATGTTGTATTTACTTGATGGCTTTATTATTGCGAGTGCAAAGATACTCTATAAAACCCAAATTATACAACCCTTTAATTTTAAATTTAACTTTCTCGATAAGTTTAAAATTGTATTTTTAGTTTGTATTTATTCTTAAATGCCTTGAATTATGAAAATTATCGCAATAATACTTACTTTTTGTTTTATAAATGTAAATAATGCTCAAACCAGAGACATTACAATTAAAACTCGCAAACTTACTGATAATATATTCATGCTAGAAGGGCAAGGTGGAAATATTGGGGTTTCTGTTGGAAACGATGGCGTATTTATGATAGATAGCCAATTTGCCTCATTAACACCTAAAATATTAGCAGCAATAAATACCCTAAGCAATAAACCTATTAAATATTTAGCGAACACACACCATCATGGCGACCATACTGGAGGAAACGAAAACATTACCAAGTTAAACACCGCTATTATTGCCCACAACAATGTTTACAAACGCATTAAAGACAACCAAAACCAAAACGATGCTTATTTACCTATAATTACATTTAACGATAAGTTGAGTTTATATATTAACAATGAGGAAGTTCTTGTTTTCCATGTAAATAATGCCCATACTGATGGTGATGCTATGCTTTACTTTACAAAAAGTAACATTTTACATACTGGCGATACGTTTTTTAATGGGCGTTACCCTTATATAGATTTAAATTCTGGCGGCTCTATTAATGGATATATTCAAGCTGTAAAACGCGCCTTAATTTTAATTGATGATGAAACAATAATTATTCCTGGGCACGGCAACCTATCAAACAAAAAAGAATACGCTACATTTTTAAATATGTTACAAAACATAAAAACAAAAGTTGAAACCGAAATTGCTAATGGAAAAACGGAAGATCAAGTTGCCTTAAACTCAAGCTTAACCAAAACTTATGATGACTTAAATTATGGGTGTTGTTTTATTTCATCAGAAAAAATTAGAAGAACCTTTTATAAAGGATTAAAATAAAAGCATTTTAATTATCAAAATACCAATTAAACAAATCGGTTCTAACTCCTAAATTAAACCAAACTGTATTATTTTTAAACGTACTTGCTGTTGTTGCCTCTGGGTTAAAATTTCTAACCGTAATATCGGTAAATACTTTTAGGTTTGTTGCTGGATTTATTAAATATCCTGCTTGCAAATTCCCATTAAATGTTTTTGTTTTTAAACCTTGGCCAACTTTAACACCTGTATCAAAAGGTCTATCATTGTAATCTCTATAAATATCACCTCCGTAGCTAAAATTATCTGTTTCGTTGTTAAAGTCTAGTCCTCGTGTTCCAAAAATTAATTTAGCATCGGCAAACCAACGTTTGTAACGATAACGCCCAATTACAATTGCTTCGCTAAAATTAGCTCCCCACAAATGTGCCATAGACTGGTTATTATGTGCATAGTTTAACACGATGGTATTATGCGAGTATGTGTATGGTCGTATACGATTATATTCAAATTGTAATAATAAATTATCAACTTTAAAGGCATTATAGTATTTAACTCCTAACTGAAAACCAAACTTATTTTTCCAACTTTTTTCTCCTGCTTTTACATCGCCTAAAGAAAACTCATCTAAAATAAACTGACTATATAAATTTACATTATCGTTCCATTTATATTTTGCCGAAGCGCCTAACAAAGCATTACCTGCTCCTTGCCCAGTTTCAAACTCGATAGCTCTATAAAAAATAATAGGGTTTAAATAATTGACATCGAACCCACGGTTGTTGGAATTGGTCCATAATACCGATTCAAACAAACCAATGTTTAGTTTTTTAGACACATTCCAGCTTAAATAATGATTAGCAATAAACTTGGTTAAAAAGGCTTTATCTTCTTCAACCTCATCTCTAACATCTTTAAGCCACATCCAGGTGTTGGTATATTTAATTTTCCAGAATTTAGTATTTAATTTTAAAAATGGGTACGGACTTGCTGCATCTCCCAATAATAAAGAGCGATAACCATCTCCAATAAAATTTTTACCATGCCCAAATTGAAGGTTAATAAATTTAGCTGGCGCGTAAGATAAATACGCCTCGGCTACCGGATAATCATAAGAATCTGTTTTAAACCGTTTAGCTATACCACGACCAGGAATTATTGCAGGATCTGGCCCAAAAGCCTTTAAACTTTCGGCATATCTGTTTACATAATCTGCAAACCGCCCTTGACTTTCAAATACCGAAGCATAAAAATTTAGTTTACTCCCTAAACCTCCTTGCACTAAAAAACCTCTCGTGTTATTATAAGTAGAACCACCATTTGAGTCTGAGCCTAACTGTAAATCTAAAATAGGATCTACTGTAAACCAATAATCTTTACTTTGAAGCTGTACTAAATATTCATTCCATAGTTTTTTACCTGCCCAAGTTTCTGCTTCTTTTTTTAAGTTTTTTTGCTCTTCATCAAAATCAAAATATTTTGAAACCTCTTCGTAAACAAAAGGTTTTGATGCTGTATGACTGTTTGTTCCAACAAGATTCATTTGCCTATCAAACCTAGCATAATCGCTGTGCGTAAATTGAATATTTAACTGGCTTTTAAAGGCTTTATTTTGAAATGCTTTAAGCTCATCGTTAACAGCATCAAATTCTGTTTTAGCTGCTAATTCTAACTTATTGATTTTTTTTTGAGAAGCTAAATCTTTAGTAACAACAGATTGACTCACTAAAGGTATTTTTATTGGTATAGAATATTGCTTATAGGTATTTTTACCATTATAAATTGCGGGTTGTATTTTTGGGAATTCTGAAAACACACGTTTTGCTTCTTCTTTTAACTCTTTATATAAAGCATCGGTATAAAGTACTCTAAAACGACCTGTCGCATCTACCTCAAAAAGCACAACAACCTCACCACTATAAGCATCTTTAGTTATTTGCTGTGGCACTTTAAAAGTCTTATAAATTCTACTAAATACCTGCTTATCGAAACAAGCTTGCAAAGAATCTATAGCTATACTCTCGCACGATGGAAAAACTGGAGGCTTTTCTTGTAAAAATGTGTTTTGAGAATACAAATTATATTGAACTAAAAATAGAAATAGTACAATGAATTGCTTCATGTTTTTATTACGTATAGAATTAAAGTTGAAAGATACTATAATTTTAATAATGGCCTATTAAAAAACCGCTACCACTTTAGTAATAACGGTTTTAAAGACACTAAATTATAATTTATCTTTATTGTACTTGAAATACAATGGGTAAATTGTAAATAACACCAACATTGGTATCTCTTTGCTTGCCAGGTGTCATTTCTGGTATGAAATTAACAACCCGTATGGCTTCTTCTTCTAATTTTGGGTGTGGCGCTCTCGTTTTTATATTTGTTACTCGGCCAGTTTTATCAATAGTAAATTGCACATCTATTTTTTGTTTTCCAGTTAAACCATAATTTGCAGCAATATCGCTACCATCAAACTTACGTTGTATAAGTTTCGTGATTTTTTGCGACATGCATTTTTTTCTTTCACTATTATCCTTAGCGTTTTCGCAACCAGGATAGATAGGAGCGTTTTGAATTGCAAAAAACGGGACGTTTTCTGGATCTTCTGGTTTTTTTTCTAATGTTGGAATTGCATCAGGATTAAAAATAGGAACATCAATTGTTGGCTCTATAAATGTTTCTTTAAAAATTTCTTCTGGAGTATCGTCTGGGACCTCTTCATAACTTAATGGTTGCTTTACTGCTTTTCGTTTTATTGGCTCATTATAAACAGGAGTTTCAGGCTTAATTATTGGCACATTAATATAAGTTATACCAGGTTCTTCAATTAATGTTCCGTAAACCTTAGGTACCGTTTTTTCAAACTTCATTTCCAGCAGTCCAAATGCTGCTAGTAAGCATACAATTAACCCAATTTGAAAATAAAGGGTTGAGTTTTTTTGTAAATTTGCTTCATGCTTTTGCGATTTTTTCACGATTTGCTCATTTTGCCGAATGAGTTCGTGAGCATTGTTTTGATTACTCATAATAATTATAGATTAAAATGTTAATATTATGATAAAGTCACAATAAGCATACCAAAAAAAATCCCGTTATTCTTTATAACGGGATTTTATATTAAACAAAAAACCTCGAAGCTAACTTCGAGGTTTTTATTTATATTAAGATAAAATAATATTTTAGTCTTGAACTTGGAAAATTATAGGTAAAGAATATGGAACGTTTACCGGCTTACCACGTTGTTTTCCTGGTTTCATTTTTGGTAATAGACCAATTACTCTTTTCGCTTCTTTTTCTAATCCAGGATGTGGTGCTCTGGCACGAATTCCTGTTACTGTTCCTGTTTTATCGATTTTAAATATCACGTTTATACGTTGTCTTCCTGATAAACCTAAATCACTAGCCAACTCTGTATTAAACTTTTTGTTTACAAACTGAGATATTTTTTTTGACATACAATCTCTTTTTGCTGTGTTGCTACCTTTTTCGCAACCAGGGAAAATTGGCACATTTTCAATTACAGAAAAAGGAACATCAATATCTTCTTCAACCTCTTCTACTTCAACCTCTTCTACCTCCATGATTTCGGTTTCTTGGTCTACCTCTGTAGATTCAATTACTGTTTCTTCAACTTCTTCTTCGTCTTCTACAACCTCAATAACTTCTGGTGCAGCAGGTGGTGGTGGTGGTGGTGGTGGTGTTTGAATTTGTTCTGTGATTGGAATTTCTTCATCATCCAATTCTTCCATATCTAATTGACCTATATCAATATCAGATTTGTCGTAAGTTTTGTAATTAATAGCGTAATTAGTTAAAAATAACATTAACGCTAATCCAATGGCGAAGTAAAGTGAACTGTTACGTCCAACATTTGCTTTGGGATTTTTTTTAAGTTCCATAATTTAATTCGTTTATCAAGATTGCTAAAATAACTATTTATTTATCAAAAAAGCAAGCGTTTAAGAGTTTTTAACGTGCAAACTATTTTTAAACCAAATTAAAGCTGAAGCAATTAAAGCCCCTAGTGTATTGGCTATAGCATCGTAAACATCTAACGCTCTTGAAACTGTCATTGTATCTTGTAATATTTCAATAATTATGCCAAATAGCACAGCTAAGGTAAACGCATAAATTATGGCTTTATGTTTTTTAAAATTAAAAGTAAAATTAAAAGCAAAATACCATAAAATTGCAAAAAGGCTATATGCAAAAAAGTGAAATATTTTATCTGCAAAAGATATATTTACATCGGGCAAATCGTTTAATGTTATTAAACTTACAGCTCCTAATGTTATGGCATACCCTAAAGCAGCTACAAAACAGGTTTTTTTAAGCACCTATAAGTGTTTTATAATCGTTGGCCGACATTAATGTGTCTAACTGAGATAAATCAGAACATTTAACTTTAATCATCCAGCCCCCTTCATAAGGATCGGAATTAACTATTTCTGGTTCGTCTTCTAGACCTTCGTTAAATTCTATAATCTCTCCAGATAATGGCAAAAATAAATCCGAAACGGTTTTTACAGCTTCTACGGTTCCAAAAACCTCATCGGCTTCTAAGGTTTCATCTAAAGTTTCAACTTCTACGTAAACTATATCTCCTAATTCGCTTTGAGCAAAATCGGTTATTCCAATGGTTGCTATATCGCCATCAATTTTTACCCATTCGTGGTCTTTAGTGTATTTTAATTCTGAAGGAATATTCATTTTTATAATTTTAAATAAATTTATTCAACAAATGTATTTATTCAAAATCACTTTTCAAATATTAATTTTGTTAATTGAAGTTTTATTGTAATAAGTTAAAATTTACGTTTTAAAGTCTATTATTAATTTCCAAAATTATATCGTAATGTAAAGCCTGAGCGAATTGTTGTTTGTGGAAATGCTGTTGAAATGGCATAGTCTGAAAATGTATAATCGAAATAAAATATTCCGGTTAGGTTTTTACTAAACGCATAATCGGCCGAGTATTTTAACCCCCAAATGGTTTGCCCAGATGTTATTTGGTTATTCTCTAAATCTAAATATCTAATAATTGTTTTATTATCTCTTACAGATATATCGGCTTTCATATTTAAATCGCTAACAATACGTTTTTTTGGTCCGGCTAATTTTGAACGAATACGTAAATCTTTAATTCTGTATCCTAATCCTATAATATATTCATTGCCCTGAACTTCGGTTAACAAGTTATTATCAAAACTTAAAGATAGCATTCTGTCCTTTTTTATTTCGGCAAGAATTCTAACTGAATTTTTCATTTCAAGATCTACTCTAACTAGAGGGCTAAACAATTCGGTTAAATTTACATTACTAAATAATCTTTCGTTTTTAAAGTTTCCTGATTGATCTTTTCCTGCTTCAGGCTGATTTGGGTCTGAATATGGAATACCTGGCACAGGTGCTTCGTTATCGTCTGGGTTTAAGTTTAAATTTAGGTTGGTATTAAATTGATTGATGGTATAAGACGAGCGATAACCATGGGTTACAGAAAAACGTTTAAAGCGTTTTTTAAACCAATTAAACTTCATGAAACCGGTATATTTTAAATCCCAGTTTGGAATTGGGATGTCTCTAAAAGCACTTGTTTTTACCTTACTAGCATCTTGCCCCGAATAGGCTGCCAAAAAGGCTGGTAATAATACTTTTTGATTGTTTTTACCAAACCCTAACGGGAAGTTGGTTTCTGGGTCTCTTTCGTAAGCTGTTGTTCCGTAAAACTTTTCGGCTAGTCTTTCTGCTATTTTTAATCTGTTAGACCTAAATTCATTAAAGGCTTCAGAATTTACTTCGTCGCTTTTGCTAAAGGCTGTTTTTATTAAAACCGTTGAAATGTTAAAATTACCAAATGTATTAGGTGTTAATGGGTTATAAATTCCATTTTCTACTCTATAATTTTCGGTGAAATTTTCATAGTAAGCTCTATTTCCTACAATATCTATTTTTAAATCTCTTACCGGCTGTAAACTTGCAGAAACATCTAATTGTTTTGTATTCGTTGCTGTGTATTGCTGATTAAACTCATCGAAGGTTGTTAACCAGCCTCGTCGTGCAGCTAAATACCTTACATCGGATTGGCTACCAAATGTAAAGCCTACTGTTGGTTTTAATGTTCCTATAAAACCTGGTGTATTTAAATAACCTGGTAAAAACATACCATTGTTTTCTGAGTAATTAACTTGAATTCGTTTTATACTGGTTAAAATGTCTACGCCTGCATTTAAAAGCTTGGTAACACTTTGGTTTTTGGGTCTTGATGTTTTCTTTTTGCTATCTTCTTTCTTTATTCCTGGAGGTCCTCCTCCTGGTGTTGTTCTGGTTCTGGTTCTTACACGTCTAATTGGTTTTTTAACTAACCCTATGTATTTATAAAAACGTGTCATATCTAACGAAGTATTGATATTATGAACGTTTGAGTTTTGAACTGTATTTCCTAAATCGTAGGTTTGCCCATCAACTTCTAAACTTCCATACAAATCAGAGCCTTTTTGCCATTGGAAACTACCTGTGTATTGGTAAGTAGCATCAATAAAACTAAAGGTTGGTATTTTATTAAGAGGCAATTGGTATGTAACACCTAGGTTTTGTGTTTGTCTATTTGGGTCGCCAACATCTAATAAACCATCCCATACGTCTAAATTTTCATCTTGCTCGCCAGCAATTAAATCGTTATCTTTAAAGTAGTTTCTAACAATATTATTGTTGGCAGCTGTAAAGTTAAATTGTAACGAATTGGTTAAATTGTAGTTTATAGCGTACTGAAAATCGAATGTATAATTTCTTCTGTATAATTCTTCTATACCAATATTACCACTATCTGCAGTTAAATCTATTTCTCTAAATTTTTGTCTGTTATACTGCCTATTAATATCGGTATTTATAGTAAAGCTAGATGGCAATAAATTAAAATTAAAGTCTTTTAAAATTTTCCAGTACTTACCTGTAAAAAGCGAATCTTTATTTTTGAAAGGCTCGATGGTTATTGGGTTAAAGTTATGTGCATAATTAGCACCTACTCGAAGGGTTTTATTTACTGAGTTTTCTATTTCGAAATCTCTGTGCTCTACTTTATTATAGGAGTAATTTAATGTTACGTTTTCAACATCATAAAAACGTGGTTTTTTATCGGTTGTTCTTGTTTTTCTAACACCTATAAAATTTATGCTTTGCCGTTTTGTATAATCTTCAGACTGTTGTTTTATTTTTTCTTTTTCGGCATTACTATTGGCAGCATCTAACCTAGACTCTAAAGTTAAATCTTTATAAAACTGATCGTATTTAGGTGTAATTAGCTCCTCACTTTGTGCGTAATTAAATGGCACTTGAATTCCCCATTTTTTGGGTAATAATTGTCCAACATTAATATTGGTTACTACATCATACTGCTTAACATCTTCTAGGCTACGTTGGCTTGGACCTTGCTCTAAAGAACCAAATCCGGAGGTGCTTTGCCTACCTGTTGCACTAATGTTTGCAAAATCGGCAATGTTGGTATCCATGCTTACAACTGCTGCCCAGCCACCTTCGTTATTTAGATCAGATAGTCTTAATTCGTTAAACCAAACCTCGGCACAAACATCGTTACTTGGTGTGGCATTTTTAACACCTACCATTAAGGTTCTAATATCTCCAAAATTAGGGTTTCCTTTAATTGCAACACGGTGTTGCCCTGAGGTATAACCTACAAAAGTATTACCATCTGCTACTCTTACAATATCGTTTCCTATAACATCATAAAATCTAGCATCGCCTGTTGGTGGAGCTGCATCTGTAAATGCTTCGGCTTTAATTTTTCCTAAAATTTCTACTGGTAAATTTATTTCGTTAGCCGTTGGCCACAAACCTTCTCGTGTTGTAGAGGTTGAAACTTCTAAAGGTATTTCTATTTGGTAATAGTTTTCGGTTAAATCGTTACCCATTCTAATAAAGCCAACCAAATCATTATCGGCTAAATCACCTATACCAGATTCGCCATCTTCTGCATGCATAAACATTCGCATGCGTTTGTATTGGCGCATATCTATATTAATGTTTTTATAAACAGCCTTAGAATCTTCGGTTTCAAGATTACAAACTTTAACGACTAATGATTGCTCATTTTGGCGCACCACCGTATTGTTATTAAACAATTCTTCTGGCTCGATTCCTGGAGGTCTTTGGTAGCTTCCTTCATTTTCAAGCGTCCCAATTACACCAACCGAAAAGCTGGTTTGATCGTCTTCTGGTGTTGGGTCATCTTTATCTAAAGCTTGGGTATAACGTCTCCAATCGCTTCTTACTAAATCTAAGGTTCCAAAACGAAATACGGTTGCTTCTTGAAAATCTTTAAGATATATTCTTGTAAATCTTACCGAACGTAAATCGTTAATACCACCAACGGCTTTAACGTGGCTTCCTTGAACTGGGATTCTAAATTGATACCATCTTACATTACGTGTATCGCCATTTGGAAAGGCTCTTGGTCTGTCTTTAAAATCTCTTAAAAACTCTTTTAGCGGATTTGCATCAGACATATTATCGAAATCTGCTTGAGATTGCGGTAAATTTGCTCTAGTAAGATCTAATTCGTATTCAAAATAACTATCAATCGTGTTCATGGTATTATCACGATTAATATCTTCTACATCGGGCTGTGTATTTGCTGCTCTATCTGTATTTGTAAATGTATCTGGTGTATTACCTTGAACTCCGTTATATTTTTTATAACGTTCAAATATATTCCCTTCGGTATTTAAAAAATAGGCGTAGTTATCTTTTGCTGGATCTTCTTTCCCGTTAAATGGGGCGAATCTTGTATCGTCGGCCGGAGCTTCTTCAGAATCATCGTACCCATCATAACCAACATCTTGATTGTTTCTTTCGTCGCCTGTACTATCAAACGTATAAATTAACGATTGGTTTTGTGGCACAACGGTACCCCAACTTGTTTCTGTTAATAAACTAACATCGCCATCTTTTGGTAAACCATTTTCGTATAATTTTTTGCCATCTTTTATAATATCTTCAGAAATATTTCCTAAGTTAAAAACTAATTTACCTCCGGGGTTTGATGGGTTATCTTGAAAAGGATCTTGCAACCAAAAATCGATATACTCTACATTTTGCTGTTCGAAATCTGTAGATGTTATTTGTCTTGTTATTCCGGCCCAAGAATTTTCTGGGCTTGTAAGTACATCGTTAGCTATATCGATATTATTGGTTTGATAGTTGTATGGCCCACGTTCTTCGGGGTAATATGCTAAATCTAATGTGAAAATTACTGAGTTTTGCCCTTGAACTAAGTCGCGCTCTGGAAATAATTCGTTTATAAATACACGACTAGTGTATAGGCCAGAAACATCTTCGTCTGATATTTCTCCTGGTCGTTGATTGCTATAAAATATCGGGTCGATAGTATACCAGTTTAGTAAAGCTCTATCGTATCCGTTTTGTACACCTGCTTGATCTTCTAGCTCATCAAAATCGCCATCGCCATCAATATCTAAAGGTCTACTGGATAAAAACCAAGATTGTTGTGATTTTAAATCGATACCATTTTGCGAGCCTTCAAAATCATCAATATAAGACGTAGCCTCGCCATTTAAATCGGTTCCTTTAGGTGCTCCTGGCGCTAGATAAGCAAATTCGCCACGAAGCGATAAATTAGATTCTACATCGGTATCTATATTAGGTAATTTATTGGCTAATCTGGTTAAAAATGGCACTTTGGTAGAATAGTTTCCGTTTAAACCAAAAATTGTATTGTTGATGGACTCTGAACCGTAATTTGCTTTTTGAGTTATTGGGCGTTCGTTAAGGTTTAATAAGGTTGCTCCTAAAACAAAATTTTCGTTAAACTTATGCTCGACATTTAAACCTGTAAATCGTCTGGTTTGCTGGCCAAAAACAGCATTATTTTCGGTTGAAACCTGTATTGGTGTGTTTGATGCTTTTAAAGACTCATCTAATATTTGAACGCGGCCTAACTGGTAATTTACCGTATAGTCAATGCCTTCTACTAACACACGCCCACCAGCTGTTACACGAACAGAACCTCTTGGTACATTAAACGCTCCTATTGGAATACCATCGCCTCCTCCAGAAGACTTATAGCGGCCTTTTAATTTAAATTTATTTTTTTCAACCTCTTCTAAAGCTGCTGTTTTTGTGCTTTTATATAGTATATCGTATACATATTTTTTTTGGTCGTCGTTAAACAACGCATTATCTGCATCATCGTAATTATTTCCGCCCCCTAAAACATTGTATAAATATTCACCAAAAGGCTCGGCGCTTGTAAATACAATTTTTCCATTTTGAGGAATAACGGTAATGCCTGGCACAAAATCGAAAAAACCATCACCTCTAGACTGCGGGTCGTTATTAAAGTTTAATTTATCTAGATTAAAAACTCTTAGTAATGGTGAGTTTTCTATAAGATCATCGCTTGGCGTACTTCCTGTTACAGGGTTTCCATTAATATCTAGCTCGAAACTAGCTCCAACTGGAGAAATGAAGTTTAAAGGAGAGGCTTCGTTATAAAAAATATTTAATGTAAAATCGTCTTGACTTAAATTATAAGCTCCTGTGTCATAAATATTTTTCATCATTAAATCCCACACAGGTTGGTTTACATTTGTAATACTACTTTTTAACATTTTTAAAACAAGTGCTGTATTTACTACCGATACAACTTCGTTATCATCATTTAATTCAACATCGGTAGCGTCTAAACCATCATTAGCAAATTCTCCTACTTGGTATACTTTTCCGCCTACTGTATATTGAAATGCTACTGCTAAAACCTCGTCGTTATTTAAACGTTGGTTAAGCGATATGTATCCTAACTCTGTATTTAATGTGTATTCTTGACCATTAATTAATTTTCTTGCGTTTTCAAGCTTAGCATAATCGCCTCCTTCATTTACCTGAGCACTTAATGCTCCAAAACCTTGATCTGCTGTTGAGATATCTCTAATTTGATTATTTAAAACCGATGTGCTTCCTATAGCTGTAGGATCGAAATCATTATTTGCATTATCTGGAAATGCATTGGTTGTATTTATGAAACCTCCTGGTATTGGATCTAACAATAAATTATCGTTATCTGGTTGTGCTGCACTATAAAAAGATTCTCCCAAATCTTGAAGTGCAACAATATTTCTAACATTTTCGGTTCTGTTACTTCTATTAGTAACCCAAGCTTCTAACCTTGTTATTTGTAAACCTTTATTATTAATAAACGGGTAGTTTGCTAAAGCATTATCGTACTCGTCTCTAAAATATTGTGCTAAAAAGAAGTGTCTATTTTCATCATACTCTCTAATAAAAATCTCGAATTCTTCAAGTGTACCACCACCTTGAGCAATTACGGTATTGGCTTGCGATTTTTGTTCTGAAAAAACTCCAGTAACGGTTGTTTTCCCAAATTGTAGTTGTGCTTTTACACCAAATAAACTTTGTGCTCCTGTAATTAAAGAACTATTTAAAGGCATGCTTACATTACCAACTTCTATTTTTTGAATAATATCGTCTTCTGTTGGTGTGTATTCTAATTTTATAAGTTGCTGAAAATCGAAAGTAGACTGCGTATCATAATTAGCATTTACTTGTAATCTTGTACCAACTTTACCTAATAAACTTAAACTAATTCGTTGATCAAAATCAAAAGTAAAATTACTTCTATTTCTTGGTGAAAATGACGGATTGTCTTGTTTTGAAAACAGAACACCCAAATCCATTTCTACAGATCCTTGCGGAATAACTTCGATGGTATTGCTTCCAAAAATGGTTTCAAAAAAATCTGATTTTACATAAAATTCTGGCAATAAATTTTTCCTGTCGTCTTCTGCGCCTTCTTTTTTCCCATCAAAAGCATCAATTTTTTCTTTATAATAACTACGTAAATTTTCTTTAGCAACTAATGCATAATACTCTTTAGGCGTTAAAATAACAGGATAATTTATATTAAAACTACCTATTTTTTCGGTATAAATATATCTATCTGTTATGGGGTCGTAAGTATATTTAGACTCAACACTATTAGGGTTTGGTACTTTAATTTTACCTAAACTAAATCCTGTTTTTGTAGTGTCTTGCGTTGGCTGCTGAGACCAAGCTACAAAAGAAAAACATAGCAAAAATGCTATAAGGGAAATTTGTTTAGTTAAGTAGTATCGTTTACAGTTAGTTTGGTTCAAAATATTATTATAAATTTTTTAAGGCCAGTTTTATAATGGTTTCAACATCTGCTTCAGGTTGCCCTATCATAATCTTATCAACAACACGTTCGGCCTGTTTTTTCACAAAACCAAGCACTTCTAAAGCAGATAACGCTTCATCTTTGTTGGTATTGCCTTTTGAAACAGAAACTTCGTCTATATCGTAAATCTTTAAAATTTTATCTTTTAGATCTAAAATAACACGTTGTGCTGTTTTTGCTCCAATACCTTTTATAGATTGAATTAATGGTACATCGCCACCAGCAATTCCTTCGCGTATTTGTTTTGGTGTTAATGATGACAGCATAGTTCTTGCAATACTAGCGCCAATACCGCTTACAGATATTAATAGCCGGAAAATTTCGCGTTCGGCTAACGATGAAAAACCGTAAAGTGTATGCGAATCTTCTTTAACCTGTAAATGCGTATATAATTTTAAAAACTCGTTATCTGGTATTTGCGAATAAGTATGTAACGATATATTTAGCATATAGCCTACACCATTACAATCTATAACCACATGTGTTGGATTTTTCTCGGTAAGTTTTCCTTGAATATGCGTTATCATGAATTGTTATTCGTTAAACACCCAAATGTAATAAAATTATTCGCATTACTTTTATTACTTGTTTGCATTTTCTAATTCCCATTTTTCTTTATGCTGAGCATCGATAACAGCAATGGCAGTCATATTAACAATTTCGTCTACACTTGCTCCTAATTGAAGAATATGTACTGGTTTTCGCATTCCCAACATTATTGGGCCAATTGAGTCGGCTTCATGTAATTCTTTTAACAACTTATAAGTAATGTTTGCAGAATCTAAATTTGGAAAAATTAATGCGTTTACTTTTTTACCTGCTAATTTTGAAAACGGAAATCGTTCTTGAAGCATGTCGTTATTTAAAGCAAAATCTGTTTGCAACTCGCCATCAACTATCATATCAGGATAGTTTCTGTGTAATAACGATACTGCTTCTCTTACTTTTGAAGCTCTTGCGTTAGTTGAAGAGCCAAAATTAGAATAAGATACCATAGCTAATACAGGGTTTAAACCAAACATTTTAATAACTCTTGATGTCATTTGAGTTATTTTAGCTAGTGTTTTTGCATCGGGGTCTATATTTATGGAAGTGTCGCTTAAAAATAGTGGCCCTCTTTTAGTCATCATAATATTTGTTGTGGCAGCCCTGCTTATACCCGGCATTAAACCTATAAGCTCTAGCATTGGTTTTACAACCGATGGGTAATTTCTAGAATACCCTGATATTAATGCATCGGCATCGCCTTGATTAACCATCATAGCTGCAAAATAATTACGTTCTCGCATTAAACGTTGAGCGGCATAATACGTTACACCACGACGCTTGCGTTGTTCCCAATATACTTTAGCGTATTTATTTTTTCGGTCGTTTTCTTCTTCTGTTTTTGGATCAATAATAGCAATATCTGCATCAAACTCGATCTCCTCCATTAACGTTTCAATGGTTTCCTTTCTTCCTAGCAAAATAGGTATTGCTACACCTTCTTCATAAACAATTTGCGCTGCTTTTAACACATCTAGCTGATCTGCCTCTGCAAAAACAACACGTTTTGGGTTTAACTTAGCTCGATTTAACAACAACCTAACCAACTTATTATCAGACCCTAAACGTTCAAGCAGCGTATCTTCATACTTAGCCCAATCTGTTATAGGGTGTTTGGCTACTCCGCTTTCCATAGCTGCTTTTGCTACTGCTGGTGGTACTTCGGCTATTAAACGCGGATCAAAAGGTTTTGGAATAATATAATTTTTACCAAAAGTTAACCGTGTTTCACCGTAAGCAATATTTACTTGTTCTGGAACTGGCTCTTTTGCTAACCTTGCTAAAGATTTTACGGCTGCCATTTTCATGGCTTCATTTATTTTTGTGGCTCTAACATCTAGTGCACCTCTAAAAATAAAAGGAAACCCTAATACATTGTTTACTTGGTTAGGATGATCTGAACGGCCGGTAGCCATAATTATATCTTTGCGCGTAGCTATAGCCAAATCGTATTTAATTTCTGGGTCTGGATTTGCCATTGCAAAAACAATTGGGTTTTGAGCCATTGCTAAAAGCATATCTGGAGTAACAAGATCGGCCATAGATAACCCTATAAACACATCGGCATCTTTCATAGCTTCCTCAAGCGTATCTATTTTTCTATGCGTAGCAAACTCGGCTTTTTCAGGACTTAGATTATCTCTATCGTTTCTTATAACACCTTTACTGTCTAGCATTACCATATTTTCGCGTTTGGCACCACAGGCTTGGTATAAACGCGAACAAGAAATAGCAGCTGCACCAGCGCCACTAATTACAATTTTAACGTCTTCTATTTTCTTTTTAGCTAATTCTACAGCATTTATTAATGCTGCAGCCGAGATAATTGCGGTACCATGTTGGTCGTCATGCATTACTGGTATATCCAGTTCTTCTTTTAAACGTCTTTCTATTTCGAAAGCCTCGGGTGCTTTAATATCTTCAAGATTGATACCTCCAAACGTAGGAGCTATTTTTTTAACGGTTTGAATAAATTCTTCAATATTTTCTGTATCTACCTCAATATCAAAAACATCAATATCTGCAAAAATTTTAAACAATAAGCCTTTTCCTTCCATTACAGGCTTTGATGCTTCTGGACCTATATTACCCAATCCTAAAACCGCTGTTCCGTTAGATATTACTGCTACCAAATTTCCTTTAGAGGTATAACGGTAAGCGTTTTCTTTATCTTTTTCGATTTCTAAACAAGGGGCTGCCACTCCTGGAGAATAGGCTAACGACAAATCGCGTTGTGTTGCATACTTTTTGGTTGGAACCACTTTAATTTTACCTGGAGTTGGTTTAGCGTGGTATATAAGGGCCTCTCTTCGTTTGCTTTCTTCGCTCATAACTATGGTTAATTAAGTGAGCAAAGATAGTAATCCTATTGATTGAAAGCTTTAATCTTTTAAGTTTTTACTTGTACTTTATTTACTTTTAAAAGGTTAATGTAAAATACTTAATAACAAATAAAATTAATTACCAATACTTTATAGTTTAAAGACTTGCTTTAATTAAGAAAACAACAAACTATTTTATTACAATTGGGTTTACTTTTTAATTGTAAAAATAAATTCGGCACCATTACCTAACTCTGAATTTACCGATATTTCGCCTCCAGATTTTTCAACTATTTTTTTTACTGTTGCTAGTCCTATACCGTTTCCTGTACGACCAAACTTATCGTAATTATCCAGTTTTTCGAAAATTTTAAATATTCGTTCCTGATTAGCCTTTGCTATTCCTGGACCATTATCTTTTACAAAAAACTTATAGTGGGTTTTAGTTTCTTTTACATTAAAATTAATTACTACATGCTCTTTATCGTTATACTTAATGGCATTAGACATTAAATTTATAAATATTTGATTAATGGCTGTTTTATTTGCATTTATAGTTTCTAGTGTAGAATTTAAAGTCATTTTAATTTTATGATCAAAATTAAAAAGGCCTTCTATCTCTAAAATTAAACTTTCTAAATTAATTGTAGTTTTCTTTTCTTTTAAAATAGCATCACTCTTACTATAATCTAGCAAACCATCGACTAATTCTTTTAGGCTTTCTGAAGAGCTTACTATAAGTTTTAAGGTTTCTAAATTTTCTTCATCAATGTCACCTTTATTTTCTTCTATAAATAATTCTGCTAAACTTGATATATTAATTAAAGGCGATTTTAAATCGTGAGCTGCTACATAAGCAAAACGTTCTAACTCTTGGTTTTTCTCTTCTAAATCTACTAAAGCTTCTTCAAGCAAAAATTTACTTTTACGAAGTTCTAATAAATTCATTACTTGATTTGAGAGTGCCGATAAAGATTCTATTTGACTTTGACTTAATAAATTTGGTTTATTATCAATAACACACAATGTGCCTAACGCAAGACCATCATTACTTTTAAGAGGCACACCTGCATAAAAAATTACATTTGGAGCTTCTACAACTAATGGGTTATCATGAAAACGCACATCTTTTCGAGCATCTTGCACTATAAATGGGGCATCTAAATTATTTATGGCATGGGCACAAAAGGCATATTCTTTAGGGGTTTCTGTTGCATTTAAACCATGATGCGATTTAAACCATTGCCTTTTATCGTCTACAAGACTAATTAAGGCTATTGGTACACCACATATTTGCGCAGCAATGCTTGTGATATTGTCATAATCCTTTTCGGGGAGTGTATCAAGAATATTATAAGATTTTAATTTCTCTATTCTTTCAGACTCATTTTCAGGTTCAAGGGGAGTAACCATATTTTTATATTATATATGCAAAATACTAAATTTTGAAAGATTTTTCCCTAAAAATTCAAATTTTGATATAATATTCAATCAAATCGAAATATTCTTAATAACAAAATAATTACAACTTTCTGATTTATAGATTATTTCACAAAATTAATATTTCTTTTTAAACCTAAAAATTTAGTGCGTTTTACTGCAGATTTCTGAAATACCTTCTTAAAAACATCTTCAGTAATTTCTAACCAGTCTTTTTTTGTCATTGATAACAGTTCTGGGTGCGGATTAAAAAGAGGTTGATTATGAGGTTTAGAAAACCTATTCCATGGGCATACATCTTGGCATACATCGCAACCAAACATCCAATTGTCCATTTTACCTTTAAATGCTGGTGGTATATTTTCTTTTAGTTCTATAGTTAAATAAGAAATACATTTGCTTCCATCTACCACATAGGGTTCTGTTATGGCTTCTGTAGGGCAAGCATCTATACATGCAGTACAGGTGCCGCAATGATCTGTTGTTATTGTATCGTACTCTAATTCTAAATCTATAATTAATTCGGCTATAAAATAAAAAGAGCCAACTTGTTGTGTTAATAAGTTACTGTGTTTTCCTATCCAGCCTAGTCCAGATTTTGCAGCCCAAGCTTTATCTAGAACTGGAGCAGAATCTACAAAGGCCCGTCCATGTACATCGCCTATTTTATCTTGAATAAAATGTGTAAGTTCTTTTAATTTAGATTTAATTACATGATGATAATCGTTACCATAAGCATATTTTGAAATTTTAAAACTATCTTGACTTTGCTTTTCTGAAGGAAAATAATTTAACAACAAAGACACAACACTTTTAGAGCCTTCTACTAGTTTTGTAGGGTCTAAACGTTTATCAAAATGGTTTTCCATGTAACGCATTTCTCCGTTCATGTTTTTATTTAACCATTTTTCTAGTCGTGGTGCTTCGGTTTCTAAAAACTCTGCTTTGCTAATGCCACACGACAAAAAACCTAGCCGTTTTGCTTCGGCTTTTATAAGTTTAGTGTATTTTGATTTGTTTTCTATCACGCTTTACTTTAAAGTAAATTTAAGTTTAACATCAACTGGCTTTAATGTAATTAAAGGATTTATTTTTATTTTATCGTTGTTTGATGTTATATTAAATTTTTTAACAATAGATTTTATTACTAAAATCATCTCGTACATGGCAAAATTATTTCCTATACATAATCTTGGTCCTGCTCCAAAAGGCATATAATAGGGCAGTATTTGTTTTCTATTTTCTTCAAAAAAACGTTCGGGGTTAAAAACTTCGGGGTTTTTCCAATATTTTTTATTGCGGTGTAACTCATATATTGAAGCTCCTAGAATGGTTCCCTTTTTTATATGGTAGTTACCTATTTTATCATCTTCTGTATTAACTCTATCTGTAATCCAGGCTGGCGGATACAGCCTAAGGCTTTCTTCAATACAGCATTTAGTATAATTTAATAATGTTATTTCTTTTAATGGAGATACATTTTGTGCATTTACATAAGCGACTTCTTCTTCAACCTTTTTTAAAGCGTCCTTATTTTGTGCTAAAAGCTTTAAGGTAAACGTTAGTGCATTGGCTGTTGTTTCATGACCAGCTACAAATAAAATTAAAATTTCGTCAATTAATTGTTTGTTTGTCATGGTAGAGCCATCTTCATATTTAGCATGAATTAACATGTCTAACAAATCGTCGTGCTGCGTTTTTGATGCTCGTCGTTGCTGTAAAATTGTATTAATAATATTTTGGCTTTCCTTTACTAGCTTCATATGATAGCTAATGTCTCCATTTATTATATACCAAAGTTTTTTGTAAGGTAAGCGTAACTCTTTAACAATAAATAATTGTAACTTTTCTATTATAAATTGAAGTCGTTTTAAGGTTTGCTTTTCTGCCGAAAAATTAAATAATGATTTTGCAACAACCTCAAAAGCTAATTCATTCATTATTGGATATAAGTCGATTGGGGTTGTTGGTGTTTTAATATTATTAACTTGATTTTCTATAGCATTATTAATGATTGAAACCAAATTGTTAATTTTTTCTTTATGAAAAGCGGGCTGTATTAACCGGCGTTGTTTTAACCAATAATCTCCGCTTGAGGTTAAAAGCCCGTAACCAACATATTTAGATAAGTAGGTAGTTTGTATTTTAGATTTGCTATATGCTTTATGGTTTTTTTGAAGCATATGTTTTGTTATAGTGGCATTTCGAGTTAAAACAACATATCCGTAAAATGGTGATTTAATTGAAAATGTATCGCCAACTTCGTTAAACCATTTATTATGAAACGGTATTGGGTTTCTGGCAACACCTCTAACTTGAGATAAGAACTTAAAAAATGGTATTTTATTTGGGTAGTTATATTTTCCCATTAAAATAGCCCGCCTTGAGTTGGTCCTTTAGTTTTTCCTAAGTGCTTGTATGCTTGCTCTGTAACTTCGCGCCCGCGAGGTGTTCGCATAATAAAGCCTTGTTGTATTAAAAAGGGCTCGTAAACTTCCTCAATAGTTTCTGGACTTTCGCTTACAGCTGTTGCTATTGTAGAAATTCCAACAGGTCCGCCTTTAAACTTATCGATAATAGTTGTTAAAATTTTATTATCCATTTCGTCTAAGCCATGAGCATCAACATTTAGGGCTTCTAAAGCATATTTTGCAATTTTAATATCTATACTGCCATTGCCTTTTATTTGAGCAAAATCTCTTACTCGACGTAACAAGGCATTTGCTATTCTAGGTGTACCTCGGCTTCGGCCAGCAATTTCTATAGCTGCTTCCATAGAAATTGGAACATTTAAAATAGTGGCACTTCGTTGTACTATAGTTGTAAGTAAATCTGTTTTATAATATTGTAACCTACTTTGTATACCAAAACGGGCACGCATAGGCGAAGTTAATAAGCCAGAACGTGTTGTTGCTCCAATTAATGTAAAAGGGTTAAGATTAATTTGAACGGTTCTTGCATTGGGCCCTGTTTCAATCATAATATCAATTTTATAATCTTCCATTGCAGAGTATAAATATTCTTCTACAATAGGGCTTAATCGATGAATTTCATCAATAAATAGTACATCGCGATCTTCAAGATTGGTTAACAAACCTGCTAAATCGCCTGGTTTATCTAAAACGGGACCCGAGGTTACCTTAATACCTACATCTAACTCGTTAGCTAAAATATGTGCCAAGGTTGTTTTTCCTAAACCTGGAGGCCCATGAAATAATGTATGGTCTAAAGCTTCGGTTCTTAAATTTGCTGCTTGAACGAATATTTGAAGGTTTTCTAATACTTGATCCTGACCCGTAAAATCATCGAATGATAAGGGTCTTAGTTTTTTTTCTACATCAAATTCTTCAGGTGAAAAATTGTTGTTTGTTGGATCTAGGTTTTCGTTCATTAAATATTTTATCTTGATTGATATAGATACTGAAACAAGTTCTGTACAAGCAAATATAAACAAAAAGCCTTTCCAAAGTGGAAAGGCTTTTTAAATAATTGGTTGATTATTATTGGTTGATTAATTTAAAATTGTAAACTCGCAACGTCTGTTAACATCATATTCTCTATCGTCACAGATGCCTTCTTTAACACACTCGTTAAGTGGTTGCATTTCGCCGTAGCCTATACTCTTTAATCGGTTTCTTTCAATACCTTGGCTCACTAAGTATTCTAGTGTTGAGGCGGCTCGTTTTTTAGATAAGTTTAGGTTATATTCGTCTGGACCTCGAGCATCTGTATGTGCAGATACTTCAACCTCCATAGATGGATATTTCTTCATTAAATCTACCAATACATTTAATGTGATTGCTGCATCTTCTCTAATAATAGCTTCATCAAAATCAAAGAATATTTTATCTAATTTAACTTGAACATCGCCTTTATCGTTTTCTTTAACACGCTCTTCAGCATCAGCAAAAGATTCTAAATTTAAATAAATGTTGTGTTGTACTAATCCTTTACTATCTGTCGAAAACTCTACATCTTGCGGAATATATGCTTTTCGTGTACCGCGTACTTTATATTTTTTATTTGGTTCTATCTTAAATTTATAATATGCATCATTGCCAACAATGGTGTCTTGAATTACGGTATTAGACTCATCGAACAATGTTACTAAAGAACCCGTAAGCAATGCTTTACTGTTTAAATCTTGTACAATACCTTCTACTTGGTACATGGTTAAAGGGTTTTGCTCTCTGGAAAAACCAAATAATCTATCATAACCTGTACGGTTTGATGATACATAACCTTTATTATTTTTTTCTCTAATTACATATGCAAAATCGTCTAGATTACTATTTATAGAGCTTCCTAAATTGACTGGTGTATCGAAAATATTATTTACCATATTACTTCTAAACACATCTAACCCGCCATAACCTTGATGTCCTATTGAAGAAAAATACAACACGTTAAACTCGCTTATAAACGGAAATTGCTCTCTGTGTTTTGTGTTTATAGTTTCTCCTAAATTTTCTGGTTCGCCATAAGTACCATCGTCATTAATGGCTACTTTATAAATATCGAAACTACCATAAGTTCCAGGCATATCGCTTGCAAAATATAGCGTTTTTTCATCTTTACTTAAGGCAGGGTGTTCGGTACTATATGTGTTTGATGTAAATGGTAAGGCGGTTACATTTGTCCACGCTCCATTTACTAATTCGGCTTTGTATATTTTAATATGGGCAATACGTGTGTTGTCTGTTTTTTTTCGAGTTTCGTTTGTTCTATTAAAATACATGGTTTTACCATCTTTAGAAATAACAGCATTACTTTCGTGCGAACTTGTATTTATGGCTTCAGAAAAAGGTTGAATATCTTCTAAAACATTTTGATTTGTTAATGTGGCGCTATACAAATCTAAATACGGCAAATTATTCCATGCGTAATCTGGGTTTTCTGAGTTTCTAGCAGAAGCAAAAGCTACTTTATTATCGCCGTAAAATGATAAACCAAAATCGCCACTTGAATTTTTATTTTCAATTTGCTTTAAATTAAAGGTATGTGGTGTGGTTTTGTCGGTTTGTTCTATAAAAGCTAATGTATTAAACGGTTTATTATAATAAAGCTTTAAATGTTTATCGGCTTCTTTATATTGCTTTACCCCTTTTAATGCTTGCGCAAACCTAAAATGATAATCGACATCAATAGAATCGCCATATTCTACAAAAAGTTCTCTATACGTTTTTATTGCTTTTTGAAGGCTTGAATTATAGTAATAACTATCTGCTAAATTTTGAAGCACTTCTTGGTTACGCTCCTTGGTTTCATAAATTTCGGCAGCGTCTTTATAAGCTCGCATTTCAAAAAGCTTATTTACGCGTTTTAAATTTTTCTTTTGTGCATGTGCCAATCCGCTAACTAATAAAAGGCCTGCAAGTATGTATGTATATTTTTTCATGTTTTCCTAGTATTAAAATGTTAGAAGAATCTTGGTGAACGATCGTATCCGTTTTTAAACCCAAATAAATCGACATCAAACAAAATAAATATCTCGTGAGATCCTGAGTTAAAATTACCTAGGTTAGTTGTTGTATAATCGTAAGCGTAACCTATTTTTAAATCTGGTGCTATTCTGAAACTCACCAAAGCACTAATGGCATCGTCTAATCGGTAACCTAACCCTGCTTCTAATTTATCGTTAATTAAAACATTGGCAGTAACATCTATAGCTAATGGCGCTCCTTTTACCCCTCTAGCCATAAATGCAGGTTTTAGTTTTAGGTTGCTATCAATATCAAAAACATATCCTCCTGTAAAAAAGTAATGTACATTTTGTACGCCTGTTGCCTTAATTCCGTTTTCGTTTTCTAAATGTTTTGTAGAAAGCATATTTGGTGCAGATAATCCTAAATAATAGTTATCGGTAAAAAAGAAAGCACCAATACCCAAATTAGGAAACGCTTTACTTATGTTTTCATCAAAAGCATTATCTGTACTTGATCCACCAGATTGTAGTTGAAAACCATTAAAATTAGTATCAAAAAGAGTAACACCTGCTTTTACACCAAAAGATATTTTGCTTTCTATACCTACTGGTAAAACATATGCAAAATCTGCATAAATATTGTTTTCATTAACAACATCGCCAATATTATCGTTGGTAAACGAAATTCCCATTTCAATTTTATCGTTAATAGGTGTATGTGCAAAAAAGCTTCCTGTTTTTGGTGCTCCATCAATGCCTACCCATTGGGTTCTGTATAAACCTCCTAAGTTTAATATACCTTCTTCTGCGGTTGCATAAGCAGGATTAATAACACTCATATTATACATGTATTGAGTGAATTGTGGGTCTTGTTGAGCGTTACTTTGAAAAGACAGTATGATTATACTTAACAAAGCAACTATTTTATGATATATATTTAAATTTTTCATGTTTCTTAAATTTTGCTTTATCTATAAATTATCTGCTTAAGTATAAGCGTCCTTGTTCTGGTTTGTTTTCGCCATCGTTATAATTAAAAATGTAGAAGTAAACGCCTACTGGTAAATCTCCATTAGAAACAATTCTACCTTGATTTGAAGTTCCGTCGAATCGTGGTGTATTGGCATTTCCTTTGTAAACAATATTTCCATTTCTATTATAAATTTCAATTTCGAAGTTTGGATACAAAATAGCTAGGTTATCTATATCGAACGTATCATTTATACCATCGCCGTTTGGAGAAAACCCATCGGGTATTATTAATTTACCACAAGCTGTTAAATCTGGAATAACCTCTAAACGCACACTACTTTCGCAGCCTGTAGCTTGATTTATTAATGCCACATAATATGTTGTATTGGTTATTAACGAACTATTTGAAATGGCAGAACCTCCTGTTGCTGCATCATACCACCTTAAGTTATCTAAACTATTATCGTATTCTACAATATTATCAGACAAAACACTTATGGTTGGGTTATCATTAATACAATACTCTAAAGTTGGGTCGGCTAATGTTGGTGTTGGTGCATCGTTAACCGTTACATTAATTTGTACTGCTTCTGAAGATTCGCAACTTCCGCTTGTTTGTGTAGCATAATAAATTTCACCATCTATTAAATTGTCTGTTAGTAATACTGGTGTTGTTAATGCAGCATCGGCATACCAATTTACTGTTCCTGTTGGACGTATACTTGCCGATAAACTTGCTACCGTAGGATTGTTTACTAAACAAAACTCTGGATCTGGATCTAGAACAATTATTGCTGGTGTATCATTAACTGTTACTATTATCTCTGCTGTTGCATCTGGCGAACATGGAGCTACTGCAGCTACAGTATAAGTATACGTATTTGAGGTATCGACAGCAGGATCAAAAAGACCCGTTCCACTTGTTAGTGCAGGCGACCATACGCCTCCGCTTTGGGCTGCAGTTCCTAATAGAGTAAACAAATCTACTGGATCATGGCCTGCACAAATATTTAAAGTATTATCTGTTCCAGCATTTGGCGCTAATGTTACAGTTACTTCTACTTGATTTGTAAATGTTCCGCAACTATTTGTTAATGTATAAGTATATGTTCCATCTGCATCTTCTAATGGATCGAAAACACCTGTGGCACTTGTTAAAGCTGGCGACCATGTTCCGCCTGTATCTGCGCCACCTAATAATGTAAATAAATCTGTTGTGCCTTCGTTGCTACAAATATCTAATGTAGGATTTACATTAGCCCCTGCGTTTAAAGGTTCTTCTATAGTTACCATTATTGTTTCACTATCATCAATACAAGGAGCCGAAGCTGTTACTAAATAAGTAAAACTATATGTTCCTGCTGAAACACCTGTAGCATCAAAAATATTTCCTGATAAACTACCCACAGCATCATTATTTTGCCATGTTCCTCCTGTATCTTGAGTACCGTCTAAACCTGTAAATAAATCTATACTACTATTATCGTTACAAGATACAATGGCTGTAGCATTTATATTTCCTGCATTTGGCGATTGGTATATGGTTGCTGTTACTGCTGTTCTTAAAGAAGATTCGCATCCTGTTGTTGCATCTGTTTGAGTTGCATAATAAATTTGAGAATCAACTAACGCTATAGTATTTGCCAAAGGAGTTCCTCCTGCTGCAACATCATACCATTGAATTGATGTTCCTGTTGCCGTTAAATCTGCTACTGTTGCAGCATCACAAAATTCCTGTGTTGATGGAGCTGAAGGCGATGAAGTATCATTAATTATAATACTTACAGTTACGTTAACATCATCACAAGTATTTATTGCATCAACATTAAAAGTGAAATTATATGTTCCTGCCGAAAGACCATCAAGTGTTACAATATTATCGGTTAAAGCTCCTGAAGCACTATCGTCGCTCCAAACACCTGTTTGATCTTCATCAGTTAATAAATCGAATAAATTATAGGTTTGACCTGTAGTAATTTCTGCTATACAAAACGCTTCTGGTGTATTTACAGTTCCAGATTCTGGAGCATCAGCAACAATTATTGATACTGTCGAGCTATTTGTACATGAGTTAGCATCTGTTATTGTATAGGTGAAATTGTAAGTTCCTATAGTTAATTGTGTTAAATCTAGATTACTCCCAGTTAAGGCACCAGATGTATTATCGTCACTCCAACTTCCTCCTGCATCTTCTCCTGTTAATTGATCAAATAAATCTAATGGCGAATTTGCTGCTAAGTCGTTTTCGCAATATGTTTCTGGTTGTGGTGTTCCGGTATTTGGTAAAGCATTTATGGCTACTTGTACGGTAACAAGCTCGTCATCGCAACTATCAATTGCATCAACATCAAACGTAAAACTATACGTACCAGGTGTTAAACTCGATAAATCTGTTGGATTTGTAATTACTGCTCCAGTATTATCTGTTCCTGAAAACCATGTTCCTGATTGGTCTTCTCCGGTTAATAAATCGAATAATTCATAACTAGATGGTGCAGAACCCTCACAAAATTCTGGAAAAGTAGATACTGGTACTCCCGATTCTGGGGCATCTTCAACAATTATTGTTACTGTCGAGCTATTTGTACATGAGTTAGCATCTGTTATTGTATAGGTGAAATTGTAAGTTCCTATAGCCAATTGTGTTAAATCTAGATTACTCCCAGTTAAGGCGCCAGATGTATTATCGTCACTCCAACTTCCTCCTGCATCTTCTCCTGTTAATTGATCAAATAAATCTAATGGCGAATTTGCTGCTAAGTCGTTTTCGCAATATGTTTCTGGTTGTGGTGTTCCAGTATTTGGTAAAGCATTTATGGTTACTTGCACGGTAACAAGCTCGTCATCGCAGCTATCAATTGCATCAACATCAAACGTAAAACTATATGTACCAGGTGTTAAACTCGATAAATCTGTTGGGTTTGTAATTACTGCTCCAGTATTATCTGTTCCTGAAAACCATGTTCCTGATTGATCTTCTCCGGTTAATAAATCGAATAATTCATAACTAGATGGTGCAGAACCCTCACAAAATTCTGGAAAAGTAGATACTGGCACTCCAGATTCTGGGGCTGGCTCTATTGTAATTGTTATCATTTCTGTATCTGAACATGTACCATTATCTATAGTATAATTATAAGTATAAGGGCTTCCTGATTCTGTAAGTGACGTTAAATCTAATATATTAGAAATGGTATTCGCGCTTGAATCGGTCCAGGTTCCACTATTGTTGTCTTGTGAAGCATCTAATGCATCAAATAAGTTATAAGGTGAATTAGAAGCTAAAGCATTTTCGCAAAAAACTGCATTTATAGCATTTCCTGCATGAGGATCGGCTAGTATTATAATTTGTACTGTAGTAGATTCCTCTGGACAAGGATTAGGTAACTCGTTTTGAGTATAAGTATAATTATATGTTCCTGGTGTAAAACCAGTTAAATCTATAGTTGAATTTCCACCAGACCATTGTCCTCCTGAATCTTGCCCTTCTAACAAGGTAAATAAATTAAAGTTTGTTGGTAAGTTAGCTTCACAAAACGAAGCTGGATTAGAAGCCGAAGGGTTACCAGAACTTAAAGTTTCATAAACCGTTATCGTTACTGTTGAAACGCCGTCGGGACACACACCATTACTAGGAACAGTATATGTAAACACATAAGAGCCTGCTGTAGTTAATGATGAAATATTTACGGTTCCTAAGTTACCGTTTGATGTTGTTAGTGGTCCTGACCAACTTCCTGTTGCATCTTTTGGTACGCCAAGCTCATCAAACAAATTAAAATCTGACGCAGGTAAACTATCGGTACAATAATCAAGATTACCTGGTGTACCAGCATTAACAGGATTGTCAATATTTACAACTACCTCGATGGCATTACTTTCACAAAATGCATCATTAATTTGTATGTAATAACTATTACCATTAACTAAAGGTGTTAATGAAGATAATGCGGGTAATATAGGATTACCTGAACCATCAACATTAGCATACCAACTATAGTTAGTTTCTGCGGTTCCGGGATCTAAATCTCCAACTATTGGATTATCCTCAGAACAAAATGCTTGGGGTGTAGAAGGTGTTGGATCTACTGGAGCACTAAAAACTCCTAATTGAGCCAGTTCAAGTTGACTTTTACATCCTCCATTATCTACAAATACAATATAGTAATTTGTTGCTCCTAAAGGAATAGCATCTGTAGAATTAGCTTGATTAGTTAAACCTAAATCGTAGTAAACTTCAACAGTTCCTCCTACAGGAATACTTCCTTGTAATACATCATCTATATAGGTTTGTACCGTAGCGTTTTCATTACTACAATAAATTTTATCTAAGTTTTGTCCTGTAGCATTAATAACAAAATCTATAACTATAGACGATCTAGTTCCGCATGATCCAGTATTATCACCAGCATAGTATGTTCCTTCTTGTAATAATTGGTTAGAATTAAATGGGCTACCTCCAGTTGGAGTATCATACCAAACAATGCCATTACCGTTATCGGTTACAAAAGCATTTAAATTGTTAAATGTATATCCAGAAGCATCACATATAGGTGGAGGGCTAGGATTAGTTACTGTTGGACATTGAGAATATCCAGAAAAAGATATCCCAAACATCAACATGAAAAAGCATGCAAAATGCATTAAACTTTCTTGAGTAGTATTAGACTTCATAATTTAAAATTAAATCGTGTTATTAATAGCTTTAGAAATAAAATTAGCATAAAAATGTATGCATATAATTTTAAATAAAATTATTCATGAGCGCAATTTAACTGATTTTTTTGTATTTCATCGACTAAAAATCAATTATTTTACATTTAATCGAAAAAAAAAGCCTTTAGACGAAACAACCCACCTTTTTCAAGGTGGGTTGTAAATATTATAAATTATGTATCTATAAACTAGTGCTGAAGTTCTTCCTCGCCATCTTTTAAAGGTACATTTTGAGGAACAAAATCTACATCATGACCTGGCTTACTATAATCATACGCCCAACGATAAACATGAGGAATGGCTCCTGGCCAGTTACCATGCATATGCTCTACAGGTGTTGTCCACTCTAAAGTTGTAGACTTCCACGGGTTTTGTACTGCTTTTTTACCATAGAAAATACTACTGAAAAAGTTATATAAATATATAATTTGAACAACTCCTCCTACTAAAGCAAATAATGTAATTATAACATTAACATTTGCTAAATCATCAAATAATGGGAAATTACTATTTGTATAATAACGACGTGGTAAACCTGCCATACCTATAAAATGCATTGGGAAAAATACCCCATAAGCACAAACAGCAGTTATCCAAAAGTGAATGTAACCTAGGTTTTTATTTAACATACGTCCAAACATTTTAGGATACCAATGATAAATACCGGCAAACATACCGTATAAGGCCGAAATACCCATTACTAAGTGAAAGTGAGCAACTACAAAATAAGTATCGTGAACATTAATATCTAAAGCACTATCTCCTAAAATAATTCCAGTTAAACCTCCAGTTATAAATGTAGACACAAAACCAATTGAAAATAACATGGCTGGGTTCATTTGTAAATTACCTTTCCAAAGGGTAGTGATCCAGTTAAAAGCTTTAACGGCCGATGGTATAGCTATTAATAATGTTGTAAATGTAAATACAGATCCTAAGAAAGGATTCATTCCTGAAATAAACATATGGTGTCCCCAAACAATTGTTGAAAGGAAAGCAATTGCTAATATTGACGCAATCATAGCACGGTAACCAAATATTGGTTTACGTGAGTTTGATGCCATAATTTCAGACACTAAGCCCATTGCTGGTAAAATTACAATGTAAACCTCTGGGTGACCTAAAAACCAGAATAGGTGCTCAAATAATACTGGCGATCCGCCTTGATAATGTAATACTTCCCCTTGAATAAATATATCTGACAAGAAGAACGAAGTACCAAAACTTCTATCCATTATTAATAATAAAGCAGCAGATAATAATACTGGGAATGATATAATACCAATAATAGCCGTTACAAAGAAAGCCCAAATTGTTAAAGGTAACCTTGTCATGGACATACCTTTAGTTCTTAAATTAATAACAGTTACAACGTAATTTAATGATCCTAATAAAGATGAAGCAATAAATATAGCCATGGATACTAACCATAAAGTCATACCCATACCAGAACCACCCTGTGCCATTGGTAAAGCACTTAAAGGCGGGTAAATAGTCCAACCGGCAGCAGCTGGTCCAGCTTCAACAAATAATGATATTACCATGATTACACTTGATAAAAAGAATAACCAATATGATACCATATTTAAAAAGCCCGATGCCATATCTCGTGCACCAATTTGCAATGGAATTAATAAATTACTAAATGTTCCACTTAAACCAGCTGTTAATACAAAAAATACCATTATTGTACCATGTATAGTAACTAATGCTAAATAAATATCTGCATCCATGACACCATCTGGTGCCCATTTTCCTAATAAAGCTTCAAATAATACATTTGGCTCTTCTGGCCAAGCAATTTGCATTCTAAACATCATAGACATTAGAACCCCAATAACTCCCATTATAGTACCCGTTATTAAGTACTGCTTAGCAATCATCTTATGGTCTTGACTAAATATGTATTTAGTTATAAAGGTTTCTTTATGATGATGTCCGTGATCGTCGTCGTGAGCGTGGTTATCTGCGTGTGCTGACATAATCTTGTATCGTGTTTTATCTTTTTAAATTAATTAACTAAAGAGTTCTTGAATTGTTTTTGCTCTGCTATCCAAGCATCATATTCTTCTTGGGTTTCAACTACAATTTTCATTTGCATATTGTAGTGTGATTTTCCACAAATTTTATTACAAAGTAGTATGTAATCAAACTCATATCTTTCTAAAGCATCTTCTCCTTTAGCAACAAGTTTTTTACTATTCTCGACTCTAATTTTATTAATATTTTGAACTTTTTCTACCATTTGAGGTGTTTGACGCATTTCAGCGGTTGTAACTGTTGGCGTAAAACCAAATTGAGTAATCATGCCAGGTACACAATTCATTTGAGCTCTAAAATGAGGCATATAAGCTGAGTGTAACACATCTTGAGAACGCATTTTAAATAATACTGGCTTACCGACTGGTAAATGTAACTCTGTTGTAATAATATCGTCTTGAGCATTTGGATCAGATTCATCTAAACCTAAAATATTAGCTCTATCAATATCTATTAAACGTACGTTGGCTTTTCCTAATGTATTATCGGCGCCTGCATATCTTGCTTTCCAGTTAAACTGTTGCGCATATAGTTCTACTACTAGAGGATCATCACTTTCATCAACACCCATAATATTAATCCAAGTACTTAATCCATAAATAATTAATCCTGCTAAAACGATTACAGGAATAATAGTCCAGATAGCTTCTAACTTATTATTATCTGCAAAGAATAGTGCTTTTTTGCCCTTTTCACCTTTGTATTTATATGCGAAATAATGAAGTAAAAATTGAGTAATTGTTTGAACTATAAAAATTATTACCATAGAAATAACCATAAGATTATCTATGGTTGGTCCATGCTCTGAAGCAGAATTAGACATTAAAGGTAAATCGCCCCATTTAACAAAACATACAATTGTTATGATGTAAATGAATGCTAAAAAGCCCATCATTAAATAACCATTTAATGTGTTGTCCTTATCGGTAGCAACACCAGCAGTTGTGCTTTCGTTTTTAGCTTGAGCTAAATCGAAAATCTTTACCATTTGCCAAATGGCAACTAAAATAAATACTAAAACTATAATTGTTAATAAAGCAGTCATTGGAATCGTTCGTCTTTATTTATATCTAATTAATAATGAAATTCTTCGCTTTCTTTTCTAAAAGGGTATCCCTTTACAAGTAATGGTGCTTTGGTTAAAGCTGTAAATACTACAAATATGAACAAGCCTGCGAAAAGCAATACTGAACTTATTTCTGGAATACCTATAAACCATCTGTCTCCTACTGTTGCTGGCATAATCATATTGAAAATATCAATGTAATGTCCAAAAAGTATAACTAAACCTGCCATTACTACAAACCAAGGTATACGTTTGTAATCTGCATTCATTAGCATTAATATTGGGAACACAAAATTCATTACAACCATACCTAAGAAAGGTAATTTATAATCTTGAAAACGAGTAATAAAATAAGTTACCTCTTCTGGTATATTTGAATACCATATTAACATGAATTGCGAAAACCATAAATATGTCCAGAAAATACTAAAAGCAAACATGAACTTAGCTACATCATGTAAATGGTTTTCATTTACAAACTCTAAATAGTTTTTAGATTTTAAATAAATTGTAATTAAAGCAATAACTGTTATACCGCTAACAAACATACTTGCAAATACGTACCATCCAAATAAGGTTGAGAACCAGTGAGGATCTACACTCATAATCCAATCCCAAGACATCATAGATTCTGTATAAATAAAGAATACTAAGAATGCTGCTGATATACGGAAAGACTTTTTAAAATTACTTTTATCTTCAGCGGTATCTTGAGCAATAGAGAACTTTCTAGAAAAATGACGGTAAGCGTACCAACCACCAATAAAAATAAGACCTCTAATAACAAAACCGCTTAAATTTAACCATCCAGATTTTCCTTGAATTAGTTTATCATGAGCTACGACTTCTGGATCCATCCAGATAAAAATATTATAATGCCCAATAGTTCCTGACGCTACTGCAATAGCTAAAACTATTAAAGCGCCTGGCAACATATAAGCTGTTATACCTTCCATAACTCTAAATAATACTGGAGACCACCCTGCTTGAGATGCAATTTGGATTGCATAAAATGCTAAAACTCCTAAAGCAATCATCATAAAGAAAAAAGCAGCTACATATAATGCAGACCATGGTCTATTTGCTATTTGATGTTGAACATGTTTAACATGCTTAGCGTGTTCATCAACTTCAGCATGATTCTTATCTGCATGTTCACTATCATGAGCTGGAGCAGCATGAGCAATTTCTTCACCATGTCCACCACCGTGATGTGATTCTTCTGCAAGTAAGTGTTCAACTTCTTCAAAAGATTTATGAGATGTCATAAAACCATATCCTACACCTAATGCTCCTAAAATCATTAGAATAAAAGAAAATGTCTTTAATTTATTTGAAAATGTATACATATCTATAATAATCTTATCAATCTTACTTTTCTAAATCTGCTTTTAATTTTAATACATAAGCAACAACTTGCCAACGCTCTTCTTCATTAAGTTGGTTAGCATAAGAGCCCATTGCATTTTTCCCATAATATATAGTATGATAAATGCTACCTGCATTTATAGCTCTACCTGCATCATCATAACTAGGTATTCCAAGAATTTTTTCGCGTTTTACTAAGTTGCCTTGCCCATCTCCTTTATTACCATGACATATACCGCAATAAATATCATATAATTCCTTACCTCTTACTAAATCAACATTTGTAGAATCAATAGGGCTTGTTAAGGTAGCTTTAGCCAACTCATAACCAGCAGTAGAATTCTCGATATCAAAAGGCACATAACCTCTTGGGATAGTTCCTTCTGCGGGTAATTGGGCTTCAACTCCATTAGGAAATGCGGCTTCTCCATACGTTTCATATCCTGCAGATTCATACATATTTGGCATGAATTGATAGTTAGGTGCGGTACTCTTATTACAAGATGTACTTACAAAAACTACTGCTAATACTAATATTTTAATTAAGCTTTTCATATCTATTATTAATGGGCTTTATCAACTAAATTAATTTCTACTGCTCCTGTTTTAGACAACAAACTTTCTATTTCTTTTTCATTTCCATTAACAGCTATTTCCATTAAAAAATGATCGTCGGTTGTTCTTGGATCAGGGTTTTCAGCATTTTTAAAAGGCCACATTCTACTACGTAAGTAAAATGTAATTACCATTAAGTGAGCTGCAAAAAATACAGTTAACTCAAACATAATTGGCACAAAGGCTGGCATATTTTCAATATAACTAAAGCTTGGTTTTCCTCCAATGTTTTGAGGCCAATCTTCAATCATGATAAAATTCATCATTAAAATGGCTACAGTTAAACCAACTAAGCCGTACATAAAAGCTGTAATAGCAATACGAGTTGGTGCTAATCCCATAGCTTTGTCTAATCCGTGTACAGGAAAAGGGGTATATATTTCTTCTATATGAAATCTTTCTGCCTTAACCTTTTTAACGGCCGACATTAAAATATCATCATCGGTGTAAATAGCGTGAATAACTTTTGAAGCTTCCATTGACTATGTTTAGTTTATTAAATTTTTAGCTTGGCCAGACCAATCATCACGTTCTGCTCTTCCTGGGAAAGAACCTGTAATACTGTCTAACAAATCATACTCTCTTTTTGTCATTTTACTTACTTGAAGGAATGTAAATATTCCTATACTATTAAGTACTTCTTCCATTTTAGGGCCAATACCATTTACTTTCTTTAAATCATCAGCAGTTTGTGTTGATGCATCAAAAGTACCTAGACTTCCTAATAAATTGTTTACCTTTTCAGAATTATCTTCTTCAACATTGGCTTGTACATTTTCTTGAGCAGCAAGTTTAGCAACAGCTTCACCAGATGTTCTAGCATCAGCACCTGTTCCCATTAAACTTTCTCCTCTTTCTCTTATGTTTTTATAACGTTCTCCAGAAGATTTTAAAATTGTTTTTACCTCTGCTTGTGCTATAACAGGGAATGTTCTAGAGTACAATAAAAATAGTACAAAGAAGAATCCAATAGTACCTATAAATATTCCAATATCAACAAAAGTAGGAGAGAACATAGTCCATGACGATGGTAAATAGTCTCTATGAAGTGATGTTACAATAATTACGAAACGCTCAAACCACATGCCTATATTTACTACAATTGAAATAAAGAAAGAGAACATAATGCTTGTTCTTAATTTCTTGAACCACATAAACTGAGGTGAGAACACGTTACATGTCATCATAGCCCAATATGCCCACCAATAAGGTCCTGTTGCTCTATTTAAAAATGCATACTGTTCGTACTCTACTCCAGAATACCATGCGATAAATAACTCTGTAATATAAGCCACACCTACTATAGAACCTGTAATCATTATTACAATGTTCATTAACTCAATGTGTTGTACTGTAATATAGTCTTCTAGGTTACACACTTTTCTCATAATAATAAGAAGTGTGTTTACCATAGCAAATCCTGAGAATACTGCACCTGCAACAAAGTATGGCGGAAAAATAGTTGTATGCCAACCTGGAATAACAGATGTTGCGAAATCAAAAGATACTATAGTATGTACAGAAAGTACTAAAGGTGTTGCTAAACCAGCAAGAACTAAAGATACTTCTTCAAAACGTTGCCAATCTTTAGCTCTACCAGACCAACCAAAGCTTAATAGCGCATATATTTTCTTTTGAAATGGTTTAATAGCTCTATCTCTAAGCATTGCAAAATCTGGTAATAAACCTGTCCACCAGAACACTAATGAAACCGATAGATAAGTTGATATTGCAAATACATCCCATAGTAGTGGTGAGTTAAAGTTAACCCAAAGTGATCCAAATTGATTTGGAATTGGTAACACCCAATACCCTAACCATGGACGACCCATGTGAATAATAGGAAATAAACCTGCTTGAACTACCGAGAAAATTGTCATGGCTTCCGCAGAACGGTTAATTGCCATTCTCCATTTTTGACGGAAAAGTAAAAGTACTGCAGAAATAAGTGTTCCTGCATGACCAATACCAACCCACCAAACGAAGTTAGTAATATCCCAAGCCCAACCTACGGTCTTGTTTAATCCCCAGGTTCCTATACCGGTAGATATTGTGTATAAAATACATCCAATTCCCCAAAGAAAAGCTACAAGTGAAATACCAAAAACTATCCACCATTGCTTATTTGCTTTTCCTTCTACAGGTTTTGCTACATCCACAGTTACGTCGTGGTATGATTTTTCGCCTGTAACTAAAGGTCTTCTAATAGGTGCTTCGTAATGAGACGCCATAATTATATAATTGATTCTTTAATTAAATTTATGCTTCAGTTGTATTTCTCACTTTAGTATGGTACTGCACGTTAGGCTTGGTACCAACATGTTCTAATAAGTGATACATACGGTCATCTTTTAAAAGTTTTGCAACTTTACTTTCTTTATCGTTGATATCTCCAAAACGCATTGCTCCACTACTACAAGCTGCAGAACAAGCTGTTTGGAATTCTCCATCTTTAATTTCACGTCCATCGCGTTTAGCATCAAGAATCGTTTTCTGTGTCATTTGAATACACATAGAACATTTTTCCATAACACCACGAGAACGCACTACCACATCTGGATTTAACACCATACGTCCTAAATCGTCATTCATATGATAATCGAACTCATCATTACCATTATATAAGAACCAGTTAAAACGACGCACTTTATAAGGGCAGTTGTTTGCACAATATCTAGTACCTACACAACGGTTGTAAGCCATATGGTTTTGACCTTGACGTCCGTGAGACGTTGCTGCCACAGGGCACACAGTTTCACAAGGCGCGTGGTTACAATGCTGACACATTACTGGTTGGAATGCTACTTGAGGATTCTCTGAAGCATTTTCCATTTCGCCAAACTCACTTAATGAACTTCCTAAGCCTGAAATATTGTCTTTCTTTTCATTATCACCTTCAAATGATTCTTCAGATGAATAGTATCTATCAATACGCAACCAATGCATATCACGGCTTCTACGCACCTCTGTTTTACCAACAACAGGCACATTATTTTCTGCATGACAAGCTATTACACAGGCTCCACATCCAGTACAAGCATTCAAATCGATTGCTAAATTAAAGTGATGTCCTACTGAGCGATCAAACTCATCCCATAGGTCAACTTCAGGAGAAGTAACAGGTGTTTCTTCATGATTTAAAGAAACAACAGGAACTGCATTCCAGTATTTTTTATCTTTTGTATTAAATATCTCTAAAGTAGTTTCTTTAATAATATCGCCACGCCCCATTAATGTGTTGTGCAATTGAACAGAAGCAAATTCGTGTTCGCCAGCTGCAACTTCAACAGTTACGTTTTGTACTTTATTAAAGTTTTGATAAAATGCATAAGCATTAACACCTGTTTGCATTTCTTCTTTTAAACCTAACGTTTTCCCATACCCTAATGCTAAACCAACTGAACCTTTTGCTTGTCCTGGTTGTACCATTACTGGCACTTTTATAGTTGTTCCGCTTACTGTTACATTAGCATAACTACCATTTAATGCGCCGTTAGCAACATGTTTATTTATTAAACCTAAAGCATCTGCATCAGATTTAGAAACAGTTAAGTAATTATCCCAAGACGCTCTAGTTAATGGATCTGGAAACTCTTGTAACCATGGGTTATTGGCTTGTTGGCCATCGCCCATACCTACTTTTGTATATAAGGTTAACTCTAAACCAGAAACTGCCTTTGCAGAAGTTGCTAAAGCTCTAGCTGCATTTCCTGAAGGGGCTTCAGCTGTATCTTCAGCATTTGAAGTCTCTTCTACTTTAGTTGCTAATGCTCCAACAAAAACACCATCGTGTAATGCTTTGTTAAAAGAACCTCCTGCTAAAACTCCAGTTCCCCAAGTATCTTTAATATAATTATGGTAAGATACATCGTTAGCATTCCATTTTAATAATGCCTCTTGAAACTGTCTGGTATCAAATAAAGGGCGTATTGTTGGCTGCGTTAACGCATAATGCCCTTTCTTAATTTCAACATCACCCCAAGATTCTAAATAATGTGGTGCTGCTGCAATATATTGTGTTTGCGAAGACGTTTCATCTACTTTCATAGAGAACGCTACAGATAATTCTACTTTTTTTAATCCTTCTGCAAAATCTGAAGCATTTGGCAAAGTATACATTGGATTTACACCACTCATGATAAGCGCACCAATGCGGCCTGCTTTCATATCACCAACTAATCTAGCAACTGCAGTATCGCTACCTTGTCTAGTTTTTATTGGAGTTAATTTATCAAATGCTTTACTTCCTAAAGCTTCATTTATTTCTAAAGCTACAGTTTGTGCGTTTACATCTTGAATTCCTGTAACCACAACACCTTTACTTCCTGCCTTTTTAAGTTGAGAAGCTGCCTTTTTAACGGCATCTTCTATGTGTTCTGGTAATGTTCCAGAAACAGAACCACCTACCACATAGCTGTATAGTTTTGCTAACGCTATTTTTTGCTCTGTTGGTGTTAACGGCACACGCTTGTCTGCATTGGCTCCTGTTAAAGACATGTTAGACTCAAACTGTACGTGTCTTGACATTTTACCATGGTCTGGAACTCTGTTTTTTGAATAACCAGAATCAAAACCCCCGCCTTGCCAATCTCCTAAGAAATCTGCTCCAACAGACACTATAGTCATTGCTTTTGAAAAATCGTAATTAGCTAAACCACGTTCACCATATTTTGCTTGATAAGCATCAAGAGCTGCTGATTCTGAAACTGCATCGTAAACAACATGACTAACATTACCATACTTGTCCTTAAACTCTGAAATAAGTTTACTTGTTGAAGGACTTGCATATGTTTGTGTTAATAATACAATACGTTTGTTTGCCGCAGCTATACTAGTTAACTTTTGAGTGGTTTCTGCATCAAAATCACTCCAAGAGATTGATTCGTTGCCTTTTTTAGGCCCTTGAACTCTTAAACTATCGTACAATCCTAAAACCGAAGCATTAACTCTAGCATTTGCACTACCATTGGTAGTTGCCATTGTGTTATTTTCAATTTTAATTGGACGACCTTCACGTGTTTTTACTAAAACACTAGCAAAATCAAAACCATCAGCAATTGTAGTTGCATAATAGTTAGCAACACCAGGAATAATTTCTGTTGGTTGCACTACGTAAGGTATAGCTTTTTTAACAGGACCTTCACAAGCTGCTAATGAAGCCGCTGCTGTACTAAAACCTACGTATTTTAAGAAATCACGACGCGTTGTAGTTGTTTCCTCCAATGTCTCTTTATCACCTAAAAATTCATCTGTAGGAATTTCTGTTACAAACTCGTTTTGTTTTAGCGTCTCAACAATAGAGCTATTTTCGTTTAGCTCTTCAACACTTTTCCAGTATTTCTTGTTTGATGACATATTATATAATTGAATTACTTCTTAATTTTTTTTTAAAATTTTTCCGCACTAGCGAAAACAAACACATTACTTAACTAATTTATTAGTAATGACATTTACCACACTCTAGACCACCCATTTGAGCAGCTGTTAAGTTTTCTACACCGTACTTTTTAGACAACTCTTCGTGTATTTTTGTATAATACGCATTATCCTTTACAGTTACATCTGTTTCTCTATGACAGTTAATACACCAACCCATAGTTAGTGGTGCGTGCTGATACATAACTTCCATTTCTTCTACAGGACCGTGACATGTTTGACACTCTACACCAGCTACTGTTACGTGTTGTGAATGATTAAAATATGCAAAATCCGGCAAATTATGAATACGTACCCATTTTACAGGTTGGGCTTCTCCTGTGTATTTTTGCTCCGCATCATCCCATCCAGCAGCTGCATATAATTTCTTTATTTCACCATCATAGAATTCTTTAGAATACTCTGGCGATGTTTCTCCATTATACTCGTAAACAGATTTATGACAGTTCATACAAACATTTAACGACGGAATACCAGATGTTTTACTAACTCTTGCAGAAGAGTGACAATATTTACAATCTATCCCATTATCTCCAGCATGTATTTTATGTGAGAAATGAATTGGCTGTACAGGCTGATAACCTTGATCTACACCTATTTGAGATAAGTACCCATAAACAAAATAAGCACTTGAAAGCAAAAAGAATATTGCAACCACAATCATTAAAAATTGATTTTGCACAAAAGCTTTCCATAATGGTGTTCTTTCTGAAGATTCTGGCAAATCGATACCTTGAGCATTTGCAAAACGACGCAAAGTTTTGTTTACCAAATACAACCCAGCAGCTAATAACATAAATAAAATAGCTAAAGCCCCTAAAATAATTTCATTTGAAATACCAGCAGACTCACCATTAGTTTCTGTTCCTGCAACTGGAGTTGCTGCTTGCTCGGGAGCCTTTTTCTCTTCAGCGGTATAAGCAAGTATATGGCTTATATCCTCATCAGACAACTGAGGCATCGCTGTCATTGCCGCACCACCATACTCGTTATAAATCTTGTTAGCATAAGCATCGCCAGATTTAATAACACCAGCACTATTACGAATCCAAGCTTGAATCCATGAACGATCCAAACCTTGCTCTTCATCTAAACGCGCTTCTACATGACGTAACGCAGGACCTGTCATTTTTTTATCTAATTGATGACAAGCAGCACAATTGGCATTGAATAATGATTTTCCTTTTGCTGGATCTCCTTCTTGAGCAGAAAGAGCCGTTGTAAATGCTAGTAAAAAAACTAAGCTTAAACGAAGAATGTTTGTGCTTAATTTACGGTGAATCACCTTTCTCATATTGTTGGTTAAATTAACTTCTAAACTTTGGTATGATTTTTTCATTACAATAAATGGAAAAAATTCAGTTAAAAAAATCTCTCGCAAAAGTAATATTAAAAGTCCATTTTATAAATGTTACAGAAGTGTTAATTATTAATTTAGAGGGATTCTAAATAACAAAAAGAGCCACAATTAAGTTTATAACGTATACATTTGTATAAAATTAATTAAAACATAACAGCTCGTTATTAATTGAAACTGATATTACATAATGATTATTAATATGTTACAAACGATTAAAAAACGAAAGATATACAGACTTATGAAATCACAAAATTTTAAAATTATTTTTTTTAGTTTTTTATGTATTGTTCTAAATAATACATTTAGTTATTCGCAAGAAGGCCATATGGTAATTAATCAAGATAAACACATTACCGTTTTGCTAGATTTAAAAAAAGAGCTGAATAAAAACGAAACTAGCCCAGAGCGTTACAAAATACAAGTGTACTCTGGAAATAGGTCTGGTGCTTATGAAGCCCAAAAAGAATTTAAAAATACTTTTGGCGATTGGCATTCAAGTATGCAATATGAAACACCAAACTTTAAAGTTTGGGCAGGTAATTTTAGAACGCGTTTAGAAGCTGACAGAGCTTTAAAAAGAATAAAAAGAGCTTTCCCTCACGCTTTTATTTTTAAACCCAAAAAAAAATAATATTTTACAAACTATAATGTCGTCCTTAAAGTTGGCATATTATAAATAAAAAAAGCGAACCATTTGGTTCGCTTTTTTTATTTATAATGATTTTAATTTCTTTTTAACCTCAACTTCGTGGAAAGCTTCTATTATATCTCCTTCTTTAATGTCGTTATAATTTTTTATTTGCATACCACAGTCGTATCCCTTAGATACTTCTTTAGCATCATCTTTAAATCGTTTTAACGATGCTAATTCTCCTGTATAAACCACAACTCCATCTCTAATTAATCTAATACCAGAGTTTCTAAGTATTTTACCATTAGTTACCATACAACCAGCTATACTTCCTACTTTAGATACTTTAAATATTTCTCTTATTTCGGCAGTACCAGTAACCTCTTCTTTAAGCTCTGGAGACAACATGCCTTCCATGGCATCTTTAAGGTCGTTAATAGCATCGTAGATAATTGAATATGTTCTAATATCAATTTCTTCTTTATCTGCTATAGCCCTTGCATTACCAACTGGACGTACATTAAATCCTACTATTATGGCATCAGAAGCCGATGCTAATAACACATCACTTTCAGTAATAGCACCAACACCTTTATGTAAAATATTTACTTGAATTTCTTCAGTAGATAGTTTTTGGAAAGAATCTGTTAATGCTTCCACAGAACCATCAACATCACCTTTAAGAATAATGTTTAGCTCTTGGAAATCTCCAAGGGCTATACGGCGTCCTATTTCATCAAGAGTAATATGGCGTTGTGTTCTAACAGATTGTTCTCGTTGTAATTGTGCACGTTTTGAAGCTATTTGTTTTGCTTCACGCTCGTCTGCAAATACGTTAAACTTATCGCCCGCTTGAGGTGCGCCATCCAAACCTAATATAGATACTGGTGTAGATGGTCCAGCTGCTGCAACATCGTTTCCACGCTCGTCATGCATAGCTTTTACCTTTCCACTATGCTGCCCTGCTAAAACATAATCTCCAACTTTTAATGTACCTGCTTGTACAAGTATGGTAGATACGTAACCACGACCTTTATCTAAAAACGCTTCAACAACAGTACCAACGGCAGGTTTATCTGGGTTTGCTTTAAGCTCTAATAATTCGGCTTCTAACAATACTTTTTCTAATAATTCTTTAACACCTGTACCCATTTTTGCAGAAATATCGTGCGATTGCACTTTACCTCCCCAATCTTCTACTAATAAATTCATATTAGCAAGTCCTTCTTTTATTTTATCTGGGTTTGCAGCAGGTAAATCTATTTTGTTAATAGCAAATACAATAGGTACGCCAGCAGCTTGAGCATGCGAAATAGCCTCTTTAGTTTGCGGCATTATATCATCGTCTGCTGCTGCTACAATAATAGCTATATCTGTTACTTGAGCACCACGAGCACGCATAGCTGTAAAGGCTTCGTGACCTGGTGTATCTAAAAACGCTATTTTTTGTCCGTTTTCTAATTGCACTCCGTAGGCTCCAATATGTTGTGTAATTCCTCCAGACTCTCCTGCAATTACATTTTCTTCACGTATATAATCTAGTAATGATGTTTTACCATGATCGACATGCCCCATTACTGTTACAATTGGCGCTCTAGATTTTAAGTCTTCTGGTTTATCTTCAACTTCTTCTATAGATTCTTCTATATCTGCTGTAACAAACTCTACTTGGAAACCAAATTCTTCTGCAACAATAGATAGTGTTTCTGCGTCTAAACGTTGATTCATTGTAACCATCATTCCAAGCGACATACATGCCGATATAATTTCGGTTACTCCAACATCCATCATCGTGGCCATTTCACTAGCTGTAACGAACTCGGTTACTTTAATGATTTTGCTTTCTGCCGCTTCAATTTGTTGATCGATTTCAGATTGCTCTCTATGCTTGTCTCTTTTTTCTCTTCTATTTTTAGCGCCTCTACCTTTGTTAGATTTTCCTTGTAGTTTTTCAAGGGTTTCTCGCACTTGTTTTTTTACATCTTCTTCTGATGGTTCTTCTTTTACTATGTTACGACGCCCTTGCCCTGGTTTTCCTTTAAAACGATCATTGCCGCCCGATCTTCCTCCTCCTGGTCTATTATTATTTCCAGAGTTAGGTGCACCGGCTTTGCTTATTCTACGTCGTTTTCTTTTATTAGCGTCTCCACCTTTTGCATCTGGCTTTTTATCTTCTTTTTTCTTTTTAGGCTTGTTAAACTGTGATAAATCTATTTTATCGCCAGCTATTTTTGGCCCTGTAAGTTTTTTGTATTGTGTTGTTACTTTTTCTTCTGGGGTAACTAACTCGCCATCAACAATAACTTGCTTTGGTTTTGGTTTTGAAGGTTCGTTTTCTTTCTCCTTGTTTTCAGGTTTTGGTTCTGTTTTAGGAGTTTCTGGTTGTTTTACAACCTCTTTTTTAACCTCTTCTTTTACTTCCTTTTTCACCTCTACTGGAGCTACTTTTTTAGGCTCTGCAGGTTTATCTTCTGCTTTCTTTTTTGAGTCTAAATCTATTTTTCCAACAGTTTTAGGTCCTGAAAGTTCTGCCGAAGCTTTTACTACTTCCTCTTGCTTAGCTCTTTCTCTGGCTTCTTGTGCTTTTTGCTTTGCCTCTAATTCTTTTTCACGCTTAATACGTAAATCTTCCTTTTCTTTTAGCTTAGCTTCGCTTACTTTTTGAGACTTCACTTTTTTATTAGCATCTGTTTCAAATTCATCTGACAGAAGGTTATAGGTTTCTTCAGAAATTTTTGTAGTTGGACGCTTCTCTATTTCGACACCTTTAGAATCTAGAAATTCTACTGCTCGATCAAGAGAGATGTTAAGCTCACGTAATACTTTATTTAATCTAATTGTTTCAGCCATAAATCGCCTTTAAAATACTCAAATATAAATATTATACTAAATTAAAGCATAATATCATGCAAATCTGCACTTTTATTTACTATTCTTCAAATTCTTCTTTAAGAATTCTGATAACATCTAGAATTGTTTCCTCTTCTAGGTCTGTTCTTTTAGCAAGGTCGTTAATATCTTGCTCTAATATACTTTTAGCAGTATCTAATCCTGCTTTGCTAAATTCTTCTATAATCCAAGATTCAATTTCGTCTGAGAATTCTCGTAATTCTACATCTTCTTCTGCGCCTTCTCTAAACACATCAATCTCGTAACCAGTTAATTGCCCCGCTAATCGAATATTATGTCCTCCTCTACCAATAGCTTTACTTACTTCTTCTGGTTTTAGTATTACTTCTGCTCGTTTATTTTCTTCGTCTAATTTAATTGACGTTACACGTGCTGGGCTTAATGCTCTGGTAATAAATAGTTGTAAGTTGTTTGTATAGTTTATTACGTCTATATTTTCGTTTCCTAACTCACGTACAATACCATGAATTCTTGAACCTTTCATACCTACACAGGCTCCTACAGGATCAATTCTATCATCATAAGAATCTACAGCTACTTTGGCTTTTTCACCAGGAATTCTTACTACATTTTTAATGGTTATTAAACCATCAAATACTTCTGGTATTTCTTGTTCGAATAATTTTTCTAGAAACTTTGGCGAGCTTCTAGACATAATTATTGTTGGTTTTGCGCCTTTAAGTTCTACACTATCAATAACACCTCTTACATTATCTCCTTTTCTAAAAAAATCAGATGGTATTTGTCTGTCTTTAGGCAATACTATTTCGTTTCCTTCGTCATCAAGCATAATGACTGCTCTGTGGCGAATATGGTGCACTTCTGCTGTATATATTTCTCCTACTAAATCTTTAAATTGCTTATAGATTATAGTATTGTCGTGTTCGTGAATTTTAGAAATTAAATTTTGGCGTAATGCTAATATAGCACGTCTCCCTAAATCAATAAGCTTTACTTCTTCAGATACATCTTCGCCAACTTCAAAATCTGGCTCAATTTTACGAGCTGCAGTTAATGAAATTTCTTGATTTGGTTCTTCTACTTCTCCATCAGCTACAACAACTCTATTTCTCCATATTTCTAAATCGCCTTTATCTGGGTTTACAATAATATCAAAATTATCATCATCTCCAAATTTCTTTTTAAGGGCACTTCTAAATACATCTTCTAAAATGGCCATTAACGTTACCCTATCAATTAGCTTATCATCTTTGAATTCTGAAAAAGATTCAATTAACGCGATATTTTCCATAACTCTTTAAATTAAAATTTAATCATAACTTTTGCTTCTACAATATTTTCATAAGGAATGTTTGCTTCCTTTTTTACAGTTACTTTGCCTTTTCCAACGGGTTTTGGCTCTCTAACTTTCCACTCTAATTTGATAATATCTTGTGTGGCTTCTGTAAGTGTTCCTTCTATATTTTCTGAACTTGTTCTTACACTAAGCGTTCTTTTTATATTTTTTTTATACTGTCTTTTATGTGTTAATGGTGAGGCTGCTCCTGCCGACATAACTTCTAAAGAAAAATCGAGTTCTTCTCTGTCTAAATTATGCTCTATAGCTCTACTTACAAACATGCAATCTTCTACTAAAACCCCGTTATCGCCATCAATTATTACTTTTATGTGGTTTTCTGAATTGATTGAAAAATCAATTAAAAACAAATCTGAACGTTCAACTAACGCCGCATCAAGTAATTCTGTAACTTTATTTTTAAACATTTATAAGTATAAAAAGAGGGGACTTTTCGTCCCCTCATATTCTTTAATTTTGCCTTTCAACGCTGCAAATATATAACATTTTATTGATTTTTAAAGGATTTTTTCATAAATTTAGGTATAACTATGCTTGCTTATTATGAAAAAAATACTAGTACCTACTGATTTTTCTGATCAAGCTGAACACGCTTTAAAGGTGGCAGCTAATTTAGCTAAAGTCCATAATGCCGAAATATACCTATTGCATCTTATTGAAATACCCTTACACGAGGTTGATGCTATGAGTTCGCATAGCGAATTACCTGAAGCTATGTTTTTTATGAAATTGGCTCATAAAAAATTTAAAAGTATTTTAAGCAAAAGTTACTTACATGATGTTAAAGTTTACGAAACTGTAGATTTTAATGAGATTTTTAAAGGTATTTTTCATAACTGCAAAAAACATAATATAGATTTAGTTATTATGGGCTCAAACGGTGTTAGCGGTTTAAAAGAAATGCTTATTGGAAGTAATACCGAAAAAGTTGTAAGAACATCTGAAACCCCTGTACTTGTTGTTAAAAAGGAACACGAAACATTTAATGTAAAAAACTTTGTATTTGCTTCTGATTTTAAAGAAGAAAGTAAATATGCATATAACAAGGCTATTAAATTTGCTAAGATATTAGGCTCGAAAATACATTTACTCATTGTTAATACACCTAATAAGTTTATTACGTCTAATCGTGCTAATGAGCGCATGCAAAGTTTTGCAAACTCGGCAGACTTTAATAATTACACCATGAATATTTATAATGACACTACTATTGAAAAAGGAATTATGAATTTTTCTCAATCCATACATGCCGATTTAATAGGCATGAGTACTCATGGCAGACAGGGTATTTCGCATTTTTTTAACGGTAGCATTAGTGAAGATTTGGTTAACCATGCAAAGCGCCCTGTTATTACTTTTAAAATTTAAGCATAATCGTTTTTGCTTTTAGAATAACATCTGGTTTAAATAAAATTATTTACAGTTTTACCGGTTACTTTATTACTATTTCTAGTATTTTTCAATAGAATTAAATTAACACCTTACTATTTTTATACAAAACTTAAATTAATAATATTATGCCATGGCTTTTTACCATTCTTTAAAGTATTATAAAAAACACCCCGAGCTAGATTACCCAAACAAAGCAGCATGGATTGCTTCTAGACTCTTAACGCTTCGTCACGATTTACACAACCACATAAAAAAGGATAGACAACCTAACTCACTTATAATAGGGTCTTGGAATATTCGAGCATTTGATAACGGTATACCCAGACTAGATGAAAGCTACCATTACATTGCAGAAATTATTGATCATTTTGATGTTTGTGCCATTCAAGAAGTTAAAAATGATTTAGAACCTCTTAGGCGCCTTGTAAAATTACTAGGGCCAAGTTGGGATTTCTTTGTTTCAGATGTTTCTATACACAAAGGCGGAAATAACGAACGTATGGCTTTTGTTTACAATACAAATCGTGTTATTTTCCGTAATTTAATTGGCGAAATTGTTTTACCTAAAGAAACCTTAATTGCTGGCGAACAAGTAGCTAGATCGCCCTTTTTTGCTTCATTTCAAGCTGGCTGGTTTAAATTCTCGCTTTGTTCTGCTCATATTATTTATGGCAATGATTTAGATATGCGCGCTGCAGAAATAAAATCTATAGCTGATATATTAGTAAAACGAGCCAAAAAAGAAGATCAAGTTCATATTTTTCTTGGAGACATGAATATTGAAAAGAAAAACGATAAAATCATGCAAGCCCTAAAAAACTCTAAGCTAACAGCTCCAGATTTTGGTCCAACCAATATGGGTGGCAACAAATGGTTTGACCAAATGGCATTTACCGAAAAAGGTAAAGCAGGAAGTAAAACACGATTATTACGACACGGAACATTCGATTGGCGTCATTCCGTTTTTGGCCCACACCCCACTAAAGAAGCAACGCCTTTAACAACAACTGATTTAGCTAATGGAAAATACAGACCTAGTGCCACAGAATTTTTAAATCATTACGAGAAAATTGTAGAAAACATTAGGTTTAAACACAACAAAGCACCTTATACCAACTGGGCAAGATCCTATAAAAACTGGACAACCTACGAAATGTCCGACCACTTACCAATTTGGATGGAGTTAGAAGTAGATTATTCTGACGATTACCTAAGACGATATTTATAAGCTAAATAACTAAATAAAAAAACCCTTGCTAAAAGCAAGGGTTTTAAATTAATGTTGGCCCACTAGGGCTCGAACCTAGACTCTTTGGTACCAAAAACCAACGTGTTGCCAGTTACACCATAGGCCATTCGTGTAATGAGGGTGCAAATTTAATACAAAAAAATCTTTTCACAAGTTTTTTTTAAAAAAATAATCTAGAATATTTTACGTTTTTTTAAAATTAGACTCAATCACATATGTTAAGACTAACTAAATAGTTATGTCTCATTTCATATTTATTATTAAATTCGCCAAAGCAAATAAATACAGATAAAAATGGCACATGTAAACTATAAAAAATGGAACACTTTTTTAGGTTGGCTTTCTTTTTTAATAGCGCTTATAACATATAGTTTAACCGTAGAACCTACAGTTAGTTTCTGGGACGCTGGAGAATACATTTTAACCTCGGCTAAATTACAAGTTGGACACCCACCAGGCGCACCGTTATTCCAGATGATGGGAGCCTTTTTTTCTATGTTTGCTCTAGAACCTTCACAAGTTGGTTTTATGCTAAATATGATGAGTGCTGTTGCTAGTGCATTTACCATTTTATTTATGTTTTGGACAATTACTCTACTTCTTAAAAAACTTGTTGTTAATAAAACAGAAATACCTCAAGGCAAAACTATAGCCATTTTGGGCAGCGCATTTGTTGGTAGTTTAGCTTTTACTTTTACCGATTCTTTCTGGTTTAACGCAGTAGAAACCGAGGTATATGCCATGGCAACATTAATTATGTCTGTTTTATTTTGGCTCGCACTTCGTTGGGAACAAGACATGAATAAACCTCGTGGTAACCGTTGGTTAATATTAATTGCCTTTGTTATTGGTTTATCGTTTGGAGTTCACTTTATGGGATTATTAACCATTCCTGCCATAGGGCTTATATACTACTTTAAAAATTACAAAACCATTACCATTCAAAATTTTATTATTGCCAATGTGGCTTCCGTTGGTGTTTTACTTTTTGTATTTAAATTATTAGCACCTAACATTCTTAGAATTTTTAGTGCGTTCGAGTTGTTTTTTGTTAACACCGTTGGGCTACCTTTTAATTCTGGTTCTATTATAGCTGGCTTAGCTTTAGTAACCATAATTTTTTATGCTTTAAAATATACACGTCAAAAAAATTACACGCATTTAAACACAAGTATACTTTGTTTAACTTTTGTAATAATCGGATTTTCTACTTGGTTAATGCTTCCTATTCGCGCCAATGCTAATGTAGTTATTAATGAAAACAATCCTTCTAGTGCCAGAGAATTATTAGCATATTATAATTTAGAACAATACCCAGAAACCCACTTGTTTTACGGCCCTCAGTTTACAGACCAATATGCATATTTAGACGAAAACAACCCTTATATAGACGATAAACCTAAATACGAAAAAGACAAAACAAAGGGCAAATATGTTGTTGTTAACGACTGGAAAAACGCCAAACAAAACTATAACTCGAAACATGCTTCTATATTACCAAGAATGTGGAGTAGCGAACATGCCGAAAACTACATGATGTTTTCTGGATTTTTAAATTTTAAATTAAAGCCAGACTACCAAATGGAAAACGAGCTACGCTCTGCTGTTTCAAATTTTAGAAATGATGTTGCTCAAGGTAATATCGATTATGAAGATTACAACAACTTCTTAAAACAATTTAAAGACTATATTGATATTGAAAAACCATCATTAGCTAGTAATATTGTTTACCTTTTTGAATATCAATTAGGCTATATGTACTGGCGTTATTTTATGTGGAACTTTTCTGGAAGACAAGACGATATTCAAGGAAGATACGACAATCATGGCAATTGGATATCTGGTATAAAACCCATAGACGAATGGCACCTTGGCATGCCTCAGGACAACTTACCAAGCGATGTTAAAAATAACAAAGCAAGAAACACATACTACCTTTTACCTTTAATTCTTGGTCTTATTGGTTTTTTCTTTTTATTTAATAAAAACAAAAAACTATTCTGGGTAATGCTTGTATTTTTCCTCTTTACAGGAATTGCAATTCAAGTATACACCAATGTACGACCATTTGAACCTCGCGAACGTGATTACTCGGTTGTAGGCTCTTTTTACGTGTTTGCACTTTGGATTGGTTTTGGTGTTTACGCCATTTACGATACCCTAAAAAAATATATCCCCAAAAAAATAGCCGCTCCTATTATTACTGTACTATGCCTTATTCTTGTACCAGGAATTTTAGCTGCCAACAATTGGGACGACCACGACAGGTCTAATAAATACACCGCTAGATCTATGGCAAAAATGTATTTAGATTCTTGTGCCGAAAACGGCATCCTTTTCACCATTGGAGATAATGATACTTTTGCACTTTGGTACGCCCAAGAAATTGAAGGCTACAGAACAGATGTTCGTGTCGTTAACACCAGTTTATTTCAAACCGATTGGTATATAGATCAAATGAAACGCAAAGCCTACGAGAGCGACCCTGTACCATCTCAATTAACACACGATTTATACAAATACGGTACTAACGATTATATAATAATTCAACCCGTAATTAACGACACCCTAAACGTTAAACAGTTTTTAGATTTTGTAGGTAGCAACAACCCAAAAACTAAATACAAATATGTACTACAACAACGAGGCGTAGACCTAAGCAATGTTAGAAGCCAAGATGCTAACGCCACCTATTTACCTACACCACATTTACGCATACCTGTTAACAAAGAAAATGCTTTAAAATACGGCATTGTAAAACCTGAAGATGCCAATAAAATTGTTTCGGAAATTAATTTTGAAATATCCGGAGGTGCGCTTTACAAAAACCGTTTACTCATGTTAGACATTGTTGCCAATAACGACTGGAAACGCCCTATATATTTTACTGGAGGAAGTTTTGGCGATGATGATTATATTTGGATGAAAGACTACTTGCAACTAGATGGTATGTGTTACAAATTAGTACCTATAAAAACACCTACTGATAGAAACAACCCTTTTGATATGGGACGCGTTGATAGTGATTTAATGTACGAAAAAGTTAAAAACTGGGATTGGGGCAATAGCGGAAGTCCAGATATTTACCATGATATTGAAACACGTAGAAACTCCATTACATACAGAGGAAATTTAGCACGTTTAACAGAACAGCTAATTAATGAAAGTAAACTTGATAAAGCCGAAGAAATAGCAGATATAGCCATGACAAACATGCCTGTTGAATACTTTGGCTATTACACACTTCTTGAACCTTTTATTGGCGCTTATTACGAAGTTGGAAACAAAGAAAAAGCACAACGCCTATTTAAAGATGTATCTAAAAAATACCAAGAAAATTTAAGCTATTACAGTAGTTTAAAAATTGACAATCAAGAACGTTTGTTTGAAGATATTTATACCGATATACAACGCTACAAAGCTTTAGTAGATGTTTTAATTCGATATGATATTAAATTTGCTGAAACCGAAGGTGATATTTTTAATAACTATTTAAGAGCTTTTAAACATTTTTATGGTGAGGACGAGCCTGAAGAAACCATAAAAACAGATATAGATATTCCTGTTGATAGCGGATTACAAATTGAAAGTGATAGCTCGAATTAACAAAGCATAAACGTGAGGTTAACACCAATAAAAACACCTTTAATTGCTAAAAAATTATTAGCCAATTACGTTTGGGATATACCTACGCAAAAAAAAAATATTTATTTAACTTTTGATGATGGGCCAACTCCAGAAATAACAAACTGGACCTTAAAAACTTTAAAGCAATACAATGCTAAAGCTACATTTTTTTGCATTGGCAATAATATTGAAAAACATCCTGAAATTTTCCAGAATGTTATAACTAGTGGGCACGCTATTGGAAACCACACAAATAACCACATTAAAGGCTGGAAAACAAAAACCGAAGCGTATTTAAAAAACATTGCCAAAGCACAAAATATAATTGAATCTAGAGCTATAGCAATTAAAAGCCAAAATAACACCAAACTCTTTAGGCCTCCTTACGGAAAAATAACACCAAAACAAGGCAAAAAACTTATAGAACTGGGGTATAAAATAATTATGTGGGATGTTTTATCTTTTGACTGGGATAATTCTGTAACACCAGAAAACTGTTTGGCAAACGTACTTACTAAAACTACCAAAGGTAGTATTATTGTTTTTCATGATAGTGTAAAGGCTAGTAAAAATATGACATATGCTTTGCCTAGAGTTTTAGATTTTTATAGCAAAAAAGGGTATTGTTTTAAAGCTTTAAACATCTAAGTAACTAAATATATATTTTGTTTTTCTGTAACGCGTTAGGGATTGAACGGTATGTTTGAGCTCGCCGACGCAGGAGGTAGCGAGTAGTGAAAGCCCGACCCTTGTGGTAACGCCCTAATTATTAATGTAAAAACTACATGTATTCTTGTATTTTACTAATAAGTGTATTGGCGTCTTGCTCTCCACTTTGGCGCCATTTCATTTCGCCATTTTTATATATTATTAGTGTTGGCAAGGTTTTAACTCTTAAAGCTTCTGCTAATTCTTGGTTTTTTTCTACATCAATTTTAATAACCTTTGCTTTATCGCCTAAAGCTGCAGCAACATCTCTTAAAACAAGATGCATTGGCTCTGTTTGATCATTCCATTCGGTGTAAAAATCTAATAAAACTGGAATTTCTACATCTATAAGTTCCCCAAATTTTGACATATTTTTTTATTTATTAGTCAAGTGCACTTATTACAAACCTACGTAATTTTTTAATATTACAAATTATCACAGTATTATATTGCTTTTTTTACTGTATATGTTTATAAAAATAAACATTTTTTAGTTAAAATAGTAACCTTAAAAATGGGTTAAGCATTTACTGTGCCCTTTTTTAATTCTATTACAGTTATTTCTGGCCATATGCCAACTCGCCCTGGGTAGCCCAAATAACCAAAACCTCTGTTAACATTAATGTATTGCCCCATTTCTTTATATATTCCTGCCCAATATTTATATCGCCATTTTACGGGACTCCATTTTATCCAGCCAGGTATTTCTATACCAAACTGCATGCCGTGTGTGTGGCCGCTTAATGTTAAATGATACAAATAATTGTCTTGAATTACTTGTTCTTCCCAATGCGATGGGTCGTGGCTTAATAGTATTTTAAAATCGTTAGCATTAATATTTTGCGCTGCCTTTTTTAAATCGCCTGCTTTTTTAAAACCGCCTTTCCCCCAATTTTCTACACCAACAATGGCAATTCGTTGTCCGTTTTTTTCAATAAATCGGCTTTCGTTTAAAAGTAAATTAAAGCCCATTTCTTTTTGGATGGTTTTTAAATCTTCTAGGTTTTGTTGTTTGGCTTGTTTTGTTGGCCACTCTACATAATCGCCATAATCATGATTACCTAAAACCGAATACACGCCATCTTTTGCTTTTAAGGTTTTAAAAACAGACTTCCATTGGTCCATCTCTGTTGCCTTATTATTAACCATATCGCCAGTAAAAAATATAACATCGGCTTGTTGCTTATTAATAAGGTTTACAGCATATTCTATTTTCTCTTTATTATCAAAGCTTCCAGAGTGAATATCGCTAATTTGCGAAAGTTTATAACCATCAAAAGCATCTGGTAAATCTTCAAAATGTAACGTGTAATTTAAAACTCTAAAACGGTATTTGCCACGATACATTCCATATAATAGCGACGAGAAAGGTATGGCTGCCAAACCTAATGCTACTTGGCTAATAAACTTACGTCTTGATGGCAAATAAAACGTCTCGTTTTTAGTTACTATTTTATCATAAACACCTAATACAAACCTTAATATATCTTCGCCTAACAAAATAGGTACCAATACTAAGTTAAATGACATAAACGCTAATAAAAACCCAAAAGCATAACTTTTTGTTGGGTTTAAAACTCGCCCTTCGGAATAAACAGTAAACTGAATTATAAAATTTCCTGCTACTAAAAGTGTTACAGCAATAAACAAATAATGAATCCAAATATTTTTGGTAACTGTTTTAATAGCTTGAAAACCATAAAAACTTATAAATAAATAGAACACAATAAATATTACCCAACGTAGCATATGTTTTTTTTATCAAATATAACAGTTAAGAAATCTAAAAATTAAGAAGTTGTTTTTATTTAACTAATTGTTAAGAGTTAAACACACTAACCTAAAAAATGAAAAGTTATAATACATGACATTTACACTTAACTTTTGTAGATTTGGGTTTCTTTCAAAACAAAACCAATGTCTGATAATAAACGTGTATTTTTAGTTGATGCTTTTGCCTTAATTTTTCGTGGCTATTATGCTTTTATAAAAAACCCAAGAATAAACTCTAAAGGTGTAGATACCTCGGCAATTATGGGGTTTATGAATTCGCTTTTAGATGTTATTAAACGCGAACGCCCAGACCATTTAGCTGTTTGTTTTGATAAAGGCGGCAGTTCTGATCGTGTTGAAATGTTTGAAGCCTATAAAGCAAATAGAGATGAAACACCAGAGGCTATAAAAATTGCCGTACCAATAATTCAAGATATTTTAAAAGCCATGCATATTCCTATTATGGTAAAGGAAGGTTTTGAAGCCGATGATGTTATTGGAACTCTAGCAAAACAAGCCGAAAAAGAAGGTTACCAAACCTTTATGGTAACTCCCGATAAAGATTTTGCTCAATTAGTTTCAGAAAACATTTTTATGTACCGCCCTGTTTTTGGTGGTGGTTACGAAACTTGGGGCATACCCGAAGTACAGAAAAAATTTGAAGTTACCAATCCGTTACAAGTTATAGACTTTTTAGGCATGATGGGCGACTCTAGCGATAACATACCTGGGTTACCTGGTGTTGGCGAAAAAACAGCAAAAAAGTTTTTGGCTGCTTACGGAAGCATGGAAGGCCTTTTAGCAAACACACACGAACTTAAAGGCAAAATGAAAGAAAAGGTTGAAGCCAATGCCGAGTTAGGCTTACTTTCAAAAAAACTAGCAACAATTATGCTTGATGTGCCTGTAACTTTTGATGCTAAAGATTTTGAGCTAGAACAACCCGATATTCCTAAAGTAGTAGAAATTTTTCAAGAATTAGAGTTTAGAAGATTAATTGACAATTTTACCAAAACATTTTCGGTAGAAACCCCAACTACAAATAGTACAACTAAAGTTTTAGAAGAAAAAGAAACAAAAAAAGACACCCCAAAAGATGTTAAAGCTGCTGGTGCAGGTCAATTTTCTTTATTTGGAGCAGACCCATCTTCCGCAGAAGCGCAACCCGAAAACACATACGAAAGAAAAACCTCGAAAAACACACCGCACTTTTACCAGAGTGTTGCTCCTGGCATGGGCACAAAACTGTTTGTTAAAAATTTAATGAGTCAAAATTCGGTTTGTTTCGATACAGAAACCACCAGCTTAAACCCGCTTACTGCACAATTGGTAGGCATTGCTTTTTCTTGGGAAATTGGTAAAGGTTTTTACATGCCTTTTCCAGAAAACAAAGACGAAGCGCAAGAGCTTATAGAACAATTACGTCCGTTTTTTGAAAGTGAAACTATTCAGAAAATAGGACAAAACTTAAAATACGACATTAAAGTTTTAGCAAAATATAATGTAACTGTAAAAGGTAAGCTGTTTGATACTATGTTGGCACATTATTTAATTAATCCGGATATGCGCCATAATATGGATGTTTTATCTGAAACTTATTTAAATTACACACCTATTTCTATAACCGAATTAATTGGCAAAAAAGGAAAAAACCAACTTTCTATGCGCGATGTGCCTATAGAAAAACAAACCGAATATGCCGTTGAAGATGCCGATATTACCTTGCAATTAAAAGAGCATTTTGAAAAAGAATTAGGCGAAGCCAACACCCAAAAATTATTTGATGAGATTGAAATTCCTCTACTTCGTGTTTTAGCAGCCATGGAGCTAGAAGGTATTAATTTAGACAAAACGTTTTTAAGCAACTTATCTGATGAGTTAAACAACGATATATTAAACCTTGAAAAAAGTATTTACCACGCTGCTGGCGAGGAGTTTAATATTGCATCGCCAAAACAATTAGGTGTTATTTTATTTGAAAAAATGAAACTGGTAGACAAGCCTAAAAAAACCAAAACAGGCCAATACTCTACCGCCGAAGATGTATTAAGTTATTTAGCCAAAGACCACGAAGTTATTCGAAATATTTTAGAGTACAGAGGGCTTACAAAATTAAAAAGCACTTATGTAGATGCGCTTCCAACACAAGTTGATGAAACCACAGGACGTGTGCATACCGATTATATGCAAACGGTTGCTGCAACCGGGCGTTTAAGTAGTAATAATCCAAACCTTCAAAACATTCCTATTAGAACAGAACGCGGTAGGCAAGTACGTAAAGCCTTTGTGCCTCGTCATAACGATTTTATTTTATTAGCTGCCGATTATTCTCAAATAGAACTTAGAATAATAGCTGCATTAAGCAACGAAGAAACCATGATTGAAGCCTTTAAAAACGGCGAAGACATTCATGCCTCTACAGCATCTAAAGTATTTAACGTACCTTTAAATGAAGTAACACGCGAACAACGTAGTAATGCAAAAACTGTAAACTTTGGTATTATATACGGTGTATCTGCTTTTGGGTTAAGCAACCAAACAAACTTGTCTCGTAGCGAAGCCAAAACGCTTATTGACACTTATTACGAAACTTACCCTAAACTTCGTGCTTACATGAGCGAACAAGTAGATTTTGCACGCGATAATGGTTATGTGCAAACCGTATTAGGACGCCGTAGATATTTAAAAGACATTAATTCTAGAAATGCTATTGTACGTGGCGCAGCAGAGCGAAATGCTGTAAATGCCCCCATACAAGGTAGTGCAGCCGATATTATTAAAATAGCCATGATAAATATTTACAACAAACTTCAAGATGGCAATTTTAAAACCAAAATGCTCCTACAAGTACATGATGAGCTGGTTTTTGATGTTTACAAACCCGAGCTTGATGAAATGAAAAACCTAATTAAAACCGAAATGGAAAGTGCTTTTAAATTGGATGTGCCGTTGGATGTTGAATTGGATACTGGTTTAAATTGGTTAGAGGCGCATTAAAAACACTTAAGAAAATAAAAAACAATCTTTTTATCTGGAAGTAACAACGTTTTATTTCCTCTTTTAATTATTTATAAATCATTTTTATTAGAACTAAATTTTTTAACGGCGTTTCTTTTTACTCCTAAATTTAGCCTTATTCTTTCTTTGATTAAAAGGAACAGCATCGTTAAACGTATTTTTAGCTTCGCCCTTAGGCTTGTTTTTACGCCATTTTTCGGTTTTTTTAGGCAATAACACATCTAACAAATCTTGGCGGCCAAGCTTATTTAAAGTATTTTTAATCCATGCCTTATTTTCATCTTTATACCAAAAGAAAAAACGGTGTTGCTCATCTTTTTCTTTTCTAGTTTTTGGCGTATTTACCTTTTTAAGGGTATATGGATGGTAGCCACTATAATAAATTACGGTAGCAACCGTCATAGGTGTTGGTGTAAAGCCTTGTACTTGCTCTAACTGAAACCCCATATCTTTAGTTTCGGCAGCTAGGTTTGCCATATCCTCGACTTCGCAAGCTGGATGGTTAGAAATAAAATAAGGTATAAGCTGCAGTTTTAATCCTTTAGCAATATTTATCTTATCAAAACGCTCTTTAAATTTATGGAAATAGCTAAACGATGGTTTACGCATTAGTTTTAATACAGGGTCGCTAGTGTGCTCTGGTGCTACTTTAAGTCGTCCAGAAACATGTTTAGTCATTACTTCTTCTGTATAATCGTCCAACTCTTTAGGGTTGGCGTTTTTATTAAACTCTGGCACCAACATATCATGACGAATACCCGAGCCTATAAACGATTTTTTTACTTTCGGGTGGCTATCAACAGCCTGATATAATTCGGTTAACGGTTTGTGCGACGTATCTAGATTACTACAAATAACTGGCGAAATACAACTAGGTGCCACACATTTGTCGCAAATAGACTGAATCTTACCTTTCATTTGATACATATTGGCACTTGGCCCACCAATATCGCTTAAATAACCTTTAAAATCTGGCATATTTGCAACCGTATCAACCTCTTTTAATATAGATGCTTTACTTCTAGAAGCAATAAATTTACCTTGATGTGCAGAAATAGTACAGAAACTACACCCCCCAAAACATCCGCGATGAATGTTTATGGAAAACTTAATCATTTCGAAGGCAGGAATAGGCCCACGTTTATTATATTTTGGGTGCGGCAACCTTGTGTAAGGCAAATCGAATGATGCATCAATTTCTTCTTCAGTCATGGTTGGATACGGCGGATTTATCATCAGCATTTTATTACCAACCTTTTGAAAAATTCTGCGAGCAGCCAATTTATTCGATTCCTGCTCAATCACTTTAAAATTAGAAGCGTATTTCTTTTTATCCTTTAAACACACCTCGTGCGAGGCTATTTCAACATCTTCCCAATTACTATTTTTAGGCACTTTAGCATCAGCATTTAACAAAACAGCTGTTTGCTTAATGGTATTAATACTAGAAAACGGCACACCTTTTTGTAGCAAGCGCACCACTTCACGCAATGGCTGTTCGCCCATACCGTAAACCAACATATCGGCTTTCGATGTTTCTAAAATAGTAGGCATTAGCTTATCGCTCCAATAATCGTAGTGTGTTACACGACGTAACGATGCTTCAATACCACCAATTAGCACCGGCGTATCTGGCCATTTTTCTTTTAAAATTTTAGAATATACAGATGTTGCATAATCTGGCCTAAAACCAATATCGCCATTTGGTGTATAAGCATCTTTATCTCGGCGTTTTTTATTAGCATTATAGTTGCTAATCATGGGGTCCATACAACCACCAGTAACTCCAAAAAACAACTTAGGCGCACCAAGTTTTACAAAATCCTGTAAATTATCGTTAACATTAGGTTGCGGCACAATAGCAACACGCAAGCCAAAGCTCTCTAACATACGCCCAATAACAGCTGGCCCAAAGGTAGGATGATCTACATAGGCATCGCCACTAAACAGAATAACATCTAGCGCATCCCATCCTCGTATTTTCACCTCTTTGTTTGTGGTAGGCAACCAATCAGAAAGTTGTAACTCTTGCATAATGCTGCAAAAATAGTTAAAAATCGCTGCTTATTTATTAAAAGTCAATTATTTTGGGCGTTACCCAAGGGTCGGGCTTTTCGCTATATCTTTTTCTCGTACCTCAAAAAAGGATACCGCTACAATCCCTAACGCGGGCATACTAGCCAATATCTAGTTTAAATCCATGGCCTTAATACTTTCAATTCTGTTACGCTCAAGAAAAGCATCAATAGTTTCAAAATGTTCGATAACCCGTTTATTTTTAAACTCAAACACTTTTTTCGATAAACCTTGCAAGAAATCGCGATCGTGAGATACTAAAATTAACGTTCCATCAAAATCCAATAAGGCTTCCTTTAAAACATCTTTCGATTTTAAATCTAAGTGGTTAGTAGGCTCATCCAAAATAAGTAAATTAACGGGCTCTAATAGCAACTTAACCATAGCCAACCTAGTTTTTTCGCCACCAGAAAGTACACCTACCTTTTTATCAATAGCATCGCCTTTAAACATAAAACGACCTAAAATATTTTTTAGTTGTTTTCTTACATCGCCTTGTGCAATTTCATCAACCGTTTGAAAAACGGTTAAACTCTCGTCCAGTAATGCTGCTTGGTTTTGTGCAAAATAGCCAACCTGTACATTATGCCCTAAAGCACATTCACCTTCAACATCAATTTTATTTAAAATAGCTTTAATCATGGTTGATTTTCCTTCGCCATTTCTACCAACAAAACACACTTTTTCGCCTCTAGAAACCGTCATGCTAGCATTATTAAACACCACATGGTTACCATAAGATTTCGAAACCTCTTTAACAATTACAGGATAATCGCCAGAACGTTGTGTTTTTGGAAAACGCAATTTTAATGCCGAAGTATCTACATCATCAATTTCAATAATTTCTAACTTTTCAAGCATACGCTCGCGCGAGTTTACTTGGTTAGTTTTAGAAAACGTACCTTTAAACCTATCAATAAACGCTTGGTTATCGGCTATAAATTTTTGTTGTTCCTCGTAAGCCTTAATTTGGTGTGCCCTACGCTCTTCACGTAATTGTAAATAATGCGAGTAATTAGCTTTATAGTCGTAAATTTTGCCCATAGTAACCTCGATAGTTCTATTAGTAATATTATCGATAAAGGCTTTGTCATGCGAAATAACAACCACAGCATTAGCTTTGTTAATTAAAAAATCTTCTAACCAAATAACAGATTCTATATCGATATGGTTAGTAGGCTCGTCTAATAAAATTAAATCGGGTTTTTGCAGCAAAATTTTAGCCAATTCTATACGCATTCGCCAGCCACCACTAAACTCGTTGGTTTGTCTTGTAAAATCTTCTTGCTTAAAACCTAAACCTTTTAATGCTTTTTCAACTTCTGCATCGTAATTTACATCTTCTAAAGCATAATATTTTTCGCCTAAATCTGAAACCCGCTCAATAAGTTTCATATAAGCATCAGACTCGTAATCGGTTCTTGTTTCTAACTGCTTATTTAAATCGTCCATTTCGCTTTTCATGTTAAACACATGACTAAAAGCTTTCGATGCTTCATCAAAAACAGTTGTATCATCTTCAGTTAATAAATGTTGTGGCAAATAAGCAATAACGGTCTCCTTTGGACATCTTACATGGCCACGTGTAGCATTTTGTACACCAGCAATAATTTTCATCATCGTAGATTTTCCTGCCCCATTCTTGCCCATTAAAGCAATTTTATCGTTTTCATTAATGGTAAAAGACACATCGCTAAACAAGGTATGCCCACTAAACTCAACCGCTAAGCTATCAACTGAAATCATAATTAAAATTTTAAAGTTGCAAAACTACTAAAAGCCTTGTATTGTTATGCATACATTTTTATTGTTTTTGTATAAACTTATATAAGTATAAATAGCATTATTTTTTTAAGTAATTTTGCAAACTGTTTATAATTAGTAATGAGTATAATATCAAAAAACATACAAAAAGCGGCAGCCATTTTAACAGCCAATAAACTTGTAGCTATTCCTACCGAAACAGTTTATGGGCTTGCAGGTAATATTTTTAGCGAAAAAGCTATTAATAGTATTTTTGAAACTAAAAAACGTCCTTTTTTTAACCCTTTAATTGTTCATATTCCTTCTGTTAACGTATTAGATAGTATAGTAAGCCATATTCCAGAAAAAGCTAAATTATTAGCCAATGCCTTTTGGCCAGGCTCAATGACTTTAGTTTTAAAAAAGAAACCTGTTATTCCAGATTTAATTACTGCAGGAAAAGATACTGTGGCTGTTCGTGTACCAAATCATCCTGTTACATTAAAACTTTTAAAACAATTACCATTTCCGTTGGCAGCACCAAGTGCTAACCCTTTTGGAAGCATAAGCCCAACAAAACCAGAACATGTTGAACGTTACTTTAAAAATAATATTGAACAAGTTTTAGATGGTGGCGCTTGTACAAATGGTATTGAATCTACCATAATAGGTTTTGAAAACGACCAACCTATTATTTATAGATTAGGCGCTTTAGCTATTGAAGATATTGAAGCTGTTGTAGGGAAAGTACAAATAAAAAACAAAAAGGAAATAAACCCAGATGCTCCAGGTATGTTAGACAGGCATTATGCTCCTGCTACAAAAACAATTCTTACAGAATCGGTTTTAACCGAAATAGAAAAGCATTCTGGCAAACGCATAGGTATTTTAACGTTTAAAACAGATTTTAAAAATAATGCTATAACTTCTCAAGTTATACTTTCTAAACAGGGACACATGCATGAGGCAGCATCAAAATTATATGATGCCATGCACGATTTAGACCACCAAAACCTTGAGGTTATTATAGCAGAAAAGTTTCCAGATTTAGGCTTAGGAAAATCAATTAACGACAGGTTGCAACGTGCTACTTTTAGTTGTTAATTTTTTTTGTATGCAGCGACCTGATTTTCAACAATAAAAAAGTATGTTTCGTATTTTATAAAACGGAAGCTAAATAGCTTCCGTTTACTTTGTTCTATTTTACTAGTGATTTGATGTGAAAGTTTATAATATCTATGTTCTAGTACAAAACTATCCTTTTTGTTTCTACTTTTCCATCAATAACATTTCTTACAAGATACACTCCTTTTGGAATACCTTGAAGATTGATTCTAGTTTTAGTTGAATCAGTATTTTCAATAACTTTAACAATAACCCCCAAAACATTACTAATCTCTATTTTACTATTTTTATAACTATATACATCTATAAATGTACGTGCAGGATTAGGAAATATTTTTAACTTTTGCGTATTTTCAGCTGTTTCTTTATAGTTTAAAGTTTTATTTGTACCATTACTATCATTAGTCTTAACAGAAGATGTATTAGAAACCTCTACATTTATTTCTAAAGTAATAATACAACCATACTCCGACTCTATAGTGTATATGCCAGATTGAGATACAACCACATCGCCTAAATTATAATTATCTCCTACTTGACTCCCATCAGGTAAAGTAATTGTTACATCTACTTCATTTGGCAATGCACTTAATATAACTTCATCGCCTTGATTAACATTTATAACTTCTTCGCCGCTTTGCCATTCGCCATTTATTTTATATTCTTGGGTTAATGGGTTTAATTCACAAAAATAATCATCTGCAATGTTTACATTTAATGTCTTTATACAACCTAAACTTGACTCGAACCTATATAAACCTGATTGAGATGTACTTGTTACTCCTAAATTGTAATCTCCATTTACAATGCTGCCGTCTGGTAGTGTAATTGTAAAATCTACATCTTCTTGAACAACACTTAACTCTAAACTATCACCTGATGCTATAGTAATTGAGCCTGAACCACTTCCCGAAACACCTTCAACTATATATTCTACATCCATAGGATATGTTGAACAAGGACTTG
>NZ_JBLWGD010000007.1:0-203673 GCF_048381495.1 Algibacter ulvanivorans
TATACTTACTCTTATTATATAGTTTAAAACATGCCTCTAAACCGCGTTAGGGATTGAACGGCATGTTTGAGCTCCCCGACCTTAGGAGGGTGCGAGTAGTGAAAGCCCGACCCTCGAGGGAACGCCCTTAATTTATTTTATATAATATTACTTTAATATATTTTGACCTTGCTCTATAAAAAGAAATCCCATACCAATCCAAAACGGATTGAAAAATCGCGATATGGGTAATTTGGTGCTGAGTAATATTTATATCCTGTTAAAGCGGCATTAAAATGTTCTGCCTTTAAATAGATTCTTGTTTGACGGATTTTTGCATTTAAAAAGAAATCTAATCGAGAAAAGCTTCCGTATTCTTTTTCGTTTTGCACATAAAATTCTGCTAACAATGGACTGTAGGCATCCATATAATATTTATTAAAGTAATTTATGGTTATTCCTGTTTGTAAATAAAGGGCTTTTTTAAATAAATGACTAGAATAGTATATAGTGTTTCTGGTATTTAATTCTGGTACATTTAATGTGTTATTCTTATCGTCTACTTTTTGATATAGAAATGTGTTATTTAATGCAAATTTACCAAAGGTTATCTCGTTTTGTAGTTTTGCTCTTAAATAGGTTATGGTACTATTATTTTGAAATGGCTCTACTTGTAAGGTTGTTTCGTTTTCTTTAAAGTATACATAATTATTAATGGTAGAGTAATCGACCGTAATGTTTGCTAGTTTTTTATATTTTATTTTAAAGGCTATTTGCTGCGTTTCTATATTATTAAAAACATTTTGCCAGTTATAATTTGTATAATCGCTTTGGTATAATAATGTATTATAATTTGGAACTTTAGAACTGTGATTTATGGATGCCGAGGCTGCTATATCATTACTTAAATTAAAAACAGCATTTGCTTTAAGGTAATTACCATCAAAATTACCTGATATGTTTGCTCCTAGCTCTCCAAATAACCGAAAACCTTTATAGCGTTTACTATACTTACCGCCTACTGCAAAAACATTACCTTTTAATCTGTTAACTATAGTGTTTCCGTTTAAAACTACTAATTTATTATACCCGTAGTTGTAATTGGTATTATTTACATTTAATTGAAAGTTTCCTAGTACATTATTAAAATAATCGACTTGTACTTCATTATAAAAGTTTTCTAATGTTGTTCTATCTTTTAAACCACGGTTTCTAAATGCGTCGCCAAAAAAAGTTGTTGCTGCGGTGCTTTGGCTATATTCATAATATTTATCTTCGAAAGACATAATATGTTTTACACTTAACCTACTTTTTGATGTAGAGTCGTTTAGTGTTTGCGGCAGGTATTTTTCGACTACTTTATTATATATATTATAACCATGGTCTAAATAAAAGCGTTTTCCTTTTAAAATACTTTCGGCATTTTCAAAATTAACTTCTAGAATAGATCGGTCTATAAATTCATCATCACCAGACTCAAAATTTTCTACACTTATATCTTGTAACCCGCCATTTTCTTGATTTAATAAATCTTGTGTTACAATATGTCCTCTGGCTTGATAGCGTTTGTTTTTTGATATATAATTAGATGTAAACCTAAAATTACCTGAGCTTGTTAAAATATTTTGGTAATTACCTAAAGAACGCAAGCCTTTATAGGCAATTGAAAAATTAAACTGAGGTGTTGTATTTATTGTAAAAAAAGAATCGGCTAATTGCCCCTGCTCGAAGGCGGTTTTAAAAAACAACTCTGTTAATGGTGTTGGCACATGGTAATAATTAATATCTTCTATTTCCATATAATTAAAATGCCTTGCTCTTGCCCCAAACAATGGCATAGATGTAGTGTTTTCAAAATTATAAGTTAAACTATTATAGGTTTGGCCTAAGTTAGAAAACGGTATTAATCCAAAATTATCTTTACGTAAATAGTTAAACTTATATTCTTTTTGAATGGTTAATGTGGTATCTAAATACGTAGTATCTCTTTTATGAGAAATTATTAAATAGTCTTGAATTTTAGCATCTGGGTTTTTTAAGTTTTTTATACCTGTTGACTCTTTTGATTGTCTACGTAATGAATCTTGAGTACTGTTACTACCTAAACTCCCTGTTCTAAATTCTCTTTGAGGAAGCACTTGAGCCGATATATTTATAGCAAAAAGAAAAAGACTTATAAGTAAAAAGGTTAACGATGCCTTATTATTTTTGTTTCTTGTATTTATCTTAAAAGATTCTGTCATATTTAAACTGTAGGTAAATTGGGAATTTTAAACCATTATGTTTTCTGTGGCAAAAGTAATTATTTGAACGTAAAGTGTTATTAAATATTTTAAATAAAGAAAGTTTGATGAAAATTACCTATGTAATACTCCGTTAACACCAATAATACCAAAGTACTCTTTTAATTTAGCTAGTATTAACGCTAATACCTTTCTTAACTGCTACACATTACAACATAGATGTCTGTTATAAAAAAACATTTAACGACCTATACTGCTTTATTATTTATACCTTTTATATTTGTTTTTATTTATGTTAAAATTAAACTACTCGAACTACAAATTAGAATGCGGTACAGATGAAGCTGGCCGAGGTTGTTTAGCTGGGCCTGTTACAGCTGCTGCTGTTATTTTACCAGATGATTTTAAAAATTCTGTTTTAAACGACTCTAAACAAGTAAGCGAAAAAAAGAGAGCTTTTTTAAAACCTATTATTGAAAAACAAGCTTTATGCTTTGGTGTTGCTCATGTTTTTCAGGAAAAAATAGACGAAATTAATATTTTAAATGCCTCGATTTTAGCCATGCATCAATCTATAAATAATTTAAAAAAAACGCCCGAGTTTATAATTGTTGATGGTAATAAGTTTAAACCATATAATAATATTCCTTTTGAAACTATAATAAAAGGAGATGGTAAGTTTTTAAGTATTGCTGCTGCCTCTATTCTTGCCAAAACCTATAGAGATTTATACATGAATACCATACATGATGAATACCCAATGTATAATTGGAAAAAAAACAAAGGCTACCCAACAAAAGAACATAGAGCTGCTATTAAAAAATATGGCATAACAAAATACCACAGAAAATCGTTTAGACTATTACCTGAACAATTAAAGTTAGACTTATAGGTAGAAACCTGTAAGTTTTTATATTTGTATAAATTAATTCTATCCATGAGATTTTTTTGCTTTTCCCTCCTGCTTATATTTACATTTAGCTGTTCAAAATCTAAATACACTTACACCTCTCTTGTAGATTTTGTTCCTGAAAATACTTCGATAATTATTAAAACTTCTAACCTTGAAAGTTTTAAAAACAGTATTAACAATAATGATTTAATACAAAAACTACTAAAAACAACAACGTACCGCAATTTAGAAAAAAAGCTTTCGTTTTTAAAAACCTTAAAACCGACAAATCATGTTTTGTTATGTTTTTCTGAAGATAATAATGATAGCCTTCATTATACCATAATAGCAAAACTAAATACTAACTTGTTTAATACCGACTCGCTACCTAATTATACCGAAGAGTTACTTTCTTATAAAAACAAATCTATTATAAAATCTACCATTAATAATAACATATTATATAGCACAGTAATAGATAGTACATTTTTTGCATCATCATCTAAAAACATTGTTGATCATGCTTTTAATAACAAAACCAATACTGATGAACTAAAAAAAATTTATAAAACTTTAAACAACAGCAAAACTTTTTCGGTAATTACTAAACCTAACAATACCTTTATACACTCTGTTTTTATTGAAGATTCGCTTTCGCTTAACATGTTTTCTCAATACTTAGCCATTGATATTGAGTTAAACCAAAACGAAACTTACTTTAATGGTATTACCAAAGCAACAGACTCGACAGAAAGCCTTATTAATGTTTTTAAGAACACAACACCTCAAATTAATCAAATACAAAACATTACACCTTCTAATAGTGATGGCTTTTTAAGTTTTACGTTTAACAACTTTGCCGTTTTAAAAAACAACCTTTCTAATTTTAATAAAAAAAACACTCCGGTTAGTAATACCTCAATTTTTAATGATATAGTTGAAGTTGGTGTTATTTACGAAAACGAAAACCAAGCTATAGTTTTAAACTCTACCGATGTTATTGCTACTAAAGATGCTCTTATAGGCGAACAAACCATAAACGATACATATAGAGAAATTAATATATACAATTATAGCACGCCCTCTTTATTTGCCAAAACGTTTACACCTTTAATAACTTACAACAAAAGTAATTTATACTGTATTTTAGACCATTATTTTGTTTTTGCAAATAATAGTGAAATGCTTCAAAACATTATTGCCAACTACCAAAACAAAACCACATTAGGCAACAATTTATATTTTAACAATGTTAAGAAAAATTTAAGTGATGCTTCGTCTCTCTTACAAATTACTAATGCTTCGACATTAAAGTACATTTTAAATAAAAATATAGAAGCTAACACTAACTACAATTTAAAAGATTACAACACTTCGGCCATTCAATTTATTTACGACAATAATTTTTCTCATGTAAATGGAGTCATTAAAAAAAATAAAAAACAGGCTGCCTTAAATTCGGTTTCAGAAGAATTAAATATAAAGCTAGATAAAGACATTTTAAACACCCCACAATTTGTTAAAAACCATATTACAAATAAAAAGGAAATTGTTGTTCAAGACATTAACAACAACCTGTACTTAATTTCTAATAAAGGTAAAATACTATGGAAAAAACAGTTAAAAGGCCCAATATTAGGCAAAATTGAACAAATAGACATTTACAAAAACGGAAGACTACAATTAGCTTTCGCAACACCTAACCAAGTTTATGTTTTAGATAGAAATGGCAAAGAAGTTAAACCCTTTGCATTAAAATTTAACGATAAAATTACCCAACCACTTGCAGTTTTTGATTACGATAATCGTAAAAAATATAGATTTTTAGTCACTCAAGGAAAACACGTTTTAATGTACGATGTAAAAGGTAAAATAGTAAAAGGCTTTACTTTTAAAACAGCTAACAACACTATAATATCTCAACCAAAACATTTTAGAATTGGTAGCAAAGATTATATCACTATAAAAACAAGCAATAAACTTTATATTTTAGATCGATTAGGAAAAACTAGAGTTAAGCCAAAACAGACGTTTAAATATTCTAACCAACCTGTATTTTTATACAACAATACATTTACAACCACTACTGCTACTGGTAATTTGGTTTCAATAGATTCTAAAGGAAATATTTCTTCTAAAAACTTAAACCTAACCAATAATCATTACATAAAAACGACTAGCAAAACTTTAGTTACACAAAATGAAAACAAACTATCTATTAAAAACAAAACTACGCAGCTAGATTATGGAGGTTACACCGAACCTAAAATTTTCTACCTCAACAATAAAATTTATGTTACCACGACAGATTTACAGTCGCACAAAGTATATTTATTTGATAGTCAATCAAAGTTAATTCCAAACTTTCCTGTATACGGTAACTCAAGCATAGAGTTAAATAATATAGATCAAGATAAAAGCCTAGAATTTGTAACTAAAGGCGACAGCAATTCAATTATATTATACCAAATTAATTAGAAATAAACCTTGCAAGACCATACACTTAAAATTTATTTAATATTTTAATAGTACATTTTTGCCGATAAAAAAGTAATCTCTATCTTTAAGGCAGCTATTAATCAAACAATTACAAATGCACCCGTCTTTATATCGCAAAAAAAACCTAAGCTTTTGTATGGTTTTTAACTTCTATTTACTACTTATTATAATGCATCGTAAACAAGTCTAATTTTTAAATTTACTACCATGAAAACTAAAATACTACTTTTAATTATCACCTTATGTATTAGTTTATCATCTGTTAGTCAAAGCTTATGTAGTGCTTATTACCCGTTTGAAGAAGGCACAAAATTTGAAATTACCAACTACAACAAAAAAGGAAAAAAAGAAGGTGTTGTTAAATACGAAGTAACCCATATTACAAATAATGTTGCTACCGTAAAAACGGTAATTTACGATGAGAAAGACAAAGAAATAACAACGACAAATTACAAAATAACCTGCCAGGGCAATAGCATTTCAATTGATTTTAAATCATTAATGAATCCGGATATGTTTAAACAATATAAAGATATGAAAACGGATATAACAGGCACGAACATAGAACTACCAAATGATTTAGAAGTTGGGCAATCGTTAAAAGACGCTAACATGAAAATGGCCATAGATATGGGAGGCATAAAAATGAACACGACTATAGATATGCTAAACAGAAAGGTAAACAAACAAGAAACTATAACTACTCCTACTGGAACTTACAAGTGTTTTGTATTAAGCTACGATAGCCAAATGAAAATGGGCATGAAAATGTCTTTTAAATTTAAAGAATGGATAGCCAAAGGTATTGGCATGGTAAGAAACGAATCTTACAATAAAAACGGCAAACTTATGGGATACTCAGAGCTTACAAGCTTTACAAAATAAACCACAAAAAATTGGCTTTTAACCGCCAAACACAAGTCCTCGAATCTTATGAGCGTCAAAAATATAATATTTTGGCGCTCTATTTTTTTAGGATATTTTAAAAACAATTCAAGTTAATTTAATAGTATTGCAAACTTAATAAAACCAATATGATTTCAAGAAAAAACGCTTCTATTTCAAAATTCATTATTCATAAAGTTGGTAATAAATTTAACGACACCAAAAATGCTTTTTCAGAAAAACTAGTCGATTTTGATGAACCTAGTTACGATTTAATGCTACCCTTTTTATTAAGACCCTTTGGAAGCGTGGTACAAAGTTATAGGTTTAACCACCATGCCAACATAACTTTAAACGAAATTAATAGCTATTGCACACAAATGTTTAATGATGAAGAGGCTTTTGTAGATGTTTCTAAACATATAGTCATGCATTTATTCGAGCAATCTAACTCGGCGCAAATAAAAACTGGCGATGTATTAATAGTCATGTTTGAAGGCATTGAGTTTAGAGACATGACAACCAACGCTATTGGTATTTTTAAGATAGAAAGTAAAGTTAACTTTTTTCAAACCTATTTAGAAAATAATAGCTACGATGTTTTGGTGCAAAAGGGTATTAGCTCTAAAAAAGTAGACAAAGGCTGTTTAATTTTAAACCAAAGCGATACCGAAGGTCATATTATTTTAAGTGTAGATAATAATAGTTATGATGCCCAATACTGGATTAACCATTTTCTAAATATTAAATATGCCGATGATGCTAATAACCACACCCAACAATATATTGAGCTTTGTAAAGAATTCTCGACCGAGGTTTTAAAACCCAATTACGGCGCCAAAGAACAAAATACTTTTTTAGCACAAACCATCGATTTTTTTAAAGAAAACGAAATTGTTAATGTAGAGCGCTTTAAAGAAGAACTTTTTGAAGACGAAAAACACATTCGAGAATTTGAAAATTACAAAAAAGAATATGAAGGCGAACAAAACCTTGTTTTAAGAAACCAATTTGATGTTGCCGAAGCTGTTGTTACCAAAGCCAAACGTAAAATAAAAACAGATATTAAACTAGATACCAATATCCAGATTAAACTAGATATTGATGCTCCAGATGCTTCAAGCGAATATTTAGAACGCGGTTACGACGAAGAAAAGAAAATGCATTACTACAAAGTATTTTTTAATGAAGAAGATTAGTTTATTTACATAAAACAATTTATACTTTTCTATGTTAACCTAACAAACGTTTTATTTTGCCTTAATAATGGTTTGCTGAATTGCTTTTAAGTCTTTTTGATTTGGAACATGCTTTGATTGCTTTATTAAAACTCCTGCTTTTAATGATGGGAATATAAACTTTACCCTTCTAATCATTTTTTTACCAGGAAACATAATATCATTTTCGGCTGCAAAAATTGTTATTGGTGTTTGTATATTACTAGCTTTCTTTTTTGAGATAATGGGTAAAGGCGAAAAATCCATATTACAATACTTAAAAGTACTGGCTAAAAACGTTTTTGCAAAATGGTCGTATTCTGAAAAAAGAGCATCCATAACTTTTACTACCATTTTTGTATTATTTGTTTTTATAAACTTTTTTAATGGTATAAAAATTTTCCACAAATTTAAAAACGGATTGCCATTAACAATGTAAACAGGCGCTATTAAAAATGCTTGCTTTATTGGCGTTTCATTAAACTCTAGTGTTTTTAAACTTATTAATCCACCAAACGAAAACCCTACTAAAGTAACCTCTTTTAATCGCAATTTCACTATAAGCTCTATAAGCCATTTACCATAATCTAAAGTCTTCATATTAAGCCTGTTTTCGTCACTTTTATTAGGCTGTGCCAAAACATCTACAGCATAAACGCAATAGTGCTTAGATAAATCTGAAAACGACTCTAGAATAAGAGGCGCACACCCTCCTGTGCCATGTATTAATATTAAAGGTGGCAAATTGTTATTACCAGTTATAATAATATTTGTGTTACCAAATTTTGTTTCTATTAACCTTTCTGAATAGTTTATACCTAATGCTTCTAACTTTTTGTTATAAAAGTTTAATATTTCTTGTTTTCCTTCTTCTGATTTAAAAAACATAAAAGTTCGTTTTTTGATTGATAAAATATAACTAATTGATGATAACTACATTGCCACGTTTCCGTCCAGTTTCAATATAAGTATGTGCATTAATAATTTGCTGTATGGTATATGTTTTGTCTATAATAGTGCGTACATTCTTTAATTTAAATAAAACAACTAGCTCGTCTAACAACTTTTTTAAATCTTCTTGTTTACGAATTCCTGTTGCCGAAAACTTAACCTTTTTTGATGATACTATAGCATACCATAATACAGAACAACTTAATACTGGCGACATAAAAACACCATTAAATGTTAATATACTTTTACACTTTTTGTATGATGATTTCCCAACGGCATCAAAAATAAAATCATAATATTCACCCGATTTGGTAAAATCCTTTTTTTTGTAGTTTATTACAAAATCTGCACCTAACGATTTTACTAATTCTGTGTTTGAAGCACTACATACCCCTGTAACCTTAGCGCCTAGTACTTTTGCTAATTGAACCGCTGCAGTACCTAGACTTCCTGACGCTCCATTTATAAGTATATGTTGGCCTTCTTTCAGTTTTCCTACATCTTTAAAAAAACTATATGACGTTAAAAAACCATCGCAAATTGGGGCTGCCTCTTGGTGTGTAATATTATTTGGCTTTTTTGCTATTACAGCATCTTCTTGTATACAAACAAATTCTGCATTTGTACCATTAGCAAACAAAACCTCTCCAAAAACCTCATCGTTTACATTAAATTTAGAAACTTTATTGCCTACTCTTTCTACAATACCAGAAAATCCAGTTCCTAAAGTTTTATTTTTAGGCTTAAAAAGCCCTAAAAACAGTCTTCCAAACTTTGGTGTTCCCTTACGCATTAAAACATCTGCATGAGTAACCGAAGAGGCTTTTATTTTCACTAAAACTTCATTTGCTTTAGGTATTGGTTTTTTAGCATCGACAACTTTAATAACATTGGGCTTTCCATAAGTATTATATATTGCTGCTTTCATAATTATAAATATTTACAGCAAAGTTGGTTACAAACAAAAAACTATAAGTTCGTGTTTAATAATCAGAACTAATTTTCATTGCCATTTTTAGCTTTTAAAAAGGCATTAGCTCGTTTAATTTGTTCTTCTAAATCCCATTCAAAATTAAATCGAGGTTTTAATTTTTTATCTTTAACAGCTTGGCGCATCATGGGTAAATACTTTAGCCTAATATTATTAGATTTTTAAATGTAATAATATTTCTAATTAAATGGCGATCCAATTACATGAAAAACCAAATCGAAAATAACATGACATGCTATTGCAACCAAAAGCCCCCGCTTCCAAAAAACCCAACCAAATGTTATACCTGTAATTAAATTACCTACCATAGTTACGGTTATGGAAAACAAAGTAAGGTTAACAAAATTTTTAGAAAAAGGAATATGTATTAAACCAAAGCATATAGCCGATACCATAATGCCTACCCAAACCATTGCATTAGAAGGGGTGGCTGCTTTTTTTACAAACTGAATTACCGCAATTATTAACGACATTAAACCTAGTCTAAACATTATTTCTTCGGTAATTCCGGCCGAAAATGAAACAAATACATAAAAAGGTTTTGATGGTCTTGCCATTTTACCTGTAACTGGATAAAATGCTTTCTGTAACTCAAATAAACCTAATAATATTACAGCTACTACTATTGCTAATATTATACTAGACAAAAAAGGGTTTAAACCAATAAGTGTTCTTACCTTTTTTTGAGAAAATATTCTAGCAATTATTGGAGCTCCTAAGTTTGTTTTTGATGAAATCCATAAACCTACAATGACTAAAAAAACACCTAAAACTAAACTACTAACACCTGTATTAACTATGTCTGTAAATATCGAATTATTTAAATGCACATTGTTTACACCAGCTTCAACACTTAACCTTTTTACTTCTCTACTAAACGGAATGTTTAATACAGCCCCTATTATAAATAAAATAAGAATAGTTATGGCTACGTGCCAACGATACGCTTTCTTTTCTTTATTATTTTGCTTTATATGTGTTTTAAATAAGATGTTAAAAACATTCATTATATAAACAGGTGTTTATTCATTTTAATTTACTCGCAATTCGTATTTAACTCTTGATAATTGGCCACATAGGTTGTTGGTATATTTTGTACTTCATCAATTTTAATACATGTTAACTCTGGATTTCTATCGATTCTTAAATCTATAAGTTCTAAATTATTACTAACATCAAAACTTGTAAAGTTATTACTTGAAACATATAAATGCGATAGTTTACTATTATTTTCTAGGTTTAATGCTGTTAAATGGTTATCTGAAATTAATAAGGTTTCCAGCAAAGTATTTGCACTTATATCTATTGTTGTTAATAGGTTTGTTGTTAATAAAATATGCTGCAAGTTTATAGCCTGATTAATGTTTATAGATTTCAAATCGTTATTACTCATATGCAAAATTTCTAAACTCGCATTTGGAATATTAATGCTTTCTAGGAAATTTGACGATAAATCTAAGTCTTTTAAATGCGTAGCTTGCTCTAAACCAGTTATAGATGTAAGCAAGTTTGATTGAATATCGAAAAATATTAAATTAGAATTAGCACTAATATCTATATTTTTAATATTATTTCCTGTTAGGTACAAAGTATCTAACTTAGTATTTAAGCTTAAATCTACTTCTGTTATATTATGCATTACGGCCGATAAATAGGTAATATTAGTAAACCCTTCTACACCTGTTAAGTTTGAAATTTCTCCAGCAGTTGTACTTATATTTAAATTTAAACGCGATACGCTTTCGGCATCGGACCGTAACATTTTTTTATTTACAACACCATCTGTATCTATACCTTGTTCTATTAATATTGTTTCGAAATGAGCATCAGGAATACTCAAATAATCATTCTGGATTGGTGCTGAATTGTCGTCATTGTTTGAGCACGAAACAACTAACAGAGTTGCTGCTGTAAATACTGTACTTAAAATTTTAATATGTTTCATAATTATTATTTTATTAAATTATAACTAAATGTTTAATCCTTTTTACTAATACTTTTCGAATACTAATGCTTCCTTGTACTCTCCTACAAACGCTGCTCCTTCTCTAAAAAACACCATTCTGTTTTCAGACAATTCTGCTAAAGCAAAATACCTAATAGATACGCCTCCAGCTGTTCCTTCTTCATTAGAAAAACCTCTTGAAAACCTTAAATAAATGGTATATCCTTGAAAGCCATCCATGTATAGCAATTCGCCATCAAAAATTTCAGTATCGGCAGTAAAAACGCCATCATTATTGGTTCCAAAACAACGTTCTTCGCCTAAATTTACACTAAATTGATTGTTTGATTTATGAAAGGTATACAAATCGTCGGCTAGACATGGTAGTTCAATTTCTAAATGATAATTAGGGTCATGAAAGTCGTTAATAAACTCGGTAATACGCCATGATTTCTCTGAATCTCCATGAATTATTGAAAGGTTAGACTCTTCAAACAACGGAATACTAGCATTTTTAATATCATTATCATCAGAACTACAACTGGTATAGCCCAAAAAAATAATACATACAAAAAAGAGCTTTGTAATTAATTTGTGATTTTTCATTTGATTGATTGATTGATGAATTATAGTAATTTAATTATTATTCGTTTTTTTAGTTTTATACTCTAAAGCTGCTCCAATAGCTACACCTAAAACAAACCACAATTGTATATTTGATGTTAAATATCCAATAATACAGCCAAGAATAATTCCTAAACCTAATTTTGTTCCTTTTTTATTCATTTTTTAATGTTTTCAACAAAAGCTAGAATATTAAATCTACCATATAGGATAAAGCCCAAATAATTATTTTGATAATAAATTGATACATTGTAGTACTTCCTTTTTTATCAAAAATATTTTAATGCAGTTTAGTAATAGTTCTGCTTTTAAAATCGGAACTAATTATTATAATTTTTAAGGAAAGTATTTGGTGTTATGCCTTCTATCTTTTTAAAAAATGTATTAAAAACAGTTTTAGAGTTAAAACCACTATCATAAGCTACTGCCATAATGGTAAGCTCTTTATTTTCCTGTAAAACAACGCGTTTTTTAAATTCTTTTAACCTAAAAGTATTTATATACTCTGAAAAATTTTTATTAAAACCTTGGTTTAATAACTGCGACATATAATTGGTAGGAATTTCTAGGTACGATGCTAAATCTTTTAATGATAAATCTGGGTTTAAATATAACTTATAGTCTACCATTATTTTTTCTAATTCCTTTACGTACTTATTAATTTCTTCTGTTTTAAGTAAAGATTGCTTGTAGCGTTTTTGCGGTGTATAGCTATTATTATCACTAATAGCCTGAGTCATTATTTTTTTAAACCGTTTATGGTTTCTAATAGGTTTTAAAATGGGGTCTGTATTTAAAAGTAAGATTATAGGCAACCTATTATTAAAAGCTTGCTCTACATAATCTATTGCTTTTTCATGATTATCTAATAACACATGAATCAATATTAAAAACATTAAAGCTTTATCCATAACTTCAGAAGAAAGGTGTTCTTCTAGTTCTTTCAACTTAACATTATAAACAGAAGTATTTCCTAACATGGCGTAACTCATGGCTTCTCCCCCTAATTTTGTAAGATCTTTTATAGATGCACCTTTTAGGCTATTAAAGTGTTTTAATGCCTCATTGGGTTGGTTAGACATTAATAAACATTTGCCAATAAATATTTGCGGAAAAGGTAAGGTAGCATTTAACTCTAACGCTTTTTGTAAATAAGGTAGCGCTTTATTATAACTCTGTTGAAGATAATACAAATACCCTTTGTAATGATGATTCATTGCAGAAAAAGGATCTAATTCTAGGGCTTTATTCACATAATTATGGGCAGATTCTAGCTTGCCTTCTACCGTTAAATAATTTGAAATTGTTAAATAAATATCATCAGCTGGTTGAATATCTAAGGCTTTATTAGCGTGTTTATAGGCTTTTTTTAAATCCCAATTTTGCCAACAAGCAATCCAAGATAAGTTTAATTGACTTCTTGATGAGTTAGGGTCTAGCTCTAAACCTTTTTGCAAATAAGGTTGTGCCTTTTGGAATGCCTCATAGGCAGGTAACAAACTCATTCCGCCCATAAATGCATAGGCTTGATTAATATCTAAATAAGGATTAGGAAAGTTTGGTTCTTTTTCAATAATTGTTTTAAAAATTGAAATGGCTTTTAAAACACTTTCATAATCTAATTTCATTAAATAATACCTGCCTTTTAAGTAGGCTTTATAATTTTCTGTTGAAATATTTAATGGTTCTACAAGCTTATCCTCTATTTCTATATGACCAATGTGTTCGCGTAATTTTTCTGCTATAAAAAGACTAATTTCATCTTGAACAGCAAATACATCTTCAAGTTTCCTATCGAAAGTTTCAGACCAAAAATGAAAATCGGCTACAGTATCAATCATCTGTACTGTAATTCTCATTTTGTTGCGCGATAATCGTACACTTCCTTCAATAAAAATAGAAACCCCTAGTTTATCTTTAATTTCTTGTGGTTTTACTTTTCTATTCTTAAAATAAAATGAAGATGTACGAGAAGTAACCGATAGCTCTTTTATTTTTGCTAGCGCATTTATAACCTCTTCGGTTAATCCATCACAGAAATACTCAGTTTCAATATTACTGCTTATATTAACAAAGGGCAGTACGGCTATTGATTTAGAATTCATTTTTAATTATTTTATTTAATGATAAATAATAATTTAAATCATCAACAAAATTATAATCACAGAATAAATACGCCTTTTTACATATCAAAACAATGCTATTTAAAAAGGTATTTTTACTTTTACTTTAAAACATTTCTGCTTCAAAAAGATTAGTAAAATGTTTTATTAGCTTTTCTTTAACTTCGGTTTCGTTAACTTCCTTTTTTCCTAATTCTACATTTAAAGAAGTTACTGCTTTGCCCTTAATACCACAAGGTATCATTAAATCGAAATAACCTAAATCGGCATTTACATTTAAAGCAAACCCATGCATCGTTACCCAACGACTTGCCCGCACTCCCATAGCACATATTTTACGTGCAAACGGTGTTCCTACATCTAACCACACACCTGTTTCGCCAGGACTACGCTCGGCTTTTAAACCATATTCTGCCAGAGTTAAAATTATCATCTCTTCTAGAAAACGTAAGTACTTATGTATGTCTGTAAAAAAATTATCTAAATCTAAAATAGGATAGCCAACAATTTGTCCAGGCCCATGATATGTAATATCACCCCCTCGATTTACTTTATAAAACGTAGCATTTTTAGCTTTTAATTGTGTTTCGTCTACTAACAAATTTGTTATATCGCCACTTTTACCTAATGTATACACATGCGGATGCTCTACAAATAAAAAGTAGTTTTTAGTTTCTAAACCAGCAGCTTCTCTCCTGTTTTTAATTTTAGAATCTACTATAGCTTTAAACAAATTTTCTTGGTAATCCCACGTTTGCTTATAGTCTTTTAAGCCTAAATCTTGAAGTTCTATTTTTTTATTCATAGACAGCAAAATTACGACATTTTTAGGTTTTAATTTTTAGGGTTGTTAAGTATTACCAATGCAGCAATTACTCCTGGAACCCAACCACAAAGCCATAACAAAAAAACAATAACAATGGAGCCACACCCTTTATCTATAACAGCCAAAGGAGGACAAATAATAGAAAGCAAAACTCTAAAAAAACTCATGTATTTGATTTGATTTTAATTGATTGATGTAGTTATATGACGAAAAATTAATCCATTTGTTACACTTAGCATTAAATATTATAAATTAATACACTTTCCGTCTAATAACGCTTAAAAAAATCGTAAATCTATGGAGTAAAATAGGAAATCAAATGTTTATCTTTGTGCCTTAAAATTTCACATAGTATTTATAACATGTCACAATTATCTGAACAAGAACTTGTAAGAAGAGAAAAATTAGCAAAATTACGTAATTTAGGTATAAACCCTTACCCAGCAGATTTATATCCTGTTAAGGACACATCTAAATCTATAAAAAAAGACTTTAAGGAAGAAAAAAAAGTTGTAATTGCAGGTAGACTAATGTCTAGACGTATACAAGGTAGTGCTAGTTTTGCCGAGTTACAAGATGCCGAAGGCCGAATTCAAGTATATTTTAATAGAGATGAAATTTGTTCTGGAGACGACAAAAGCAAATACAATGATATTTATAAAAAACTACTAGATATTGGTGATTTTATTGGTGTTGAAGGCGAATTATTTACCACTAAAGTTGGCGAAAAAAGTGTTAGAGTTAAAAACTTTACTTTATTAAGCAAAGCTCTAAAACCACTACCATTACCAAGAACCGATGCCGAAGGTAAAGTACATGACGCTTTTACAGACCCAGAGCAACGTTACAGACAACGCTATGCCGATTTGGTTGTAAACCCTCAAGTTAAAGATGTATTTGTTAAACGTACTAAGTTGTTTAACGCTATGCGCCAGTTTTTTAACGACTCTGGTTATTTTGAAGTAGAAACACCTGTTTTACAACCTATTCCTGGTGGTGCAGCTGCTAGACCATTTATTACACACCACAACGCTTTAGATATACCGTTGTATATGAGAATTGCTAACGAATTATATCTTAAAAGACTAATTGTTGGTGGTTTTGATGGTGTTTACGAGTTTTCTAAAAACTTTAGAAACGAAGGGATGGACAGAACGCATAACCCAGAATTTACAGCCATGGAAATTTATGTGGCTTACAAAGATTACAACTGGATGATGGATTTCTGCGAACGTCTATTAGAACATTGTGCTATTGCAGTAAACGGCACTACTAAAGTTACTTTTGGCGAACATGAAATAGATTTTAAAGCGCCTTATGCCAGAGTTACCATGGCAGACTCTATAAAACATTTTACTGGGTTTGACATTACTGGAAAAACCGAAGATGAAATAAGACAAGCGGCTAAAGACTTAGGTATTGAAGTTGACGATACCATGGGCAAAGGAAAATTAATTGATGAAATTTTTGGTGAAAAATGCGAAGGTAACTACATACAACCTACTTACATAACAGATTACCCTAAAGAAATGAGTCCTTTATGTAAAGAGCACAGAGACAACCCAGAACTTACAGAACGTTTCGAGCTTATGGTTTGCGGTAAAGAAATTGCAAATGCGTATTCTGAACTTAACGACCCTATAGACCAACGCGAACGTTTTGAACACCAATTAAAACTCGCAGCTAAAGGTGATGACGAAGCTACAGAGTTTATAGACCATGATTTTTTACGTGCTTTAGAGTATGGCATGCCTCCAACATCGGGCATGGGTATAGGTATGGATAGATTAATTATGTTTTTAACCAACAACCAATCTATACAAGAAGTTTTATTTTTTCCGCAAATGCGACCAGAAAAAAAACCTTTAGCTATTAGTGATGATGCTAAAGCTGTTTTAGAAATTTTGAAAAAAGCAAAAAATTTAGAACTTGTAGATTTAAAAAGCCAATCTGGTTTATCTAATAAAAAATGGGATAAATCTATTAAAGAGTTAACTAAAAATACACTTGCAAAAGTGGAAAAAACAGACAATGGTTTGTTTGTTAGCGCTGTATAATTTTTATAAAAACACAAAACATTAAAAAGCCAGTAATTTAAAATTACTGGCTTTTTTTAAAACTAACCAAACTAAATTTATTAACTAAACTCGGTACAAATATCAGTTATTTAATAACTTAAATAATAGCTTTTGTGAATGTTTAACACTACACATTAATATTTTAAAATTTCTTTAAGAATTAAGGATACAAAATGTTAATTTTTTAAGGAAAGTAACATAAAACATTTTGGTTTATTTAAGTATACGGTTTAAATAATTATGGTATTCATCAAAGGTATTTAAGTTACCATGCCCGCCACCTTCCATGGTTACAAATGTTGTTTTACCTTTGGGCGAAGCTGCAAATAGCTTTTGTGCCGATGCGTATGGCACCACTTTATCATGAGTACCATGCAGCATTAAAACAGGGCATTTTACAGCCTTTATATATTTATAACTTAACAACTTATATTTTAATATTTTTTTTACAGGAAACACAGGAAACCTAGACTGCGCAACATCTAAAATACTGTAATAAGGTGTTTCTAAAATAAGGTGTTTGGGGTTGTTTTTATAACTTATATAAGTAGCAATTCCAGAACCTAAAGAACGGCCGTAAACCATAATATTTTTTTCGTTGTAATGATCCTTTAAATAATCGTAGCAATACTGCGCATCATGGTACAAGGCCTTTTCACTAAGTTTGCCTTTACTTTTTCCGTATGTTCTATAATCCATGACCAAAACATTATATTGCTTTTCAACAAAGTACTCGGCTAAATTGCCCCAACGCGATAAATTGCCTGCATTACCATGAAAAAATAAAATAACACCTTTAGGGTTTTCAATTTTAAAATGAATGGCATTTATAACCGTATCTGCATCCGTTTTAAAAAACAACTCTTCAAAAGGATATGTAAAATTATAAACATAATCTTGCTCTAATACCGTTGGTAAAAACAATAATTTTTCTTGAAAAGCATATAGTAAAGTTCCAACCATAAAATATAAAGTCATTAAAACAAAAACTGTTTTTTTAAGCTTTTGTTTTAATTGGTTTCGAGCTGTGTTTAACATGAATACTAGTTGTTGATAAATCGATTTTTTGAGGTTTGCTATTTAAAATATCATGAATCATTTTGTGGTACGATTCAAAATTATTTAAATCTTTATGCCCGCCTCCAATAACAGTATAAAGCTTAGTAAGTTTTGGATTTACTTTCGATAATTTAATACTGGTTTTGTAAGGAATTAATTTATCATTAGTACCATGAATAATATGAATAGGGCACTTTACATACTTTAACCATTTATAAGTTGGCAATGGGTATTTTATAAGTAAAGACAAAGGCATAAAAGGCGCATAACGCGCTGTAACCTTTGTTAAACTATAATATGGCGCATCTAAAATTAACATTTTAGGATTATTCATTGAAGCCAGTTTAGCTGCAAATCCAGAACCCAAAGAGCGCCCATACAAAACAATGTTTTCTTCAAGAGTCTGTTCCTTAATTTTATTATAAACAACCTGTAAATCTCGTTTTATAGCCTTTTGCGATCGTCTGCCAGTACTTTTTCCAAACCCTCTATAATCAACCATAAGTACATTATAACCATGCCTTGTAAAATCTACTGCAAATTTACCCCAACCTTTTATGCTTTTAGAGTTTCCTTTTAGGTACAATACAACACCTCTAGGCTTACTTTTAGGTTTAAACAAAACACCATTTATAGTAGCACCATCTCTAGTCTCTAAATTATGCTCAACAATATTTTGGTTTTCGTAATAAAACTCAAAATCTTTAGGTAGTTTTTCGGGCTTAAATAACATGTAATCTTGTAAATAATACAAGGCTATACTTATTACCACATAAGCAATTAATACAATAATTAAAATATGTATCCAATAAGACATAAGCTATAACTAATTACTAAATATACAATAATTGAAATAATTGTCTAAAAAAAATATACTATCAAAAAAAACAAACACTTGTATAATTAACAAATACATAATCAATAATTATTTAAACTTTACCTATTTTTACGCGATGCAAAAAAAAGGATTACTTATTTTACTATGTTTATTAAGTTTTAATATAAACGCTCAAGAAAAAGACAGTTTGCTTTATAAAAATGGCATAAACAACCCTAGTATCCTATCAACCCATCATTTTGGTATATTTAGCTCTAGAATAAACACCAATTTTAAATACACACCACCCCAAAAAACCACCTTAGCGCTAAATTACACTAGCGGAAATAATTTTCATCCATTTGTTGAAGCCTACTTTCCAAAAGACCCCGTAATTAGAGAACAACTAAGCCAAGTAAAATGGCACGATCGAAGGTTCGAGTTTATAGATCAAGAAATAACGCCGGCCAATTATTTAAACATTGTTATAGATGCCATTATAAAAGAGTTTAGAGCAACTATTAACATTCCCATAAATACTCAACACGAAATAGGCGTTACACTTAGGTCGTATTTAATAACCAAAGGCAAACACCCATTCTCGTTATTTACAAGCGACGAAAGTATAGAATGGTTTCACAGCAATGTTGCTGGTGGCGAAGACCCATTTGGCAGGCGATATTATGGCTTAAACCAAGTAAATTTTAAATATCAAGACCGTAATGGCAACACCTTAGAGCTAAACAATAACGATTTTTTTATAGGCGGTTTAGAGTTTAGCCACTATTACTACCCCAAACTATCAATAAATAAAACCAAAAACATATACTTAAACTTTGGCACCCATTTAGGCTGGAACACCTCTAAACACAATGCTTCTATAGATGTTGGTATATCTGCAAATGCCATTAAAAAGCTAACATTAAAAAACAATTACGAGCTCAATTTCGCTTTAGGCATTAACACCTTAGCAAAAAACACCATAAACTTTAAAAACGTAATAGACCTAGGAAACGCCCCATTTTTAACAAGTTTTGAAGGCGAAGCAGAAATTACCAAACGCACAAAAAAAGGCAATTATAATGCCTTTGGTATAAATTACCACATACAATCGCGTTACAATAAAAAAGCCGAAAGCGGCTACTACAAACTATTAGGCAAATGGCGCGAAATAAACGGCGGATGGCAAAACGGTGTATACACCCTATACGAACCATTATCTAGCTGGAATTTTATATACACATACGGCACACCAAAATACCTACTATCGCTTTTTGTAAAAGAAGATTTAGAGGTAAACAACGCACCAGATTTCCAAACAGGCATCAGTTTAAAAATACCAATTTCAAAATAATTTTTTGGGCGTTACCACAAGGGTCGGGCTTTCACTACTCGCTGCCTCCTAACGTCGGCGAGCTCAAACACACCGTTCAATCCCTAACGCAAAACCGTTTTCTATTATAAATTAAACAATGTTAATATGTCGTTAAAATTCATATCAACATTAAACCCTTTTTAAATTTCAAAGTCCAAGAAACAAACGCAACAAAAAAACAATTAAAAAATGAAAAAAATAATAGTAATCGCCTTAGCACTTGTAAGCCTACAAGCTATAGCACAAGAAAACAAAAAAGAAAAGCGCAACAAAAGAGAAATGGCAAATAAAATGATGTTGCTTCCTGCAGAAGATATTGCCGCCAATAAAACAAAAAAAATGACATTGCATTTAGATTTAAACGAATCTCAGCAAGCAAAAATTTACAAAATAAATTTAGAAAACGCCACCAAAATGAAAACCATAATGGCAGAGCGTAAAGCAAAAAAAGAAAGCGGAGAAGCTAAAAAACCCACACCAGAACAACGCTTAAAAATGCAAAATGCAAAGCTAGACCATAAAATTGCTATGAAAGCAAAAATGAAAGACATTTTAAATGCCGAGCAATTTGCAAAATGGGAAAAAATTCAACACAGAAAAGGCAAGCACAAAAAAAAGCGTATAGAAAAGGAAGGCAAAAAAAGGTTAGAAAAACATAAAGAATAAAAAAATTAGTTGGTTAATTTGATTATAGTTTAGTTGATTGGAAACGCATCCCAAAGTTTTGGGATGCGTTTTATTTTTACAAGGTTTTTGCAACCATATTAACAGCATTAATTGTAAAATCTAAATCTTCATAACTTAAAGCATCTGTAATAAACCAGGTTTCAAAAGCACTAGGCGCAATATACACACCAGCGTTAAGCATACCATGAAAGAATTTTTTAAAAGTATCGTTATTACCTTTAGCAGCAGTATCAAAATCTACAACCTCGGCCTCATCAAAATGAACCGAAATCATAGAACCAACTCTATTTATAGTATACGTAATATTATTATTGTTTAAAACCGTAGCAATTCCTTTATGTAAATAAGCGGTTTTCTCTTCCAATCTTTTAAACACATCTATATCTGTATTCAGTTCAGTAAGCATGGCTAAACCAGCAGCCATAGCCAAAGGGTTACCACTTAAAGTTCCTGCTTGATAAACAGGCCCTAAAGGCGCTAAAAAATTCATAATCTCGTTTCTAGCAGCAAAAGCCCCTACAGGCAAACCGCCACCAATAACTTTTCCAAAACAAACAATATCTGCATTAATATTAAATAGCTCTTGTGCTCCGCCTTTAGCTAAGCGAAACCCCGTCATAACCTCATCAAACACCAACAATATATTATGAGCATTACACACAGCTCTTAAGTCTTCTAAAAAATTATTTTTTGTAGGCACACACCCCATATTTCCAGCAACAGGCTCTATAATAATACAAGCTATTTCATCTTTATTAGCTTCTATTAAAGCCTTTACATTTTCAATATCATTATACTTAGCCAACAAAGTATCTTTTGCAGTTCCTTTAGTTACTCCTGGGCTATTAGGCGTTCCAAAAGTACTTGCTCCGCTTCCTGCCTGAATTAAAAACGAATCGGAATGCCCATGATAACAACCTGCAAACTTTATAATTTTATCTTTTCCTGTATATCCTCTAGCCAAACGTACAGCACTCATACAAGCTTCGGTTCCAGAGTTTACAAATCGTATTTTATCAATATTAGGCACCATAGAAACTGCTAACTCGGCTATTTGAGTTTCAATTTCGGTTGGCATACCAAACGATGTTCCTTTTTTAGCTTTGTCTACAACAGCATTAACAACAGGTTTATGGGCATGTCCTAAAATCATAGGTCCCCAAGAGTTTATATAGTCAATTAATCTATTTCCATCTTCATCATACAAATACGCTCCTTTTGCTTCTTTTACAAAAATTGGGGTTCCGCCTACGCCTTTAAACGCTCTAACAGGCGAATTTACGCCACCAGGAATTACTTTTTCTGCCTCAGCGAATAATGCGCTGCTTCTTTTATAAATCATATAAATTATTTTTTTGATGATGGTTTTACCACTAACTCTTGCCCTATACTTAAAGCTGTATCGTTTAAACCATTTAAATTTTGAAGTTCTTTTACTGTAATATTATACTTTCTTGAAATAGAATATAAAGTATCGCCTTTAACAACCGTATAGGTAGTTCGGGTTTTGGTTACCGCATCTTCATATTTAGTGTAACGATCTCCTAAAACCTCTTTATCGAACTTATACAACTTATAGCGTTCTATTAAACTAATAAGTTTTTGAGGGTATTTTTTATCGGTTGCATATCCGGCAGCTCTTAGCCCTTTTGCCCATCCTTTATAATCTTCTTGTTTAAGATTAAAAAGTTTTGAGTAGCGTTTACGTTCTGTTAAAAATAAAGAATGATCTCTAAACGAATACTTAGCATCTTTATATTTTCTAAAACATTCCTGTTTCTCATCGTCGTCATGATATATTTTTTTCCCAGTCCAGCCATGACATTTTATTCCAAAATGGTTATTAGCTTCTACCGATAATCTCCCCTTACCCGAGCCAGACTCTAGAATACCTTGAGCCAAGGTAATACTTGCTGGTATACCATACAAACTCATTTCTTGTTGTGCAGTAGCTTTATGCGTATCTATATAACGTTCTGTATTATTAGCATAAACTTTAGGTGTTGTTTTTTTATTTTCTACGCTTTCGGTTTTTGTTTGTGTTTTTTTAGTTACTACGCTTTTCTTTGCTTTACAGCTAAACATGAAAACCGATACACATAATATGATAATTATTCTATTCATTAACTTAAATAATTATTGGTAAATTTTTCTTTTTTAAAATCATATTCATACCCGAAATGCCCTGCAAACCTCCCGTATGAATAGCCAAAATTTTAGAACCTTCGGGAAAATATCCTTTTTCAATTAAATTTATAATTCCAAACATCATTTTACCTGTATAAACAGGATCTAGGGCCACTTGATATTGACTTTTAAACTGATTGATAAACGAGACAAGTTCTTCATTTATTTTAGCATATCCGCCAAAATGATAGTCTGTTATTAATTTCCAATTATTTTGTGTTGCAAATTTACTAATATCTTCTTGTAAAAAGTCACCTTTTAAAGCAGGAAAACCTAAAACTTGTTGACTGGGTTTTAAACAATTTATAAGACCAGAAATTGTGCCCCCAGTTCCTACGGGGCAACAAACATAATTAAAACTCTTATCGCTATCTGTTAAAATTTCTTCGCACCCCTTTACAGCAAAGGTATTGGTTCCGCCTTCTGGAATTAAATAAAATACGCCAAACTCTTTTTTTAAAGCATTTATAAAGATTTCTGACGCTTTATTTCTATATACTTGCCGTGATACAAATTTAAATTTCATACCACATTTTTTAGCAAAACTTAATGTTGAATTATTTGCTATTTCGCCCTCCAACTCCTCGCCACGAATAACACCAATAGTGTTAAAACCCATAATGTTACCAGCTGAAGCTACGGCTGCAATATGATTAGAAAATGCACCTCCAAAAGTTAATAATGTTTGCGCCTTATTTTTTTTAGCTTCAAGAATATTATATTTTAACTTTCTATATTTATTTCCAGATACAAATGGGTGTATTTTATCCTCTCTTTTAATAAAAAGTTCGACCGATTTATTAGTTAAATAAATTTTTTGATTAATACTATTTTCAAGCTTAAATTTCATAGTAGCGAAGATACTTTAAAAAAGCCCATATCGAACGGTTTTCTATATAATCTAAATTGGCTTGATTAGCATAAGCCTCTCTCTCAAACGAAATGTTTCTATATGCATTTTTCCAGTTTTTATACTGCAATAACCGTATTAAAAACTCTAATAAATAACAAAAATAAAACGGTATAATTAAAGTTTCTAACTGCTGCTTTAAATGAATTTTTTCATGATTAATTAAAACTTTATTTTCTTTTAAAGCTACTGTTTTTAAAAAAATAAAAGGAAATAAAGTCATTCCTGTATAACCTCTAGGCACAAAATATTTTGAAATAAAAATCATGTTAATAGCAACTCAAAAATCAATCCAAATTACATTATCTTTGCTTAAGATGAAAAAAAAGATACCTATTGAAGATGGCGATTACTATTTAACCCCCGAAGGTTATCGTTGTTTTACAGAACAATACCACCTAAAACGCGGATATTGTTGCGAAAGTGGTTGTAGACATTGCCCTTATGGATACAACAAAGCTACAAACTCAATAAAAAAATAGATTTACGCATACATGAATACTTTAACATACTTGGTATGATTATTGATGTTAAAACTACAAGCGGTAAGCTAAAAAAATAAGGCTGTTATAAAGAACTTATACAGCTAAACCATTAAAAAAATTGTACTATGAAAAAATTTTTAAATTCCCTGCCACTTTTAGCGCTTCTAATTATAGTATCCTCATGCAGCTCGGTTAGAGTTGCCGCAGACTACGACAAAGAAGCAACATTTAATAATTACAAAACCTTTGCTTTTTTTAAAACTGGCATTGATAAAGCCGAAATTAGCGATTTAGATAAACGTAGAATTCTTCGTGCTATAGAAACCGAACTTTTAGCTAAAGGTTTTACAAAATCTGAAAAGCCAGATATACTTGTTAGCTTATTTACAAAATCGCAGCAACGTGTAGATGTTTACAACAATTCCTGGGGCATGGGCGGCTGGGGTTGGGGTGGTTTTGGTCCTGGTTGGGGTTGGGGTTGGAATCAACAACCTAGTGTTTCAACCAGTACACAAGGTCATTTGTATATAGACTTAATTGATGCCAACAAAAAAGAATTAGTTTGGCAAGGCATGGGAACTGGTTATTTAAGCAAAAACATGGAAAAGAAAGAAGCTAGAATAAAGGAATTTGTATCTAAAATTATGGAAAAATACCCTCCTGGCGCTCAAAACTAATCGCCTCTAAAAATAGCTTTTAAGAAATTTAATAAAAACAGACAACTTAAATACGTTGTCTGTTTTTTTATACCCTCTTATCTTATTATACAAAACATTCAATATTAAAAATTAGCAGGTTTTATAATTGAATTAAAAAACTTTCCTCCATTATAATTTGAAAGAACCTTTAAAATATCTTTATTTTAATGAATTATTCGTATTTTTATTGAGGATTTATATAAAAAAATTATCAATGTCGGATTTATTTGAATCAAACGAAATACTACAAAAGCTACCTGAGCATCTAAAACAGTTTATAAAACCTCAAAACTACGAGGACTATTCTGCTATTGATCAAGCTGTTTGGCGCTACGTTATGCGAAAAAATGTCGATTTTTTAAGTAAAGTAGCTCACAGTTCTTATCTAGACGGCTTAAAACAAACAGGTATTTCTATTGACAATATTCCTAACATGTACGGCATGAACCGTATTTTAAAAGATATTGGTTGGGCTGCCGTTGCGGTTGATGGGTTTATTCCACCAAATGCCTTTATGGAATTTCAAGCTTATAATATTTTAGTAATTGCTAGCGATATTAGGCAACTAGAACATATTGAATATACACCTGCTCCAGATATTATACACGAAGGCGCAGGACATGCGCCAATTATTGCAAACCCAGAATATGCCGAATACCTAAGGCGATTTGGAGAAATTGGTTGCAAAGCCATATCCTCTTCTAAAGACTACCAACTTTACGAGGCTGTTAGGCATTTATCAATTATTAAAGAGGCACCAAACTCTTCTGAAAAAGATATTGCTTTAGCAGAAAAAGCGGTTGAAGATTTACAACAAAACATGGGAGCTCCTAGCGAAATGGCTTTAATTAGAAACTTACATTGGTGGACTGTCGAGTACGGACTAATTGGAACTATTGAAAACCCCAAAATATATGGAGCCGGCTTACTATCGTCCATAGGTGAAAGCGCTTGGTGTATGACAAATGAGGTTGAAAAACTACCTTACAATATTAATGCTACTTACAAAGATTTTGATATTACAAAACCTCAGCCTCAACTTTTTGTAACTCCTAATTTTGCTCATTTAAGTTTAATTCTAGAGGAGTTTGCTAATACTATGTCGTTACGCAAAGGTGGTTTATCTGGTGTAAACAAACTAATAGAATCTAACGCTCTAGGAACTATCGAGTTAAGCACAGGCTTACAAATTTCGGGCATTTTAAGTAATGTTATAGAACACGAGGGAAAACCCATTTACATACAAACTACTGGAAAAACAGCCCTTGCCTACCGCGAAAAAGAATTGGTTGGCCATGGTACATCTACGCATTTAGAAGGTTTTGGATCGCCCATTGGTAAACTTAAAGGCATAAATATAGCTATTGAAGATATGAGCCCTCGAGATTTGGCTGCATATCATATTTATGAAGAAAAAATTGTAACTCTAGAGTTTGAAGGTGGCATAGTTGTTTCTGGTGAAATTATTACGGGTAAACGTAACCTACAAGGAAAAATAATTTTAATTAGTTTTAAAAATTGTACAGTTACACATAATAATACCGTTTTATTTAAACCCGATTGGGGTAATTATGATATGGCTGTTGGTAAAGACATTGTTTCTGCTTTTTCTGGGGTTGCCGACTTAAATAGTTTTGATTTAATTACACACAAAACATCATCGAACACTATTCATGTTAAAAAATCTGAAAAACGTTTAGCTTTAGAAAGTTTATACCAACAAGTTAGAGATTATAGAGAAGGTACCAATAAAACTATTTCTAGAACTAAAGTTTTAGAAGAACTTATTGATAAACACACAAACGATTGGTTATTACCTGTAGAACTTTATGAGTTGGCGCATTTAGGCAACGAATTAGAGTTGTGCGAAAAAATACTATCTCATTTAGAAGGCATAAAACAAAACAATCCTAAATTAGGTCGTTTAATTGATGATGGATTAGAAATTATTCAATCTAAAATTAACATATAATTTTAAAATCATACTGTAACCTACAACAAAACTAATCGAGACTTTTAAACGGTTTTCGTATTCAAAATCTATTACCTAAACCGTTTTAAAGTCTTTTTTGTAAACTTACTTAAAACCAATTTACCGCTGGTTTCTGCACGTTCAGACAAAAGTTCGTCCCAATTATCGGTTCCTTTCCAGAATACTTTTTTCATTTCTTTTAAAGCATCAGCATTGTATCCTGCAAGCTTTTCAGCTAAAATTTTAACAGCTTCATCTAAAGCTTCAGTAGTTTCAAAAACCTCAGAGTACAAACCTTTTTCTTTGGCAAATTCAGTTGTAAAAAAAGTTTCGGCATCTATAGTCATTTGCGACATCGCCGTTACACCAATTTTTCTAGAAACTGCTGGCTCTATTACAAATGGGCCAATACCAATACTTAATTCGCTTAATCGTATAGAGGCATATTGCGTTGCCAAACAATAATCTGTAGCTGCAGCCAAGCCAACACCACCGCCAACGGTTTTACCTTGTACGCGCCCAATTATTAATTTAGGGCATTTACGCATGGCGTTAATAACATTTGCAAAACCCAAGAAAAATTGTTTTCCAGAAGTTTGGTTATCTATAGCTATTATTTCGTTAAAACTGGCTCCGGCACAAAAGGTTCTATTACCTCCACTTTTTAGTACAATAACTTTAACATCGTCATTTTTTCCTGCATCAGTAATAGTTTGTTCTAATTTTAATAAAACATCACTAGGCATGGAGTTTCTATTTGGATGAAAAAACTCTACAAAACCAACATTATTTTGAATAGTAAGTGATACGTAAGCTTCCATAAACTCTTTATTTTTTAAAAATGAAATATACACAAAAATTAATGTATTTAACCTTAAACACTAGGTTTAGTTCATTAAATAATGATTAATTTTAAAGAAAAACAACCCATGAGAATTTTAAGTTATTTTTTTAAAAGTCATAAAAATGAAATTAAAGATTTTATTAAAAGAGGCGCTGTTATTATTGATGTACGTACAGAACGCGAATGGAACAAAGGGCATTTACCCAATGCTATTCTTATTCCTTTAAGCGATTTAAAAAACCATATTGAAGAAATAAAACTAATTAAAAAGCCAGTTATTGCGTATTGTAAAAGTGGTGCCCGCTCTGCAAGAGCGACTAAACTTTTAAAGTTTTATAAAATTGAAGCCATTAATGGTGGTGGTTATGCCTATTTAAGTAGGCTTTTATAAGGCAATGTTTTGTAACGCATCATAACTTGTTATTGGTGTTTGGTTAAATTGTAAAGTCCATCCCATAGAATTTGTTAAAATATAAAATTTAGCCAACTCGCTAATAAGTCTGTTTTTAGCATTTGCTTTTAAATCTGATTTTTCAATTTTATTTAATAAAGATTTATTTATAGTTCTTTTAATCTCATTATAATCTTTAGCATCAAAAGGGTTTAAATAATCTGCTTGTATATCATAATACTCTAAATCTGGATTTATTTTAATGTCTTCATCAGGTATTTCTATAATTTTAAGTATTTTATTGGTTTGATCTATTTCAAATTTAATTTTACTTAAATCGTAAGCCACAGTAACCTCTGCATTAACAACAATTAGTGCCTTTTTTTCTGCAGAAAACAAATCGCCAAACATAGCTTTAGAATTTTTATAGTTAAAAACTTCGCTAAAATGCCCCTCTGTTACAATAAGTTTACCTACGTGGTTTATTTGTTCTTGAATTAGTGCCGAGTTTTCTTTAAGTAGGGTTTTATTGTTCTTTTTATCGCCACAATATTTAAAAGTGAATAATACAACCAAGGTAATTATTACACCGAATAGAATTTTTCGCATGTACTAATTTAAAAATTAAATAAGACTTTAGGTTGGTTAATTCGTTAAATTTAAAGCAAAAAAAAACATCAGTTTCCTTCGACATAAGAAGTCTAACCAATGTATTTTTACTAAACTAAACTAACACTACAAATATACACACAACCAGCAATACCTAGATTAACCAAAGGTTAAACAATGTTTAAATTAAGTTATTGCGTTTTGCTTTTTGTACAGCCTCTAATTTATTGTGTACTTGAAGTTTTTTATATATGTTTTCAATGTGTTTTCTTACTGTGCCTACAGAAAGAATTAAATTACTCGCAATTAAATTATAACTTAAGCCTTTACTTAAGTGCTCTAAAACCTCAACTTCTCTTGGCGTTAGCTTAATGTTTTCCTGTGCTTTAACATTATCTATACCTAACGGGTTTCTAAGTAGTTTTAAGGTTTTTAAAGCTATTGATGGGTGCATAGCTGCACCACCATTTAAAGTTTCTATTATGCCTTTATGCAAATTTCCAGCATTAACTTCTTTAAGTAAATAGCCATCTGCACCAGCTTTTATTGCATTAAAAATGTTCTCGTCGTTATCAAAAACAGTTAACATTATTATTTTAATATGCGGGTACTTTTGTTTTATAATTTGTGTTGTTTCAATACCATTTAAAACAGGCATTTCAATATCCATTAAAATTATATCTATATTATGGTTGCTTTGGAGTTTTTCTAATAAATCTGAACCATTTAGGGCAGAAATTCTAACCTTTAAGTCTTCAAAAAAAGATAATTTTTCTTCAACAGTTTTTATTAAAAAAGTATTATCGTCTGCAATGGCTATTTTTATTTTCATAAATACGTATTTACGCCTTTAATACTACAATAATCTTAGTGCCTTTATTTAAAACACTTTCTATATTAAAATTGGCATTAATATCTCTGGCTCTTTTTTTCATATTATTAAGTCCGTTACCGCTTTCTTCTGCTTCAACAAAACCCTTACCATTATCTTCTATTTCTATTTTAATTTGTGCCTTTGTTTTATAAATATTAACAGAAACCTTGTTTGCGTTTGAGTATTTTATAGCATTATTAATGGCTTCTTGTATTATTCTGTACACATTCATACCTATTAACGATGTAAACTCTAAATTTTTAGAGAGGCTTTTATCTATATTAAAACTAAAGGTAATGGTGTTTAAAGCTGCTCCTGCTTTATCAATAAAGTTTGAGATGCGAGTTTCTAAATCTTCTAAAGAAATAGCATTTTTATTCATGGCCCAAATGGTATCTCTAAGCTCGTAAATAGTATCTTTAGTAAAGGTGCTTATTCCGGAGAGTTTACTTGTTAGCTTTTCGTTTTTTATTTTAAAACCATATTGTAAATTTTCGATTGATGAGATAATAAAAGTGAGTTGTGCGCCTATATTATCATGCAAATCTCTAGATATTCTTAAGCGTTGGTCTTGCAATCTATTTTGAGTTTCTATTTTTATTAATGCTTCTTTAAGTTCGCTTTCCTTTTTTAATTGCTGATTTTTTAACTTTTGCTGCTTAAAAAACAAATATCCTAAAGCAGAAATAACTATTGCTAAAATGCACAAACCTAATATTTGGGTATTCTTTTTATTTAGACGAAGTTCTTTTTCGGCTATATCTGCCCGTTGAGATAATATTTGCTTTTCTTTCTTTTCTGTTTGATACTCAATTTCTAACTCTGCTACTTTACTGTTTGTTTGAATATTTAATACACTATCTTTAAATTTCGAATAATCTTTATAATATTTTAAAGCTTGTTTTGTATTATTTTTAGCTTCGTAATATTGCGAATAATTAAATAGTGCGGTTTCTATATCTACCGATGTTTTATATTGTTTGGCATAAAAATAGGCACTATCTATATATTTTTTTGATGCCAAAACTCTATTATTTTCTATTAAAACTTGGGCTATATTATTATAACTTGCTCCTAAACCAGCTAAATTTCCAATAGTTTTTTCTATTCTGGCAGACTTGTTAAAATAATACAATGCCGAGTCTATTTCTTGAAGATAATAATATACAGCGCCAACATTATTGGCAGACTCTGCAATTCCTTTTTTATCGTTTAGCTTTTCCTCTATATTTAAAGAATATTGAAAATAATTTAATGCTTTATCTAGGTTACCATCGTTAGCATAAATAATTGCTATATTATTATAAGCCTGAGACATTCCTTTATTATCGTTTAAAAGCTCAAATGTTTTTTTTGCGATTAAATGATACTCGATAGCCTTATCATTAATTCCTAAATAACTATATACAAGTCCAATATTATTAGTTACTGTTGCTATTTTATTTTCGTTAAAGACGGCCTCATAGATACTTAAGGCTTTTAAATATACTTTTAAGGCTTCCTCGTAAAGCCCTAATTGCCTATTACAAGCACCTATATTATTGTAGGCGCTTGCCATAATTATTGAGTCTTTGGTTATAGACAAGCTCTCTAATGAGTAAGTTTTTGCTTTATCAAACTTACCCAAATCTCTATAAACCAAACCCAGATAATTTTTAGCTAAGCTAACCTCTGGAGTGCTATTATTTTTAACAGCTATATTAAGTGCTTTTTCTAAAACAGCTATAGCCTTTTCGGGCTCTTGTTTATAACTATTAATAGCAGAATCTATAAGATTTTTTGCAGATTCTTGAGAATAAGAAAAACAACAAATAATAATGAACAAAATAGAAATAAACTTTTGCTTCATAAGAAAAATGATTACTTATCAAATATTAATTTTTGAATTAAAAGCAGCTCTTTATTTATTTTAAAAACTCTATGTATAAGTATTTGAAGAAAATTATCTGATAACACTATTCTTCCTTCTATAAATTTAGATTTACTTATTTCATGCTCGTAATTAAGCAATAGCCTCATGAAGCTTTCTTGACCCTTTTTCTTAATTAAATAAATACCAAAACATGCCTTTATAACTAACATACTAAGAGTAAATACGGTTAAAAAAATAATTATGCTAAAAATATCAAACACCATAATAGTAAAATTTAAAGGTTTGATGTGTAGGTGAAAATTGTTTATAAAAAAAACACCAATTACTAACTCCTTTTAAGATTAGAGAAATTGGTGCTTTTTGATATGAACTGATTAATAGCATTCTAAAACTACAATTAAATGTTTTATGTTATTAAAATTTTCGATTAAGTGTGATAAAAAAAGATTAAGCGTAATAATCTGATTACCACGCCTAATCAAACAAATCTCAACAACAAGATTTATTTTTTAAGATTGTAAGCGTATATATTATTGTTGTTTGCTAAGTAGTAAAGATAGCCTCCAAAATCATCAACTTCGTAGGTTGGTTTTTTATCTTTAAGCACAATTTCTTTTTCTACAGCACCAGAATCTTTATTAACTTTTACTAAACCAACACCATCATTTAATTTTGTTAAAATAAATTGTGCATGTTCTGTTGCTGCTGTTGCCGTAAATCGCTTTACCATTTCGTTAAACGATGCCGTACCAATAGCTGCAAACATATCGGCTTCGCGTTTTTTTTGTGCTCCATACTGGTTGTACTGTCCCAAATAGTTTTTATTGGCACCTGCTTTTGCGCTTGCATCCATTGCCATAGTTGTAGAAGCTACCGTCATTGCTGCCAATGCTACCACCGCAAATGCACTTTTACCTGGAGAACGGAAATATTCATGAAATTTTTGAGACCCATCAAAATCTAACATCATTAAGTTTTGACTGGATGATAATAACAAACCTCCATTTCTAACATCAATACTTGTTGGATATTCCTTTTCCTCTAATTTATAACTACCTAACGTACTTATGTCTCCAGAGTTTTCGTTTATTGCAATTATTTCGTTACCTGTACTTATTAAGTAACGGCTATGTGCTTCATCATAAGTACTTGTAACTGTTTTTGCCTTTTTGTACTTAATAGGCTTACTCCATATTGAAGCTCCTGTTTCTAGATTAATAATATCGGCATCGCTATCTGTAATATATATCATACCTTGTTTTGTTAATGCCATGGTGTGTATATTCTCGCCTGTTTTTAATGGTTTTTTAAATAATGGTTTTCCATCAAAAGACACTTTGTTTATTCCGCCTTCTCCTACTCCAAATAAAATACCATCGTCCATGATATAAAAATGCTGCACATACCCTTTTGTTTTTGGTGCTTTTTCCCATAAATCTTCGCCTGTAGCAGAAGACAAAAAAGAGATATTACTCTGCGCTTTAGCGGCTGCTAGTTTACCCAACCCTTTTTTTCCAGAATCTGCCACATCGCTAACTATAGCCAGCCCTTTATCTGTAACTTCAAAATTAGACACTACACCTTTAAGCTTTTTACCTTCACTCCAAACTTGGCTACCTGTAGCGCTAATTTTATGTATAACGTGATTTTTACCTTTACCCTGTACAGCATACATAGATTTACCATCTTTTGCAGGAATTACATAAGCTACATTTTTAATATCGACAACCCAACTTTCTGTTCCTGTATTAATATCTATTTTGTACACGCCTTTAAATGTTGGTAAAATAACACCATTATCTATAATAGTTGGGCTTCCTGTTAAGGTGTTGGTTCCTTTTAAATTAAAGCGCTTCACTTCGTTTCCTGTAGCCATATCGTATATACCTACAGCTTGAACAAATTTTTCTTTTGATGTGCGCTGTCCAGAAACAATAAGCTTGTTTTCTGGCAATAATAATGTTGGTCTGCCAGCGGCTTTCCATCCGTTTGCTTTAGTATCGAATAATCGTTTACCAGACACAATATCTATAACACTTTGTTTTGCTGCTATGCCTCCAAAACCTGCTTGCCCAACCATTACGTAAGGTGAATTTGGTACAATATAAATTTCTTCTTCTTTTACTTTTCCATAATCATCGAAATTAAACAATAAACCGTCTTTACCTGGTTTAATACCCGCAAGCCCCTTACCGTGAGTTATTAATAAAACTCCCGAGCTTGTTACTGTCATTTTTTCAATTTTACCACCAATTTCATAATTAAAATCTGGTGCTTCTGCTTTTTGCGCATTTAGCATTATAGTTGATGCTAAAAGGAAAACAAATATTTTTATATCTCTCATTGTTGAATATTGTTTTGTTAATAATAACAATAGAGTTGCATGAAAGAAACACACAACTCTATTAAAAAAAACTACAAGGTTTGTTTGGTTAAGTTAAATGATCCGTTGGCGATATCTTTAATAGATCCGTCTCCGTTTACATTTTTACACTTAAAACTAAAAGTGCCTTTAACTTTTGAGTCTGTTTCTTCAGAAATAGATATAGAACCTACTTTGGTATCATCATAAGGTGCTTGCCAAATTTCGGTTGTAGAAGCTGTTGGGTTATTTAAGTTCACATCGGTTTCGGTATAAGATGCCGTAACACCACCTAAATTAGCCCCTGTAATATCGTAAGTTCCTTCTCCTGTGTAGCCAAAAATGGTAATAGCAAAAGCATTTCCATCGCTATTTGAAGCAATTATAACTAAATTGTTAACACCGCCAGCTGTTGCTATTGTTGCTGAAGATGAAATTTCCATAGATTGATACGAGGTTCCATCCACACTCGACTTTAATGTACCTGAAGCAGCATCGCCTCCGCTACCTCCATCGTCGCTTTTTGAACACGAATTGAATGTTAATAATGATCCCACCATTACTAATACCATAAATTGTTTTAAATGTCTCATTGTTGAATTATTTATTGATTAATAGTTCAACAAAACTGCAACATTAACAAAGCGAAATCAATACGATGAATTACGTATATTTAAAATACAATATGCGAAAATTGGGCTTGAAGTGTTGCTTTTTTAACTTCAAGATTTTTAAGAAACCTTTGGTGTGCTTGAGATTTTGCATTAAATGGCTTATGCTGAAGTCCTTTTTGAATAGTCTCGATAGTTTCCATCATTTTAAATGCATGATTAGAAAGCCATACTAATTTAAAAGCATTCCAGATATAATTAATGGCTGTTGTGTTTGGATGAATCATATCTTGTTTATAAAAACGATAATCGCGAAGCTCGTCCATCATAATTTCGAACGAAGGAAAATAAAACGATTGCTTATTTAAAACCTGATGAATAGCCGTTATTAAATGCGACTTACTTTGTGTATTCTCTATAAACCCATCTTTAGTATGACGAATTGGAGATACCGTAAATATTACTGAAGCATTTTTATTTACACCACTAATTAAACTTAAAATGCTTTTTAACGATTTAGTAATTGCTTGTACTGTTAACAATTCTTTTTTAAATTGTTTTTGCGGCACCTTATGGCAGTTAGCAACAATATCTTGGGTTTGTGTATTGCGGTAAACCCAAGATGTTCCTAATGTTATAATAATATGCGAAGCTGTTTTTAATTTTAAAGCCAGCACATCTTTTTGTTTGTTTAAATGACTTACTAATTCTTTTTTTGAAGTATTGCTTAGTTTTGAATGTACCTTAAAACAATGCCATTTTTCGTTATGGTTAAACACATCTTTTTCAGAAAAACAATCTTCCTCAATAGCTTTTAAAATTAAATTTTCGATAGCTACCGGATGAAATAATATTCCAAAAGGGTTTATTGTATTTTTAAACTTAAAATAATTAAACTTACCGCCTATATTTTCAGAAAAACAAGACCCTAAAAACAAGATTTCAGAATTGTAATCTATAAGATTATTGTCTTGCTTTTTTAATGGTATTTTAGTGAGCAAATTCAATTATTATTGTGCATTAATTTTAATAACCCAATTAAGAAAATACAAGCTATATTTTATATTAAATTAGCTAATATAGTTTTTACTTTCGCTTAAAGCATTTTCTATACCATCAGGGTTTTTGCCTCCTGCGGTTGCAAAAAATGGTTGTCCGCCACCGCCGCCTTGAATATGTTTACCAAGTTCTCTAACAACTTGCCCTGCGTTTAATCCTTTACTAGACACGAGTTCTTTTGATATATAACACGACAATAAAGCTTTTCCGTTTTGTTCTGTAGCAAATAATAAAAATAGATTATCGAATTGGTTTCCTAGCTCGAAAGCTAAATCTTTTAACCCGCCAGCATCTAAATCTAGTTTTTTAGCTAAAAACTGCACTCCATTTATATTTTCTAACTCGCTTTTAAGTTCGCTTTTAATATGTTTTGCCTTATCTTTTAATAAGGTTTCTATTTGCTTTTTTAAATTTGTATTGTCTTCTTGTAAGTTTTTAAGTGCTTTAACAGGCTCTTTAGCGTTATTTAATAGCGATTTCATATCAAAATAAGCTTGATTATTATCTTGATAAAAATCTCTTACTGCTTTATTTGTTATAGCTTCTATTCTTCTTATACCTGCTGCTACAGCACCTTCAGATACAATTTTAAAATGCCAAATATCGGCTGTATTTTTTACGTGTATGCCGCCACAAAGCTCTATAGATTGCCCAAAACGAATGGTTCTAACCGTATCGCCATACTTTTCGCCAAATAACGCCATAGCGCCATCTGCAACTGCTTGTTCCATAGGAACTTTTCTATTTTCTTCTAACGGTAATTTACCTTCTATTCTAGCATTTACAAAATCTTCTACGTCTTTTAATTGATCGGCAGTAACTTTAGAAAAATGAGAAAAATCAAAACGCAACGCGTTTGGTTTTACTAAAGATCCTTTTTGTTCTACATGATTACCTAAAACAGTTCTTAAAGCTTGATGTAATAAGTGCGTAGCTGTATGGTTACTTGATGTTAACTCTCTGTGCTCATTACTTACTATCGCTTTAAAATTTTCGTTTAGGTGGTTTGGTAAGTTTTTAGCAAAATGAATAATTACGTTGTTTTCTTTTTTGGTATCTATTATGTATACCACATCGCCATGTGTATCCTCTAAAAATCCTTTATCGCCAATTTGCCCTCCTCCTTCTGGATAAAACGGAGTTAAATTAAACACTAATTGATACATGTCTCCATCTTTTTTAGAGGTTACCTTTCTGTATCTGGTTAGTTTTACGTTGGCTTCTAAAGTATCGTATCCTATAAATTCTTCTTCGGCATCTTCTATTAAAATAGTCCAATCGTCAGTAGACATTTCACTAGCTGCTCGAGATCGATTTTTTTGTTTCTGCAACTCTTCATTAAAACCTTTTTCATCTAGTTTTAACGTTTTTTCAGAAAGGATTAATGCTGTTAAATCTATTGGAAACCCGTAAGTATCATATAATTCAAAAGCTTTTTCTCCTGAAACGGTATCGCCTTTTGTTTCGTCTACAATTCTGTTTAGTAAAACCAAACCTTGATCTAGAGTTCTTAAAAAAGATTGTTCTTCTTCTTTTATAACGTTTTCAATTAATTGTTTTTGAGCTTTCAACTCTGGGAATGCTTGCCCCATTTGCTTACTCAATACATCTACCAGCCTATAAATAAAAGGTTCTTTTTTGTTTAAAAAGGTAAATCCATATCGAACAGCACGACGTAAAATTCTTCTAATTACATAGCCAGCTCCAGTATTGCTAGGCAATTGGCCATCGGCTATAGAAAATGCAACGGCTCGAACATGATCTGCAATAACACGTATAGCAATATCTGTTTTTTCGTTTTTACTGTAATTTGTATTTGTTATAGTTTCAATCTCTCGAATTAACGGTGTAAAAACATCGGTATCGTAATTAGATTGCACACCTTGAAGCACCATGCACAAACGCTCAAAGCCCATTCCTGTATCAATATGTTTATTTGGCAAAACTTCTAGCGTCCCATTTGCTTTTCGGTTGTATTGCATGAATACCAAGTTCCAAATTTCTACAACCTGTGGATGGTCTTCGTTTACCAAGGTTTTTCCAGAAACTTTAGCTTTTTCTTCTGCCGATCTAATATCTACATGTATTTCGCTACAAGGGCCACAAGGACCTTGATCGCCCATTTCCCAGAAATTATCTTTTTTATTACCCTTTAAAATACGGTCTTCAGAGATATACTGTTTCCAAATATCAAAGGCTTCGGTATCCATTTCAAGATTATCAGCATCATTACTTCCTTCAAAAACAGTTACATATAATATATCTTTATCAATACCAAAAACTTCGGTTAATAGCTCCCAAGCCCAAGCTATAGCTTCTTTTTTAAAGTAATCGCCAAAACTCCAGTTACCTAACATTTCAAATAATGTATGGTGATAAGTATCGTACCCTACCTCATCTAAATCGTTATGCTTACCAGAAACCCTTAAACATTTTTGCGAATCGGCAAGACGATTATTTTTTGGCGTTCCGTTACCTAAAAAATATTCTTTAAATGGCACCATACCTGCATTAACAAACATTAATGTAGGGTCGTCCTTTAAAACCATTGGCGAAGATGGCACTATGCTATGTTTCTTATCTTCAAAGAAACTTAAAAATTTTGATCGTACTTCTTGTGACTTCATGTATTGATATTGAGCATCTTGTTTCTTAAAAATTAATTTTAATAAGAAACATTTTTTTATATTTACTCTCCAAAATTATTTAAAATTAAGGAGTTCGAGCACCTATAATTAAATTAATAGCATATTTCTATTAAAATAATTTTGTAGGTTTGCTCGTTTACATAATTTATACAACACTTTTGGTTGTATAAATTTAGTTGCAAAAATAGTATAATTTAAGAAATGAGTAAGGTAAAATATTACTACGATAAAGAAACACTTTCTTATCGCAAAATAGAGCGTAAAAAACGAACTACATTTAAATATGCTAGTATTTTTATTTTAGCAGCTGCTTTTTTTGCTTTTATTTTTGTTTTTATTGCCAGCCAGTATGTTGAATCGCCCAAAGAACGCGCTTTAAAAAGAGAGCTACAAAACACCCAATTACAGTTTGAATTATTAAATAAAAAAATGGAACATGCTGAAACTGTTTTAGCTAATGTTGCAGATAGAGATAATAATATTTATCGCGTTTATTTTGAAGCAAATCCTATACCTGAAGAACAACGTAAAGCTGGTTTTGGAGGTATTAATAGATATAAAAACCTAGAAGGCTTTGATAATTCTAAACTAATTATAGAAAGCAACAAACGTTTAGATGTTTTACAGAAACAAATTGTAGTACAATCTAAATCGTTAGACGAAATAGCTATTCTTGCAGAAGAGAAAGAAAAATTACTAGCCGCTATTCCTGCTATACAACCTGTAAGCAATGAAGATTTAACGCGAATGGCCTCTGGTTATGGTATGCGATCGGATCCCTTTACTAAAGTTAGAAAAATGCATTGGGGCATGGATTTTACTGCGCCTAGAGGTACACCAATTTACGCTACTGGCGATGGTGTTGTAGAACGTGCAGATAGTAACTCTTCTGGTTACGGTAAACATATTAGAATAAACCACGGTTACGGCTATACAAGTTTATATGCCCATTTATATAAATATAATGTTAGAAAAAACCAAAAAGTAAAACGAGGCGACCTAATAGGCTTTGTTGGAAGTACTGGACGCTCGGAAGCCCCTCATTTACATTACGAAATATTTAAAGATGGAGACAGAATTAACCCTATAAACTTTTATTACGGTAGCTTAACAGCCGAAGAATTTAACAAACTATTGGAGCACGCTTCTTTAGAAAATCAATCTCTCGATTAATGCATATAGATTTACCAGAAAAAAGATATTATGGTATTGGCGAAGTAGCCAAAGCTTTTGGTGTAAATACCTCTTTAATACGTTTCTGGGAAAAAGAGTTCGATGTACTAAAGCCAAAAAAAAATGCGAAAGGTAACCGTAAGTTTACACCAGAAGACATAAAAAACCTTAAGTTTATATATCATCTTGTTAAAGAACGTGGCTTTACGCTAGAAGGCGCAAAAACGCATTTAAAAGAAGAAAAAAAGCAGGCGCTAAATAATTTTGAAATTATAAGTAAACTTGAAGACATTAAAAACCAACTTATAAAAATAAAGCAACATTTATAAAAGTTACAATGCCTTTTAATTTTTGAAACCATTTTTACAAAAAATCCTTCAATACCAGTAACTTTTGCACAAAACATGTGTCTTACCAATAAGAAATAAAACAAACCATTAAATAATATTATCATGAAAAAATTTTTACCATTAATAATTATAGCCATAATTGTTTTAGGAATTTATTCTTGGGCTAAAGGATTTAATAATACTGCTGTAGAATATGAAGCCGATGCAAAAACAGCGTGGTCTAATGTAGAGAGTGCTTACCAACGTCGTGCCGATTTAATACCAAACCTTGTTGCTACAGTTAAAGGTTATGCTGCTCATGAAAAAGAAACGCTAGAAGGTGTAATAAAAGCAAGATCTGAAGCCACAAAAACTACTATTGATGCAGGCAACTTAACACCAGAAAAAATGGCTCAATTTCAACAAGCACAACAAGGTTTAAGCGGTGCGCTATCTAAATTATTAGTAACTGTAGAGCGTTATCCAGATTTAAAAGCCGATAAAAGTTTCCTTGAATTACAATCGCAACTTGAAGGCACAGAAAACAGAATTAATGTTGAACGCAACCGTTATAACGAAGCCGTAAACAAATACGATATATTTACTACAAAATTTCCAGGAAAACTATTAGCTGGCTTATTTGGATTTGAAGAAATGGCAAGATTTAAAAGTGCTGCTGGTAGTGAAAACGCACCTAAAGTAGAGTTTTAAAAAATGTCTAAAGTAGAAGATTTTTTAACTGCTAAAGAAGAACAAGATATTGTTGAAGCCATTCGTATTGCAGAACTTAATACTTCTGGCGAAATTCGTGTACATATAGAAAAAACCTGCCAAGGCAATGCTACAAACCGTGCCCTAAATGTTTTTCACACACTAAAAATGGGCAATACTAAGCTTCAAAACGCAGTATTAATTTACTTAGCCATTCAAGATAAAACTTTTGTTATTTATGGAGATGAAGGTATAAATAATGTCGTTGAAAAAAACTTTTGGGACAGCACCAAAAACCTTATGCAATCGTATTTTAAACAAGGTAAATTTAAAGCAGGATTAGTTGAAGGTATTATAAAATCTGGAGAGCAACTTAAAACATATTTTCCATATACAGACTCTGACTCTAACGAGTTAACCAATGAAATTTCTAAAGGATAGCTTATTTAATATGCAGTTATTAGTATTCGGTATACAATCACTTTTTAACTCCAAAAAGTATTTTTATTTTTTAATACTTAGCTTGGTATTTAATGTTGTACACGCGCAATACAATATTCCTGAAAAACCAGAATTCCAAACAAGTGTTTACGATTATGTTAATTTGCTTTCCGCTTCACAAAAAAACAATTTAGAACGAAAACTTATAAAATATTCCGATACAACTTCTACTCAAATTGTTATTGCTATTATTAATTCTACTAACGGAGAAAACATAAGTTACTTAGGGGCTAAATGGGGGCAAAAATGGGGCATTGGGCAAGAAAAAAAAGATAACGGTATTTTAATTTTATTAGCTCACGCTGATAGAAAAATTGCTATAAATACAGGCTACGGCGTAGAACACCTGTTAACCGATGCCTTATCTAAACGTATTATAGAACGCGATATTATTCCTTATTTTAAACAAAATGATTATTCTGGTGGTTTAAACAGAGGTGCCGATGCTATTTTCGAGGTGATGAATGGTGAGTATAAAGGCTCGCGACAAGCTAACCAAGGCAATTTCCCTATTGGTTTAGTTATCATATTCTTATTTATATTCATCATTATACTTATATCTATTTCTAAAAACCGCCGAGGCGGTGGCGGAAATCATGGAAACCGCTCTGATAGTAGAGATATCCTTGAAGCCATTATTTTAAGCAATATGGGACGTGGTAGTTACAGACGTGGTTCTTCAAGCGGCTGGGGCAGTAGTTCTGGTGGCGGGTGGTCTTCTGGTGGCGGCGGCTTTGGCGGCGGCTTTGGTGGCGGTGGTTTTGGCGGTGGTGGTGCTTCCGGTGGCTGGTAATGTATAATAATTATAACTTACTAACACCCTTAACTACATATAGTGACTGCCGCTTCTAATTTCTCCTTTAGATCCTAAACTATTAAATTTCCAACTAAAATTTAGCATAAAATACTGGCGTAAAACAGTACTTTGTGTATCTTCTATATAATCTTGTGTGGCTCGGCGTCTTGCATTTGTATTCTGATTTAACAAATCGTATACTTTTAAAGTAATTATTCCTTTTTCTTTTAAAACCGAATACGCGACACTTGCATTCCAGAACCATGCACTTTTCTGAAATCCATCGGCAATATTAGAATTATAATTATATGTTATATCATTACGCCACTCGAACCCTTTAGGTAAAAAATATGCGGTTTTTAAATCTAGATTATGCGAGGTAAAATTTCTATCGTCAAAAGCTTCAATATCATATTTACTATTTGTAATAGATAGTCTGTATCTTGGTTTAAACTCTAAAATATCTTTCCATGTATAATCTACACCTATATTAGGGTTAAAAACTAAACTTTTACTTGCATATTTTACACCGTTATTAAAATTAATGTTTTTTGAAAAACTAGACCAATTACCAACCCTTAACCTTATAGAATTTATAGAGTCTAGCTTAATATTTTTACTATAATTAAAGCCAAAAGACCCATTATTATTTCCGTTTACATTACTGTAAGTTGTAGTACGTTTTAAAGTTTCTGGGTCTATTATTGTTTTAGAAACAACCGCATTATTATTAGCAGACATGTTTCCATATACGTAAATACCTGTGCGTTCTTTCCAATTATAAGCATTAAAGCCAAAATATAATCTGTTTTCTTTTGTAGGTTCTAAATTAGGGTTTCCTATAACTGTATTAAGCGGGTTTGATACATCTTCAAAAGCTTGCATTTGCCTTAAGGCGGGCGGTCTATTAGTTAATCTATAACTTGCATAAATCGAAGCTTTTTTGCTAAAACGATAATTAAAGTTAGACCTAACTTCTATTGCATTAAAGTCTCTTTCAACATTAAATTGAGGCCTTAATCCGTCTTGATTTTTTAAAGTCCTAAATACATAATCCATACCAAATCTTGCCGATAACTTTTCATCTCTATAGCTTAATTGAACACCTGGCACGCTTTTCATGTCGGTATATTCAAAGTCTGTACTTAAAGCTTCATTAAATGTATTATATGTATTGGTTGTTTCATCAAAATCGAAAGTGCTTTTCTTATTATTGTCTTTATTATATTGATATTCGTACTCAAAATTAACAAAAAACGTTTTGGCTTTTATTGGTAACCTATACCTTACGTTAGATGAAAAATCATTACTTTCTCTACTATCATCTGTAAATTGATTTCTTATAATGGTTTCTGGCGCTGTACCAAAAACCTCGGATGTTGAGTTTATAAAATCGTCGCTTTCACTTTTATTTATACGATTATTAATATTAAACCTTAAAAATGCACCTTTAGTTCCAAACTTTTTTGTGGCACTTATTCTATTAGAAAAATTATTTAAATTATTCTCTACAAATGAATTTAAAATAGATTGGTTGGTAAGTTCTAGATCTTGATTTAAAGTTTCGTCCTCGCTTTCATAGTCTGTCGTTGTTTTAGAAACAGAAAATGAAGGCTTAATATTAACCATGAATGTTGTATCTATTTTTATTTCAAAATCTGTATTAAACGTATGGCTTTGAGTTTCGTTATTAGAACTTGATTGAGAATTTGAAAAATATCTAGAATCTGATAAAATGGTTTCACGTTGTGCAGACTTATCGTTTACAGAGTTACTGTTTGAGTAAAAGTAATCGGCTGCTAGCTCTGTTTTTTCACCAATATTATCGGCATAATTAGCGCCACCTAATTTAGACGTTGTTATGCCTTGTCCGCCACCAAACTGGCGGCCATTAATACTAAAAGAGCCATTACTGTTAAACGATCGCCTTCCGCCACTACCAAACATTTTTTCTATTTCGCCAAAACTAAACCCTGGCGAATTTATATTATTGCCTCCTACTAAAACACTAATTCGCTGGTCGTTATCAAAACGGTTAAACATGCCTGCAAATTCATTTCTTTTATTAGTACCAATACCCGCTGCAACTCTACCAAAAACGCCTTTATTGTTTTCTTCTTTTATCGTTAAATTTATGGTTTTATTTTCTGTATCGCCTTCTTCTCCAGTAAATGCTTGGCTTTTCGTTTTTGTATCTACAACTTGAATTTTTTCAATGATATCTTTAGTTAAATTTTTTGTAGTAATAGAAGGATCGTTTCCAAAAAATGGTTTTCCGTTAACTAAAATTTTATTTACTTCTTTTCCGTTAACTTTTATGGCTCCATTATCATCAATTTCAACCCCTGGTAATTGTTTTAATAAATCTTCAACATTTGCGTCTTTTTTAGTTTTAAAAGAACTTACATTAAACTCTAAAGTATCCTTTTTAATAGTAACTGGCGCAGAGGTTTTAATAATTACTTCTTCTAGAGCATCGCTACTAATTTTAAGTTTAATATCTTCTAAAGATTTTGTTTTTTTATTAATAGCAATAGTTTTTTTATATGTTTGATATCCTACATAAGATACTAAAAGGTCTAGACTTTCGTCTGAAGTTGCATCTTCCAACTCAAAACCACCGTCTTTATCTGATATGGTATAGGTAACTAAACTACTGTCGTTTTTACGTTGTAAATACACAGTTGCAGCTTCTAAAGGTGTGAGATCTTCGTCTGAAACTATTTTACCAGTAATTTTAAAATCTTTTGATTGACTGAAAGAAAAAAAGCAACCCAATAGAGTTGCAACAAAAATTAATTTGCGCATTTGATTTTTTTGATTGATGTAACTTAGGGATAGTTACTTAAATTCAAATAACGAAATTAACTAGTTGCTTTCTTAATTTTCTTAAAAAAGACTTAAATTTAAGCTAATTTTTGCGGTTATCTGTTAAATCGTCCAGATACATTACCTTCAACAATGCGGCTAACCTCATCAATAGTAGTATAATTAACATCGCCTACATAGGTGTGTTTTAAGGCACATGCCGCACTTGCAAACTCCATAGATTTAGTATCATTAAAATGCTGTAAACCATATATTAATCCAGCTGCAAAAGCATCGCCAGTTCCTATGCGGTCTACAATGTGAGTAATATCAAAATCTTGAGTTTCATAAAACTTTTTACCGTTCCACATTCTTGCTCTAATTTTATGCCACGAAGAGTTTATGGAGGTTCTTATTTTATCGAACACTTTAACTATTGATGGGAATTTTTTTATAAGCAATTTACTTGCTTCAATAAACTCGTCATTACTATAACCATAATTAGTTTCTAAAACTTCGTTCATTTCGTTTATACCTCCAATAAATATGGTTGAACAATGCAATAATTCTGTTAACGCCTCTTTGGGGTCTACCCCATATTTCCATAAACCGCTTCTGTAAGTTGGGTCGGCCGAGACCTGCATACCTTTTTTTCTTGCTAATTTTAGGCCTTCTTTTAGGGTATCAAAACTACCTTGGGTTAATGCTGGTGTTATGCCTGTCCAATGAAACCAACTACCATTTTCTAATGATTTTTCCCAATTAACCATACTTGGGTTAATTTCTGAAAAAGCAGAATGCGATCTATTATAAGAGATTTGACTGGGGCGCATTACTGCACCAACTTCTAGAAAATAAACACCTAATGGCCTATTAGATCTTACAATAGCTGTGGTGTCTAAATCAAATTTATTTAGATAAGCTAATGCTGTATTGCCAATAAAATCGTTAGAGATACATGTAATATGTTTTACACTACCACCAAAATTAGCAATAGAAATACCAACATTAAGCTCTGTACCTCCAAAATAAAACTCTACTGTATTTGATTGAATAAACTTTCTGTTCCCTCTTGGGGAAATACGCATTAGAACTTCGCCGAAGGTAATTATTTGACTCATAAAATTATTATTGGTTATTTAGCTAAGCTTAAAAATAACCAATAATAACGAAATAAAGAAACTATTATTGCATTTACTTTTTACGCATATATACACTTATAGGCACACCATTAAAGCCAAAATTTTCTCTTAATTTGTTTTCCAGAAAACGTTTATAAGGGTCTTTAACATACTGTGGCAAATTACAAAAAAATGCAAATTGTGGCTGTGGTGTTGGCAATTGCATAATGTATTTAATTTTTACAAACTTTGCCTTGTATGCTGGTGGTGGGTAATTTTCTATAATTGGTAAAAGCACCTCGTTAAGCTGGCTTGTTTTAATTTTTTTAGTTCGGTTTTTATAAACCTCGACTGCGGTTTCAATAGCTTTAAAAATACGTTGTTTTGTTAAGGCAGAAATAAAAACTATTGGCACATCGGTAAAGGGTTCCATTTGCTTTTTAATAGCTTTTTCGTATTCTTTCATAGATTTATGGTCTTTTTCTACTAAATCCCATTTGTTAACAAGAACGACGATGCCTTTTCTATTACGTTCGGCCAGCCAAAAAATGTTTTGTACTTGACCATCAAAACCACGATTGGCATCTAAAACTAACAAACACACATCGGCATGCTCTATAGCTCGTACACTTCGCATAACGGAGTAAAACTCTAAATCTTCCTTTACTTTAGATTTTCGTCTTATTCCTGCGGTATCAACCAAATTAAATTCAAATCCAAAACGGTTGTATTTAGTATCTATAGCATCGCGAGTGGTGCCTGCTATATCTGTAACGATATACCTATCTTCTCCAATAAGAGCATTTATAAATGACGATTTTCCTGCATTTGGGCGTCCAACAACTGCAAAACGTGGCAATTCTTCCTGAACAACGTCTTCTTTTTCTGGTAAAGCTTCTATTAAATCGTCTAATAATTCTCCTGTTCCGCTTCCGTTTATACTAGCAATGGTGTAATATTCTCCTAATCCTAAGGCATAAAATTCTACTGCATCTTCTGCTCGTTTTCCATTATCAACTTTATTTACAACAAGAAAAACTGGTTTATTAACTCTACGTAGTAGTTTAGCAACATCTTCATCCATACCTGTTACACCTGCTTCTACATCGACCATAAAAATAATAGCATCGGCTTCATCAATAGCAAGTTCAACTTGTTTATCAATTTCGGCTTCAAAAATATCGTCGCTACCTTTCACATAACCGCCAGTATCTATTAAAGAAAACTCTTTTCCGTTCCAATCACTCTTTCCATAATGGCGATCTCTGGTTACACCGCTTACAGCATCGACAATGGCTTCGCGTCGTTGTATTAAACGATTAAAAAAAGTAGATTTACCTACGTTTGGCCTTCCTACTATTGCTACTATATTACTCATATCCTATAAATTACGTTTTACACCTTATCCGATGCCTTTTTTATTTCTATCCGAAATATTCTGCAAAAATAGGAAATATACATCTAGTAAAGTTCTTTTTTATTTTAAATAAAAAACTGTATTTTACTATACAAAAATTAAAGTAGAAATGGCTTTAAGTAACGATATTGTTTTACGCCCAAGATTTAAATTGGAAATACCTAGGTATAATGAAGCCATTTTAAGTGATTTTGAAAACACTAAAACAACTCAAACAGACTTTATTGTTACTAGAGTTGACAACCATGTTTTTATAAAACTACCTAAAGAAAAACAAACCTTTTGGTCGCCGCAATTACATTTAGAAATAAATAAAACGAACGATAACTCTAGTACACTACACGGCTTGTTTGGACCTAATCCTACGGTTTGGACGCTTTTTATGTTTCTGCATTTTCTTATTGCTGCTTTATTTATTGGGTTTGGTATTTGGACGTATACTAATTGGTCTTTAAAACAAAGCTTTGCTATTCAAGCTAGCGTTACTCTTTTAATGGTTTTACTTTGGGTAACTTTATATTTTGCAGGAAGCATTGGTAAAGCATCAAGTACTAAAGATATGAGATTGCTTAACGATTTTATGAATAATATACTATATTATGAAATTAAAACAGCACCCTAAATTTATTTTTATTGTTGCAATTAGGTAACTAAGCCTCTAATTTTCTTTATTCACAAAAGTAAAATTTGAATAAAAATCTTCCCAAGCCCACCAAGCTGCCACATAAGCATATTTTGGTTTTTCTAAAACACTACCGTTGTTACCTACGCCTAAAATATTGTATTTAATACCTGTAGTTCTGTTTTTAATTACAAATGGTAATTGATTATCTAACACTTCAAAATTATTAGCATTATCAACTTTAAATGCATTAAAAAATCGTTTTGATTGGTTTCCTATTACTATATACTCTTGAGCTCCAATTTTTTTTATAACTACTTTATCTCGAAAATCTGAATGTTTAAAAATATGAACATTAACAAAATTATCGATAATGCCATATACATGCTCGCTAGGGTTTGGTTTATCTCCTTCTGAAACGGTATTATTATCTTCATCTGGTGGTAACCTATTAAATTTAATTGAATTGATTTTACTAGAATTTGATGCTGTCCCAGAAAACACTTTGGCATTAGGGAAGTATGATTTTACGGCTCCCCAAGTAGTTTCTAAAACGGGTATTGTGTTAAATTTTTTGTTTTTATTTTCGCCTTTTATCCCTTTTATTAACATTTGAGACCAAATAGATTCTGTTTCGTCATCCCAAGGTGTTAGATTGTCTTTGTACAAATATCCAGATGCTCTAAATATTTGTGTTCTGTGAAAAGCTAATGCACTTTTAGTAATTGGACAATAGGTAAACGCATATTTTCTTCCGTTATAATCTGCATTTATTACTTCGCTTTCAAAGGTGTAAGTATAGGGGTAAACAATTGCTTGTAATCCAAAATTAAGTACTCCAACTAACTCGCCATCACTTAAATTAATATTCTGTACGCTTTCAAAATTAGGGTTTATGGCTAATGGGTATAAGAAAAAATGCCCCCAAATATCGTTTTCATCTACAATCCAATCGCTTTTGGTTGAAGTGTTTTCAAATGAATCGTTATTACTACAATTAAGAATAAAAATTGAAATAAAAAAAACAAAGTACCTTCTCATAATGATTCTTTGTCGTTAAAATCTAAAAAACTTACATTTTTTTAAAATTGGTGCTTAATTATTATAACCAAATCGTTTTAATTGGTTTTGATTACTTCTCCAATTCTTATTTACTTTTACGTATAATTCGATATGAATTTGTTTACCAAAAAAAGTTTCTAAATCTTTTCTAGCTTCTACACCTACTCGTTTTAGGGCACTTCCTTTATGGCCAATAATTATTCCTTTTTGGGTTTCGCGCTCGACCATAATTACAGATCGTACTCTTATAATGTTTTCTTCTTCTAAAAACTCTTCGGTATCAACCTCTACAGCATAAGGGATTTCTTTTTTATAATGCATTAAAATTTTTTCGCGAATGGTTTCGTTTATAAAAAAACGCTCTGGCTTGTCTGTTAATTGATCTTTAGGATAAAATGGCGGCGATTCTGGTAGTAAGTCTAATATTCTATTAAATACTTCTTTTACATTAAAGCCTTCTAATGCCGATACAGGAAAAATTTCGGCATTTGGTACTTTTTGCGACCAACTTTGTACTTGATTTTCTAATTGTTCTTGATCGGACTTATCTATTTTATTAAGTAATAATAAAACAGGAATTTTAGAGTTTGTTATTTTATTAAAAAAGGCTTCGTCTTTCAATTCTTTTTCGCCAATTTCTACCATGTATATTAGTACATCGGCATCTTCAAAAGCCGATTTTACAAATCCCATCATAGATTCTTGAAGCTGGTATGCTGGTTTTATAATACCTGGTGTATCGCTTAACACAACCTGAAAATCATCGCCATTTACTATACCTAATATACGGTGCCTTGTTGTTTGTGCTTTCGAGGTTATAATTGAAAGTTTTTCTCCAATAAAAGCATTCATTAGTGTGGATTTTCCAACATTAGGATTTCCTATAATATTTACAAAACCTGCTTTATGACTCATAATTAAATTTATTATTAGTTGCAAAGTTACAACTTGAATATTTTATTACACCTAAAAATATAAAAACAAAAAAACAGGAAGCTAAGCTTCCTGTTTTTTTATATTAAAATAAGTAATTAATGTTTACTTTACTTCTAATAGCTCTACATCGAAAATTAAAGTTGAATTTGGTTTTATTGCTCCTCCTGGTCTTGGGTTAGCTCCGTAAGCAATATCGCTTGGTATAAAGAACTTATACTTTGCACCTTCTTTCATTAATTGTAAACCTTCTGTCCATCCTTTAATAACTTGTGTTACTCCAAATTCTGTTGGTTCTCCTCTGTCTACAGAACTATCAAACACAGTACCGTCAATTAAAGTACCATGGTAGTGTACTTTTACTTTTGATGCTGTAGTTGGTTTTTTACCTGTTCCTTCTTTTAAAATAATATATTGTAAACCGCTTTCTGTAGTTACAACACCGTCTTTATTTTTATTTTCAGCTAAAAATTTCTCGCCTTCTGCTTTATTTTGTGCAGCTTCTTCTTGACGTTTTGCAGCATCGGCTTGTTGTTTCTTTTGGAAATATGCTCTTACTACTTGTTGTGCTTTAGATTCTTCTAATAAAATATTTGTTGAGTCTGTAACGTTATTAAATCCTTGTACAAATAAATCGCTATCAAAATCATCGAAACTAGCTTTTACATTTCTAGCAACATCCATTCCTATTGCATAACTTACAGAATCTAATTCTGTTTCAATTGGTTTTTGAGTAGCTCCTTTTTGGTTACAAGAGGCTAAAAGTATAACCATAGTTACTAAACTTAAAAATTTCATTATTTTCATTGTTATTATTTTTTATTATTGCGCCAAATGTAACAAATTTATATAGAGTTTAAAAGAAAAATAAAAGTACTTGCTTTTGTTTACAATTAATACATTACTATTATTATAAAATAAGAAAAGCCACTAAAAAGTGGCTTTTCTTATATAGAGTATTAAAAATAATTATTTTCTAACTGCTTTAACAATGGCTAAAGCGGCTTTAACATCTTTTTCTAGTTTTGCGTAATCTTTATTAGCAATAATATCTTTAGATATTAATTTAGATCCCATACCAACACAGGTTACTCCAGCATCAAACCATCCTTTTAGGTTTTCTTCGGTTGGAGCAACTCCACCGGTTGGCATAATAGATGTCCATTGTTGTGGGCCTTTAATACCTTTAACAAATTGAGGGCCATAAATATCGCCAGGGAATAGTTTTACTATTTCGCAGCCTAACTCTTCGGCTCTTGTAATTTCTGTTAATGTACCACAGCCTGGAGACCATAATACTTTTCTTCTGTTACAAACTATTGCTATATCTTCTCGCAATACTGGAGTTACAATAAAATTTGCGCCTAAAGCCATGTATAATGATGCTTGGCCTGCATCGGTTACAGAGCCTACTCCCATAATCATGCCTGGTAATTCTGCTATTGCATATTTTGTAAGTTCGCCAAAAACTTCGTGAGCAAAATCGCCACGTGCAGTAAACTCCATTAAACGAGCTCCACCATCGTAACATGCTTTTAATACTTTTTTACTTAATTCTATATCGTTATGAAAAAACAAAGGAATCATTCCTGTATCTTTCATTGCTTGCGCTACTTCTAATCTTGAAAATTGTGCCATTATGTTTTTATTTTAGTTTAATTCCAATTTAATATTTTTTTAAAATCGTAAGCTTCGGGGTTGGGTAAATATGGCTTTGCCCTTTCATAGTCTTCTTCTTGAATATAAAAAAGATTATTAATAAACAATTGTGCCATATCGGAATTTATATCGACTAATCGTGGTTGAACTTTACCGTTTTCATCTTCAAAATCCTTTAGATATAAAGGACTAATATCTCCATTTGAATTTGCACTTACAATACAGCCTGTTATTCCCTGATCGAACAATTTCTTAACTCCTATACCCAATAGTGTGCATAATGTTAAATCGAAAGCTATAGGGTTACAGCATCGTAATTCGTAACCTAATTCTACGGGTCTAGATTTTACAACTATTCCTAACTTTTTTAACTTAATTTGAAGTAAGTAATTAAATATATGCGACTTACTTACGTTTCCTAATTCTGGATGCCCATGATCGTCATAGGTAAAATTAATACCTGAATTAATAATTTCGTCTTCATCCATAAAATGAAAAACACCTTCGCTAATTAAAGCCACTCCATACTCAACACCTTTTATTTTACATTTTACGATAGAAGATACAATCATGTTTATAAGCTTATCGAATGTAATTTTAGTTTTGTTAAACATTTCAGGAATAATCATCATTTGAAAATGACAAGCAGAAGCTATACCAAATGCTAAATGCCCAGCAGAACGCCCCATGGCAGATACTACAAACCAATTTTCGCTTGTACGAGCATCTTCATAAACTGTATTCCCAATACGAACACCTTGATCTTTTGCGGTATGGAAACCAAATGTTGGGTTTCTGTCTGGCAAAGGCAAATCGTTATCTATAGTTTTTGGCACATGAATATGTGCTACAGAAAGCTTTTGAGTATTAAGGTATTTGGTTAACCTATTGGCGGTAGATGCTGTATCGTCTCCGCCAATGGTTACCAATAATTTCACATTATTATTTTTAAAAAAATCTGCTTTAAAATCGCTGTCTTTTGGTTTAAACCTACTCATTATTAAAGTAGATCCGCCACGACTAAAAATACGATCGGCGTGATGAAAATCGAAAATTTTTACTTCTGGATTATCAGATAGCAACCCCTTATAGCCATGATGCACACCAATTACTTTATAGCCATCTTTCATAAAAGTTTTAGCCAAAGTACTTATAACGGTATTTATACCTGGTGCAGGACCACCACCACAAATAATTGCAATTGATTTTTCCATAATGTATACTAAATTAGGATATAAAAATGTATTCGATTTTATCTAGCAACACGACCAGATGCATCGCCGCCCATTAATTTTTCAACCTCGGCAACAGTTACTAAGTTAGCATCGCCTTTAATTGTGTGTTTTAAACAAGATGCTGCTACAGCAAAATCTAATGCGTTTTGATCGTTTTCTGGGTATTTTAATAATCCGTAAATTAAACCTCCCATGAAAGAATCTCCTCCTCCAACTCTATCAACTATATCGGTTATTTGATATTGGCGCGTTTCGTACATTTTTTTACCATCGTATAAAACACCAGCCCATGTATTGTGCGATGCAGAAATAGAACCTCTTAAAGTTGTAATTACCTTTTTAGCTCTCGGGAATTTTTCCATCATTTGTTGGCATACAGATAAGAAAGCTTCGGCTTTTACATCGTGTCCTTGAGTTTGTACTGTAATACCTTCTGGCTTAATACCAAAATGCATTTCGGCATCTTCTTCGTTACCTAAAACAATATCGCAGTAAGATGTTATTTCTGTCATTACTTTTTCTCTATGCGCATCATCGCAATATTTCCAAAGTTTAGCACGGTAATTTAAATCTGTAGAAATAGTAATACCTTTAGCACTTGCAGCTTTAACAGCTTCTAAACACACATCGGCAGCACCTTGCGAGATGGCTGGCGTAATACCTGTCCAGTGAAACCACTCGACACCTTCAAAAACCGCATCCCAATCAATCATTCCAGATTCAATTTCTGCAATTGCAGAATGAGCTCTGTCGTAAACTACTTTAGAACCTCTAGAAACAGCACCGGTTTCTAAAAAGTAAATCCCTAAACGATCACCACCCCAAACAATTTTATCTACACCTACGCCTCTTTTACGCATTTCCATCATGGCGCACTCACCAATATCGTTTTTTGGCAAACGTGTTACAAAATCGCATGATACTCCATAATTTGCTAAAGAAACTGCTACGTTTGATTCGCCTCCTCCATAAATAGCATCAAAGTTATTGGCTTGCGAAAATCTTAAAAATCCTTGTGGAGCTAATCTTAACATGATTTCTCCGAAAGTTACTACTTTACTCATCTTAACTGGTCTTATTTTAAAAATTTATTTTTTTGGTTAAACGTTTAACCAAATATCTAAAAATAAATCAAAACCTTCATTAATATTAGATTTTGATTAGAATATTTAATACACTAAATTTGCTTAAACGATTAAGCAAATATATAAAAAAATTGAACACCAAAAAGAAAACAACTATAAAAGATATTGCTAATGTTTTAAATATCTCTGCCGCAGCTGTTTCTAAAGCTCTTCGCGACGATTCTAGAATAAGCAAAAAAACTAAAAAAGCTGTAAAACAAGTTGCTAAAAATTTAAATTACCAACCTAACCATTTAGCTAGCGCTTTAAGGAAAGGAAAAAGCAATTTAGTAGGCGTTATTGTACCTAGAACAAATAGTAATTTTTTTTCTTCGGTTATTCAAAATATAGAGGAGGTTTTAAATAAAGAAGGTTATAACATAATTATAACCCAATCTAACGAATCGTTTAAAAAAGAATGCGATAGTATTGATACCCTACTTTTTACTCAGGTTGATGGCATAATTGCATCAATGGCTAATGAAACTATAAATTTAGACTATTTTGAAAAAGTTAAGGCTAAAGGTATTCCTTTAATATTATTTGATCGTGGTGAAAATGATTTAAATGTAGACTATATTGGTATTGATGACTATAATAGCAGCCATGTTATAGTTGAGCATCTTGTAAATCAGGGCCGTAAACGGATAGCGCATATTGGTGGGTATAAACATACCCGAATTTTTAATAATAGAATAAGGGGTTATGTTGATGCTTTACAAAAACATAATCTACCTTTAAACAATGAATTACTTATTGAATGTAGCCTTACTGCTGAAGATGGAAAGGAAAAAATGCTACAACTACTTGAATTAAATGAAAAACCAGATGCTGTTTATGTAGCTAGTGATCATGCTGCATTAGGTGCTTTACAAACATTAAAAGCTCAAAACATAAAAGTTCCTGAAGATATTGCTTTGGTAGGGTTTGGTAACGAGCCATTTACTGCTGTTGTTACACCATCTATTACAACCATTAACCAACATAGTGCAGAAATTGGCAAGCAAGCTGCGTTAACTTTTTTAGGTTACACCAAGAAAAAAACGATTAAACAGACTTTAAATAAAATAATTTTGAATGCTGAATTGGTAATACGAGAATCTTCAAAAAAATAATGAAGCGTTGCTATATTAATATAACAACGCTTAAAACTTCATTTTTAAAAGTATTATAATCTTATATTATATACCTAAACCTTGACCTCCACCTACTTGAATAGTTTCGGCTGTTAAGAAAGATGCATCATCACTTGCTAAAAAAGATATTACAGATGCTACATTTTCAGGCTGCCCCAATCTGCCTAGCATAATATTATTTTTCCATGAAGCAAAAACTTCTGGCTTTGTAGATTTTATTTGTTTGTGAAAATCGGTATCAATTGTACCTGGAGAAACAGCGTTTACTCTTATACCATATTCTGCTAAATCTTTTGCTAAAGCTCTTGTTATAGCATGAACTGCAGCTTTAGAGGTTCCGTAAATACCTGCGCCAGGTCCACCGGCATTCCATCCAGCAATTGAGGTATAGTTAATTATAGAAGCGTTTTCTCCTTTTTTAAGAAATGGAATTGCTGCTCTAGATGCAAAGAAAGTAGAATCAAGGTTTAAAGCCATTACAAATCTGTAAAACTCGGTTGTCATTTCTTCAAATCTAGATCTTCCTCCTAAACCTCCTGCATTATTAACAAGAAGGTCTATTTTCCCATATTTTTCTCCTATTGTATTAATGTTAGAAGTTACTGCTTCTTCGTTTGTAACATCAAAACCATAATACTCTGCTGAAATTCCTTCAGCTGTAAGTTCGGTGACTCTTTTGGCTCCGCCTTCATCATCAATACCATTTAATACAACAGTATAGCCGTCTTTACCTAATCTTTTTGCTACTTCAAAACCAATACCCCCCGTAGCTCCTGTTATTAATGCTACTTTTCCATTTGAATTACTCATACTTAATTAAATTTATTTAAAATTTTGGATTATTATTTATTCTCTAACTGGTCCTATCTTTTTTATTAAAACAAATATTGATAAGACACCAAGTATTACAGCAATACAAATTGCTATAAATGCTGGTGTATAAGAATTTGCTGTTATCTGACCTACAAACCAGTTCATAATCATTGGTGAAACAGCAGCTACCGTACCGGCTAACCCTGCTAAAGTACCTACAGAAGCGCCTCTAAATAAATCGCTCGAGATGGTTTGAATATTACCAATTGCAAACTGAAACCCGAATAAGGCTAAACCTGCTAGGTAAATAAATGTCATGAAATTATCTTGTCTTACAAACATTATAATTCCAACAAAAGCTATTAAAATTAAAAGCCCTCCTACTGTTATTGTTGCTTTTCTTGAAAAATCTACAGAACGTTTTTTCATTAATTCTCCAGCAAACATGCCGCCTAAAATACTTCCTACTGCTGCCATTAAATAAGAAATCCACATTGTGTTTGCTATCTCTTCTATACTTAATCCAAATTTACTATTTAAGTAAATTGGCATCCATCCAGCAAAAAACCACCATATTGGTTCTATAAAAAAACGGCAAGACAATACTCCCCAAGATTCTTTATAACTTAGTATTTTACCAACACTTAAACTTTTTACTGTCTTATTTTGAATTAATTCGTCTTTTTCTATTTTATCTGAAACAATTAGATTTCTTTCTTCTTCTGTAACCCAAGGGTGTTTTTCTGGGGTAGATTTGTTTAAAAATAACCACGGAATTACCCACAACATTCCTACAGCTCCTAATATGATATATGTGGTTTTCCATCCAAATTGAGTATAGAGAAAAACAATTACAAAAGGTGCTATAACATTACCTATTGATGCCCCGGCATTAAATATACCTTGAGCTGTAGCTCGCTCTTTTATTGGAAACCACTCGCCATTACTTTTAACAGCTCCTGGCCAGTTACCAGCTTCGCCAATTCCTAATAATCCTCTAAAAATTGATAAGGATACAATACCACTTGCAAAGGCATGAAAGGCAGATGCTACAGACCAAATTATAATAGAAACGGTAAACCCTAAACGTGTACCTATTGTATCATACAATTTTCCTGAAGCAAATTTCCCTATAGCATAACATGCCATAAATACGTTTAGCATAATGGCATAATCGGCCTTATCCATACCTAAATCTTCTCCCATTTCTGGCCACAATAGCGCAAAAGCTGTTCTATCTATATAGTTTATAACTGTTGCTATAAAAATTAATGTGATAATCCACCATCGTAAACCTTTAATCTTCATGTTTTAATGTTTTAGGTATGTTAATTTAGTTATGTTATGCTGTTTTAACGTTATAACAATATTGATATAAAACGCTAAAATGATTTTTCATTTTTTGTTTAGCCAATTCGGGGTCTTGCTTTTTTATGGCTTCATAAATTTCTGTATGCTCTTCAATTCCTATAACAGACAATCTTTTATCGCAAACATGATATTTTTCAAAATCCATAATTATTTGCGGTGTTATGGTTAACATAAATGTATTTATTGTGCTATTTTTACTTGCTTGAGCTATTGCTAAGTGAAATAACAAATCTTCTTGTACTGCATCCTCGCCAGACAAAACTTTTCTTTCGTAAGCATCTAAGGCCTCTTTAATACGTATTAAATCGTCTTCTGTTCTTCTTAATGATGCTAACCGAACTGTTTTTAACTCTAATAATATTCTTGTTTCTACTAAAGATTTAAAGTCTGGATCTTCTAATCTTAAAATGTCGTCAATCATACCATTTAAAGCTATAACTCCAATGTTAGCAACAAAAGTTCCGCTTTGGGGTATTGAATTTAGCAATCCATAAAACTCTAGTTTTTGAATGGCTTCTCTAACATTACCTCTACTTACCCCAAACTTTTCGGACAACATTCTTTCTGATGGTAACCTATCTCCGGGTTCAAGGTTTTTATAATTAATTAAATCTCTAATTTTGCTAATAATAGCTGTTTGCCCTTTTTGATTATCGTTTATGGAAAGTGTCTCTAATTTCATTATATTTTAATTTAAATGATTAGTATTTATGTTCTTCTTAAATTTAATAAAAACAAAAATAACATCTAATTAATTAATATTGTATTTCACTAATAATTAATGACTAACCTCTAGTTCGTAATACATTATTTTAGAATAAGAACCTTCGTCTCTAGACTGAAAATAATTACCAGCTTTAAAATAGTTTTCAAAAACACCCCATCTTTTCATGTGTATATTTTCGTAAACCTTATATTCGTTCCCATTTAAAATTATTACCATTTTACCTTCTGAAACTTTTACCTCTAAAGTAAATTTTCTGAATCCTACTTCTTGTTTGAAATTAAACCCCTCATCATCATCCCAAGCATGTTCATGTAATAATTCCTTATCTGAAGCGTTTAAGTTTTTTAAAACTTTTGTTTTAACTCTAACCTTACCATTATCCCAATAAATTTTTAATATTGGAGGTGCATTATTATCATCTTCTCCTATTAAATCGCGCTGTTGGTTAGTTAACCTGCCATGAATTTGCATGATTATAGTTCTGTGATATTTACCATTTGCATCCTTGGTTGTTTCTCCCATTTGCAGCTTTCCTTTCATATATGCGCCGTCTGTAAAAGTCCAGTTTTTGTTATTATTACCTGGCTCCATTTGTTCTCTTAATTCAGACCTGGTATACTTAGTGTTTCTGGTTTTTGAGTTTGTTGGCATGGCATGAAAAACAATAGCACCTTTAGTAGAGTCGATATACATATAAGGTTTTGCGACTTCATTTTTAGCAAAATCGAATATTTCTGGCGGACTTATCTCTATTGGTTTTCCTTTACTATTTGCTACTGGCAACGTTACTTTCCAATGGCTTAAATCTATATTTGGTAGTTTTACTTTTTTACGTTTTTTTCTCTTCTTACTTTTCTTTTCAATTTTAACACCCGATTCTGAAACACTACTTTTTTGAGCATTGCTAACAGCGTTTACAAATAGAAATGTTAATAACAAGATGCCTAATATTTCTTTTCGGTAGTGTTTCATTTATTTAATTTATTATTCTAATCTTAATTTTATTATTAAAACCCTGGAGTAATAATATCTATATTATCTATGAATACCTCATTGCTACTATCTACAGCATTTAAAGCTCTAACATAAATTACTGCTATATTTGTTGTTGCTTTAAACGTAAATGAGCTTGTTGTAAATGTATCATTTGTGCTTGATGATTTAGAGCTATTAAAATCGTCTTCAATATTGTAGTAAGCATCAGCATTATCTAGTATTCCTTCTTCTGTTGTTATTTCTTTATTTAATATATAAACTTCAGAATTTACGCCTTCAGATTCTGAACGTGTATCAATAGTAAAGGTATATTCTACTCCTGGCTCTACAGCAACGACTTGATATAATCTACGACAACTATTGCTTAATTTTACTCCTCTGCCTCCGCCTGCTTTTGGGCCAAATTTGTTTCCGTCGCTTGTCGATCCTGGTTGTTCATTTGTACAATAAGTAGCGTCGATATAACTATTTAAATCTGAATTATACCAAATAGCTCTGTACGGGCTATCTATTGTGCCTAAATCGTCATCATCAACCGTACTATTTGGTGTCATATCCCAAGCATCGGCATTATCGCCTGTTGTTGATGTATGAGCATTACAATCGCTATTTTGCACAATAACTTTAAATGTAGCTTCTACACCACCAACTGGTACTGGTTTTGTTACACTTCTAGACACACCTGCATCATTTGTTGTTGTTAAGGTTACATTATAAGTGCCATTTGCGGCATAGGTATGAGATGGGTTTATTTCTGTTGATGTATTACCATCGCCAAAATCCCAACTATGCGAAACTGCTAAGATTGATGCATCTGTAAAATTTGCTGTTAAAGATGATGTTGTAAATGTAAAATCTGGAACTGTAGATAATACTAAACCTTCTATGCTTTTGGTAACAGAAACACTTGCTCCTAAAAAATTTGTTGCTGTAAGAGTTACTTTAAAAGTATCGGCTGTTTTATAGGTATGTATTGGGTTAAAGTCTGGATCTTCTTCGGTATCTTCAGTTTTCCAATCTAGGGTTTCATCATCGCCAAAATCCCAAACTAGTGCTTTAGCTCCAGATGTATGGTTATTAAAAGTTACCTCAGAATCTAATGTCGTAAAATCAAAATCTACAAAAATGGGAGCTACTTCTGATGATGCTTCTGCAATTAAACCATCTGAGCTTGTTGTTGTTAATGTTACTGTATATAAACCACCCGTAGAATACGTATAATTGGGGTTTGCTTCTGTAGATGTATTTCCATCTCCAAAATCCCATAAATAAGAAGTAGCATCGGTTGAGTAACTTCTAAACACAATTGCTAAATTATTACTAGCATTTACACTTGTTGTAAATAATGTATTAGGTTGTATATTGTTTACATTTCCTGTTGGTGGAATAAACTCGTCGTAACCATTATCATAACATGATATAAGACCTAAAAATATAAATAGTATTGCAAAAACACTTCTATTTAATTTTTTAATTATTTGATAATTCATAATAATAAATTTTTAAAATGTTTTTATTGTTTAACCACTATATCGAAAGCATCTAACCTACTCTCGACTCCAGAATTTGTAAGTAATATGATTACTTTTTCGTTATCGCCAGCCTCAAATGTAATAGCGTGCTTTTTAAAAACATTGTCTATTCTACCCACATTATTATCTGTTCTTGTAGCAATTATATTTGCTTCTAATCTTGCTTCTTCAAGCGTTGTGGCATTTGTACTTACTATAGATACTGTTAAATCTCCAAAAGTATTTTCTTCAAAAGCACTAAAGTAAGTTAACACATAGGTTGCACCTGGAGTTACCTCTATTTCTTGATAACCTACTCTTGTTCCATCTGCAGGGAATTTAGCTGCTTGCCTACCATCTGGCAAATTAGGAGCATCAACAGGGTTTGAGTCTGTATTAATTTGAAATACGCTTCCCCACTTACTACTACTTGGCGACCTCCAAGAGTCTCTTCCGTCTCCTGTACCATCAAATAAGCTATTATCTTCAAAACTTGGTTCTCCTATTTCTGGTTGTGGTATAGTTGGTACAGCTTGATTTATTGTAATTATTTTTTCTGTATAATTAGATTTCCCTAAATTATCGGTTACTGTTAAGCCAACAGTATAATTTCCTGGGCCTGGGAAAGAAAAAATGAGCTCCTTATCTTGAAATGTAGCAGCTTGTAAATTTGTTATTTGATTTTCTAAATCTAAAACGTTTTGCTTTGTTTGGTCGCTAAGATTTTCGTTTGCAATAACTAACAACGCTTCAAAATTTGAAACTTGTGTTTCAAGGACTTCTTTTTTTGCGGCATTTGTTTCGCATGGTATTTTAAATTCGCGCTTTGCAATTTCTTTTTCTATTGCTACTATCTCTGCTAATTGGGCATTTATAGATTGTTCTAAAATTGGTAAGTCTTTATTAATTAAAGTTACTCCTTCTGAAGGTGTAACAGACCACTCATACATAGTACCATTAACAGCCAAATTAGATCCTGCTTGAAAGTTAAATTCATAATTTGCCCATAACTCATTTTCATTACAATCAAACTCTGAAGTTGTAATATCTGTTAGGTTATAAAAAGGTGTTGGTCCTGTAATATCTTCTAAATCTCCTACATTAGCCAAATCGTCACTAACACAAGCTGTTAAAACAGCACATGCTACTAAGGCTATATATTTTAAATTAAACAAATGTTTTTTCATAATTACAAGGTATTAGTATCCGTTATTTTGTTTGTAAAAATTAGGTAGATTGTCTATTTCTCTTTGTGGAAATGGAAGGTATTTTTTTTCGTTTGTATAAAACAAACTGTTTTGGACCGAAAAGTTTGTTAAAACATTATCTGCTTGGCCAAATCTTATTAAATCATATAATCGTTGGTTTTCGTAAACAAACTCTACACGTCGTTCTGCTAATAATTCTTCTTTAGATAAATTTGCTACTTCTTCAAGGCCAGCTCTTAGTCGCACTTTATTAAATGCATCAATAGCCCTAGAATCAGTTGTACTATCGTCGGTTCCTAAAATAGCTTCTGCATATAACAATAATACATCTGCATATCTTAAAACTATCCAATCGTTATCTCCTATTTCTCCATCTGTTGGAAATTTAGCATTAAATGTATCGTTTGTTTCTTCTGATGGATTGTATGATAATGCTTTTATAGTAGCTGGAAATCTTACTGGTTGCAACTCTGGTTTCATAACCTCTAAAAAATCAAGCGAAGCTATGTTTACACCGTTTGATGGCCCTTGTAATGTCATGGCAAAACTATGCGATTCTGAGTCGGTTTCAACCTGATCACCTAGACCACTATCGCTAGTAGTATAATTATCACTACTAACTAAATCGTAAGCTATTGAAAAGATAATTTCATCATTAATCTCGAAACCTGAGTTGTTAGACCAATCTCCATCTAATACTATTTCGTTTTCAGAATAATCACCAGAAAACTGGTTACCAAATACATACCCGTAATCTATAGCTAAATTGGCATAATATTCACTATCTGTTAATAAATCGACTGATGGATCTAATGGATCTGCATTAAATACAAATTGCTCGGCATTATTTCTTTCTGTAAAGATTAAATCGTAATTGTAAGCTCCATTATTTTCTACAACCGATGCTAGTAAAAGTTCAGCTTCATCGTAATTAGGGTTTGGTTGGCTTAAATAGGCTTTAGCAGCTAAACAAATTGCTGCGCCTTTTGATGGCCTATATCTATTTTGTGCTACACCATCTAGATAAGCTATTGATGTTTTAAAATCGTCAATAATTTTTGCATACACTTCGGCTTCTGGTAATTGAGGGTAATTTAAAGCTTCTCCTTTTGTAATGTCTAAAACCTTGTCTATAAATGGAATATTTTGGTAGGCCCTTACTAAATTAAAATGACACAAAGCTCTCATAAAGTAAGCTTCACCCACGGTATATTGCTGATTTTCTGGCGCCAAAAAACGGTTATCTATAATTGTGTTAGCATGTTTAATGGTAGACATGTTATTTGAATAATATGTTGCTACGTCTCCATTATTTGGATCTACATTATAGGCATTTATAGCAGGAAAGTTTCCGTTTTCTGAGTTAGCTCTTACATTATCTGATCTTAATTCTATTAATAAGAACTCGTTTGCAGGCACTTTCTGGTAAGCATCTAAAACCCCATTTGCCAATAATTGAAATCCATTATCTGTTTGTAATAACTCTTCTATTGAGAGTGCTGTAGGGTTACTAAGATCTAATTCTTTCTCGCAGCTTAAAAATAAAGTTACTAGAGAAAAACAAACGATTATATTTTTATATAAATTTTTCATAATTAATTAAAATTGAAAGTTAATCCCTGCTGAAATAGTTCTAACTACAGGTCCGTCTCCTCTTTGATATCCTGAGGTTAAAGGGGTATTTGCATTATTGGATGTTTGGCCGGCAGCGTCTGGGTTAAACCCTTCGTAACCTTTAGCTGTAAAGAACAATAAATTTTCGCCTGTTATATAAAACCTTAACCTATCTATACCGTTTTTTGAAGTAAATGATTCTGGTAATGTATAGCCTAATGTTATGTTTCTTAAAGTTACAAAAGAGGCGTCTTGTATGTGATCGTCTGTAAATCTTCTATGAACTGTTAAATCTCTATCGGGGAAACTAGCAAGTTCGTTTACAGCAGATTCACTAGCATAATACAACTGATCTAAATCGGCCACCCTTACTTCGGCACCATGCGAGCCTTGCCATTGGAATGAAAAATCGAAATCTTTATATATAAAGTCTGAATTAAACCCCCAAGTAAAATCTGGATACGGGCTTCCTAACTCGGTTCTATCTTCATCGTCTATAATTCCATCGTTATTTAAATCTTTTACGTACACATCGGCAAAATCATTATTAAATCTATTAAATGGGTTGTCTACCCACTCTAATGGAATTTCTTTTTCGTATACCCAACCATAAAAAGAGGTTATTGGCTGCCCTACTCTTGCAATAAACTGTGTGGCTCTAGTATCTTGAGAAATTTCTGAAATAATTTGTTCGCTTTGTCCTAAACTTTCAACTTTATTTCTGTTTAACGAAAACTGTCCAGATGCTGCCCAACTAAAGTTTTCGGTAGTTATAAGCCTAGAGTTTAATTCTATTTCTACACCTTCATTTTTAACTTCTCCTATATTTTGCAACCAATTATCTGCGCCATAAGTACTAGGAACAGGTGCAAAAAGAATTAAATCTTCGCTTGTTCTTGTATAATAATCTAATGTTAAGTTTAAAAGGCTTCTTCCAAATGTTACATCTATACCTGGGTTAAATTCTATTAATTTTTCCCATCCTAAATCTTGATTGGCTAAAGTGAGTCCTTTTACACCTGTTTCTCCATTGTAGCCAACCGTACCAAATGTTTCTTCAAATCTATAAAGCGACTCAAAGATATTATTTGATATTTCGTTAGAACCAGAAATACCATAACTTGCTCTTAACTTTAAAAAGGTAACAAAATCGCTTGATACTAAGAAGTTTTCGTTAGACATAACCCAACCTACAGATGCGGCAGGAAAAAAACCAAATCTGGTGTTGGGTCCAAATCTTGTACTTCCATCTGTACGTGCAGATATTTGCAATAAATATTTTTCGTTATAATTGTAATCTAGTCTTCCAAAATAAGATACCAACTTATCTGTTCCGTTATCAGTATAGGTTGTTCCACCATCGGCAAGTGCAATATTGTTATTAAAATCGTTAGTGTAACCAACAGCTTCAGATTCTTGTCTATAAAAATCTCTTTGCGTATACTCGAAACCAAATACCGAATTAAAATCATGTTTCCCGAAGCTTTTCTTATACTTTAAAAGAGATTCAAAAGCAAACTGATTTAACTCATCTCTTCGCTCTAATCTAAACGATTCTTGATCTCTATTTTCCTGTCCGTATAAATAATCGAAATCATTATTCTTACTGTGTCTAAAAACACCCGATACTGTTTGTCTGAAATTTAAACCTTTAGCTAATTGAAAATCAATATAAGACGACGCATTTAAACTTAATTTTTTCTTCGTTCTAGAGCGTTCTAGAAAATGTACTAATGGATGAACATTTTTGGTTGTTGATAAAGTTAAACCGCCAGATGTTAAATCGCTAGCTACAGGAAGTCCCGTAGTTGGGTCTCTAAGTATTTGTCTAGGATTATCTGGGTCTTGTGTAAAAACGTGATCGAAAGCTCTTGAAAACCCGTAACTACCAACACCAAGGTTTTCAAATAGTTTTCCAGCATCTGTAGAAACACCTACATCTGTAGAAAAATTTGTAACATACTTTAAATGCTCTTCATTTAAATAAAGTGGTACATGCCCTAGTTGCCTTAACGGATCGGTAAATCTAGCTGGTAATTTATTTTGATCGTTATAATTAACATTTAAACTTGCACCAAACTTAATTTTTTTGTTTTTTGATTTACTATCTACTTTTATTCTTGCATTGTACTTTTTAAAATTATCTGTTAGTGCAATGCCCTCATCTTCAAGATATCCTAAAGAACCGGTGTAGCTTGTTAACTCTGTACCTCCTCTTACAGCTAATGAATGACTAGTTATTATGCCTCCATTAAAAACCTCGTCTTGCCAGTTTTTTTCACCGTCGCCTAAAGAGGCTATAAAATCCATAGCTTCAAGCTCTGCATAGGCAGAGTTATAATCGCCAATTATTCTATCGTAATTTGGGCTATCAACAGAAATTCCATCTACAACACTTTGCAAACCATCTAGCCTTAATCTTTCGTCTGCTATTGAAGTATTAAAGTTTTCATTTTTATTAGCGTACTTATAACCAATAAACGTATTGTAAGAAAATTTTGTTTTTCCTGAAACTCTTTTTTTAAGTGTTACCAATATTACACCATTTGCTCCACGAGAACCATAAATAGCTACAGATGAAGCATCTTTTAAAACACTTATAGAATCGATATCATTATTATCTATAGATGCTAAAATATCTGCATCTGTACCCAAAACTATTCCATCAACAACAATTAATGGTGCAGACGACCCTGTTATTGAACCTGGCCCTCTGAGTGTGATTTTAGGATCTCCACCAGCCTCTGATGCTACGGTTTGAATTCTTAAACCTGCTACTTTTCCTTGTAATGCATCTTCTACACGCGCAACAGATATATTTTCAAGATCCTTACCATCAACTTTTGTAAGCGCACTTGTAATGGTTTTCTCTTTTTGATCGCCATAACCTATAACTACCACTTCGTTTAGTTGAGCAATATCCTCAACTAAAGCTACATTTATTGTTTTTTGATTTGAAAAAATTACATTTTGAGTCACGTAGCCTACATAAGAAAACTGCAACACATCACCATCTTTTACTTCTATTTGATATACACCATCAAAATCGGTAGAAGCTCCTTTTGTTGTATTTAACACTATAACATTAACACCCGGAATTGGAATATTATCTGTTGCAGAGACTACAGCACCTTTAACAACAGTAGCTGTCTGTGCAAATACGGTTATATTAAAAATTAATAATACCGTAAAAAATAGCTTAGTTTTTAAATTCATAGTGAATTAGTTTGAGTTAAATTTAGCTTAGAGTTAAAATATTTTCTTTGTATTAGAAATGACTTTTAAGAAAAACTAATAACAAATGCGTATAGTTACTTTTTCATATTAGTCTCCAATCAATCAATTGGTTAACCAATTTGGTTTTCCAAATATATGTTTTTTTTTAGTCTTAACAAAAAAATAACATATATTAAATGCTTTTACTCCATAAAATCTTCTCTAATTGGACTAAACACATCAATTAAAATACCTGATTTGGTACATTTTGCTCCATGCAGTACGTGTGGTGGGATATATACAGAGTCTCCATCTTTTACAGTTTTAGTTACGCCTCCAATTGTAAATTCCCATTCGCCATCTATACAATAGGTTACTTGCGAATGATGGTGTTTATGCTCATAACCTATACCTCCAGCTTCAAAATGAACTTTTACTAGCATAATTTTATCATCGTAGCCCATTATTTTTCTTTTAACACCTTCGCCAACAACTTCCCAATCTTGAGCTTTATCTAATAAAAACTCTTTACTTGCTCCAAAACTTTTCATATTTACTATTTTTTAATTTATGTTTATATAAGAATATGGTCCTTCCCATTTATATGCTTTATCGCTTATTTTTAAACTATGCTTCTGTGTTTTACTTCCTTTTTTATTTGATACAATAAAAAGCGATGTTTTATTACTAATTGTTTGAATTTTAACAGCTGTATACTCATTAGAATTAAAAACTACCGATACATCTTTTATGTTACTATATGCATTTACAGCTAATTCTGAAACTGGACTATAAGTGCCGTGCGATTCTATTGTCGATACAAAAAGCGCATCGCTTGTATTTTTTTTGCGTAATATTAATCCAGGGTCTGTACGCAAATTATATTCTGGATCGTTAGCTCCTATTCTTGCAAAAATAATTTCATCGTTATTTGTAGTAACTGCTGTATAACTATAAAATTTATTATTAAGCAACCAGTTTAGTTTTATATTACCTCCTTTTGATATGGCATTTGCCTCTTTATATAAGTGCTGATATCCATGAGACTTTCCTAAAACTTGAGGTATTTTTAACTTACTATATTTAAAATTTGTTTGCATAATATGACCTAAATAATAAAATGGTAGATCATACTGATTTGATTTTTCTGAATTAACCCTCATAATATCTAACACATAGGGTTTTACAAAATTAGAATCGTTAATAACCGCCATTGTACGGTGTAACTTTGTGCCTGGATAAGCGTTATCTGTTTTTGCACTTGCCACTTGAATACTATCGTTATCTACACTAAAAATGTATTTATCTGCATGGTATTGGCTTCCAATATCATACTTACCTTTAAACTGAGATTGTTGGTTTTGCGTAATGGTATTATGTGCTATAGTTTGCTTTGCCCAAGTTTTATTTTCTTTCAAATAATTCCCTCCGCCTTTTTGTTCTATATTTACAAAGCGCCCCATACCGTAATCCTGTACAACTTCTTCGCCATTTTCAAATAAAGCATAAGAGAGTTTATCGTAATGCCCATGACTTAAACCATGAGCTGTATATTTGTAAACCAACTCTAATTCTTTACTACGCAAAATCCCAACCGCTCCTTCATCGCCTTTTGCTCCGTCTGATAATTCAATTGATTTTTTTACAAAAGGTTTTTCTTTACCTGCTTTTATCCCTAAAGCGACTGCTAATCCTGCATCATCTAATGTTACTCTATCTTGTTTTTTTGCAATACTTAGTAATTCTGGATTATTCCCTCCAAAATGATACCCAATATTTACGGTTGCTATTAACGATGAATTATAATACGACATGCCTTTTTGCGCATCGTTTAACAAAAAGAAATCGCCATTAATATTAGATAGGTTTAACAAAGCATTTACGCTTTTTATAAGCACTCCATTTTTAAATTGAAATACTTTATAATCGGGCTTCTTGTTTTCGAGAGCTTGTGCAAATATTAAAAACGGATAAGACGCGTAGCGCTGATAATAGGGACCTTCTGTAAAATATCCATCGGGAGAGAATGGCTCGTCTACATTGGCAAAAAAACCAATTTCTTGTCCTTTTTTTCTAATATAACCACCATCATTATCTTTTTCATTAGGATTAAAATTATCAACTTCAACACCATTTAAAGCCCTTTTAAGTAACTCGTCATCATCCATAGCTAATGCTATCATTCCTACTGCTGCATTTCCCCAAGTAGCATGATTATGAACTCTATTAAAAAATTGCGGGTTTTCTTTAGAAATATAATCTGCAAAAGGTCTAAATAAATTTGTTTCTAACGTGTATCGTTCTTTTTCTGTTAAAAAATTATAAATACAATCGTAAGCTTGACTTGTATAAACCAACCAATTAGAATCGTTTAAGCATTGCCAAAACACTTTCCCTCTAGCATATGATCGGGTTTTAGGATGTACAGGCCATGTTGGATATTTCTTAGCATATTCAAACAACATAGCTTTAACAAATTTGGCATACTTATCGTTATTTAAAATTTGATATAATGCACCAGCTTTTTGCATTAATATGTAATTCTTTTTATGAGTTTCGTGTGTGTAGCCTCCCGAATAATCTTTTGGGGTTGGAACATCAAACCCTTTCTCAATTTCAACATCTAACTCTTTTTGTATTATTGCTAGGGTTTTATCAAATATAGGTATGGTGCCTAAGTTTGCTCTTATAGCTTTAACACCTTGCGCTGTTAACACAAGACTTGGGTGTCCTTTTTTGGTAGATGCTACTGCAGTATTAACATCTACTAATTTTTCTTTACATGATAATACAGCTACAAATAACAGACTGAAAAGCACTCTACTTATCCTTATTTTTTTCGAACCCATAATTTATTTTAATAATGTTTTACAAGTCTTAATTTTTAATTAACGAATTAAAAGCAGCATTAAACCCACTATTCTGTCCCGCTTTAATATGAATAGTTTTTATAATGTTTAACGCCACTAATGATTCTTATTAATAACTTAAATTTATATCTGTACAGCTTGTTAAAAACCTTGTGTCTATTTATTTAGAGACAGAAATAAAGGCTACCTGATTTTGCGTGACTAACTCTAATTAAAAAATACACAATGCCTTTAAAATTTCTGTCTCTATTTTTTAATAGACTATCTATCTTGTTTATTTTTTGGTTTACCAAATTGGTTTACCAAATATATTGATATTTTTAACCTTATCAAAGAAAATTACAATAAATATTAGTTTTAGCACAAAAAAGGGTTCAAAATCAATTTAAAATTCACTTTTTTGAAAGCGTTAAAGGTTTATTTATTATGCATAAAATTAATACATTAACTTCATTTCTAAGTCTTCTTCAACGTTAATTTTTCCTGAATTAATAATTGTATTATTTGATTGTTTATTATTTTTTGATCCCCATAATACTGATACAAATTTTACAGGGTTATTTTTAAAAGTATTTTCTGCTATATCTACATTAACTATACCTCTGTGATTTAGCAAAATACTATTTTGCTCATTAGCTCCACAATTAATGAAAGTTGAATTATTAACGAATAAGTTTCCTCCTATTGTAGACTCATCGTAACCACCTCTGTAATAATCTATAACATTAGCCTTTACGTTATTAAAAACACATTTAGATATAGTTAAGTATTCTGTATTATAATCGCCTTTATCGTTTACCTCTTCAGACAACTCAATACCATTAAAACAGTTTAAAATAGTTGACTTTATAAAAGAAATACGCTCTGCAAAAGATTCTTTATACACTTTTAAAACATAATTAAAATCGCTAATTTGAGTGTTTATAACTGTTAAACCAAAATGATTACTCATATTATCTTTTAAACTTGCAAAAGCATTGTTTTCATTATTGCCTTTTAAAACTAAATTATTAACTGTTAGCTTACCTTTAGGGTGTAATGAAAATAAAGATTCGCCTATTTTAGCTTCAAAAATAAGCTGAGCTTTTTGTATACTATCTTGAGATTGAATAGTTATTGTTTTTGTTATATTTAATGGTTTATTAAGTTTGTATACACCTGCTTTTAATACTATTACATCTCCATTATTTACTGTATTAATTTTTGTTTGCAGCTCTTTAGCATTTGCTATTACATGCACTATAGTTTTTTTAGCTTCAGTTTCGGTTGAATACCAATCTGCTCCGTATTTAGATTTATCTAGAATATTAGGATTCTTAACATTTACGCCCAAAATAGCTCCTATAGAGTTATTGTTTGCTCTAGGTGTACCGAATAAATCTTTTTTAATGGTATTAAATCCAAAACTATTATAAGGTTTAATATTAGTTGGAATACCAACAGGAATAGCAATATACTCTGAAACTTTTTTTAAGTTTAGTGTTGCTTCTGTAATACCGTTATTAAAACTTTTAAAAGCTACTCTTTTATTGTCTACAATATTGTTCTTAAAAGTTACACCATCTGCCTTATCGTTTTCTACAACAATAGCTTTAATTCCTTTTTCGTTATATATTACGTTATTTGCAACAGTAGTTCTGATGGCTCTTGCCGAACGTATTTCAGATTTTGGTAAAACATTGGATTGCGCCATATTTGTACCCACTCCAAATTGCCATGGCGAGCTACAATTTACATAAGTATTATAAGCAATAACAACATCGGTTACTTGATTATATCTGTTTTGAGGCGATTTCGGGATACCATTCATTACAGCCAAAGGGCTTCTAAAACTTTCGCCTTTTAGGTTAATAAAATAATTATTTGTTACCCAATGCCCCGTGTTTATAATTCGAATACCCCCATAGTTTTTATTAACACCATCTCCAATAAAATAATTACCATCAATAGTACAATAGTTACCGTGCCTGGTTACTAATGAGCCTTCACTTTTATAAAACACATTGTTTCTAAATTCGTTAAAATTAGTTTTACTAGATATAACTTCTACTTCGCCATTACAGGCTTCAAATAAATTATTAGCTACCATAGTATAGCTAGGCGCCATGGATGTAAAACTATTACCTAATTGAATGGTTTCTCCGCTAGGACCCCCTTTTATAGGTCTGGGACCAAAATGATTATTAACTATTTTATGATAATTATTTATACTCTCAATACCTTCTAAATTTACTCTAACAGTTGGACCGCGGTTTGTTTTTCCTGCTATATAACAGTTACTTAGTTCGTTATGCCTGCCCCAAAGGTTTACCCATAAATCTGAATTATCTCGTTTTAACTTATTAAAATCCTGAATAACACAATGAGTTAATTTACAATTATTAGCTATCTCGTTATCGTTTATTTTAAAATCGATTACTGCCGCTGATGGCGAATATCCATTTTTAAAATATAAGTCTTTAACAATTAAAAAATTGCCTCCAAATTTTAAACAAGATTTACCTTCAATTAAAACTTTACCTGCTGTTTCTGCTTTTAAAACAATTGGGTTTTCTTGAGTACCTTGCCCTCTAAACTTAATTTCAATATCTTTCCATATTCCATTTTTTAAAATAATATTATCTCCCGGCTTTGCATTTTTTATTGCCAAATTAAGCTCTTGTTTGTTAGACACATATACAGCATTTACAACATACTCTTTACTACAACCAAAGCATAAAAATAAAACGCATAGACACACTATAATACTATTTTTAGATATAAAATTAATGGTATAACTCATTTTGGCCGTTGCTTATTTATTATTTAGGATTAATATTTTATTATATGATTCTGTTTACGATATATCTATTTAAAGATACTAAATATGGTTTGATAGTAATTTATCGCTTTAAAAAAAGCCTTTTATTAAAAAAAATAGAAGGCTTTTTAAAACAATTAAACACTAATTACTCAACTATAATTTTTTTAGTTAAACTTGTATTACCCGCATTTACTTTTAGTAGGTATATTCCTTTAGATAGATTTGAAATATTTAATTTATTGTTAATTAATTTATCTTCTGAAATTACTTTTTTACCTATAAGACTATACATTTCTACTGAAGAGATTTGAATATTGTTAACATCAATTTGTATAAAGTTACTTGCGGGGTTTGGATAAATATTTATATCACTAGCTAAAATATTTTTTGTCGCTGTTGTTACATCTTCTTTTAATGATATATTATCAAAAAACACTTCTGTATCTCTATCGATAGCATTTAACGATCTAACATAAATTATAACCTCTGTAGTTGTTGCCGTAAAACTTAAAGTATTTGTTACCCATGCGCCCTCATCATTAGTGATATCCATACCGGTAATTACAGAAGAATCACTATATCCATTGGCATTAATACCCAACTCATCTGAGATTTGAGTATTTAATATATATACTTCTGAAAGTGTTCCTGCTGCTTCCGAACGAGAATCTATTGAAAAATTATAATCGTGACCAATTGTAAGCCCCACAACTCTTTGATATAAACGACGTGTAGATTGGCTAACTGCAGGATCTCCGTCGGCATCATCATACAATTTAACACCTCTAGTACTTCCATTACCGCTACTTGTAGACCCAGGTTGTTCATCTACTTTATTTCCATTAACAAGATCATAAGTTACTTCAAGATATGTTTCTAAATCATCATTTCTCCATCCATCTGGATTATCATCTGCATGATATCTATAAGGACTGGGAGATTCTACCCCTCCATCTGCATCATATTTCACAGTACTATTAGGTGTCATGTCCCAAGCATCTGCATTATCGCCTGTTTCTACTTGAAAATCATCACAAGTTCCATTTTTAACAAGTTCTGTTTGGCTCCAACTATAGCTCACACACAAACAAAATAGTAAAAGCACATAAAGCTTGCTAGACTCTAATCTAGTAAATAGTAATTTTAATTTCATAATCTTAGTTTTAAAAATTAATAGTTTAGTTTAACCTAAAGTAAGATTAACAATGCAGATTTGGTTTTCCAAATTGGTAAACCAATTTGAATTTATCAAATATATAACTATTTTATTTAAAAACAATAATTTTAACACAATATACTCTCTAATATTACTTTATTTTTATTTCAAGCTAAAAAGCATAGTAGATATCGTTAAAAGCAAAAAAGCTTTCCAGAAAACTGAAAAGCTTTTTTTTAAAATTAGAATGGCGGGCTCTAACCCTTATTTTGTTTGCCATTAATTAAAACAGTAATATTAATAGTGCCATCTTACAAAGGCCTCCATAGCTGCATAGTGAGACAAACCTAACTGATCGTATAAACCAGCTGTTTCTTGGTTTCTATCTTCAGCTCGTTGCCAAAACTCTCTACTATCTGTGCCTTGAAATACAACACCGTCTTTTTGTGATTGATGTTTAAAAATACCATGACGCTTCTCTAAAACTTGATCTGGCCCCATTGGCACAGCCATTTCAATTTCATCTATACCCCATTCTTGCCATGCACCTCTATATAGCCAAACCCAGCAATCTTTCATAAACTTTTTAGGTTTTAACTCTTTTACAGCAGCAAAAATAGCATCTAAACATACTTTATGTGTACCATGCGGATCGGCTAAATCGCCTGCGGCATAAATTTGGTGTGGTTTTATTTTTTCTATCAAATCCGAAGTTATTTTTACATCGGCTACTCCAATTGGATTCTTTTTAATAGCGCCAGTTTCGTAAAACGGTAATTCCATATAATGTATTTGTTCGTCTGGAACACCTACAAAATGGCATGTTGCTCTGGCTTCGCCTTTTCTTATTAACCCTTTTATATATCTAACCTCTGGAGTATCAATTTCGCTAGATTTTTTGTTTTTCAAAAAGCTTACTGCTCGTTTATAAATAGCGTTGGCTTCTGTACTTTCTATTCCAAACTTTTCATTATAATCGCAAACAAAACTTGCAAAACGCAATGCTTCATCATCTGCTACAGCTATATTTCCTGAGGTTTGGTATCCTATATGAACCTCGTGCCCTTGCTCTACCAATCTTTTAAAAGTACCTCCCATACTAATAATATCATCATCAGGATGTGGACTAAAAATAAGCACTCGTTTTTTTGTTGGTTCGGCTCTTTCTGGTCGTTTAGTATCGTCTGCATTAGGTTTTCCTCCTGGCCAACCTGTAATGGTATTTTGTAATTCGTTAAATATTTTAATGTTAATATCGTAAGCTGGGCCTGCATCTGCTAATAAATCGCTCATACCGTTTTCTATGTAATCGGCATCGGTTAACATTAAAACAGGTTTCTTTAAATGAAGTGCTAAACTTAGTACCGCCTTTTTTATTAATTTATCGGTCCAAACTACTTTTTCTACAAGCCATGGTGTATTAATTCTTGTTAATTTTGATGATGCGGCTTGATCTAATATAAAAGTAGCATTATTATGTTCTTGCAAATATGATGCTGGCACACGGCTTGTTACTTCGCCTTCTACCGAGGCTTTTATAATATTTGATTTACCTTCGCCCCAAGCCAATAGAATAACCCTTTTAGCTTCCATTATTTTTTTAACCCCTAAGGTTATAGCGGTTCTTGGTGTATTATTTAGCCCTGAAAAATCACCACTTGCTGCTACTCTTGTAATATGATCGAGTGCTACTAAGCGGGTTTTTGAGTTTTGAAGCGATCCCGATTCGTTAAATCCTATGTGGCCATTACCTCCTATACCTAAAATTTGTAAATCTATACCACCTAAGGCTTCTATTTTAGCTTCGTAAGCATTACAATAATCTGAAATCTCTGCTTTAGCTAATAAACCATCTGGAATATGATAGTTTTCTGGTAAAATGTCTACATGATCAAACAATTGTTCTTTCATAAATCTTACATAACTATTTACAGAGTCGGGCTCCATAGGATAGTATTCATCTAAATTAAAAGATATTACATTTTTAAAGCTAAGTGCTTCTTCTTTATGTAAACGCACTAACTCTGCATATAAGCCTTTTGGCGATGAACCTGTTGCTAACCCTAATATACAAGGTTGTTTTTGAGCTTGCTTAACACGAATTAGGTCTGCTATTTCTTTTGCTACAGCTTTTGATGCTTCGGTTGAGTTTTCATAAACTAAGGTTCCTATATTTTCAAACCGTTTTTCAAACCCTGTTGCTTTATCAATATTGCTTTTTAACATGACTATATAGTTTTGTTTTTATTTTTTTAATTGATTTTTGTCCAGCCTTTTAATTTATGCCCCCAAATGGCAAAAAATAGAATAATGCCATAACATGGTATTAAAATCCAATAACTACTTGTAGATGCTGTAGACATGGCTTCTACTTGTTGCATTCCACCAGATATTAATTCTTCTTTATTAGCATCAACCAATCTTCCGTATAAAGGTGGAATTATAGCCCCGCCAGATATTGCCATAATTAATAATGCTGATGCCGTTTTGGTAAATTTACCTAAGCCCTCTAAGGTTAATGGCCATATTGCTGGCCATACTAAAGCGTTTGCTATACCTAATGCAGCTACAAAAAGAACTGAAGTAAAGCCTGTTGTTAACAAAATGCAAACACTAAAAATAACGCCCAGTATTGCACTCGCTATTAATGCTGTTTTTTGTTTTACATATTTGGGAATTAAAAATACACCTAACGCATAAGTAGCAACCATAGCCATTAAGGTATATGTAGTGAAAAATTTGGCCTCTTCACCTGTAAATCCTAATGATATTCCGTAAGCAATTATGGTATCGCCAGCTATAACCTCGGCGCCTACATAAACAAATAAAGCCAAAACACCTAACCATAAGTGAGGGAATTGAAAAATGCTAGTTTTGGCACTTTTACCTTCGGCTTGATTCTCGTTTACTTCGGCTTCTACATGTGGCAATGGTGCTTTTCTTATTAAAATACCTAACAAAAATAAAACGATAGCCATTACTATGTAAGGCATAAAAACACTATCTGCCATAGTGTTTAAAAGCTCTTCTTTTTCTTCTAAACTTACTGTTGATAGTTTTTCTTTAACCTCATCTATTCCAGACAACAATAAAGCTCCAAATATTAAAGACCCTAAAGCGCCCGCTGTTTTATTAGCTATTCCCATTATTGCAATTCGTTTTGCACCGCTTTCTATTGGCCCTAAAATGGTAATATATGGGTTGGATGCGGTTTGTAACAAGGTCATTCCTACTCCTTGTATAAATATCCCTGTTAAAAACACCCAATATGTTCTTGCCTCGGCTGCTGGTATAAAAACCAAAGCTCCTATAGCCATAATTATTAAACCTAAAGACATGCCTTTTCTATACCCTATTTTATTTAATATGTATGATGCGGGCAAGGCCATAACTACAAAAGATATATATGAAGCCGATGCAACTAAATAGGATTGCGCATCGGTTAGCTCGTTAATGGTTTTCATAAACGGAATTAAGGCACCGTTTATCCACGTTACAAATCCGAATATAAAAAATAGCCCTGCTATTATTGCAATGGGTACTAAATTAGAGTTTTTTGATGTTTGCATATTTTATAAATGATGTTATTAATGATTTTTAGCGAATATTAAAATTCTCTAATTTTCTAGTTTTAATAGTTGTTCGTTTAAACTCTGTAAAAGTTTAAATTGATTTTTTGCTCTATCTAAATTATGCTCTGGATACTTTGTTTTATAGTATATGTCGCCATTTAAATAGTCGGTTAAAAACCTTAATGCCATAATAAATATCATGGTTTTGGCTCCTAATGGGAGGTATTTTTCTTCTAATGGAGTTATAGCGTTTTTCATGTGCTTTAAAAAACCCTTTTTATAAGCTTTATAATACTCTACATTAAATGTTACCAAATCTAAATTGGTTTCATCTTCGGCTGCGGTATTACATATGGTTCGAATAGCATCACCAAAATCGTAATGTATAATTCCAGGCATTACAGTATCTGTATCTATAACACAAATTCCTTTATTTTTCCTATTAAAAAGAACATTTGATATTTTTGTATCGTTATGAGTAACTCGTGTTTTTATTGCCCCAGAATCCTTTAATGCTAAAAGAATATGCATTTCTTCTCTTGCATTGTTTATTATTTCAATATAATCTTTTGAGTCTTCTAGTCGCGCTTTTGTAGCTACTTTAATCGCATCTTCAAATTGAGAGTAACGAAAAGACATGTCATGAAAATTTGGGATAACTTCTATAAGATTTTTAGCGTCAAAATCGTTAGTTAGTGTTAAAAACTTACCCATAAGTTTTCCGCCTTCATAAGCTATTTCGCTGCTATTTACAGTATCGTGAGTTACACTTTTATCTATAAAATACATTAAATTCCAGTAGTTTCCATCTTCATCTTTATAGTAAGCTAAATCGTCTTTAGTTTTTACAAAAGAAAGCACACCGCGCTCTTGTTTTTTTACTGATTTATTTTCTAATTTTTTTTGAATATGACGACTTACGGCTACTTTATTTTCAATTAAACCTGGTACATCTTTAAAAACGCCATGGTTAATACGTTGCAAAACAAAATAGGGTTTTTGCGTAGTTTCTATTAAATACGTATCGTTAATATGCCCCGAAGCCAGTTCTTTATATAATGCATATTCTCCGTTGTGTTTAAACTGATTAAACACGTGCTTTAATTGTTCGTTTAACATATTACCAAAGATTTTTAGGATATTCGCCCTTTGCTTTTAGTTGCTCGATTGCTGTTTGCACAATGGCTTTATCTTCTTTATAAGTAACTCCAAACCATTGAGCTTCAGATTTTAAAACCTCAACACTTGCGTTACTTGATTTTAATATTTCATTAACTATAGATGGCAGATAAAACTCTGCTTTTAAATTGTTTTTATTAGCTTCTAAAAAGGTTTCGAATAGTTGTCCGCCAAACTCAAAACATTTTGGTGTAAAGCCCCAAAAATTCATGGACACAATTGTATTTTCATCAATAGCAATAAATTTACCTTCATCATCTTTACGCATAAGGTTTCCGTTAATCTTTTCGATATGGGTTCGTTCTGTAACGTCTACCAAATACCCTTCGTTGTTAACTTGACATTCGCCTCTAGACACATACCCATAATCTGAAACCGTATTTTTAAGTAAATATGCCATGGTATTAAAACCATACGAGTTTTTATCCTTTTGAGATAAAGATTTTGCCATAACTACAAAGGCTTCTTTTCCGTAAAAATCATCGCCATTTATTATCGCAAAATTTTCTTTTACAACATCTTTAGCCATTAACAGGGCATGACCTGTACCCCATGGTTTTGTACGCTCTGGGTTTATATATTTTTCTGGCACATTTTCTAACTCTTGGTATACATAAGCTACTTCTGCTTTTCCTTCTAGCTTTTTATTAAAAATGGCTTTAAACTCTTTTTCAAAACTTTTTCTTATAATAAAAACAAACTTTCCAAAGCCTGCTTGAAGTGCATCATACAAAGAAAAATCTATAATAGTATCTCCTTCTGGAGTAAAAGTATCTATTTGCTTTAGTCCACCATATCTACTACCCATTCCTGCAGCTAATATGACTAATGTTGGTTTATTCATTACAATATATTTAACTTAAAATGTTTATAAAAAACTTAATAAACACAATTAATTTTTTCAAAAATAGGAATTATTATTCAATTATGTGCTCGAACACACCATTTTTTTGTGTTCGAGCACATAATTACAGGTAAATCTTTTATTTATATATTTGCCTAGATGACAAAAAAATACACAATTCGTGATATTGCTAAAATGGCAGGAGTTTCAAAAGGAACTGTTGACAGAGTTATACATAAACGCGGTAAAGTTTCAGAAAAAGCGCTACAAAAAGTTACAGAAGTACTAGAAAAAATTGACTACCAACCTAATGTAATTGCCAAAAATTTAAAAAACAATAAGATTTATAATATTTATGTGCTTTTACCAGACCCTGTTAAAGACCCATACTGGATTCCTTGTACTAAAGGTATTAACAATGTAATATTAGAATTAGGCCATTTTGGAGTTAACATTACCACTACTTTTTTTGATCCCATAAACCCGAAATCTTTTTTAAAAGCTAACATAACGATACAAAATGAAATGCCAGATGCCGTTTTATTAGCACCTCTATTTTTTAAAGAAGCTAATATTGTATTAGCAGAATATGAAAGGCTAGGCATTATTGTTTCAACCTTTAATAATGATATTGAATCTATAGGCGTAAAAAGTTTTATAGGGCAAGACTTATTTCAAAGTGGGCGTGTTGCTGCAAAGTTGTTACATAGCATAGGTAGTAATGGCGATCTTGCCGTTATTAATATTGAAGAACAATATGAAAATGCTATTTTTATGCAAGAAAAAGAAAAAGGATTTAAAAGCTATTTTAGTACAAAACAAAATTTTAACTCGAATATATTACTATGTAATATAAAATATTCTGATTTTGAAAATGTACTAACTAACTTTATTAAAGAAAACCCTAAATTATCTGGAATTTTTGTAACAACCTCGAAAGCATATCTTGTTGCAGAAATTATTAAAAATATAAATCATAAAAAAATTAATTTAGTAGGCTACGATTTAATAAATGAAAACATTAAATATTTAAAAGAAGAAGTTATTGATTTTTTAATACACCAAAACCCTATGCAACAAGCATACTTTGGTCTTAAATTTTTAGTTGAACACTTTATTTTTGAAAAAGAAATACCAAACCAACTACTATTACCTTTAGATATAATAAATTCTGAGAATTTTAAACTTTACAAAACCAATTAAAGCAATTCTAACACACCAAAAGATGATGGGGTATGAAAGTTTGGTGTATCTGTTTTAGGATTTACCCAAGTTATCCATGTGGGTTTAAAAGTTTCATTCTTTTGTTTGTTATACTTAGCACGATAAATTCCTGTTTCTATCCTGTTACTCCTTAACACTCCTAGTTTAGTAAGCGAACTTTTATTAATTGCAATTTCTACTGTAAAAAAACGAGATTGTACTGATGATTTAACAACAATATCATTAATGGGCCATTTCCAATTAAAATTAAATTGTTTATTCGGTTTAGCTAAAAAATCCATAATTCTGGAAGTAGAATCTATCTCTAAACAGTAATAAGGATTTAATGAAGCATTGGTTCTAAAAAATAGTTCTACCCTATCCGAATTATTAATACTGTTATTAATATTAGCCGTTTGATGAATATATGTTTGCGAATCGTGAACGGTAAATAGAAAAAATACTTTTTCTAAGTTATGAAGCGCCTTAAATTCCACTTTATGTATGGGTTTATTATCCCAAGGCGAAGAAAAATCGGTTAAACTACTGGCTTTATTCCAGTTATGATGATTTCCGTTTCCTGAAATAGCAAACTCTTTATCATCAATAAAATTTACATTATAAGTTTTCATTATAAATAATGTATTAATTTAAATTTACCTCATGTTTATTATCAAAACCATCTTTTTTTAATCGAATTAACTTGTTGCTTAATGTTTTTACTTTTTCTGGCATAGCCATAGCAAGGTTATTCAATTCTAAAGGATCCTTTTTTAAGTTATAAAGTTGTTGTGTTTACTAAATCTCTCCATTATTTTATTTACCGTCTAATCTAAATTCATAAAAAACCTACTCCTTTAAATTTCTGGCACCAAAACCAAATCTCATATTTTTTTACTTCTAAACAGACTACACCTGTACATAGTTAAAATGTTCTTTTTATAATTTGAATCCAAATTTAATTGATATATTGAAAAAATAATACTTTTGTAATAAACTAATCACTTTTTTCTATGTAATTTTCAAAAAACAACAAAGCTAAACATGACCACCACCACTCTTAAAGAAGGCTTTTTAGGGCAAAAGATGATAGCTTTACCTAAAGCTGTTATTAAAACCATTAAAAAAAACTCAATAACGAAATCGTTTTACATAAGTGATTTAGGGTATTATCCAACCGCCCATCATCACCATCGTATTCGAAAAAGAGGAGCCAAACAATATATTTTTATTTATTGCACCAAAGGAAAAGGAGAAATTAGGCTGAATGATATTACAACGAAAATAAGTCCAAACCAATTTTTTATTCTTCCTAAAAACGTTAAACATGAATATTCTGCAGATAAAAAAGATCCTTGGAGTATTTATTGGTTTCATTTTAATGGCAGCCTGACCTCTAAACTTTATAACAGATACGTCTCAAATCCTACTAACTTAAGAAACATTCCATTCTCTGCCGATAACATTGAATCTTTCGATAAAATATTCAACTTATTTGGCAATAACAACCTAGAACACAGTTTAGAATATGCAAATATCTTGGCTCTAAATTTTATAAGTTCATTTATATATTATCATACTGAGGAGCAAACAGAATTAAATCAAAGCGATAATGTCATTGATGCTATAAGGGAATATTTATTAAGCGACTTACAAAAAAACCATACTCTAGACCACATTTCCGAGAGATTCAACTATTCAAAATCTTACCTGCATACCAAGTTTAAAAAAAGAACAGGGTACTCCATTATCGTTTTCCATAACTTAAAAAAGGTACAAAAAGCCTGCGAGTATTTAATTTATACAGACTTAAGCATAAAGGAAATAAGCTTTAAAGTAGGCTTTGACGACCCTTTATATTTTTCAAGAATATTTAAAAAATATATGGGCAAATCCCCTAGGAAATATAAAAATGGTTGGCAAAAATAAAAATTATTTTGAAAACCCAGCTTTGTCCTATTTTAAAATATAACAAGACCCAATATTTAGAATAACACAGATTAACCTACCTCCTAGTTACACCTACTAGTTGTTTTTCGATTTCTTCTTCACCTATTACCCTCTAAACCGAGTGAGGCATTTATATTGATAAAAACACCCTCTATTTAGACAAGCCTTTTTATACAATAACATTTAAAAGTGACACACAAGTCCTGCTTAATTTCAAAATGAACATTCTAATTCCCCTATTACACTCAAAATAAACACAAAAATCTATCCATTTAATAAAATCATCCATGTTTGAAGAACATGAAGTAATTAAATTTGGGAGATTACTATTACCGTTTATTCCAACAAATTCAATACCCCAACGTAACTAAAATTAGATAAAAACTAAAACTATGAGGAAATTTTTACCAATCTTATTTTTATTTACATCAATAAACACCTGTTTTTCACAATACATAGATGAAAATACACCTAAGAATGTTCAACCATCCAACTCTCATATTGATAGCAATTGGGTTCTTGACTTTAGTGACGAATTCAACTTAAATACTGTCGATAAAAACAAGTGGAATATTGACCACAGTACCAAATCAAGAGCTGCTCGACCTAAGATAGGGGTCTCAGACTGGAGATGGAAACCAGAGAACGTATCCGTAGAAAATGGAAATTTAATACTTAAAGTATACAAAACGGGAAACTCCTCGATGACCAACGGATCCATAAACAGTCACAATAAGTACTTAACCAAGTACGGCTATTTTGAAGCCCGTATAAAAGTAGGAGATGCTAGCAAGGGTACTCACACCGCTTTTTGGTTACAAAGCCCTAACATGGGTAATGTTGATGGCACCGCCAACGACGGTGCTGAAATCGACATTTTTGAAACGGCATGGACAGAAGACTACACAAAATCTGTGGTACATATTGACGGTTACGGAGCAGACCATCAAGCCAACACAAAGCAGTACAATACCCCTGGTATTCATTCCGGCTTTCACACATGGGGTTTTCATTGGACTGAAAGTTTCATGGATATTTACTATGACGGTGTTTTTAAAGTGCGATATTCAAACCCTAAATGGGTAGTAAAAAGTCTTGAGTTTCTTTGGTTATCCAACGGAGCAAGTTTTGGAGTTAGCGGAGACCAATACTTTAAAGACTATCCGATTGGTTATCTTACAGAAACACATGTAGACTATATTAGAGTTTGGAAAACACCCACAGCAACCGATCTTGACGAGTCGCTTTTAAAACAAGACAAATGGCGATTAATTATGGCCGATAGCGAAGACACAGAAGGCACAGGAAACCCTGCTATTAATGCCTTTGACGACAACCCAAATACCTTTTGGCATACAGAATGGAAAAACAATCAGCCACAGCATCCTCACGAAATCCAAATTGACCTTGGAGAAAAAGCAAAAATAGATGCATTTAAATACTTACCAAGACAAGACAACAATACCAACGGGAACATTACCCAATATGAATTTTACGTAACAAACAACACATCAAATTGGGGCACCCCAATTGCTAGCGGGAGTTTTATTGGAGACCACACCCTTAAAACGGTAAACTTTAATGAAACTGTAGAATGTAGGTATATTAAAATGGTTTCTTTAGCGGCTAACAATAGTGCCCCTTTTGCCAATATTGCAGAATTATACCTTAAGGGCACATACCCCGACCAACTAAGCCAAGCTTCCTGGCAATTAATTATGGCCGATAGTGAGGATACAGAAGGCACAGGAAACCCTGCCGTTAATGCTTTTGATGATAATCCAAATACCTTTTGGTTTACAGATTGGGCAAACAAACAACCCACACACCCGCATGAAATTCAAATTAACCTTGGAAAACAAGCAACCATCGAAGCCTTTAAGTATTTACCCAGACAAGATGGAAAAACCAATGGGAATATTACACAATATGAGTTTTATGCAACTAAAACCCTATCAAACTGGGGTAGCCCGATATCTGCTGGCTCTTTTCTTGGTGACGATACTTTGCAAATAACCTATTTTAACGAGGCTGTAGAATGTCAATATATTAAAGTAGTTGCCTTATCTGATGTAAATAACTCGCCATTTACCAACATTGCCGAAATTTATTTAAACGGTTCTTACAACTCCCAATTAAATACTCAGCTTAAAACCAAAACAGATTTTAACGTTTACCCTTCCCCTTTTAAAGACGAACTTTTTATTAAACAGAATTATCGTGGTAAATATAAAACTTGGCAAATATTCTCTATTAACGGAATACTTATAAAGGAAGGGCATTTCCCAATTTCAAAAGACAATATCAATATAAAACTAGATAATCTAGCACCTGGAATATATATATTAAATGTTCAGGGCAACTCTATCTATAAAAACAAACTAGTTATAAAAGAATAACACGCTTAACATAAAAAAACATGAAAACTTCAAAAAAAATAATCATAACCGTTTCGTTTTTATTATTGCTGCTATTAGTGGAATTCGTACTATTTTTTAAAAACGCCAACACACCTATTACTTCCCAACAAACTGAGGAGCACCAAGAAGAATACGAAGAAGAACCAGAAGAAAACATACTCCCTGAAGAATTTTTTGACCCAAAAACCCTAAACAACGAAGAGCTTGCTGAATATAAAAAATGGAGAAACACCCTTGAAAAAACAGGGTATAAGTTTACAAATTACAACGTTTTGACATCTTCCGAAACGCAATTTTTAAAATTCGACAACATAGAAGAAACTCCAAATCTATACGCTTATGCCAACAACACCATTACAGGTTCTTGGCATCAAAAAAACCTTACTTTATTTGATGATAGTGGGTTCCGAGCAGATGGTTCTACCTACGACCCCGTAAACGAAGAGCTTTATGTAGTTTCATTTGCAGGCCACCTATATAAAATTGACGAAAATGCTCCAATTAAATGGTCGCTTAGAAACCACAAAAAAAACTTATTAGGAGACGATTTTAACGGTATTAACCTACCTGATAACAGTTTTCGATTATTACACCAAAAAGCAAATGGACCCATGGAGTTTTCTGATGATGAAGGCCGAAATTGGATTGATGCAAATGGCGCCTTTTTCCAAAGTTCTTGGAATCACAAAACATTGGTTAGTAAAACCCCATCCGGCAGAAAGATTACCGCCCATGGCGGAAGTTACATTAACGACACCGCCTACGATCGGCTATTTATTTCAACCGATTACGGCTTAAACTATACCGAATCGAGCATTAGGTTCAAAAAATCAGATTTTGAAGTAATCATAAGCAAACCACACAGCAGCAATACGATTTATTGTTTTGCCAGAAGAAAAAGTGATTCTAAAATTTTAATTTATAAAATGAGCGAGAGCGACAATGACTTTTCACTACTTCGCACCACAACGCAATCCTTTTCAGCAATAAATAGTATTTTTGGTTCTCATATAAATAGTGCAACACACTTTTACATTAGTAGTGGCAACAAGCTTTTCTATTCAAACAACGAAGGTCTAACATGGTTACAAACTAATAGCAATAACGACCGCCCAGTTACCGAGGTTCACCCAACACAACCTAATATTTGTTATAAAGGGTTTGTAGAACTGTTCATGTCTACAGACTACGGCGCAACATGGAGCAAAAACAACCATTATTTAAGCAGTTATTACGTATGGGATTTACAACACATGAAAACCTACGATAAAGAAAATGGAGACCACTTTACTTTTGCTGGATTTGATTTTGGAAGTTTCTATACCAGCAACCCTATGATGTGGAACTCCTGGACATCCATTAATTCGGGTTCGCCAAATATTATGGCCTATGATGCTACAACAAGCGAAACAAACGATAAAATTTATACAGCAAACCAAGACCGAGGTTCCCAAGGCTTTATTGATATTCCTAATACAGACAATATTTATAATGCAGCCCGTGAAGCTAATACTGATGTTTTACGTGTTCAAGTTTCAAATGACGAATCGTCTGTATGGTTTTGGTATTATTACGGAACCATTGGACATGCTTCGGTGGCAAACGGAGGAGATTATAGAACTGTAGTACGAAAAGATTTCTATTCAAGCTGGTGGGCCACAAGTATGGTTCCTTCTCCTAATATAAACGAAGATGCCATTTACATCCCTGCTGGAGGCAATAAACTAAATAAATATATATATCAAAACGGTAGCATTACGCAATCATTCCATCCATTCGTGTTTCCTGGCCCGCCCATTAGCTTTGCTTATTCCAAAATAAATACCAACAGATGGTATGTAGGCTTAAAAAATGGAGGGCTCATGTTTTCTGCTAACGGAGGCCAAAACTTCAGTACTTCTAATTATTCTGGCCCTTGGCCCGGACAAGACGACTCTCATAGAAAACGACGCACCGTTATAGCTACGAGTCCAATTGACGAGTCTACTGTTTATTTTGCTGGCAAAGGAAATTTGTTCCTTGAATCGAAAGACGGAGGACTAAATTTCACCAATAAAAACACAGGATTAAACGTAGCACGGATAACAGATTTAGCGGTTTCGCCCAATGGAAAATACATTTTTGCTTCATGCGAATCTGATGGAGCTTGGGTTTATTCAACTGAAAATAACAGATGGTATAAAATGGATGGTTTCCACTTACCCAATGTCCAGTTTACCGATGTACAATTTATAAAATCTAAAAACCTGGTAAGGTTTGCTACTTATGGATCTGGAATTCTAGACTTTAAAATTAATGAAAACCTATTATCAATTTCAAAAAACAAAAGTAAATCCCCTTCAATAAATGTCGTTCCCAACCCTACTTCTGGTGTTTTTGAGATAAAAACCAACTCTTTAGCACCCAAGGTAAATATAGATTTGTATTCTGAAAATGGTACGCTTTTATCAAAACAAACCTACAAACAACAAAATGGAAAAATAAGCCTCGACATAACTAACCATAGTAGCGGAGTTTATATTTTAAAAATGCATTTAGAAAAAAGCCACACAATTAAAGTAGTTAAAAATTAATGCTCTAAGTTTATTTAGTTTATATATAATGATTTCAAGTAGTTATAGTTTCGTAAGCTATTTTATGTTCTATTATTAGTATTTATTTTGCCATCACTAATAATAAAACTTCATTTACAAAACCAACTTAAAGCATCTCCCATTTTTAAAAATAGAAAAATCCATATTGTTCCAGAATTTTTAGATGTGATAAAAAGGATTAAAGAAAACATTGATGTATTATTTTACTTTATACACATCATTATAATGAAACTAAAAGAGCTCATAAAATAATTCAACAACCAAGCACCGATCTACCCCTATAGCTAAAAGTAACATCACTAAAATTTCCTATTATTAATGGTCTATATGCCATAAAAAATCAATAACTTTTTAATGTCCAAAAGAGCCAAGCAAGCTAAAGTAATCCGCTTTTTTAGAAAAGCCCATAGAATCACTGGTATTTATCTATTCGTTCTTTTCTTCATACTCTCTATTTCTGGACTGTTACTAGGCTGGAAAAAGCACAGTAAGGGCCTAATACTTCCTCGAACCGAAATCGGGGTTTCAAACAATCCTAGTCAATGGCTACCCCTTTCCAACTTACAACATAAAGCTCTTGAATCTATAAAATCAAAAAATAAGAGTATTACAGAAATAAGTAGAATTGATATACGTCCAGAAAAGGGTATTGCTAAATTTACTTTCAAAAATGAATATTGGGAATTACAAATGGATTGTACAACAGCCGAAGTATTGGCGATAAAAAAAAGACATTCAGATTGGCTAGAAGATATCCACGATGGCTCAATACTTGACAATTTATTCAAAACAAAAGTAGAGATTACAAAAATAATTTACACTACCTTAATGGGTTGCGCATTAATGCTTTTCACCATAACAGGTTTTTGGTTATGGATAGGTCCAAAAAAAATGAAAAAAACCAAGTAATTCTGAACTTAATATACTTTAACAAAAAATTAATATTATTATCCATATATCCCATTTTTTTATCCATTTTTTAACATATTCTTAACCTTAATTTAGTTGCATTAATAGTAACAAACACTCAAAACCTCTTACAAAAATGTAATCTTATTAGATTGTTCAATAGAGGATTAACTAACCGACCTAATTGAAAATATGAAAAAAAAACATTTAATCATTCTACTAATTCTGTTCAGCCAGACTGTTTTTTCCCAAATTATAGTCAAGGGCTCTGTTAAAGATAAAAACGGCACCCCTTTGCTCGGTGTTAACGTTCTCGAAAAAGGCACTACTAATGGGGTAGCTGCAGATTTTGATGGTATTTACGAAATTAAAGTAACAGACAATGAAGCCATTTTAGTATTTTCATTTTTAGGCTATCAAACAAAAGAAATTACTGTAAAAAACGAAACTACTATTAACATCGTCCTTATAGAAGATCTTTCAGAATTAGATGAAGTCGTTCTAGTAGGCTTTGGTAAACAAAAGAAAGAAAGCTTAGTAAGTTCAATAACCAGTATATCACCTGGCGAGCTTAAAGCACCAACAAGTAACCTTACCTCTATGATGGCTGGCCGTGTGGCAGGTATGATTGCATTCCAAAGAAGTGGCGAACCTGGTGCAAACAATTCAGATTTCTTTATTCGTGGATTAGGCTCTTTCGGTGCTGGCAAACGCAATCCATTAATCCTAATAGACGGCATAGAATCCTCATCCACTGATATGGCTAGACTACAACCCGACGATATAGAATCATTTTCTGTATTAAAGGATGCTGCGGCAGCTTCAATTTATGGTGCTCGTGGTGCTAATGGAGTAGTACTTATTTCTACTAAAAGCGGTAAATCAGGTAAAGTTAAGTTTGATTTCAGAGTTGAAAACAGATTTTCTTCCAACACCGATAATTTTAAGATTGCAGATAACATCACCTACATGAAGCTTGCCAATGAAGCTACTTTAACACGAGACCCATTAGCGCCGTTACCCTATTCGCAAAACAAAATAGAAAGAACTGCTGCTGGCGCTAACCCACTACTCTATCCTAACAACAATTGGATAGACCAATTAATAAAGGATTACACTTGGAATCAAGCTTTTAATCTAAGTGCTAGTGGTGGGTCTGAAAAAGCTCAATACTATGTCGCAGGAACATTTAATGTAGACAATGGTCTATTAAACGTAAACGGGCTAAACGATTTTAATAATAATATCAAACTGTATAATTACTCATTAAGAAGCAATATAAACTTACAATTAACACCAACCACAGAAGGAATTATAAGACTATACGGCCAATTTGACGATTATACAGGCCCTATAGGCGGAGGGCAAAGAATATTTAACTCAGCGCTATACTCCAATCCGGTATTATTTCCTAATGTATACCCAGAAAGTCTATCTCCATTTACTACCCACCCCATGTTTGGAGGTGCAGAAACTCGTCCGGGGAGTGGTGTTTTAGCCCAAAACCCTTATGCCGAAATGGTAAGGGGATATCAAGTCTATAAAAACTCTACTTTACAAGTACAGTTAGAGTTAAAACAAGATCTAGGCTTTTGGACTGAAGGCCTGAGCGCTAGGGCCATGGGATATATTAGAAGGTTTTCCTATTTTGATGTCACAAGAAGCTATAACCCCTTCTATTATTCATCTCGTAGAAATCCAGAGAATGGCGAAATAATCCTCAACGTTTTAAACGATGGTAGCGAGGGCTCAATTGGAACTACAGGGACTGAATTTTTAGATTACAATCCTGGTAACAAAAACTTAGATTCTAGAATTTATCTTGAAACTGCTATTAATTATAACCGTACTTTTAATGATGTGCACTCTGTATCTGGTATGTTGATAAATTTAATATCAAGTTACCAAACCGGCAACGCAGGGTCGTTACAAGCATCTTTACCTAGCCGAAACCACGGTTTATCAGGCAGGTTTACCTACGGTTATGACAATCGATATCTATTTGAGTTTAATTTTGGTTACAATGGTTCAGAGCGTTTTTCTGCTGGTAAAAGATACGGATACTTTCCCTCAATAGGTCTTGCTTACAGGATTTCTAACGAAGACTATTTTCAATCTTTAAAAAATGTGGTTAACGATTTAAAACTAAGATTTACCTTTGGAGAGATTGGAAATGATGAAATAGGTAGACAGGAAGATAGGTTCTTTTATCTATCAAACGTTAACCTGAACGATGGCACCTATGGAGCTTCTTTTGGTGAGGAATTTGGCTTTAGTAGGCCTGGGGTTTCAACAAGTCGGTACTCAAACCCTAACATAACATGGGAAAAATCCAAACAAACCAATATTGGTTTGGATGTAGGATTGTTTAAATCCCTAACCATTTCGGCCGATTATTTTAAACAACATAGATTTAATATTCTTCAGCAAAGAAGTGATGTTGGATCAACCTTAGGACTACAGGTAACGCCTTCAACAAACTTTGGCGAAGTAGAAAGCAAAGGTTTTGAACTCTCTATGGATTACAATAAACAGCTTTCTAGTAGCTGGTGGACTAGCCTTAGAGCCAACATGACCTATTCTACAAGCGAAATTTTAGAATTTGCAGAAATAGACTATCCTAACGAACTTTCGTACCTAAAAAGAAAAGGCAACTCCATCGCTCAGGGCTATGGGCTAATTGCTGAAAGATTATTTGTAGATGACGAAGAAGTAGCAAACTCACCAACACAGTTTGGCGATGTAAGAGGAGGCGACATAAAATATAGAGATGTTAATGGCGATGGTGCTATTACTGATGCAGACCGTGTACCAATAGGACTACCTACAACCCCAGAACTAATCTACGGTTTTGGTGGAACAATTGGCTATAAAGATTTTGATTTTAGTTTGTTTTTTCAAGGCTCGGCTAGATCTAGCTTTTTTATAAGACCCAACTTAATACAACCATTTTTTATAAATGGTAGTTCTGAAAGTGGATTACTTAAAGCAATTGCCGATGACCATTGGTCTGAGAACAACCGGAACGTTTATGCTTTTTGGCCCCGACTAAGCACCCAACAAGAGGTAAACAACAACCAACCTTCAACATGGTGGATGCGCAATGGTGCTTTTCTAAGGCTGAAAAACATTGAGTTTGGTTACAATGCGCCAAAATCCATCGCAAACAAAATAGGTCTTGAAAACCTTAGAGTTTATGCTAGTGCTATAAATGTTGCCGTATGGAGCTCTTTTGACTTATGGGATCCTGAACAAGGAGCAAATGGACTGGGTTACCCTATACAATCAGTTTATAACATAGGCTTAACTGCAAGACTTTAATTAAATTTAATTTAAAAAAATCACATAATATGTTTTTAAATAAAATTAGAACACTAGCTATTCTGTTAACATCAATCATAAGCTTTCAATCATGTGAGAGCCACTTAGATGTTGTTCCAGATAGCGCACCTACAATAGACAATGCTTTCACCTTACGAAACGAAGCTGAAAAATATTTATTCACTTGCTATTCTTATTTACCAAAAAACGGCGATGTGCGGTTTAATATAGCCATGCTCGCTGGAGACGAAATTTGGAAGAATGACATCACTTTAGACGATGTTTCAAATTTTGAAATTGCAAAAGGCAACCAACGTGCCGGTAACCCATTAGTAAATGTTTGGGACGGTAACTCTTATGGTGCTGGCCCAGGCAACAACTTTGACATTTTTGATGGTATTCGACATTGTAACATTTTTATAGAAAAAATGACCGACAGGAACAATGCTAGAGATTTAGACGAATCAGAAAGAACAAGGTGGATTGGAGAGGTCGAATTTTTAAAGGCATATTACCACTATTATCTACTCAGGATGTATGGCCCTATTCCTATAATCGATAAAAATATACCAATTGAAGCATCAACCGAAGAGATAAACGTATATCGAGCGCCTTTTGATGACTGTGTTTCATATATCTCAGATTTATTAGATCAATCAGCCGAAAAGCTACCAGAATCTATAGAAGACATAACCAATGAGTTAGGGCGCATAACAAAACCCATCGCGTTGGCCATTAAGGCAAAGCTCCTTACTATGGCAGCAAGCCCATTATTTAATGGAAATCCAGACTATGTTGGTTTTGTTGATAGCCAAGGTACAGCATTAATGAATACTACTTACGACTCACAAAAATGGAGCAAAGCGGCCGATGCTGCCCTAGCAGCCATTCAATCAGCCGAGGCAAGTGGCAATAGCTTGTTCTATTTTGAACAAAACCAGTTTGACCTATCTGAAACCACCCTCACCAAACTCAGTATTAGGCAAGCCATAACAGAACGGTGGAACCCAGAAATTGTATGGTCTAATCCTAACAGCAGAACAACAAACCTGCAATATTACTGTATGGTTCCAGTAAGTGCAGAATATAACCATACACTTGCACAAAAGATTTTGTCGCCACCACTAAAAATAGCCAAACTATTTTATACTAAAAATGGTGTTCCTATTAATGAAGACAAAACATTGAACTTCACAAACGAAACAGAATTAAGGCTTGCCACAGCAGAGGAGAGTTATAACATAGAAGGAGGCTTCCAAACAGCACGAATAAATTTTGACAGAGAACCACGATTTTATGCTAATTTAGGATTTGACGGCAGTACTTTTTATAAACGAGACAGCCCATCAAAATCCGATGAAAACACCTGGGTGATACGAGCTAAATATAATGACTATGCTGGTAGTAACGCAGGGGTGCTTTACAATGTTTCTGGGTACTATATTAAAAAACTAGTAGATTGGCGCATGACAAATTCAACGGGAGAACCCTACAGGTCTTACGCATGGCCAGAAATAAGATTGGCAGACCTCTACTTATTGTACGCAGAAGCATTAAACGAAGCTGAAGGCCCAACAGCCAATGTTCTTGAGTATACCAACAGAGTTAGACAAAGAGCAGGTCTTGAAGATATTGCAGAATCCTGGACTAATTTTTCTGTAAACCCATCAAAATATACCACTAAAGAAGGCATGAGGGAAATACTTCATCAAGAACGTTTAATCGAACTAGCCTTTGAAGGCCAACGCTTTTGGGATTTAAGAAGATGGAAAAAAGCATCTGAAGAGTTAAACAAAGACATTACAGGTTGGAACTATTTAGGCGTTACACAAGAAGAATATTACCAAATAAGAACTTTAGAACTTCAAAAGTTTGTAGCACCCCGAGATTACCTATGGCCGCTTTCAGAAAACACACTTTTACAAAACCCCAATCTCGTTCAAAACCCTGGTTGGTAAAACCATAAAAAATAATGAATATGAAAAATATTATCTTAAAATACTGCTTAGCTATAGTTTGCCTTGCCATGCAAATGTCTTGTAGTGACGATCAAAACGAACACTCTCCTTTAAGTAATGACAACTCTGTACCTGGCCAGGTAACCAACATAACGGTTACAAATCTATCAGGAAAATCAGAAATCAATTACGCTTTACCAGATGATGATAACTTACTGTATGTTAAAGCCATTTACAAACTTGATAATGGAACCGATATGGAGGTAAAATCTTCATACTACAAAAAATCTTTGCTCATTGATGGATTTGCCGAAGCTGGTCCCAGAGACATATCTCTGTATTCAGTTAGCAGAAACGAAGTTGAGTCCGATCCAGTTGTGGTAACAATAAACCCAAAAGAATCTCCCTTATTTGATATTTTTAGAAGCCTCGAGGTAGGACCTGATTTTGGAGGGCTATTTGTAGAAGCAGACAACCCAGACCGTACAGACATAGCCATATTAGTGATGGAAAAAGACGATAACGGCGATTGGGTTACCAATGGCAATAGCATTTACACCTCTACAAATGAAATTTTTAGAACCATAAGAGGCTTAGATACTCTGGATTACGAATTTGCATTCACTATTCGCGATAGGTTTTTAAACACCTCAGACACCTTGTTCCAAACCATAAAACCCATCTACGAAACTGAAATACCAAGAACTCAATATAATGGTTATCCATTACCTGGAGATGCTCCTACAGACGATTTTGGGTTTGGTCTAGACAGGCTTTTTGATAATAACTTTAGAGGTTGGCCAAGAATTTATATTACTGATGCCGCCCCGCCACCACCCCACGCTTTTACTATTGACCTAGGGCAAGAAGTAAAAATAAGCCGTGTAAAAATTTGGGATTACCCCCAACAAACCTCAAGTGGTTTTTTCTACTATTGGCAATTTAACATGAGAAAATTTGAAATATGGGCCTCAAACTCTCCAAATACCGACGGTAGTTGGGCCAGTTGGGATTTGCTGGGAACCTTCGAAGTAATTAAACCATCAGGACTACCTCTTACCCAACAGAACAACGAGGATATAGAATTTGCTCAAGACGGATTCAATTGGCCAATCCCTATTACAGCGCCCAAATATAGGTACCTTAGAATTAATAACTTAGAAAACTGGGCTGGTTCTGGGCGTTTAGCCATTGCCGAAATGAGAGTATACGGAGATACCCGATAATATAAATTGAAAATTAAAATTTAATTAAAAAATGATTGATATTATAAAAACAATACAGCTACTTCGCATAACTTTTGTTATTGCGGGCATTTTAGCCCTTTCTTCATGCTCAAACCAAGAAGAAGATGACTACAAAAAATTTGTTACTAGTGGAGAAATAATATACACAGGCAAAATAGACTCTTTAAAAACATTTGCTGGTAAAAACCGTATTATGCTCAACGGAGAACTTAGCCCTGATCCTAAAGTAACTTCTATCAAAATTTATTGGGCTAATAAAAAGGGTAATACTGTTATACCCGTAAACAAAGAAGATATAGCTAAACCTGTTAGTTATATTATTGACGGGCTAGAAGAAAACCTTTACAACTTTGAAATACAAACCTTCGATGACGATAACAACAGCTCTATTCCCGTTTTTATTACAGGAAAAGTTTATGGTAATAGATACCAGAACTCATTAATTAACAGGCCTCTTCTAAAACAAGATTTAGAAGAAGATACCCAATCTGCCCTTGTTGAATTCGCACCAGTTGATATTACTTCTGGTATCCTATTCTCTGAATTGGAGTATTTAGATAGTGAGGGCGACCTAATAACCATTGAAGTTCCCACAGAAACAGAATCTATTACCTTAGATAATTTCACAAACGGCAGCACCTTTAAATACCGTACTGCCTTCTTGCCAGAAGAAACAGCTATTGACACCTTTTATACAGATTACAAAGTAATAACACCTTCAGTTCCCATCTCTAAACCTCCATACTTTAAAAATGGAGTAAAACCATTTGCTGTTGCAGAATTTAGCGGAATTAGATATGGTACTCCAAAAGATTGGATTCATAACGAAGGTGCTTTAAACCATAATGGCTACGGAGTTTATGACAACAATAGTGGTGGTGGTATATTCAATCTAGTTAGTGGCTATGGCGAACCCAAATTGGTCAATGCAAAGGTGTACCAAAAAATGCGATTAACACCAGGAACTTACACTTATAAAGTTGTTACAGAAGGCAACAATTACAACGGTGTAAACGATCAAGTATACGCAACAGTAGCCTTGGGCAACACCCTACCCGATGTTAAAGATGTTGAAACCGCATCATCTACACTTGGCTTTGCGCGCATATCGGGACCTGCCAATACCTATACAATAGAATTTACTCTCACAGAAGATTTTACAGATATAGCTATTGGCCTTGCAGCAACAAATGGTATTGACCCTAGCAACCCAGATGCCGAGCCAGTAAATATTAATAGATATATGACGTTTGCGTCTTTTACATTAAGCAAGTAGTAAGTTTATTGTTTTAATTTTTTATAATATAAAAAATCTCGAGAAATAGCCCTCGAGATTTTTTTATTCAATATTTTTTATAATTTAAGATTATCGAAATGCCAAATAAAATAACTCTTGCTGCCACTACTGAGCAAATCTAAATTTCAATAAACTCATTTTTAACTAGAATTTTGTAGGATTTTATTTTCTATTTTTTATATTTAATATCTGTGTATAAAAACTTTGCGACAATGAAAAATTTCTGCCTTTATTCCACAGTCATTTTAAGCTTAATGTTGTTTTCGAGTTGCTCGAATGGGACTATGGACAAGGTTAGCATTAATAAAGAACTCTCTAAGTCTAGTCTCCCTGACCTTTCAACACTTATTTCATATGAAGATTACCGTAACCAAACTGTAACAAAAAAAATAGATTCGGTTATTAAAACCCAAAAAGATTTTTTACAGATGATAATGGAAGATAAAAGCCTGGTAAAGATAAACCCTTATGGTTTGTTTTTGATGGGTTATGAAATAATAAGTAGTGATGAATCTACAATTGACAATATTTTAAATACACCTATTACAGAAAAGACATATTTACCCATTTACATTGGAAAAGATAAAAACACCCTAAATGAATTTGTAATAAAGCAACCTTTTACTATCAACAACATGAAAAAACCAGAAGTAGTAGATGAAATAAAAAGGCAAAAAGACATAATCAAATTTCGTCTTCTACAAATTACAGATTCACAATATCAATTGCTGCGATTAGAATGGGACTATCATGGTAAAAAATTTTTCACCAATGCTGTTTTTAGTGGTAAAGAATTGATATATGATGAGATTTTATCTAATCTTAGTGAAATAAATTATATACGAAATTGTAGTTCCGACGAACCCAATATGTCAAAAAAATCAAACATTAAAAATGTTACAGAAGACTGTTCAACAACGTTTAATATATTTTTTTATGACGAAATCATGTTAACTCGAGAAGGACTCTATGGGAGTGGTTCGTATGCATATGCCCGCATAACAGTTTCTGGCGAACAATGGGCACCAGACTGTACTAAATATATTCAAAGCAAAAGTACAGAGGCAAATGGCTATTACCAACCTGGATACTCTGGGGACTCCAAAGCTAAAATTATTAATTTTACACCAGCTGGGATGTATTATTATGGTTCTTGTGATTACGAACTTGCAGCTGTAATTTCCAATTATGCACCATTTTCCACTTCAATAACATTGTCCTGGAATGGATCTGAGTTTACTGTAACAGGAGGTTCTTGGGGCCATAGTTTTCAGAGTAAAGGAAACTATGTTACTCCTGATATGCTTAATTAGAAAATATTGCCAGTAATGGAACAACATGATTACAACTATCTAACAAAATAAAAAGCTGCTATTACCAACAACTACTTCTCCAAAATTTTCCTAAAAGCAGGACTCCAAATATCTTTGTATTCCGCTTCCTTATTTTGCATGAGTTGTTTATGGATATGGGAGGTAACCCCCATCCATTGTTCTCCTTCATCCCATAACGGAGGCATTAGTTCCAATTCCCAAGTTTTATAACTTGCCGAAATCGTCTCAAAAACATTGGGTTCATCTTGAATAACATTTTGACTTTCCCCCAAATCATTTTCTAGATTATACAAAACAGAACCATAATTTTTAAGCGAAATTAATTTATAGTCGCCAATCCTAGCTGCGGACTCATCTAATTTTCGCCAAAACAACTCACCGTGTGGGCTCCCTTCTGCTTCATTTCTTAAGTATGGTATTAAATTTACACCATCTAATTGAAGATTTTCGGGTTTACTAATGTGAGCTGCCGCCAAAGAGGTTGAAAAAATATCTAATGAAGACGACAACCCATCAAAGCGTTTGCCACCCTTAACCCCAGCTGGCCAACTCACTACAAAAGGTACTCTATGCCCTCCTTCAAACTTATTGCCTTTCCAACCTTTAAGCGGACCAGATTGCGATTGGTTATTATGGGCGCCTCCATTATCGCTTAAAAAATAAATTAAGGTATTTTCACGCTTACCGAGTTCTTCTAATTTATTCAATAATTTACCTACGTTTTGATCTAACGACCATGTCATTGCTGCTAATTCTCTACGCGGGTGATTTTCAAAGCGCTCTAAATCTTCTTTTTTAGCTTCCATAGGTGTATGCACGGCATTGTATGCCAAATACATAAAAAATGGTTTCCTTTTTGAATCCTCTATAAATTTTAAAGACTGGTTTCCCAAAACATCCGTCATATAACCATTAAAAACCACACGCTCTCCATTATGTTGAAGCATTTTTTCTTTGCTGGGATTCGCCAAAGGAAAATAAGAACGACTACCCGAAATAAACCCATAAAACTCGTCGAAACCTCGGTTATTTGGATGATCGGACATTTCTTCTCCCAGATGCCATTTCCCTAGGGCATAGGTATTGTAGCCATTGGATCGAAACACATCTGCCATGGTTAAAACATCGTCACTTAAACCAATACCTCCAGTACCGTTGGCTTCAAACCCAAATCTCTGTTGGTATTTCCCCGTTAATAAACCTGCCCTGGAAGGTGCACAAACCGTGGCACTTACATGAGCATCAGTAAAAATAATGCCACTACTTGCTAGGGCATCAATATTTGGGGTGTGCAAATCTTTACTGCCCATAAACCCAAAATCTACATAGCCAGCATCATCCACTAGAATAACTATAACGTTAGGTGGCTTTGTGGCTGCCTCTGTTTGTTCGTTTAATTTTGTTTTACACCCCAACGAACACAACGTTAAGAGTGCAAAACATATGGTTTTAAAAAGAATATTCATTTTTTGTTCGTTAATTCAATGCAAACTTTAATTTAAAGGAAAAATAGAATAGGAATAAACCATCGATTTAGGTTTTATCTGATATTGCTCTAAGGGTCTGGCCCACCAACTAGTATCGCCACCAACGCCCATTTGTTTATTGTCTATATTTATATTTACAAAATCGCGTTTTTTAATATCTGTTGTATGGCGTTGTTGCTTGGTGAAACCGGCATCAAAATCTGAATTATACTGATGATGTGCACTAAAACTAAATAGTTTTGTTCCTGTAACTTTTATCCCTTTTCCTTTTTCATTTGTAAAAGAGACCCATCGAACATCTGTTTTATATCCATTTTCTTGAGGCCGTATGTAAGGAACATATAAATCTTCCACTTTAGCGTTATAGATGCCTACAAAAGCTGAAGTATTTCGGTCTTGATAATTTTCTTGCGGTCCTCTACCGTACCAGTTCACATGGTTGTAATCCGCTTTTAATATAAAATTATTTCCGAAACGAGGTAGGTTAGGCAATTCACCACTCACCTCCTTTAGTGTATTTGTAACCGTAATTTGGCCAGACGCCTCTATTTTATAATCTAATTGAATTTGCGCCATATTGTCTGGTAATTGATAAACCAACTCTAATTTTGCCCATGCATCAACAAGGGACTCATGTTCAGACAGAGAGGCTAGGTCTACAATCGTATTACCAGCTTTTAGTGCGTATGACGTCAACACCTGTTGATCTGTTGCCCTTTTCCATTTTGCAAAATGTTTTGGCATATTAAAACCGAAATCGTTATCGGTTGTAGCTCTCCAGAAATTTGGTTGAATGCCTTGTTTGATTATATTTCCGTTACCATAATTCAATGTTACTAGTTTTCCAGTCTGCAGGTTAAAACCAGCTTCAAAGTTATTAGACTTAAAAAATAAGCTATCATTAACTTTCGTAATAGTAATATTTTCTGTTGTATTTTCTTTGAATATTGGCGTATAAGTTCCCGTTAAAAACTCTGCTTTAGCCAATGGGTAGCCTTTTGGTATTAACGGCCTTTTTTCTTTTGTTACAGCGAACAGTTGAAGTGCAAATTCGCCCGATTGAAAATCTATTTCTGGTAAATTAAGTGTTATCACTTTTGAAGTTCTGGGTTCTAAATCAATTGATTTTATGATCCCCTCATCAATTTTAGATCCGTTTTTAAAAAGTTGCCACGAAAAATCAAATTGATTTAGATTGGTAAAAAAATACTCATTGTAAACGGTTACTTGACCTGTTTTTAAATTGGCATCTTTAAAATGAATATCTTGATAAACTTTTTTAAGTTCTTCCAAACCTGGGTGCGGTGTACGATCTGGATTAACAATACCATTTAAACAAAAATTAGCATCATTATGGATGTTTTCTGCTCCAAAATCGCCTCCATACCCCCAATATTTCTCCCCTTCTGGGGAGGTGGCAACAAGCCCTTGGTCAACCCAATCCCAAATAAAACCACCTTGCATAATATCATATTTCCTAATAACATCCCAATAGTCTTTAAAGTTGCCTAAACTGTTCCCCATAGCATGAGCATACTCACATTGTATTAAAGGGCGGTTGGGGTTGTTCTCGGCATACTGAATCATCTTTGGTATTCGCCAATACATAGGTGCTTGAATATCTGTATTTTCATAACCGGTAGCACCTTCGTATTGTACAGGCCTTGTAGAGTCATTTTCTTTTAACCAATTATAGGTAGCTACGAAATTATTGCCATTTCCAGCTTCATTTCCTAAAGACCATGTGATGATAGACGGATGATTTTTATCTCGTTCAAACATTCTTATCGTTCTATCTAAGTGCGCTGCTTTCCATTTTGGTTGATATGCGGGATGCACCTTTTTTGCTTCTTCGTTATTATCTAATCCTTGGTTGGTGGTTCCCATACCATGAGTTTCAATGTTCGCTTCATTTATAACATAGAATCCGTACTGATCGCACAAAGAATAAAAAAACGGATTTTTAGGGTAATGGCTACAACGTATGGCATTTACGTTGTTTTTTTTCATTAGCTCCAAATCCTTCATTGTTAATTCTTCACTTACAACGTGTCCTGATTTTTCATCGTGGTCATGAAGATTTACTCCTTTTAACAATACTGGCTTCCCATTTACTAAAAATTGGTTATTTTCAATTTTTATATTTCTGAAACCTGTTTTTATGGAAGTAGCCTGCATAATGTTGCCATCAACATCTTTTAGCGTTACTAGCACCGTATATAGTTTTGGTATTTCTGCCGTCCATGGTACTACATTTGAAATTGTTCCCTCAAGAAAAACTTCAATAGATTGTTTAGAAGAAATTTCAAAATTCTTTGAATAAGCTTCGATCTCTTCATTGCTATCCATGAGCTTAATTTCTACAATCCCCTTTTCCGGCTGTTTTGAATATGAACTTAAATCTATCTTCGCACTAAATAAGCCCTGTTTATAATTGTTAGACAGGTCGTTTTTAAGCTCTATATCTTTTATGTAAACAGGGTTTTCAACTCGCAAATAAACATCTCGCTCAATACCACTTAATCTCCAAAAATCTTGGTCTTCCATATAGCTGCCATCAGACCAGCGTAGCACCTGCACAGATAATTGATTTTCGCCTGGTTTAAGATATTTTGTCACCTTAAATTCTGCAGGGGTTTTACTGCCTTGGTTATAACCTACCATTTGGCCGTTTATATACACATACATAGCACCACTTACCCCGGCAAAATGTAAGAACACATCTTTGTTTTTCCAATCTGTTGGGATTTGAAAAGTTCGTTTATAACTACCTACATTATTAAAATTATGAGCGATATAGGGAGGGTTTTTAGGAAAAACATAACCCGCATTAACATAAATAGGAAGTCCAAAACCTTTTAACTCCCAGTTTGAAGGTACAGAAATAGTATCCCAACCTTTTAAACTAAAATCCTCTTTGTAAAAACGTTTGGGTCTGGCTTGCACACTATCTGCATAGTAAAACTTCCAAGTGCCATTTAGTGATTTGTAAAATGAAGACGACTTCCATCCCTTGTTTGTTATTGCTTCCGCTACTGTTCTGTGGTTATAAAATGTCGCTCTCGGGGTCTCCCGGTTTATCTGGAATATTTCAGGGTTTTCCCATTCGGGGTTTTCCCAAGTTTCAGCTACATAAATAGGTTTTGAAAGCTGGACTTTATTGCACGAAACTGTTAGTACTAATATTAAAATTAAGTTACTGTAAAATTTCATCTGGTATTTATTTATTAAAATTTAAAAAGTATTACAGAATGCAAATGAACTAACGGAGTTAAAATGATTAAAAAAAACAGACATAATATAGTTATGCCTGTTCTTTTTTAATTATATACCAACTTGATGTAATATCTTTTTATTTGGTGGGTATTTTATACCCTCAAATTAAGATTTATTTTTTAGTTCTTAACGATTCTTTTAAAGGCTGTGCTCCCTTGAGAATTGGCTATTTCAACAACATAAACTCCAGATTGCAAACCACTTATATCATACTCATTATCGTTAAAACTAATTAGGTTTTCGGCCACTTTATTACCCAAAACATTATAAACCGACACATTTTCAACAATGATATTATTTTGTGTTTTTAATTTAAAAGTAGATTGTACTGGATTAGGGTATAGTGAAATACTGTTGTCGAAATTTAAATCGGAAACAGATAAAGGATTGCCATCTAAAATTTGAATATTATCAATGTAACCAAAAGCATTGGTATTGTTTAATACTTGACCTGCTGGTACATTTTCATAACCTATATCTGGATGGATTGATAACCTAAATAGAGTACCCAATGTAAATGCTGTTGCCGTTGGACTATCTTTAATCTCAAAGACAATTTCCTGCCATTGGTTAAAATCTGTATAGGAATTTACAGCTCTTACTACTTCGGTTCCATTTGATGCATCGTCTGGAGCATCAAAACGAACCCCCAAATCTGGTTGAGCAGGAAAATTAACCATCATACTTAAAAATTTGGTTTCAGAAGATGAAATAGCCATGTCAACAACATCAACACCTTGGAAAATCCACCATTGTGCACCCGTTCTTTTAATTTCCAAACAGTTGGCTGAAGTATTTAAGCCTGACATATTGGGATTTGCCACTACCGAAGTAGTTATGCCTCCCCCAGCATTAAGTAACCCCGTAGTTCCCGATTCAAAATCGTTAACCAATGTTTGCCCAAAAGCTAAAACAGAGCAAAACAGAAATGCTGTAAGCGAAAAAGTAATTTTTTTTGTCATAATAAATAATTTAAATTTAGTTAATTGGTTTTGTATAAAATTAATTTTAAAAACCACTATATAAATGGACTAACATTTTATATTTATAGACAATACTATTTTTTTTGATATTATTTTAGCTCTTATTATTATTTCAACAGATCAATCAAAAAAACAACATCTTTTCTTACATGCTCCTCTTATAGGACTAGTATTCAATCTCCTCTCTATTAATTGTTTAATCTATAAATTTACAAGTAATTTACTTTGGGTAGTTTAAATAAAATTAAACACAATAGAAATACTAGTTAAAACACATTTAAATAGCGAATATAGGCATGATTATTATCATTAATTGTATCCGCTACTATAGACGTCTTCTGCTGAAAACGTACTACTTTTATCTTCAATTTTCACTTGTTCTAGGTGCTTCATTAGGATTGTTTTAGACGGATTAAAGCTATCGCTTTTCATGTACTCCAGTAAGCTATATCTCAATTGTCTCGCTACTGGCCTGTTGTTCAAATCTGTAGTTAAATCTATGGCAGAAAACACCAGTTTTCCTTGTCCTACATTAGCTTCGAAAACATTAGCTAGATGATGGTTGGTAACAAAATTATCTATCACTTGAACTATCGGTGTCACTTTCAAGGAATCTATAACAATAGATTTTGATTTTATACATAAATCCCACCATTGCCAATCTGTATGCGAACTTGTTGGGAAATGATTAAAAGCTGGATGCGCTTCATTTACCATAAATCCCATTGTTGCTGGCTGGTCGGGAAAGTGTACAGGACTCCAAAAAACAGGCACAAATCGTCCAGTTGTACCTTTTAGTCCTTTATAATCTGGATTTAGCAACACGGTTTTTCCTTTATGCAATGCTTTTGAAGCCTCTTGAAAAGAAGATGTTATTAAGATATCTGTTGATGTTGTAGAAACAGTTTTTGGATACACCCATATATTCCAACTGTTTTTATATTTTGTTTCTGCTACACTTACACTAATATTTAGTTTTCTGGCTTCTTTTGCCTCAACAGTATAATCAATAACTCCTAAATCTGTGTTGTTTCCTATAGATAGATTAATATCAGTTAGACTACCAGATTTCACTTCTTTTCCTGCCTCATCTGTTATGCTCCAATTGATGGTTTTGTTTTTCAAATCTTTGAAAAAATTGGCCACTTCAATAGTAGCTTTGAAAGACTCTCCGTTTTCGTAAACTGCTTTTTCAAATCTAATTAACGGAACCAATTCGCTATTAAATTGGCTAAATTCTTCGGCAGAGATAACTCCTTTCGATTCCCAAAAGGCATTTAACAAACCTACCAAAGCGGTTCCTTGCCCAGGAAAATCTTGAAGTTGCAACAACTGAAAGCCATCAAAACTTGGTGTCTTTAAAGCCCTCTCGATTTCCTCCTTATATAACAAAGCGGCCAACTTTCCTGAATTATATGTAAAATCCGGAGCTAAATCCAAAAGTCCCTTCTTCTCTAAATCTTGTTTTACCGCTATAAAGTTTAGCGGCTCCAAAACCCCTGTATACTTTTCTATTTCACTCATATCGGGATATACGGAATACTGACCAATTTCATGGGAAATTAAAGGTATTTCAATATGTTCCGCTCCAGAAGTATAATCTGCATTAAAATGCGGTGGTTTGTCATTAAAAACACCTTGTCCTCGAATCCATCCTCTGTTGGTCCATTGAGCAATAAAATACTCATCTTCTGGTTCGGGTCTTGTCCCCATTGGCCTTTGGAACGAAAATGCTGTTGTTGCATATAAATGCCTATCGTCTTTCTGTTTCAAATCTTTAACAAGGCTATTTAGAAAGGCAGCGTCACCTTCCAATTCATTCCCCATCGCCATGAAAATAAAAGATGGGTGGTTACCATAATCCTTTATAATTTTATTGGCTTCAGCTTTTAAAAACGCGTTAGTGGCTTGATCTTCCCCTACTTTTAAACTCCAATGTGGCAGTTCTACCTGAACGTAAAAACCAGCCTCGTCTGCAGCCTCAAAAGCTGCTTTTGGAGGGCACCATGAATGGAAACGCAAGTGATTTAAACCATAATCTTTTGCTTGTTTTATAAGCGTTGCCCAATCCTCTTTCTGCATTGGTGGATATCCTGTTAACGGAAATATAACACACTCCAAATTTCCCCTTAAAAAAATACGTTTATCATTTAAGGTTAAATCGCCATCATTGTTACCCACAACTTTGTATCCAAAAGTAGTGCTAACCGTTCCGGTATTCGTTTTTACTGAAACCTCATACAAATTGGGGTTGAACTCATCCCATAACGCAAGAGCTTCCGGTTTATCCACTTCAATAGAAAATTCGTTGTTTGAAACTTTTACAGCCTCTAATTGTTTGCTGTAAATTTCTTCCCCATTTAAAGTTTTAATATTTAAGACTACTGCCCCATCAAGTGCAATAGACTGTTCGAATGTTACCTTCAATCGATTTAAATCTGTTTTTGGGTAAACCTGAATATTATTGGGCTTATTCTGGCCTGAAGCATTTAGCGAAATATCGCCAATTATACCATTCCACTTTATTTGTGTGTGATTGGTGTAGGCATGAGCCATGTCTTGGTTTACTTTATCTGGATAACGTGTTCCTGCAACATTTATGTTTGGGTATTTGTTGGCGTTATCTACACAAATAGTAAGCATATGTTTTCCCGCAGAAATATTATCTGGAATTTCAAAACTATGTGCACCAATTAAGCTATTTGCTGTACCAATTATTATATCATCAATATATACCGTAGATTCCCATAGCACCCGTTCAAGATTTAATGTCACCGATTTCTCTTTCCAATCTTTGGGTATTTCAATTTCTTTTTGATACCACGCTTTCCCTATATACTGATGTTTTCGGGTTAAATTGGACATTACATAATTATTTATTACTGGCTCAAGTTTGTTTGGCGTTCCTATTTCGGCATCATCTAAAGTTCCTGGTAAACTAATTTCTCTTCCTTCTAGTTTTGACCCCGCCCAGTTTTCTTGCTTTCCAACATTTGTGGAATCTAGTTTTACTTGCCATTTACCCGACAAATCTATTCGATCTACCTTTGGCGCACAAGCACCCAATATGAGCATCAAAACTAGAACTACGGTTTGATATAATTTCATGGTATCTTTGGTTTTTAATTTAAATTTCTTTCCTCAATCTTTGACTTTCCTTAAAATCAAGGCATGCACTTTTTACATGCCAATTAAGGTCTTGGTTTTGAAGTAATGCTTCAATTGTAGGTTCAAACGGTGTTCTGTCTTGACAATAAAGCATATAATTAATAGACATTAAAGCCAGAGTCCAATCCTCATTTTTAGCAAAGTTATTTAAAACTTCCGAAGCTTTTTTATTTTGAAATTTCTTGTATAAAATTGCAGAAACAGTTATAGCTACGGGAGAATAATCATCCTGAAGTGATTCATTTAATTCCTTCTGAAATGATTCTAAAATCTTTTGGTCCTGAGACATCAAACCTACACTAGCCCAATATCTAACTAATCTATCATCGTGCTTTAGAGATTCTATTTGAGCTTGCGCTACCTTTCTGCCCTTCTTACCAGATAATGAAGCGATTTTATAAATTTCATTAAAATTGTAGTCGTCCGTTAAACGGTATTCGTAAGGAGTTTGATTTTCAGATATTTTAGCCATATCGTACTCGGGCATAAACAATATGTCTTTATCCTCTAAAAGAGTACTGTCTAAAAACTGTCTAATCTTCTCTAAAACAGTATTATACTTTGCATTGTCCGCTAAGTTGTGCTCTTCCCAAATATCATTTTCAATATCATATAACACTTCAAAGGGGCGCTCCTCAAAAACCCGAGATTGGAATGCGTTAAGTTTACCTTGTTTTAAATCTTTACGCATATGTTTTGTGATATCAGCAATCTCTAAATAATTGATATACCTTACTTCAGGAATAAATGGCATAAAGTTTCTGGAATACACAAACTTACCATCGGTTACGGTTCTTACTAAGTCTAATCCATTATCCACCCTATCTGTAGACAGTAACAACAAATCTTTTTTATTATTTGAATCTGAGTCGAAAAGGCGTTTTCCTTTCATGTATTCTGGCACTTTACCTCCTAACAAATCAATCATTGTAGGCCCTAAATCTTCAAAACTAATAAGTTCATTTGTTGGCTTTCCTGTTTCCCATGGTGATAGATGTTTAAATTTTTCAGGAAACCACGCCACAAATGGCACACGGTACCCTAAATTTATGCCGTTAGTTTTTGCCCTAGGTATACCCTCGCCATGATCAGCATAAAAGAAAATAATGGTATCGTCTTTTAGTCCATCTTCTTCTAATTTTTGAAATAATTCCCCTATTCGATTATCGGTAAGTTTAATAGAATTATACACTCTTGCGAATTGCTTACGCGTTTCGGGGGTATCGTTATAAAAAGGAGGCATATCAAAAGCATCGTCAGCAATTTTATCTTCCTCAGGCAAATGATTCCAAACATGCTTTTGATACTCTTCAAAAGCCCACGACATGGTTCGTGACTGATGCGATTCCGCAAAATTGAATACAGCAAAGAAAGGTTGGCCTTCGGCCCTATTTTTCCAAGTGGCCTTGTTGGAACTTTCGTCCCAAGCCTCTTTTACAAAATCTTTTTCGTTTTCAATATTATAATCTGTTTTAGAATTATTGGTTGTGTAATACCCCAATTGCTTCAAGTAAAAAGGGAAGCCTTTAATAAAACCCGGAATAGGATATTGACTTCTTTGGTGGCCTGTACCCATTTTATAAGTTCGAACACCCGTTATTATTGTTGACCGACTGGCCGCACATACCGTACCTGTAGAAAATGCGTTTGTAAACTTCACACCCTCTTCTGCTAATTTATCAATTACTGGTGTACTTGCTTGTTCATTGCCGTAACAACCTATAAAGTGAGGAGAAGTATCCTCTATGGTTACCCAAAGAATATTAGGTTTGTCTTGTGCTTGGCACGACATTATTGCTAATAAACACAACGTCAATAAAATTATTCTCATAATACTTTATCTTTCTAGAATTTCTTTTAATTCAGCCTCCATTTTGGCGACTATCTTGGGATATTGGCTGGCAATGTTTTTAGATTCTGATGGGTCTTCCGCTAAATTGAACAATTGTGGTTCTGGTCTAAATCCGGGGTCAACAAACTTTTGAACAATCCAATTAGGAACAGGTTTGTCCTTAGGTTTGATGTATTTCCAATTATCCATTCTAAAACCGAAAGTATAAGATTCTTCCAATAAAAATTTACGAGCTTTCTTAGATTTCCCTAACCAAGACTCCATAAAGTTTTGACTATCAACAGCATCTCCCTTTTCTATATTTTGGTTTAACAAAGAAGCCAAAGAAGCGTATAAATCCACTTGTGACAATAAGGCATTACTAACACCTGGTTTCACTTCTTTTGGCCAATGCACCACAGTAGGCATACGCGTTCCAGCCTCGTAAGCCGAGTATTTACTACCCCGATAACCTCCACCCGGTTTATGATCGCCAACTAATTCTCTGGCATAATCTAAATAGCCATCGTCTAGAATAGGACCGTTATCACTTGTAAAAATAATTAAGGTATTATCTAATAACCCTTGCTTTTCAAGTGCTTCGGTAATTTGGCCAACACACCAATCCATTTGAGCAATTACATCGCCACGGGGGCCCATGGTACTGCTTTCAACAAATTTGATATTGGCAATTCTCGGTTGATGAATATCGTGCAAGGCAAAATATAGAAAGAATGGATTGTTCGTATTATTATTAATGAAAGCATTGGCTTTATCGGTTAGGACATAAGGAATGTTCTCGTCCACCCAAAGGGCATCTTTACCACCTTTCATGTAACCAATTCTACTTATGCCATTAATGATAGCTCCCTGATGGTAAGGGTCTGTATGTTGTTTTAACAATTCAGGATGCTGAAAACCCCATGGGTAGCCTTCAATTCTTGTTCCATAGCTTACTGCTATAGGGTCGTTAGGGTCCAAACCAACCACTTTTTGATTTTCTAAAAACACACAAGGCACTCTATCGCCTGTGGCTGGGATTAAAAAGCTATAATCGAATCCTACTTCTTCGGGACCTAACGGAATTTTTTCATTCCAATTGATTTTCCCTTTACCAAGACCTAAATGCCATTTGCCAACCACACCGGTTTTATAACCGGCTTTTTGTAACATTTTAGGTAATGTACCCATATTAGGGTTTATAATAAGTGGCGCATCGCCTTCTAAAATTTCAGCATTATTGCGAAAGGCATAGCTTCCCGTTAATAAGGAATATCTTGATGGTGTACAGGTTGATGCCGAACAATGTGCATCTGTAAAGTTCAATCCGTTTTTAGCAAGTGTATCAATATGTGGTGTTTCTACTCCAATGGCTCCATTGACACCAATATCACCGTACCCTAAATCGTCAACATAAATGATGACGATATTAGGGTTGGTGCTTTGTGTATATGCCTTAAAATGCATACAGCAGAAAATTCCAAAAAAAATAATTTTAAAACAAGCTAAAACCTTCATATACAAATAATTAATTTTAGTTAAGATTTAACCCCAACAAGCGCTTGATGAATCTGCGCTGGAATATGAGATAAATTAGTATCAATAACTTTAGTGAACGCTTCAGTTGCCTCAGTATCGTTACCTTTGCCCAATTGCCCTAAGCCAATCATATAGTTACAATGAATTTTATTGATAACATTCAAATCTTCCTCCCAAATCAATAAATCTGGTAAGGATATTGCAAAATAATCCAACTTCACATTATCGTTTATATGGTCTTGCCCGTATTTTAACAAATTATCAAATCTCTTGTTAGCTTCATCTTTACGTCCTAATTTTTGTAAGGCCAACCCTTGATAGAAAATTTTATCAGGCTGTTGGTCGTTGTAAAAAATTGCTGGACTCGGGTTGCTCAATCCTTCCGAAGCTAATTCAAAATAGGCTTTGGCTTTTACTGCATAATCTAAACCTTCGTAAGCACATCCTAACCAATAGTCGATATCGTTTTCAACTGTTCCGTGCAGCTTACCTTCACCTAAATTGTGTGGATAATCTTTTGACTGTATTAAAAGCTCAATAGCGCCTTCGTAATTCTTAACAGAAATATACTTCTTAGCAAGCTCAATGTTACTTGTTAAATATTGGAATGGCACTTTGCCTTCGCCACCTTCCCACGGGTGGAATTGACGTTTATCTATTAATGCTTTTGCTTTCTCGAAATCACCTTTCAAATTATAAAGCGCAATGCGCTCTAGATATAAATCATCTCTAGAATTGGTTAAATCGATATACTCTTCAAGCAATGCCAAGCGCTTATTAACCGGTACATTAATCTTTTTATATAATTGGTCGAGCTCCATTAACAATCTGGCATCGGTATTATCCAACTCAAATGCTTTTTCTAAATGTGCTACCGCCAATTCTTTTTGATTGGTCTTGTTGTAGTAAAGTAACGCCAAGTTACGATGGCTAATGGCAAAACTATCATCTAATTTTACGGAAGTTTCCCAGCACTCTTGCGCTTCCTTGTACTGCCTGTTGGCATACCAGAAATTACCAAGATAGTAGAATGCCTTAGCATCGGTTGGGTTCGCTTTACAAGCAGATTCCAATGCCTTGACTTCCTCTATTTTGTTCGGAAAACAATAGGTGTCCGGCATTTGCGATGCTTTTTTGTATGCCTCTAATGCACCATTGCTATCGCCTTTTTGGTCTAAATACCATCCTGTAAAATAGTATACCATCGGGTACACTTCAGCATTAGCATCGGTATGAACTTTTAAAAGAGCCACAGCCTCATCAAATTGACCTGCCATAGCATAGTCTAAAGAAAACTCAATATAATTGTGTGCATAATTTCGAAGAATCGTCTTGAATGCCTCTAAATCTTCTTTGGCATTAGACAAAATATACTTTTCATAAAGCACTCCAAAATTGAATTTATCAATAGCTAATGAATCTTCTATTAATTGTTTAGCTTGTTCAATTTTACCAGTTTTTCTTAGTAAAATCACTTTAAGATGTCTAGCCTTATGGTTGTGCCAGTTTTTAATTAATGCTCTATCCACCAAATCCATAGCCTTTTCCAAATCGCCTCTAGAGCAATCAATTTGTGCTAAATTGAAATAACCAGCATCTTGCCATTGTGCATTCCAACAAGCTTTAAAGAAACTAGCATATGCCTCCTCTTTTTTCCCCAAGTAGTTTAAAGCCATTCCTTTGTTAAAATAAGGTTCGCCATCATACGGATTAGGGTTATGACTTGTTAGTGTTTCAATTGCAGTATCGAAATATGAAATAGATTTTTCTAACTGCCCCTTACGCATGTACCAGAGCCCCATTGCGTTGTTGTTACGGACATCTTTTGAATCTCTTCTTAAGGCCTCTTCGTAATAATCTGTAGGCACAAAAGTAGCATGTCTGTATTGCTCTAAATGAAGTCCTCTTAAATATAAACCTTCAATGGTATCTATATCTTTAGGGTCCTTGGCCGCTTTGGCTGGTTCAGGAATTTCATCAGATAAATCCTTATCGGGTTCCCAAGCCACCAAAACTTTCCCTTGACTATCATTTACTGAAATTTGTAAATCATCAAAAGTGTTGGAACCAATGTCTATCAATTCTTCAAAACCAACTTCAGGAGACAGATTTAACACTTCTTCGTGCAACACCTTTCCGTTGGCACTTAAAGTGATAACGCAATTGTTATAAGTAGAAGTTACATACACTTTTACTTGAGCCTTCCCATCTACCATTTCAAGGTTTACCAAAGCCTCTTTGGTCGCATTTTTAACCACACCTACATTATAATAAGGCATAAAATATTGCTTAAAGCTTTTTTCTTCATAAGGATGCATCCATGAGAAATCGGGTTGATTATCGGTATAAACCCCACACATGAGTTCTATATATGGACCGTCTTCATCTGTTAAATTTCTATCCCAAGCTTTACCAAATTCTCCGTTACCCCAAGTCCATTGTTTTTTCCCTGGAGAAACGTTATGGTCTGCAACGTGTAGCAATCCACCTTTAGAATCATTTTCATAACCTCCCACAAAATCATATTTGGAAGTGATGGCCATATAACTTGTTGGTACAGGAATATTCTTATATCGAGAAATATCCGTTCCTGGTGAATAATCTACTTTATAGTATTCACCTTTGGCAATTGGAAATTCCGATACATCACGCTTACCATGGTCAAATACAGCATTTACATCTGGCGGAAACACAGATTGGTAATGGTCATTAACCGCTACCGCAGGATTTGCCCACCACAAGAAAGTTTGTGGATGCGGTGTTCTGTTGTATAAATGGGCTTTAATTTCAATATAAGCTTTATCTGGATGCAAAGTAAAACCAGCCATACCTTTTGTACGGAACATACGCTCTAACTCGCTTACCCAAACGGTCTTACTACCATCTTCATTGTCTTCGATATAAAAATCTGTTGGGTCGTACGTACTTGGACGATGGTGCTGTGGCCAGTTAAACTCAATACCACCAGAAATCCAAGGGCCTGTTAAGCCAACCAACGCTGGTTTAATGACATGGTTATAATAGACAAAATCTCGTTTACGAATTTTATCATACGCTCTTTGGATTCTACCACCCAAAGCAGGTAAAATCATTAATTTGATATAATCATTTTCAATAAAAATAGCATCCCATTCTTTATCTACCTTCTCATCACTAATTTTTTCAATAACGGGATGTGGATAAACAGAACCACTACTTGCCTGATATACTCGTTTTTCTAAAAAAACCGGGTATTTCTCTGGTGTTCCTACTTCATAGGTAGGAATGGTTACTTTCTCGTGCCAAGCGTTTACTGTCTTCATAATCTTATAATTTAGCTTAGTTTATTTTTAATATTTTAACTTTTCCTTTAGTTGATTAATTTTTATTGAGATTTTAGGATTAAAATCCTTGCTGGTCATATATGTTTTTAAACTGTATAAAAGCTGTTGTGCTTCTAGTCTATTTTCTAAATCTGTATGCAGGTCAATTCCAGAAAAAATTAGCTTTCCTTTCCCTACTTGAGCTTCAAAAATCAAAGCAAGTTTTCTATTTTTAAACCAGTCGTCAACAACCCTAACAATAGGATTCAATTCTGGTATATCATCAAAAATGATTGCGTTGGAATGGCTCATAGCATCCCACCATTGCCAATTGGAATGATACTCCGTTGGGAAATGAGCTAATGCAGGATGTTCTGGATTACATAGTATTCCTAATGTATGCGGTTTCTGTTCATTCGTCCATGAGGTATTCCAAAAAATACTTGAAAAACCAATACCTATATTTCCTCCTTTTTCTGGAGCTATATCTCCTTTGTTGATATTTAAAAGTACATTACCACCATTCTCTAAATAACTGATAGTTTTTGCATCCAATTTAGTTACAACTTTAATAGATGGCTCATTTTCAATATTCTCCTTTTTAGAAGGATACACCCAAACATCCCAACTATTTTTGGCGTCACCCACCATAATGCTCAAGGTAAGTTGTTGAGCCTTGGTAATGGTATTTAAGGGTTGATTAACCTTTCCTAATTGAATACCATTTCCTATGGGAATATCTATTTTTTCGAATTCTCCTTTAGAGAACACACTACCATCTGTTTTAGTTAATTCCCATTTAGGAATCACTTCATTCATAGGATACTCTCCAAAATGGGCAATTTCAATTTCAGCGGTTAGTGTATCTATATTTTTAAATGTTCGCTTTAATAAACGTGCCAACGGAACCGTACTTCCGCTAAAGGCTTTAAATTCTTCAGGAGTTACGTATCCTTTTTCATCCCAAAATACATCTAAAACGCCCACTAGTGCAGTTCCTTGACCAGGAAAATCATGTAAATCCAATAACTGATAGCCTGCCATTCCTTTGGTTCGCAGAGCTGCTTCAATATCTGCTTTGTAACAAAGTGTTTGTAATTTGCCCGATGCCAATAAAAAGCTGTCTGCTAATTTTAACATACCGTTCTCCTCCAAGGATTCCTTAAAAATTTCAAAGTTTTTAGGTTTTAAAACCCCTGTATATTTCGACATTTCCTTAAAGTTGGGGTACACACACCATTGCCCCATTTCATGGCTTACGTAAGGCATAGGTGTTTTGTCAATGAACTTACTCCAATCAAATTCTGTTTGTGGCGCTTTTGCATTGATAATACTTTTTAAGTTCTCATTCCAACCCTGAATTCTTGGCCCTCTGTGATTATAATAATCCATATTTTCTAGGTACGGATACCCAGCACCACTCGTATATAATCTTCGATTATCTAATGCTTTAAAATGATTGACATACTTTGTTAAATACTGCTTATGATTTTTTCCACTCGGCTCGTTACCATAGGTCATTAATACAAATGATGGATGATTTCCATAAGCATTGATAATGTCTTCACCTTCTTTGTACAACCATGTATCCACAGGCTCTCCATCTCCTAAACCAGCTTTCCAAGCTGATGCTTCCGCTTGAATATATATACCCATTTCATCTGCAGCCTGAAATGCAGCTTCGGGCGGACACCAAGAATGAAAACGAATATGGTTTAGACCGTGATTTTTAACAATACTGATTATCCGTTTCCAAGAATCAACATCTGTAGGCGGATATCCCGTTAATGGGAAAATGGCACATTCTAGAGTTCCTCTAAGGTATAGGAGCCGGTCATTAATAGTAAAAACTGTTCCAGTTGCCTTAAAATCACGCATACCGAAAATTTCAACCCTTTTGTCTACACTTTTTTCGGAATTTAAGGACAGGTGCATCTCATATAAATCAGGATTAAATTCATCCCATAGTTTAGGGGCATCACCCATTGGGTACTCCAACTCTATTATTTTGGAATCACCTATTTCTATTGATTCTTTCAAAATCTCAAGAGCTTCCCCATTTTCCGATTTTTCTTTGGCTTGAAGTACTAATTCTGCGGTTTGGTTCTTACCTGTTCCGTTTTCAATCCTAGCTACAACTCTAACGGTTTTATCAGAGACGTTAGGATATAATTTCACATTTCCGATAGATAGTTTTGGAACCGCAGAGAGTGATATTTCACCAACGATGCCATTCCAATTGGTTTGGGTGTTGTCTGAAATACTATGGGCGTCTAAACCAACATTGATATCTTTAATTCGGTTGTCCACTCGAATAGAAACAGTATGTTCTCCTGCCGTCAATTCACCTAAATTATAGTGATGAGCAGTAGCCAGACTGTTCTGCATTCCCAGTTTCTTGTCATCTATCCAAACTGCAGATTCCCAATGCACACGTTCCAGATTTAAGACAATATCTTTACCTCCCCAAGATTGTGGAATGGCTATTCTTTTCTGATACCAAGCAGACCCTTTATAATCTTTAACAGGCGTTAACCAAAACGACACTTTTACGTTGCCTTCTTGTCGGTACTTTTTCATCTCTTCAGATTTATACCATAGGCTATCATTCCACATGTTGCCCGTCCAGTTGGTTTTAACCGATATATCATTACCCTTACCATTTTCGGGCATTGAACCAGGTAATTTGATGCTGTCCCCTAAATTCAATTTGAACCACTTTTCTTTTTCTCCTTGGTCTAGCGAATCAATTTTAAAGCTCCACGTTCCAGACAAATCGATATAAGTAGTTTCATCACTTTTACAATTGCACAAAGTGAAGCTTAATGCGACTAATAAAAGAATGATGTGCTTTCTAAAAATCTTCATTTTTTGATTAATTGGTTTCACAATTCGAGGTTTTAAAATATTCGAAAATGGCATCCGCAACAAATTGATGTCCTTTCTGATTGATATGATTATTCTGCGACATATACCCTATTAGAGGTTCTGTTTCGGCTAGCTTTTTAAATAGCGCATAACTATCTATAAGACCTACCTTATGTTTTCTCGCCAAATCACGAATCATCTCACTATGTTTTGCCAATGGTGTTTCATTGGAAGCAATATCTTCTTTTAAATCAGGTGTTGGTGTTAGTAAAATCACCTTGGTTCCGTATTCTAAAGCTTCTAGAATCATTTGTTCCCAAGCTGCTTTTGCTCTATCCACGCCCATTTTCCTATCATTAAGCGCATAATCGATAAACAGCACATCTGGTTTATAAATTAAAACTTCCTCTTTAAAACGCTTAGCGCCTTGTTCTGCCTGCTCACCTCCAATAGAAGTGGTTATAGTATTCACCACAGCATAAGGATAAAAGTCATTAACCTTTTTTAGTGTGCGAAATGGATAAGCATTTATCCTATCCAACACACCTCTTGTAGTATATCCCGTAGGTACCGAATGCCCATGAAATACTAAATTTATAATGCGGTTATTTGGCCATTTTACTTTAAGCTCGGTTTTTAAGCTATCTAAGTAATGTACTGAATGAGGACAATCATTTATCGCATCATTAGCTATATCCTGAGCATAAGACTTACAGGCATTACAGATTAAAAACACCCCTAAAAACATGTATGTAACAAATACTTTCTTCATCGTTTCTATTCCTTATCTTTAGTCAATTCTAGTTCTATTTCTTCAAGACTTTTCCCTTTTGTTTCTGGCAACTTCGACTTAATAAATAAGAATCCAGCAATACATATTATACTATATACCCAGAACGTCCCTGAAGCTCCTAAAGCATCATTTAAAATTGGGAATGTAAAGGTTAAAACAAACGACGCTATCCATAAAGAAAACGTAGCAATAGACATGGCAACCCCTCTAATTTTATTCGGAAAAATTTCGGAAAGAACAACCCATGTAATTGGAGCTAAAGACATGGCGTAAATAGCAATTGCGGTAATTACTAACAATAGTACTGGCCACCCCGTAAACTGAAAAAAGTAAGCACCGCCTAGAATTAAATACACTATTCCTAAACCTATAGAACCAAAGAGCATCAATTTTCTACGCCCCCAACTATCTACAGTTTTCATTGCGATTAAAGTAAAAATTAAATTAACACTTCCTGTAATTACTATATTAAACAGCATATCTCCAACGCTGTAGCCTGCAGCCGTAAATATTTCTTCTGCATAATTGAAGATAATGTTTATACCGCACCATTGTTGGAAAACAGCCAATACAATGCCAATAACCAAAATAGGTTTAATTTTTGACGATTTTAAATCTGAACCACTAACTTTGGCTTGTCCACTTTCTTGCAAGGTTAACTTAATACTTTCCAACTCTTCTTCTGCGTAAGCTTCTCCTCCAATTTTTGCAAGTACTTTTTTGGCGGTTTCATACTGATTTATCTTTACCAAAAACCTAGGACTTTTTGGCACAACAAACATTAAAACAAAAAACAAAGTTGCCGACACTAATTCTGCCCAAAACATCCATCGCCAACCAGTTTGTCCGTTCCAAGAATTTAAAATCATTTCGGGAGTATTATTTTCCGGAATAGCTTCTGCGATAAAATAATTGACTACTTGGGCTGCCAAAATTCCAACGACGAGGGTTAACTGGTTTATAGCTACAAACTGGCCACGATATTTCGCTGGAGCTATTTCTGCTATATACATTGGCGATAATGTAGAAGCCAGACCAATTCCCAGTCCACCAATAAGCCTATAAATTATAAATGGTGTAAAACTATCCACATACCCTGTACCAAATGCAGAGATAATAAATAGAATTGCAGAAAAAATTAATGGAACTTTTCGGCCTAATTTATCGGCTACGAAACCAGATATTACTGCTCCAAAAATACAACCTATAAGCGCACTACTCATCGCCCACCCTTGTAAAGTAGGGTTTAAGGATATATCAAAAAACAGTTCGTAAAACGGCTTAGCTCCTCCAATCACTACCCAGTCATAACCGAACAGGAAACCGCCCATAGCAGATACAAGCGCTAGAAATAATAAATAAGTAAAATTAAATTTTGTTTTATTCATGGTGTTTAGTTAGTTGGTTTGTTTAAAACTTTAGTCTTTTGTATTTAAACTACTATCGTACCAATTATTATTGGGATTAAAATCTTTATTAAGAAAATCCATACGTTGTTTTTCTAAACGTTGCTTCATTTTAGTTTTTCGCTCTTCATACTTGACTTTTGCCTTGCTATCATCATACTTAGCATAAACTTTTGGAAATCTAGCATTTACACTCTCTAAATAAGCGTGCAGCTCCTTACTTAAATTTTGTGTTACCTCTGAGTTGTCTGAAGAAATATCATTTGCTTCACTTGGGTCTGATGATAAATTATATAGTTCATCATGTCCATCTTCCCAGAAATGAATAAGCTTATAATCTCCTTTTCTTATAATACTTACAGGATCGCCACCCTGATTTCCATAATGAGGATAATGCCAGAACAGAGGTCTGTCTTCTAATTCTCCACCCTTTAACAGCGGTACTAAACTTACTCCATCAATTATATGGTTTGGGTCTTTTTCTGCCCCAGCCATATCTAATAATGTTGGATAAAAATCTATTCCTGAAGCAGGATACTCAATTTGTTTAGGCACGTTTTTTATCATGGGTGCTTTAATTAGGTACGGCTCTCTAATACCACCTTCCCATTGGTATCCCTTACCACCTCTCAAAGGATAGTTTGTAGTAGAAAAGGCATCTCCACTAGCTACACCTCCATTATCAGATGTAAATACTACAATGGTATTCTCTTCTAAACCCAACTCTTTTAACCTATTGAGAACAACGCCTACTGCATCATCCATAGACTCTACCAAGCCTGCATAAATAGGGTTATCCTGTACGGTTCTAATAGGTAATCTAGCTTCCATTTCAAAACCAGATTCAGGAATTCCTTGTGATTCTGCCTTATCTCTGTACTTTTTCCATTTTGCCTCTGTTGTTTCTATAGGGCCATGTACCGCGTAAAAAGAAAGGTATGCAAAGAACGGTTTGTCTTTATTTGCGGTAATGAAATCAGCTGTTTCTAAGGCTAAACGCTTAGTAAGGTTTTCACCTTCATATTTATAATCTAACTTAGGATTTCTCCAAGGCGCATAATATCCACCTTTAGGACCTCCAACTTCCCAGCCTCCTTTGTTTATATCGAAACCATTGTTTTCAGGACCATATGGCACATCTCCTAAATGCCATTTCCCTGCAAAAAAGGTTTTGTATCCGTTTTGTTTTAGTGCTTCAGCTATAGTGATACTTTCTTCGGGAAGCGCGTGAACATATTCTGGTGGCATAACTTTGGTATTGTAATAATCGCCCCATTTTTCACCTGTAGCGGCTCCAATCCAGTCTGTTATACCATGTCGTGCAGGATCTTGACCTGTCATTAAACTGGCCCTTGAAGGACTACATACCTGACATGCGGCATAACCTTGTGTAAACTCAGTTCCTTCCTTTGCTATACGATCAATATTAGGTGTTTCATAATAGTTACTCCCTGCATAGCTTAAATCGTGTGCACCCAAATCGTCTGCAAGAATAAACAATACATTAGGTTTTTTATCTACTTTAACCACTTCGTTATCAACTTTGCTTTTGCAGCTATTAAAAACAATAGCCGCTAAGCAAAGTGCAACTAAACTAAACTTATTCCTATTTTTCATTTGTGTCATTATAATTTATTGGTACCCAAAATCTCCAACCTACTTTTGCTAATTCTTAGTGCTGTTTTGGTTTAGGGTGTTTTATTACTTTTTTAAAGACCCTGTTAGCGTATTTATTGATTTTGCTTTAAGGACAATGTCTTTGCCGTCTACTTTAAATGTTTCTAAATTGCTATTTTCGGAGGTAACGCTTATATTTTCAATTTTACAGTTGGTTACATTTAAAACCTGATCCTCGTTACTGTAATTAATCGCAACTAAAACCACCTCTGAAGTATCTTTATCAAGGTATCCTGAAACCATCATATTGTTGTATGCTTTTGTTAAAGCTTCTTTGTTTTGGTTTGACTCAACCTCTACCCTTACCACTCCAGGCTTTACAAATCTCGAATAGTTTCCCAACGCCCATAATAATTTAGAATCGTGGTATTCTCCATCATCTTTTAGCGATTGTTTATTATAGAGGTCATTTGGGTTACCTGTATCTAAATAAATAAGCCCGTCTTTAAAATTGGCTATGGTCAAGGCAGTCCACCATTGCCAAGAACTGGCATTGGCTAGAGTTAAATCGGCATGTATAACACGAGCTACGTATAGCGCAGTACTAATTCCCAAATCCCGTTTATGCCCTCCGCCTATGTCATCATTTTTTTCTAGAATACAAAACTCACTTTGCCAATAATCAAGACCTTGATATTCATTTAGTTTATGTTTCAACTTTTTTCGTATACCAATTAGGCTATCTACTGGCCAAGTTGTAAAATAGCTATGACCTGTAATTGTATTATCTAGATGCTTTAGTTCTTTCTTTTCGTCGAAAAAAAAGTCGATTTGATTACCTCGTTCTGACTTATTGTAGTTTGAGTATAACCAACGTAAATCGGCTGCTTCCCCCAATACTATTTTTGTAGACATACCACTCTCGTCTATACCCCTATCTAACATTTTAGTAAGTTCCAAAATATTTTGATTGGTTGCTGGTGTGCCTTCTTGAGATTTTTTCTCCCAGTCCCATTGCGGTTCGTTTATTGGGCTTAGATAATCAAAATGGATTCCTTTTGACTCAAAATGTTTTAAAAACTCTATCATGAAACTGGCATAATCATCAAAATGTTCTGGTTTTAAATTAATTTCACCATCTTTATTATCTCCATTATAACCCTTCCCATTTTTTGTCCACTGTACGGGGGCAGAAATTGAAAATGCTAAGAATTGATCTACACCATAATCCTTGGCCTTTTTCAAAAACCATTGCTGCCCCTCTTGTTTTTTCCAATTGTAATCTCCATTAGCATCTATAAAAGATTCTGCTCTTCTCCATTCATTTGTAATATTAGAATCATCACCTTTCTCAGCAGTTCCTGCTCCGATATAAAACCGCCACATAGAAAGCCCGATGCCTTTAGGATTTCCTTTTTCATCTGTTTCTTTACTAAAAAGCCATTCTGCTATTTTCTCCTTTTTATGTTCTGGCCAATTGCTGCCAACAAACTGACACCTCCAAGCATCAGAAGCTCCAAAACCTACAATAGTTTGATATTCCTTTTCAGTATTTAATTGTACTTTTATAGTTTGTGCCATACCAGCGTTACTGATAAAGCCTACAAACCATACCACAACAAAAACATGCACAAAAATTGCTTTTTTATATCTCATTTATAACACAGCAAATCACTTAAACATCTATTTTACATAAACAAATTTAAAAACATGTTCTTTCTTAAAAATAGACACAATAACTAAAAACATAGACAATAATATTTTCAACACTATTTAATTCCCTTTAACAACAATTTTATAGATTTGATACAAACCTTCTTTATTAACATCTACCACGACATGGTTTGAGCTAATTTTAGCTAACGCCGTTTCTACAAGATAAGGTTCTGCTTTTGCCGTATCATTATAATCTACTGGTACAAAACGTTCTACACTCTGTATAGAACTTATAGCAAACCCATTTACTTTAACTGCTACTTTTTTACCACTCTCCTTCGCTCCTGTAATATACATTACCATGGTATTAGTGTCTTGTAAAGCGGCTGCTAAATGAAATTTATTTGATGTTGTTTTTAAAGATTTCCCTTTATATGAAGCTGCCATATCTCCTAAAATTTGCCCTGTTGGTAACACTTTAGAATAGTTCCAGTTAGTTATACCCAAACCAGGCACAGGACTATTTATTGGTGGCCAATATGCTGCCGCTTGAGCTCCTGACCTAGCATAAATATGAATAATATCTGGTATAATATTAGCGGCTTCCATGTATAATGCTCTTTCGTTGTAATCTCGAGAGGGCATCCATTCTGATAGGTATTTAAAGTTCTTGTCAGGGTTGAAGTTATCGGCACATTTCTTTATTCTTTCTTCTAAATCAGCGATATTATGCGTATCAGTAGTATAACCTGTATAGGTATGTAAACCTACCCCATCAATAGCATCATAACCTCTAATAAACTTATTCTTCATGGTTGTAAATTCATGAGGCTCTGTATAATCTCCGTTAATTAACAACTTAAACTTACGGTTTGGATATTCATTAACTATATATTCCGTCAAGTCCATGGCAATGTTAACATATTTATCCAGTTTTTGCGACCTACTTACACCTCCTGCCCATTGCAACCACCATTCATTACCAATTTCCACAAGACCTCCGTTAACAGAGCTAATGCCAGACATGTCTAAAGCCTGTTTAGCTCTAGCCTTTAAGTTCGCAATTGCAAGGTTATATTGAGAAGAACCAACCGCTGTAATCATTGCTTCTTCCGTTGGTAGAACAATACTATAATTTGAAACATTGCTCTTTAACGTTTCTATTGAAGCTCCAGGCGTTTCGGGTGATTTGTCCCATCTAGGAGTTGTATTGGTTGTCCAGTCGTAAAATTCAGATTCCCAACCTCCAGGGTATCTTATCACTGTGCTACCAATTGTACCGAGTGTAGAAGCAAAAGCTGAAAAGGTATTATCTGGAACTAGACGCCAATCATTATTAACACCAAAAATTTCTGGACTTATATCAACACCATCAGTAGCATCGACCATAATAACCACATCTGCATTTACCTCTTCCTCACCTTCATCTTCGCCTCCTATTCCATCTTCAATATCACCAAATTTAGGGTCGTTAGGATCTGTAAAATCATTCGAAGTGCAGGAAAAAATTATTCCTAGCAATAGCATTAATATTGTCTTTTTCATTTTTTTTGTTTTTTTAAAATTTTATAATAACATCAAAAAAATTACACCATTTTTGTTGTAATTTAATAGCTTTAAAGCTGTTTTAACAAGCTTATTTTATCTGAGCCCTTAAAGTTACTATTGATTTAGACGGCACAACTATATTGTCATACGTAGTTGTAGATTTTTTTAAGTTCTTAGTAGATGATGTTGTATAAACCTCGAAAAGATCATTTACAACCTCAAATTGCGTCCCATATTCTTCTAATATAATTTCCCTATTACTATTGGTATTGTTAACACATACTAAAACCAAATCGTTGCCCGAGGTACTTTTGTAGCCCGAAATCATGAAATTTTCAACCGAAGTATTATCACTATAATCAGGGTCTTTAACTTCAAACCTTACCATTCCAGGCCTAACAAACCTACTATAGTTCCCTAGCGCCCACAATAACTTATTATCTTCAACCGTACCATCTGTATGTGCTGGACTATTGGAATTGGGTGTCCAAAGTACAAGGTTGAATCGGTATGGATGATCTCCGAAAGTAGAACTATTAAGAGCTGTCCAGAAGCTCCAGCCAGTAGCATTACCAAAAACTAAATCTGTGTGGATTATACGACTCATCCATAACGCATAGTCAATTTCTTGAAAAGTTGATACGTCTTTGTTTTGCTGATACGCAGTACCCAAAAGACTATACTCCGTTTGCCAATAATTCAAACCATAATTTTCTAGTGTTGTTCTCAAAGACTTGCGTTGCCTTAAAGACTCATTAGTGGTTTCATTACTGAAATAGCTATGTCCTGCTATATTTTTTGATAGATTAGTTAAATTACCTATATAATTAGCACTAGAAGGGTTAAAGAAATCATTAACCTGATTTACCGTATTACCGGAACCTTCAAACAGGTATTTTAACTGAGCCGCTTCAGGAATCATTATTTGGGCATTTACCCCCTTTTCCGTAAACCTCTCATCAATGATTCTGGTAACGGTGGCCACCTCGCTATTGGTAGCCCGGGTACCGGATTGTTGCGCACTACCAACCTCTGCGTTCCATTCATATTGCGTTTCATTAAACGGGCATACGGTTGCAATATTAAAACCTTTATTTTCATAATTTTTAACAACATCCGCAAGAAAATGAGCATAGTTATCATACTTATCGGAGTCGCAATTAAAGCCAGCAACATCAGCGGTACTAAACACATATCCGTTTTTAGACATAAAATATGGTGGAGCCGTAGCCCAGGCTGTAAATTTATTAACCCCATACTCTCTGGCTTTCTCCATAAACCATTGCTCTCCCGCTTGTTTTGTCCAGTTATAAGTACCATCTGGCGACAAATAACATTCTGTTTCACGGAACCAAGAATTTGACCTAAAACCACTATTTGCTTGATCGGCCGCACCATCACCAATGATAGTTCGCCATAGTGAAAGGCCGATGCCTTGAGGGCTACCTTGCCCATCAGTTTCAGAGCTAAAAAACCATTTGGCCACTTGGTTTTTTGTTGCTTCTGGCCATTTTCCAACCCATTGATCTTGAAACCCTCCAGACGCCCCAAAATGATCTATGATTTGAAACGTGTTATTTAAATTTAGTACTATTCCTTCTTCTGGATCATCAAACTTAGGATCGTTGGGATCTGTAGCCTTATCTGTACTGCATCCAAAAATCGCTAAAACTAATAACAAGCAAAATGATACTTTAAAAAATCTATACACCATACATCTCTGTTTTATTTTATTAATAGCCAGGGTTTTGCTCTAAATTACCTCTAGAAGCCTGTATCTCTTCAGGAGGAATAGGCCAAAGTAGATGTATACTCGGATCAAACAATACACCACTATCCTGAGACTCTTTTAAATTTGTTGTTTCAAATGGATCGGTACTTACCTCCGTATTATATTTAACAAAAGATCCCGTAGAACCTAGGATTAATGCAATTCTAGGTACTCCATTAATTTTTTGTCTTCTTAAATCATACAACCTATGCTGTTCCAAAGCCAATTCCAAACGTCTTTCTTTCCAAATTGCATCTCTCAAAGCAGAATCGGCCAAAGACATATTAGTACTTAAACCTACTCTATCTCTAATTAGCTTTAAAGAATTCTTAGCCGAAGTTTCATCGCCATTAAAAAATGCAGCCTCTGCGTGTATTAAAATAACATCAGCTAACCTTAAGTAAAGTACATGTCCTGGCAATTGACCTTGCACATAATTTGCTGGCCTTTCCGCTTTGGGTAAATAGTATTTTCTGTTGGTACGACCTGACTTATTTTCAGAAGGCTTGCCGTCGAATTCCGTAACCTCGGGGTCGCCAAAAACAGGTTCGCCATGTTTAATTATTGTTGACTGCAACCTGATATTATCGCCTTCACTTAAAAACGCATTTTCTAAATCGCTTGTTGGCGAGCCCCAGCCCCAGCCTCCGTCTCCACGACTTCCGTTGGTTTGAGAAAGATAACCTCCAACATCTACTAGATTAGGATTACTTACAAATTCTACACCGAATATTGATTCTACGCCATTGGCATTACCTACTTTATAAATATCGGCAAAATCAGGCTCTAAACTATACTCTCCCAAATCCATTACTGTTTTTGCCATAGCTTGAGCTTCTGCCCATTTTTCTTGAAATAAATACACTTTAGCTAATAAAGCTTGAGCTGCACCTTTGGTTGCTCTACCTAAATCTTCTGCTGCGTATTCGCTTTTTTCTGGCAATCCGTTTATCGCATCTTCTAAATCGTCCTCGATTAAAGCATAAACCTCTGCTACGGTTGCTCTTGTTTTATCATTAATAGATGGATCGAATAACTCACTGTAGGTGGTAACAATTGGTACACCTCCAAAATTCCTAACTAACTCAAAATAAAAAAATGCCCTTAAAAATTGTGCTTCACCTGTAAATCGACTTTTTAAATCTTCAGAAATACTACTCTCTGGAAGATTGTCTAACGCAATATTTACCCTTGTAATACCAATGTAATTATGCTCCCAAAATGCATTAAAATAAGTTGAACCGGCAAATACATTATATTGGGCTATTCCAAATATATCTGGTCTTGGCTGTGCCGTATTACCTGCCCAGTTATCATCGGTTGCCATGTCATTGATTTGACGCTGAAAATTAACCATCCACCATTTTTCTCCATTTACTTTCCTATACAAACCGTTAACAAAGCCTTCTAAGTTATCTGGATTACTTAAAAAATCATCTAACGTTTCTCTACCCTGTAGAGGCTGATCTAAAAAATCTTCTTTATCGCAACCCACTACAAAAAGGGCCGCCGTTATTGTTAATAATAATACTATCTTTTTCATAATTTTATAAACTTAAATTTAACCCTACCAAATACGTTTTTGATACTGGATTTCTACCAAAATCTACCCCTAAGCCATTAATAATACCTCCACTTTGAACTTCTGGATCAAATCCCGAATAATCCGTAAGCGTTATTAAATTCTGTCCGGACACATACAATCTACATTTTTCAAACCCTTTAACTTTAAAGTTGTATCCCAATTGTATATTACGCAACCTAACGTAGGTACCATCCTCAATAAAAAGATCGGATGGGTTTTTATAGTTTCCATTTAGATCAAGTTCTGTAAGTCTAGGGAAGCTCCCATCAGTATTGGTTGGCGACCATACCACATCTGTTGTCCCTGCCAAAACGTTTAGATTTTGAGTACCTGATCTTATATATTCTAAATTACCATTATAAACATCATTACCAAATGTACCGTACCACTGCATAGATAAGTCTATATTTTTATAGCTCATGTTTATATTTAACCCTCCAAAAAAGTCTGGAAACGGATTACCAATGGTCGTTAAATCTGCATCGTCAATTTTACCGTCTTTGTTTTGATCTACAAATCTCAAATCACCTACTTGAGCATTTGGTTGAATGATAGTCCCATCCTCTGAAGTATGCGAGTTTAATTCCGTTGGATTTTGAAAAATCCCATCTGTTTGATAGCCTTGAAATAAACCTACTATTTCACCCACCTCTGTAATTTTAACATTTCGATTACCTAAGGTTGCTCTCTTTTGCCCTAAAATGACCTCATTTGAGGGGTCGAGTTCTATTGTTCTACTTTCGTTAGAAGATAGTGTTAAGTTAACCCCTAAATTAAAGTCGTTCCAAGTTTTATTTAATCCTAAAGCGATATCGATACCTTTAGATTCTATACTTCCAACATTACGAGCAACTGTACCCGGAATACCGGTATAACCTGGTTGCTCTACTTGATTTAACAAGTCTTCAGAGGTTTTTACATAATATTCGCCCGAAAAAGTCAAGGCGTTATTAAACAGCCCAAGGTCAACGCCAAAGTTTTTATCTTTTACAGTTTCCCATCTTAAATCTTGATTACCAAACTGACTCAAGAAGTTAGAGACAACACTCTGCCCTCCTAGAATAACGTTATCTGAGCCTACTGTAAAAAACGAACCATCTCTATCTATATTTTGATTTCCCAATTCTCCTGCACCAGCTTTTAAACGTAAATTATTAATAGTTTCTGAAGTAAACCAATCTTCAGAATCTACATCCCAAGCTACCGAGGCACTAGAAAATATACCTGTTCTTCTATCCTTTGGAAAACGAGAGGATTGATCAACTCTTACCGATGCGTTTATTGTGTATTTATTATCAAAACTATAAATGGTTCTAAAAACTCCCGAAAGAATATTCTGCTTACCTTGATTTCCCTTAGCAGAAATAAGCAGTCCTTCATCATTAACAGCCGCATCCAACTGCCAAAGCCTTGAGTCCGTATCACTAGGTATGCCCTCTCTAGAACCTCTTAAATAATTAGTACTTTCTGAATCAAAAAGAACACCCCCAACAACATTTAAATAATGCTTATCGAGAATTGTTTTTTCAAAGGTGATTGTGTTGTTAATTACATAATCAAAATTCTGAGTAACATTTTTTGTGTATTGGTTAATCAATCGCCTTCTATTAGGATCAAATTCGTAGGCCGGATTAAATGTTTCCCAAGTTAGAGCATCTACATTTAAACCTACCTGAGACACGAAGGTAAAAGCAGGTGATATTTTATACTCCAATTGGGTATTAGACAACAAACCATAAAATTTATTTTCTGTAAACAGTTGAGCAATTTGAGCAACTGGGTTTGGCACTAAATTATTAGATACAGGGTATATGCTATATATATTGCGCCCTACTCTTTCACTTTGTGGAAGATATACTTCGGTTAAAGGATCTATTCTTATAGAATTAAATAATAAATCTGGCGTATTTTCCCATTTCTCCGACCTAGGGCTAAGATCTTGTTTTAAGGTAACTTTATCAGAAATCTTAAAATCTACGTTAAAACGACCTGTAACCCTTTGATAGTATCCTTTTGCATAATTGGATTGCTGATCGAAAAAACTTAAACTAGCCGCATACTTAAGTTTCTCATCTCCACCTGAAGCTCTTAGGTTTGCATTAACCACCGGTGTATAATCCCTAACTACCTCATCCCACCAATCGGTTCCTTCACCATAATCATTTGGATCGTAAAGTGGAGACGCATTATCATTTGTTCTCCTTGTGTTTATAACTTCTATATATTCTTGCGCCCCTGCCATTTCAATCTTGTCCCAGCTCTGAACACCGTAGTTAAAATCAAAACTTATTTTTGCCTTGCCTGATTTTCCTCTTTTTGTTGTTATCAACACCACTCCGTTTGAAGCTCTTGAACCATATATGGCTGATGCTGCAGCATCCTTCAAAATATCCATACTTTTAATATCTTGAGCATTAACAGCGTTTAATGAAGTGCCACTAGGCTGCAAAATACCGTCGATAACAATTAGAGGACTAGAAGACCCAAGAACAGTTGTGATACCACGAACCAAAATTTTTGGAGAAGCACCCGGAGAACCTCCCGAAGATAACACCTGAACACCTGCAGCTTTACCTTGCAACGCTTCTGCAGCATTACTAGCTACTTGTTTGGTAATTTCTTCGCCATCTACAGAAGCAATAGATGTGGCTATTTTATCTCTTTTAACCGCACCATACCCAATAACAACCACTTCATCTAATTGTGCACTATCTTCCTGAAGCGTAATGGATATATTTTGCCTACCAGAAACAGACACCTCCTGAGTTTTGTATCCAATATAACTAAACACCAAAGTTGTACCATCATTTACCGTTATTGAGTAATTTCCATCAAAATCGGACGCCACTCCCTTATTAGTGTTCATTTCAATAACATTTACACCAGGTAACGGCTGACCACTTTGGTCTGTAATAGTACCCGAAACGGTATTTTGGGCAATTACCTTGAATCCCAGCAACATAAAGCTGAGTATTATCAATTTTGTAAGTTTCATATAATCGTATATTAATTTAGTTGATTTTTTATCTCGCCAGAAATGACAATCTGTTTAGGTGCGTATCAAATACCACCTTATAATCCTTTCCTAAGGCATCATCTGGAAAAACATAGTTTGTTCCCCCGCCTGGGACAGTAGCTTCTGGATCGGCAGCATTATCAACTCTCCAGAAAGGAGCCCATCCAGAGGCATTTGAATTTAAAATAAACCCGTTAGCACCCTCATCGCCAGGTTGGTCATCAACACTAATATCTAAGGTCCATAGATAAGGGTTGCTAGAATCTACGTTAAAAGGTTTTCCTGAATTAAAGTGCCAACACTGTGTGGCTCCTGTTGTATTGTTTACGCAGGTAGAAGAATCTCCAACAAACACTCCTCGACCTAAAATGTACACTTGATCAAAAGCATCATCGGTTGGAATATAGGCATTTACCGTGTAGGTTAGATTTTTTACATCTATTATCACTTCGTAGTATCCTATTTGCGGCAGAACTATAGGAGTTACTGTATTATCCGAACCAATATCTAGCACTCCTGGCTGGTCTTGACTTGCACCGAAAGTATAAGGTTCAAAAGAGCCTTTCTGAGGAATGAATCGCAATTCGACATTCTCTGTAGCAGCATAATACCGGGCTGTAAACACATATCCGTCTTCGCCACTTAAGGTACTAGCCTCGGTTGCATAAGGCACCCCAAACAAATCAGTATTTAATTCTGCATCACTAGAGACATCTGCTAAATACATAGCATCAAACAACAATTCGTTAAGTACATTAACATAAAGCGTTTCCGTTGTTAAGTTTCCTGAGGCATCTGCAACAGTAATCGTGAAATCGTACCTGCCTTCATCTTCAATATCCAACGATTTCATATAATTATAACTTGTTCCCGAAACTGGAATAGTTTCGTTTAACATTGTACTTTCAATTTTAAACTCTGCCAACTCTTGATCAGTAATAACTATATCGAACTCTATTTCGTTTCCTTCACCAATTAAAACAGTAGTTCCATTAGTTGGGCTATTTACCTGAACAATAGGACTGGCTATATCCTGATCTAGAGTAACCACTAAGTTTTCGGTAGACTGATTTCCTCCTTGATTGATTACCGTTATAAGAATTAGATGCTCACTACCTTCAATAGCATCTTCTGGAACTTTAAACTTATAATCTAATTCATAAGTTTTATATACTGAATCATTTTTTGTTATGGTTTTATCTAAAAACCACGGTTCATACTTCAAATTTACAGATTGAATACCCGCTGGATCAACCAACGTTCCTTTAACAACAAAAGTTTCGCCTGGAAGCGAAGAAATACTCTTTGTTAACAAATTAATCTCCGGCACAGAATCTGTTTTAACCGAATCATCATCGCTACACCCAATAACCAATAACAATAGGCAAGCAATTATTAACACTCCTAGTTTTTTTGTCTTCATTTTTTAGTCAATATTTAGTTTAATTTCAAGATATTATATAGCCTAATACGATACGCTCACAATAGTGTGGTTTTAGCGAGCTGTTATTTTTCAACTATTTAGCATTATTAAATTCTAAAAAAAAGGTTAAAAAAAAGACATAATCGTAATAATACCGATATAATATTTCAAAATTAATAATAGCCATAAGCAAAAAAATAGACACAAAACCTCAATACATGGACAATAACATTCTTTTTTAATACAAACCAATGTTTACTGCTCTCTTTATATGAAAATAGCTTATTAATATTAATAATTTCGCACAATTCTTTTTTTCTTACACTAAGTCTACTCTCAAAACTAAGAGAACAAAATAAAAGGGTAACACCCTGTGCGATGTTATACATTTATATTTTATTGATTTTAAACCATTTCATATCTTATATTCTTTGTCTTTTTTATAATTTGTACTAAATCGCATACTGAGGTCTATAAAATTATGGTTTCATTGTAACGCAACAAAAAAACCCGATTAATATTTTGCTTATTCAGACTCATTTGGGTAATGATCTAATGATTTTCTTTGTTAGGCTCTATTGCTTTTAGTTTTTTACTATTCGAACAGTCTAAAACAGTAAATAATCCTATAATGGACTTTAAGTTGAATGACTAAGCTGATAGTTTCTGGTTCTATATATCTAAATTCAAATTCTCTTATAGTTTTGTGTTCTAAAAAGAAGTGTCTTCTTTTATTATTGCTCCAAGTTCCTAACCATGTAAAGATTAATAACTCAGCTTCGGGTATTTTCTTGATGGCCTTTTTTAAGATGTCACGTTCCAGTTTTGCTTCTTTTAAAGATTTCCTTAAATGGGCTATCTCTTTTTCCTCATCGGTCATTTTTGGTTTGCCTCGACCAGGAAAACTATTCTTGCCGTAATCTCTTAGCTCGCTATGCCAGCGTTACAGAGCGGAGGGGATAGATGTCTAGGTTTTTGAAAACCTGCTTCACATTATCTTTGGCTTAGCTCAATTCTACTGCTTATTGTTTAAACTCTAGAGCCTAGTATCTGGTGCGTTTTTTCATGATGCTAAGTAATTACTAACAGACAAAGTCTCTCAACATTTTGTCCAGTTTAATGTAGCAATTCCACAGGCGCTAAATAAAATCATCTTAGATGCAAAATTGGTTTTTTGAGATTCTTCATATTTCAATCAAAAAAAGCAATAAAGCAAAGAAAGGGATAAAATTCAAAAATTCCTTTTACCCATAATCCTTAAAATACTATTGACAAAATAAGAGTACTCACAAAACCAATTAAAGCCAATAGTGTTGTCATTACCGTCCAACTTTTAAAGGTTTGTTGTTCTGATAATCCCAAATATTTACCAACAAGCCAAAATCCGCTATCATTAACATGTGATAGAATACTTGCGCCTGATGCTATAGCAACAACTAATAACGCTTTTTGAGGTTCTGAAATAGATGTTGCCGTTAAGAGCGGTGCTGTAAGTCCTGCAGCTGTAATCATAGCAACGGTAGAAGACCCTTGTAAAATACGCACTAAAGCTGCTGCTAAAAACGCAAATAATAAAATACTCACGCCCTTATCGGCAAAATAATTAGCCAACATCTCGCCTGTTCCTGTATTAACCAACATTTGCTTAAAGACGCCTCCAGCACCCGTTAATAAAATAATAATACCAGCAGGCCCCATAGATTTTGTACTAATATCTAAAAGCTGTTGTTTTGTAAATCCTCTTCTTACTCCTAGTGCATACCATGCAATAAGATTTGCTATTATTAAAGCAGAAAATGGATGACCTAACATACCTAACCATTGTAACATGATTTCTGGGAGGTTATAACTTTCAAAAAACGGGCTTCGAATTACTGTATTTAGAACAATTAAAAAAATTGGTATTGCTATGATGGTAATTATAACAATTACTGGTGGTGTATTTTTTTCTATCTCTACAGTTTCACCTAATGGTGGTGCTTCTACCTGTATTTTCTTTGCTATATATTTTCCAAAAATGGGACCACAAACGATAGCAGTAGGAATTCCTGCTATACATCCAAAAAGAATTACCCAACCTAAATCTGCTTTTAAAATATCAGCTACTGCAACTGGCCCAGGTGTTGGAGGAATAAATGCATGTGTTATGGCCAAACCTGCTAATAACGGGATACCATAGAGCAATAATGATTTACCTGTTTTTCTTTGTAACGCATATATCATAGGCACTAAAATGATGAAGGCCACATCAAAAAACACAGGGATCGCTACAACAAAACCTGTTAACATTAATGCCCAAGATGATCGTTTTTCTCCAAACTTTTCTAACAAATAAGTTGCTAATGATTCTGCGCCTCCTGAATGCTCTAAAATAGCACCAAAAATAGCCCCTAATCCAACCACAACAGCTACAAAACCCAAGGTATTCCCCATACCTTCCTGCATAGTTTTAACAATGGTTAAGGGTGGCATACCTGCTAATACACCAACAACAATACTTGCTATAAGTAATGCAATAAATGCTTGTATTTTAAATCGTAAAATAAATACTAGCAATAATGCTACGCCTGCTAATACAGAGGTTAAAAGAGAAAAATCTATCATGACTAATACCATTTTGTGTGAAAAAATTGTCCTTCTGGTGCCCCAACACGCTCGTAAGTATGCGCTCCAAAATAATCACGCTGCGCTTGTATTAAATTTGCTGGTAGGTTTTTGGTGGTGAGTGCAATCCAATGATTATAAGCCGCCCAAAAGGTATCAAAAGCTATTCGGTGTGATACACCATAAATAATACAATCCTTAATATTTTTTTCATCAGAAATTAAAATATCCAAAATACTTTTATCGTCTAAATAACTTTTGTTGTTTTTAAAAAGATCTACGGTTCTTTCCATAAATTTTGATCTAATAATACAGCCATTAGTCCATATTCTTGCAATTTCAGATAGATTTAACTCCCAATCAAATTCTTCTGATGCCAATTTCATCAATTCAAAACCTTGAAAATGATTCATAATTCTAGCAAATCGGTATCCTTTCTCTAAAGCCATTAAATCAATTGATTCTGCTTTATTTGCAGACTTTTCTATAGACTTAGATAATTGCTCACGTTTAGACTTAAAAGATGATATATAGCGTGCAAAAACCGCAGCGGACATCATGGTGTTTACGCCTCCTAAATCAAATGCAGCCTTTGTAGACCACGATCCCGTTCCTTTATTCCCAGCTTTATCTAAAATGGTATCTAATATATAGCCATTACCTTCTTTTGCTTTGAGTATATTGATGGTAATTTCAAGCAAGTAGCTCGATAAATCGGTAGAATTCCATGTTTCTAATAACGCTGCAATTTCTGGATTAGTTTTTGTTGTTGAGAGTACTGCATAAACTTCTGCCAACAATTGCATTTCGGCATATTCAATACCATTGTGTACCATTTTAACAAAATGTCCTGCACCGTCTTTCCCTACATAAGCACTACAGGGTTTGTTGCTCTTGTCTTTTGCAGCAATTGCTTCTAAAACTGGTGCAATAATAGTATAACTTTCTTTATTACCCCCTGGCATTATCGAAGGTCCTTTTCTTGCTCCTTCTTCTCCACCAGACACACCACAACCTACAAAATGTAAGTTATTTGCATTTAAATACTTGCTCCTTCTATTGGTGTCTAAATAGTGGGAATTGCCGCCATCAATAATAACATCGCCTTCTGACAAAAGTGGTAGTAATGCGTCAATAAGATTATCAATAGCTGGTCCCGCTTTTATCATGACAAGAATTTTTCTGGGCCTTTGCAATGACGCAACAAATGCTTCGAGCTCATCAACTCCCTTAACAGTCATATCTGCATTTACGCTTTCCATAAAATTAGAAAGCATGTGTTCTTCTCCTAGACTTGTTCTATTATAAACAGACAAAGCATATCCCTTTTCTGCTATGTTTAGGGATAAACTACTTCCCATAACGCCTAAACCTATAACACCAAAAAATGAGGTACTCATATCTTTTATTTTAATTTTGAAACAATTGTGTTAATGATTTTTTCTGGGGTCTCAGAAACATCTATGTGAATACCATAATTCGGAACTTCCAAATCATGAAATTGTGAGTTTAGTAAATCGGAATTCATATAATGCCCGCTTCTCGCTTCAATTCTTTCTTTAATTAAGTTTTTACTTCCATACAAGTATACCCAAATAATATTAGTGTATTTAGAAGCTAAAATAACTCTGTAGTTTTCTTTAAGCGCTGAACACGCCAATACAGCTCCCTTATTGGATGACCACTCTAAAATATTATCGGCCAATAACTCCAACCATGGCAATCGATCATCATCGTTTAAAGAATTTCCTCGTGTCATTTTATCGATGTTAGATTTTGGGTGAAAATCATCAGCATCATAAAAAGGAATACCTGTTTTTTGAGATAAACGACTACCAATTGTAGTTTTGCCACATCCACTTACCCCCATGACTATAATAATCATACAACTACTTTTTTAAATAAAATCTTTCTTTTAAACCTGAAGATGAATTAGGTCCAACCCACACGTTAAAGTTCCCCTCCTCAGCAGCATAAATTGCTTTACTATTCGAAAACTTTAATTGCCCTGATGTAATTTTAAATGACACCTCTTTAGTTTCTCCTGCTTTTAAACTAACATGCTGAAAGCCTTTTAACTCTCTTACAGGTCTAGTAATGCTTCCAACAACATCTTGAGTATACAATTGTACAATTTCTTTTCCATCTCTTTTACCAATATTAGATATGGTAGCCTTAACAATTAAGTCTTCATTAAAGTTAATGGTATCCTTAGAAATTTTAATAGCATCATATTTAAACGCTGTATAGCCTAAACCATAACCAAACGGAAAATGAGGTGTAAAGCCTATGTCTAAATAATGTGAATCGTTCCCTAAAGAACTCTGCCACGCTTCAATTGGAATATCATACATGGCTACATAATCTTCATTATTTGCAGGTCGCCCTGTATTCTTATGATTGTAAAAATAAGGTAGTTGTCCTGCTGTTTTTGGCCATGATACGGGTAGTCTTCCCTCTGGTTCTCTCGATCCGAAAATTATTTCTTGTAAAGCTTCGCCGCCCATTGTACCAGGGTGCCAAGTCATTAAAACTGCATCAACATCATCAATTATATTTGTTATGGTAATGGGTCTACCTGCCATAATGACTAAAACAATAGGCTTTCCTGTTTTAGACAATTCTTTTATTAAGTCTTCTTGTGCTCCTGGTAGATCTATGTTAGCTCTACTATGTGCTTCTCCTGAAAGAATGGCTTCCTCTCCTGATACAAATACTATGACATCAGATTGTTGTGCGGCAGTAAGTGCCTTTTTAAATTGGGTTTTAGTTAAGTCTCGACTATGTGTTAAACCGGGTGCAAAAATATGATTTACATTTGCACTTTTAAAGGCGTCTAGTGGCGTTACAGTATGTGTTTTGTCTCCATCAAACGTCCAAGTTCCCATTTGCTCTAAAGGTGCATTTGCCAAAGGCCCTATTAAAGCTACTTTTTTGTTTTTAGACAATGGTAAAACTGCCTTGTTTTTAAGCAAAACAGTACTTTTTATAGCAGCTTCTTTTGCGAGTTCTAAATGCGATTTTGAATAAAAATTAGCCTCATTTTTTTTATCTCTATAAGGTTTGTCAAACAACCCCAATCTTATCTTTATTCTTAATATATTTTTTACGAACTCATCTAACTGTTGTTCTGAGACTTTACCCTCTTCAATAAGTTGTTTTAGATTATTTTCATAGGCTTTACTTGTCATTTCCATATCCATTCCTGCATTTGCTGCTAGTTCGCCTGCATGTTTTTCATCTCTAGCATAACCATGTGCTATCATTTCAATTGTTGAATCCCAATCACTAACTACAAATCCATCAAATTTCAATTCATCTCTTAAAACATCTTTTAACAGGAACTCATTTCCTGTTGCAGGCACACCATTTACTTCATTAAAGGATGTCATTACGGTAGCAGCTCCAGCATCTAAGGCTGCTTCAAAAGGCGGCAGATACACATTACGTAATAGAGGTTCTGGTATTAAAGCCGTGTTATAATCTCTTCCTCCAATAGCCGCACCGTAACCAATAAAATGTTTTGCACATGCTGCTATACTAGTTGAATTGCTTAATGAATCGCCTTGAAAACCTTCCACATAAGCAGTTCCTAAAACAGAAGCTAAATAAGGATCTTCTCCCGGTGATTCGGCTATTCTGCCCCATCGGCTGTCTCTAGCAATGTCTAGCATAGGTGCAAACGTCCAACGAATTCCGACAGAACTCGATTCTATTGCAGCAACTCTAGAAGATGATCTAGCTACATTCTCGTCCCAAGACGCCGCTAAGCCCAAAGGTATAGGGAATATGGTTTTAAAACCGTGTATAACATCTCTTCCAAAAACTAAAGGAATTTTATGCGGACTTTCTTCTACTGCTATTTTTTGAAGCTCGTCTACAAATTCAACGTTCATTACATTAAGTAATGCCCCTACTTTTCCCTGTCTTACAGCTTCTTTTAACGATTCGGATAGTGTTTTAGCCCTACTTGAAGTTCCTCTAAGGTTAGTTTGTCCTATTTTATCATCTATTGACATTTGTGCCAATATACTATTAATGCGTTTTTCCTCTACATCATTCTCTGTGTTAGTTACTTTAGTTTGAGAACAACTCATTAAAAATAAGACTATAATTACTAAATAATATTTCATTTAAACGGGTGTTTGAGGGTTAAAAAAACTATTCAACATACTAATTAGAAACTATCTTTATCAGGTTTTTATTTTCTTTACCGTTAGAAGATATCAATCCAAAATTATCGCTTTTATAATTCCAGTTTGCATATCCAATACCGGTTTCATTAAAAAGTTGAACTATATCTTGATACCAAATAAGACTTTCTTTGTTTGGTGCATTTGATATAATACCAAATTCACCACAATACAAGGGTAAGCCTAATGCTTTAGCCTTATGTATAGGCTTTTGCAACATTTCAAGTAATACATCTTTATCAAATTTCTTATCAACCCATTTCTCAACTTCAATTTTCATATTGTCTGGAAGGATTTCAAACTCGTTTTTAGTTAAAATTGTTCCGGGGTAGTTTACAGGCCCTTTGTAATTTCTTAAAGGCAACCATTTGGCTCCATAATGACTTAACAAAAAGGGTTCGTAAAAATGAAAACTTAATAAAATATTTTTATCATTTTCAGGTACTCTTAATGCATCAAAAGTTTCTACTGCTTGCCATCTATTAGAGCCTATTACTATGGTACGCTCACTTTCTAATTCTCGAATGGTTGCTACAGCTTTTGCCACTAAATTATTCCAGAATTCATGATTATCTGCTACAGCTTCATTCATAAGTTCGTAGGCTACTAAACTATTTGGAAATTTACTCAAGGTCTTTGATAAATCTCTCCATAAATCAAAAAACTTGTTTTGTTCATTTACATCTGTCCACAAAGGCTTTTCTTTGGCGTTAAAATGATGCGATCTTAAAATGTGTAAATCAACAATTACTCTAAGGTTATTTTCTTGGCACCATTCAATACAATTTTCCATTAAACGAAATGCATCATGATGTCTATTTCCATTTTCATCCCACATTTGCTCTTCATCAATAGGTAAGCGAATGTGATCAAAGCCCATGTTAGCAATTCGCTTAATATCCTTTTCTGTAAAAAAGGACGCTCTCTCAATACCTCTTCTATCACTTTGCGACAACCAATGTGCCACATTAGTACCCTTAACTACTTCAAAATTTTCTTTTATATCTCCATTTGAATTCGAAATAGATATTACTAATATTGTACATAATAGTGCTACAGCAACTATTCTAAATATTTGTATTTTACCTTTTGTTTGCATCTGTTATTTTATATTTCGTATTTAATTAATATTAAGCGCCAAAAATTCACAAAACTTATAAACAGCGAAAACAATAAAAATCCAATTAATAAAATTTCGAATATTAGTTTTGTATTTAATTTTTCAAGTACCATACCTAAAGATAGACAATGCTCAAACTTAACATTTTGTTGAGGTAATAATTATCACTCTAGTTTCAAAATATGAAACAATTACAGCATTTACATGCCTATTTAACACTATACTACATTTATATTAGTGTAAAAAAGGAGGTGAATAGAAAGAATTATCACGAAGTGGAAATAAAATTTATTAAATCAAAATTAATAGACTTCAATAGTAATATGATAAAATAGAGTTTAGATTTACTACAATTGAAAGAAGAAATTTATTAAGTCAGTCTTCAAAACATCTAATTATAAAATAATGAAGACAAGTTTTTAAAAATAGATTATAGATCATATAAATTCTTTAAACCCCATGTTTATCATAATAAAAGAATATTTAAAAACATTGTCTTTCCAGAAGGTTTTAGATTTTGATAAAACAAGAAATATTGAACCTACAAAACAAACTTATTCTTAGAATTAACATATCCATTTTAAACGATATACTATAAAAAAGAAAAGACTCAAATGCAAAAAAGCAAATGAGTCTCATTTAGTAGCGGGAACAGGACTCGAACCTGTTCCTTCTCTATATTGATTATCAAATTCTTACAAAAGCCATTCAAAAAAGGTTACCTAATAGTATGCCTTTTTAACCTCCTTTATTCTGTTTTAAATTTAAATGTTTTGATTAAATTTTTCAATAAGCTCAATTGTAGATTCAAAATCCTTTCCGTCTATAAATAACTCTATATCTTTATTTAGATAAGAAAATATCTTTAAGTGATATTCTTTATTGTCTCCCAAATAGTCCAAGTAGTTTACAGAAAAATGAATAAATTCCTCATAATAAAAGTTTTCATTGGTTCTTAGCCACTTCCCTACTTTTACAGTATCACTATTGATTGAAGTGTAAATCTCTAGTTGTTCTTTACAATAAGATTCAAACTTATGGTATCTTGACACCTCTTCTAACTGTTCAAATAAATCTACAAACTTATCTTCTGCTCTTGCATAATTGGATAAAGGTAGCAATTCACCTTCTCTAAGTGATTCCAAATGCCTGTATTCGTCTTGGTATTTGAGTAACCAAAACTCAACTTTATCTATTGAAATAATACTATCAGTAGAAAGAGATATTAATTCTTTAATAGATTTCAATTTAGTTTCAATAGGATTAAATTTTCATTTATCAGACTTTGAATCACCTGTAATTACAAAAATAGCAATGCAAACACCTATAACTATCACAGTATAAGCTATGATTTTTACAATAAGGTTATCTACTGAAGTTAAGTTGTAAGCTACATATAGAACTACTAAGAATAAGCCTATCTTTAGAGTATCTTTATTTAAGTCGCTCATTGAAAGTAATATTATGTGCAACCTTAACATATTCTCTAAAAAAGTTCTCTAAAGTCTTATCCTCAATATCCGAATAAAATACTAATGACTTCTCATTAAAACTATCTTTCTTTTTAAAGTAGATGTAGTTTTTCTGTTTTGTATTACTCAAGACTATTTCATCAAAAAAGAAAGCATGACTTTTTCTTTTAAGTCCACTTAGCTCATATATATAACCATTACTAATTATTAGAGCTTTTGGATAAGAAATAATAAACATTAGGCTACCAAACAACTTATAAATAAAGACTAGTATAATTGGTACAGTGATTAATAAACCTAACTCGTTACTTATGTAGTTATTCTTTTGAAGAAAATCTATCAGTAAAAACAAAATTATGATTCCTATTAAATAGGGTAAAAAGCCTTTAAGATTATTAAGTATTTTATTAAACTGATAATTGAAATCTTTGTTTTCAAAGTGGAACTTCTTTTTATTGGTTTTCACCTTGTCTTGTTCATAATTGATTATTTCAAAAGGCTTATTAACTGCCTCTTCTAAGTCAATAGCAATATGCTCATTAAACTTATCATCAAGTTTAAACTCAGCTTTTTCAACAGCATCATATGCTGTAATTCGCTTTAAATTCATAATTAATTAAACGTTTTAAATTCAAAAATAGCTATTTATCATATATGATAACCATTTAGTTATCATAAACAACAACTTTGTTTGTCACTAACATGCACTAATGACTGACAAAAAACAGCTTCAAATTGCCATAGGCAAAAGGATTAAATCAATTAGGGAAGAAAAGAATATCTCTCAACAAGATATTGCTGGTCTTTGTAATATTGAAAAATCCAACTTTAGCAGATTAGAAGCTGGTAATACAAATCCCACCATTTATACTCTAAGTAAAATAGCTGAGCATTTAGGGGTTTCTCTTAAAGATTTAGTGGATATAGAAAATTAAAAAATGGCTATTAATATATATCTGAACAATTCTATATTATCATATTTATAGCCTTAAAGAGTGGTTTGTAACTTCATTCACATTTGTGATTCATCTGCAAAACTATAATATCCTTCTCTTGATAGTATGATATGGTCAAGGACTTTAACATCTAAATAGTTTCCTGCTTCTTTAAGTTTTTTTGTTAGTCTTAAATCAGCTTCACTAGGTTTTAAATTTCCTGAAGGATGATTGTGAGCTATGACTATACTTGAAGCGTTACACTTTAAAGCTACACTAAAAACCAACTTAGCATCTACTACTGTTCCAGATACGCCACCTTTAGACAAAGGATAAATACCCAATACTTGATGGTTTCTATTTAGTAGTAACACCTTAAATTCCTCTTGTAACTCAATGATTTTCTGAGACCAGCAAGACAAAAGCAGTTCATAACTATCCTTACTGTTAGTAATCTTTACTTTATCTCTATTACCAGAAGTATAAGAGACTTTTATTTCCTGTATTGTATTCATAATTCAAAAAATAAATGCCCAAAACCATTAGTCTTGGGCATGTTGATTTTAACTAGATAGTAATGGGTGATGTTCCTCACTTGCAGTTTCACTAGGAACAAAATCATCAATTGTGGACTCACTCATATCATTTCTTCCTGATGGTGTTTCAGGAACATATTGATACCTGTGTGATAATTGAATAATTTCACCTGTTTCCTTGATTGTGTAATCATAAGGGTCACATTCAATTTTGGCTATTTCACCAGGAATTTCACTTCCTATTAGTGCCTTACAGGTTTCTTCATCAAATGTTGATGAAATGGATGCTTTTCTTGCAGTAGCGTAGAAGTTATTAGTTTCTCTACTTTGCACTAATTCTACACCACCTTGAATGATTAAAGCAAAGAACACATTGCCTTCATCAGATTCTCTTTGTTGATAGTTAACAATTCGTACCATGATTTTAAAATTTTTGAGTTGAACATTTCTTTTCATAAAACAACATCTTAAACTATCAGAAAAGGAACAGCTATCACCTTGTTCATTTTTTTCTTGACGACTAAAAAATTTTGTTTTATATACAAAGGGGTGGGGATTCCCCTTTGCTCAAGTATGGGTGGGGGTATTGAGAAGGTGATGCGTGTTTGAATTATTCTTGTTAGAAAAAAATTTTAAAAAAATTTTATATAACATTTAAACTCACTAGATTTAGACAATCTTTGACAAGAACTAATTTGACTAGCAAATGACACTCTCAGAATTACTAAAATCTAAAAGAGAAACTAAAAACCTATTATTGAGAGAAGTAGCCTCTATGATAGATGCAGATACTGCTCTTATAAGTAAAATTGAAAAAGGAGATAGAAAACCTACAAGAGAACAAATAGAGAAACTAGCTTTAGCTTTAGACATAGATTATAACAAGCTATTAACCCTATGGCTAAGTGAAAAAGTATATGAAGATGTACAAGGAGAACAAGTGGCATTAGATGCCATAAAACTAGCGTTAAAAAGAATTAAAACAGAAGTAAAGAACTAACCATATGCCAACACTTAACTGGATAGGAAAAGAAAAAGTAATAAACCACCACCAAGATGTACCTTATAAAATACTAGAGCCTCAATACACCTTTAGTAATGGTAAAGAAGCTAAAAACACGACTTCTGAAAACAAAATAATACATGGCGATAACCTAGAAGCCTTAAAAAGTTTACTACCAGAATATGAGGGTAAAATAAAATGCATCTACATAGACCCACCATATAACACAGGTAAGGAAAACTGGGTATATAATGATAATGTAAACCACCCAAGACTTAAAAAATGGTTAGGGCAAGTTGTGGGTAAAGAAAGTGAAGATTTATCAAGGCATGATAAATGGCTATGTATGATGTACCCAAGGCTAAAATTACTACATAAACTGTTAGCTGATGATGGAATTATTTTTATATCTATTGATGAAAATGAAATTCATCACCTAAGGATGCTATTAGATGATATTTTTGGTCATTCTAACTTTATTGAACAAATAACATGGAATAAAAGAGTTCCTAAAAATGATAAAGGAATAGGTAATATTCACGAGTATATATTATTATATGCAAAAAGAGATTCAAAATCACACAGATTTACTCAATTAAAAGAGGGTTTAGATGATATTTTTGAATTAACTCAAAAACATAAAAAAAAGAAAACTCCAATTGCTCAAGTAGAAAAAGAACTTAAAACCCTCTATAAAAAAAACGGATATGATAGAGGCATAACCCTATATAATTCTCTTGATAAAAATTATGAACTATGGGGAAAAATAAACTTGAGTTGGCCAAATGGACAAACATTTGGTCCAACATATGATGTCATACACCCAAAAACAGGCAAACCTTGTAAAGTTCCAGATAGAGGATGGAGGTGGAAAAAAGAAACTTTTGATGAATATTTAGATTATGACAATACTGAAATATTACATGACGGCTCTTTTAAATGTGGCAAAATATGGTTTGCTAAAGATGAAAATACACAACCTAGTTCAATTAAATATTTACATGAGGTAAAAGATTTCCTGTTAAGGTCTATCATTAGCTTAAAAAGCTCTGGAGGTATTGATTTAGAATCACTATTTAATAAAAGTACTTTTGATTACCCAAAGCCTGTAAAACTTTTAGAATTACTATTAAATTCATTTGAAGACAAAAATGCTATAATTTTAGACTCCTTTGCAGGTTCAGGAACTACTGCTCATGCAGTACTTAATCTTAATAAGCAAGATAGTGGTAATAGAAAGTTTATTTTAGTAGAAATGGAAGACTATGCCAATACCATAACTGCTGAAAGAGTAAAAAGAGTAATAAATGGTTATGGAGAAGGCTCTAAAACTATTGAAGGTACAGGAGGGGATTTTACTTACTATGAGTTAGGAGAGTCTTTATTTTTAGATAATGGCTTTTTAAATGAAGAAGTTTCTTTAGATAAAATACTAGAGTATGTTTGGTATAGTGAAGCTAAAACACCATTTACAAAACCAAAAGAAGATTATTTATTAGGTACTAAAAATGATACAGCTTATTATTTCTATTACCAAAAAGAGAGCTTAACCACATTAGATGAAAGTTTTTTAAGATCTATTAAAACTAAAGCTAGTCAATATATCATTTATGCAGACAACTGCTTATTAGACCAAAGCATAATGGATAAGTATAACATTGTGTTTAAAAAGATACCTAGAGATATAACTAGATTTTAATACTAAAAGAATGATTGAAGATTTATATTTTTTAGATGATGGTAAAGTTAAAATTAGTGCCGCAACAGTTGGTATTAGTAAAAAAAGATGGGAGTACATAGATGAATCAGAAGATGATGGTATTAATCACATTAAAAAAATGAAAAGTCAAAGATTTGACCATTTACCAATTGTTTCAAAAAATGGTAATATCAATGAATTTTATAAAACCAAAGCACCAGATAATTTTGAACATATAGAAAAACATACCATATCTTTTGAAGACATAATACCCTTAAATACAAATATTGAAACTATAATTGATAAGTTTTATAAAGAAAAGAGAACCTTTTATTTTCTTAGCTTTAATGATGATATTTCTGGACTAATTACTATAGGTAATTTAAATTGTAAACAGGTTCAAATCTATATATTTAGTTTAATCTGTGAATTAGAAAAAGAACTTGCATTATTTGTTAATTACCATTTATCTCATGAAGAAATACTTGATTGGCTAAATGAAAAGGCTATAGCATTTGAACAGGCTAATATAGAAGATAAATGTAAAACTAATAAATACCAAAGTATTATTAATCAATATGAAGAACTTGTTGAAAGTGGTCTTGAAAATTATTTAACTGAGCATTTTTTTCTTGTAGATTTATTTAACATCATTCTTAAAAAGAAACTATTTAAAAATCTTTCATATTCAGGAAAGAATTGGGAAGATATGAATAGTATAAACAACATTAGAAATAAGATAGCTCACCCAACAAGAAGTCTTTTAGATAAAAATAATACTATTGATAAACTATGGAAAAGACTACTAAAAATAAAAAAACTACTATTTAAATTAAATAGTTATAAAAAAAATCAGGGATATTAATGGAATTAAAACCATACCAACATAAAGTAATAAAAGATTTAGAGCATTTTTTGTCTTATGTACAAAAAGAAGCAACACCTGCTAGTGCTTTTAATAAATACTGGGAAGATAAATTAGGAATGCCTTATACACCACAGTTAGATGGTTCTTTTGAAGGTATGAAGCCTTATAAAGATAATATATCTAATGCTGTACACATTGCAGTAAAAGTTCCAACTGCTGGAGGTAAAACCTTTATAGCTTGTAATGCTTTGCATACCATAAACAAGCATTTTTATCAAGGTAATGCAAAAGCAGTGGTTTGGTTAGTACCTTGGTCTAATTTGTTGCAACAAACTGTAAAAAACTTATCGAACCCTAACCACCCATATAGAGAAAAACTAAATAGTTTATTTGGCAACAGGGTTGAAGTTTATGAAAAAGACCAGTTATTACAAGGAGCTAATTTTAACCCTACTTCTGTAACAGAACAGCTAAACATTTTTGTATTTAACTTTAGTAGTTTACGCATAAACTCAAGAAAGAAAGATGACAGAAAAGTGTTTCAAGAAAATGGGGCTTTAGAGGCTTTTAGAAATACTATTGTAGATAAAGACCTTGTTTTACCAGATACAGATGAAACTGCTTTAATAAATGTTATAAGAAGCCTCAACCCTATTGTAATTGTAGATGAGAGTCATAATGCAGAAAGCGATTTAAGTGTAGAAATGCTAAATAACTTAAATCCCTCTTTAGTACTAGACCTTACTGCTACACCTAAAGAAAACAGTAACATTATTTCTTTTGTAAATGCCTTGGCTCTTAAAAAAGAACATATGGTTAAGCTGCCTGTTGTGGTTTATAATCACCATAAAAAAGAGGAAGTCATCACAAGTGCTTTACATCTACAAAGACAATTAGAACTTTTAGCTATTGAAGAAGAAAAAGCTACAGGAAAATACATTAGACCAATTATATTATTTCAAGCACAATCTAATATTAAAGGAAAAAACAATACTACGTTTCAAAAAATAAAGGAACAGTTAGTAAAACTTCAAATTCCAGAAGAACAGATAAAAATTAAAACTAGCGGTATTGATGAGCTTAAAGGTATTGACCTAATGGCTAAAGATTGTCCTGTAAAATATATAATTACAGTAAATGCTTTAAAAGAAGGTTGGGATTGCCCTAATGCCTATATACTAGCTTCACTTGCAGATAAATCTTCAGCAGTAGAAGTAGAACAAATTTTAGGAAGAGTTTTAAGACAACCTTATGTAGTTAAACATAAAGAAGCATTATTAAATATGTCTTTTGTATTAACAGCTTCATCAAGGTTTAATGAAACACTAGATAGTATAGTTAAAGGATTACAAGAATCAGGATTTAGTAAAGATGATTATTATGCAGAAGAAGCTAAAGAAGAAGAGTTAACACCTAATGAGGTATTGACCCAAGACTTATTTGCAGATGAACCTAAACCAGATGACTATGTACAATCTGATGAAGATTTTGATGTAGATGCAGTTAAATTTAACCCTAATGAAGAGTTTACACTTGATACTATTAATCAGCAAAACACTTTAGTATCTCATATCACAGAAAAAGCAAAAGTTGAAGGACAAACTTTTGAGCAGAAAGTTAATGATATAGAGATTGATGATACGACTTCTATTTTTACAGATATTATGAAAACTGCACCAAAAGTCTATAAGCTAGACGCTCAATTTAAAGCTATTGCCAACACTATTAAATTACCTCAATTCTTTAAAAAAGTAGAAGAAAGTGAACTGGATGGTGTTAGTTTATTTGAAGAGTTAAATTCAGAAGACCAATATCTTAATAAGGTTAGTCTTTTAGATGGTTTTAAACTATCAAATTACAGTACACAAATTACTTTTGATGAACTTTCAAAAAAAATTACAGCAGTAGATTTTGATGAACACAAAAAAACGGCAACAGTAAAAAACTTCTCTAAACTTGCAAAGAGAATGTTAACAGACACAATTCTTTCAAAACCTAAAGAATCTCAAATAAATCAAATAAGTAGCATCATAGTTTCCAAATTGGGAGATATGACACCTATTTCTCAACAAGAATTACAAAAATATGTAAGTCGAGTTTTTGACAATTTATCTAGTGAACAAATCAGAGACATAGTAGATAATGACTTTATTTATGTAAAAAAGATTAAAGACAAAATCAATGAATTAACAGACACCTATGCTAAAGAGCGTTTTAAAATTCTTATAGATAGCAACAAGATTGTTGTAAAAGAAAATTTTGAGTTCCCTGAATCATTATCCTTTTTAAACCCTAGTACAACTATTAGTAAATCACTATATGATAGAGAAGCTAGTATGAACAACTATGAGCAAAAAATGATTATGGAAGTAGCTTCATTAGACAACATTGTGTTCTGGCACAGAAACCTAGAAAGAGGCAAAGGTTTTGCTTTAAATGGTTTTAGCTCTAATCATTATCCAGATTTTATACTTTACACTAAGAAAGGTAACATTATCTTATTAGAAACTAAAGGTGATGTTTATGATAATGATGATAGTAGAAATAAAAATATTTTAGGTAAAACTTGGGCTGAAAAAGCTGGAGATAACTATAAATACTTCATGGTATTTGAATCTAAACAAGTTGAGAACACTTATACAGCACATAGTGTAATTGAAGTGATTAAAGGGTTATAAAATGGCTACTGATTTATATATTATAAGTAACTGTAGGTCTTTTACAAAAAACACTATCAAAGAGAACAAAGATGAGTTTCTGGCTAATTTAAAGGCGTTAAAATTAGACCATATTACTATTATTGGTTCAGGTAAACTAACAGGAGATTGGGAATATGAATTTCCAGAAATTTATTGCGAAAAACAAGACAAGGTTATACCAGATAAAGATGCTAAAGAATTAATAAGTTTCAACAGTCCTTTTGTGTTTAACATAAGGGTTTATGAGAACTGTGTTGAATTGATAACTATATATAAGTATCGATTTTTATATGAAGATGAAAAGACTGATTACCTAAATGAATTTAGAAAAAATGTTTATGATATAATATCAATTTTTGGCGGTACAGAAATTATTTATCTAGCCAATAATGGTTGTGATAAATTAGCTGAATATTTAGAGTGCCAAGTCTGGGAAGGAGTATCATACCATGATATTAAAAAAGACATGATAAATAAAAAGTTGCCTTTTGTTTCTGATTATGACAACTTGAAATTAAACCATCTAACCTACAGAAATATAAAAGAAATAGTTTTTGATGATTTTAAAAAATCAACCACTAAGTAGCTCAAAAAGTAATGATAAATAAATTTTTAACTGATATTAAAATTATAAAAAAGGCAATAGCTACAAAAAAACTTGTAGTCTTTGCAGGTGCAGGAATTTCAATAGATGCTGGTGTTCCAAGTTGGGGGCAGTTAATTAATGAAATTAAGAAAGACCTTGATTTGCCTGATTATGAAAATGATTACTTAAAAATTCCTCAAATCTATTTTAATGAAAGACAAGAAAAAGAATATGTTGAAAAGATAAGGTCTGCTTTAGAACATAAGAGACTAAAACATAATGAAATACATGAAGAAATCTTTGAGTTAAATCCTGAACACATATTAACTACCAATTTTGAGGATTTATTAGAGCAAGTAATAAATAAAAAGTCACTTCCCTTTTCAATAGTTAAAAAAGATAATGACTTACCATATTCTAGTAATACTAAATTATTAGTTAAAATACATGGTGATTTAGATGACACTGACTTTGTTCTAAAAGAAGATGATTATTTAAACTACAGCAAAAATCATCCTTTAATTGAAGCCTTTATTAATTCTGTTTTTGCTTCAAAAGTAGTATTATTTATTGGCTATAGCTTTAATGATTATAATTTAAAACAAATAGTTCAGAACGTAAGAAATATTTTAGGGAATAACTTTCAAAATGCTTATTTGATTTCAATTGACAAAGAAATTCATACATCTCATAAGCTCTACCTCAAAAACAAAGGTATTAACGTTTTAGACTATTTTGATGCTATTTATACTGATAAACAAAATAAAAACTCAAATTATATTGAAGATTTCCTAAACAAAAAGAATATATATTCTGAGAACTATCTCAAAGAAGTTGAAAGTCTAAGTGAGAAAGGTCAATATTTATTAAATTTTTTGAGATTTATAAGATATTATGATGAATTGAGAATTGAAATTGAAAAGGAAAATGTTTTAGAACAAATCCACAAATCAATATCAAGGTTTTCAGAATTAAAATCTTTACCTCAATCTTTTATAGCAAAACTATATCCATTTAAAATCACAGATAAACCTGAGCCTCTAATTCAAAAAACAACACTTTTATTAAAAAACCAGAATGTTGTTGAACTTTTCTATAATAATTTAAAAATCGATAATGATAAAGTATTTTACAACTCAAATGAAGCTATATCTGATTCTAAAAAGAAAGAAAATGAAAAGAAGTTAAAAGAAATAATTATAAAACTAAATAACAGTTTAATTTTTAATGTAACTACTGAGAGAAAACAATCTGATTCATTTGGCTACAAAGGCTTTTCAAACAACTTAAAAAATATTAATTTAAAAAAAGACTCAAAATGTAATTGTACTAAATGTAAATACCAAAGATACCAACTAAATGATGTTTTAACAAACCTTAATAGTTATTCAATAAATGAAAAATCTGACATAAAAGAAGACTTGCAAATTGCATATTTAAACTATAAGATTGGAAACTATTTTCTATCATATAACATGTTTGAAGAAATTGCTACAAAAGCATGGCAAACAGGAAAATACTTAACTTATTATATTTCTTCAAAAAACAAAAAATCTCTGAAAAATTTAATCAGGTACAATGAGAATTTACCTGAAAAGAAAAAAGAAGATTTGATAAAAGAGATAAACGATATTGACATTGATAAATTAATCTTCCAAATACCTTACAATAGTGATGAAGAATTAAAATTATTAATCACTATTAGAGATGATTCTGTTTTGCAAGACTATAATAATGAAATAGAGGAACTTTATTCTAAAGTTGAAGAATTATATATAAACTATAATAGAGACAAATACTTTAATTCTTATGGTCCATACTATCCTCAATTAATATATATAGAGCTTTATAAAGTAATTAATTTCTATGTTGAAAATTATATCATAATAGATGTCTTTTCTGATTTTAAAAAGGCTATTCAAAAAGGAATAAAAGCACTTATTCTAAGTCATATTACAAATGAGGCTTATAATCAAAAGTTAGACTCTCTTTCAGGTGACTTATTTCGCTTCACTGTAAATTATAGTAATCCTAGTGACTTATCATCTTTTTTACAGAAACATAAGATTGATTCCTTGAAATTTGATAAAAAAGAAATTGAAAATGTGGTCGAATATTGTATTAATTATTTCAATTCATTTTTCACAAATTCAAAATTGTTTTTTAATGGTAATTACAAAAATCAATCTATTTTCAATCAGTTAAGTAATAGGGCTTTTGGTGGTAATATGGGAAGCATCTTTAGTAACATGATGCTTCTTTTGATTTCAATTGAAATTCCAGAAAAGGATAAGTCAAAATTTTCAGATAATCTCATTTCTTTTTTAGAACATGAAGATTTTTTAAATTGGAGTGACCTTAAATATCTTAAATGGTTAATTGAGATGAAACCATCTCTATTGAATAGAGAAAACTGCATCAAAATTTTAAAAATCATTCAATTAAAAACAAAGAAATATAGTTCATCTGACCTAATTGAAGGAATTGCAAAAGTATTTGATAAAAACGGATTTGAGCCAATTGATGATAAAGATTTAATACTTAAACTTTTATCTGATTATGATTATAATGACCCTAACAATATCTTAATAATTGATTTATGGCATATTTCAAATGAGGAAATTAAAAGTGAACTAAAATCAATCATAATAAATAGACTGAATTTAAAGTTTAATGAAAAACTATATGTATTTAGCTGTTATGATAAAATTATTGACTACAACCTATATTTTGAGGAATATATTAAAGAACTAAATATTTACAGCCCAAATGAAAATGAAGACATAATTGAAAACAATAATGGTAAAATTAAACTTAAAAACTTTGTTTTCCACAATGCTATTATTTTTATATATAGTATGAAAGTGAAAAGTAGTGATGAAAGGCTCAAACTGGTTCACAACCCATCAGATGTAATGAAGTTCCTTTTGTTCAGAGAAAACTCAGATTTATCATTATTTAAAGTTGAATGGCTTAAACTTTTTGACAATAAAATTATTTTAAATGAGATAGGAAAAATTAAAAAACTGAGTGCCATAATTAAAAAAGAATTAAAGGAAGCATTTGATGAAGAGCTTTCAATTATTTATGCAAAATATTTCATTTAAAATAACCCTACCCTACATAAGTAGGGCAAGGTCTCTTCAACTCAATTCAAAAACCAAGAGTACTTGGAATCCCCATTGAGAGTTTGTGCCAATCCATTTGTGAAATCAAAAGCATTGACAGTTCTATCCAGAAAAGCATCTATATAAGAACTCTTATTAGCTGATGTGAAAAGATTATAGACATTCCATAAGTTGATGTTTCCGTTTTCATCTTTACAAAAGCTCTTATCTTCATAATAGTCTTTTGCTATGGTATTCATTTGCCTATCTGCAAAGTCCATTTGTGGCAGTTCCTTTCTTTGTTCTTTGGGTAGGTAATTATACAATCTTGCTTTACCAATTAACTGTGCAAATTGATGTTCTGTAATACTCTGCTGTGTCAGGTTTCTCATTGCTTGTAAATGATTCTCTGCTTCATAGCCTTGTATAGTTTCCATTATTTTAGCTTGAAGCTCATCATAACCACCTACTCTCATTTCTGATACAAAGCCATCAGATGATATACACATATTGCAGCACACCATATTCTGAAATCCTATGAAGAACTTGAATTTTTCATAGGTCTTCTTACTGTAAAGATTTTCATGATTATAGGCTCTAACACCACCTACCATCAAGGATAAAGGATTACCATTAATAGTTTCTGTTATTGATGATATTCTTACCATAAACGCCATCCTTTCAAAGTATTGTGTAACTTCTGTATCTAATAATTCATTTGCTGACTTGTGTATAGCATCACTGGTTCTACCTTTAATTTGATGACTTACCCTTATTTCTGGCTTATCAATCTGCTGGTTATTAAAAACTCTACTAACACAGTCTTGAGTTATTTCTATGAACTCTTGATGTGCTATTGTTCTTTCATTATCTTTTGCAAATACTGGGATAATACATTCCTCTTTTAAACAAGAAAGGCTAACATCCTTTGTGTTAGCCTCTATAAATGGATTCTGTTTAAATTTTCTCTTTTCTGATAGTGTGCGAGAATCTTGAGAAGATTGTTTTATACTATCAGGTAAAGAGGAAATATTATTGTTTTGGGTTACTGTTATAAGTTCCATTTTGACTGTGTTTTGGTTGTTTAACTAAATTTTCTAATTGTTCTTTTTTCTTAATGAAATCTGCATTAAGAGTTTTCTGAAATTCTGGATTATCCTTATATAACTTCATAAGCTCACTTACAGATAAACATTCATTTATGCTTTTTAAGACATCTTCCTGAGAGTTTGGTGCATTACACCATTCCAAGATTTTTTTACCTGTAGCAGTGCTTATCATAAACTCTGGCTTACCATTAAATAGATTGGTTCTGTCTTTACTGGCAGTTGCAAAATGTTTTGAGTCAATGTCAAACACTAATGTAAATTCATATTCCACTCCATCCCTTTGTACTGCTTTGAGTCCTACTTTCTCAGGAACATACTTTCCGTTTTTCTGATTAAGCACATAATCCTGTTTAGTCCTCATGGTAGAAACAAAGTGAGCTGGTGATTGTAGAATCTTATCTACAAATGCTTTTTGCCTTGGTGTGACTTTATTCCAATTCGTAAAGCTGTTTCCTGGCAACTTGCTATGGAAGTCTAAAAGTTCATCCCAGCAGTGACTGATACTATCAATGATAATAACTTCCATACCTGCTTCAAGACAAATATCTATTGCCTGTATGTATTTCTCTGGTGTATAAGGTGGCTGCATATTTAGTACATTATAGCTTCCTAAATGAGCATAGAGGTCTGAACTTCCATTTTCTGTATCTATGACAGCGACTTTAGATAAGTTGTCATTAGTAAGTCCTTTGGCAAGTAATAGAGCTGACATCGTTTTACCAGCTCCTGCACTTCCTTGCAAAGCCATTTTAATCTTGGCTTGTTTTCTTTCTGATTTTCTTAATTGCATATTTTAAAAGGTATTTATAATTGTTTTTTCATTAATGGAAATCCTCTAATAAAAGAGTATTACTTTGAAAATTAATTTATATAAATAAGTAATCTTTAATGATGGGAAATCCATTGATGAAAACCTATTGCATAAAAAAAGAGGAACATTTCTGTCCCTCTTATCTTACTATTGCATTTGACTTTTCTTTGAATCATTTAATGTTTTACTTCTTTTTACTTTGGGTTTTAGATACTTCTCAATATCATGTTTAATATCCCATTCTGTTTCTTCATCTAAGTAAATTTTTGGAAGTAGATTAATAATTATATTCGTATGAAGACAATAATAAGTAACTTGTCTTTGTTTTCCTTCAATCAATGACTTGACTACCTCAGATTCCAAAAAACCCAATCCTTTGAATTTTTTTATTATAGAAGTGGCTCTATCTATTTTGATTCCCATTTCTTTAGTAATTGTTGCAAATGAGAGATAGAAAGGCTTAAATCCAAAATATTTGAATTTCATAACTAAAAATTCAAATAGTACTCTTTCATCACATGAAAAAAAGTCACTATTATAGTTTTTAAACCGATTAAGTCTTAATCCAAACATTGTTGCATAATCAACTACGAGTAAATCGCTTTCATTATTATAATCTAGCCATTCTTCTTCATTGGAAACAATTTTAGTGAACTCACTTAATAATTGTTCATTTTCAACTTTACCAAAACCATCACTACTTATTGGAATTAATAAATATTTTACACCTGTTTGAAGGTTTTCTTCTTTTGTTTTATTAAAGTCATAAAGTGAAATCTCTTTTACTTCAGAAACTTCATCATTTTCATCTATCTCTTGTACTGTTAAATCATCATCAATACAACTTTCTGGCTCTATAAAGCCAAATCCTTTCTTTTCTAACATAATTTATAGAATTTAGGATTAGTAATAAATTATAAAAACTCGTAAAAATTCCTTGGGATAAGGAATATAAAAACTCATTGTGCTTCAAGAAGAAGCAAAAAGTAAATTCGAAGTAGTATGTTAATACTTAAAAACAAAATTAATAAATTTTCATTTATGGTTTAATTATTTTTAAGTTTTTTCTGAAGACGATATATTTCTTCACTAATTTTCTGCTGGACCACTTTTCCATAATGTCTTTGTGTAATAGTCATTTTAGAATGACCTAAAAGCTCACTCACAATTTCCATTGGCACATCATTATATAGCAATACAGTAGTTGCAAATGTTTTTCTGGCAATATGGTGTGTCAATTTCTTTTTAAAGCCTAAAATCACTCCTATTTCCTTTAAGTAGGAATTAAATTTTTGATTGGTGACAACAGGTAGTAATCTATCTTCATGATAGTACTTCTCAAGAATTGAAATAGCTTTAGGTAAAAGAGGAATATTAACTGGACTACCTGTCTTTTTTCTAAACATTTTAATCCATTTATTTCCATCAAACCCTTCAATTATATGTTCTTCACTTAATGCTTTCATTTCAGCATATGCTAAGCCTGTATAACAGCAGTACACAAAACAATCTCTAATCCTTTCCAATCTTAAATTATAGGAAAAATCATGTTTCTCTAGCTTTTCTAATTCATCAGAACTGAGATATACTACTTCAACCTTATATCTTTTAGGTTTATAAAGAATAAAAGGGTCTTTTTGTAGATAACCTTCAGCTAGAGCTAACTTTATTATTTTACGTAATCTTTGTATAGATTTATTTATGGTAATCTGTTTATGTCCTAATTCTGACTTTAAATAGAAATCAAAATCATCTAGAAACTTTAATGTAATCTTAGATAACAAAATATCATTACGCTTATATTTAAATTTTAAAAAGTTAGAGAGATGATTTTTAGCTTCTTTAAACTTATAATAGGTTGATTTGGTATATTCCTTCCCAATAAGTTTAGACATGTTCTCATTGTGAGTTTTAAATACTTCCATTAAAGTTTTTTCTTTGTTTATATTTTCTCCCTTATACTTTAAATAAATATCCTCAACATCAAACACATCCTCTTTAACTCGTAATAGTAAAGAAGCCTGTTGCAATTTTTGTTTAATTAAAGTAAGCTGGGTATTAATGTAGTTGCATTCTTCTTCTGATTGTTTAACAAGTTGCTTTTTACTATCCCAAGATTTAGAACTCACAAAAAGACCAGTTGCAAATTGCTTCCTTTTTTTATTAAAAGTCAACCTACAAAATAATGGTGCTTTATCATCTGTTCTGGTTTTATTCTTTGCAATAATAAAGCGTATAGTTAGCTTTAATAATTCCATGTTTTATTAAGGTTTTAAAGAATAAAGGAAGATGAAATACAATGGTTACCTTTTTTTTTGAGAATGGTTACCTTTTTGTATGCCTTTTATTTGATAGTATTATACAATGCTTAAAAAGTAGATTTTTATTAAAACATTGTATTACAATAAGTTATTAAACAAAAAAAGAGCTAACATTGCTGTTAACTCTTACTTAGTAGCGGGAACTGGACTCGAACCAGTGACCTTCGGGTTATGAGCCCGACGAGCTACCTACTGCTCTATCCCGCGATATATTATCTAAAATAATTTACTTAGCTTTTAACTTTCGGTTCATAATGCCGATAAAATTATTTCGGACTGCAAATATACAACCCTTTTTGGTTTCTACAAGAATAAAATTAGAAAATATTGCAAATACTAACTATACAACTGAAAATATGCTAGTTACAAAATAAAAATTAAATTACTATCTAAATTGGGTTACAGTATACTTTTTAATCTTCAACATAAACCTCTTACTTAACTATAAAACTGTTTAAAAGTATAGAAATAGGCTTCTAGAAACTAAGAATATATAAAACAACACGCTACTTATTATTTACCTAAATTAATAAAGCCATTACTAATGTAGTAATGGCTCTAAAATTAACTAAATTTATTAAAACTCTATTTACTCTTTTTCAATATCCATCGTAGCTGTTGAATTTTGTAACTCTAACTGCATTAATGATGGAGGATTTTTTCCAGATACACTAATATATTCTTGGTTTAAGTTATTATCGCTAACCATCATTGTATTTAGCTTTGTTAAGTTCATAAACTCTTTTGGTAAATCTCCACTAAATTGGTTTGTAGATAATAATAACTCTTCTAGATCTTTTAATTGTGCTATCTCTACAGGAATTTCGCCATCCATTTTATTATCCATTAAACTAAGCTTTTGCAATTTTGATAGGGCATAAATCTCTGTAGGAATGCTTCCTGTTAAAAAATTACTTCCCATTAACAATTCTTTTAAATTGGTTAGCCCCATTAACGAGCTAGGAATTTCTCCAGTAAGTTTATTACTATACAACTTTAACGATTCTAAGTTTTTTAGCTCTCCTAATTCAGAAGGTATATCGCCTTCAAACCCATTCATAAACAACTCTAATGCGGTTAATGCCTTTAATTTCTTTAAAGATGTAGGTATATTTCCTTTTAGCTTATTAAAACCTAAATTTAAAACTTTCAAGCTTGTTAAGTTTCCTATTTCTTGGGGTAGCTTTCCGTTTAAATTATTAAATTGTAGATTAACTTCTACTACTCTATTATTTTCTATTTTTACACCATACCATTTATCAACTGGTGTATTTAAATCCCAAGAGGAGTTCCATTGTGCTCCATTTGTACTATTATACAAAGCTATTAAAGCGTCCTTATCTGATGCAGAAACGTTTGCAAACGAATATGCTGTAATTAAGAAACATATGGTTAATAATTTTAAAGACTTCATGTTTTTGGTTGATTTGGTATTAATTCTTGTACGAATATAAGCCTAAATCAGACGAAAAACTATTTTTATCGCTGAAATGCTTAAAATTTTAACATTTAATAATCGACAAACTGTTCAATTTCTAGCTGAATAGCCTCCCATTTATCCATTAAGTCCTGTAACTCTTCTTTCTTTTTTTGATAATCATTAAAGAAATTGGGTTTTGCAGTAATTTCTTCATAATTAATTTCAAGCTCAAAATCTATATTCTTGATATCGCGCTCTAATTCATTAATTTTAGATTCTACATTACTTAATTTATTATTTAAAGATTTCAACTTTTTTTGATCTTCGTATGATTGTTGCTTTTTTACCTTTGGCGTTTCTTTAACAACAGTTCGTTTTTCAACCTCTCTTAAACTTTCAACTTTGCGTTTTTCTAAATAATAATCAATATCTCCTAAATATTCTTTTAATTTATGATCTTTAAATTCGTAAACTAAATTTGTTAAACCTTGAAGAAAATCTCTATCGTGCGACACTAGTATTAATGTACCTTCAAAACGTTTTAAAGCCTCTTTTAACACATTTTTAGATTTAATATCTAAATGGTTTGTAGGTTCATCCATAATAAGCACATTAAATGGTTGTAACATTAACTTTGCTAAAGCTAATCGGTTACGTTCGCCACCAGACAATACTCTTACATACTTATCTACCTCGTCGCCTCTAAACAAAAAAGAACCTAAAATATCTCGTACTTTACTTCGGTTGGTTTCATTGGCAGCATCAATCATGGTATCATGTACCGTTTTATTACCATCAAGGTATTCTGCTTGGTTTTGTGCAAAGTATCCTATTTGCACATTATGCCCTAACTTTAAAATCCCATCGTGTTTAATATCGCCTACTATTATTTTAGCTAGTGTAGATTTTCCTTGGCCATTTTGCCCAACAAAAGCGGTCTTGCTATCGCGTTCTATTAGTAAATCGATATTTTTTAAAACCTGATTATCTCCATAATTTTTAGAAATTTTATTAGCCTCGACTACAACCTTTCCTGGCGTTATAGATACAGGGAAATTAAGTGTCATTACACTATTATCGTCTTCATCAACCTCTATTCTATCAATTTTATCAAGTTTTTTAATAAGCGATTGTGCCATTGTTGCTTTTGATGCTTTAGCACGAAATTTTTCAATTAACTTTTCGGTTTGTTCAATTTGTTTTTGTTGGTTTTTTTGTGATGCTAACTGTTGGGTTCTTAACTCTTCTCGTAGTACTAAATACTTTGTATAGGGTTTAGGATAATCATAAATACGTCCTAAAGAAATCTCAATAGTTCTGTTAGTAACATTATCTAAAAACATTTTATCGTGCGACACAATAACTACGGCGCCAGCATAATTTCTTAAAAATCCTTCAAGCCAAATTATAGATTCTATATCTAAATGGTTTGTAGGCTCATCTAACAGCAAAATATCATTACTTTGCAGTAAGAGCTTTGCCAGCTCAATACGCATACGCCAACCTCCAGAAAACGTATCGGTAAGTTTATTAAAATCTGAGCGCTTAAAGCCTAAACCTTGAAGTATTTTTTCGGTATCGCCTTGATAATTATACCCGCCCAGAATTTCGTATTGATGTTGCAACTCATTAATATCAATCATTAATTGATTATAAGCCTCGCTTTCATAATCTGTACGCTCTGCTAATTGGGCATTTACTGTTTCCATTTTAGCTTCGAGTTCTTTTATTTCTGTAAAAGCCTCGTAAGATTCTTCTAAAACAGTTCTGCCTAAAATAAAATCAATATCTTGTTTTAAAAAACCTATTTTAAGCTCTTTATCTGCAGCAATTTGCCCGGTATCAGGCTCCATTTCTTTAGATAAAATTTTAAGCATTGTAGATTTACCAGCTCCGTTCTTTCCTATTAACCCAATTCTATCGCCATTACCAAGTTTAAAGGTAATATCTTCAAACAAATATTCGCCTTGAAAAGAAATCGATAAATTATGAATATTCATCATAAAAATGTAACTTTTGTAACATTGCCTAATTATTAAAACAGTAATTTAGCATTGTTAAATTTGCATGCAAAAGTACACTAATTTATATGTTTAAAAAAGGCACAAAACTATATAGCGTTTTAACTGGCAAATGCCCTAAATGTCATGAGGAATCTATGTATACCAACAAGAATCCGTATATTTTATCTGAAGCGCTAAGCATGAACGAAAAATGCAGCAATTGTAATACTAAATACAAAATAGAGCCTTCTTTTTTTTACGGCGCCATGTATGTTAGCTATGCTGTTGGTATTGCTTTTGCTGTAGCTGCTTTTGTAATTAGCTTTTTTGTTTTTAATGCCGGACTTAATTATATTTTTATTTCTATAGTTGGCACACTTGTTATATTTATGCCAGTAATAATGCGCTTATCAAGAAACATTTGGATTAACTTTTTTATGAGTTACGACAAATCTTTAAGAAAAAAATAAAATTTTGGGCGTTACCCTAAAGGGTCAGGCTTTACATTACAAGTCCTCGCCTCGTTCCTCGGCTGTGGGCTTTTCATTACAATCCTTAACGCAGGCATAACCGTTTAAGTAAGTTTTAATACCATTTGTAAAATAACAACCTGTTAAGTATTGTTTATAAACCTATCAATATTAATTTCTGTATCAAGAGCCATATTGTTTTCAATAAAATTATAAAGCTGCTTAGCAACGTAAGGCCCTATCATAACACCACGAGTACCAAGCCCGTTTAAAATAAATATGTTTTTATGTTTTTCGTGCCTACCAACTAGAGGTCTTCTATCTTTAACGGTTGGCCTTATACCAGCTACCTGATTAACAACCTTAAAAGGACAATTTATAAGTTTTTTAAGTTTATTTAAAAGCTCTTCCTTTGCTTTATTAGTAATATTATATGTTAAATCTTTCCATTCGTAAGTTGCTCCAACAATATAAAAATCGTCTCCTAATGGAATTAAAAACACACCAGCTTTTAAAACATAATTAATTTTTAAATGAGGAGCATAAATAGTAACTAACTCGCCTTTAGCTGGCTTTAAAGGTAAATTATTAAAATAAGGATTATGTTTAACACCAGAACCTTCAGAAAAAACGATATGTTTTGCTTTTATATTTTTATAGTTAACACGTCCTTCATGCAACTGTAACGCAGTATAATTAAATGACGATTCAATTAACAAATTATCTTTTAACAAGTCTGTTTTATAAGCCTCAATCATGGTTTTAACATCAATCCTTCCTGTTGTTAACACTTCGCCAAAACCAAAATTTGCATTTACAGCATCATTGTTATTTTTAATAATATTTTCTGAAAGATAGCCCGACAACAACGGCTTATCTGAAGCCGAAAACCAATTATTTTGCTCTTCTAACGAAGTAAATTTTCTATAAACAGGTATTTTATAATCTAACTTAACCTTTAATCTTTTTTCTATAGACTGGTATAATGGCAAAGCTTCCTCTAATTGTTCTGAGCTTTTCCATACCGATGTAAACCGCTTTAAAACCACAGGATTATATAAACCTCCAGCAACGGTTGATGATTGTTGCGACTCATCATCAAAAACAACAAAAGTTTTACCGTGCGTTCTTAACTGCTCGCAAAAACTAATACCAGCAATTCCAATACCTACTATAATATAATCTACTTGCATAATTGTTTGCGAAGATAAATAGATTTTAATTTGCCGTTTCTATTACTAACAATCTATTTAATTTTAAATAAACAAAAAACGCTCACTTTGTTAAGTGAGCGTTTTTTGTTTTATGATTATTATGGTTTAATAAGTCCACATATCCAATTCAAAATCTCTAATTTTATCCTTGATTCTTTCAGATTCAAGTAACTGCATTAAAGCGTTTTGCGATACATATTCTGAAATTGCTCTATCGCCTTGTACATTTTCTTCTTTAAAAATATAACCTTGAAAACGTCTAGCATTTAACACATGATCGTATGAAAATGGCATAGAACTATTTTGATTGTTAAACGATTTTGCCTCGTGTAAAACTGCTCTAGCATCTGGAAAAAATATCCAGAATAAAGGCACTAAATCTGGCTCAGCATCATCAATAAAGTTAACATCTGGCGCCACAGGTGCAATACCTAACAATCTATATTTCATTTCTGCCTGTCGTTTATCAAAATACCAAAGACCTTTAATATGGTATTCTTTAATATCGGCAGCAGTAATGCTTCTAGTATTAATATACTCTGGAGATAATGCTTCGCCAGCATTAATTTGCTCGATACCTAACTCGGTAGTATCAACCATTGTTAATGCAGATTCAATATCTTTTAAAGTACGTTTTGTTGTAAAATAAGAATCATCATAAAGATTTTTAATGTTTCCGTTTTTAATGTTTTTCATTAACACATCATACAACGATCTTCTATCGCTACCAATATTATTAGTATCTATAGGGTAGTAAAGTGGGAAGTTTGCACGTTCATCAAGAACTACTTTTTCCCAAACCATTTTAGAAAACAGAATATCTCTATCATCAACATAACCATATTCTAAAGGTTTATCATTGTCAACTGCCTTTTGGGCTTCAGTTCTTACGCCAATTTCCTCTGGGCTTTTAGCATTAAGTATATTAGCTTGAGCTAACATGCTAGATGCTGTAAAAACTGTTGCAACGGTTAATAAAAAACTTTTTACGTTCATCTTAATTTTATTTTATATTCTAATTATTAGAGATGGCTTACTATAAAAAGCCATCTCTAATAGTTTATTTTAATTTGTAAGCTCAACAAATACTGGCGATACTTTTTTAAGTATAACGCTAACACCACTTGCTTTAGCTTCTATATCAAATATTTGAACTCCAGATCCACGTTTAGCTTTAGCTAATGCTTTCTGCGCTCTACTATCTAACTTGTTTCCTCTAACATTTATTGTTGGTTGTCCCGGAACTTTAAATTTAAATCCAGAAACGCGTAATGGTAATTCAAAATCAAAATCATCAAATTTAGCACCAATAGTAGATATTTTAAGGCTATTACGTTGCATTTTAATTGCTCCATCTTCACCTCTTACGGTTCCTGTTGGTTTTGGTAAATCTTTAATTCTAAATTTAGCATTATCGCTAACTTTTTTACCATCTGGTAATGTACCTGTAACGTTAATAGTTACCTCTCTACCTTTAATTCTAGAAGCATCCATTACATATTTACTACCTCCTGCTCTAGAAAGACCTTGAGCACTAGCTGTTACTTTGTTATCTGGAACACCAGCAAAAGAAATTGTCATTGGGTTTTTTACACCTCTATATACCACATTCATTTTATCTGCAGATATTGTTGCAGAGTTTGGTTTAGCAACTGTTGCGAATGAAGATTTTACTGGCACTTCAATTTCTTCTCCATCTTGAGCAAATATTAATTTACCTTCAATTCTATGCTCTCCAACGCCACCTGTTCCTATTTTCAGTTTTACTTTACCATCTTCAATAACATATTGCTTTTCTGTAAGTTTTCTACCATCTAGAGTTAATTCTACTCTACTTGGCTTTGTAGATGCATCTTTACGACCTAAAACGATTTGTCCATCAAATTGCTCTCCATTAAAGTAGGCAGATTTTGATGTTTCCATTAAGGTTGTATAGTTTGTCATAGATACCTCGCTAGATAATGTACCTTGCAGCATGTTTGATAAAACTTCAGACTCGGTCGTTTTAATATCGGCTTGAAGTTGTGTCATTTTTGTTAAAGATGCTACTAAAGGGAACCCTTTGTAGTGGTAATCTAACCAATCTACTTTTATACCGTCTCTGTTTACTTCTTGGTCGGTACTAAACTTCTCTTTAACTTCTTTAATGATACCTTCCATACCTTTTTCGGTAGATAAAATCTTTACAACACCTTCTCTAAATCCGTTAATTTGATTTAAAAATTCTTGTCCGTCTTCTTTTATCTTATCTCCTTTAAAGAAATTTTGGTCTAGGTAATCGCCTTTATCCATAATTTCATAATCTGTAGGATCATCTAGTTTAGCGGTCATTTTTCCTTTTAAATCTTCTAGATAATCATCAAATTTATGAGCTAAGGCATCTATTTGATCTGCTTTGGCTTTTAAAGGTTTGTACTTTTCTGGTTGGTCTTCTGCTTTAACATTTAAACTAGCAACAAAACTAGCATTTCTAGCTTCTGTAGCTTCGTTTGATTCTGTAAGCTTTTCGTTCATTAATCCGAAGGCCGAAAGCACTTCTTTAGACATATTTAAAGCTAGCATTGCTATAAATATTAAATACATCAGATTAATCATCTTCTGTCTTGGTGATAAATTATTTCCTGCCATTTTAAATTAGGTTTTTTTGGTTAATTAATAGTAATTTGGGATTTATACTAACCTCCTAATTATTTATTCATTGCAGATAACATACCTCCATATACACCATTTAATGATGATAAGTTAGACGCTAAAGATTGCATTTGCTCTTTTAATTTTGCTGCATTTTCTACAGACTCTTCGTTTATAGATTGTTGTTTACTAGCACTATCTAATTGTACTTTATATAAACTGTTTAATGATTCCATTTGAGCTGCTGCTAAAGATAACTCTTCACCATACTTTTTTGATGCTTCAATAGAATCGACAGTAGAAGACATGTTTTTTGCAGCGCCTTCAAAACCTCTAATGCTTTCTCCTAAGCTAGAGATTAATTCGCCATCAATTTTAGCTTCTTTTAATAAGTTATCTAATTTTTGTGATAATAAGCCTTGAGCATCTTCGTTTCCGCCTTTTTTAGCTGTTGATTGTCCTCCTGCTAATTCTGGATATACTAAAGACCAATCTAATTCATCATCAACTGGTTCAAACGCTGATAATGCGAATATAATTGCTTCTGTTACAAGACCAATAGTTAACATAACGTTACCTGTTAAAGGTCCAATTTCGAAATGAATAATTTTGAATAGTGCACCAACAATTACAATTGCTGCTCCTAATCCGTACGCCATATTCATGAATTTCTTACTTGCTTTTGACTTTGCCATAATTTTCGGTTTTTAATTTTAAGTAGGTTTTTTTCTTACTTAAGTAGGTTAATTAATAGTTTTTATTATTTATTGATTTGGATTAAATTTTTAGTTACCGTTTTTTGTTACTTGTGTCCCCATATAATCTTGAACGGTTCTGAATCCTATATAACTTCTTGCAGAATCTGCATATTCGTAATCTCTTGAGCTTACTTGTAAAAAGTATGCGACATCTTTCCAAGAGCCTCCTCTTACAATTTTACGTTTATTACTTTCGTCGTTAACGCTAGGGTTTATACTTGATGTATACTCGTATGATGACGGATCGTATGAGGCGTTTACCCATTCTGATACGTTTCCTGCCATGTTATATAAGTTGTAATCGTTAGGCTCGTAAGATTTTGCTTCTACTGTATACAATGCTTGGTCTGCAGCATAATCTCCTCTTACTGGTTTAAAGTTTGCCATAAAGCAGCCTCTATCACTTTTTGTATAAGGCCCTCCCCAAGGGTATGTTGCTGCTTGTAACCCTCCTCTTGCAGAATACTCCCACTCTGCTTCAGATGGTAACCTAAATGTGTTTACTAATTGTGCTCCTTTTTTAGATTTTTGGTAAGCGTTTTTATTAATTGTTCGCCACTCGCAAAATGCTTTTGCTTGTTTCCAGGTAACTCCAACAACTGGATAATCGCTATAAGCATCGTGCCAGAAATAATCGTTGTGCATTGGCTCGTTATAAGAATATGCAAAGTCTCTTATCCAAACAGTAGTATCTGGATATACTTCAATTTCTTCTTTTATAATAACATCTTTACGTTTTACCCCTCTGTTTCTTGCAGCTTCTTGTATGTCCATATGGCTGTATTGAAACTTAAATTTAGTGACATCCCAGGTGCGTTGCCCGTTATAAGATTCTTCTAACGGTAAGTACATCGTATCCATAACTTCGGCATAATACTCATCTAAATATTCTGTAGTATCGAAAATTAAATCTACATCTTTATTTATTTTTCTTCCTTCGTAACCCGTTGGACCTAAACCTGTATAGTTATCGTACATGTATTTTTCGTAAACGGTCATGTTTTCTGGATCGGCATCGCTAAAAGCAAATTCGCCAATAGTACCTTCGTCGGCTTGGGTTAAACCAACCTCATCAGCTAAAACAGCTAATTTCATTCTTACAATTGAGTCTCTTACCCAATTAACAAATTGACGATACTCGCTATTTGTTATTTCTGTTGCATCCATATAAATGGCTCTTACAGTTACTGTTTTTGATGGTGCATCATTTACACCAGCTAAATCATCGTCTGCTTTACCCATTATAAATGCGCCTCCAGGAATAAGCTCCATACCATAAGGCTTTTCTGGATGCCATTTTTTTCCTTGAACACCAACTAGTTCGCCCCTATCTTTAGAGCCGCAACTTGCTAACATTGCAAATAGTGTGGTTAGTAATATAAACTTCTTAATATCCATAGAAAACTTGAGGTTAATTATTTTAAGCTTCGTTTTTGAGAGCGTAAACATATTTATATATTTTTAATAAAACAACTTTTTGTCTAAAAAAATAACATTTCATCGTGAAAAAATAGCATTTCACCGATGAAATTGGTAGTTCAACCTACACGTCTTTTTTAAACACTATTCTTCTGTAACGCTTTATACCAGCGTTCTGGCACCTTATTGTTACAAGCATCAATATAATCTTGATGCATGCATGGTAATAACGTATGTCTTTTTAATTTATTATTAACATTTGCTAAAAAAGGGATTTCAATCCACCATCTTCCTGTTTTATTACTCTTATAAAAAATAAGTTCTTGAGAGTCAACTAATGTAATGTATTTTATAAAGCTATTTTCATTTGAAAAATCGTCGTCATTAACTCTATAGTTTACGCCTTCAATAAAATACCATAATATTTGCGCTATGAGCATTGATGTAAGCTCATCGTCTTTTGATGGTTTATATTCATAAACTCCAAATGATGATACTTTATTACTTATGCCAGCATATCGTGCTATGGCACAAATTTCTTTACCATCTAAACCGTTAGGAGAATATTTTTGTTTGGAGCTAACCTCTGAGCCTTTTACCGAATTTAAGTCTATACTAACTATATTAGCATCTCTTAAAACGGGTTCTACGACAGTTATATCGTTAGAAACTGTTCCTAGCCTATAAGATTCGAAATATAAATTATCCATCAAATCTTTTTCTTCTTGCGAATTGAAATAAGTTTGATAGCCTATTGTTGAATAGTTGAATAAGTTATAAGGTTGATCTAAAATAATTTTACCTACAAAACTATTGTTTTTAATAGGTTTTGTTGAATCTCCTAGATTAAACTGCGCATCTACATTTACAATATTAACCATCGGGATTAAATCGTCATAAGCTCTGTAATTTGCATAGGTTAAGTCTTGAGAACCGCCTAAAACTACTGGTATAATTTTTTTCTTAACCAGTAAACAAATAGCTTCTTTTAAAGCAAAGTAGGTGTCTTGAACGCTTTCGCCTTTTTCAATATCTCCTAAATCTGCAACCGTGGTATTCCAACTACCAGGAAATAGGCCATAAAAAGATTTTCTAATTTCGTTTATTTGAAATTCTTCGCCTATATAATTTACATCGTTTCTGTTTTCTAAAACGCCAATTATTGCTATTTGCACTCCATCTAAATCTGGAATTCCGTGTTGAATAGAATGAATTTTAAGTTTTCTGCCAAGTGCTTGAGCTGATAGTAGCTCGTTATGTGCTAAAACCGAATCTGAAACAGGAGATAAAAAATTAAAGTTCATTTTTTACTTTTTCTTTTTTGCTGGTGCTTTCTTTTTGGTTGTTGTTTTTCTTTTGGTAGCTTTCTTTTTGGGTGTATTGGCTTCTATTATGCCTTTTGCTTCTTCTAGTGTCATTTCAGAAACATCAACCGTTTTTGCTAGCTCTACTTTTACTTTGCCTTTAATTACATTGTGTCTTCCCCAACGGGCTTTTTCTACACGAATACCTTCGTCTTCCCAGTTATGAATAACTTTATCGATTTCTTTTTGAATTTTAATTTCGATAAGTTCTACAATATCGTCATCGGATAAATTATCCCAATCGTATTTTTTATTTACATTAATAAACATATTGTTCCATTTAATGTATGGTCCAAAACGTCCTTTACCTTTTTGCACAGGTAAATCTTTGTATATATAGATTGGCGCATCGGCTTTTTGTTTTTCTTTTATTAAAACAATAGCATCATCTATCTCTACACTTAATGGGTCTGTTCCTTTAGGAAGCGATACAAATGCATCGCCAAATTTTACATAAGGTCCAAATCGGCCATTATTTACTAATACTTCTTCGCCTTTATATTCACCTAATGTTTTTGGAAGCTGAAACAAATCCATTGCTTCTTCGTAGGTAATCGTGTTTAATTGTTGGTCTGGACTTAAACTTGCAAACTGTGGCTTTTCTTCATCATCTACGGTTCCTATTTGTACCATAGGCCCAAATCTTCCTAAACGAACACTTACTCGTCTGCCTGTTTTGGGGTCTTCTCCTAAAATACGTTCGCCAGATTCTCTATCGGCGTTTTCTTTTACATCTTCAACTACCGGGTGAAAGCTTTTATAAAACTCTTTCATCATTTTAGTCCAATTTTCATTGCCTTCGGCTATTTCATCAAAATCGGCTTCAACTTTTGCTGTGAAGTTATAATCTAAAATGGCATCAAAATGATTTACTAAAAAGTCGGTTACAATCATTCCTATATCGGTTGGAACCAATTTTCCTTTATCCGACCCTACTTTTTCGGTTAGTGTTTTATCTTTTACAGTTCCTAACTGTAGGGTTAACTGAGAATAGTTTCGTTCTTCGCCTTCTACAGTACCTTTTTCTATATAATTTCTGTTTTGAATGGTTGAAATGGTTGGCGCATAGGTAGACGGACGGCCAATACCTAACTCTTCAAGCTTTTTAACTAAAGAAGCCTCGGTAAATCTGGCTGGCGGACGCGTATATCGTTCTGTTGCTGTAATGTAGTTGTTTAGCAAGGTTTCGTTAGTTTTCATTGCTGGCAACATGCCGTCTTGTTCTACATCTTCATCATCTGTACCTTCTAGATATACTTTTAAAAACCCATCAAAAGTAATAACCTCTCCGTTTGCTGTAAAGGTTTCTTGATGAGTTGATGCGCTTATCTTAACGTTTGTACGTTCTAATTCGGCTTCACTCATTTGCGATGCTATAGAGCGTTTCCAAATTAAATCGTATAATCGTGCTTGGTCTCTATCTATATCTACAGAATGTGTAGCGAAGTTGGTAGGCCTAATAGCTTCGTGAGCTTCTTGCGCGCCTTTGGCTTTGCCTTTATAATTTCTTGGTTTACTGTATTTATCGCCATAAGCATTTTTAATTTCGGCTTCGGCGCCTTTTTTAGCTTCATCAGATAAGTTTACACTATCTGTTCTCATATAAGTTATTAAACCTGCTTCGTAAAGGCGTTGCGCCATTGTCATGGTTTTACTTACAGAAAAATACAGCTTTCTAGAAGCTTCTTGTTGTAATGTTGATGTTGTAAATGGTGCAGCTGGCGATTTTTTGGCTGGTTTTTTTGTTAAATCGGCTACTTTAAAATTTGCTGAAGCATTTTGCTCTAAAAATTTTTGTGCTTCTGCTTTTGTTGAAAAATTCTTTGGTAACTTAGCTTTAAATGTTTGTCCGTCTTCGTTCGAAAATTCGGCATCAATTCTATAAGAACCTACTGGAGTAAACTCTTGAATTTCCCTTTCTTTTTCAACAATTAGTCTTACAGAAACCGATTGTACACGACCTGCCGAAAGCCCTCCTTTTACTTTTCGCCAAAGTACTGGTGATAATTCGTATCCTACAATTCTATCTAATACACGACGGGCTTGTTGTGCATCAACCAAATCGTAATCAATACCTCTTGGGTTTTCTATAGCTTTTAAAATAGCCGCTTTTGTAATTTCATGAAAAACAATACGTTTCGTTTTTTCTTTATCTAGCTTTAAAGTTTCTGCCAAATGCCATGCAATAGCCTCTCCTTCTCGATCTTCATCACTTGCCAACCAAACCGTTTCGGCTTTTTTAGCTAAGTCTTTAAGCTTTTTTACAACTGCTTGTTTATCTTTTGATACTTCGTATTTTGGTTTAAAATCACCATCTACATTAACCCCTAATTCTTTGGAAGGTAAATCGGCTATATGCCCAAAACTAGATTCTACTTTAAAATCTTTTCCTAGAAATTTTTCTATGGTTTTTGCCTTTGCAGGTGACTCTACTATCACTAAATTCTTCGCCATACATCATTTTTTGAAGCTACAAATGTATATCAAAAAAAGTTTATCTGTAGCATTTTATGGATTATCTGTGTGTTATTTCAACAAAAAAACCTGCTATTAACACAACAACAGCAGGCTTTTAGGTGTTAAAAATTAATTTTATTCTTCGGTTGTTGTTCCTATCTCATCAATAGCCGTGTGTGTATTAAAACCTATTACATTTTTATAAATTAAGTAAATAGGATGATACGTAAAAGCTGCTGTAAATAACAAACCTATACCACACAACAAATAACCTACTAAATTTGATAAAAGTGATGCTACTATTATTAATCCAAAAGATATTAACCATTTTTTATGCCCCAATTTAAAACTTGCTTTTACAATTTCGCCTACCGTTAACTCTGGGTTAAACGCAAAGAATACTGCAAAAAAGGATAATGGCACAATCATATAAATTAACGGAATGTAGCAAAGTAAAGCTGAAGGTATAGCTATACCTATTGATGCCAACATAATCATAAATGTTTTTCCTAAATATTGCTTTTTAACAAAATAAAAGAAATCTGGTGTGCTTACTTGCTCATTATTATCTATTTTATTCATAATTCTATAAAAACCAGCGTTTATAGCTACAGAAACCGCACCTAATACTAAAGCTGCTATAACAACCACTATAATATATAAAACAGACATACCTGCAAAAAAGCCTTCGAAACCTGCAGCGTCAGAATATCCTGATTCTTGCTGTGCTATAACCATACCTATAAATGGCACATAAAACACAATAATTAGTGGTAACATAATTAACATGGTAAACAACAGCATTAAAAAGCCTTGCAACCAAGTTTTTTTAAATAACTCTATAGATTCGCTAAAAATGGTTCCAAAATCTAAATCTTTAGCGCTTTCTATTTTTTTTAATAAAGTGTCAATTGTATTCATTTCTTGTAATTGGTTAGTTATAAAAATATCTTTATACTATGGTTAATATTTTACAATTATACATAAAAAAATCTGCCCAAAGGCAGATTTAATATAACATGAGTTTAATTTAGTTTAGTTTGAATGTACTTATTAAACCTATGTTATTTTCGTTATATTGGTATTGGTAAATTGTATTTCCTCCAATCATTATTAGTTTATCCTCTAAAGGAATAACATCTTTTGCTTGAATATTTTTTAATGTATTTACTAATTTTAAATCTTTTGGTGTTTCTATTTCAAATAGTTTTAACCCTGCTACACCATCGCAAACGTATAGCATATTACTTTTAATACCTAATCCATAAGGATTCTCCAAATTATACCTTGTTGCTAATGTTGGATTGGCTTTATCGCTAATATCTATAACCTCTAAAACACTTTCTAGTTGCCCACAAAGGTTACCTCCTCTTAGTGTTAAATATGCATAGTTTCCATTTACTACCACAGGATCGCAGCCTTCCCAATGCGTAAACTCTGAAACATATTCTGGAGCCGATGGATTTACTAAATTATAAATATACATACCGTTTGTGCTTCCTAAATACAAATACCCGTCTGCTTGAAACATAGTTTCTATATTCCATCCTGCATATTGAGTGCCTTCTATAACTGGTTCGGATAAATTTTGAATGTTAAAAATTGTCATCTCATAATTTCCTACAGCATACAAATAGTTTTCTACAATTTGAAATCTTGCTAACGAGCCTCCAACTCCTGTTACAGACTCTGCGTTTGAAATTGGCACAAAACCATCATCCAAAGCTAAATTAGTATTACTTTTTTTACGTCTTTCTGTACTTACGGTCCATCCTACAATAATTTCTTCATCTCTATCAAAATTACCATACTCGACAGTTTCAGCTTCAACAGGAATCGCATAGTCGTAAACACTAAATACGTCCTCCAAACGTTCAACAAAGGTTACATTATTAATATCTGAGATATTAAAAACCACTAAATCTGTAGCGCTATCGGCATACAAAAAGTTATCTTTTACAGAAATATCTTCATTACCAGGAATTTCAATAAACGCTATTGTTTTTGGTATTTCAGGATTAGTATTATCAATAATATGTATGCCCGAATCTTTATCTCCAACAAAAATATAATCTTGGTACACATAAATTTTACCTGGTTCTTCTATAGTTTTAGGTGCATTAATTTTAACCGAGCTTCTAAAAGCAGATTTACTCATTAATTGCGGTGTTGCAACTTGTACAAACTCGTAATCGGCATCATCATTTTTATTACATGATATTGAGGCCATAAAAACAAGAGCCAAGAAAAAATATTTTAATTTCATAGGTAGGTTGTTTTATTTTAATAATTATAAGTTAAAGACATTTCTAAACCATCAATATGCAATATTATTTTATTGCTTCCATTAATTTGTAACGGTGTTAAATCGAACGATATATATTTTTCAAAATAAGCTAAACACGCTTCATTATTTATAAGCTGCAGTTTTAAATAACGTTGTTCTGGAGACGACTCTGCAACAACTCCAGAATCTACTAATTTAAACGCCCAGGTATTACCATCGCAACCAGACGCACCAATTTTAATATTTAAACAATTATCTACAACTTCGGCATTAATTAAAGTAACATTTTCTGAGCTTATACTTTTATATAAGTTACTATCTACAACTGCTACTTCATCACAATTTCCTTGATACGGTATACCATCATCTTCATGACATTGCATATTTATAAAACACAGGGTTATTGCTAAGATAAAAAAGGGCTTTTTTACAAAATTCATTAATTAGATATTTGGCGTTTATTTATAGATGGCTAAAATAGTTTTTGGTTGCGTTAATTATAATATAAAATTCGACTGCCACTTTGTCACAAAACATAAATTAATAGTATCTTTGCATACTTATTGACCGGTAGAGATATCGATATACTATGGAAAAAATAATAGACGAAAATAAACAAGGCCAATCCTTATTGGTTAAACAAAAAGAAGGCAACACCCGTAAACTTTTTATTGAAAGTTACGGCTGCGCTATGAATTTTAGCGATAGCGAAATTGTAGCCTCAATAATGGCCAACCAAGGTTTTAACACAACACAAAAACTAGAAGAGGCCGATTTAGTTTTAGTAAACACTTGCTCTATTCGAGATAAAGCAGAGCAAACCGTACGTAAACGCTTAGAAAAATATAATGCCGTAAAACGAGACCATAACCCAAAAATGAAAGTTGGTGTTTTAGGATGTATGGCAGAACGCTTAAAAACTAAATTTCTTGAAGAAGAAAAAATTGTTGATTTAGTAGTTGGCCCAGATGCATATAAAGATTTACCTAACCTTTTAGCCGAAGTTGACGAAGGTAAAGATGCCATAAATGTTATCTTATCTAAAGAAGAAACCTATGGCGATATTTCGCCTGTTCGATTACATACCAATGGCGTTACTGCTTTTGTTTCTATAACACGTGGTTGCGATAACATGTGCACGTTCTGTGTGGTACCTTTTACTCGCGGACGCGAACGAAGCAGAGACCCGCAAAGTATTATTGAAGAAATAAACGATTTATGGAACAAAGGCTATAAAGACATTACTTTACTTGGGCAAAACGTAGACAGCTATCTTTGGTATGGAGGCGGCCTAAAAAAAGATTTTGATAAAGCTACCGATATGCAAAAAGCTACTTCGGTAAATTTTGCTAAACTTTTAGACATTTGCGCCAAAACACAACCTAAAATACGCATTCGTTTTTCAACATCAAACCCGCAAGATTTAACTCTAGATGTTGTTGAAACCATGGCCAAACACCGCAACATTTGCAACCATATACACTTACCTGTGCAAAGCGGTAGCAATCGTATTTTAAAAGAAATGAATCGTTTACACACACGAGAAGAGTATTTTAAATTAATAGACAATATTAGACGCATACTACCAGATTGTGCCATTAGTCAAGACATGATTGTAGGCTTCCCTACCGAAACCGAAGCCGATTTTCAAGATACCATCTCCTTAATGGAATATGTTAAATACAACTTTGGGTATATGTTTACTTACTCTGAACGCCCAGGAACTATGGCTGGCAGAAACATGAAAGACGATGTGCCTGAAGCAACAAAAAAACGCAGATTACAAGATATTGTAGATTTACAAAGAGCCCATAGCGAAATAAAAACAAAAGAGTGGCTAGGAAAAACCGTAGAAGTATTAATTGAAAAACAATCAAAAAAATCAAATTCGCAATGGTCTGGGCGCACGCCGCAAAACATTGTTTGTGTTTTCCCTAAAGCCAACTTTAAAATTGGTCAATTTGTAAATGTAAAAGTTACTAATTGCACAAGCGCAACGCTTATTGGAGAAGCCGTAGGGTTAAGCGAAAACAACTAATCTATGTGCTCTTAACAAATAAAAAATAAAACCTTATCACTTAAACGAGAATAAAAAAAGAAGTATATATAACATGGAATCTGTTCAAGCTATAAAACAACGTTTTGGTATTATTGGAAACACACCATCACTAAATCGAGCTATTGAAAAATCTATACAGGTTGCACCAACCGATATTTCTGTATTAGTAACTGGCGAAAGTGGTGTTGGAAAAGAAAGTATTCCCAAAATAATACATCAATTATCTCACAGAAAACACAACAAATACATTGCCGTTAACTGTGGTGCAATACCAGAAGGCACAATAGACAGCGAATTATTTGGGCACGAAAAAGGCGCATTTACAGGTGCAACTCAAACCCGCGAAGGTTATTTTGAAGTAGCCAATGGAGGCACCATTTTTCTAGACGAAGTTGGAGAACTTCCCTTAACCACCCAAGTGCGATTATTAAGAGTTTTAGAAAATGGCGAATTTTTAAAAGTAGGATCCAGTAAAGTACAAAAAACAGATGTACGCATAGTAGCAGCTACAAACGTAAATATGCTTCAAGCTATCGAAAAAGAAAAATTTCGTGAAGATTTATTTTACAGATTAAGCACCGTAGATATTAACCTGCCACCACTAAGAGAACGCCAAGAAGACATCCATCTATTATTTAGAAAATTTGCTAGCGATTTTGCTTTAAAATATAAAATGCCAACGGTAAAACTTACCGATAACGCCATACAAGTATTATTAAAACACCGCTGGGCTGGTAACATTCGTCAACTACGTAATATTGCCGAGCAACTTTCTGTACTAGAACAAAACAGAACCATTACTGCCGAAGTTTTAAAAAGCTATTTACCCGCAACATCTAGCACCAACCTACCAGCAATTGTTAAAACATCAAAATCTGAAAGCGATTTTAGTAGCGAACGCGAAATTTTATACAAAATCCTTTTTGACATGAAAGCCGATTTAAATGATTTAAAAAAGCTTACCATGGAATTAATGAAAAATGGCAATATAAAAGACATAGAAAAAAACAATGAAGGCCTAATTCAAAAAATATACGGAAACAATAATGAAGACGAAATTGATTTTGAAGAAACAACAAACAATAACGACATTATAGCCATTGCAGAACACACCCCAAACGAAGAAGAAACCAACCCTGTTCAAGACAAATATTACTTTGCCGAAGAAATTGAAGAAGAAGAGACCCTATCTTTACACGACAAAGAGTTAGAATTAATTAAAAAATCGCTTGAACGTCACAACGGAAAACGTAAATTAGCAGCAGCAGAATTAGGAATAAGCGAACGCACTTTATACCGAAAAATAAAACAATTCGACCTATAAAAAGGCAGCTTACACAACATACAACAACACACCAACGTTAAAATGTAGCCAAGTTAAAATTGCTAAAACGTTAAAAAAATGAATTTTAAAAAATGAAATACACCAAATACATACTAATTTTATTTTTATCCACCACCGTTTTAGCATGCGGCATATACTCTTTTACAGGAGCATCAATCCCTCCAGGCACAGAAACATACCAAGTAAACCGTTTTGAAAACACATCATTACTTATAGAGCCAGGACTAGAACGCGATTTTAAATTAGCCCTTGAAGATTTAATACAAAACCAAACCAATTTAACCCTCGTACCATCAAAAGGCGATTTAATTTACGAAGGCGAAATAACCGATTATAGAATTTCGCCAACAACAGCCACATCTGATAATACCGCAGCACAAAACAGACTAACAATAAACGTTAAACTTCGTTTTTTTAACACAAAAAAAGAAGAAGACGATTTAGAACAAAGTTTCTCTTTCTTTTACGACTATCCGGCTAGTGCCGTATTAACAGGCTCGCAGAAAACCACAGCACACGAAGAAATTTTTGAACGCATTACCCAAGATATTTTTAATGCTACACTAGCTAAATGGTAAATAAAACACCTCATGAAACAAACAGATTTTACACACATATTACAAAACCCTCAGGTTATTTCTCACCAACAAACCGAGGCCGTAAAATCTATTATTAAAGAATATCCTTATTTCCAACCAGCACGTGCCATATATCTTAAAGGCTTAAAAAACCAAAATAGCATTAGCTACAATCAAGAACTTAAAAACACGGCAGCCTATACAACAGACCGAAGCATTCTGTTCGATTTTATAACTTCGGAAGCCTTCATTCAAAATGAAATTTCAGAATTCATTAAAAAAAATACCGAAAATTTAAAAAGTTTACCCGTTGATGCTGAAGATATCTCGGTAAACAAAAGCGTAACCATTGACGATGCTTTAAAACAACAGATAAAAGACACCGATGGCGTTTTAGATCCCGCATTATTTCAACCCAAAGAAGCACGACCAAAAAAAACACAAAACTTTATTTTAGACGAATCTGAAACTATTGAAAACGCAACCAACAAAACAAAAACACAAGAAGCAACTGCTGAAGATATATTAAACCTAGGCAAACCACTTCAGTTTGACAAAAAAGAAACACACTCGTTTAACGAATGGTTAAAACTAACACACTTTAAACCTATAAATAGGCAACCTGCAGTAAAAGAACCAGCACAAGAAAAAAAAGCCACCAATATAGGAAAAGAAAAAAAGTTTGAACTTATTGACAGGTTTATATCAAAAAACCCAAAAATAAGTCCTGTTAAAACGGCACCAAAAAAAGGCAACTTAGCTAAAGCACAAATGATACAACCAGAGTCTTTAATGACAGAGACTTTGGCTCGTATATACGTAGAACAAAAAAACTACAAAAAGGCAATTCAATCTTATAAAATTTTAAGTTTGAAATATCCAGAAAAAAGTAGTTTCTTTGCAAACCAAATTAAAGCCGTAGAGCAATTACAAGAACAAAACAATAAAGAATAATGAGTACGTTTACAATATTTCTAGTCCTTATAGTCGTTGTAGCATTTTTACTAGTTGTAGTAATTATGGTTCAAAACCCTAAAGGTGGTGGGTTATCATCATCATTTGGAGGTGGCGGCACCCAACAATTAGGAGGCGTAAAAAAGACTACCGACTTTTTAGACAAAAGCACATGGACATTAGCAACACTTTTATTAGTATTAATACTAGTATCAAACATTGCTATAGACAGAGGTGGTGCTGGCACAGAATCTAAAGCTTTAGATCCTGATGCACAATCAACACAACCACTACCAGCAGTTCCTGCAAACACTAATACAGATGCAACAACTGCAACACCAGAAGATTCAACAGAAGAATAATTTCTGAAAAACTAATTAAAAAATGCCAACTTTATAAGTTGGCATTTTTTGTTGCTGTAAGTTTGTCAGTTTACAAGCCATGGCACATTTTTAGCAACATACAAAAACATAAACTTTAATATTTTAAAATTAAAACATATAACAATGGCATTAAACATTAAACCATTAGCAGACAGAGTTCTTATTGAGCCTGCTGCTGCTGAAACTAAAACAGCATCAGGAATTATTATTCCAGACAATGCAAAAGAAAAACCTCAAAAAGGAACCGTTGTAGCTGCCGGAAAAGGCACTAAAGACGAGCCTATTACTGTAAAAGTTGGAGATACTGTTTTATATGGTAAATACGCCGGAACAGATTTAAAACTAGAAGGTAAAGATTATTTAATTATGCGCGAAAGCGACATACTTGCAATTATCTAAAAAAACAAACCGCTATTAGCCCTTTGGCTTTTAGCTCTACAAAAAACAATTAAAAACTTAGCCAACAGCTAAAAAAGCTAATGGCAAAAAGCTAAAAAATTAAAAAAATGGCAAAAGATATAAAATTTGATATTGAAGCACGCGACGGACTAAAACGTGGTGTTGATGCATTAGCAAATGCAGTAAAAGTAACTCTAGGTCCTAAAGGACGTAATGTAATTATTTCAAAAAGCTTTGGTGCTCCTTCTGTAACTAAAGATGGTGTATCTGTAGCAAAAGAAATAGAACTAGAAAACGAGCACGAAAACATGGGCGCTCAAATGGTAAAAGAAGTTGCAAGTAAAACTAACGACTTAGCTGGAGATGGTACAACAACTGCAACCGTATTAGCCCAAGCTATTGTAAAAGAAGGTTTAAAAAACGTAGCTTCTGGTGCAAACCCAATGGATTTAAAACGTGGTATAGACAAAGCCGTTGAAGCCATTACAGCAGATTTAGAAAAACAAGCTAAAAAAGTTGGTAACTCTTCAGAAAAAATCCAGCAAGTAGCTGCTATTTCAGCAAATAACGATAACACTATTGGCGAATTAATTGCACAAGCCTTTAGCAAAGTTGGTAAAGAAGGTGTTATTACTGTTGAAGAAGCCAAAGGTATGGAAACTTATGTTGACGTAGTTGAAGGTATGCAGTTTGACAGAGGATATCTTTCTCCTTACTTTGTAACAGATTCTGACAAAATGATTGCCGATTTAGAAAATCCATACATTTTATTATTCGACAAAAAGATTTCTAACCTACAAGAAATTCTTCCAATATTAGAGCCAGTAGCACAATCTGGCCGTCCGTTATTAATCATTGCCGAAGATGTTGATGGGCAAGCCTTAGCAACATTAGTAGTTAACAAGTTACGTGGCGGATTAAAAATTGCTGCTGTAAAAGCGCCTGGTTTTGGCGACAGACGTAAAGCTATGCTTGAAGACATTGCTATATTAACCGGCGGAACTGTAATTTCTGAAGAAAGAGGATTTACATTAGAAAATGCCGATTTAAGCATGTTAGGAACTGCCGAAACCGTAACTGTAGATAAAGACAATACAACTATTGTAAACGGTTCTGGTGATGCAGATGCCATTAAAGCACGTGTAAACCAAATTAAATCGCAAATAGAAACAACAACCTCAGATTACGACAAAGAAAAGCTACAAGAACGTTTAGCAAAACTAGCTGGCGGTGTTGCTGTACTTTACGTTGGCGCTGCAAGTGAAGTTGAAATGAAAGAGAAAAAAGACCGTGTTGACGATGCTTTACATGCAACAAGAGCAGCCGTAGAAGAAGGCATTGTTGCTGGTGGTGGTGTAGCTTTAGTAAGAGCAAAAGCTGTATTAGCTAAAATTACAACAGATAATTTAGATGAAACCACAGGCGTACAAATAGTAAACAAAGCTATTGAAGCACCTTTAAGAACTATTGTTGAAAATGCAGGTGGCGAAGGCTCTGTAGTTATCAATAAAGTTTTAGAAGGTAAAAAAGATTTTGGTTACGATGCTAAATCTGAAGCCTATGTAGATATGCTTAAAGCTGGTATTATCGACCCTAAAAAAGTAACACGTATTGCTTTAGAAAATGCAGCTTCTGTAGCTGGAATGATTCTAACAACAGAATGTGCTTTAATTGATATTAAAGAAGATGCTCCTGCTATGCCTCCAATGGGAGGTGGCGGAATGCCAGGCATGATGTAATCGAGACCCCTCAATACACAAGTTATAAAAAAACGCTCCTCAATGTTTTGAGGAGCGTTTTTATTTAAATATAAAATTTAATTAAACCAAACCGCATAACGTTGCCTGCGCAACTCTAACGCTAAAGTCTCTTCCATTTTTAAAGCTTCAGCCCTAGAACTTATTGGATCTATATGGTTGTACAAACTTGGCCTTAAATACGAACCATATTTTTGTACAATACTAGACGATAATTTATAACCTTTCTTATTTCTATACCCTGTTTTGTGTTGCATAAAACGTTCTTTAGGCGTTTTACTTGTCATACCAACATACAGACATTCTAAAACGCCATTAAACTGCGGATTCGCTGCCCGAAACCTAGCGTTTTCTGTAAATACCCGCTTCGATAATTCTACAACATAAATACGATATTGAATTTTAGGCATACTTTAAAACTGTATTTAAAACTAAGCGGTTCTTAATATTTTTTCCATTTTTCTACCTTTAGCTAATTCATCTACCAACTTATCCAAATACCTTGTTTTTTTGGTTAAAGCATTATCTATTTCTTCTATTCTGTATCCGCATATTACCCCTTTTATAAGCTTAGCATTAGGGTTTAATTTTGCTTCATTAAAAAAGGTTTCAAATGTTACTTTATCATCAATAAGCTTTTGTAATTTACTTTCATTAAAACCAGTAAGCCACTCAATGACTTGTAACAACTCCTCTTTTGTTCTACCTTTTTTTTCAACTTTTGTAATATAATGCGGGTAAACCGATGCAAAAGTCATTTTTGCAATTCGTGCATTATGCTCTGGTGTGGTTTTCATATTTTAATGATTATGTTTATCGTTTTCATTATGCTTTTTGTTATGATTTGGAGTATGATCATCAATCACAGCCTCATCTCGGTATTTACAACATGGATGCACTTTGGCATAAGCCTCGTCTGTAGCTTTAAGTTCTTTTGTATCATGTCCTGCAGCTAACACTTGTTTTTCAATGGTTTTTATATTGGTTTTTCTATCATCATAAATTAATTTTAATTCGTGAGTATCTACATTCCATTGTGCAAATTTCACACCTTTAGTGTTTAAACATGCTTTTTCAATACGAGCTTTACACATGCCACATACTCCATCTACTTCCATAGATGCTTTTGCATTTTTATTTTGGGCAAAAGTGGTTGATGCTATTAAAATTAATGCTATAACTATTAAGTTTTTCATAATTATTAGTCTTTAAATTCTGAATTAAATTCAGGATAATATTATTAGTTTTATTTTATTTTATACCGTAAACCAGCATAATACATGCTTCCAAAAACTGGACCATATACAAAGGTAGAATCAAAATTCGCACCAAAAGGGTTATTAGCTCCTAAAATAGGGTTAGATTGCCTAAGGTTTGTTATGTTTTCTCCACCTAAATATACTTCAAATTTTGGAGAAAACACTTTAGTTATTTGGGCATTTAATGTAGCTACAGATGGTGTTCTGCCTGGCAATTGATATTCGGCAGGATTACTTGCTGTATTTGCAAACCGCTGGTCGCTTAACCAATTAAAGGTTGCATCGAACTTCCAAAACCCTGGCTTACCTTCATTTTTATGCATTTCGTAACCAATATTAGTAAAAAACCTATGCTTTGGTGTTAAAGGACGCTCTAACTTTCCCGAATTATAATCGGTTTTAACATCGTAAAATTTATAAGCTGTTCGTAAATCTACATGTTCCAAAACATTATAATTTAATTCTGCTTGAAAACTATTTGCATAACTTTTTCCGTTAAGGTTATAAAAACTAATTTGGCTAGGCGTTTCCCAATCTACTACAATTTGATTTTTAAAATCGGTTTTATAGTAATCTAACGTTATATCTGCTTTTCTCCCAAAAAGATTGAAGCCTTGTAAATACGAAACCCCATAATTCCAAGCTATTTCGGGATCTAAACCATAAACAGTTCCGCCAGAATTAAAAATATTAATTTGTCTAGATGTTGAAAACAATTGCTGGTTTTCGGTAAAAATATTAGCGCTACGTTTACCCCTTCCAAAAGAAGCTCGAAAAGCAGATTTGCTCCATGGCGAATACCTTGCATGCACTCTTGGTGTTACAAATGTGCCCAATAAATTATGGTTATCAATTCTAACTCCTGCTGTTAAATTAAACAGCTCTAAATTATCGAAGCTATACTCAAAAAAAGCACCAACTGAGTTTTCGGTTCTTTCAAAGTCTGTATCTAAACCGCCAGCATCTACAAACTCATCATAATGGTCGTATGTATAACTTAGTCCTGTTTTTATTTTATGCCTAGAATCGCTTATAATCGAATTATAAATTGCATTTGCATACAAACTGTTATGAGTAATATTATATGTGTTTAAACCAAAATACGACGCTTGCTTATGACTACTAAAAGCTGTTTGCACCCCAATACTTTGCCAAGGTATATTAGGGTTTACATAACCTAGTTTTGAAGATATCTCGTAGCGTTTAGTATCTATCTCGCCGCCCCAATAGTTTGTTGTTAACTTATCGGTTTTGGGGTTAAAGTCTAGCTCTCCAGTTTGTTTTTTATCGTTTAAAAATTTTAGATTTATAAAACTTAAAAAACCTTTTTTTGTATCAATATATTGCCAACGGTTCATGATATTTATTTGGTTAAATAATGGCATATCTAAAAAACCATCGTTATTTACATCATGCTTTTTATTATGAGTATTACCATGCAAATATAATCCGGTATGCCATTTATCGTTAACTTTAGTATTAATGTGCGTGTTTAACTCTAAGCGCTCGCTTGAGGCTCCGTATAAATTAACAAACAATGTATTATCTGTTGATGGTTTTACTAACTCGGCATTAATTTGCCCTGCTATACTTTCAAAACCATTAACTACACTACCCGCGCCTTTTGTTATTTGAATACTTTCTACCCATGTGCCGGGAATAAAACTTAATCCATAAGCTTGAGAAGCGCCGCGTATAGACGGAATGTTTTCGGTAGCAATTAAAATATAAGGACTGGTTAAGCCTAACATTTTAATTTGACGCGTACCGGTAATAGCATCGGCAAAATTAACATCTATAGATGGATTAGTTTCGAAACTTTCAGAGAGGTTACAACAGGCTGCTTTTAACAGCTCGTCGCTACTTACATTTATAACATTTGCAGCTTTAAAATACGATTTTACAGTAGTTTGCTTTCTCGATTTTAATACCACAGTATCTAAATTATCTGTTGGTTGCAACCAATGTTTAATGTTTTTTGTTGTATTTATTGTTAGCGTATCTGTTTTAAACCCAACATAGCTAATAACCAACTTGCTGTATTCTGGCTTGTATAGTATTGAAAAATTCCCATCAATATCTGTTACGGTGCCTACTTCTGTATTTAGCCAATACACATTAGCACCTACCAAACCAATTTCGTTATTTGTTTCGTTTGCGTCTAGAATTTTACCTGTAATACGTTCTTGAGAAACCAACAAACAAGGAAATACTATTAGTATATAAATTAAATATTTCATTTTTAGTTATAGGTTTTTATAAGCATTATAATTGCCATAACTATCATAATACTATTTTCAATAAACGTAGCTTTTGTCATAGGAAGTTTTAATGCTGTACCCAAACATGCGCATTGAATTGTTTTTTTATCAAGCAATATTTTAGTAACGCCAATAGTAGTTATTCCTAAAATAATTACAGTTGCAATTAGCACTACAGGTATTTCTATACGCATTAAAAACATAATACCAAGAATGGCTTCTATAAATGGATACACCCAACCATAAACAGGCATCACTTTTGCAAGCGGGTCGTACATTTTAAACGATTCTGGAAAGCCTTTTAAGTCTAAAAACTTAAAAAAGCTAAAAACAATATAGAATAACCCCATAAAATCGAGCATAAAACCATTGGTTTCCCAAGGTTTTACGTTTAGCATTACAGATGCGGCAATTATGTAACCAAATATTAAAAACAATGGAAATAATTGCTGCAAATCGCTTTTCTCTTCAATGCTATTTTTTGAAGCTGAATTAAAAATATTCTTTTCTGATATTGAATATTTGTTAGAAATGGTTTGTTGTAGCGTTTCTGTTGAAATGTGGTTAGCCATTTCTATTGTAGCTTCTGAAGTTTCTAAATTTACAGAAGCTTTTATAACATCTGGCAGCTTATTTAGCTTTTCTTCCACCGATGTTCCACACCCGTTACAGGTCATGCCTGAAACTGTATAAATATGTTTCATTTTGTTAAAAATTTGAATTAATAAATATTTTATTTCCGCGAAAGCGAAAACTTTACCAGAACCCTAATTTTAGGGCATCAATAAAAACATTTATTAAATCAAATGATGAATACTTGGTCTAACACCAAAATATCGTAAACCAAATTTGGTGGCGAATAATTTTTATGAGGAATTGTGTGTTTTGCTAAACTCTCAAAACAACTTAAATAAGCATATGCAAATGTTGTAATGAATTGTTGCTGCTCGAAATCTAAATCTTCAAACGAAGATACTTTTAATTCGTCTTGCCCTTTCACAACATTTGTTTCGTCCTTACAGCAAGTTTTCTTCTGGAGTATTTCTAAAGCTTCGGTAGCACATTTTTCGGCCTCAGTAAATACCGAAACACCAACTAAAACATCACCACAAAAATGCTTTTCAATAGTAAAAGATACTGTTGAAAACAGCACTAAAAGCGCCATTATTATAGTAAAACTTTTATGTAAGATTTGTTTTATCACTCTACAAAATTACAAAAAATGAAATTTTAACAATACATTTTATCGTATGTTTAACACTTATTTTTTTAGTTTATGGTAGTAAAATGCTGGAAGCAAAAGTATTAAAATTATAGGCTGAATTAAAAAACGACGAATATTAAAAAACAAGTAATAATCTTCTTGCCTCGGGTTAATAACAAAATACAAATAAACCGTAATTAAACCTGCAAAGGCAACACCATAAATAACAACAGAGAATTTTATTATATGTTTATCTCTAAAAACCACATATAAAATAGCTAATGAAATAAACGCATTTATAATATACCGCAAGGTAGTATAACCTATCAATTTAGCTATTTCTCGCCTAGGACTATCAATATACAAATAGTCGTTTTGAAAAAATGTTAAATATGGATCGTAAAACAATACATCTTCAAAAAAACGTATTAAAATTAGCATTAAAACTAAAACAAAAAGCCATATATACTTAATAATTTTACGCATGCTTTTTGTTTAATTTAGAAAACCTATTTACCCAAAAAATCCATAACAAAAACACTAAACCGTAAATTATTCCTGGAAAAACAACCGTATGTAAAACATCTTCATACGCTGGGTAATGATACATACTTATAGTTAAAAACACTATGCGCAATAAATTTATAGCATAAATTAAAACGCTACCAGCAAGCAAGTAAAAAAAAGTTGTTTTCCATTGTCCAGAAAAAGCAACAATAAACGATACAAACAAAATAATTACACTTATACCATTACAGCCTTCTATAATTCTAGCTAAATATTTTCCATTTAAAATTACCTTCATAGATGGCTCGTTTGGGTGCGGCAACATTTGTACTTGATACCCCAAAGTATGTAATAACGCTTCTGTTTGCACCGAAACTAAATGCGTCATGAAATCTGGATAAAATACAGCCCCATTAGAAAATTGTAAATAAAATTTGTAAACAACAGATAACAGCCCATAAACCAACAAAAATGTAAGTATAAATTTTATTACCAGCTTATATTTTATAAAAAGTGTTTTCAAGTAATATTTTAGCTATTTCTTAAAAAAAGAATTGTGTTAATTTTATTAAAACGGAATATCGAAATTACGCCTTTTTAAATACTTTTGCCAAAACTTTTGAATTTATGATTTTCGAAAAACTAAAACCACAGGTAGAGCGTATTGTTTCTGAAACCGAAAAAACTGTTAACGAACGCCTTTTAAACATTTGCAAATTACTTGAAACTCATGTAGAATATTATAACTGGGTTGGGTTTTATTTTAGTAACGCCAATAAAAAAGAACTACACTTAGGTCCTTATGTTGGTGAGCCAACAGACCATACTGTAATTCCTTTCGGAAAAGGTATTTGTGGGCAAGTTGCCGTTAGTAACGAAAATTTCGTGGTACCTGATGTTGCTGCGCAAGACAATTATATAGCTTGCAGCATAACCGTTAAAGCCGAAATTGTAGTGCCTATTTTTGTTAATGGTAAAAATATTGGACAAATAGATATTGACTCTAACACACCAGATCCTTTTACTAAAAACGACGAAGATTTTTTAGAATTTGTTTGCAGCAAAGTATCTAAATTACTTGCTTAAACCCCAAAAACATAAATTTAAATTTTCAACATCCTTATTTCTTGTTTTAAAGAATTAAAGCATACTGTTAACAACTTATGTTTTTCGTTAAAAAAACGCATTTATTTTTAAGGCATCCTCATTTATTTTGTTAGATGAAATAAGTACTTTTGCAATTATTTACAAAATTCATTTTCAAAAAAAATAACACAACACAAATGAGCAACGAAAAAACTATTAAATCGGCATTAATATCTGTATTTAGCAAAGACGGTTTAGAGCCTATTGTAAAAGAACTTGACAAACAAGGTGTAACCATTTATTCTACTGGTGGAACAGAAAAATTTATAAACGATTTAGGGATTAAAGTTGTACCTGTTGAAGATGTAACCTCTTACCCTTCTATTTTAGGTGGTCGTGTAAAAACATTACACCCAAAAGTTTTTGGAGGTATTTTAAACAGACAAAATCATGACGGCGATGTTGCCGAATTAGCCGAGTATGAAATTCCGCAAATAGATGTTGTAATTGTAGATTTATACCCATTTGAAAAAACAGTAGCATCTGGCGCTAGCAATCAAGATATTATTGAAAAAATTGATATAGGAGGAATTTCCTTAATCCGTGCCGCTGCTAAAAACTATGCCGATGTAATTTGTGTGTCATCGGTTAATGATTATGCCGAGTTTTTAGAATTAATTTCTGCTAACAACGGTGCTATTTCAGAAGAAGACAGAAAACGTTTTGCTGGCAAAGCATTTAATGTCTCTTCTCATTATGATACTGCAATATTTAACTATTTTAACCAAAATAACGAGGAAACTGTTTTAAAATTAAGTGAAACTAATGGTAAAACATTACGTTATGGAGAAAATCCACACCAAAAAGGTTTTTTCTTTGGAAATTTTGAAGAATTATTTACAAAACTTCACGGTAAAGAACTAAGTTATAACAACCTTTTAGACGTTGATGCTGCCGTAAATTTAATGCTAGAATTTAAAAACGACGCGCCAACATTTGCTGTTTTAAAACACAATAACGCTTGTGGTTTAGCACAACGCGACACCTTACATCAAGCCTATATTGATGCTTTAGCAGGCGACCCTGTTTCGGCCTTTGGAGGTGTTTTAATTGGAAATAAAGAAATTGATTTATCTACAGCAGAAGAAATTCATAAATTGTTCTGCGAAGTTGTTATAGCGCCATCATTTTCAAATGAAGCCTTAGAAGTTTTAAAAGGAAAGAAAAATAGAATTCTATTAAAAATTCATGATATTGAAATGCCAAAAACAAACGTAAGAAGCTGTTTAAATGGTATTTTAGTTCAAGACAGAAACAACATTACAGACAAAGCCGAAGATTTAAAAAACGTAACAAACACAGCACCTACACAAGCACAGATAGACGATTTAATATTCGCTTCAAAAATTTGTAAGCACACAAAATCTAACACTATTGTTTTAGCAAAAAACAAACAACTTTGTGCAAGCGGAACAGGACAAACAAGCCGTGTTGATGCTTTAGAACAAGCTATACATAAAGCAGGAACTTTTAAATTCGATTTAAACGGAGCTGTTATGGCTAGCGATGCATTTTTTCCGTTTCCAGATTGTGTTGAAATAGCAAATAATGCTGGTATAGCAGCCGTAATTCAGCCAGGTGGTTCTATAAAAGACCAATTAAGCATAGACTATTGCAACGAAAACAACGTAGCTATGGTAATGACAGGTACACGCCACTTTAAACACTAAAAAACCCATAAATTAACACATAAATTCATCGGTTTTTAATAATCTAAAAATCGATGAATAACGTATAAGTAAAAGGCAATAAATTTTAATACGAATTTTGAACCTCTTAAAAGTCATATATTTATTAACTTTTATTACATTTACGGGATTCGTTTTTAAAACCACTTTAAATTTTTAATAACACATGGGATTTTTTGATTTCTTAACAGAAGAAATTGCAATAGATTTAGGTACTGCAAACACACTTATAATTCACAACGATAAAGTTGTTGTTGACGCTCCTTCTATAGTAGCTCGCGACAGAATATCGGGTAAAATAATTGCCGTTGGCCAAGAAGCCAGTTTAATGCAAGGTAAAACCCATGAAAACATTAAAACCATTCGGCCACTTAAAGATGGGGTAATTGCAGATTTTGATGCCTCAGAACAAATGATTAGTATGTTTATAAAAAACATACCAGCATTAAAAAAGAAATTTTTCACTCCCGCTTTACGCATGGTCATTTGTATCCCTTCTGGTATTACAGAGGTAGAAATGCGAGCAGTAAAAGAAAGTGCAGAACGCGTTAATGGTAAAGAGGTTTACTTAATACACGAGCCTATGGCAGCTGCAATTGGTATTGGTGTAGATATTATGCAACCCAAAGGTAATATGGTGGTAGATATAGGTGGCGGTACTACCGAAATTGCTGTAATTGCTTTAGGCGGTATTGTATGCGATAAATCTGTAAAAATAGCAGGTGATGTATTTACAAACGATATTGTATATTATATGCGTACGCAACACAACCTTTATGTTGGCGAGCGAACTGCCGAAAAAATTAAAATACAAATTGGTGCAGCTACCGAAGATTTAGAATTACCTCCAGAAGATATGAGTGTACAAGGTCGAGATTTGTTAACAGGAAAACCCAAACAAGTTTCTATCTCATATCGAGAAATTGCTAAAGCATTAGACAAATCTATTTTACGAATTGAAGATGCGGTTATGGAAACCCTATCGCAAACCCCTCCTGAATTAGCTGCCGATATTTATAACACAGGTATTTATCTAGCTGGTGGAGGCTCTATGTTACGTGGTTTAGACAAACGTCTATCTCAAAAAACAGATTTGCCTGTTTACATAGCAGAAGATCCTTTACGCGCTGTTGTAAGAGGTACTGGTATAACACTTAAAAACTTAACTAAATACAAAAGCGTATTGATAAAATAAGCGCAAAATAGGCAGATAAATCATGCAACAGATTATTAACTTTATAATAAGAAACAAAAACTTTTTGTTATTCTTGTTGCTGTTTAGTGTTTCACTTTTATTTACTATTCAAACACACTCTTATCACAAAAGTAAGTTTATTAATTCGGCCAACTTCCTAACTGGTGGTGTATACAATTCAGTTAATAATATAAGTGGTTACTTTAATTTAAAATCTCAAAATCAATTATTATCCGAAGAAAACAACAGGCTTAAAGCATTGCTTTACAACGCAACCATTAAAACAGATTCTATTTTTACAGATAGTTTAGCTTTTAAAGCATCATATCGTTTTTATAGCTCTAATATTATTAAAAATAGCTACTCATTAAACAACAATATTTTAACGCTAAACAAAGGCAAAAACGACAGTATAAAACAAGATTTTGGTGTAATTTCTTCAAAAGGTATCATTGGCATTGTAGATAAAACAAGTAACAACTACTCTACAGTTATTTCAATATTAAATACAACAAGCCAAATTAGTGCGCAATTAAAAAAAACAAACCATTTTGGCACTTTAACATGGAATGGTAAAGACCCTAAATTTGCTCAACTTATCGATATTCCTAAAATTGCCCCCGTTAGTAAAGGAGACACTATAGTTACATCTGGCCGTTCTTCTATTTTTCCTAAAGGAGTTCGTGTTGGTATTGTTGAAGCCTTTAAACTAGATTTGGCCGAAAACTATTACGAAATTAATGTAAGACTTTTTAATGATATGACGAGTATAGAACATGTTTATATTATTAAAAATGTAGATAAAGAAGAAATAACTAACCTACAAAACGGCAATTAAATGAATAGTGTTTTTTCTGTACATACCATTCGTTTTATAACTTTAGTTTTAACACAGGTTTTAATATTAAATCACATTAATTTTTTGGGGTATGTTAACCCTTATATTTATATTTTGTTTATTGCTTTATTTCCTGTAAAAAACAATCGAATAATACTAATGTTATTAAGTTTTTTAATTGGTATAACAATAGATATGTTTTTAGACACGGGAGGTATTCATGCAGCCGCATCGGTATTTATAGCTTACTTTAGGCCTATAATATTAAAATCTTCTTTCGGAATGATGTACCATCATCAAACCATTAGGTTTAGTAATGTTGAGTTTGGCTCTAAACTCACCTATTTCACATTACTTACTACGTTGCACCACGTGGTTTTATTTTCTTTAGAAATTTTTAGCATTTCAAAAATACTTTTAATCTTTCAAAAAACGTTATTCTCAAGTATATTTACTATTTTATTAAGCATTGTTTTTACCATAATTTTTAGTAAAAAACCTAAATGAGACAACTTTTACTTTTTTTTTCTATAATTGCTGTTGGCTTACTTTTTATTGCTAGATTATTTTACCTTCAAGTATATAACTCTAGTGGGCATAATTTGTATGAAGACAACGCTATTAGAAAAGTTTACGACTACCCAAAACGCGGCTTTGTATACGACAGAAATGGCGAATTACTAGTTGCCAACCAACCTTCTTATGATGTTATGGTTATTCCTCGTGAGGTTGAACCTTTAGATACCCTTGAGTTTTGTAAATTATTAAAAATTGATAAAGAACGATTCATAAAAAACTATGAAAAAGCTAGACATTATTCTCCTAGATTGCCATCGGTTTTTGTGTCTCACCTATCAAAAGAAGACTATGCCGTTTTACAAGAAAAAATGCGTAAGTTCCATGGATTTTATATACAAAAACGATCTCTTAGAAATTACGAAACAACAATTGGAGCCAATGTACTAGGCGATATTGGAGAAGTAAACAACGCTATAATTAGAAAAGACCCATACTATAAAATGGGCGATTTAATTGGCAAACAAGGTGTAGAAGCATCGTACGAAAATACACTTCGAGGCGTAAAAGGCATTAAATTTATTCAAAAAGATAGATTTAACAGAAATATTGGCCCATATAAAAACGGTAAATTCGATACCATACCAGAACAAGGTAAAGATATTACTATAACTATCGATGCGCAACTTCAAGCCTATGGCGAATTACTAATGAAAAATAAACGCGGCGGTGTTATTGCTATTGAACCATCGTCGGGCGAAATTTTAGCAATGGTAGCAGCTCCAACCTACAACCCCAATATTTTAGTAGGTAGAGAGCGATCAAAAAACTTCACAAAACTTTATAATGATACTATTGCAAAACCACTATTTAACAGAAGTTTACAAGGTGTTTACGAACCAGGTTCGCCTTTTAAGTTAATGAATGCCTTAATAGCGCTTCAAGAAGGCGTTATAACTCCAGAAGAAACCGTTACCTGTTATGCAGGATATAAGTACGGAAACAGATTTATGAAATGCCATTGCAATAGAGGCACAAGAAACGACATGACCGGAGGTATACAACGCTCTTGCAATGCCTATTTTGCTACAACATACAGAAAAATACTAGACAAAAGCGGAAGTGCTTCCGATGGGATAAATACTTGGAGTAAGCACGCTAAAAGTTTTGGTTTAGGCAATTTTTTAGGTTACGATTTAAAAGTTGGACAAAAAGGAAGAATACCAGACCGAAATTATTATAAACGCTTATACCCTAATACTTTTTATTCTACCTATACCATATCAAACGCTATTGGACAAGGCGAGGTTGCAACAACACCTATCCAATTAGCTAACATGACTGCTGCCATAGCAAACAGAGGGTATTACTTTACACCGCATATTATAAAAAATATTGAAGGAGAAGAGCTTCCCGAACAATATACAAAACCCAAACACACAACAATTGATAAACACAATTTTGAACCTGTAATTGAAGGCATGCTACAAGTTTATAAAAAAGGTACTGCTGCTACTTTACAAGTAAAAGACATTGAAATTTGCGGAAAAACCGGTACCGTTGAAAATTTTGTAAAAATAGATAGTGTAAAAACACAACTAACAGACCACTCTATATTTGTTGCTTTTGCACCAAAAGACAACCCCAAAATAGCCATTGCAGTATTTGTTGAAAACGGTTACTGGGGAAGCAGATTTGCAGGTAGAATAGCTAGTTTAATGATTGAAAAACATATAAAAGGCCACACCACTAGAAAAGACTTAGAAGATTGGCTTTTAAAGCACAGTCTAGAAAATGAATATGCCAAACCTTATTCTGGCCAACCCTTTAAAATAAATGGCTATACAACTTTACAAGTTATTGAGGAGCAGGAATACTATAAATTAAAAAAAGAATTAAACAGAATTAATAAATCTGATAATTAATGGTTAGAGATACTAACAGACATTTTAAGTTCGATTGGATTACTATTATACTTTTTTTATTATTAGTAGGTTTTGGTTGGCTTAATATATTATCTGCATCGCATACAGGAACAACAACTAGCTACTTCGATGTCTCTCAACCATTTGGCAAGCAGCTTATTTTTATTTTTCTAACCTTTGGCTTAATTATACTATTATTGGCAGTCGATGCTAAGTTTTACGAACGTTTTTCTAGCGTTATTTACATTATATCAATGCTCTCTTTAGTTGGGCTTTTTATTTTTGGAAAAAATGTAAACGGCGCCACATCTTGGTATGGCATAGGCGGCATGACACTACAACCAAGCGAGTTTGCAAAAACAGCTACCGCACTTGCGGTTGCCAAATATATAAGCGATTTAAACACTAATATTAAATTGTTTAAAGACCAAATTAGAACTTTTGCTATAATTATAATTCCTGCCTTATTGGTACTACTTCAAAACGACACAGGAAGCACCATTGTTTATGGCGCATTCTTTTTTGTATTATACCGCGAAGGGTTACCTAAATATTATTTAACCATAGGCATATCATTAATTTTACTATCTGTTTTATCTTTAAAATTTGGGGCTATTATAACATCCTGTATAGCTGTATTACTTGTTATTAGTTTTCACTTTATAAGTAAAAAAAAGTTAAGAATATTTCAATCTATTTTAATAATTATTATTGCATTTGCTGTTTCTTTTGGTATAAAATTTTTCTATCAAAGTGTATTAAAACCTCATCAACAAGACCGTATAAGCCTTTGGTTACGCTTAGAAAAAGACCCTAAAAAACTAGAACAAATGAAACGAACTTTTGCCTATAACCTTAACGAATCTGAAAAAGCTATTAGCTCTGGAGGACTTACAGGGCGTGGTTTCATGGAAGGCACTAGAACCACAGGAAAGTTTGTACCAGAGCAACATACAGATTATATTTTTAGTACCGTAGGCGAAGAATGGGGCTTTTTAGGTAGTGCCTTTGTGGTTATTTTATTTGTATTGCTACTGCTTCGTATTTTACACTTAGCCGAATTACAAAAATCGCAATTTAGTAGGGTTTATGGTTATGGTGTTGCCGCTATAATTTTCATCCATTTCTTTATTAACATTGGTATGGTTATGGGCTTAATTCCTACTATAGGCATACCTTTACCTATGTTTAGCTATGGAGGTTCAGGACTATGGGCCTTTACCATTCTTATTTTTATTTTCATAAAATTAGACTCGAACAAAATAAACGAATGGTAATTTAAAAACCAATAATGAAAAAACTAACAACACCATATACAAATGGAGTAAAAAAAACTACGTTTTTTATTTGGTGTATATTAACTATTGGCTGTTCTACACAAAAAAGCATTATTAACAAATCGTTTTCTAGCAAGCAAGTAGCTTTAATAACAATTGCTGATAGTTTAACACCTATGCGTGTTTATAAAATTAACAATACCAAAGACTCTTTGTTGTTAAGAACTAAAAGTAATTACATAAAGCCAAACCCAAAAGACCCTATATTACAAACTTTTGTACAACGATTATATGCAACTGTAAGAGACAGCATGTCTATGGGCGTTGGTATTGCGGCTCCACAAGTTGGTATATTAAAAAATATTATTTGGGTACAACGATTCGACAAAGAAAATTTTCCTTTTGAAGTTTATTTAAACCCAAAAATTATTTCGTACTCTAAAAAAAAGCAAACCTTAAAAGAAGGTTGTTTATCCATTCCTAATAGAACGGAAGCATTAAATAACAGATCGTATGCTATAACCATTGAATATGATACGATGAAAAATGAACATAAAACAGAAACTATAAATAGCTTTACTTCGGTAATATTTCAGCATGAGATAGACCATTTAAATGGTATTTTGTATTTAGATCATTTACAAAAAGACATAAAAGATATTAAACCATAACGCGATTTAATATACTTTAGTAAAGAAACACTTTTTATAAAAGAAAAGTTATTCCATATATTTGTTAATAAGCAACTTAAAAGCTTCAAAATCTACTTTTTAACCTAAATGTATTAATAATGAAAAACTTGATTTTAATTCTAATTATAACATTATTTATAACACCGTTTTGTAATTCGCAACAAATTAACACAGAAAAAGTATTTGGCGGCTATAAATACACCTATAATGATGAATTAATATCTATAGGCGATTTAGCATCTATTATAGAATCTAACACCAATGCCTTTAAATTAATTAAAGAAGGGCGAACCAACAGAAGCTTATCTGCTGCTTTAGGTTTTATTGGTGGCGGATTAATAGGATGGCCAATAGGTACGGTTTTAGGTGGCGGCAAAGCAAATTGGACTATGGCAGGCATTGGTTCTGGCCTTATAATTTTGGCTATCCCAATTTCATCTGGCGCTAACAAAAAAATTAATCAAGCTGTAAAACTTTACAATGCATCTTTTAAAGCGACATCTAAAAACACACTAAAACCAGAATTTAGCATTATTGCAAACCAAAACGGTTTTGGTTTATCTATGTGTTTTTAAAAGTATTTTACTTTTTAAGCTCTAGCTTCTCGGCAAAATAATCGCAAAAATCTTTCATGGTTGCACTCATTTTTTCGTCTTGAGTTGCCCTTAAAAAGGTATCGCTCATAGCAACTAGGGTTTGATGAAAAAACACTTTCATTTCGTCTACTGGCATATCTTTTGTCCATAAATCTATACGAAGTGTTTCTTGAGCTTTAGCATCCCAAACGGCAAGCATCATTGCTTTAGCTTCTTGGTTAGTTATACCTCCATCTTGAGCTGTCCAATGTAGTTTTTCTGGCACACGATTTTCGTCCAATTCAACATTAAGTTCTATTTTCGATGTTTGAGTATTTGCCATTATTTACGGGGTTTAAACTTTGAGTTATTAAAAATTTCTTCGGTACTTTTTATTAGCATATCTTTAAAAGACACATTATTTTGTTGCATATAAGCTCTTACAATTTGCCAACCTATATATTGCCCTAATCTTCCTGGCGAATCGGCATCAATCTCTTCTAAATAAAATTTTGAAAAAGGTGCAGGGTTTATAAATCGTCGGGGCAATTTAGTATCTGTACTAAACAATAATTCTCGACCTACAAAATAGCGCCAAATATAGCTTTCGTTTGCTATTGCCCAATTTAACTCTTCATTAGAATACTCTATACGTTCTGCTTCGGTTTTAAAAGGTATTACTTTGTCTTTAAAATAAAGTAACTTACCATGATAAATCATTTCGTCTAAAAGGGTTTTACGAGGAGCTTGGTAGGTATATTTCTTAGCATATTCGTTAGCCAAATTAATTACAATATGTGCTTTATTAAAATGTGCTTTTAAATAATTAGCAATACCGCCATAAAACTTATGTTTACTACCTAAATACGAGTCTAAAGCTATCACAGCAATGGTGTCTGTTACTATAACTCTATTTCTATAATCTACATCGTTGGTTGTTGTAATGATTCGAGGCGGATTAAACTCAGGAAAATAGTATTTTAAATGATTAAATAAGGATTCAATTTCGGTTTCAACAGGCTTAAAATTAGCAAATGTTTTTTCAACCTCTTCAAACAATTGCGTTTGTAAGGTATCGGCTTTTTTTTCCAACCAAAAATCATCTGGGTACAAGTTAGAAAACATAAAAGGATATGCCTTTTTTAAATCTGGTAAACTATTATGTGTAACTTCAGCAAATAGCCTATCAAAACGTTCTATAGTAACATCTGTATTTATTTTGGCTATATCTAGCTCTTGAGTATTTTCATTTTTACAAGAAAATGTAATTAGCAGTAAACCAAAAAGAAATAATATAAATCTCATAGAAAACTTAAACGTCATAAATTTTTATAAATTGAGCGGATGGTTTATTTTTGTTTGCAAAGGTACTATTATTACACATAAATTCATTTAAAATGCAAACAGAAAAAGTTGTAAATCACATTGTAAATTGGTTAAAAGATTATGCTACAAAAGCAGGTGTAAACGGTTTTGTTGTTGGCATTTCTGGCGGTATAGACTCTGCTGTTACCTCTACACTTTGTGCAAAAACGGGTCTTAATGTGTTATGTGTAGAAATGCCAATTCACCAAGCAGAAAGCCATGTAAGCAGGGCTCATGAACATATTGCACAACTTAAACAACGTTTTAGTAATGTTGATGACACTCGTGCCGACTTAACTCCTGTTTTTGAAGAGTTTAAAACCGAGGTGTTTATGGATGGCGAGCAAGCTACAATTGATATGGCTTTAGCCAATACCCGTGCTAGATTAAGAATGACTACACTTTATTATTACGCAGGGCTTTACGGGTTATTAGTTGCTGGAACTGGTAATAAAGTTGAAGATTTTGGTGTTGGTTTTTATACCAAATATGGTGATGGCGGTGTAGATTTAAGTCCTATTGCCGACCTTATGAAATCTGAAGTTTATAACATAGGCGAATTTTTAAAAGTACCAGATTCTATAATGAAGGCAGCCCCTAGCGATGGATTATTTGGAGACGCCAGAAGTGATGAAGACCAAATAGGTGCCTCATACCCAGAGCTTGAATGGGCCATGAAAATGGACGATAAAGGAAAATCGAATAGTGATTTTTCTGGAAGAGAATTAGAGGTATTTAAAATTTACAAACGTTACAACAATAACAACAAACACAAAATGATTCCTATACCTATTTGCATAATTCCTAGTAACTTACTGTCAATTTTGTGAATTGCATAAAAAAACCTTACTTTTACCGCAAGCTTATTCTCTCAACCTAACTATTCTCTCAAAATAGTTTTTAAAAAAAGCTTATATTATGATAAAATTATTAGTAGCAGACAACCACCCTATTACTAGAAAGGGTCTTGAAGTACTTTTCTCTGCATCGCCAAACATTCAAGTTGTTGGTAGTGTAAATGATGGAGAAGACATTTTAGATTTTGTAAAGAAAAATCCAGTAGACATTGTTTTAACCGAAGCCGATTTTCCTAAATTAAATGGATTAACGGTGCTACGTTATTTAAAAAATGATTTCCCTGATGTTAAAACCATTATTTTAAGCTCACAACCCGAAGAAGTTTATGCCATTAACGCCATTAAAGCTGGTGCTGCTGGATACATAAACAAATCTGAAAATGTTATTACTATTAGCGAAGCCGTTACCAAAGTTTATGATGGCGGAATTCATTTAAGTAACGACTTAACACAGCAATTAGCTTTTGGTACAAGGGTTAATAAAAGTGGTAATTTTTACAAAAAACTTTCTACAAGAGAGTCTGAAGTATTAAAACTTCTTACTATTGGTAGAAAAAACAAAGAAATTTCTAAAGAACTAGATATTAACGAAAAAACGGTTAGCACTTATAAGGCTAGACTTATGAGAAAGTTAAAAGTTACAAATTTAGTAGATTTAGTAAACCAAGCTAAACTTAGCCAACAGGTTTAAGCTTTTTACAACACCCTGTTTAGTTTTCTAGACAGTAACATTTTTAGACCCGAATAGTCTTTTACTTCTTCAAGTATATTTCTATTCGAGTCTATTTTATTTTGTAGTGTTTCTTGTTGAAATTCTTTTACTTTTAAATCGATTAAAAAGCATCGTAAGCTTAAAATGGTTTCGCTAACCAGTTGTGCTACTGTATTTATTTTTTCTTTCGGAAAAATATTCATTCTTTTCCAATCGTCTAAAGTATAACGTTCGTCTTCCATTAAAATAGTGGTTATTTCGTTGGCCATTTCTTGGTCTACAGAGTTAACAAAGGTTTTTAATTCAAACTCTTGATCTTGGTTTAAACGGTCTATTATGGTATAATATAGTGTTTTAAATTGCGGATTTGAAAATTGCATTTCATCATCTTGTAGGTCTAGAAATATTTTTTCGAATACTTTTGCTTCATGAATTACTGGCTCTAACCCTAATTCTCCTTTTTCATTTTCTTTAAGCACTAAATCTTCAAAACTTTCGGTTTTGTTTCCGTAAAGCAATAAAATTTCTATTATTTTACGTTCTAATAAGTACTGTACGTTAACTTTTTCTACTGGTGGCTTATGTTTTATAACATTGAAAGCTTTTTGCTGTGTTTTTAATTTATTATTTTCTTCTTGGGTTTCTTTTTTATTTATTTGAGCTAAAGTACTAAAAAGTACTTCTTCACTTATATCCATAATTCTGGCACATTCTTGAATATAAATTTCTTTTTTTATTCGGTCTGGTATTTTAGAAATACTGTTTACAATGTCTCTTACTGTATCGGCTTTTTTTATGGGGTCGTTTTTAGACTCTTCAAATAATATTGAGGCTTTAAACTGAATAAAATCTTTTGCATTATCATTTAAATAAGCTGATAATTCATTTAAAGTGTTTTGTTTTGCAAAGCTATCTGGATCTTCTCCTTCTGGAAATGTACAAACTTTTACATTCATACCTTGCTCTAAAATTAAATCTATACCACGAAGTGAGGCTCGCATACCTGCTGCATCACCATCAAAAAGTACTGTAATGTTTTTTGTTAACCTATTTATAAGTCTTATTTGTTCTGAGGTTAATGCGGTTCCGGAGGATGATACTACATTTTGTATTCCGGTTTGATAAAATTGAATAACATCTGTATAACCTTCAACTAAATAACAATTATCTTCTTTAGCTATACTTTGTTTTGCATGATATATGCCATATAATACTTTACTTTTATGGTATATTTCGCTTTCTGGAGAGTTTACATATTTAGCTGCTTTTTTATCGGTAATTAAAATGCGACCTCCATAACCTAGCACGCGACCACTCATACTTTTTATTGGAAACATAACACGCCCTTTAAACCTATCGAAACGTTTATTTTCCTTAACTATGGTTAATCCTGTTTTTTCTAAAAAATCGATATTATAACCTTGCTTTAAAGCTTCGTCTGTAAAGGCTTGCCACTCGTTTAACGAGTAGCCTAGGTTAAATGTTTTTATAGTTTCTTCTGTAAAACCACGTTCTTTAAAATAACTTAGTCCTATAGATTTTCCTTGATCTGTTTTATGTAATATTTTTTGAAAATAGGTATTTGCAAATTCGCTAACCAAGTACAGGCTTTCCCTTTCGTTTGCTTTTTCTTTTTGCTCGTTAGATTGCTCGGTTTCTTCAATTTCTATATTATACTTTTTGGCTAAATACCTAATAGCTTCTGGGTATGTAAAATGCTCATGTTCCATTAAAAACGAAACTGCGGTTCCGCCTTTACCGGTCGAGAAATCTTTCCAAATTTGCTTAACAGGAGATACCATAAAACTTGGCGAGCGCTCGTCACTAAAAGGGCTTAATCCTTTAAAATTACTTCCTGCTTTTTTAAGTTGAACAAAATCTCCAATAACTTCCTCTACTCGAGCGGTTTCAAAAACTTGATCTATGGATGATGGTGATATCAATTATAAACATTTTTAAAGTGTAAAATTACGTATTAACTATCGATTTTTGAAATATAAATATTTGTTGTATTTTTATTACAAATCCCATTTATGCAAACTCTTCCGTTAGTTACTTTAAAACGTCAATACCACAGAAAAGCTCATCAAATTACCATTAATTTTAAATATAATGATACTTTAATAAATATTTTACGTAAAAAAACCGAGGCAAAATGGAGCCAAACACTCCGAGCTTGGTATTTACTAAATAACCAAAAAAATTTAAATACAATTCTTAACTCTTTTAATAGCTATGCTACTGTTAATGCTGATGAAGTTTTTGACAAAAGGTTACCTGTAAAAAAATTTCCAAAAAAAAGAGTTAGACAATTAAATAATGAAAACCGAACATTATTAAACAACTTTTATAAATACTTAAAAGGAAAACGATATAGCGACAGTACGGTGCATACATATACGCAATTGGTGGCCGATTTTATTGAGTTTTACAACGATAAGATTATTAATAACTTAAATAACCGGAGTGTTGAGCTTTATATTGAAACTGTTTATGTTAAACGAAATTATGCTATTAATACGCAACGCCAATTTATTAGCGGGCTAAAATTATTTGTTGTTTTTAACAAAAACACTAAAATTAATAACTTACAGCTACAACGACCAAAAAAGGCTAAACAACTACCTAATGTGCTTTCGTTTAATGAAATTATTAGTCTTATACAGGTTACTAAAAACTTAAAACATCGTATAGTAATTGCTTTAATATACTCGTCTGGGTTACGTATAAGCGAACTTATTAATTTAAGAGTAGCTAATTTAGAAATTGAACGTCGACAAATTTTTATTAAAAATGCAAAAGGCAAAAAAGACCGCTATGTTAGTTTAGCCGAAAGTATTTTACCACTTTTAAAGAATTATTTAACAACGTATTGCCCGCAGGACTACTTAATTGAAGGTCAGAATGGATTACAATACTCGGATAGTAGTATTCGTAAATTTTTAAAACATTCGTGTAAACTCGCAAATATTAAAAAAGTGGTTTCGCCACACACTCTGCGCCATAGCTATGCTACACATTTACTTGAACAAGGGGTAAATTTAAGACATATTCAAGAGTTATTGGGTCATGCGCGCCCTGAAACCACCATGGTTTACACTCATGTTGCAAGGAAAGATTTACTAGATATACAAAGCCCTTTGGATAAAGCTATAAACCATTTAAAGCATATTGAAAAAAGAGAAGATAAATTCCTATTATACCGTAAGAATTGATGGGTATTTTACTATATTTATCCGGATATAACTAGTTGTAAACAATGCTGAAAATCGAGATTCATTGAAAAACCTATTGACAAAAATGTTTAAATCTTCCAAAAAAAAAGAGTGGAATAAAAACCATATTATTAATTGGAAAAAACCTTTAGAATTAAACGATTCAGGTTTTAGCAGATTCCAAAATGAATTAGTTTCTAAATTAGAAAACGTTTTAGCAGATTGCAGAATTTCATATGAAACCGAAATAACGGAGCATTCCGATTTAAATAACGAAAATAGAATTGTGAAAATGATTACGCTGACTTCTGACAGAAATTCTAAATTCTGGATTTATCACGATATGGCTGAATTGGAAATAACAAAACAACACGAAATTTATGAAGAATGGGGATATTTAAAACCCGAGGATTTGATTAATGAATATTTAAAATCGACAAACGAATTATTAAAATTTAAAAATAATCGGAATTGAATAATGGAACTGAAAAAAGCACAGTTTACAACACCGTATATAAAAAATTGCTATTTTTAGCTAAATCAAAAGGTCGTTGCACGTTTGCTACGTCTGATTTTCCTTCGGAAAATCCTCGCACGCAAACACGCAACTTTCCATATACAAACACGTTGTATGCAATTAAAAACCAAAATATGAACCAAGCAAGAACAATAGCAACAATGACTTTTTTGTTCATTAGTTGTCTGATTTATAGCCAAACTACAACTACGGAAAGCAAAAGTTGTGGAGCTTGCGGAAAAGCAGTTTCGATTTACTCAAAGGTTGGAGATACTTGTCCACATTGTGGAGTACGATGGGGAGATGAAAATACTCGAACAACAACTGTAACTAAACCTTCCTATACTCTACCAAGGACGAATTATCCTAGTTATTCAAACACTAATACTTTTCCAAAAAAGACAGTTGAAAAGAAAAAACCAAATCCATTTGCTTCTAAAAGCAAAGATTATACAATTAAATGGTTAAATGATAAACTCAATACATATAAACAAAACTATTTGAGTTGTTCTTCCGATTTTGGAACTTATAATTGTCTGGAATATAAAGATTATGACTTCAAATTTCAAGATGGCTATCTAATTGTAAAATACAATTATAAAGAAAATGACATTGTGAATTATATACCTCTGTACGACATAAATTACGCATACGGAAAAAGCTACAGCGATGATTTTAGTATCTCAACTAACGCTAAAACTATTGTGAGTATAAACAAAACAACTGGTAAAAAAGAATTTGATAATTACATTCAAATAGGCTTTGAAGCTACAAGAGAAAGTGGTTTAATGGATAAAGTCATCCTAGCATTTGAGAAAATTTCTTCTGTCAGCACAAAACCATCAAGCAGTAGTCTTCCAAATTATACAACGGAAATGGATACTAATAGACCAACTTCTTATGAAACTAAAGAGTGGATTATATCAAAATTCAGGAAATATGGAAGTTCGGAATATACTTACCAAATATCAGGCTGGAATTTAATAATGCAAAAGGATATTAACAACAACTATTATGGCAGAACATACACTATACCGCTTTGCGATTGTAGTGTTTACAAAATAGACAACAGATACAATTTTAATAAAAAAGAGAATTTTGCCATTAGTTCAAGAAATAAAAGCATAATAAATAAATCCAATTACAAGAATAAAGTGTTTTACAATCAAAAAGTGGAAATAGTATTTGAATTGGGCAGAGAGAAAGACCTTGTTGACCGAATAAATAAGGCTCTGAACAATTTAAAATATTACTGTCCGAAAAAGACTGTAACTAAAGAAAAATTCTAAAAATAACTGCATACAACAATGGCTATAAGTAATTGCTTGTTCTCGCCTACTTCTGAAAATCCTTGCGGATTTTCAGCTTGGTGTGTACTTGCAAAGTTATGTACTAAACCACGCAACTACTCATAGCCGAGACCGTTACCTATAATTGAAAAAAACAATTGTGACTACATTACTAATTTTAGAAATGAATGATAATGCTTGGGGAAGAATAATTGTGGCAGGAGTCGCCTCTTTTATTATTTTCGGAATTGTAGGCATAGTCCGTCACATAAAATATAGCAAGTCCGAAGAAGGAAAACTTCACAAAAAAATTGACAAGAAAAAATCAGCATTATCACAATTATCTAAATACAAAAATCAAAAAGATTTTGTCAATAAAGATTTAATTGACAGAAAAAAGAAAGAGTTATATGGAGAAATTGAAGATGATATTTTTCGATATAAATTAAATACAAATAAGGAATACATTCAACTTAAAGAACTTAAAAAACAAGGGATTTTAGATAACGAAGCTTTTAACGAAGCTGTGAATAATATCAAAAAATCGATTGACAAAATTCCTGAAGAGAATAATGAAATAATAACATTAGACAACGGAGAGAATTTAGAAGTCAAACCTTATTTAAAAAATACTCTAAAGAATTCTAAACTTATATCCAATTTGAATACTTATAATGAACAAGTCGTGCGTTCAGGGAAAAACCTTTACTATATTTCAGACAACACAATTAAAAATGTATATCAAGAACGTGTTTATGACAACGGACTGATTTTTGGACAACAGAGAAACATCATTAGTTATGGAGATATTTTATTAAATCCAGAACAACAATTTGATAATGACATTATAGACGTTCTATCCTTTTGCAAAGTTCGTATCAAAAAAAATAAAGTAAATCAAGTCTATTGGGTTAAAAAGGGAAAAACCATAAACAAAAAAACTATTGAACTTTATCAAAAAAACAAGAATAAAATTACACTTAATGATTTAGTTTTTATCGACTCTGTAAAAGCAAAGAATGGATTTCATTTTGCGAATTTATATGGTAGTTTCAAAGTTATAAAAACAAAAAATGGAAAAGTATCTTGAAAACAACTATAGGTAACAACGGCTATAATTCATTGCGGCTGAATTCCTAATCGGAATTCAACGCAATTTTACTATCTTTCGGCTACGGCGGAAAGAATCCTGCGGATTTTTCCGCAACGAAATCATAGCCCAAAACGTTGGCAACAAATATGGAATACCATTACTACATACTTCAGAATGGATTTTCCACAGATAAACAGAAGTTGAAATCAGGAACATTTATTGTGAGAATTCCGACTTATTTCCCCATTAATTTTTCTG
>NZ_JBLWGD010000008.1:0-27309 GCF_048381495.1 Algibacter ulvanivorans
CAGAAAAATTAATGGGGAAATAAGTCGGAATTCTCACAATAAATGTTCCTGATTTCAACTTCTGTTTATCTGTGGAAAATCCATTCTGAAGTATGTAGTAATGGTATTCCATATTTGTTGCCAACGTGTTTGTGTATGGTTAGTTGCGTGTTTTAAGCACTAAAGTTAGCAAATAAAAATCGAATAGAAAATCCGCGAGGATTTTCGTAAGTAGGCTATAACCAAGCAATTAACTATACACGGTGTTGGCTTTTAGTGCTTTTTTTATCAGTTATTATTTCAGTTCATTGTCTACCATATATTGAAAAACTTCATCAAAACGTTCTACATAAGGCTCACTCATTCCATAATTAATGTACTCTTTTGCTAATTTGAAATTTTCATTAGCCTTTTCATAATCTTTTAATTTTTTATAAATCAAGCCTAATTGATAATACGCTTCTGGAAATTGTTTTACTGATGCTAGAGATTTTTCATAGAAAAGTATAGCTTTTTTATAATCTTTCATTTCTGAATAACATCTTCCAATATAAAAGAAAATCATATAATTGTCATTAGTGTCAAATCCTAATTTTTCTTCTTCTAAATTGACTGTTTCAAATGTTTCAATAGCTTTTTTAAAGTTATTTAGTTTATATAAAGCTTGTCCTTTGTGAAAACCACAAGGTTCTCCCCAACAAGAATTATAAGAATTACCAGTAATTTTTTCGATTAAGTCAACATCTCTAACAACACCTTCATAATCTCTGTAATAGTATAAAAGAGTCCAAGCTCTATATTCTAATACATCTGCCTTTCCATTTGCTGTGTCAATTTCAACTGCTTTGTTTAAAACTTCCATTGCTTTAATATGTTCTCCAACTTTTTTGTATGAATAGGAAAGTCTTTGTCTTAAATCTACATTATTTGGTTGAACTACTAGAGCAGAATCTTTATATGTTCTATAAAGTTCAGATGGTTGCAAAAAATAGTTTGACATTTCGTGATACCAATTTGCTAATTCTCCTTTTTTATTGTCATCCAATGACGAATAATCTTTAGTAGTTTTTTTATTACAACTACAGATTACGAGAAGTATAACTAAACTAATTATTTTTTGTTTTAAGGACATACATCTATTATTTTACCATTGTCTAGCTTAAACATTAAAAAGGCATGAACATCTTTGTAATCGAGCCATTCTAGTTGTGAGTTAGAAGCTGGAAAATCTTCTAATTCGCTTACTTTGTTAATTACATGATTTACAATCTCTTTTGTGAAAGAGGTTGCTTTAAATTCTCTATTCATTTGAATTAAACCAAATTTGCCAACTTTATCTGAACAATTTATATTAAAATGAACTATTAAATACCCAGATTTTATCTCATTATTTGGAATATTCTCATTCACATATTTAACTATATAATTATTGCCATGATTAAAAGTTACATCATCGCCAAAGTAATATTCCCCTTGATATCCATCAAAACAATTTGAGTAATGCGAAATGCTTTTAGCTAGTTTTTCATAAGCCTCAATTTCTATAGAATCCTGATAAAAATTAATATTTTTAGAATCCCTTGAAGAATAATCCTTTAGTTCAATTTTGTTTGAATCATATTCTAAAATTTGGTATATGGGTTGAGGATTATTGCTTTCTTTTTGAAGTGAAAGAAAGTAAATATTATCTATTTCAAAAATATTGTATGCTTTTGTTTCATACTCGGAAATTACTTTTAAATCTTGATAGTAATAATTTGTAATAATGTTCAGGCTATCTTTATTGAAATATAATAGTTGTTCAATATTTAAATCATTGTTTGGATTATTATTCTCGTCTTCAACAACCTCATATTTCCAAATGGAATTAATTATTCCTTTTTTTACTTTTTGAAGGTCAAGTGTATTTTTTGATGTAATTTTCTCGAATTTAGCACCATTTTTAGGACTAGGTTCTCCGTTTTTAAATGTTCTAAAGTTTATTGTGTCTAGTAAATCAAAAGCAAGGAATTCATTCTCTTTTTTATTTAAAATTTTTAGATGCTTTTCTTTAAACTTGATTTCTTTGTTTTTTTTTATTGAACTATTTGTAATTTTATCAATAGTGTTCCCTTTATTATCATAGAGATATAGAGAGTCTTTTTTTTGTTGTATTATGTAGGGATAAGGTACCATTTGGTCCATTATTCTGTATGTTCCAATATACATTTCGGAACTAGTAGATTCTTTATCGACACAACTTGAGAAAAAAGTTAAAGCGATTAAAGATATTATAGTAGATCTCATTTAATTCTATATTTTCAATTCAGATTTAGTTTAACGGACTTATAGTTTTAAACCGAAAAATTGTTGGTTTTCAATGTCCTTCAGCATTAAAGCCAACGTGTTTGTATATGGTTTGTTGCGTGGTTTAAGCACCTAATTTAGCAAATAAAAACCGAATAGAAAATCCGCGAGGATTTTCGTAAGTAGACTTGAACTAGCAATAAATTATATACATTGTTAGCTGTAGTGCTTATTTTTTCATTCTATTTTTTGTCGATGCTAATTCCATTTTTTTTAAATGAATTTCATTTAATCTAGTGAATTTTTCAATGTTTATTTTATAGTTTTTATCATCGTTTAGTTTTTTATAACAATTAGCAATAAGTTCATAAGTAGAATGATGGTTAGGGAACTCTAAAAGCAGTTTTTTAAATAATTTCAAAGCTGTTTTGTATTCTTTCATTTCAAACTTTGCCCTTCCGTAATATTTCAACTTACCTACTCCAAATTTTTCATTTGTACTATTCTTCTCGTTACTTTCTATTATAATCTCAATAGATTTTTTAAAATCTTCACAAGCATTTTTAAATTTACTTATTTCGAACTTTGCTTTTCCACGAATGTAATATGCAAAGTCACTTTTAGCATTTACGTTAATCGCTTCCGTACAATGCTCTATTGCCCCTTCAAAATCGTCAATTCTAAATTTAATTAGAGCAATCGAAACATAATCGTCAGCACTTGGTTTTTTTGTGTTTTCAATATGTAAAAGTGCATCTTCAATTGCTCCATTATAATCTTTTAAACCTTCTTTACAAGCACTTCGTCTATGAAAAACACCAAAATTTCTTGGGTCTAATTCAATTACTCTTGTGTACAGTTGGATTGCGTAATTATAGTTATTTGTCCTTATTCTATGAAATAAACCATAAGCATTTAATGCTTCTATATAATTAGGTTTTAGTTTTAATGCTTTTTCATAATTCTCTATTGCTTTATCATAATCTTTGATTTTCCAACCATATTCTTTTGCTTTTTCTAAAGATTCTTTTGCTATTCTATCATTTGATTTGTCAAGCAATTTATTTAAAACGTTAGTCTGAACGTCAATTTTTTGAATGCCATTTTTATTGATTATAAGTTTGTTATTTTGATTACTCATTATCTTTTAAATTTCTTAATTCTTCAAATAAAGTTTTCTTTGTGTTCTCAAAATAACTCTCCCAATTTTCTATTTTTATAATAGATTGATAAGTTTCCGAGTTTTTTAGTTCGTTTAATTTGTCCTCAATATTTGATATTTTTTTTCGAAGATTTATTATTTCTACTTTTAGAATAGATTTTTCATTAATACTATCTGATTTTTTGATAAACAAATTATCGTTTTCTAAAGAATCCAAAATCTCACTTACTCTTTCTAAATCATTTTGTTCGTAAGCAAGTCTTAACTCTCTAAAAATTTCTTGAGATTGGAATTTTAAATTCTCATTAACTATATCTGGATGACATAATTTAGATGCTTTTCTGTAGTTTTTCTTTAATTCTTTTTTCTGTTTTTCATTTAGAAGGTTTACTATTTCCCTTTTTGAAACTTCATATTGTTCATTGAATTTTTCATAATCAGAATTAGCTTCTTCAAATTCTATTTTTTTCTTTTTACTTTTGCCTTTTTCTTTTTCTAATTTGTCTCTGCGGAATCTTAATATTTCATTTAGTAACTCGCCTAATTCGTGATTTTGTTGTGTAGTAAAATTATGTATTAATTTTTCCGTTTCTGCAACTTCATTAATTTTAATGTTATAATTTAATTCTAACGCTTTAATTTCCATTTTTAAAGCAGTTAGTTCTTCATCTTCACGTAAAACTAAATTTGAGCCTGCATTTAATTTGTTTTGAATTAATTGAATAGCATTATTGAACGATTTGTTATTTATATTTTCGATTATCTCTTTAAAATTATTTCCGTCAGTTGAAGTTATCAACTTTTCTAATTGAATATCAAGTAGTTCAAATTCTTCTAACAATAATAATTGCTTAATTAAGTTTAATCTTTTTGAAGTTTCAATTGTCATATTTCACTAAATGTTATTATCAGAGACGGATTTTTTTGCATTACAGCTAACGGTCACGTATAACCGTCAGTTACGGGTTTATATGCGTTAATTTTCGGTTAAGCACTGCCGTTAGCAATTCCGAGTGGATTCGGACGTAGTCGAATCCGCCGTAATTGCGGTTATACATTGTTAGCCACAGTATTTTGTATTGTTTTTTTCATTGCAATAAACTCAAAATTTTCTTTTCCAATTTGAAAGTCGTGATTTCCAATTTTTTCAAATCCGTTTTTTTTGTAAAAGCTTATTGCTCGTTCGTTACTATTTAGTACAGAAAGCCAAATTTCTTTAAATTCAAGCTCTTTGGCTTTATTCAAGAGTAGATTTTGCAATTCAAATCCAATTTTCATTGACAAAAAATCTTTCAAAACGTATATTTTTTGAAGTTGACAAGTATTTTCCGAGTCGATAAATTCTGATTTTGAATTCAACTTGAGTTTTGCATAACCAACAGGTAGTCGGTTAGCAAAAGCTATCCAGAAAACATTATTTAATTTCGCAATTCCGTTTTCAATTTTTTCAACTGAAAATGTTGAATTGTAATAATTCAATAAATCTTGCTTATCTCTAAAAAAATGCCCGAAAGTTTCGGTAAATGTAATTCTACCAAGAAGAGCAATAAATTGAGCATCTTCCTTATTCGCTAATCTGATTTCTATATTGTTCATTTTACGGTGCGTTCTGTCAATATTGTGGCTAACGTGTTTGTATAAGATTAGTTGCGTGTTTTAAGCACCTAATTTAGCAAATACAAACGAAATAGAAAATCCGCGAGGATTTTCGTAAGTAGGCTTGCACTAGCAATTAATTTTATACGGTGTTGTAAGCCGTTTTTTTTTATTCAGTTCAATAATTCATTTAACCCTTCTTTGTCAAATAAAATTCGACCTACTTTGATGTCCGACCAACCCTTTTTTAGTTTATAAGTAAAGGTCGGTTTGTCTTTTATAAGTTCACAATCTATGTAATAATTTGATATTTTTTCATTAGAAACATTTTTCAGTTCTTGAATGTGAGTTGAAATAAAAAAATATGAATTTTTAAATTTACTCAGACCTTTTATTGTTGTTTGGCAAATCTCGAAAGCATCTTCTACATTTGTGCCACTAAACAGTTCATCAAAAATCGCAAAACATTTTTTTCCATTTGATGCATTTTCAATAACGCTTTTGAGATTAATTACTTCTGTCATAAAATGACTATAACCATTTAGAATATCATCCCGTCTATTAATTTCTATTGAAAAGTGATTGCAAAACGGAATTTCTCCAAAAGACGCAGGTATTCCAATCCCTAAATGTCCAAAATATATGCAGAGTCCAACAGATTTTAGGAAAGTTGACTTACCTGACATATTAGGTCCGTTCAATAAAATTACGTTGCTCTCGGTTTCAAAATCGTTCTTTACAGGTTTGTTGATTAAGGGATGATAAAAGTCCTTTAATTTAATATATTCCTTTTCAAAATTTGGAAATGTAAAATTGTTTTTATTAATCCCTAAATTGATTGATAGATAAGCCTCAAACAGAAATAAATTTTCCCAAAAAGGCTTAATCAAATCTGTTTCTTTAAGGGTTTTGATTTTTTCTGTTAGTTCTATAACGTGTTTGTCCTTTAACCTTTTTTCTCGAATAATATGCTCATATTTGAAAAGTTCAAAACTTGATAGAAATTTTAAAATTTCTTTAATTTTTGTAGCATATTCTTCTGGAAATTGATTTAATTTTAGTCTTGTGAAGTATCTTGATTCTAGGCGATGAAAGAATAATATAAGTTGATTGAACTTACTTGTATATCGAGTTTTTTCTTGTTTGGAAGCAAACAGTTTATACTTTAGTTTTTTTTGGGACAAGTCCTCTATTTTTTCGTCGTTTAAAAAATAATGGACTTCATTTAAGTATAAAACGGTATATGAATAGTCTTTAAGAATTTCATTGTTGGCAGTAAAACCTTTTAAAATATTTTGGCGTGCAACAATTTTGGTTGTCGATTCTAAAGGTGTTTTTAAAATTTCAATAATTTTTTCCTTGGTGAACATATTTAAAGAATAGTCGAACAATGGTAAGAGTTCTTTTTCGATATTTAAGTCTTTCAAATTGTTCATTCTAATTCTTAGCAGGATGTTTTTTTAAATGGCTTACAACGGTTTTGTATATGAAATGTTGCGGTTTTGCGTTCGAGGATTTTCCGCAGGAAAATCAGAAGTAGCAAAAGAGCAACAGCCATAAAGTTAAGCTAAAAATAAGCAATTTTTTATATACGTTGTTAGCTTTTAGTGCCTTTTTGTCCGCTTTAATTATTATTCCACTTTTCTTTTTTTAAGTCATTTTTACATTCAGATTTCGATTCCGAAAATGAGCTGAAAAGTCATACGTAGTTCAATTCAGAGCTTGAGAGGTAATTCAACATTTTTCTCAAAATTCAGCAACATAGTTTTTTGGTTTTTACTTTCTTAAAACTCAAAAAAAAAAAAATCGAAAAATAAACTAGCCTTTTTTCAATTCCATAAACTGGCTCAAATTTCGCAATTATGATAAAGTGAGTAATTGTTCAACCTTCTAAAGTTATTTTTTCGATTCCGTAAACGAGCTAAAAATTCATACATATTTCAGTTCAGAGTTTGAGAGATAATTCAGCTCAACATTCCGCTTTTCATTTTTAAATGACTTTTGATTTAAATTTGAAACTTGAATTTTTACAGTAGTAGTCAGCATTAAAGCTAACGGTTTAGAGCATGGAAAGTTGCGATTTGATAATCGTATTTCTCCGATGTATAAATTTAGGTTTATTTTGTTTTAGAAACATTCTATATTTCTCTATTTAGCAATTTTTTATGCGCATTGTTGCACAAATGTTGCTTTTTCATCAATCTTGTTTTCTTTCAGATTCTTCTCTTAGAGATTTGATAATGTCATCTTTTTCTTTGCTCATTATTCTGTAATATTTTAAACTGGTAAATAAATGAACTAATACTAAAATATTCCTAATGTCAATATTGTTAAAATCATTCGATTCCATAAACTTGCTTGAAATCCATAATATTCCAAATAATATAATCGATGTATAGGAAATAATTTGAAAAGTCTTTTTCATAGGTTATATTTTTTCTATTCGCAATCTTGTATTCAAATCTGTTTTTTAATCAAATCGGAAATTTCACTTTTTTAGTAAATTTATTATTTTTAAAAGTAGTGAGCAAATTGCAAATCAAATCATACTATTTTTGTTGTTCGAAATTCTTAATTGGGCTTAAATTCATACCGTTTCAGTTTTGAAATCGTTTTGGGCTATATAAAGATCTATAATTTTGAGTAGAAGTGAGGATGATAATCATTTTTGTCCTCATCATTTTCATCCGCAATTTTGTGCAACGGTTTAGGCTATTATTTGTTGCGTTTATAAGGTTAAAGGTACGTAAAAAAATGCAACAACTTTGTGCCTGCATATTTTTCCAAAGGAAAAATATAGCAGCAATAAATTATAGCCATTGTTGTAATTAGTAGATTTTTTCAGTTTATAGTTCAATTTATTTTCAACTTTGACTAAATTCACAGTTTGAGAGAAAATTCCGAAGAGATTTTTAATTCCACCAGTTTCTGAATACCAGTTTTTCTTTACATGTTTTGCTGTTATTCTCACGTTTTACAATTCTGATTTTGAGTAAATTTCAGCGTTTTATTTCTCATTTTGTTTCAAAATGTACGTTCTCAAAAGACTGTTCAATAATTTTAAAAATTCCATTTTTTGCACGTTGCAAAATTCACACTTTTTGCTAAAATTCAACAGTTTGATTTACATTAAATTTTAAGAGTTTGAGTCTTGGATTCCGCTATTAATTACAACGTTGATGTGTATTATTAGTTGCGTGATTTAAACCATAAAGTTAGTAAATAAAAACTGAATAGAAAGTCCGCGAGGACTTTCGTAAGTAGGCTATAACCAGCAATTAATTATACACAGTGTTGTCTAATTATTATATCCTATTTCTTTAAAATTCACTTAAACCCTTATAAATAAAGGGTTTTATAGTTTTGTGCAATGCAAAATAATGTAATAAAATACAATAAAAAGCATTGTTTGTTGTACCTATTGTTGTACCTTAGTATTAGTTTGCATCCTATTGCACCTATTATAAACCAATAAGTTATGGCTTCAATAAAACTAATTTTAAAAAAATCAAAAGTAGATAAGTCTGGAAAAGCACCTTTATATTTAAGAGTGATAAAAGACCGAAAAACTAAATTCATTTCTTTAAGCTTAAAATTAGAGCCTAACGAATGGGATGAAGAAAAGCAAAAGGTAAAGAAAAATCATAGTAACTCTACACGACTAAATAAATACATAACTCAAAAGGTTGCAGATGCACAAGGGCAAATAGCAGATTTAGAAACTAAAAACCAATCCACATCAGCAAGAAAACTAAAAGAAGCTATCAAAGGGAAACCGTTAGTTAATTTCTTTGAGTATGCATACAACCGATGCGAAAAACAAAAACACACTTTAGCACTATCAACATATAACAACTATAAAAACTACTTAAAAAAGTTTGAAAAGTTCGTAGGTCATAAAGAATTAATGTTTGATGATATTACTGTAACTACTTTAAAAGACTATGCAGGTTACTGTAGCACTACTTTAGGTAACAATAACACAACGATTAATTTTTCTTTAAAGATTCTTAACCTAATGTTTAAAGAAGCGCAGAGAGAGGATTTAATACCGTTAAATCATTTTCCATTTAGTAAATTTAAAGTCAAGAAAGCAAAAAGTACAAAACGTTTTTTAACAGCTGAACAGTTGGAAGCTTTTACTAAATTAGAGGTTTCAGATAAAGCAAAAGCACAAATTATAAAAGATATGTTTCTATTTGCTGTCTTTGCAGGTGGTTTAAGGTTTGGAGATGTAATAGAATTAAAGTGGAATAATTACAATGCAAAAGCTCATAAAATCACAAAAGTAATACGCAAAACAAGCAGACAGCACAGTCTTAGAATTGGGCAAGTGGCAATAGATATTTTAGAAAAATATAAAACTAAAAATGTAAATCAAGACGATATAATATTTCCTTTCGCAAATATTGATAACGATTATTTTACAGACAGAGAACAAAGAGCAAAAGTAGTAAGACAAGCAATAGCGTTAAGCAATATGTATTTAACTAAAATGGGTAAAACTTTAGAATTACCATTTTCTTTAACCTTTCATATTAGCAGGCATACATTTGCTACCAGAGCATTAAATAATGGTATGCGCATAGAACACGTATCTAAGTTGATGGACCATTCAGATATTGGAATAACACAGGTTTATGCAAAAATTATAAGTAGTGAATTAGATAATGCAGTAGATAAATACATCAATTAAAAAATGGGAGAATATTCAAAAATAGAATTAGCATTATTAGAAAAGTTTACGGAAGCTATCGATACCTTCATAGAATCAAAAGTATATAGCCAAACGGATAAAGACAAAATGATGTTTGTATCTTGTGTAAATGAGGATGAAAAACACGACTTAACAAAAAGTGAAATCAAAAAAATGCAAAAGAAACTTGCAAAATGTAGTCCGGATATCGCAGGATATTTGACTTGTTACATTAATCCTTCAACACTTGATTTAGATGGAGATTCAATATACGATTATAGAAAACGCTTAGTAAGGAATTTTCTATCTAGTGAAATTGATGATGTGTTAGAGGTTTTAAAGTCAAAGTTTAAAACATTAAAATCTATTGAAGAAGTTTACGAGTCATTTTGGGAAGAAGTAATTGAAGATGGCGAATACGGTATTGATAATAAATTTATGAATCACTTCATAAAATATATGGCAATAGCTGAAAGGTTAAACACTTTCAAAAGCTTCTTGCAATATCATAAAGAAGAAACCGAATCAGAAGATACTAACGAAATTTACGATTTACTTGATACTATTAGAAATAAAGACCATACAGACTTACAATTATATAATATAGTAAAAGAACGCACGCAATTAAATAAAGATGCTTTACAGTACTTGTATAAAGATATAGAGGTGTATTTGTTTGGTGCAAAAGATGATTTTGAATGTAATTATTCCGAAGATGAAACCGAACAAGCAATTGAAGATTTAAAAGCCAAAGGTAATACAGAGGACGATTTAATAATGTTAGGTTACATTAAAAAAGGTAAGGCTTTAGATATTAAGACAAACGATTTAACTTTAGATTATACTTATATCAATAAAGAGAAATTATTCTTTCCATTAGAGTTTTTTCCTATTTACCAATTACAAGGTTTAATTAATGCCGAATTATCTAAAATTCAAGAAAAGGAAGACTTAATAAATCCACAAGTTAAAAGCACACCAAAACTTAAAACAGACCTTTCCGTTCCTCAATTAGCATTGTTATTTAAAATGATAAATGACTTAAAACCTAAAATTTTTAATACAAAATCAGATGCCGAATTATTCCGTTTTATATCTGCTAATTTCCAAACTAAAAAATCTACAGAAAAAGGAATCAGCACACAAAAATTAAGAAACGAATGTAATAGTCCAGATCTAAAAGCTATCGAATTTTGGGAAAAACACCTACATACAATGCTGTCAGAATTAAGAAAATTAAAATAATTTATTTCCAATCAGGTCAATGTTTATAAGGGTTTTGCGTAGGGTTATATAACCGTATGTAACTGTTTTTGCTTCCTTTGTTAGTCCATATTTGCTTCATAATTAAATAATTAACATTTAAAAAAGAAGTAAATGGAAGCAGTAATTTTAACATCAGAGCAGTACAACGAATTAGTATCAAGATTAGACAAATTAAACACTACTTTAGAATCTAATCAAAAACCATCAAAAGAGACTTTTCTCGACAATCAAGAGTTTATTCAGCTAATGCATATTAGTAAGCGTACAGCGCAAACGTGGAGAGACGAAGGAAAAATATCATTTTCTCAAATAGGTAGTAAAATTTATTACAAGATGAAAGATGTAGAAGTCTTACTGGATAAAAACTATAATAAAGCCTTTAAAAATAAAAGGTAGTCGTTTTGTACGATACGCTTAAAATAAAGCATCAAGTAATACAATTACCTAAAGAAGTTATAGAACAACAAGAAAGCCCATTTTTTTGGAAAGGCTTAAAATGGATACCTATTTTCAATAAAAAAACAAATCAAGTTAAAGCTTATGAAACCACAGTAAGTAACTTGAAACTTGAATTAAAAGGAAATATAATCTCTTGTAATAACTCATTACAAAAATGGTATATGGGTAGTAATTACGAGTTGTTTACATATTCACAAGTCGTTAAGGCATTTCAGAAATTAGATAGTGTTTTACCGTTTAATGTATATAATGCAAATATCCATTATGTAGCAGTAGGAACAGTTATAGAAGAAGAGGCACAGCCAATTCTAAATCCTTGGTTAAGCCTAAATGGTAAAACACCAATACCAATGTTAGGCGCTAATAAACAATACGGTAAAAAATTTTATCTTACAGATTATAATGTTAAAGGATATGATAAAACGTTTGAAGTAAAAACACACAACCGTATAAAATTAGGAAAGCCAATATTTAGATTCGAGTTAGAAATCTACACACGTAATCTAAACAATCGTAAAAATGCTATTGAAATTTATACCGTTAAAGATTTAATAGATAAAAAGAAATATAAAATGTTAGCAGATGAGTTAATGAGTAAGTACGATAAAATAGAAAAGCAACAAAGTATTCCATTATCACAGCTTACTAACAAGGAAAAAGAGGTTTTAGCATTATTTCAAAATCAAGAGATATTAAAACAATATAAAATAGACCATTCTGAAACATATGGTAATCGTAGAAAGGTGTATAATAAAATAAAAAATCTATCCAATAATAAGCAATTAGCTCACATAAATGAGCAAATAAAAAATAGTTTAAAAGAGGTGTTATTTTAGCACTTGTAATATAACATAAAACAGGGGTAAAAAGTAAATGTGGGAATCCTCATAATAAAACCAATATATATTTATATTTTTATAGTTCCCTTAGAGCTTAATCAATCAAAAAACTAAATGAAATTCAACGAAGATTCAAGAGTAAAAATACCATCAATATTACATCTTACTCGATTAGGGTATAAATATTTATCATTAAAGGGAGCAGTTTGGAATGAAGAAACAAACATATTTACAGATATATTTATTGATAGCATCCAGAAAATCAATCACGATTTAGATAAAGACGAAGCTAAAAGACTATTAAGTGATGTTTCATTGCTTTTAGATAATGAAGATTTAGGAAAAGCATTCTATGAGAGATTAAGTCAAAAAACTGGACATAAGATTATTGATTTTGAAAACTTTGAAAACAATACATTTAATGTTGTTACAGAACTAACTTATAAAAACGGAGACGAAGAGTTTAGACCAGATATAATTCTTTTAGTTAATGGTTTGCCTTTAGTTTTTATAGAGGTTAAAAAGCCTAATAATAGAGAAGGCATCATTGCAGAACGAAATAGAATAAACAAGAGATTCCAAAATAAAAAGTTTAGACGTTTTGTAAACATAACACAGTTAATGGTATTCTCTAATAATATGGAATACGATAGTGATGATGTAGATACAGTTCAAGGTGTATTTTATGCTTCACCATCATATCATAAACCAATATTTAATTATTTCAGAGAAGAAGAAACGTTCGACCTAAATAGTCTTTTGTTACCTGAAAATGATGCTATAGAAAACGAAGTTTTAAAAGATAACAACTTAGTTATTATTAAACATTCGCCAGAGTTTTTAACCAATAAAGATTCCAATACACCAACAAATAGAGTATCTACTTCTTTATTCTCTAAAGATAGATTGTCTTTTGTGCTACAGTATGCAATAGCCTATGTAAATGAAAGCTCAGGCTTACAAAAACACATAATGCGTTATCCTCAATTATTTGCAACAAAAGCAATAGAGAATAAATTAAATGAAGGGATAAGAAAAGGAATCATTTGGCACACACAAGGAAGTGGTAAAACAGCTTTAACCTATTACAATGTTAAATTTCTAACAGACTATTATCAAAAACAAAATGTAATACCAAAATTTTATTTTATAGTAGATAGATTAGACTTGTTAATTCAAGCTAAAAGAGAATTTACAAGTAGAGGTTTAACGGTTCATATTGTTAATTCACGTACTGAATTTGTTGCAGATATTAAATCTAAAGCAGCATTACATAACGAAAGAGGAAACGCAGAAATTACAGTAGTTAATATTCAAAAGTTTTCAGATGATGCTAAAATAGTAACAGAACAAGATTACGATATTAATATTCAACGTGTTTATTTCTTAGACGAAGTACACCGTAGTTATAATCCTGAAGGTAGTTTCTTGGCAAATTTAGAGCAGTCAGATAAAAACGCTATTAAAATTGGATTAACCGGCACACCTTTATTGGGTACAGAGTATAATTCTAAAACCTTGTTTGGTGATTATATTCATAAATACTATTACAACGCATCTATTGCAGATGGGTATACACTAAAACTAATTAGAGAAGAAATAGCTTCTAATTATAAAATGGTTTTAGAAAAAGCCTTAAAAGAAATTAAAGTATTACAAGGTGATGTTCCTAAAAAGAAAATCTATGCAGATGCGCGATTTGCAGAACCAATGTTAGATTACATTGTTGAAGATTTTGAAAGTTTTAGGTTAATGAATAACGATGCATCAGTTGGTGCAATGGTAGTTTGTGATAGTTCAGATCAAGCTAAAATGTTATTTGAGATATTCAATAATAAATATAGAGATAGTGATGCTGTTGTTTTAGACAAAGTTGCAGAAGAAAGAGAATCTTACGGAGATAAAAAAAGAGAAAGCTATAAAGTAAAAAAAGCAGCTTTAATACTTCACGACATAGGTACTAAAGAAGAACGTAAACAAGAAGTGGAAGATTTTAAAGATGGTAAAATAGACTTTCTTTTTGTCTACAATATGTTATTAACTGGTTTCGATGCTAAAAGGCTAAAGAAATTATACATAGGTCGTTTAATTAAAAAGCACAATCTATTACAAACCTTAACCAGAGTAAACAGAACATATAAAGATTATAAATATGGTTTTGTAGTTGATTTTGCAGATATTAAGGCAGAGTTTGATAAAACCAATAAAGACTATTTTGAAGAGCTTCAAGAGGTTTTAGGTGATGAAATGGAGCATTACTCTAACATCTTTAAATCTAAAGAAGAAATACAGGAAGAAATAGCAGACATAAAAGAGATATTATTTCATTATGATACCTTAAACGCTGAGAACTTCTCACAACAAATTTCTCAAATATCAGACCGTAAAAAAATGTTAGGTTTAGTAAAGGCTTTAGGTAATGCTAAAAGTCTGTACAATCTAATTCGTTTATTTGGGCATTATGAATTATTAGAAAAAGTAGATTTTAAAAAGCTTTCAGTATTGTATAGAGAAGCTAATAATCACTTACAATTACTAAATCAAAAGGAAGCATTAGAAAACAATATAGATACAACCAATCTATTAAATGTTGCGTTAGAAGATGTAGTGTTTATGTTTAATAAGGTTGGAGAAGAAGAACTAATCTTAGCAGATCAACTAAAAGATACGCTTCGTAAAACAAGAGAAGAATTAGCAAGTAATTTTGACAAAAAAGACCCTGAATTTGTAAGTTTGTACGATGAATTAGAGCGTCTCTTTAAAAAGAAAAAACTAAACGAAGTAACGCAAGAAGATATGAAAGCTAATATTGGAGCGTTAAAAGAAATTCACGCAAAAATATTAGAGTTAAATAGACAAAATAAATTATTACAGGCTAAATATGATAACGATCCTAAATACTGTCGTATTCATAAACGATTAGTAGAAAAAGGTGGTTTAACTAAACGAGAAAGCCAATTATTTGAAGCTTTACAATCTGTTAAAAGTGAAGCAGACCTACAGGTAATACAAAATAGTAGGCTATTACAAAATGAAGGCTATTTAGATAAGATGATGATTAAATTGGTAATCAATCAATTTGTAAAACAAAACAATATTAAATTAAATCCAGAGACTTCTAAATTCATTAATAATTTAGTAGTACAAGAATATACTAACGAATTTCACGGGCGAACAGCTTAGATATAATAAATGACAACAACAGTACAGTTTCAAACACAAGTAAAAGACCTAATAGACAGCCTTAAAGGAATTTGTTCTAATTATGGTTTGGGTAATGATGGTGACGAATATAAAATTATAACACAAGTATTTCTATATAAGTTTTTAAACGACAAATTTGCTTATGAGGTAAAACAATTAAATCCTGAATTAGCAAAAGCAGAAAAATGGCAAAAGGCTATTGAAGCATTGCCTGATGAAGAGTATGAAATGCTAACCTTACAGTTAAATGCAGATACAGCAGTATTACAAACACAGCATTTTATTTCGCATTTATTTGATATACAAAATACACCAGATTTTGCTAAAACCTTTGACGATACCTTAATGGATATTGCCATACAGAATAATGATATTTTCTCTGTAAAAACAACAGGTGGTTCTAAAGAACCTTTATTTGAACGTATTAGTGAAATTGTAGAAACCGCAGAACGTAATGCCTTTTGTAAAGCAATTGTTAACCAATTAGTAGATTTTAGTTTTGAGCATATTTTCAATGAAAAATACGACTTCTATGCTACTATTTTTGAGTACTTAATAAAAGATTATAATAACGATAGTGGTGGTACGTATGCAGAATATTACACACCTCACGCAGTAGCCAAAATTATGGCTTCTATTATGGTAACAGAAGATAATATTCAAGATGTTACCTGTTACGATCCAAGTGCAGGTTCTGGAACGTTGTTAATGAATTTAGCTCACGCTATTGGCGAAGATAAATGTACTATTTACTCACAAGATGTTTCTAAAAAATCTTCAAAACTATTACGATTAAACCTAATACTAAACAATTTAGTACACTCATTACAAAATGTAGTGCGTGGTAATACCATTTTAGCACCATACCATAAAGACGATACTAACGAGTTACAGAAGTTCGATTATATTGTATCAAATCCACCGTTTAAATTAGACTTTAGCGAGTATAGAGACGATTTAGACAGTAAAGAAAATAACGAACGTTTTTTTGCAGGAATACCAAATATTCCAAAAAGTAAAAAAAGTAGTATGTCTATTTATAGTTTGTTTCTGCAACACATTATGCACAGTTTAACCAAAACAGGTAAAGCAGCTATTGTTGTACCTACAGGTTTTATTACTGCGCAATCTGGTATTGATAAAAAAATTAGAGAAGAGATGGTTAATAGCAAAATGTTGGCTGGTGTGGTAAGTATGCCAGGTAATATTTTTGCAAATACACCTACAAGTGTTTCAATAATATTTTTAGATAAAAAAAATCAAGGAGATGTAGTATTGATTGATGCTTCCAATCTTGGGACAAAGATTAAAGAAGGTAAAAATCAAAAAATTGTTTTATCAGAAGATGAAGAAAATCAAATCATTGAGGTATTTAATTCTAAAACTAAAATTGATGATTTTTCTGTTGTTCTAAAATATGATGATATAAAAATCAGAAATTACTCTTTAAGTGCAGGTCAATATTTTGAAGTTAAAATTGAGCATAAAGATATTTCTAATGATGAATATTCTAATAAGTTAAAGTCTTATGAAAAGAATTTAGAAGACCTTTTCAAAGAAAGTAAAACTTTAGAGTTTGAAATTCTCAATAACATTGACAATTTGAGATATGAATAGCGAAACTTCAATTAATAAAATAGCTGTCTTAAATGATTCTACTTATGGTAAGAAAAACTTACCAGAAAATATTAATTATTTAGATACTGGTAACTTAACAAAAAATAAAATTGATTCATTAAAGTATCTAAATACTGGGATAGACAAGATACCAAGTAGAGCACAAAGAAAAACAAAATTGAATACAATTCTGTACTCTACAGTTAGGCCAAATCAAGAGCATTATGGTATTTTAGAAGATGAAATAGAGAATTTAATTGTGTCGACAGGTTTTACTACAATTGATGTTGTTGATGATAATATTTCACCTAAGTATTTGTATTATGCATTAATTCAAAGCCATATAACAAATTACCTACATACGTTAGCTCAAAATAGTGTTTCCTCATATCCATCAATTTTACCTGATGATATTGGTGCTTTAAAATTCAATTTCCCTAAACTTAGTATTCAAAAAAGGATAGCTAAGGTTTTATCTGATTTAGATTACAAAATTGAATTAAATAATAAAGTAAATGTAGAATTAGATTCAATGGCAAAAACCATTTATGATTTTTGGTTTGTGCAATTTGATTTTCCAAATGTTAACGGAAAACCATATAAAGCATCAGGTGGTAAAATGGTGTATAATGAAAAACTGAAAAAAGATATACCTGAAGGTTGGCAAGATAAAACCATTGCAGATTGGATAGAAAAAGATAAAAGTGGTGATTGGGGTAAAGAATCAGCACAAGGTAATTATACAGAACAAGTATCTTGTATTCGTGGTGCAGATATTAATGGTTTAAATGGTGATGGAGAAGTAAAAGCACCAGAACGTTTTATTTTAGAAAAAAACACACATAAGCTATTAGAACAAGGAGATTTAATCATTGAAATATCTGGAGGTAGTCCAACACAATCTACAGGTAGAATGGCTTTTATAACAAAAGAAACCTTAGAGCGTTTTGAGAATCCATTAATCTGTTCTAATTTCTGTAAAGCAGTTACATTAAAAGACGAAACCTATTTATATAATTTCGTGTATCAATGGCAAAGGCTATATGATGCAGGAGTATTATTTGGTTGGGAAGGTAAAACAAGTGGTATTAAAAACTTACTGTTCGAGAGCTTTGTTACTAATTACAACACAGTTTTTCCTAAAAAAGATATTGTAGAAAAGTTTTACCAAAAAATAAAACCAATACACGCTAAAAAGCAAAAGAACCTAAAAGAAAATCAAAAATTAGCTGATTTAAGAGATTGGTTATTGCCAATGCTAATGAATGGTCAAGTAACGGTTAAAGAAGCAAAAGAACATATTAATCAAGCAGCAGAACCACAAGAGAACTATAGTTAAAGAACAATTCAAATGCATTTATATAACTTAAAATCAAAAGAGTCTATTAGTATTTTAAAAGAGAAACCATTTAAATTAGAAAGAGAAATGCAATCACTTTTTGAGAATAATTTAAAGGAGTTAATGGATTTACATTTAGTAAAGTCTGAGTTCTCTATTAAAAACAAACGCATAGATACTTTAGCTTACGATACACAATCAAATGCATTCATTATTATTGAATATAAGAGAAATAAAAATATAAGTGTAGTAGATCAAGGATTTACATATTTAAGTTTAATGCTTGAGAATAAAGCAGATTTTATAGTTGAGTATAACGAAACACTAAAGCAAAATTTAAAACGTACAGATGTAGATTGGAGTCAAACAAGAGTAGTATTTGTATCTACAAGTTTTACAGAAAATCAAAGAACAGCAACAAATTTTAAAGATATTGCTATTGAGTTGTGGGAAGTAAAACGCTATGAAAATAATTTAATTAGTGTAAATCAAATAAAGAAAAGTAAATCAGCAGAAAGTATAAAGCCAATAACCTCTAGTAATACACAATTAGAAGCAGTTACAAAAGAGATAAAAGTATATACTGAAGAATTTCATTTAGATAGTTATCCAGATAAAGTAAAAGAACTTTACGAAACCTATAAAGAAGCTATTTTAAACCTAGCAGATGATATAGAGTTAGAGCCTAAAAAACTATACATAGCTTTTAAAAAGGATAAAAATATAGCTGATATTGTTACACTTAAAAAAGGAATAAAACTATTCATTAATTTACAAAAAGGTAAATTAGAAGACCCTAAAAACCTAATGCGTGATGTGTCAAGTACAGGGCATTGGGGTAATGGTGATTATGAATTAGTAATAACAAACAATGATAATTTAGAGTATATTTTATACTTAATCAAACAAGCTATATAATTGTAATTAAATAATTTATACATTTGCAACCCATTTTTTTATATGTCATTTAAAAAACTAAATATTAATAGAGCACTAATACAGGAAACTGTTGAGGCTTTTGTTGGTACTTCTACTAATATTACTATTGTAGAAAAACCAGGGAATCTTTTTGTGTATAAATTTTTGCAAACTGGTAAAGCAGAGGCTACATTAAATGTTTATTATGTTAATGGCGGTGCAACAACTTTAATGTATAAAACGGGTAAGAATCAAGAGTGGTCTTTAGAAATAGCTCAAAATATATTAGAAAACTGTGCTATTAAAGAGTTTAATGCTAATAGTTTCTATTTAAAAGCTATTAGACCAGAAGATTTTGATGTTGTTTTAGAGTTTTTAGTTGAAGAATGTAGTGCTGTTGTTATAACAGATAAGCAAGTGCCTAAAGGTCGTCAGGTAAAGTTAGAAGGTGTTCAAGGTGATAATTTAATTCTGAATCACTTTAAAAACAATGCATTTCAAGCACAAGGTAAACCTAGGATGTTATTTCACGATACAATTATGATTTTATCAGATTTGCTACCGTTTAAAGATATAATTGATAAGCAATTAGAATACTATGAAACTAATTTAACGTCTACAGATATTATAGGTGAATTAGAAAATAGACTTCCTGTCTCAGGTAGTCAATTGAATGACAAGATTAAAAGTGTTATAAGTCCTTCTTTAGCATTGAAGAAAACAGATATAGAATTGACAGATTATTCTGCTTTTGCTTTTCCTATGTTAAGAGGCTTAGAAGGTGTAATGAAACAAGTTTTTGCCGACAAAGGTATTAATATAACTAAAGAGGGTTTTGGCGCGCATTTTGATAATAAAGGAATAAGTGTTACATTTAATAATTCAACAAAAGCTATAGTTAAGTGTTCAAAGCACGAAAAAGCATTATGTAATATGTATAGTTACTATTCTAATCAAAGGCATACTATTTTTCATATGGATAGTACAGTTGCCACAAGTAAGATATTAGATAGAGCGGAAGCAGAACATATAATAAATACAGGAATTAACGTTATTGAAGATGGTTACACCATTATGAATAGTTAATCATAAAATGAAAAAACAAGCAACATATAGACTACGTAAATTATCTAAAAGTAATTTTCAATACATTGTATTAACACTTAATTCAATTCGTATCGATAATTATTTAGATGAAATAGAATCATCTTTAGCTATAAAAAAGATAAAAGGTTCTATTGTGTTTGATTTACTAATAATGAATGGTATGAATGATAGATATTATTCTGCTGATTTCGATGGTGTTAAGTTTAATCTTTCATCGTTTAAATCAATAAAATCTGATGATGAAACCGTTTTTAAAACATCAAATACTTTTTTTTCAAAGAATATTGATTTAATTGAACAAAGTAGTTTACCAAAAACAAAAAAGTTCTTAATTAAAAAGCAATTGGCTACATTAAGTGCGTAGTTAGTATCAAGTCCCCACAACCCAAAACCCAGTTTTTTCGTACCTCAAAATCCTCTGTCTTTTGTGTTGTTCCGCGCGCCACCGCATAGTTGGTTTTATGTCACAATAGTTGTAGCCATCGCTATAATAGCACATTGCTTGTTTTATTTAAAAGTATCTATTTTAATAAATTGGTACAATAAAAAAGCAAAGAGCTATTGCCAACGCTCAAAACAACTATTCCGCCACAAAACCAACCCAAAGCTAAGTTACATAATAGAAGTTATAGTAGCAAAAACCTTTTCAATGGTACGCTACGCTTAGTTTTTATGTTTTCGTATCTATAACTGCTACTATGTAAAATATCCGCTTATCCAACGCGCACTTCCGAACATCAAACCACATTTAGAACTAATAATGAACATTCCTGCATTCTTGCATTGTTTTTATAAGTGCTTTTTTAGTTTCATTGCAACAAGGCTTTAAATTTTGAAGTGTAGGTTTATATAAGTTAATTTGTAAAGCACCTATAAAATCAAAAAATCCAAATAAGAGTATTACCATTCATTTGTCAATAACATTAGTGGCATCAATAGAAAATTTAGTACAAAACAAATAAAAGGCAATGCACTTATTTCCGCTACTGCCAACGCACTACGTACTTTAATATTGTTTTTATTTCTTATCTCATTCCATTGCACAAAACCATCGTTAAGTCCAAGTATTCCTTATCTCAAGTCTTTGTTTATTCCATTTCACTAAGAAACAAAAATGCCTAAACATCATATTTAGAACTATAAAAAAATAAAAAAGTTAGCAAATATAAGTGCCTTGCTACAGCCAACGCTAAAAGCCTGTAAAGGTCAAGCCCTACGGGTTTTGAATAAAACTTTTTTCACAATAATTCTTCTTTTTTATTAAACATTTTAACTCAAAAAACTTTTACCCAAAAACCTTGACAGCCTTATCCAAGGCACTTTTACACAGCACATCTTTTTTCTTTCTTTTCCAAAAAATAATGGCGCGAAGCGTAGCGAAGCAAATTTTTAATTGGATAGCTATGTCAACTTTTGAACTGAAAACACACCGAATCGGAAAAACGTACTCGAACCCTCATTTTTTTATACTAAACAAAGGTCTAAACAGCGGAAAACCGCTCTCAAATCCTTGTCCTAATTGTTTTGTAGTAACAACTTCAACCGAAAAAGAGAAAAACACGCTTTTTCATTTGTCTATGATGCTACAAATAGGCGGTTTTTACGCTTATTATTTAAAAGGAAGTGTTATTCCGTTTATTTCAATAGATGATTGCAGAAAAACGCTTAAAAGCAGTTTAAAATCAAGTTGTAATGCAGGAGATATAATGCAAAAACATATTAAAGCGGTTGAGGTTATCAGCAAAAAAGAAAAAGAGTTACAAAATGTCATTGATAAAATGGCAGTTTTAAAGGTCGCATATATACGTAATTGTTTAAAGTTAACGCAAACTAAAGAAGCATAATGCAAAGGCATCTAAACGACTAAAAACAGTAACAAAATGGCATTATTTTGGTTATATTAGAGGAGTAAACAAAGTTTAAAAGCAATATCAAGTCCGTACCAAATCCGAACGAGTATTAATTTTAAATTGTTATAGTAATGGGGAAAATTTCTCAAGGTATTTTAGGAGGATTATCAGGTAAAGTAGGAAACGTTATCGGAGGTAATTGGAAAGGTATTGATTATTTAAGAATCAAACCATCAAGCGTGGCGAATCCACGAACAGAAGGACAAGTAAATCAACGTAATAAATTTACTATTACATTGGAGTACTTACAAGCAAATAAAGGCTTTATTAAAATTGGTTATAAGGCGTTTGCGAACAAGAAAACGGAGTTTAATGCTGCAATGTCTTACGTGTTGAATAATGCAGTAGGAGGTGTTGCACCAAACTTTACGGTAGATTATGCTAATGCTTTATTAAGTAGAGGTTCATTATCTGGAGCATTAAATGCAACAACAGATTTAGCAACAGCAGGACAAGTTTCTTTTGCTTGGGATGATAACTCTGCTGAAGGTAATGCAAACCTAACAGATAAATCAATGGTATTGGTTTACAATCCAAGTAAAAAAGAATCGATGTACATTTTAGACGGTGCTGATAGAACAGTAGGTTCTCAAGTAGTTACAATACCAAACACCTATGCAGGTGATACAGTAGAGCTATTTATGGCGTTTGTTTCTGCTGATGGAACACAAGTATCAAATAGTGTGTATTTAGGCTCTGGTACGGCAGCTTAATAACTTTAAGCGTAAATACAAACAAAAAGAAACCGCTACAGTATATTTGTAGCGGTTTTTTTGTGATTATAGATCATTATATTTTCTTCTCTATTTTACAGTTTAAAAAGTTATACCTATGTTGTACCTCTTTTAGTTAATTCTTATTTAACTTAATAAAATCAATACATACAAAGTGTTATCTACACAACACGGTGTTGGCAACAGTTTTTTCAATATTCAGTTTATATTCTTCTTTTTTAGAAATATAGTTCGTTCCGTTTTTATGCTCAATGAATCTAAGTCCTTTATATTGTATCAAATTACAAATAATACTATTAATTAGAATATATAGAGTATGATAATTTTTTGATGAATCTTTTCTTTCATAACTTATTTCTCCTTGATGAATTGCAAGGTTTCTTAATTTAGGAAATAATTGGTCAATATCATCATTCCTTTTGATTTCGCAAAATTCGAGTAACAAATCAATTTTGTTTTCTGTTTTACTTAAATTGTTGATATTTCCAACTTTTGATTTTAGAAGTTCTAACTGTTTTTTTGCAATTTTCCCTCTTACTTTTTGGTCTATTAACTGAGTTATTTCAGATTTTAGTTCTGAAAATTCTTCTTTATTTAAAATTGAATTTTTCTTTTTGTCAATTAAGCCAGAAACATAGAGACTATTAGCAATTTTTTCTATTACAATTAAAAGAATGAAAAAGCTACTTTCTATATTAACTTGTTTTGATTGATTAATTAAATATATTACCTCTGACAAGTTTAATGTTCTGTCCCAAATCAGATAATTTGAAAATGTATCTACGTAATCATTGATGATTCTTTTGTGTTTAAACTGTACTTTATGAATTGGTAAAAAATGATTAACATTATAATCGGATAATTCGTTTTGCGAGTATGTTCTTGTAAAGTGTTCAAGCTTATGTTGATAATATTCCTCTCGAATAACAATATTATTTCCAGATAAATACGATATAAAATATTTTAATGAATGTTTGATTTCTTGATAAAAACGATATGAAATTGGTTGTTTTTGAAAGAACTTTACAAGTACTGATTTATCATTTTCTACGTTCTTAATTAATCCAATATCTAAATTGAAATTTCTTTTTTTATCGAAATAGTTAAAGTGTATTTCGGAATGGTCTAACTCGAATGATAATATTCTTGATTCATCTTTACCAAACATCATTCTATTTCTTTTAGTTTCAGATGATTTAGTAAATAACACCTCAATTCCCTCAGCTATGAAATATGTTATATTGCTCAGCGAAATGTTCTTTTCGTTTTTTGCATTTATACATTCGGTATTATAATCATAGCACAAGAAGCTAAATTTAAAACTAGGATAAGATTCCGATTGCATTGCAACTTTATTAAATACAATTAACGAGCCTGAAGAAGTAAAGGCATTAATAGAATAAGTTTTGTCGTCAAAATAGCTTTTTGAATTCACTATTGACTGTCTATAATCTTTTCCAAAAAAATCTTTTTCGATGAAACAATCAACATATATTATTCCGTCTTCAATTCTTAATTTTGGATGATTAAGTTGAACGATTGGTTTATCGTTTTCTTGTAAAATTGCTGAATTGATTTCTCTCAAATTGTCTTGTATTCAGGTGTTTTTCAAATTGTTGCCAACGGTTACGTATATGAAATGTTGCGTGTTTGTGTGCGAGGATTTTCCGAAGGAAAATCGGAAGCTAGCAAACAAAGCAACTCCCATTAGTTAAGCACAAAATAGCAATTTTTTATATACAATGTTGCCATTTCGTTGTTTTCATTTCAATTGCTTTTTTCTAAAATATTTCACTCCTTTAAAGGTAAAATAGATTACTATTAAGATTTGTAAGCATATAAAAAATATTTTAAACCAATTTTTTTCAGGATTGATATCTAATCTGTCAATTGCTGTCAATAACATGGGCGTTAAAACAAATAGTATAATAAATGCTCCAATTATAGTGACAATAATAATTCCGATGTTTTTCATTTTTATTTGACAATATGTTTCAATTCCGTTTGAGTAAATTAAGTCAGCGTAATTATTCCGAAAACTTGCTAAAAGTCAGATTTAATTTATCTGCTTATTTTGGTTTTCAGTTTCTTTTATTCTTTTTATATAACCTGTTTTTTTTCCAATAAAAAAACCTAAAAGGAATATTCCAACTGGAACTATTAAAACTAAAATTAATTGAATTGGTCCGATTGCTAAATACATATTTTTCTATTTATTTTTTGTTGATTTTCCGTTTTAAGTACGTTCCACCACAATGAATGGCAACGTGTTTGTGTATGGAAAGTTGCGTTTTTTGTGTGCGAGGATTTTCCGCAGGAAAATCAGAAGTAGCAAAAAATGCAACTAACTTTGGCTAAGCACTAAACTACGCAATTTTTTATACACGTTGTTGCAAAATCGTTGTTTTTTAAGTTCAGATCATTTGGTTCAATTCTGTTTTTTTTTCAGCGTTTGAGTGAATTCGGTCAGCGATTTATTCCGCAAACTTTTTTAATTCCGATTGAGTGAGAAATTCCGTAAGAGTAATTTTCGCGTTCAATTCGGTTTTTGTTTTTCAATTCCGCAAACAAGCTAAAAAATCCGTTGCGATTTTCATTCAGATTTTGAGTGAAAAATCAACGCATATATTCTGTTTTTTATTCAATTCCGTTTTGTTGAGTTCGAGTAAGCGACAATGTTTTGCAACGTGTTTGTGTATGATTTCGTTGCGTGTTTAAGCAACTAATTTAGCAAATAAATCACAGATAGAAAGTCCGCGAGGACTTTCGTAAGTAGGCTATAACTAGCAATGAATTATACACGTTGTTGGCAAATCGTTTTTTATTTTTTCACACGTTTTAAATTCCGAGTTGCCCAGAATTCATATCCGTTTATTGGTTTTATTTTTAGTTTTTTTATTCGGTAAGTTATGGTCGAATTAATTTCCGTCCAATTTTTGTCCGATTTACTTTCTTTCTCCAGTTTTATATTCAGAATTAGAGTGTCGTTTTGAATTTTCCATTCTCCTTTTAATTCCGAGTAAATTATTTCGTGATAGTTATAAAATTTAGTCCGATGAAAAGTTCCGTTTTCGTAAAGTACTAAATTATCAGAATTTACATAATTCCATTTAGTTCCGCTTTCAGATTTTTGCTTTGTTTTTTCTTTTTTATAAACATATTCAGCTTGGATTTCTTGTGAAACCAAAATGTTAGTCAAAAGACCAAATATCAATATTAGAAGTTTTTTTCTCAAATGTTTGCCAACGTGTTTGTGTATGGTTTCGTTGCGTGAAAATCCGCGAGGATTTTCAGATTAAGAAACCAAGATAGTAAAAGTGCGAGGAATTTCCGAAAGGGAATTCAGAAGCAATGAACTATACACGTTGTTATAAACAGGTTTTTAATTCAGTTATTTTCGCATTTCCAAATTCAGCTTCTTGCAATTGTAAAAGTTCCATTTTACATTCGTCAAGGGATAAAATTTGATAAATATTCTGGTCAGTAGTTTGGTCAAGAGTAATTAGTAAGAAAAAATTCTGTTTAATTTCTTTGACTAACCAATATCCTTCATCGTCCCAACTCTTATTTATCAGAGCATTTTTCTTAATTGGTTTTTCAAACATAACGTCACGAAAGAAAAATTTATCGCTGAATTCTATATCAATTTCTCCATTGATTTTCTCAAATTTATTTTTAATCAAAAAGTCCTTAATTAGCTTTTTTTCAGTATTCAATTTGTGATTCAGGTTCAGAGGATGAAATACGTGCATCATATTTTGTCCAAAGTCAATTCCAATTGAGTCCTTTCCGTGAACTTTAAAGTCAACATTTAGAGTGTCGGTTGTCATAAACAACTTTGATTGTTTAAAATCAATGTTTATTTGTACAATACTGTCTGAATTAATAGTTCCGATAGTTTGATTGTCAAAGTCAATCAACACTCCTTCGTTCCCTGAAGTGTAAGCTGAATTTGTGTCAATAACATAATTCTGATACGACATCCATATTCCGTTAACTTCTTGACTTGAGCAAGATGTTAATCCAATAACTATAAATATTAATTGTAGTACTTTTTTCAACTTGTTTATAACGGTTTTGTATATGGCTTGTAGCGTGTTAATTAGCGATTATTTTCGGATTAAGCACAAGCCAGATTTTTAAATTTTATTATTTATCTTTTTTATTGGAAATCGTCAAATTTAAAAATTTGGCGAC
>NZ_JBLWGD010000009.1:0-15115 GCF_048381495.1 Algibacter ulvanivorans
CTTCATAAATCGCTTTTCCTTTCAATTCGATAAGCAATTCGCTAAAAGTATCTTTAGTCAAGTAAATCCAAATGTTGGTATCTAAAACTATTTTCGTTGTCATTTTGCTCTAATGTTGCCTAACGTGATTGTATAAGATTAGTTGCGTGGGTTTAAACACCTAATTTAGTAAATAAATCACAGATAGAGAGTCCGCGAGGACTTTCGTAAATTGGCTAGAACTAGCAATTAATTTTATACGGTGTTAGCATAAGTAGTAAAACATCCAGATTATTTATTTTCCGATTCAATTTCAATGTTTTCCACTTTAGTTTTACTGGATACAACTACTTTATAAATAATTGAATCGTTATTTTGAATTGGTAATTTTTCAATTAATAGATTTATAAAATTTGGTTTACTCTTTTCTCTTACCATGTCAACAAAATCATTTAGTTCAGTTGCTAATAACCTGTCCTTATAAGTAGTTGTATAATAAACTGTATTGGTAGAATCTAATTCTGCATATTTTACTGTTCTATAATTTTTAATATTAAATGAACTTGACTTTTGAGGTAATTTTCTATTTATGAATTTATTCAGGTTAATAGAATCTGACAATAAATAATATGCACTTTCAATAGCTCGTGATTTTCCAAATTCTCCTTTTGAATTAACGACTAAATGTGCAGGAATTCCAGATAGGTTGAATAAATTTCTTGTTTTTGAGTAATCTTTTGATATTAATTGAATACCAGAAGGCTTATTTTTCTCAATATATTTTTTCCATTTAACATGGTCTTTATCTATTGAAATGTCAATAAATATTATGTTTGAATTTTTCTTAAAATTTGCTTTTAATTTTTCAAGTTCTGGTTTTTCTGCAAGACAAGGTCCACACCAAGTAGCCCAAAAAGTAATATATAAGGTCTTATTTTTCAAAGATTTTAAATCAAAGGTTTTAGATTGCTCATCTAAAAAAATTGATTCAGGTAATAAATTGCCTTTTTTTACAGTAGAACCCCAAATTGTTTTTCCATTTGTCAAATCTCCATATTGGTCTTTTTTTATAGCTTCTCCTTGTATTATTATTAAAGGTTGTGAAAAAAGTAAATATATAAATAGCCCACTCATTAATGTGATTGAAGCTAATTTCACTTTTTTATTAAATTCTCTTCTTGTTAGTAATAAACTAATTGTAGCAAATAAAAAGAGAAAATAAATTAGAGGAAAATAAGAGCATCTCATAGGAATAAATATGAGTAGAGATATATAAAGGAAAGGAATAAGTTTTAAAGGTGTTTTTCTATTTATTAAACCAGAAATATAAAATCCTAATGCACAAATCAATAAGGCAATCCATTTTAATTGAGTATATTCATATATTCGTATGACATTAGTTGAAAGGTGTACAATTATAATTAAAGGAAGAATTATTGATAAAATACCTAATATGATTTTAGATATAATGATTAGATTATTTTTCATTTATTAAATCCTTTTTTTGATTTCAATTCAGATTTTGAGTGAGCGAGCTATTTATGCTAACGGTCTCGTATAAGAATAGTTGCGGGTTTACGTGCGAGGATTTTCCGCAGGAAAATCAGACGTAGTAAACTTGCAACTACCTTTGGTTAAGCCCAAAATTGAGCAATTATTTTTATACATTGTTAGCATTAGTTTTATTTCAATTTCTCTTCATAAATCAATGTTGATATTTCACCGATTTCATCTCTCATTGCTTGGATTATTTCAAATCGTTTTTCAGTCAAGGTTTTTACTGTTTCAAAATCGCGGTCAAAATATTTGGTGATAGAGTTGATATCTTTATAATCAATTTCAGAACTTAGAACTAAATTGGCTTGATAATTTTCGTTTAGTGCTTCATTTAAAGGATTTAGCAAGGAATCTACTTTTGGTTGAAAATAAAGTTCGGATTCTTGAATCTTGGCTGCTAACGAATTTATCTGTTTATGTAATTCTAAGGATTTATCTTTAAAGTTTTGATTAGTACTTTCTGTTCCTCCTTTTCCACCATTATATCTTAGACTGATATTTGCCATATATTCAGCAGATAATAATTTAAAGTTTTTCACAAGAGTTTCGTTTATTAAAATTCCCTCATTTACTTCATTCATTAACTCAGTTTGTTTATCTACTAAATCAATTAATCTTTCAGTTTTAGTTCTTTCTTTCCAATATTGTTGCTCGTAAGACAATTGATTATACATTAAAAAGTACGAACCTATAATCGTCAAGAAAGAAGTTATAATAGCCGTTAAAAGAATAAGCTTTAATTCGTTTTTATCTTTCTTTTTCATTGAGTTTGGTTAATTAATGCTAACGGTCTAGTATATGAAAAGTAGGCGATTACGAAACACGAAACTTTCGGATAAGCACAAACTTTGATACGAGCCGAAACCCTTGATTTGAATACTATTTCGCCTATTTTTTATATACATTGTTACCTGGCTGGCTTTCTTTCCGCAAACTTGCTAGCGTTGGCGTGAAAGCTCTTTTAAATTTGTGAGGCACGAGCAAACTTTAAATGTGCTTGAACTTGCGTTGGCTTAATTCAAACTCTTTCTTTCAATTCGTCAAGATTTGATTTATGCTTTAGTATATTTTGTCTTATTACTTTACAGAGTTCTTCATTGAAATCAATTCCGTCTTCTTTGTGTTTAAAAAACGCTCTTCCGTTTTCGTCTTTTTCCAAAACTGCGTGAGCAAATTTATTTCTGATAGAATTAATTTCAGAATCATATTCAGTTGAAAAATCAGCCATTTTCAGGTCTTCTAGAATTTTTGATAGTGTTAGTATTTTATACTTTGCACTATAAACAAAGTTATCTTTGGTCAACTGATTGAAATTCATTTTTCGTTTACATTCCTGAACAAATTCTGTTTTTTGAGTAAACAACTCAATTAACTGGTCATAAATTGATACTGATACTTCTTCAAAATTTATGGTATCATTCTTTAAAGCTTTTTTGATTATTTCAATCATTTCTATGTCAAGAGAACTTGTTTCGTGCATTATCATTCCTCTCATTGTGACAATGTTTTGGAATTTTCGGACGGTCAATTCTATTAGTTCTTTGGCTTTTCGAAAGATTTTTTCATAATGGTCATCTCCGAGTACTCTAAAACTTTCGAAAAAAGTAATTCTATCAAGTCTATCAGTATCTTTTACTTCACCTTGAGCTGAATAAAACATTATTTCAGTAAAAATATCTCTTTCACGAATTGTTTTAATAATATCATCACCATTACGAGTATTTCCTTTTGTTTCATCTAGGTGATAATCAGTCATTATTAAATCATATTCGCTCACTTCATCAAGTTTGGCAAATAGTTCTTCCTCTGTTCTAACAAAGTCAATGGTTTCTTTAAACCCAAGAGATTTTATGTACTCCTTTAAATCTTCTATATCGTCTTCGTAATCCGTTAGAACAACAGATTTTATTTTATCATCAAGCCAAAGTATTTTGTAATCTAATTTCATCTTATTGTAATGCTATCTTAAATGTTGTTCCTTCCTTACTTGTGTTCTCAACTATAATTTCTCCCCCTAAATCATTTTTAACAATTTCTTTGGCTTGAAATAAACCAATACCTGAACCGCTAGTTGTAGTAAATCCTAAATCGAAAATCGAACCTAAATGAGCTTCTTGAATACCTTTCCCATTATCAGAAACAAAGAGAAATATTTTCTTTTTCGAAAGCTTAAAACTAAAATAAATTTCTGTGGCTTTTGCTTTTTCCGAGTTGGAAATAAAAATATCAATCAACGTTGTTATTTCAAGTGGTCTGAATACTTTATCTAACTCAAGATTATTTGTGTTTACATTAATGCTCATTTTCGTATCAATAATCTTATCTTCAAATAGATAAACTTCATTGATATAATCTTCAATAAAATTCACTAAATCGACCTCAATTTCTGATGCGGTTAAACTAAAATTGGCTTTAGTAATAAATTTTGCAATAGAATTTATTTTAGTAGTTTCCCTAGAAATTACTGCAATATGTTTTTGGCTTTTATCGTCCAAGTTTTCTATACCTAAATGTCTAATTAAAAGTTTGATGTTTCTGTGAATTCTACCTGATGAATGATAAACCTGATGTTGAAGAGAAACTATCCTTTCTTTGTCAGTACCAATTAAAGCTCCTTGAAAAGCTCCTTTTTTCTTTTCTATTTCGAGGTTTGTTTCAAGTTCCTCATTTTTAATTAAGCTATCTAAAGCTTCTTCAGAAGCTTCTTCAGTTGTTGCTTTTAATTCATCAAGATTTTTCTCTATTTTAGTGATGCTTTCAACAATTTTATCTTTGTCGTAATCATCACTCTCTAACTGTTTTTTTATTTTGGTTAGAGTGTTTTTTGTAGATTTTTCTTGCTTTTTATCAATTAGCTCAAAAATTTCTGGGGAAACTTCAAATGAAATTAAATCTTTGGACTTTGTAAGACTAACTATTAAATTTTCAATAGCTTCTTGTTGACTCTTATTATCTAATTTGATGTAATCCTCGTTAGATAATTCATTGCCCCAATCAGTAATGTCAATAATATACTTTTCTAATTTTTTGACTGAAGTATAAAACCAATCTACAAGCTCAAAATATGCTTTGGTTTTAATTAAGCCGTCACCTCTACTGGATGTTTCCTTTAAAGAATCATTAGGCTCAGTAATAGAAATATATCCTAAAACATCTCTTGTTCCTAAATATCTTGCATACCCTTGTGCTTTTCTATTATCCATCTTGAAAGGGTCTTCACCTCTTTCTCCATATGGATAAATACGCAATCCATTTTTGTATACGAATACGTGTCCATATTCAACTGGTTGAGTACCCATTCTTCTTGTGAATGTTGCTTTAGCAGACTGATTTAAATGATAAATTTGAATATCAACATTGTCTAAATGTTCATAATTTTTTGATTCAGTTATTTTGTAAACTAATTTTCCACCTTCGGTTAGACTAGTTGTAATTTCTCCATCATTAATTGAGCTTACAATTTTTGTCGTTTTGATTTCTAAAGTTTCAAAAATCAAATTTTGAATTTCACCATTTACGGTGTTTTGATAATCACCTTCTTTTTTATCATTTTCAAGTTCATCAGGAACAATTAGTTCAATTGTAAATTCATCTCCCTCAATTTGAGTATTTGGATTAATCAGTTTGGCTAGAGCATCTTTTAAGCTTAAAAATTTTTCCTTGTCCCATTCACTTTTTAGATTTGAAATTTCTAAAACTGTTCCGTGTTCTATATCATAATTTGTTTTAGGAATTGTTTCGTGAAGTACACTTATATTGACAAACTCTTCTTTTAAATTACCTTCGAATTTATCCCATTCTGTAAGTAAAGTTTCAATATTTGGTTTCTTCTCATCTTTAATTGTTTCGAGGTATAATTCTCCGCCAAGTCTATCGCAAGAAAATCGTCCAATACCTTTAGCTCCAGCGTATGCTCTTTTTATCTTGATTTTATCTCGATAATCGTAACTATCTTCTTCCGTTCCTTCTTTTTTTGCAGAGTAGGCAACAAATAACCATTTATTAATTAAATCATCATAATTCATTCCTTTGCCATTATCCTTGATTATGATTTTAGCATTTTCGGAATAAATATTCTCAAAGGTTAATTCTACTTTTGTTGCGTGAGCATCATATGAGTTTTTGACTAACTCGAATACCGCAATGAAATCGTCACTTATTAAATCACTTCCTATAATGTTCTTTAATGCAGAACTAATTTTAAATTGTAGCGGTTTTTTCTGCATTAGGAAATAAGCTGTTTTAAAACTAAACCTGCTTGTTCACCAAATAATGGTGGAATTGCATTTCCAATTTGTGAATATCTCGGAACCTCTTGCGTTCTTCTCTTTCCACCAGTAGTGTATTTACCCTTAAATTCATACGTGTCGGGAAAGGATTGAATTCTTGCGTACTCACGAACTGTCATAATTCTTGGTTCACAGTAGTGAATATAGTCGTCTGGTAATGTTGTTATTGTAGGTGTCGGTTTATTTGCTTCAAGTATTTTTGTACTACTTTTTTTAAGTTGAAATCTTTCTCTATATGCAGAGCTTGTAAGGTTTTCATCCAATGCAATTTTAAACCTAGTTTTTATTGCTTCTGTGTGTTTTGCAAATCGGTGACTATCGACTCTACCGCTCTTTCTTTTATATTTTCGGACAAATTTTTGATAATTTGATAAAGGTTTGCCATAAACTCCTTCTTTAAATTTAGGTGTTTCTGATTCTATTACTCCGTTAGATTGCAGTAAGTCAGAAATTGCATTTTCTAAAGTAGGATTCAGAGTAAGATTTTTACTTACTAAAAAAGCTTCTTTGTTATTTCGAATTCCATTAAAAAAGCTTTCTTTATTTATAGATGGATTCTCTTTGAGAAAATCATTTTGAATTCCGACTAAAATAAATCTTGTTCGTTTTTGAGGAATTCCATATTTAGAAAAATCTATTAACTGTCCTTTTACAGAATATCCTAAATTTTGTAGTTGTTCAACCACATATGTTGAGTATGCCTTACCCTTTTTTTCATTATTCTTGAAACCAAGGGTGAAACCTTTAACATTTTCAAAGAATATCAATTTTGGTTTTACATAGTCAATGAATTTTATGTAGGAATTAATTAAATCATTTCTAGAGTCATTTTCGATTCTTCTTCCAGCCATTGAAAACCCTTGGCAAGGCGGTCCACCTGCTACCAAATCAATTTTTCCTCTTAACTTAATTAGTTCATTTGAATTATTCTCTAGGATTGCATTTATATCGTGGTGTTTTTGTTCTAACCAGTTTGGCCAATCAAAGTGTTTTTTCTTTTTGATTAAATTATGTTCAAGAGTTTTAAAAGCATCTTCGCTTTTTTCAATTGCAAAAGCACCTTTCCATCCTGCATTATGTAAACCAAGAGAAAGTCCTCCACAACCCGAGAACAGGTCTATATATGTTTTAGAGTTGTTCATTTAAGCACTTTCTTTTGTTGAGTATAATAATTCTCTAATGTCAATATCTAGAGCATTAGCAATATTTAATAAATTTTCCAAAGATGGTTGTCTGGCATTAGTACACCATTGGGATATAGTAGATTCGTCTTTCTCTAGTTTCTCTGCTAACCATTTGTTTTTTCTTCTGGTTTCTGCTAGTGCGACTTTGATTCTATTTATTTCCACTTTAGCCAATTAATTTGTGTTTTACGCAAATATATTAACTTATTACTAATAATATTTACATTTCATAAGTTATTTTCAGTCGGGTGGCGTTGGGGAAGGGCAAGCTCTTTTTATTTTGTGAGGCACGAGCAAAATGAAATGTGCTTGACCGTGCGGTGGCTCTTTTTTCAGCTTGCAGGTAACGGTTGTGTATAAGGATAGTAGGGTGGAAAAAACGCACGAACGATTCAGTTAAACACAAGCCGAATTTTTTAATTTTTCTTATTATCTTTTTTCTCAATAAGCCAAATTTAAAAATTTGGCGACTTCACAAAAGTGTCCAAGCCATTGAATTAAGTAACTAATTACCCTATTATTTTTATACGATGTTACCTGTAGTTTTACTTTCCAAATAGCATTTGTCATCGCAAAATATTCTATCATCAATAATTAGTCTTTCATTATCAAAATCAATAAAATATTTGTCACAATGTTCGCAACAAAAAGCAAAATATTTCATTCCACAATTTATACAGCCTCCACTATGACTTTTGTCTTCTTGTGGGTTTAAATGGTCAACAATAAATGACTTTTCGTCACAAGCTTTACAAAAAGCTAATTGCATTTGGTGTTCCAAAGTTAAATCTCTAAAACAAGTTACGCATTGAAATCCTTCATCATTATATTCGTCAAGGTTGAAAAGCTTTTTATCTACCATTGCTCTTGAATAACAGAATATACATTCGTAAACATTTGTTTTGTTTAATTCTGCTATATTTTTAGTAAAACTTTCAGCGCCATTCCTCCAAATTGAGTTTCTGCTGTATTTATTCTCTCCATAAGAAATTGGAATTAGACTTGTATTAAATTCCTTATTTAGTAAACCTTGAATAAAAAGAGTACAACTAATTAAGTCATTAGCCAAATCATCAGACCATTCATTGTGTTTACCTTGGTGAACAATATTGTTCCGAGATTCTAATATTTTTTTGAGTATTTTCTTTTTAGCAATTAAGACGCTTTTATCAGAAAAAATCTTATCTAGAATTTCCGAAAATGGCTTAAAATCCTTCTTATCATTTTTAAAAACAAAATACTCTTTGCCTATTTCAATAAAATAGAACTTTAAAAATAACTCTAAAGCAACTTGCATATTTACTACAGCAAATTGTAAATTATTATTACTCGAATCCAGTTTTTCAATTAATCCTAATGAGAAATGAAAAAATGATTCGTAACTTTTCTTAAGGTCTTGTTTTATGCTGGTTGTCATAAATTACAGGTAACGGTCTAGTGTATGATTTCGTTGCGTGTTTAAGCACTAAAGTTAGCAAATAAATCACAGATAGAAAGTCCGCGAGGACTTTCGTAAATAGGCTATAATTAGCAATGAATTATACACATTGTTACCTGCTGGCTTTATTCAGTTTCCTATCATTTATTTTTCCGAAACTATATTTTCCAATTCGGACTAAAATCAGAACGATAGCAACTACTGCTGAAAACCAAGCCGTATTATAAACTCCGTAATAAAATTGGTCGATTGGTATAAAATCCGAAAATTCCGTTCCTAAAATTGTACATACTAAAAATATTCGGATTACTGTTTTGAACCAACTTGGTTTAGTAAGCATTTCATAAATTCCGATTATCAAAACAAATAGAAATAGTGAGTCGTATGTTATATTCAGATTAATCAGAGAATCAAGTTCAGGATTTGCTTTTTTCCATTCTTGAAGTTTAAAATGTTCTTTGATTGATAGAGCTAACTGAATGAGTATAACAACAGTTGAAAAAAGAGGTTTGTAAACTTTCATCGAGTATCTATTTTACTTTAATTCCAACTGTATGTATATCAATTGTTTCGAAAAAGTCAATAACATACCTGTCATCTACTCGAAATAATTTTTCTCCGTTCTGTTCGACTTTTAATTCAACAAGGTTTTCTTTCAAAATAAGAGCCTCGTTTGGATTCGTCAGAGTAAAATTCAAATCGTGTCCAATCCAAAGTGCTTGACCGCTTTTCAATTCACACGTGATGATTTGATTTTCCGAATCAGCTTTAGGTTCAGTTTTATATTCGTATGCTTTCTTTATTTCAAGAGTTTCAAAATCCGAGTCAAATTCCACAATTCTTGGGTCAGTCACGAAAGCTTTTCCATTTGGTCCAGATTCATACGTAATAATAATTGGCTTATCAGTTGTATTGAAAATGCAGAAATCCGTGTTGTAAGAACAACTCGTTAAAGTCAATAATAAGATTAATCCAATTAATTTTCGCATTTCTGTTTTCAGCTTGCAGGTAACGGTCTTGGCTATGGTTTCGTTGCGGAATGGTTCGGCAGAACTATTCCGCCGTAAACCAAAGTTAGCAAACACGCAGGAATTTCCGAGAGGAAATTCCGCCGCAATGAACTATAGCCGTTGTTGTACATAGTGCTTTTTAATTTTCAAATTTCACATATTTGGTTTCAACGTCAAAGTCAGCCCATTTAATTTTTAGCGTGTCATTTTCTGTTGAAATTATTGTTCCTTTTTGAACAAAGTCATTGTAAAATATCGTGATTTTATTTCCGTCCAAAATGTATGGCATATGTCCATCTCCATCGTAGTCCGCAACAAGGAAATCCTTTGCGGTTAACCAAAAATCAGCGTGAGGTCCGTTTGGGTCTTGAGTCCAAATTCCGAACGCTTGGGCCGTGTCAATTGCTAAATTCCGTATGATTGTTTTTTCAGGTCGTTTTATGTTTTCAATTTCTGGATTGTCGGTATTATATTCCGAAATCGTAAACGTTTCTTTTTTGTCGGGATTAGCTAATTCGTTGTAAGCGTTTATAGAATCAGCTTCTAATTCCGATTCCGTACTTGAGTTAAGTCCGTCGTTTTTCTTTTCGTTTTTGCACGAAATACTGATTAAAATCAGAATGAAAATCGATATGTAATTCAGTTTTTTCAGCATTATGTACAACGTGTTTGTGTATAATTTGTTGTGATGTTTTAGGGTAAAGTTAGCAAATAAATACTTAATAGAAAATCCGCGAGGATTTTCGTAAACAGGCTAAAAGCCAGCAATAAAATATACACGTTGTTGGGCGTAGGTTATTTGTTATTTCGATTTTTTCTTATTTAAATTCAATTCTATTTTAATTTTCTTGCAGTCTATTCATTACTGTATTTTCAATTGTTTTAAAACTCCTGTATTAACTAGTTAACCTATTTTTCTTTAAAATCAGGATTTTCATTTTTCGCACAGTTCATACAGTTGTTATATTTCAGTTGTTTTAAACTTCCTGCTTTTACTAGTTAACCTATTTAGTCTTAGAAATCAGGATTTTCATTTTTCGCACAGTTCATACGGTTGTTGTATTTCAGTTGTTTTAAACTTCCTACTTTATCTAGTTAAACTACTTTATCTTAAAATTTAGGGTTTTAATTATTGTACAGTTTTTCAGTTATTACATTTTAAGGATCTTGAAAAAATCTACTCTTGTTAGTTTTCCTAATTTATACTGAAAATTCAACTCTTAAAAACCTGTTTTGTCTTAAAAAAAGATATTTTTAAAATTATTTCAAATTTATTGTTGAGGTAGTTTTTTACTTACGCCCAACGTTGATGTATATGGTTTGTTGCGTGGTTAAGCAACCAATTTAGTAAATAAAAACTAACCAAGAAAATCCGAGAGGATTTTCGCAAGTAAGCAGAAAGCCAGCAATAAATTATATATGGTGTTGGCAACTGTTTTTTATTCAGATTATTATTTCAAAATATTAACTAAATTTACATTATGGAACAGATAGATATAAAAAAACATTCAAAATATTCTTTAGAATTCATATTTTCAGAATCAGATAAACATTTTACAGATGTATTAAATTCGGTAAATCAAAACTCAAGTCGTTCATTTTTATTATTCGGAATTTATTTATCTTTAATTACATTTTCGTTCTCTAAATTACTAACTCAAAATTTTGAATATTTAATTTTATTGATAGGTGGAATTATTAGTTCAATAATTTTAATTAAAAACCTTTTTCCAATAAACAAAGAAATAAAAGGTTCATCTCCTTCAAGCCTAATTTCTCCATATTTCGATAATTTTAAAAAAGAAGAATTGGAAATGGAATATTTAGCGACTCAAATTCACAGTTATAATGATTCAATTGAATTAAATAAAAAACTGATAAAAAAAATGGTTAATCGATATTCAAATTCAGTTAAAAATTTATTAATATTCGTTTTACTATTTTCTATCTTTTTTACCTTTATCACTATTAAGAGTAACTAAACTTGAAGTTGTTTTCGGTCTTGTAACAACTTTTGGTTTTGCAGGTTTTTCTTCTTTTTTGCTCATAATTTTTATTTTTCAGGTTTTGAGTAAGTAATAGTTGCCAACGGTCTTGGCTATGGTTTCGTTGCGGAATGGTTCGGCAGAACTATTCCGCCGTAAACCAAAGTTAGCAAACACGCAGGAATTTCCGAGAGGAAATTCCGCCGCAATGAACTATAGCCGTTGTTGTACATAGTGCTTTTTAATTTTCAAATTTCACATATTTGGTTTCAACGTCAAAGTCAGCCCATTTAATTTTTAGCGTGTCATTTTCTGTTGAAATTATTGTTCCTTTTTGAACAAAGTCATTGTAAAATATCGTGATTTTATTTCCGTCCAAAATGTATGGCATATGTCCATCTCCATCGTAGTCCGCAACAAGGAAATCCTTTGCGGTTAACCAAAAATCAGCGTGAGGTCCGTTTGGGTCTTGAGTCCAAATTCCGAACGCTTGGGCCGTGTCAATTGCTAAATTCCGTATGATTGTTTTTTCAGGTCGTTTTATGTTTTCAATTTCTGGATTGTCGGTATTATATTCCGAAATCGTAAACGTTTCTTTTTTGTCGGGATTAGCTAATTCGTTGTAAGCGTTTATAGAATCAGCTTCTAATTCCGATTCCGTACTTGAGTTAAGTCCGTCGTTTTTCTTTTCGTTTTTGCACGAAATACTGATTAAAATCAGAATGAAAATCGATATGTAATTCAGTTTTTTCAGCATTATGTACAACGGTCTTGTGTATGAATAGTAGCGGATTTATTTCACTTACTTTTCGATTTATAACTTAACTTTAAAGATAAAAAACTAACTTTGATTAAGCACTAAAACCGCTATTATTTATACACGTTGTTGTGTTTTCGTACTTTTTTTCGTTCAGTTCGTAGCGTTTGCGAAGACATACTCTTTTACAGTTTTGGTGTAGCGTTGGTTGGTGCGACTGGAAATGTGTATGGCTTTTAGCGTTTGGCAATTCCAATTTTTATAAATATATTTGCATACTATAATTAGCTATTAATATGATTTCAGACTATAAAATTTCAAGAAGAAACGACTTTCAGGATTTAAAAAATAACCTAAGTAAAGATTCGATTTATTCTGATGATGATGCTATAGTTTGTGAAGGTGATTCTTTAGAAATTTTAAAATCTATTCCAAAAAACTCTATTTCTCTTATTTTAATTGACCCACCATATCATAGTACAAAGAAAAAGAATATTAAAAATGATACTGCTTTTTCAACTGATGATGAATTTATCACTTGGATAAATGATTTTTCTAAAGAATGGTTAAGAATATTGAAACCAAATGGTTCTTTATATTTATTCTGTTCTTCTAAGATGTCGGCTAAATTAGAAGTATGTTTATCTGAAAGGTTTAATGTCCTTTCTCACGTTGTCTGGTCAAAACCTAACGAGCCAGGATTTGATGGATGGAAAGGTAAAATGAAAAAAGAATCTTTAAGACAATGGTATGCACATTCCGAACGAATTCTTTTTTTAGAACCTGCTGTCGAAGGAAATTTAGGTAGAAGTTGTTTTGCTAAATTTCTTAGAGAACAAAGACTTAAATCTGGATTATCTGGTCATCAGTTGACTGAATATACTGGTGCTTATGGAAAAGTTAATCACGGTGGTGCAGTCTCAAATTGGGAAACAGGTAGAAACGTACCGAGTAAGGAACAGTATCAAAAAATTTGTAAAGCATTTTTGGAAACTGGTAAAATTAAAGTGTTGCCACCTTATGAAGATGTTATTCGTCCCTTTAATGTTAATAAAGAAGTTGAATTTACAGACGTTTGGGATTTTTACTCTGTTCGACCTTACAAAGGTAAACATCCAGCTGAAAAACCTTTAGATATGTTAGAACATTGCATTCAGAGTTCTTCATATGAAGAGGATATAGTTTTAGATTGTTTTGCTGGTTCTGGTAGTACAGCTGTTTCGGCATTGTTAAATAATAGAAAAACTATTTCTGTTGAATTAGATAATGACTGGGCTTTAGCAATTAAGAAACGTTTAGAAAAGTTTAAAGATGATGAACTTACTCAAAAAGTTTCTAAAGAGTTAATTATGAAAAGAACAAAAGCCTTTATAAAAACAGAAGCAAAAGAAAAAGTGATGACTCTTTTTAATCAATAGTGAAACCTTCTTTTTTATTTCTTTCAATTACTGAACTCATCCACTTTAATGTTTCTTCAATACCTGAATCTTTGACTACAACATTACAATGATGGTGTCCCCAACCTAGATTGTATGGTCTATGGTTAAATGAACCAGTTCGAAGTTCGTCAATGTGAAACAAATTAAGTTGAGTTACTGTTAAGTCAGATACTTCACGACCTTCAGCTTGAAGGACTTTACTATAAAAACCATTTGCTGATATTTCCTCTAAACACAAAGGACAAATTGTATTTCCTGCATTATTCAGAATTCTTTTGTCATTAAGTGTTTTGAAATCTGTTAATTTTAATTTTTTGGCAATTTCTGCATTTATTTTAATTCTTTCATCTACTTCTTCGTTTGTCATTCCTTGTTCTATACTAACAGCTTTTGAATCGATACAATTCCAATAAATGTATTCTAGTTGGGTATGGCACTTTTTTATTGTGTCCAAATTTGCGTATTCATAAACACGTATTCCTGCACCTTTTAAGCTACTTGTATTAAATCCTTCTCTGATTTTAGAATCTTTAGCGGAAGTGGTTGCAGGAACTCTAGCCACATATTGACCACCTAAAGGTGAAGTTCTTGATGTTGCTGGTGTTAATTTTTGAGTATGAGGATTGTAATTATTCCATTGACTTCTAGAGTAATAAAATATAAGTGCATTATGACCAATTTCTAAACCTTGCTCTTTAAGGTTTTCTTTGAAACCTTTAATTGTATAATATTCTTCAGGGTTGATTAAAACTATAAAATCATTTTCGTAAAAGTCAGCTTTAATATCTGAATTTAAACAAACAGAAAGTTGTGAATACGGGATTAAGACAGTATTATTTCTATTTACCCTGTTTTGATAAATAACGTCATCATCTGCTCCTCTAGTTTGACCAGTTTTATAAATTTTACTTTTTAGAAGTTTTGGTAATTTTGGTGCTCGCTTGCTCAATTGCCTGTAGTTTTAAATTAATTCAGATATTTCTACCTCTAAAGCTTTGGCAATTTTTTCAATATTAATTAAAGTAATATTTTTCTCAGCTCGTTCAATCATTCCGATATAAGTTCTATGTACGTCAGCCTTATGAGCTAACTCTTCTTGAGATAATTTTTTACTTTTTCTCAATTCACGAACTCTATTTCCGAACTTTATAAGAATTTCTGCTGTTGCTTCCATTGCTAATTTTAGTATGCACAAATCTAAGTTTAGATTCGTGAATAAACCACATACTAAAGTTAGCATATTAAGTATTCAAGCGTTGGGAAATTTTAGCTCTTTTGGTTTTTCGAGCGTTGGACTTTAGCATTGGCAAAAACCGAAAGTGCTAAAATATGCGGTTGGGTCAGTATGAAACACAACGTGTTTGTATATGGTTTGTTGCGTGTTTAAAGCAACTAATTTAGTAAATAATTACCGACCAAGAAAGTCCGAGAGGACTTTCGTAAGTAGGCGAGTAGCCAGCAATAAATTATATACGGT
>NZ_JBLWGD010000010.1:0-8575 GCF_048381495.1 Algibacter ulvanivorans
CATTAACAGTATTCCCACAAGCATCCGTAATGGTATATGTTCTAGTAACAACAAGAGGACAAGTGCCAGAAGCGCTATCAGAGTTTGTGACTACTAAGTTATCATCTGTAGTACAGTTATCTTCAATGTTTAACCCAAGCGCTTCTAATTGAGCCACCGTAGTTGCAGGGGCAGTAGCATCATTAATGGTACAACCTTCAACTGTTGATTCAGCGATAGTTCCTGCGATGTTTGGAGCAGTTGAGTCATTAGCATTAATAGTATGAGAAGCTTGTGAGCTGTTGTTACAAGCATCAGTAATGGTGTATGTTCTAGTTACTACTGTTGGGCAAGTACCAGAAGCGCTATCGGAACTGGTAACCACAAGGTTATCATCTGTAGTACAAGCATCAGAAATTGTTAAGCCTAAGGCTTCAAGTTGACTAACTGAAGTTGCAGCAGCTGTAGCATCGGTAGCAGAACAGCCTTCCACCGTTGATTCAGTGATAGTTCCTGCGATGTTTGGAGCAGTTGAGTCATTAACATTAATAGTATGAGTAGCTTGTGAGCTGTTGTTACAAGCATCTGTAATAGTATATGTTCTAGTTACTACCGTTGGGCAAGTACCAGAAGCGCTATCAGAACTGGTAACCACAAGGTTATCATCTGTAGTACAAGCATCAGAAATTGTTAAGCCTAAGACTTCAAGTTGACTAACTGAAGTTGCAGCAGCTGTAGCATCGGTAGCAGAACAGCCTTCCACCGTTGATTCAGTGATAGTTCCTGCGATGTTTGGAGCAGTTGAGTCATTAACATTAATAGTATGAGTAGCTTGTGAGCTGTTGTTACAAACATCTGTAATGGTGTATGTTCTAGTTACTACTGTTGGGCAAGTACCAGAAGCGCTATCAGAACTGGTAACCACAAGGTTATCATCTGTAGTACAATCGGTAATTGTTAACCCAAGTGTTTCTAACTGAGCAACTGTAGTTGCAGGGGCAGTAGCGTCACTAGCAGAACAACCTTCTACCGTTGATTCGGCAATAGTTCCAGATATAACAGGAGGATTAGAATCTGTAATGGTTATAACTTGTACAAAATCAGCTATTGGTGTTCCACAAGCGTTAGTGAAATTCCATGTGTTTGTATATGTTCCAGCATTGCTACAGCTAGCATCAGGAACAAAACTTCCAGGTGTTTTTGTTAATGTAAAATTACATTTATTAGTTACTGGACTCATATTTTGAGCTGCAGTTAAACCAGCAGAATCATTACATTCAACAGTTACATCTAAAGCATTATTTGCTGTTCCCCAAGCAACAGTAGGTTGGATGACATTAATTGTTACAGGATCTTCAATACTTGATCCACAAGGATCTATAGTAGCCGAACTTAGTGTAGATTGTTGTGTTGTGTTTATTTCTCCAGAATAGGTAGCTTCAAATTGTACTTCAAAGTTTGTTGTACAATTGGTTTCTAAAAAGTAACATTCATTTCTAATCTGTAAATCAAAATCCACATTAAATGATGAACTTCCAGCTGTAACTAAGCTATCATCAACAAAAAACTCTAGTAAATTTGTTGTTGAATTATATGTGTAAGTTACGCCTGTAGGTAATGATGGGTGGGTTACCGGAACCATTCCCGTAGCTGGTAACGTAGAAATTAATTGAGGAGGAAGTGTTTCAAATATTCTTAAATTTTTAGCATTATCATTACCTTTATTTTCAACATTAAATTCTGCACCAATTACTGTTCCTGGATTTTGTGGAGCATTGGGCGTGTCTAATGTTACGTTTATAGGACCAAGTTCAGGTTTCCAGACATCTACAGATAAACCTAGTAAATATAAGCCATATATTTCAAGCGTTGATGTTAAATTGAAAGTTGCAGAAGTTTGATTATTTGCGATAATTGAATTCCCAGGGTTTGCTAACTCAAAAACTGCTGCGTCAAATCCTAATGTATTTGTACTAGCAGGATTTCTATTTGTAAAATTAGCGTTATCAATAGTAATTCTACTATTAAAAAAATTTGTTTGCGATCTTATTGGGATTGTTGGTAATTGAGCAGTAGATAGCGAAACATAATTGCCAGAAGTATCTTGGATTTGAAGCGCATCACCGCCTAATGATCGATCTCCTTCTAATGCACCAATAAGTATATTTGCATTTACATTTCCAGAAGGAACAGTTTGGAAGCCATTAAAAACAATATCACCAGAATCAACGCCTTCAACATGAGCGTAACCATCAAAAATAGATATGTTTTTTAATGGTAAATTTGGACTTTCGTATATAAATACTATTTGCCATCCACCAGAAACTCCAGTAGGTAAATTATCATTGTGAGCATAAAGAGAACCTATTTTTCCTTCAACATTAGCGACTTGATATGTACCAAAGGGGTTAGTTAAAGCATTAACTTCAGATGTTATATCTTTTATACAAATATAGGGTTCGTTACTAAAGTGAGTTGTTCTTCCTCGGTATATTACTTCATCTGCATCATAATCATTATAATTGGTTTCACCTGGTAGCATAAGTTTTATGTCATCAAAATCCCATGTTGGTTGGTTGTCTGTTCCAATAGCTCCAGGTTCTCTATCTGCAGCTGTCCAGTATAAAAATACCTTTTTTAGTGTCAAACAGCTTGCACTTGGAGAAGGGTTTACAAAATTAGCGCTACTAGAATTAAAAGTTGTAGCTCCAATACCAGTATTACCGTCAATATCTACATACACAAGGTTTGAGAAGTTATGGTTATCATTGTTTCCATTATAGTTTCCAGTAGATGTTGTAGAAATTGTATTATTTGCAATAATAGTAAAGTCGCCATTAACAGCTTCGTTATATCTAGGTGTAAAGGCTTGCTGTACTTGAGCTTGAGAAAAAGTACTTGTAAATAACAATACAAATAATATTGCTTTAAAGTATATTATGGGTTTGGTAAAGATTTTCATAAGCTTCAACTAATTAATATTTTTAGTAAATGGTTTATTGTCCTTGTATGTTAGAATCTGCAATAAAAGTTTTAATTACTACAGATTTTTTTATCTTATTCTCTTTATTATTTAGAGGTTTTGCGATAATTTTAGTACACTTTAATTGACCGATTTCTGAATTGTCTTTTCTAGTAATTTTTAAATAAAGTTTGATAGATTCTTTAGTTTTTAATGAAATTTTATCTAGCATCGTATTATTCATAGATTCATTATAAATTTCAAATAGTAAACTAGATTTATTTTTATTAGCTTTTGGTTTGTTGACATCATTAAAATTATCTATAATACCTTTTTGGTTTTTTACAACATCAAAGTTTGCCTGATTACATTTAACTTCTTTAACAAATAAATTAAATTCAATAGTTTTATTTGAGTTATTTGTAAGTTGTATTAAATGATAATGAACTTTATCTGCATCTGGTTTATCACTATATTTAATAATTTCTAAATCAAAAGTGTCAAACTTAGATTTTTGTTTTTGCGCATTTCCTAAAAATGAAAATAAGCAAGATATTACTATGCTACAAAATACTACAGCTAAATTCTTTTTCATAATCTACGTATTATTAAATATGTTTCTAAAATAGAATTTGTTTATATTAAAAATTAGATTAATAATTACGGTTAGTTATTAATATTAATTTATTAAACTTTTTTTTGAGGGAAAAATGTGAGGGAAGAGCATTATAGATTAATAATGCTTTATTTATTTTTGAAATTAGATTCGGGGTCATAATTTTAAAATTTAAAGTAGGTAATACAAAAAAACATATATGTTACTAGTTGGTCAAATATTCATGGTAAATCACTTATAAATTCGTTTAAAAGCTAAAGCATGTATTTAAACGGTATTATGTACCGTTTGTCATTCTTTTATGTTTGTAAACACCTATATGTTAATCTTTTATTATGCTCATTTTTGTTATTTTTTAATAATATAAAAATAAGATCGACGATTTTTTTGATGCTCGGCTGCTGTACATTTTACCCCATTTGAGCATTTGTTTAAAAGTTGACTTTCTCCATATCCAATTGCGCTTTGAATACGATCTTTACTTATTCCTCTTGAAAAAAGATAATCTCTAGTAGATTTTGCTCTTTTGTCTGATAAGCGCATATTAAAATTATCTCTACCACGGCTATCTGTATGTGCTTCAATTTTTATAACCATAGTTGGATTTAATCTTAATACATCTACAATATTTTCTAATTCAAATTGTGCATCGGTTCTTATATTCCATTTACCATAATCAAAAAATATAGGTTTAATAACTATTTGGTTTCCCTTAATTAAAGATTCTAAAAAGAGTTCTTGTTCAATTACGGTTCCATTTATATCATCTGTATTTACTTGTATTTGGTTTTCTGAATAAGCAATTAATTTACCTTTTATAGTATATGTTTTTTCACAATTAACGGTAAATTGATATGCTCCATTTTTTGAAGTTATAATCTCATCTAATACTTTTCCATTTTCATCTATAAGGCTTACAGTTACATTATTAAGTGGTTTACTATCTTTTTTATCTTTAACAATGCCTTGTATGGATTGAGAACAAACTTTAGAATATACGGTATAGATATCATCATTCCCTTTGCCACCAGGTCTGTTAGATGATAAATAACTTCTGTTGTTTTTTTTATTTGTAGGGTCTATAAAGTAAGCGAAATCGTCGTAGCCACTATTATATGGAGCTCCTAAGTTTTGAGGTTCTGCTAAACTATCTTTAATAATTTGGGATTTAAATATGTCTAACAATCCAAGATTGAGTCGTCCGTCAGATGAAAAATAAAATGTACAGTCTTTACTTACAAAAGGAAACATTTCGCGTCCTTTTGTATTTATTTTTGGACCTAAATTTCGTGGTTTACTATATTTATTATCTTCTAAAATATCTACTTCATATATATCTGTTTGACCAAAACCGCCTTCTTTGTCAGATACAAAATATAGCTTTTTATTATCTGGACTTAAAGCGGGATGCCCTGTTGAGTAAACATTATCGTTAATTGGCAATTCTATTATATTTTCCCAACTGCCATCTATAAGAGTAGCTTTATATATTTTTAAATGTGTAGTTCCTTTTTTATCAAAATTAAGCTTGTTTTTTCTAGTTACATTATCTCTTGTAAAGTACATGGTTTTCCCATTATTGGTAATAGCAACTGTGGCTTCGTGGTAATCTGAGTTTATTTTTGATGCACTAATTAATTTTGCTTCATCAAAGTTTAATTTGTAATTTTCTTCTTCAACAGAAACCTGAAATAAATCTAAAAAAGGTTCTTTATTCCATCCGTACTTTTTGTTTTCACCAGTACCTCTTGCAGAGGCAAATATTAATTGATTGTTTTTAATATAAGACCCAAAGTCTGAAAATTTTGAATTAATTGGTAAGTTTTCAATTTTTAATGATAATGTATTGTCTATAGAATTAAGCGCGTTATATTTTGTTAAATTATCTAATTCGTAATCTTTAAGCCTGCTATCTTTATTTTGTTTGTTAATAAATTTTTTAGTCCAAATATCTGCTTCGGCATATTTTCCTAAACTTTTTAATGTTTGAATGTATTTAAATAAGTGCTCGGTATCAATATCATACTTTTCTAAAGCTTTTTTATACCAGTATGCCGCTTTTTCTGTGTTTGAGTTGTTGTAATAACAGTCTCCTAATCGGGTTAATACATGTTCACTATGATCGCCGTTTTCTAAAGCTTTCTCATATAATTCACTAGCTTTTACATACCCGTAATTACTAAAAAATTTATCTGCTAATTTTTTTTGAGCAAATGAAGAAGTAATGGTAAAAACTAATAATAGTATTATAAAATTTGTTTTCATATTAATTTTCTTTAGAAGTATCTAGGCGATTTAATTCGTTTGCTTTTAAATAACTCGAACATTAATAGTATTTCATGTGTACCGCTAGAATATGTTCTTATTTCTGATATTGGATATTCGTATGCATAACCAATGCGTAGTTGTTTAGATACTTGAAAATCTGCAATTCCTCCTAAAGCTTCAGCCGATTCGTTTATTCTATACGAAGCGCCTAGCCAAAAGGTCTCGTTAAATAAGAAATTAGCTGTTATATCAAAAGATAGGGGGGCACCATTAGTAGCTTTTAGTAACATAGCGGGTTTAAATTTTGTTGTTTCGCTTAAATCGAAAACATATCCACCAGTAAGATAATAGCTAACACGTTCTAAAGCCACATAATCAACAGCTCCTTTTTTTCCGTTATTATAATCTGTGTTTAATATTCTAGGGGCAGAAAGCCCTATATACCATTTGTTAGAATGCAAAAATGCACCAAGTCCTATATTTGGACTCCATCTATTTGAAACATCATCAAAAAACGGATCGTTAATAACCGTTGGGTCGTTTAAAAGTGGTTTGTCTATGTAATATTGTGTGAAACCCGCTTTCATTCCAAAAGCTAATTTATAATTTTCGTTTAAGGGAATGGTATATGAAAAATCACCATAAAAATAGGTGAAGTTTTCATAACCTAATTCGTCATTTATAAATGAAAATCCTATACCAACTCTTTCGTTTCTTAAAGGGCTATGCACAGAAATAGTTTGAGTTGTAGGCCCACCTTCAAGCCCAACCCATTGACTTCTGTGTAAACCTACTACACTTAAGGTTTCTCTACTACCAGCATAAGCGGGATTTATAGAGATTGTATTATACATATATTGAGTAAACTGCGGAAGCTGTTGAGCCATTGTAGTCCAGCAATTTACTAGTATGAATATGTATATGGTAAACTTTAATGACTTCATAGTCTTCATCGTTTTTCAAGTTTATTTAGTACCTACATAAAATGCCTTAGCAAAAGGTTCTAAACCACTATTTTTTAAATTTATAATATAATAATATGTTCCGTTAGGAACTCTTTCTGCTTTTCCTACTGATGAATTATGAGCAAATCCATTCCAATTATTTTGGTAATTTGAATTATCATATATTTTTGCTCCCCAACGGTTGAAAATTTGTAACTCAACTACAAAACCGCAAGTTTCTACCCCTGTAATAGTGAAGTATTCGTTGTAAGCATCGCCATTTGGTGTTACTACTTTAGATATAACAACATCTTCTCTTCCGCAAGGTAAAACAATACATTCGTCATGAACTTCTAAGTTTACTTCAATAGTATTTAGGCAACCATTGCTGGCAATTGTATAACTAAATTTATAATTACCTAATGCTACATTTTCAGGATTAAATAAGCTTTCGTTTAATGTTGTACCTCCTTCAATAATAACCCAGTTGCCTCCTGTTTGGTTTGCTTGTAAATAATCATCTAGGTTGATTATTCCGTTATCTGAACAAACCCTATCGTTAATTGAAGTAATAAAGTCATTTAAAGTCACAGAAATTATTTGAGTATAAACTTGTCCGTTATCACATTCGTCAGTTACCGTCCATGTTCTTGTAATTCTATAATCTGATGGATTGTTTTCGTTAAAAGAATTAGTTTCTTCAAACACCACATTTATATTTGAAGAACAATTATCTATAAATTCAATATTAGGAACTTCAGGTATATCCTCACAATTAACACTTATTGATGCTTCAATTATAGTTGTTGGTTCTGGGGCTTTAGTATCCTGAACTGTAATTGTTTGTATATGAGTTGTAGTTAATCCATTTAGATCCGTAGCTACCCATTTACGTTCTAAAGAATAATTAGAGATACAAGTCCCGTCAGTTCGAGTTTCTGTAAAAACTACATCAACATTTCCACATGAATCTGTAGCGGTTAAATTTATTGCTTCAGGAACATTATCACATTCATATGTTTCATCTGAAGGTAAAGATTCAACAAAAACTGGAGGTTCGTTATCAATTACAGTCACAGTTTGCGTACAAGTGGCCGTATTACCAGCACCATCGGTTACGGTCCAAGTGACCGTTGTTTCTCCTAATGGGAACACGGCAGGTGCATCATTAGATATGGATGTTGTCGTACAGTTATCATCCACAGTAGGTGTTCCAAGATTGACATTAGCGGCATCTGTAGAACAGTCATTAGCATCAACATTTACAGATACCGGTGCAGCACAGTTTACAAAAGTCGGATTGATATTATCCGTTACAGTCACGGTTTGCGTACAAGTGGCCGTATTACCAGCACCATCGGTTACGGTCCAAGTGACCGTTGTTTCTCCTAATGGGAACACGGCAGGTGCATCATTAGATATGGAGGTTGTCGTACAGTTATCATCCACAGTAGGCGTTCCAAGATTGACATTAGCGGCATCTGTAGAACAGTCATTAGCATCAACATTTACAGATACCGGTGCAGCACAGTTTACAAAAGTCGGATTGATATTATCCGTTACAGTCACGGTTTGCGTACAAGTGGCCGTATTACCAGCACCATCGGTTACGGTCCAAGTGACCGTTGTTTCTCCTAACGGATAGGTGTCAGGTGCATCATTAGATATGGATGTTGTCGTACAGTTATCATCCACAGTAGGCGTTCCAAGATTGACATTAGCGGCATCTGTAGAACAGCCATTAGCATCGACATTTACAGATACCGGTGCAGCACAGTTTACAAAAGTCGGATTGATATTATCGGT
>NZ_JBLWGD010000011.1:0-5072 GCF_048381495.1 Algibacter ulvanivorans
TCTCTCAGTCAAGCTCCCTTATGCCATTGCACTCTACGCACGGTTACCAAGCGTGCTGAGGGAACCTTTAGAAGCCTCCGTTACTCTTTTGGAGGCGACCACCCCAGTCAAACTACCCACCAAGCACTGTCCTTTCATTGAAAGTTAGACTCTAGATAAGCAAAGGGTGGTATTTCAACAATGACTCCACAACGCCTAGCGACGCCACTTCAAAGTCTCCCACCTATCCTACACATTACTTATCCAAAACCAATACTAAGCTATAGTAAAGGTGCACGGGGTCTTTTCGTCCCACAGCGGGTAATCGGCATCTTCACCGATACTACAATTTCACCGAGCTCATGGCTGAGACAGTGTCCAGATCGTTGCACCATTCGTGCAGGTCGGAACTTACCCGACAAGGAATTTCGCTACCTTAGGACCGTTATAGTTACGGCCGCCGTTTACTGGGGCTTCATTTGAGATCTTCGAAGTAAACTTCTAAACCCTCCACTTAACCTTCCAGCACCGGGCAGGTGTCAGGCCATATACGTCATCTTTCAATTTAGCATAGCCCTGTGTTTTTGATAAACAGTCGCCTGGACCTTTTCACTGCGGCCACCCCGAAGGGTGGCGACTCTTCTCCCGAAGTTACGAGTCTATTTTGCCTAATTCCTTAGCCATGAATCTCTCGAGCGCCTTAGAATTCTCATCCCAACTACCTGTGTCGGTTTAGGGTACGGGCTGCTTCTCTTGCTTTTCTTGGAAGTTGCTACTCTGGATTATCACCTTGACCGAAGTCTCAGTGTACTATCGCGGTATCACTACTCGCTTCAACGAACTATTCCGTCAGTTCGCACCAAATTCACACCTCCGTCACTTTTATTGAGAGCAGGTACAGGAATATTAACCTGTTGTCCATCCACTACCCCTTTCGGGTTCGCGTTAGGTCCCGACTAACCCTCAGCTGATTAGCATAGCTGAGGAAACCTTAGTCTTTCGGCGTGCGGGTTTCTCGCCCGCATTATCGTTACTTATGCCTACATTTTCTTTTGTAGCTTCTCCAGCATGTCTCACAACACACCTTCGACGACACTACAATGCTCCCCTACCGATATTTCTATCCCATAGCTTCGGTAATATGTTTATGCCCGATTATTATCCATGCCGAACCGCTCGACTAGTGAGCTGTTACGCACTCTTTAAATGAATGGCTGCTTCCAAGCCAACATCCTAGCTGTCAAAGCAGTTCAACCTCGTTTTTTCAACTTAACATATATTTGGGGACCTTAGCTGATGGTCTGGGTTCTTTCCCTCTCGGACATGGACCTTAGCACCCATGCCCTCACTGCTGATGAACATTTTATAGCATTCGGAGTTTGTCAGGAATTGGTAGGCGGTGAAGCCCCCGCATCCAATCAGTAGCTCTACCTCTATAAAACTATTAATCAACGCTGCACCTAAATGCATTTCGGGGAGTACGAGCTATTTCCGAGTTTGATTGGCCTTTCACCCCTACCCACAGGTCATCCGAAGACTTTTCAACGTCAACCGGTTCGGTCCTCCACAGTATGTTACTACTGCTTCAACCTGCCCATGGGTAGATCACACGGTTTCGCGTCTACCACTACTAACTAAGCGCCCTATTCAGACTCGCTTTCGCTACGGATCCGTACCTGAAGTACTTAACCTTGCTAGCAACGGTAACTCGTAGGCTCATTATGCAAAAGGCACGCCGTCACCCTAATGGGCTCCGACCGCTTGTAAGCGTATGGTTTCAGGTTCTATTTCACTCCCTTATTCAGGGTTCTTTTCACCTTTCCCTCACGGTACTAGTTCACTATCGGTCTCTCAGGAGTATTTAGCCTTATCGGATGGTCCCGACTGTTTCATACAGGGTTTCACGTGCCCCGCACTACTCAGGATACCACTATATTATCAATCTTTACTTATACCGGGCTATCACCGTCTATGGCCTGTCTTTCCAAACAGTTCTAATTCATCTTGACTCTAATGTTGTGGTCCTACAACCCCAAAATTGCCGTAACAACTTTGGTTTGGGCTAATCCGCGTTCGCTCGCCACTACTAACGGAATCACTTTTGTTTTCTTCTCCTCCGGGTACTTAGATGTTTCAGTTCTCCGGGTTCGCCTCCTTTCGGATACTATATCTTCAATATAGTGGGTTGCCCCATTCGGATATCTGCGGATCAAATCATGTGTGCTGATCCCCGCAGCTTTTCGCAGCTTATCACGTCCTTCTTCGCCTCTGAGAGCCTAGGCATTCCCCATACGCCCTTATTTAGCTTATTGTACTTTTTGCTTTTTTAATGAGTTTATTATAACTATTAAAACGATTTAATAATTATAATATGATTAATTAGATATCGCTCGTGATTCTAATTAATCCTAATTATTACTTTTTATACTTATTAGTTTTACCTAATTGTATTTCATGTATCTTTTTTCAATATGTCAATGAACTTTAATTACTTACGTAATTCGTGGAGAATATCGGAGTCGAACCGATGACCTCCTGCGTGCAAGGCAGGCGCTCTAGCCAGCTGAGCTAATCCCCCATTAGTCATTCTAATTTATTAGAATTCTTAATGTGAATTTAGAATTCTCAGTTCTAGAATTTCCTTTATATTTAGTAGTTAGTAGTCTCAGGCAGACTCGAACTGCCGACCTCTACATTATCAGTGTAGCGCTCTAACCAGCTGAGCTATGAGACTCTACTAAATTTCTATCTTTTAAATTAACAGCAATGAGAATAAACTATCTTTTTCTTAGTTTTTGATACTTTTTAGTCGTCTTTCTCTAGAAAGGAGGTGTTCCAGCCGCACCTTCCGGTACGGCTACCTTGTTACGACTTAGCCCTAGTTACCGATTTTACCCTAGGCCGCTCCTTACGGTGACGGACTTCAGGCACTCCCAGCTTCCATGGCTTGACGGGCGGTGTGTACAAGGCCCGGGAACGTATTCACCGCATCATGGCTGATATGCGATTACTAGCGATTCCAGCTTCACGGAGTCGAGTTGCAGACTCCGATCCGAACTGTGATAGGGTTTATAGATTCGCTCCTTCTCGCGAAGTGGCTGCTCTCTGTCCCTACCATTGTAGCACGTGTGTAGCCCAGGACGTAAGGGCCGTGATGATTTGACGTCATCCCCACCTTCCTCACGGTTTGCACCGGCAGTCTTGTTAGAGTTCCCATCTTTACATGCTGGCAACTAACAACAGGGGTTGCGCTCGTTATAGGACTTAACCTGACACCTCACGGCACGAGCTGACGACAACCATGCAGCACCTTGTAAATTGTCCGAAGAAAAGTCTATCTCTAAACCTGTCAATCTACATTTAAGCCCTGGTAAGGTTCCTCGCGTATCATCGAATTAAACCACATGCTCCACCGCTTGTGCGGGCCCCCGTCAATTCCTTTGAGTTTCATTCTTGCGAACGTACTCCCCAGGTGGGATACTTATCACTTTCGCTTAGCCACTGAGCCGAAACCCAACAGCTAGTATCCATCGTTTACGGCGTAGACTACCGGGGTATCTAATCCCGTTCGCTACCTACGCTTTCGTCCATCAGTGTCAATACATTATTAGTAATCTGCCTTCGCAATTGGTATTCTATGTAATATCTATGCATTTCACCGCTACACTACATATTCTAACTACTTCATAATGATTCAAGATAACCAGTATCAAAGGCAATTTTACGGTTGAGCCGCAAACTTTCACCTCTGACTTAATTATCCACCTACGGACCCTTTAAACCCAATGATTCCGGATAACGCTTGGATCCTCCGTATTACCGCGGCTGCTGGCACGGAGTTAGCCGATCCTTATTCTTACAGTACCGTCAAGGCTCTACACGTAGAACTGTTTCTTCCTGTATAAAAGCAGTTTACAACCCATAGGGCAGTCTTCCTGCACGCGGCATGGCTGGATCAGAGTTGCCTCCATTGTCCAATATTCCTCACTGCTGCCTCCCGTAGGAGTCTGGTCCGTGTCTCAGTACCAGTGTGGGGGATCCCCCTCTCAGGGCCCCTACCTATCGTCGCCATGGTAAGCCGTTACCTTACCATCTAGCTAATAGGACGCATAGTCATCTTTTGCCGTAACCTTTAATACAAAATTCATGTGAAATCTGTATACTATGAGGCATTAATCCAAATTTCTCTGGGCTATTCCTCAGCAAAAGGCAGATTCTATACGCGTTACGCACCCGTGCGCCGGTCGTCATCAGAAAAGCAAGCTTCTCTATGTTACCCCTCGACTTGCATGTGTTAGGCCTGCCGCTAGCGTTCATCCTGAGCCAGGATCAAACTCTTCATCGTTAATTTGTATATGTTAACTTAATATAATTAAGCTAACTTTTTTAACAACTAATCAGAATCTCTAGTACTCAAAATGGTTTATTCTCTTTGTTAAATTAAATCGTTTCCAACTTAATTTTTACGCTGTCAATTCAATATGTTTATGAACTTTTTTCTCTTTTCTTAACTCGTTTCCTTGCTAAGCGGGTGCAAATATAAAACCCTTTTTTTAACCTCACAATAGTTTTTTAATTTTTTTTCGATTTTTTTTCAAACCTCAAAATTTAACCTTTTTAAAACCTCTATGAGCGTCTTGCTATCTGCGATTGTTATCGTTTTTAGCGGGGTGCAAATCTACAACCTTTTTTTTCTCTCACAAGTGTTTTTTGATTTTTTTTTGAAAGTTTTTTCGAAAACTTTTCGAATCAAATTAAACCACTTTTTTTATGAACTTTCGCCTTGTAACGTATACCGTTTTTAGCGGCTGCAAACTTACTACCCTTTTTTGTTTCTGCAATGACTTTTTTAATCTTTTTTTAATGTTTTTTTAATATTTATCTTAACTATCTTATTTTCTGATAATTGTACCTTGAAGTTTTTTTGAATATCTAAACTGAATTTTTAAAACCTTGTTTTTAATACCTACGATTATCCTTTATTTCTTTTCTTTTATAGACTTCCTCCTTATTTTATCCTATGCTTTTTGCTTTCTTTCTTTATATAGAATTACGCCTTACTTGTAGAGTATACTCTTATTATAGGTTATATT
>NZ_JBLWGD010000012.1:0-5037 GCF_048381495.1 Algibacter ulvanivorans
CCAACACCGTATATAAAAAATTGCTGATTTTAGCTAAATCAAAAGGTCGTTGCACGTTTGCTACGTCTGATTTTCCTTCGGAAAATCCTCGCACGCAAACACGCAACTTTCCATATACAAACACGTTGTGCTTAATGTGGGGAACGTCTTCGCATTTGAAATAATTAATGATTTTATACAATGAGAATATTACTGTATTTAGTGATTTGCTTACTTACTAATAATTTGATAGCACAAACAAATAGGTATGAAAAACCTATTCCAGCTAATCCTCAATCTACATTTGTTCCTTTAACGATGGAGCAAATGAAAATAGTAGCTAAAGGTAGGGCTATTGAAAAAGCTAATAGACAAAAAAGGTTTTCAGAATATGTTGCTAAATCAAGTGAATATATTGAATTGGAAAAATGGGAATATGCTCTGGAATACATTAAACGCGCAGAACAAACTAACTTTTACAGTAATATTTTATATTATAACAAAGGCATTGTATATTATAATTTAAGAAAAAAAGGAAAACTAAAAAAGGTAATTAAAACTGCTAAAAAACACTATTATTTTGAGATTGTTGATTTATTAACACCTAAACTTAACAGCCTATAGATTAAAATGTTTAAACGCCAAAATGAGATAAATCCAAAGAACAAATATAAATTCAACTCTTATTTAGGTTATAACCGAGATTGGTGGAATTATTATGGTCAATATAAAAATGCGATAGACGAATTAGTAAATGGTATTGAAAAAAACATTCCGATTGACACTATTTCATTACCGCTTTTGTTTATGATAAGACATTCAATAGAACTTGGTTTAAAAGCAAATATTTTAAAGCTTCAAGAAGTAAACTTAACTATTGATAAAATAAAATTAGGAGGTACTAAATCCCATTCTATTGAAATATTGTATAATAAATTCGAAGAGCATTTAAACTTAATAAAAGAAAGATATGAAATACGAAAATCTATTCAAGAAGAAATAAATAATTATTTAAAAAGTTTTGAGCCACTTAAAAATAAATTACACAAATTAGACAAAGGTTCATTTAACTTTAGATATCCAGTTGATGTAAAAGGTAACTATAATTTTAATTGGGATAAAGAAGAAAATATTTCTGATATTATTAATTTATATTATAAAATCCAACCATTTATTATTTTCACAAATAGGATTCTTTATGAAGAAGGAGTTTTTGGATTCGATGAATTATAGCAGAAATAAAGAAACACTAAGCACAACATTGTATATAAAAAATTGCTATTTTATGCTTAACCAAAGTTAGTTGCTCGTTTGCTAGCTTCTGATTTTCCTTCGGAAAATCCTCGCACACAAACACGCAACTTTCCATATACATAAACGTTGTGTGTAATTTGAGAAAAATCGTCATCCGAATCAAATTTCGAAAAAAAATCCAAAAGAATTAATGGAATTATCAAATGAATTTATTCTAAAAGATAGCTTAAAAAGAATCGAGGAAATTTATTCAGTTGCTAGTGAACTCTATAAAAATGAGGAATATGAACAAGCTTTTAGAATGTTAAACTCTGGTTCCACATTTCTCGGAATTTTAAATGCTTTAGACCAATCAAAATTCTTAACCTGGAAAGTAAAATTTATCGGAATTCAATGTAACATTTGTATAGAACAAAATAAACCAGATTACAATAGCTACTTATTTTATTATACTTCATCGTTTTGTTATTCGATAATACAAGAGTTAGCTCAATTTCCAACAAGTGCAAATTTTTTTCGATGGAGAGAACTATTTAAGAATACACCCAACGAATTCTTCTTTTTTAACAAGCATAGTGAATTCAATAATGCTCTGACCGAGTTAAAATTAATAAAACACAAGGATTTAATATTGGAAAGAATATTTAAGTTTTGTTTTGAAAAACTTCCAATAATTTATGGAATAAAACCAAAATATCTCAATCAAGTAGAGTTAGACAAATATTTTAAAGAAAGGGTTGCTGAACTTTACAATGTGATAAAAGAGTGTGAACTATTAAGTTCAAAAGATTTATCACTTGTTACTGTGAAAATTGGAAATTCGGTAAGAGAAATTTATGACATTAAAATTTAAAAATAAATAACACACTATATTTGTTTATAATTTGAGAAAATGAACGAAATTAACATCAAGTCTTCAACAATTGAGAAATCACTTGAACTTGCTAAAGAGTTTTTAGGCAAACTTGTTGGTCCTTCAGTTGAAGAAATGGGACTATTATTTGGCGACAATATAAAACTCTGGCGATTAAAAAACCAAACTAGAAATTTTGAAAAAGTTAAGAAAATAGCTAACAAGCGTGGAATAGAATTAAAAAAAATAAACTTAAAAGTTTTGATTCCTTATCTCGAAGGTATATCGCTAGAAGAAAATGAATTTCTTCAAGATAAATGGGCAAATTTAATGACTAATTATTTAGATTCTAATAAAAATCTTACAATTACTGTTTACCCATCAATATTAACTCAACTTTCGACAAACGAAGTTAAAATATTAGATTTTCTAAATAAAAAAAACAGACTTAATATCGGACTAATTAATGACCATCGTAAAACGAAAGATGTAGAATATAATTTTGCAGAAATTGCAAACCTTGAACGACTCGGTTTAATTAAAGAAGTAGTCCACATTTCGAAATTTGGCGATGGAGAAAGAGATTATGAAGAGCAAAATTCCGATGAATTCTATCTTACAAGTTTTGGGTCTGATTTTGTAAAAGCGTGTGATAAATAAAAACTACACACAACAATGTGTATAATTCATTGCTAGTTATAGCTTACTTACGAAAGTCCTCGCGGACTTTCTATCTGTGATTTATTTGCTAACTTTAGTGCTTAAACACGCAACGAAATCATACACTAGACCGTTACAAAAAATAGCTCCGAACTCACTCAGACGCGGAGAAATCTGATGGAAAACTAAATCGGAATTTGAACAAAGCAGCACGCGGAACTGAACACTCAAACTCTGAATTTTAAAAAGTAGAATCTGAAAATTGCTATGCGGAATCTCACTCGAACGGAATTGAGCAACGCTGCGGAATTTTAGAACATTTAAAAAAAGCGTGGTTTACTGTTCGCGATTTTTTTTTGAGAATTTTAAGCTAGAATATTCTAAAAAACTCAAAACCTGAATTTTAAATTTTGCGCGGACAAAATGCAGAGCGCAACCAATCTCCCGTGTCGCTACATTTTGTAACACCGTATAAGTTTAATTGCTGCTGATTTTCCTACGGAAAATCCTCGCATTTTTACTATCTTAGTTTCTTAATCTGAAAATCTTAACAGATTTTCAGCGCAACTAATCTTATACAAATACGTTAGCATACATTTGAACGCAACCTTTTCAAAAAAATGACATCTATTAATAAACTACAATCATTATGAAAAATTATTTTTTACTTTTATTTGTTGGAATCACATTTTTAAACTGCTCAAATAATGATGATAATTCTCAAGAATTACAATTAATTGGAACTTGGAATTGGGTTGAATCTTCAGGTGGAATTGATGGTAGAACTGAAACACCAACATCAACTGGAAATTCAATGAAAATAGAAATTTCTAGTAATTCAGTCAAAAGATATTTGAATGGGAATTTGGAATCCGAACTAACTTACTCAACTGAATTTGAAGAATATAATGGAGAACAATGGCTAAAAATCATTTATGAAAATGAATGGGAACAACACGTTGACTTAAATACAGACTACTTAATTCTTTATGATAGGTGTTCTGATTGTTTTCAATATGAATATGTGAGAGAATAAAACGTATGCTAACACCGTATAAAATTAATTGCTAGTTCTAACCTACTTTCGAAAGTCCTCACAGACTTTCTACCTGTGTTTTATTTGCTAACTTTAGTGCTTGAAACACGCAACTAATCTTATACAAACACGTTGTAAATCATAGCGCTCACTCAGACGGCGGAAAATTACAAATCTGAAAACCTCTGATTTCCGAAAAAGAAAACTCTGAATTATTACGCGGAGAAAACCACTCAAACTCTGAATTTGACAAACTTTACGCGGAATCTCACTCATGCGGAATTAAGCCAGTTTGCGGAATTTTAAAAACGCTGACCAAACAAATATTACGCGGAATTTCACTCTTGCGGATTGAAAATTGTTTCGGAAAAATCCTGAATCGGAATTTACTCAAACGCGGAACTTCATTCAAGCGGAATAACAAATCTGAAAATGCTACAATTTACAACACCGTATAAAATTAATTGCTTCTGATTTTCCTGCGGAAAATCCTCGCATTTTTACTATCTTAGTTTCTTAATCTGAAAATCTTAACAGATTTTCAGCGCAACTAATCTTATACAAATACGTTGTAAAACATTTGAACAAAAATTATGGGAATAGAAAAAACCGAAAAATTACTGAATAAGTTTGACTATAAATTTGAAAAGAAAAACAACAAAATAATAGTCAAATCTGACTTTGCTCAAAGAATAATAATTGACTTTTCTGACCCAGAAAAAATAAAAATAACGGACAGACTAGTAGGTTGGAATTTCTTAACTGGACTTATCGAAATGAGTATAAAAAATGCTACTCTTTACAATTTTATTGGAGCGATAATCATGACCTTTCTATTCGTTTACTTGGATTTAGAATATGGCGGACTGAATTTGGTGTTCTTCTTTTTAGCATTCATAATTTGGGTACTTCTTTGGACATTATTTTACCTAGTTAAAGCGGAAAACCTGAAACGGATTTTAACAAGTTGGAATGAATAAAAATACGCTGAATAAAAAACGTTTTACAACAATGTATAACCGCAATTACGGCGGATTCGACTACGTCCGAATCCACTCGGAATTGCGAGCGTTAGTGCTTAATCGAAAAATAAGTAAATTTAACCCGTAACTGACGGTTATACGAGACCGTTACCCAACATTTGAAAAAAACATCGAGAATCAATTTGAACATCAGTTTACAAAATATAAATTGGACTAAAAAAAGCGGATTTCTGATTATCGGAATTATGATAACAATTGCAATGACGAAAAAC
>NZ_JBLWGD010000013.1:0-3062 GCF_048381495.1 Algibacter ulvanivorans
GTTTTTCGTCATTGCAATTGTTATCATAATTCCGATAATCAGAAATCCGCTTTTTTTAGTCCAATTTATATTTTGTAAACTGATGTTCAAATTGATTCTCGATGTTTTTTTCAAATGTTGGGTAACGTATTTGGATATGCTTTGTTGCGTATGCAAGCACTAAAATAGCAAATAAAAACTGACAGAGAAAATTCGGCAGAATTTTCGTAAGTAGAAACTGAACTAAGCAATAAAGTATATGCGTTGTTGCCAACTGTACTTTTAAATCAGTTCAGACGTTCATTGACATACTGAATACTTTATTTTTTTAAAGCGTTGGCAGATTGCTGACAGTAGGAAGCAAAACTATTACGAATAATTCAATAAAATCGATGAAAGACTTGATTTATGTTAAAATATTTCAAATTCCTACGTTTTTTTTGTAAATTAAGAACGTTAAATAGTAAATTTACAACATAAAAAAACGCCAGTACTGCGAATACTGACGTTTAATTTGGGTGTATTATCTAAGCGTTACACGTCTAGTAATACGAATTGTCCGAGTGATTCTAACCGTCCTAGACGGAACTCGAATCGTTCTTCTAACTGTTTTCATAATCGTACGGATTATTAAATTAAACATTGACGGAGACGGACTTTCCGAATCCCAAATGGTGTTAATTTGGTGTTGACCTATAATGAGGTTTTACCTTTTTACCATTCCTTTTGTGTGGGGCTACGTATACTTTTTTCTTGCCCTCGCCAGTTTTGGCCATAACATTGGAATTTAAATTAATACTAATCTTAACATCAAGCTGTAAGAACTCAGCTAAAACCCTTGTTACAGCAGGGGTTTTTATTTTCAATTCATTCGTTTTCTAATAGTTTAAAGGGCGCTATTTCTAGCACCCTTGATTTTTTAAGCGTTTAATCCAATACCTTGATAATGTTTCATACCTAGTCGCATCAATGTTTCAGCCATGTTATTGAAATTCCTATTATTGTCCTCTGCGAGAGTTTCAATCTGGTCAATAACATTTTCCTTAATCCTAAGCGTTCTAGACTCAGTTTTAATTTTCTGTGTAACATCTTTTTTTGAATTCATAGACAGCAAAATAATTTAATTAGTTAAAAAATAGGCTTGTATAAATATAAGTTATAATTCAATTGCATTGATGTACAATTATGTAACGTTTTCAACAAGTTTTTAACATTCAGAGTGTTAACCGCAAACAAGCTAAAAAAGAAGGGGGAAAAATAAAGATATTTCAGTAGTCAGTATAGTAAATACTTGGTTCAGTTGTATGGTTGGCAACGTATTTGTATAAGCTTAGTTGCGCTGGAAATCCGCGAGGATTTTCAGATTAAGGAACTAAGATAGTAAAAATGCGAGGATTTTCCGCAGGAAAATCAGAAGCAATTAAACTTATACGGTGTTACAAAATGTAGCGACACGTCAGATTGGTTTTGCTTAGCATTTTGTCCGCGCAAAATTTCAAAATTCAGGTTGAGTTTTTTAGAATGTTCTAACTTAAAATTCTCAAAAAAAAAATCGCGAACAGTTAACCACGCTTTTTTTCAGCCGTTGTAAAATTCCGCAACCTTGCTCAATTCCGCTCGAGTGAGATTCCGCGTAACGATTGTCAGATTCAGAGTTTTAAATTCAGAGTTTGAGTGTTCAATTCCGCGCGCTGCTTTGGTCAAATTCAGATTTAGTTTTCCATCGGGTTTCTCCGCGTCTGAGTGAGTTCGGAGCTATTTTTTGTAACGTTGTTGTGTATGATTAGTGGCGTGTTTAAGCACCTAATTTAGTAAATAAAAACCGAATAGAAAATCCGCGAGGATTTTCGTAAGTAGGCGAAAACCAGCCATTAATTATACACGTTGTTGCCCACAGTTTTTTATTCCGTTAAATGTTCATTTACAAGTTGACTTGCGTGTTTATTCATAAATTTATTAATTGCTTTACTTTCGTGTTTTTCTAAAGCATCATATTCCGATTTATATTCTTTAAAAAAGTCTGATAAAATATCTTTGTTAAACATTCCTAAAACTTTTCCGAAATCTTTTTTTGGGTTTACTTCTCCGATTTTACTTATTACGTTTGAAAGTCTGTTTACTGAAATATATTTATAAACTTCTTCGCAAAGAGTTTCAGCCTTTTCGCTTAATTCTTCTTCCTCGTGTAAAAGGTTTTTTAAAATATTCTTATCTATGAAATTGTTATTTTCTGACCAATCTTCGTTTTTGTTCTTTATTAAAACTCTTGAGCCATTATTAAAAAATAAAGGTTTTAGAGGTCTTATTACAACTCCTTCACATATATTTCCATCAAGTTCAGGAAGTCCATATTCATTTGGTATTCTTGTTTTAAACTTATTCGGATATTCCAAACAGTCTTTTAATTCTCCAACAAAAAGTGATTTAGCATATATAAAATCTAATTCATCAAGAAATCTGTTTGTATCATAAATGTCAAAATATTCCTTATTGTCGATTAAAATGTCAAAAGCAAAAAAGTCATTATCTGGATTATAGTAAATTTCACGTTGTACTAATTTAGCAGTTTCATTTTTCTGAACTTTTTTATGTGGATATCCTCCTCCAAAAATTTCTCCAAAAACTGTTAGAGTTGTTATATTCCTTTCTTTTGATATATTTTCAAAGAGCAATTTTATTTTTGGTTCGTATTTTTCTTGAATTATTTTTGAATTATAAAAATTTTCATTTTTTTCTATTATACCTGTTCTTTTAGCAGTTATTATTTCCTTACCATTTGTAATAAAACTAAAATTCGCTCCATGAACTTTTTCTTGAACAACGAATTTTTCTTCTCCAAATCCATTGTCATAAATTGACTTTAAAAATTTTGATTGATATGAATTTTCAATAGAGTTAAATTTTTTAAATTCCATCTTTTGTTCTTGTTTTCGAGGTTTTTTCTCAAATTGTGGGCAACGTGTTTGTGTATGATTTGTGGCGTTTTAAATCAATAAATTTAGTAAATAAAAACCGAATAGAAAATCCGCAAGGATTTTCGTAGGTAGGCGAGGACTAGCCATTAATTATACACGTTGTTGTAA
>NZ_JBLWGD010000014.1:0-2217 GCF_048381495.1 Algibacter ulvanivorans
ACATTATCCTGGTTGGTGATTAGAGATGTCTCCACGATCTCATGTGCTTCATTGCTTATCTCAACATTTTCGGATGCCATTTTCCAATACTGCCACAAAACAAGGGTTAATTAATATATCACATATTATCCCTATACTCTGACCGACCAATTAAATACCAAATAAACTTAGGTAGGTCATACTAGCGAAGGAATTCCCCGTCTCTCCCCTCCTAGTTCTAGTCTCACATCTTAGCCAGGGATCATATCCCTAAGCTTTGATACCAACTGTGACGCCCCCAAAATTAGGTATACGTCACCCATCTTGGGTCGCCACTTACATGGTACATAAATTCAAATACAACTTAATAATACAACTGTCGTGTACAATACGACAAAACATAAACTGTGAGTTTGAATACAAATATTGTCTACTAGAGATTATACAAACTCAAAAGGAGTCCTCATTACAATTATTATCACACTATTTCACAGAATAGTGAGGACTACTAATGCTATCCTCTGGACCATCACTCCGTTCCCCGACTCGTCCCAGCTATATTCTCATTTCCTGAAGAGAACAGTGAAAGAAAGGGTGAGCTCAACTAGCCCAGTAAGAAATATTATGACTAAGATAATGCAGAATAAATTATCATTAGTCTCCAACAATGTTAAACTGATAAAATATAATAGACATCAAGTTTAACTGCAGCGGAACAAGCAATCCATTAAAAGAGTCAAGTAGAAAATAAAATCTACTATCTTTTATGATTTAAAAGGTTTTTCATCACTGTTATCGCTGAGACTCAGCTTAATAAATATTCCACATCATCGAATCACCCCTGCACTACGGCCAAGGATATTCTTTAGTATCACGACCACAATTATCCATGCACTACGGGCCAAGAATATTTGTGTATTCATTAATGGTCATGATCATGCCAACAACTGTCCATCAATGCACTACGGGCCAATGAGAACTTTTACCACATCATTTGTAACATTACGGTCATGATTACACCGAATAATCCCTGGTCATAATCATACCAAGTCCATCTATGCACTACAGGCCACAGATGACTTTCAACAAAATATAAACATGAGGATGATGACAATGATATAAGAATTCAATAAAACAAGTTCAAGAATTAATTTATCCAGGAACTAATAACGTCCAAATTGTCAACATGATACTGCTTTGTAGAGTAAAATTCAAGAATGCTCAGAAGAATATTTCCATGAAAAGATACTGGATGAAGCGCAAATATCAAGGATATTCCACTAATTTCATGGAGTATAGAAGTCAAAACTTTAACCAACTGAGTATAATAAAGAATGGAATAACAAAAGAAATCACCATGCATGCGGTACTTCGCATAGACAGGTTATTCCAACAGAATAATAATAACGGAACCAGGTCAGGTGAAATTCACACCGACAGGATGTTCCAACAGAATAATAAATGCGGAATAATAAATGATGGAACCAGGTCCGGCGTATAGCACAGACAGGATATTCCGACAGAATAATAAAGACGGAATAATAAAAATGGAACCAGGTCCGGCGTATAGCACAGACAGGATATTCCGACAGAATAATAATAAGACGGAACCAGGTCCGGTGTAAAACACACAGACAGGATGTTCCAACAGAATAATAGAAGAATGTCACCAAGTATAGGGTAGACCGCGTATACAGGTTATTCCAACAGAATAATAAGCAATGGAATAACAACAGTTCTCTTCATGAATAAGAAAGAATAACACCCCTTACAGTAGTAGGAGATTGAATACTGCAGTAGTGTAGTAACAGAATACTCTTCTTCTTTCTCTCTTATTCTCTCTATACTTTCTTGTTAGAGTTTATGCCCTAGAGGCCAATTATTTGATATAATTGCTTAACATTTTGATATTATATTTGATTGAATAAATGAATGATTTTATTATGGTTTTATTTACTGCGTTATATAAATGTTAACATAATAAAATTCCTTAGAATAGTGATACAAATTATATAGTTTCAAGTATGTGACTTGAACATGAGATTATATAATTACAATTAGTATCATTGTTCTTAAATGTCCCTAGTCGAGTATCATTGTTGATGGGACAACAATGATGCATTAAGACTAATATGTGGATTGACTGATGACCAAATCTCATTGGTCATAAATATATGAGATATTAAGTCAATATATAGGTACATGTTAGAGAACGATGTACTGGACAGACCCACCATG
>NZ_JBLWGD010000015.1:0-1910 GCF_048381495.1 Algibacter ulvanivorans
AATTTTTATATTGTATTACTTGCCTAACTTTTTCCATTTCGACAAAGGTAACTTAAAAGTTACTATTTTCAAAATATTTCAAAAGTTTAATTTAAAGTTCGGGTGTTTTTGGGTATGTTTTACAACGAACAGCTATAAGATTAAGCGATAGCGACCCGTAGGGTTAATTTTATAGCGTGTTACCTGACTGGTGCGGTTAGATAGCATTGAACTTCGATAAAGCACTAAACTAATTATTAAACGTTTTTAGCGTTGGCAAATTGCTGACGATAGGAAGCAAAACATAGACAATGGAACTAATAGAAAAAAGAGAAGAATTAAGAAACCAAATTAAAGGTTTTTGGAAGGCTGGAATTACTTGGACTGATAAAGAAAGAGCCGTAAGCGAAGAGCTGAATCAAATTCATAAGCAGGTTATTGAGATTGAATTACTTGATCTGAACAAACCAAATGAGAGAGTAGGATATTCTGTCTGCGGATGGTCTGAAAAGCACGGATATTTTAGAAACAAACGGTTTTTAGCGGACAATTTAAAAGATGCAAAGACCGAATTTGAAATTGCTAAAAAAGAAAGTGATTGGCGAATACCAACCATTATAGTTAAGCATACTTGGTTCCGTAAAAATTCGCCTGCAATGACAGACTTTGAAGGCGATGTTAATCATTTGAATTTTTCAGATAATCAAGATTTGGTAGATAAACATATGTGCGGAAATAAGCACTATAGATGGAATGACTTATTGCATTTTGGTGATAATTACACTTATTAAAAAAAGCGTTGGCAAAAAAAATGTTTAATAATGGGCAAAGACACACTAACTCTCGAATTAAGCACAAGCCTAAGCACTTGCAGGTAACGGTCTAGTGTATGATTTCGTTGCGTGTTTAAGCACTAAAGTTAGCAAATAAATCACAGATAGAAAGTCCGCGAGGACTTTCGTAAGTAAGCTCTAACTAGCAATGAATTATACACATTGTTGTGTGTAGTTTTTTATTTTTTTCAGTTCAGTTTTGGCATTAATTTCCGTGTTTTTTTTAGCGCTCTGTGTTTAATTCCCATCTCAGATATCAAGTCAAGATAATCACAAAATTGTGTGTTAAATTTCCTGTATTCAGTTTGGTTTTCAATATGAATTTCCCAAAGTGCTCCAGAACCACCAAACAATTCTCGACTAACAACTAATTTTCTAAATTCCGATTCATTCTTATTTTCAGCCGCAAGTCTTATTTTAGATAAATAGTCCACATAAAAACCAAGTCCGTTATCAATCAGAGTTTGTCCGAGTAAATCAGATTTCAGAGTCAGTTTTGAAACGTTTTTATCCGAAAAGTCAATTGGTGTTTTCTTTTTTTTTAGAAAGTCAAATATTCCCATCTAATCAATCTCTTTTTTATGAAATTCCAAAAGCTTATCCATAAAAAGATTGATTTCTTTTTTCTCGGTTAACTTAAAGTCAATTAACATAATCAGTCCAAAAATAACAAGTGAAATTGGCAAAATCCAATTTCCTTTAATCAACGAAATTATTGAAATCAAAATTCCGAGTGCCAGTAAAAATTTCGCAGCAATATTCATTGGTGTTTTAAAGTCAAATTTCAAATCGTAATTTCCTCCGTCATTCGAAATTCCGATTATTCTATGATTGTTAGGAAAACGATTCCGCATTAATTCGAACTTTTCAGTTCCGACATATCCATTGTAAAATCCGTTCACAATTAGCTTGTTCAGAATCTTTAAATTTTTGTCACTTTTGGTTATCGTTTGTTTCATTGCTCAAATTACACACAACGTGTTTGTATATGGTTTGTTGCGTGTTTAAAGCAACTAATTTAGTAAATAATTACCGACCAAGAAAGTCCGAGAGGACTTTCGTAAGTAGGCGAGTAGCCAGCAATAAATTATATACGGT
>NZ_JBLWGD010000016.1:0-1676 GCF_048381495.1 Algibacter ulvanivorans
CTTTTGGAATTACGTATCTCAATATCTGATATAAGACTCCTCTTATAAAGATATCAGGTAACCCTATTTAATTAAAATAATGTATTATTTATTTAATTAAACTCTTTTAATTAAATGGGCTCCCTAATCTTATTAGGGATAATTAATTAAACTCCTTTAACTAATTTTCCCTCCTAATTCTATTAGGAATAAATGAGAGTACTTTTATTAATTAATTCCCAAACTCCTTTAGGAATTAAATAATAATAATAGTAATAATAATAATAAGACTCCTCTTATTAATTTATATTTAATATTTCTAAAATATTAAATAATAAATATTAAGCTATTTAATTTATTCTATCACCATAGATTAAATTAAATATACTTAACTTATTATTACGATTATGCCATTAACTTCTTAAATAATTATTCTTCCTTTTATGGTGTGACCCTTTAGGTTCTCCATATTAAACCGGTTGTGAATAAATCAATTAGAACAATTCTAATCTTATTTAAATAAATAAATTAAACTATTAATTTATTTAAATAAATAATATTTATTCTACAATAGGGATAAGCCTCCCTAGCGATCAACGACTTTCCAGATAATATAGATTTCAACATTAATCATAAAAGAACCTTTGAGTAAATAGTTACCGTACAATTCAATCCTTCCACCATACAATGTCCCAATTAAATATAAGACATGGAATTACTGTCAAGTCTTATTTTATTTAATTATATGTATTTCGACTCTTAAATGCACAACACCAAATAATGCAAATTAGAAACTCCTTTCTAATTTCATTCTGCCTTGGCCAAGGACTACTGGGTTGTCATTTATCGAATCACATAGGACATTTCTCTTCGTTTACTAGAAGCGGTAGATTCTTTATTGATCATACATTATCTCCATGTACAACTTATTATACCCAAGCATACCCTTTGATATACCCTAAGGGTCTTAAGGAATAAGTCAAAGTATAACTCATCATACACAAGATACTATGATGATCTCAAGTCCAAGGATCACTTGTACTACTATCACTACAGGAATTCCTATTGACAGGCAAGTAAAACTCCATTAGGTATTCCTTAGCGAGCCACGTTCAGTGAACTTATTCTCTAATAAGCACCTACATACTTGCTTTAGTGTCTCCACACAAATGATCATGAGATCAATCATCCTCATCCAATGAGCAAGCAACGTATGTACCAATCTATCCGGATTCACTAATCCCCAATTTAGTAATCCAACGATTGGGAACTATTTTAGTTTTAAGCTTTCTAAGAATTTAGATCTCATTAGAATGATCATCATCATTATTCTAAAAGCATTGCTTAAAACTATGGGTTTATCACATATTATAAAACAGCATCATGTAGATAATTAAAAGCCTTTAATAAATTAATACTTTTTATTAATAAATGAATAAGATTGTTACAAAGTATATGCTTTATCATCAAACATGATTGGCTTGTGTGCATACTACTTTCAATCTCCCACTTGCACTAAAGCCAATCGTCATGGTATCTTATACCCTTCTTCTCTAAGTGACGATTATCCTGCTGTTGGATAGCTTTAGTTAATGGATATGTAATGTTGTTCTTGAGAGTCTACTATCTCTATAGTGATTTCCCATCTTTCAATGATTCCTATAATCAAGTGAAAGTGCCACAACACATGTTTAGAT
>NZ_JBLWGD010000017.1:0-1464 GCF_048381495.1 Algibacter ulvanivorans
AATAGGTAATCCTTCCGATATATTTCGTTCAGGGATTGGAATATACATTTTTCCGTATGCAGGAAGTCCTTTTAATATTTCAAATGTTGAATTCAATTACGATGTTTTTTTAGCTTGCTCACAACGTATTTGTGTATGGTTTGTTGCGTGAAAATCCTCGAGGATTTTCCGCCGAAAACCAAAGATAGTAAAAGTGCGAGGACTTTCCGAAAGGAAAGTCAGAAGCAATGAACTATACACGTTGTTGCCACACGTTTTTATTCGGTTTTTAATTACTCAAAGTTTCATATGTGTATTCAGTTCGGAAACTAAAACTACCAATATTAGTAATTTCTACAATCGGATAGCCTTGACTGTTGTACTCATAAGTTCTTGTTTGAGTTATGTTAGAATTCTCATCTGAAATTTGTGTTATATTGTTATGACCAATTTCGTAAGTTTTTAAAATACCTGAATTAAAGAGTAAATCATTTGGGTTTTTCTTATTGTCATATTCGAAGTGTTTTGTACCAGTAAAACAAGAGTGACTTGCAGTTGCTATATTATCTTGACTGTTATATGTCCAAGTTTTTTCGCATTGAAAGTTTCCATTTTCATAGCTTGTTTCGCTAATCAATTGGTTTGCAGAATTATACTCATATTCGTCTGTAAATGTTATTCCGTCTTCTACATTTGAACGATTAGTTATTAAATCTCCATTATATGTGTAATTAATAGTCTCTCCAGAACTTAAATTAATCGAAGTTATTTTATTTCCACTATAATTATAAGTTCGAGTAGAATTTTCCGAGTCGATTTCAGTTGATTTGAACAATCTGAAATTCTGGTCATATTCGTAAGTTGTGGTTTCGGTAAGATTGTTGTCATTGTCAAATTGCTCGACTTTAACCAGCTTAAATTCTGATGTTGGTTGTTCATTTTCGTTTCCGTTATCATCGTTTGAGCTACAAGATAAAATCAGAGTTAAAAGCGAAAGTAAAATGGTAATTTTTTTCATAAATTTTGTTTGTTTTGAGTTCTCCAAATGTGTGGCAACGTTACGCGTGTATGGACTGATTTTTAACTAATTTAATAAACTATAAAATGACAGACTTAGAAAAAATTGAACAAATTATATGTAATCACTTAGAAAAAGTAGAAGAGGGGTATTTTGACGGGTTTTACGCTAGAGAAGATGTAGCGTTGGGTTTAGCAACTGAAATAGTTAAAAATTTGGCTATACACGATGTTGTGAAATCGTTTTATTGTGCATCTGAACTATACGAAGATAAGAAATGTAAAAACCAATGTGATAGCTGTATTGCTTTAAAAAAACTACACGAACAATAATATGTTTTACAACGTGTTTGTATATGATGCGTTGCGTGGTTTAGCACGTAATTTAGCAAATAAAAACCGAATAGAAAATCCGCGAGGATTTTCGTAAGTATGCTCTCACTAGCAATGGATTATATACGTTGTTAG
>NZ_JBLWGD010000018.1:0-1280 GCF_048381495.1 Algibacter ulvanivorans
ATCCGATGAAAACGATCCATGTAGCCCAGTAGGCATCAACACAACCGATAGTGATGGTGATGGTTTAACGGATTGTGAAGAAACTACAGGTATAGACGATCCGAGTACGCCAACAGTACCAACAGGTGCATCTAACCCTAATGATGCATGTGATCCAATTGTTGAAAACTGTTACCCTGTAGCTAATAATGATGGAGGATCAACAGACCCTGGAGTAGATGTTATAATTAATGTTACTGGAAACGATACAGATCCAAATGGCACTATAGATATAACTTCTATTGATTTAGATCCAGATACACCAGGACAACAGAGTTCATTTACAGTACCTGGAGAAGGAACTTTTACAGATAATGGTGATGGAACAGTTACATTTAGTCCAGAGTTGGGTTACACAGATGGAATAACTACTATTACATATACTGTAAATGATAATGAAGGAAATGTATCTAATGAGGCAATGATAACAGTTGTGGTTCCGTTATGTACTTCTACTATTGATTCAGATGGTGATGGCTTAACTGATTGTGAGGAAATAACAGGTAACGATGATCCAAGTACACCAGCTGATCCAACTACATTTGTAGGTGGCCCAACAAGTGATCCAAACGATCCATGTAGCCCAGTAGGCATCAACACAACCGATAGTGATGGTGATGGTTTAACGGATTGTGAAGAAACTACAGGTATAGATGATCCAAGTACGCCAACAGTACCAACAGGTACATCCGATGAAAACGATCCATGTAGCCCAGTAGGCATCAACACAACCGATAGTGATGGTGATGGTTTAACGGATTGTGAAGAAACTACGGGTATAGACGATCCAAGTACACCAACAGTACCAACAGGTACATCCGATGAAAACGATCCATGTAGCCCAGTAGGCATCAACACGACCGATAGTGATGGTGATGGTTTAACGGATTGTGAGGAAACCACAGGTATAGATGATCCGAGTACGCCAACAGTACCAACTGGTACATCTGATGAAAACGATCCATGTAGCCCAGTAGGCATCAATACGACCGATAGTGATGGTGATGGTTTAACGGATTGTGAGGAAACCACAGGTATAGATGATCCAAGTACGCCAACAGTACCAACAGGTACCTCCGATGAAAACGATCCATGTAGCCCAGTAGGCATCAATACGACCGATAGTGATGGTGATGGTTTAACGGATTGTGAAGAAACTACAGGTATAGATGATCCAAGTACGCCAACAGTACCAACAGGTACATCCGATGAAAACGATCCATGTAGCCCAGTAGGCATCA
>NZ_JBLWGD010000019.1:0-894 GCF_048381495.1 Algibacter ulvanivorans
ATGGGGATAACGATCCAGATGGCGATAACAATAACATGGTGATTACGGAAGTAGACGGCACACCAATCAGCGTTGGTAACCCGGTCACCTTAAGTGACGGTAGTGTGGTGACATTAAACCCAGACGGCACATTAAGTGTAACCCCTCCTAACAATGATAATGACCCTATTAGTTTCACCTATACGGTAGAAGATGAAGATGGTTTAACCGATCAAGGTCAAGTAGATATTACGTTTGCTCCATGCCCATTTCCAACGGATAGCGATGGTGATGGTTTAACGGATTGTGAAGAAACAACAGGTATAGACGATCCAAGTACGCCAACAGTACCAACCGGCACATCAGATGAAAACGATCCATGTGATCCTATTTCTGCTAATTGTTTCCCTGTAGCTAATAATGATGGCGGAACAACAGATCCAGGGGTTGATGTTATTATTGATGTTACTGGAAATGATACAGATCCAGATGGGACTATAAATATAGCTTCTATTGATTTAGATCCTGACACACCAGGACAACAGAGTTCATTTACAGTACCTGGAGAAGGAACTTTTACAGATAATGGTGATGGAACAGTAACATTTAGCCCAGAAACAGGCTATAATGATGGTACAACAGTCATAAACTACGTGGTATTTGATAATGATGGTAACCCTTCAAATGAGGCAACAATAACAGTAGTTGTACCAATATGTACTTCTACTGTTGATTCAGATGGTGATGGTTTAACGGATTGTGAAGAAACTACAGGTATAGACGATCCGAGTACGCCAACAGTACCAACAGGTACCTCCGATGAAAACGATCCATGTAGCCCAGTAGGCATCAACACGACCGATAGTGATGGTGATGGTTTAACGGATTGTGAAGAAACTACAGGTATAGATGATC
>NZ_JBLWGD010000020.1:0-889 GCF_048381495.1 Algibacter ulvanivorans
ACAACGTGTTTGTATATGATGCGTTGCGTGGTTTAGCACGTAATTTAGCAAATAAAAACCGAATAGAAAATCCGCGAGGATTTTCGTAAGTATGCTCTCACTAGCAATGGATTATATACGTTGTTAGGCAACGTTATTTTCCTCGTTTAATTTCAAATTCTAATTCCGCTTGCCATTGTAATTGAGAGTCTAGCCAATCGTCAAAATCTTCTATTAATTCAGGTGCCAATTTTAAAGCTAATCCTAATTCAGTTACAGTTTTCAGTCGAATTGGATTCATTCCATCCATTAGAGAAGAATGAACTTCTTTAGTCTCTTTATCAATAAAATCTTGAGGATTATTTGATACATAAATTAAATCATAACGACTTGGAAATGTGTAATTAGCATCCTCACAAACATTTCTAATAATTAATGCGTCATTAAAATTATTCTTGTTATTCTCAAATGGTGGTTTCTTATCTATTGCTAGATTAGAAACAAATAATTTCTGTTCTTGAGTAACTTTTAGGGTTTTACACGAAGTCATAAAATCCTCAACCTCTTGGACTTTCATTTCCGCTTTTTCAATTCTTTTTTCTTCATCTTTATATTCGGAAAGAGTTTCTAGAAATTTAGTTTTTGAAGGTTCGTCCATATGAGAAGACAATCTAATAGCTGACTTATATTCCGATTTAATAGATTCAACTAAAGATTTAATAGTTTTTTCTTTATTTCTATGCCATTCTTTAATAATTACATCATTAACAACAATTTCAATTTCTTCATAAATCGCTTTTCCTTTCAATTCGATAAGCAATTCGCTAAAAGTATCTTTAGTCAAGTAAATCCAAATGTTGGTATCTAAAACTATTTTCGTTGTCATTTTGCTCTAATGTTGCCTAACGTG
>NZ_JBLWGD010000021.1:0-868 GCF_048381495.1 Algibacter ulvanivorans
AACGTGTTTGTGTATGATTTGTGGCGTTTTAAATCAATAAATTTAGTAAATAAAAACCGAATAGAAAATCCGCAAGGATTTTCGTAGGTAGGCGAGGACTAGCCATTAATTATACACGTTGTTGTAAAATCGTACTTTATGTTAGACTTCGATTGAAATATTAACTTTTCCTCCAAGTCCTTTTTCTACGATGTCAAATAATGTTTTTAAAGTCAGATTACTGCCATTATTTTCCACACGAGAAATGTAAGTCCGTTTTTTGTCAATTATAACGCCAAGTTGTTCTTGAGTCATATTTTTTTCCTCACGTGCATTTCGTAAAAGCAAACCAATTTTAAACGACTCAAAATCTCTGTCGAGTTCATCTCTGCGTTCAGTTCCTTTTTTTCCGTAAACTGTGTCTTTTATTTCTTTCCAACTTTTAGTTTCCATTTCCTTTGTTTTTTTCTTCGTAATACTCTTTCATTAATCGAACAGCTTTGTCGATTTCTTTTTTCGGTGTTTTCTGCGTCTTTTTAGTAAATCCGTTCAAGAGTATAACTAATTTACCTTTATCGAAGAAGCAAAAAACTCTCCAAATATTCGAACCTAATTTTATTCGAGCCTCAAATAATCCTTTATGAGTTTTCATTGGTGCCAAATACGTTTTCGGCACGTGCTGATAAGTTTCGATTATTTCAATGACCTTAAATATCTTGTCTTGAACTTTTTGCGGTTGAGCAAGTAGAAACTCCTCGAAATAATTTTTATATTGTATTACTTGCCTAACTTTTTCCATTTCGACAAAGGTAACTTAAAAGTTACTATTTTCAAAATATTTCAAAAGTTTAATTTAAAGTTCGGGTGTTTTTGGGTATGTTTTACAACG
>NZ_JBLWGD010000022.1:0-815 GCF_048381495.1 Algibacter ulvanivorans
ACGTTGGCAACAAATATGGAATACCATTACTACATACTTCAGAATGGATTTTCCACAGATAAACAGAAGTTGAAATCAGGAACATTTATTGTGAGAATTCCGACTTATTTCCCCATTAATTTTTCTGATGGAAATGGTCCTTACAAATCATTGAGAGCTTTAAAAAGATATTCACCAATTTATAAATTACTTTCACGAACGAACACAAAAAGAGCTCAACAAATTGTAATCGAAAAAAATATTATAACGTCAGACAAACTAATAGCCACACCAAAAGGAACTGAATTCAAGCCAGCTGTAGTTGACGGATTTATTCACGCAACAATCGGAAGAATAAAAAAGAGAGACTTAACTGGAATTCATTTTTATGACGCAGAAAAAGTACGGATATTGGAAATTATTGAGGAAAATAAATTGACCAATGTTTTTAAAGCAAAATTTGAGTTTTACGATAAAAAAACTAATAAGTGGATTGAAAAAAAGTCAGCAAGCACTTTCTTTCCGAAGAGTTGGAATTTAGCAACTTTATTAATGGAATGTAAGTTTGCGTTTGACAGAATTAAGGAGACTGATTTAAAAGACGGGAAAATAATGTCAATTACTAAATCAAATATAGAAGTTGAAATAATAATAAAAAACGGAATTTTGAAATCCTTATATCCATTAATCTGAAAAAAAATATCAGTTGCCAACACCGTATATAAAAAATTGCTGATTTTAGCTAAATCAAAAGGTCGTTGCACGTTTGCTACGTCTGATTTTCCTTCGGAAAATCCTCGCACGCAAACACGCAACTTTCCATATACAAACACGTT
>NZ_JBLWGD010000024.1:0-786 GCF_048381495.1 Algibacter ulvanivorans
AACGGTTTTGTATATGGCTTGTAGCGTGTTAATTAGCGATTATTTTCGGATTAAGCACAAGCCAGATTTTTAAATTTTATTATTTATCTTTTTTATTGGAAATCGTCAAATTTAAAAATTTGGCGACTTTCCAAATATGCCTTAACTTTGTTTAAGCAACTAATTAGCTATGAGCTATATACGTTGTTGTGAGCTGGCTTTCCGCGCTATATTTTATTCGATTTGAAATAATTATTTGCTTTAAAATCACTAAAACTTATATCATCTAATTCGATTGAATGAATTCTTTCTCTTTGTTCAATCGGTAAATTATAATCAAAAATTAGTATTTGAATGATTCCATTTGAAAAAGAAACATCGCTTGTAAATGCGTAATTTAAATTGTCGTAGAATTCTATTTTTTCAGAACTTTTTACAACGACGATACATTCGTGTCCGATTAAGATCTTAAAATTTTTGTGCTCGATTACTTTTTCAAAGTATCCTTTAAACGCTATAATTGGCGATTCTTTATTTCGGTCAATTATATAAATTATATTTTTCGCAACAACTAATACTTCTCCAGAGTCGTTTAAATCCGCAATAAAATTTAAAGATTCATTTCTGTCATCCAGTTCAAAATTCGCAACCCATTTCGTTCCGTCATCTTTTGTAAATTCAATAGGTAATCCTTCCGATATATTTCGTTCAGGGATTGGAATATACATTTTTCCGTATGCAGGAAGTCCTTTTAATATTTCAAATGTTGAATTCAATTACGATGTTTTTTTAGCTTGCTCACAACGT
>NZ_JBLWGD010000025.1:0-715 GCF_048381495.1 Algibacter ulvanivorans
ACACAACGTGTTTGTATATGGTTTGTTGCGTGTTTAAAGCAACTAATTTAGTAAATAATTACCGACCAAGAAAGTCCGAGAGGACTTTCGTAAGTAGGCGAGTAGCCAGCAATAAATTATATACGGTGTTACCCAACGTTTTTTATTCCGATTTTTATTTTTTCAATCCAATTTTTGTCATTCGGTTCAACAATAATTGCTTTAAAACTAAATCTTTCGCTCTCAATTCCAACACCTTTTAAATCGTCAATATGTAAGTCAAAATCAAATGCTGGTGGAAACTTCGATGAGTTAATATTCCGAGATTTTAAAACTTTCCGATTCTCTTTTTCGTTTACAATTCGGTTGACTTTTATTCCGTAATATTTTAAAGTCAATCTTATTTTTTTTTTAGTTCTAAATGATGTTGTATAAATATGAACTTTGTGACCTTGGTTTTGCAAATCAGAAATCAATTCACGTGTGCCTTTTCGCATTTGTTCAATTCCGAACAGTTTTGCAATTCCGTTTCTGTTTTCAGTTTCAAATTCCTTTCCGTTTGGAATTAAAGTGCTATCAAGGTCAAAACTTATATTCATTTATTCAATAGTTTTTCGTCATTGCAATTGTTATCATAATTCCGATAATCAGAAATCCGCTTTTTTTAGTCCAATTTATATTTTGTAAACTGATGTTCAAATTGATTCTCGATGTTTTTTTCAAATGTTGGGTAACG
>NZ_JBLWGD010000026.1:0-452 GCF_048381495.1 Algibacter ulvanivorans
ATCTGGCTTAATGGAAAGATGGCCCTCGGTTGGGTGCACGTTCGTACAATTCGTTGACACGGTGTTGGATGGTTGCCGACCAGTAGGTCTTAGTAGCCGGTGCTTCGGTGCCGTCGAAAGGTCCGAAAGAAGGTGGCTTTCGTCATCGTGTTGGCTTGATGGAAATGCGAGCACCCGGTTGATGGCCATTCTTGACATTTTGTTGACATGATGATGCAAGATGGTTGTCCGCAAGTAGGTCTCAGTAGGTGGTGCTTCGATTGCTGCTGAAAGGTTCGAACGTTGGTGGCCTATGTTGATGTCGGCTTAATGGAAAGATGTTGGGCGTTCCAAAAAATGATTTTGTTTCCCATTGGCCCTCGGTTGGGTGCACGTTCGTACAATTCGTTGACACGGTGTTGGATGGTTGCCGACCAGTAGGTCTTAGTAGCCGGTGCTTCGGTGCCGTCGAA
>NZ_JBLWGD010000027.1:0-448 GCF_048381495.1 Algibacter ulvanivorans
CGCTATCAGAGTTTGTGACTACTAAGTTATCATCTGTAGTACAGTTATCTTCAATATTTAACCCAAGAGCTTCTAATTGAGCCACCGTAGTTGCAGGGGCAGTAGCATCATTAATGGTACAACCTTCAACTGTTGATTCGGCGATAGTTCCAGAAGCAGTAGGGTTTGTAGTATCGTTAACCGTAATGGTTTGAGTGACTAAAATTTGGTTATCACACACATCGGTTACACTATAAGTTCTGGTAATAGTTTCAGGACAAGTATTACCATCAGAGACATCCGAAACAAAAGCAACAACAGGAGTTCCTTGGTTATCGGCTTCATCAGTAACAACTTCAATATCCGCAGCAGGCACATCATCAATACATTGAACAGCAATAGGATTAGGGTTAGAAGCCGTAGGCATTATAGGGTCTGTGATTAAAATGGTTTGTTCAACGGTTATGCT
>NZ_JBLWGD010000028.1:0-415 GCF_048381495.1 Algibacter ulvanivorans
ATGTGCCTGCTGCGGATATTGAAGTTGTTACTGATGAAGCCGATAACCAAGGAACTCCTGTTGTTGCTTTTGTTTCGGATGTCTCTGATGGTAATACTTGTCCTGAAACTATTACCAGAACTTATAGCGTTACCGATGTGTGTGATAACCCAATTTTAGTCACTCAAACCATTACGGTTAACGATACTACAAACCCTACTGCTTCTGGAACTATCGCCGAATCAACAGTAGAAGGTTGTACCATTAATGATGCTACTGCCCCTGCAACTACGGTGGCTCAATTAGAAGCTCTTGGGTTAAATATTGAAGATAACTGTACTACAGATGATAACTTAGTAGTCACAAACTCTGATAGCGCTTCTGGCACTTGTCCTCTTGTTGTTACTAGAACATATACCATTACGGATGCTTGTGG
>NZ_JBLWGD010000029.1:0-394 GCF_048381495.1 Algibacter ulvanivorans
GTTTGGTTTTAGGGCGTACTTCGTAATACAGATTCGGTCTGTTAAAAGAAGCCTTAAACGTCTTAGCATTTGGAATGGCTAGGTTTTTTAAAATGTCTTCCTGCACTTTAGGTGTGGCAGTAGCTGTTAAACCTATAATGGGAATATCATCTCCAATACGTTGAATGATGTGTTTTAAATTACGGTATTCCGGTCTAAAATCATGACCCCATTCACTAATACAATGGGCTTCATCTACAGCCATAAAGGATATTTTTACCGAACGTAAAAACTCAACATTCTCCTCTTTGGTAAGCGATTCGGGTGCCACATAAAGCAGCTTGGTAACCCCATCCACAATGTCTTGTTTCACACGCTTAATTTCGGTTTTGTTTAAAGAGGAATTTAAAACATG
>NZ_JBLWGD010000030.1:0-391 GCF_048381495.1 Algibacter ulvanivorans
TGTTTTGATCATTCTTGAATTTTACTCCACTCTGATTACTTATGAAGTATTTTTGGACATGGATAAAACAAAGTACGAATCATTAATCCTTAATCCTTGTCATTTTGTTTCACTGGATTCGTTTCTTTAAAAATATTTTTCATCATCCTCCGTCCTAAATGATGATATAATTGAATATCTTTGGCCTGTAGTGCAAAGATGAATGATTTCTGATGAATATCTTTGGCCCGTAGTGCAAAGATGAACAGGTGTTTAGATGAACATGACCAACTGATGAATATCTTTGGCCTGTAGTGCAAAGATGACTTGTTGATGAATATCTTTGGCCTGTAGTGCAAAGATGACTTGTTGATGTATACCTTTGGCCGTAGTGCAAAGATGAATTTATTAG
>NZ_JBLWGD010000031.1:0-382 GCF_048381495.1 Algibacter ulvanivorans
ACATCTTCTTGAACAACACTTAACTCTAAACTATCACCTGATGCTATAGTAATTGAGCCTGAACCACTTCCCGAAACACCTTCAACTATATATTCTACATCCATAGGATATGTTGAACAAGGACTTGCATTAGGATCTTCTATATTTATTTCTAATGTTATAATACAACCATACTCCGACTCTATAGTGTATATGCCAGATTGAGATACAACCACATCGCCTAAATTATAATTATCTCCTACTTGACTCCCATCGGGTAAAGTAATTGTTACATCTACTTCATTTGGCAATGCACTTAATATAACTTCATCGCCTTGATTAACATTTATAACTTCTTCGCCGCTTTGCCATTCGCCATTTATTTTATATTCTTGGGTTAATG
>NZ_JBLWGD010000032.1:0-374 GCF_048381495.1 Algibacter ulvanivorans
CTCGGCTTTTGGAATAGATGAGGATGTCATCAATAAAGAGAACAACAAAGTGATCCAAATATTCCTTGAATACTCGGTTCATCATATCCATGAAAGCAGCAGGAGCATTAGTCAATCCAAAAGACATGACTAAGAATTCATAATGCCCGTACCGAGTTCTGAAAGCAGTCTTTGGAATATCCTCAGTTTTAACCTTCAGCTGATGATATCCAGAACGAAGATCGATCTTTGAAAAGAATTGTGCTCCTTGCAACTGGTCAAACAGGTCATCAATACGAGGTAGCGGATACCTATTCTTGATGGTGACATGGTTCAATTCCCGATAGTCAATATAAAGTCGGGTAACACTTTCGCCGTTATTTTTATAAAAAGAC
>NZ_JBLWGD010000033.1:0-368 GCF_048381495.1 Algibacter ulvanivorans
AATCAATAAACACACAATTAAATATTCCACATCAATTTCAATTAAATAATTCCTTATTTAATAATAACATATCCATTAAATATTTATATAAATCAATAAATATTTAATATTACACATTAAAAATATGGAATGTTACATCATTCCCTCCTTAAAAGGATTCTGTCCTCAGAATCACAACTCAAACAAATCATTCGTTACATTCTTCCCTACTTACAAAGATTCTGTCCCCAGAATCGAAGACACGGATTAAACAAATAACTCAGGGTATTCTTTCATCATTTTCTCTTCGAGTTCCCACGTAGCTTCTTCAGCGTTGTGGTTCCTCCATATCACCTTCACAGAAGGTATCACTTTATTCCTGAGCACTT
>NZ_JBLWGD010000034.1:0-367 GCF_048381495.1 Algibacter ulvanivorans
GTAACCCGGTCACCTTAAGTGACGGTAGTGTGGTGACATTAAACCCAGACGGCACATTAAGTGTAACCCCAGTAACGGATAGCACAGAACCAATCAACTTCACCTATACGGTAGAAGATGAAGACGGTTTAAGCGATCAAGGTCAAGTCGCTATCACCTTCGATCAATTACCTCCAGTAGCGGACGATGAAACGATAGGCAATGCGACGATCAACACGGATGTACCAGTTAACGCATTAGATGGGGATAACGATCCAGATGGCGATAACAATAACATGGTGATTACGGAAGTAGACGGCACACCAATCAGCGTTGGTAACCCGGTCACCTTAAGTGACGGTAGTGTGGTGACATTAAACCCAGACGG
>NZ_JBLWGD010000035.1:0-366 GCF_048381495.1 Algibacter ulvanivorans
TGCAGTGTTTGGATTGAATCTATCACGACAATGTCAGGCTCTAAAGCTTCAATCTGTTTAAAGATATTTTGTGTTTTTGTTTCTGTTAGAATGTAACAATTACTGCTATCTGGATTGATACGTTCGGCACGCATTTTTATTTGTTTCTGACTTTCTTCTCCAGAAACATACAATGTTTTAAAAGGTAATTTTAAAGCTATTTGAAGTAAAAGAGTGCTTTTGCCAATACCAGGTTCGCCACCTAATAATATTAAAGATCCTGGAACTATACCTCCACCAAGCACTCGATTAAATTCCTGATCGGAAGTGGTCATTCTTGCATCTTGAGACGCATCAATTTCATTAATGAGTAAGGGTTTTGAAACT
>NZ_JBLWGD010000036.1:0-363 GCF_048381495.1 Algibacter ulvanivorans
GTTTTTTTTTAATAAGATTTAGAAGTTATTTTAATTTCTTTTTTACTTCCACTTCGTGGTAAGCTTCTATGATATCTCCTTCTTTAATATCGTTGTAGTTTTTAATTTGCATACCACAATCGTATCCTTTAGAAACTTCTTTTACATCGTCTTTAAAACGTTTCAGGGATGCTAATTCTCCTGTGTAAACAACCACACCATCTCGAATTAAACGAACACCAGAGTTTCTGTAAATTTTTCCAGAAGTAACCATACAACCAGCAATACTACCAATTTTAGATACTTTAAAGATTTCTCTAATTTCTGCTGTCCCAGTAATTTCTTCTTTAAGTTCTGGAGACAACATGCCTTCCATTGCATCTT
>NZ_JBLWGD010000037.1:0-363 GCF_048381495.1 Algibacter ulvanivorans
ATGTTGTGTTACAGTTATCATCCACAGTAGGCGTTCCAAGATTGACATTAGCGGCATCTGTAGAACAGCCATTAGCATCAACATTTACAGATACCGGTGCAGCACAGTTTACAAAAGTCGGATTGCTATTATCGGTTACAGTCACAGTTTGCGTACAAGTGGCCGTATTACCAGCACCATCGGTTACGGTCCAAGTGACCGTTGTTTCTCCTAATGGGAACACGGCAGGTGCATCATTAGATATGGATGTTGTGTTACAGTTATCATCCACAGTAGGCGTTCCAAGATTGACATTAGCGGCAGCTGTAGAACAGCCATTAGCATCAACATTTACAGATACTGGTGCAGCACAGTTTACAAAAG
>NZ_JBLWGD010000038.1:0-360 GCF_048381495.1 Algibacter ulvanivorans
GTGATAATACCGCTACTGCTACTCAAATAATTACTATTCAAGATACGACTAACCCAGTATTTGATGCTGCTCCAGCTGCCATTACTGTGGAATGTATCGATGATGTGCCGGCCATGACCAATCTTGGTTGGACAGATAATTGCGATGGTGCTGGTTCGGTTACTGGTTCTGATTCTGCTTTATCTGGTGATACGTGTGGTGGAACTATTACTCGTACTTGGTCTTATACTGATGCTTGTGATAATACCGCTACTGCTACTCAAATAATTACTATTCAAGATACGACTAACCCAGTATTTGATGCTGCTCCAGCTGCCATTACTGTGGAATGTATCGATGATGTGCCGGCCATGACCAATC
>NZ_JBLWGD010000039.1:0-349 GCF_048381495.1 Algibacter ulvanivorans
TGTGCTTGATCTTCTTTTAAAATATCTGCTTGCACTGTTCCTCTAACTTGTGCAATGGTATTCTTTTTAATCTCAGCATACACCTTTTCTGACAACACTTGATCTCCTGTAACTCCTAATAACATCAAGCCTAAGCCATTATTTCCTTCAGGTAAATCGCCATTATACTTAGGTCTTTCTTTATCTTTGTAAATCTTAGCTATTTTAGCTTCAACCTCTTTTTCTAAACCATTTTCTTTAATATAAATTTCGCATTGTTGGTCAATAGCAGCATTCATAAAAAACCCAAGCAACATTGGAGCAGGACCATTAATAGTCATACTCACCGAAGTCATTGCATTGGCTAAAT
>NZ_JBLWGD010000040.1:0-344 GCF_048381495.1 Algibacter ulvanivorans
TGAATGCTGCTTTTGAAGATGATGAGGTTTCAAATTATCATTTGTCACATCTGGATTTTCATTTTCCTACTATTTCAAAATCCTATAACGAAGACGATAACAATACTTTTGTAAAAGCTTACGAAAAACGTTTTGGAATTACCCCGAACAAAGTAGCTGTTCGTGGTTTCGATTTAACCATGGATGTGGTATTGCGTTTGGTAAGTTCAGAAGACTTATACCTTTCTGTTACTGAAGCTCCTTTAACCGAATACGTTGAAAACAAATTTGCCTATAAAAAGAAATTTTTAGGAGGTTACTATAACGATACAGTTTACTTGGTTAAATATCAGGACTTAAAGATT
>NZ_JBLWGD010000041.1:0-340 GCF_048381495.1 Algibacter ulvanivorans
TTCATAGAATAGAGCCTTTAAAACCATATATCATGCCTGTAAATCCTTTTGAAGACAGAAAGGATGTAAAATCCAGTATTGCAGGTTTTAAAAATGCCATTAAACATTTACAAGATGGGCACCCATTGGGTGTGTTTCCTGCTGGTGAAGTTTCTACCTATAGAGATGGAAAACTTTTGATAGACAAACCTTGGGAAGAAGCTGCCATGAAGCTCATTCAAAAAGCCGAAGTGCCTGTTGTTCCTATATATTTTCATGCTAAAAACAGCACACTTTTTTATAAGTTATCCAAAATTAGCGATACGTTCAGGACAGCCAAATTACCTTCGGAATTGCTCAC
>NZ_JBLWGD010000042.1:0-339 GCF_048381495.1 Algibacter ulvanivorans
CTCCAGTAGCGGACGATGAAACGATAGGCAATGCGACGATCAACACGGATGTACCAGTTAACGCATTAGATGGGGATAACGATCCAGATGGCGATAACAATAACATGGTGATTACGGAAGTAGACGGTACACCAATCAGCGTTGGTAACCCAGTAACTTTAAGTGACGGTAGTGTGGTGACATTAAACCCAGACGGCACATTAAGTGTAACTCCAGTAACGGATAGCACAGAACCAATCAACTTCACCTATACGGTAGAAGATGAAGACGGCTTAACGGATCAAGGTCAAGTCGCTATCACATTCGATCAATTACCTCCAGTAGCGGACGATGAAACGA
>NZ_JBLWGD010000043.1:0-333 GCF_048381495.1 Algibacter ulvanivorans
GTACAAGTGGCCGTATTACCAGCACCATCGGTTACGGTCCAAGTGACCGTTGTTTCGCCTAATGGGAACACGGCAGGTGCCTCATTAGATATGGATGTTGTGTTACAGTTATCATCCACAGTAGGCGTTCCAAGATTGACATTAGCGGCATCTGTAGAACAGCCATTAGCATCGACATTTACAGATACCGGTGCAGCACAGTTTACAAAAGGCGGATTGATATTATCGGTTACAGTCACAGTTTGCGTACAAGTGGCCGTATTACCAGCACCATCGGTTACGGTCCAAGTGACCGTTGTTTCTCCTAATGGGAATGAGGCAGGTGCATCATTA
>NZ_JBLWGD010000044.1:0-328 GCF_048381495.1 Algibacter ulvanivorans
TTCGTGTATACTGTAGGTGAAGACAATACTGCAAAAGCAACATTAATAACTATTGAAGATAAAACCGATTTATTTTTTATTGTTGATTCTGGTGTAAAAGCTGGAGATTTAATTATTTTAAAAGGTATAGGTAAATTAAGAAACGGGATGCCAATAGTACCGCAAGAATCTGAATTTGATAGTATTGTGAAGCAATTAAAACCGTTATTTCAATAATATTTTAGAGCAATAAACTATGTTAAAAACATTTATAGAAAGACCAGTTCTTTCAACCGTAATTTCCATTATAATTGTCATTTTGGGAATCTTGGGATACTCAGCTTTGCCT
>NZ_JBLWGD010000045.1:0-327 GCF_048381495.1 Algibacter ulvanivorans
TGGTAATACGGCCACTTGTACGCAAACTGTGACTGTAACCGATAATATCAAGACGACTTTTGTAAACGGTGCTGCACCGGTTCCTGGAAATGTCGGTGCTATTGGCTGTTCTACAGATGCCGCTAATGTCAATCTTGGAACGCCTACTGTGGATGATAACTGTAACACAACATCCATATCTAATGATGCACCTGCCGTGTTCCCATTAGGAGAAACAACGGGCACTTGGACCGTAACCGATGGTGCTGGTAATACGGCCACTTGTACGCAAACTGTGACTGTAACCGATAATATCAATCCGACTTTTGTAAACTGTGCTGCACCGGT
>NZ_JBLWGD010000046.1:0-323 GCF_048381495.1 Algibacter ulvanivorans
TTCGCCATTTATTTTATATTCTTGGGTTAATGGGTGTATTGCGCAAATAGAATCATCAACTATATTTACATCTAATGTTTTAACACATCCAGATTCAGATTCAAAAGTATATAAACCTGATTGAGATGTACTTGTTACTCCTAAATTGTAATCTCCATTTACAATGCTGCCGTCTGGTAGTGTGATTGTAAAATCCACATCTTCTTGAACAACACTTAACTCTAAACTATCACCTGATGCTATAGTAATTGAGCCTGAACCACTTCCCGAAACACCTTCAACTATATATTCTACATCCATAGGATATGTTGAACAAGGACTTG
>NZ_JBLWGD010000047.1:0-319 GCF_048381495.1 Algibacter ulvanivorans
TTAAGTGACGGTAGTGTGGTGACATTAAACCCAGACGGTACATTAAGTGTAACCCCAGTAACGGATAGCACAGAACCAATCAACTTCACCTATACGGTAGAAGATGAAGACGGTTTAACGGATCAAGGTCAAGTCGCTATCACATTCGATCAATTACCTCCAGTAGCAGATGATGAAACGATAGGCAATGCGACGATCAACACGGATGTACCAGTTAACGCATTAGATGGCGATAACGATCCAGATGGCGATAACAATAACATGGTGATTACGGAAGTAGACGGCACACCAATCAGCGTTGGTAACCCGGTCACCTTAA
>NZ_JBLWGD010000048.1:0-318 GCF_048381495.1 Algibacter ulvanivorans
TGGCATTATCAGAGACATCCGAAACAAAAGCAACAACAGGAGTGTTCCCACAATTATCAGCTTCATCAGTTACGACCGTAACATCAGGAGCAGGAGCAGGACCTCCAGGTACAGTAATGGTACTCGGATTAGAGGCTGTAGGATTGGTAGTATCTTCAACATTAATGGTATGCGATGCATTAACAGTATTTCCACAAGCATCCGTAATGGTATATGTTCTAGTAACAACAAGAGGACAAGTGCCAGAAGCGCTATCAGAGTTTGTGACTACTAAGTTATCATCTGTAGTACAGTTATCTTCAATATTTAACCCAAGAG
>NZ_JBLWGD010000049.1:0-317 GCF_048381495.1 Algibacter ulvanivorans
GATGCACCTGCCGTGTTCCCTTTAGGGGAAACAACGGTCACTTGGACCGTAACCGTTGGTGCTGGTAATACGGCCACTTGTACGCAAACTGTGACTGTAACCGATAATATCAATCCGACTTTTGTAAACTGTGCTGCACCGGTATCTGTAAATGTTGATGCTAATGGCTGTTCTACAGATGCCGCTAATGTCAAGCTTGGAACGCCTACTGTGGATGATAACTGTAACACAACATCCATATCTAATGATGCACCTGCCTCATTCCCATTAGGAGAAACAACGGTCACTTGGACCGTAACCGATGGTGCTGGTAATAC
>NZ_JBLWGD010000050.1:0-316 GCF_048381495.1 Algibacter ulvanivorans
ATCTTTGGCCTGTAGTGCAAAGATGAATATTTGATTCTAGATATATATTGATTGATGTTACAGGGATAAAATATTGACGATGAACTTTTAAATTCATATATAGAAGATAGTAGTTTGCATTCTCTACTTAACTCTTCTAATGAATTATTATTTCCGCTGCGAATATTGATTTAAAACTTGTTGTCTATTGTATTCTATTAGATTTTTCCCTGTTGAAGACTAACGATAATTTGTTTTATATTATCTTAGTCATAATGTTCTTTACTGGGCTAGTTGAGCTCACACTTTCCTTGTTGTTCCATTTTTCTTCTCAGGA
>NZ_JBLWGD010000051.1:0-312 GCF_048381495.1 Algibacter ulvanivorans
CTCCTTCTATTTTTCCTTTTAGATTATTTTGATCAAGTGGTGGCACATCCGAATCAAAACTATCCAAGTTAAGTTCAACCTAGCACTCCATATATTCAAAAAAGAAAAATATTGTCCTTGTGGTGACACAACAAAACAATATTGTTCAATTTTCTTTATAAGCATCAAATGTGATAAATTAACATCTTAAATACTTAATACTTGCCTTGTGGTGACACAACAAACTCATATTAAATATTTAATACTCTATTAATTTTATCATGCTAGAAGGCGACGTTCGATATTCTAAATATCTTTGAACGCTTAAGACTT
>NZ_JBLWGD010000052.1:0-311 GCF_048381495.1 Algibacter ulvanivorans
ACCGATAGTGATGGTGATGGTTTAACGGATTGTGAAGAAACTACAGGTATAGATGATCCGAGTACACCAACAGTACCAACTGGTACATCCGATGAAAACGATCCATGTAGCCCAGTAGGCATCAATACAACCGATAGTGATGGTGATGGTTTAACGGATTGTGAGGAAACTACAGGTATAGATGATCCAAGTACACCAACAGTACCAACAGGTACATCCGATGAAAACGATCCATGTAGCCCAGTAGGCATCAACACAACCGATAGTGATGGTGATGGTTTAACGGATTGTGAAGAAACTACAGGTATAGA
>NZ_JBLWGD010000053.1:0-310 GCF_048381495.1 Algibacter ulvanivorans
CAAGATTGACATTAGCGGCATCTGTAGAACAGCCATTAGCATCAACAGTTACAGATACCGGTGCAGCACGGTTTACAATCTCCGGGGTCGCAGTATCAGTTAAAATCACGGTTTGCGTACAAGTGGCCGTATTACCAGCACCATCGGTTACGGTCCAAGTGACCGTTGTTTCTCCTAATGGGAACACGGCAGGTGCATCATTAGATATGGCTGTTGTGTTACAGTTATCATCCACAGTAGGCGTTCCAAGATTGACATTAGCGGCATCTGTAGAACAGCCATTAGCATCGACATTTACAGATACCGGTGC
>NZ_JBLWGD010000054.1:0-310 GCF_048381495.1 Algibacter ulvanivorans
TGTACGCAAACTGTGACTGTAACCGATAATATCAATCCGACTTTTGTAAACTGTGCTGCACCGGTATCTGTAAATGTTGACGCTAATGGCTGTTCTACAGATGCCGCTAATGTCAATCTTGGAACGCCTACTGTGGATGATAACTGTAACACAACATCCATATCTAATGATGCACCTGCCGTGTTCCCTTTAGGAGAAACAACTGTCTAATGGTCCGGCGACGATCGAGCTGGAAACTCGGCCACTTGTACGCAATCTGTGGCTGTAACCGATAATATCAATCCGACTTTTGTAAACTGTGCTGCACCAG
>NZ_JBLWGD010000055.1:0-309 GCF_048381495.1 Algibacter ulvanivorans
TTGAGACTGATTACCTATGGCAATTGCAGAATATCCTTGTGAAAGAGAGAAATATCCCATTGCAATTGAATAAGTTTGCTCAGCAAGTGTATTTAAACCTGCTGTAAAAGAAGAATTACCTAAAGCACCAAAAATCCATGAACCACCATAAGTTGATTTGCTTAAATCTACAGCATCCAACCCAATATCACCATACGATGCTGGATTTCTACCAACCAATCTCCAACCTAGACCATTACCTTCATCTATTGCTTCAAGACCTGAAGCTAATGATGTATTTGCTTCTAAATATTCTTTCGTAATTAAGGC
>NZ_JBLWGD010000056.1:0-309 GCF_048381495.1 Algibacter ulvanivorans
GAACTACTACTTCTTGTGGTTGTTCCGGAGGTTCTAGAGCTGCTTCCAGAGCTTCTGTATGTTCCAGAACTTCTTGATGAAGAAGATGGTCTTGTGTATGTAGAGCTAGATTTAGAAGACCTTGTGGTTCTAGTAGTTGTAGGTCTGCTAGAACTACTATTGCTGCTTCTGCTGTATGTATTACCTCTATTGTATGTATTGCTTCTAGATGTACTGTACCTAGGTTGTGTTCTTGTGGTACGACTTGTTCTGTATGTTCTATTACGGTTTACGCCATCTACATTAACACTATTAGACCTGTAGCTGTTG
>NZ_JBLWGD010000057.1:0-307 GCF_048381495.1 Algibacter ulvanivorans
TTTGTAAAGAGAAAACCCATTATGGGTTTTAAAAAACAAATGTCCAAATAACTCTTGTTTAAATTATTAAGTTAACTAAGGCATTTTAAAATTGAATATGGTGGAAGAAAGTCAAAGACAAAAAAAAATAGGTTCTGTGTTACAGCGCGATTTGGTAGATGTGCTTCAAAAAGCTGCTACACAAGGTGGCATGCAAGGCATTCTTATTTCGGTTTCTAAGGTAAAAGTAACGGTAGATTTATCTGTTGCTAAGGTGTATTTAAGTATTTTTCCAAACGATAAAGGGAAAGAATTGATTCAAGGCATT
>NZ_JBLWGD010000058.1:0-307 GCF_048381495.1 Algibacter ulvanivorans
TTCGAACAACCCAATGCGATAAAAGATACCTATCGTGGTCGACTTCTTGTAAAAAAAGGCATTATTAAAATGTCTGGTGTTGATGATAATATTGAAAAATTTCTAAATGCCAATAGAGTCATTATTGTAGCATGTGGCACATCATGGCATGCAGGCTTAGTTGCCGAATATATTTTTGAAGATATTGCCAGAATTCCTGTAGAAGTAGAGTATGCTTCGGAGTTTAGGTACAGAAACCCTGTTATTACAAATAAAGATGTGGTGATTGCAATCTCCCAATCTGGAGAAACTGCAGATACTTTAGCAG
>NZ_JBLWGD010000059.1:0-304 GCF_048381495.1 Algibacter ulvanivorans
GCTGCTTATGTTTCTTGTATGGAACGTAATGGCTGTGGGTGGTAGTTTTTTTGGTCTTTGCTTTAATGTTTGGCTTAGGTTAAATATTTGGCAAAGACTATTATATAATGTTTTTTAATTTAAAATTATGATAAAAATCAAACCCATCCTTTTATTGCTTTGTTTTTTCGAAATAAGTATTTCCTATGCTCAAAATAAAAATTCTATCATTACCTATAGAGGTGAAATTAACCAAAAATATATCGATAGTTTTTTAGGAGCTTTGGAAAAAAAAGAAGAAGTCCCAATGGATATAAAACAACGT
>NZ_JBLWGD010000060.1:0-303 GCF_048381495.1 Algibacter ulvanivorans
GTTACTGTTCAATATTTTATTTTATTGATTCAATAATTGCTGCGTTGATATTTTATATTATTGTTGTTTCAATAATTGTCACTGCACAGTATTTTCCATTATCAGATCAATAATTCATATTATTTGAATAATATTATTAGATAGCATTATTGGCAATGTCTAGAAAGTTCTGTCAAGGAGAGGTTTGGTCACCTAATTGCGCGCCAATAAGGAGAAATTCTTATTGGAAAGCCCCCTCTTTCCTGGGAACGGCCTGGTTGTCATAAATGTGATTCTGTAATATTATTTGTGAATAATTAATTA
>NZ_JBLWGD010000061.1:0-302 GCF_048381495.1 Algibacter ulvanivorans
TAATTGATTCCTTAATTGATAATGAGAATTCTAAATTACCCTTGTAGTCATCCAAACCAAACTCACTTTGGTACGGACTTGTATTCTAAATACTGAGAAGAACAACTCTTTTATAAGAGGTTACGCTTAGCGTTGAAATGGTTGTGCACAATACATTGTACGAAGGGTTGATCCCCCTAAGTACGTGAAGTCCTTATAGTCTTATGACTGTTAAAGTTTAAGTTGAAAGATTACTTATAACTGTGGACATGATTCGTGGTCATTAGACCCTCAGTAAATGTTAAAGTTTTCAGAAAGTAATA
>NZ_JBLWGD010000062.1:0-301 GCF_048381495.1 Algibacter ulvanivorans
TAATGGTATATGTTCTAGTAACAACAAGAGGACAAGTGCCAGAAGCGCTATCAGAGTTTGTGACTACTAAGTTATCATCTGTAGTACAGTTATCTTCAATATTTAACCCAAGAGCTTCTAATTGAGCAACTGTAGTAGCAGGTGCAGTAGCATCATTAATGGTACAACCTTCTACTGTTGATTCAGCGATAGTTCCAGAAGCTGTAGGGTTTGTAGTATCGTTAACCGTAATGGTTTGAGTGACTAAAATTTGGTTATCACACACATCGGTAACGCTATAAGTTCTGGTAATAGTTTCAGG
>NZ_JBLWGD010000063.1:0-301 GCF_048381495.1 Algibacter ulvanivorans
GTTTGGATTGGCAATTCCAGTACTTACATAAGTATTGAAAGTTGCCAGTTCTATGGCAGTAAAGCCATCGTTGTCTGTATCGCAATAATTAACAGGGTCCAAAGGTTGTAAAACCACAGCAGGATTAATAATTAAATTTATATCTGTAAAGTAAGTACAATCTATGCTTTCTATGGTTACGAATAATTGATGCGGACTTGATGTTACTTGGTAAGGAACTGTTTGGTCTATTGGGTTGGTGCCATTGGTTTGGTCTTGTTCGGTTTCATAAAAAGTAAATGTTACATTTTCTAGATTGTTT
>NZ_JBLWGD010000064.1:0-295 GCF_048381495.1 Algibacter ulvanivorans
TCGTACAGTTATCATCCACAGTAGGCGTTCCAAGATTGACATTAGCGGCATCTGTAGAACAAGCATTAGCATCAACATTTACAGATACCGGTGCAGCACAGTTTACAAAAGTCGGATTGATATTATCCGTTACAGTCACAGTTTGCGTACAAGTGGCCGTATTACCAACACCATCGGTTACGGTCCAAGTGACCGTTGTTTCTCCTAACGGATAGGTGTCAGGTGCATCATTAGATATGGATGTTGTCGTACAGTTATCATCCACAGTAGGCGTTCCAAGATTGACATTAGCGGC
>NZ_JBLWGD010000065.1:0-295 GCF_048381495.1 Algibacter ulvanivorans
AAAGAATAACACTCTTTACAAGCACAACAAATAATATTCCCTACCTTAAGAAGAAGAGTACTGGATATATAAGTAGTGAAGTAGCAGAATACTTTCTTCTTTCTCTCTATAGTTTATCTCTCTAGAGTTTCAGTGAATTCGTAAGAAAATAATGAATGAATGAGCTTCTATTTATAGAAAAATGGAATGCATAGTAACTAACTCATGAACGGTCGAGATTGATTTACTTTAATCTGACGGTCCATATTTAAAGAAAAATCTTTTAAATAAAATATAATATATTCTATTTATATAA
>NZ_JBLWGD010000066.1:0-293 GCF_048381495.1 Algibacter ulvanivorans
TCTAGACAAACTACATTGGTCTGATGCATCTCTATAGGTTGCCCACTGCAAAACTACATCAACTGAAGGGCCTTCTTCAAAAACAAGAAATTCGTTTTGTCTAGCTTGAAACTCACCAATACCTCCTGGGAAATATTCGTCTCCAGTAATTAATGTCATAACTTCTGCTGCTGCTCTAGAATAAGTGGAATGCCCAGAAACATAACCTGCAAAAGGAGGTGTTACAAAAGACGGTCTTTGGTATGGCCACCAATCTTCTGATAAAATCCATCCCACTCCTGCAGTATCTGTAT
>NZ_JBLWGD010000067.1:0-293 GCF_048381495.1 Algibacter ulvanivorans
AATATCAACGCAGCAATTATTGAATCAATAAAATAAAATATTGAACAGTAACTACTGTAACAATTATTGAGTAGTGCCTTCTTACGTAAGGATCAATAATTCATCAATACTGTGCATCCACGCGTATTACTGTATTTTAACCACCGGGTATTCCAACAGTGTTAACGGTAACAACTACGCCGTTATTTATAAAAACTCAACTTGTCATTTTCTTCATCCGACAGTTATTCTGTTATGGGGCCCACAAATGACTGCGCCGTCGTACGAATATTCCCCGACAACAAGAATATTCC
>NZ_JBLWGD010000068.1:0-291 GCF_048381495.1 Algibacter ulvanivorans
AGTGTTTATTATCTGCTCCAAAGAGAAAAGACATACACTTGGAACCATAATAAGAATACGAAAATAAAGACGAAATACTAAACACAGCAATACAAACCAACAACAAGTACTTCCCTACTCCAGGCATGGCATTGCCAAACGCTGAGGCTGTTAAACTCACACCATTGGCATCGGTAGTTTGCCAGACACCTGTAACTAAAATAGCTAAAGCTGTTAAGGTACACACCACCAAAGTATCAATGGCTGGACCAAGCATGGCCACCAGACCTTCACGAACAGGTTCGTTGGTTT
>NZ_JBLWGD010000069.1:0-290 GCF_048381495.1 Algibacter ulvanivorans
ATTTTACAAAGTACGCAAATTGTTATATAATATTCTATTGGTCGTGGAATATTCGTTTTAACAGGGAATATTCGTACAACGGCACAATCATTGGTGGACCCCACAACGGAATTATTGTCGGATTGAGAAAATGACAAAAATACTTTATGAAAATAACGGCGGAAGTTTTACCGTTAACTGTTGAAACACCCGGTGTTAAAAGTACAGTAATACGCGTGGTTGCATAGTAGCACACGGTATTGATTATTGATGCTTACGTGATAAGTCACTCAGTTTTATAAGTATTATTA
>NZ_JBLWGD010000070.1:0-290 GCF_048381495.1 Algibacter ulvanivorans
GTACATTAAGTGTAACCCCAGTAACGGATAGCACAGAACCAATCAACTTCACCTATCCGGTAGAAGATGAAGACGGTTTAACGGATCAAGGTCAAGTCGCTATCACATTTGATCAATTACCTCCAGTAGCGGACGATGAAACGATAGGCAATGCGACGATCAACACGGCTGTACCAGTTAACGCATTAGATGGCGATAACGAGCCAGATGGCGATAACAGTAGCGTGGTGATTACGGAGGTAGACGGTACACCAATCCGCGTTGGTAACCCAGTAACTTTAAGTGACGGT
>NZ_JBLWGD010000071.1:0-289 GCF_048381495.1 Algibacter ulvanivorans
GAACCAAGCTATCTGGAAACGTTTGTGTGTTATCTCGTTCTATCACACCAGGAAGTAGTTCGGTTTGCGCAAAATCGCGAGCAGCATCGCGTATCATGATGTGTTCTTCGGTAAGGTTAAAATCCATAGTTTCTTGTAATTGAAGTATTATTTAAAAGTGCACAAAGATACTTTTTTATTGGCATTTTTTCAAAACGGATTGTTATTTTTACAGGATATGAATAAAACCCAATACCGTGTTGTAGGAGTTATGTCTGGAACCTCTTTGGATGGGGTGGATTTGGTGGCT
>NZ_JBLWGD010000072.1:0-289 GCF_048381495.1 Algibacter ulvanivorans
CTTTTATCTGGTAGTTTTTTTACAAATGTGCCAATAATCCCTTATTTAATAATTTTTTATTTTAGTGTAACGGTTGGTTATGGTCAAACTGTTAATAACAATTAAATGTAATGGTAATAGCTTTGTTGTAAATATTGTAAACGATATCTTTACATTCGAATTTTAGAATATTAAAAAATTTGAGTCTATTTAAACAAGGAAGATATTCAGGTTACATAAGACCTATTTCATACATTATTGATTTATCAATCATTAATATAATTGCTCTTTTATACCTACTTAAAGGCAA
>NZ_JBLWGD010000073.1:0-289 GCF_048381495.1 Algibacter ulvanivorans
AAACAACGGTCACTTGGACCGTAACCGATGGTGCTGCTAATACGGCCACTTGTACGCAAACTGTGGCTGTAACCGATAATATCAATCCGACTATTGTAAACTGTGCTGCACCGGTATCTGTAAATGTTGATGCTAATGGCTGTTCTACAGATGCCGCTAATGTCAATCTTGGAACGCCTACTGTGGATGATAACTGTAACACAACAGCCATATCTAATGATGCACCTGCCTCATTCCCATTAGGAGAAACAACGGTCACTTGGACCGTAACCGATGGCGCTGGTAATAC
>NZ_JBLWGD010000074.1:0-288 GCF_048381495.1 Algibacter ulvanivorans
AAACAAGGCTTTTTAATGAATGTCTTAAACCCAAAAGTATCCTTATTTTTTTTAGCGTTGTTTCCTGGGTTTTTGTTCAGTACTACTTTAAGTGACATCACGCAATTTTATGTCTTGGGATTCTTGTTTATGACAGTTTCTTTCATAATTTTTTCTACTATAGCTATCTTGGCTGGTTTTATTTCAAATTATATAAAGCAACATAAACACATAGGTGCATATTTAAAATGGTTGCAAATAATTGTGTTTGTTGGAATTGCCGTTTTCATCTTGTTTTCAAAAAAATAG
>NZ_JBLWGD010000075.1:0-287 GCF_048381495.1 Algibacter ulvanivorans
CAGAAGCGCTATCAGAGTTTGTGACTACTAAGTTATCATCTGTAGTACAGTTATCTTCAATATTTAACCCAAGAGCTTCTAATTGAGCCACCGTAGTTGCAGGGGCAGTAGCATCATTAATGGTACAGCCTTCTACTGTTGATTCAGCGATAGTTCCAGTAGCAGTAGGGTTTGTAGTATCGTTAACCGTAATGGTTTGAGTGACTAAAATTTGGTTATCACACACATCGGTTACACTATAAGTTCTGGTAATAGTTTCAGGACAAGTATTACCATCAGAGACATCC
>NZ_JBLWGD010000076.1:0-287 GCF_048381495.1 Algibacter ulvanivorans
GTCTCATCTTGTTTAGCTCGCATGCAAATATATATATAAAATACGCGTCATATTATTAAACATGCGAAGCATGTTTGCATAATATATAATATATATAATACTAGCATGCACATATAGAATACTATATTCTACCCGGATTGATTATGGACTTTTATTCTAGTTTGGTTCACTAGAGCCACCAAGTGAACCAAAAGGTCAAACCCTAGGGGTGCAAGAATTAATATTTAAATATAACTATTACATTTAAACCCGGGCTCCATAACAAATGGGTCTTCAAGCGCTCCTTG
>NZ_JBLWGD010000077.1:0-287 GCF_048381495.1 Algibacter ulvanivorans
TAAAATATTATCACCTATCTTGTAATTAATGGAGAACTCTAATAATTTAAACCGTATTTTTATTATAAACAATTCTCTTGCATATGCTGCCGGTGCTACAATTTATAAATACACTACGCAAACTTTAAACACTAGCAATTCTGAAATTTACAAGAAAGATCTTGATATTTCTTTTTCTAAAAACCCAGTCGATAAATTATTAGAGTTCTCCATTAATTACAAGATAGGTGATAATATTTTAATTATTAGAGTTCTCCATTAATTACAAGATAGGTGATAATATTTTA
>NZ_JBLWGD010000078.1:0-286 GCF_048381495.1 Algibacter ulvanivorans
CGATATATTAGTATTGCAAGAAAAGTTTAACGAAGCCTTAATCTATTACACACAAGTACAACGCAACCTAAAAAACAGCACCTTGTCTCAAGAAGCAAGATATAAAGTGGCTAAAACCAGTTATTACAAAGGCGATTTTAAATGGGCAGAATCTCAGCTTAAAATCTTAAAATCGTCCACATCGCAATTAATAGCAAACGATGCCTTAGACCTCATGTTACTTATTACAGATAATAAATATGAAGATTCTACACAAACAGCATTAAAATTGTATGCCAAAGCAGAT
>NZ_JBLWGD010000079.1:0-286 GCF_048381495.1 Algibacter ulvanivorans
CGCTCGCTGCTCAAGCTCTATCGCGCGCTGGGCTGCGACCGCATCGTCGCGCTGCGCGGCGACACGCCCTCGGGCATGGTCCGCAGCGGCGACCTGCGCTACGCCAACGAGCTGGTCGAACTGATCCGCACCGAGCACGGCAACCACTTCACCATCGAAGTCGCGGCCTATCCGGAAACCCATCCGCAGGCGGAAGACGCGATGGCCGACCTGCGCAACTTCAAGCGCAAGGTCGATGCCGGCGCCGACAGCGCGATTACCCAGTACTTCTACAACACCGACGCCT
>NZ_JBLWGD010000080.1:0-285 GCF_048381495.1 Algibacter ulvanivorans
ACTTGTACGCAAACTGTGACTGTAACCGATAATATCAATCCGACTTTTGTAAACTGTGCTGCACCGGTATCTGTAAATGTTGAGGCTAATGGCTGTTCTACAGATGCCGCTAATGTCAATCTTGGAACGCCTACTGTGGATGATAACTGTAACACAACATCCATATCTAATGATGCACCTGCCTCATTCCCATTAGGAGAAACAACGGTCACTTCGACCGTAACCGATGGTGCTGGTAATACGGCCACTTGTACGCAAACTGTGACTGTAACCGATACTATCAAT
>NZ_JBLWGD010000081.1:0-285 GCF_048381495.1 Algibacter ulvanivorans
TACTTACCAATTTAGAGGAAAGAGATGTTTTATTTATTGATGAAATCCATCGATTAAGTCCCATTGTAGAGGAATATTTATATTCTGCCATGGAAGACTATAAAATAGATATCATGATAGAGTCTGGGCCGAATGCTAGAACAGTTCAGATTAATTTAAATCCTTTTACTTTAGTTGGTGCGACAACACGTTCAGGATTGCTTACTGCTCCTATGAGAGCGCGTTTTGGGATACAGAGTAGATTGCAATATTATAACACCCAATTGCTAACTACTATAGTACAGC
>NZ_JBLWGD010000082.1:0-285 GCF_048381495.1 Algibacter ulvanivorans
AAACACCTTTGATACATCTAATGTTTTTTTTCCAAAGGGTAAATCTAGACCAACAACAACTAAATCTTTAAAATTATTTTTTGAATAACTCCTATAGAACAGATATGGAGTTTCTGTTCTATAGGAGTTATTCAAAAAATAATTTTAAAGATTTAGTTGTTGAATAACTCCTATAGAACAGAAACTCCATATCTGTTCTATAGGAGTTATTCAAAAAATAATTTTAAAGATTTAGTTGTTGTTGGTCTAGATTTACAACAACTAAATCTTTAAAATTATTTTTTG
>NZ_JBLWGD010000083.1:0-285 GCF_048381495.1 Algibacter ulvanivorans
TACTTCCGAAATAAATGACATTCATTCTGGGTTATCAGCATGTGGATATACTTTGCCTGCTTTGCCTGGACCACCAGTTGCAGCTTTTAGTGCAGACAATGATAACATTTGTTTAGACACCAATAATACCGTTAATTTTATGGACGAAACAGTTCCTGCCGGAAGCTCTTGGTCTTGGACCTTTGAAGGTGGTTCACCAGCAACCTCAACAGACCAAAACCCAACGGTTATATATGCTGCTGACGGATCCTATGATGTCACTTTAGAGGTGACTAATGCTTATGG
>NZ_JBLWGD010000084.1:0-284 GCF_048381495.1 Algibacter ulvanivorans
AAGTTTCATGATGCCAAATTTAAAGTAGCCATGTTTAATTCAGCCTTTATTCTTCAAGACGAGAATTTAAATATTGATAATTCCGGCTTGTCAATGAATCAATTTGTAATTCGTGATGCGAACAACAATACCTTTGAAATGTCTGGTAACATAGGAACAGAATCGTTTATTAATCCAACTTTTAACTTAGAAGTAAACGCCAGTGATTTTCAAGTTATTAATGCTACAAAAGACGATAATGATTTTTTATACGGACAAGCGAGTTTTAATGGAGAGGCTACTAT
>NZ_JBLWGD010000085.1:0-283 GCF_048381495.1 Algibacter ulvanivorans
GGTGATAGTTTAGAGTTAAGTGTTGTTCAAGAAGATGTGGATTTTACAATCACACTACCAGACGGCAGCATTGTAAATGGAGATTACAATTTAGGAGTAACAAGTACATCTCAATCAGGTTTATATAGGTTCGAGTCAAGTTTAGGTTGTATAAAGACATTAGATGTAAATATAGTTGATGATTCTATTTGCGCAATACACCCATTAACCCAAGAATATAAAATAAATGGCGAATGGCAAAGCGGCGAAGAAGTTATAAATGTTAATCAAGGCGATGAAGTTA
>NZ_JBLWGD010000086.1:0-283 GCF_048381495.1 Algibacter ulvanivorans
CCGAAACGCCGTTTTCTTCGTGATGGTTGAAACCGGGCTTTACGCCGGTGACCTTGAAGGAGGGAAGCTTATCGCCGATACCGAGCATTTTATACCTGCCTGTAAATTCAATTGTTATGCGGAAATTTCTGAACTTACAGAATTTTCCGACTACGAGTCATATATAGGGATTCTTGTTAAATCGGTCAAAGCGATTATAACGATCAAATCCATCGATTTTAACGATGGAGCAAAGTCGAAAGAATCAATGCTCAATATCAGCGTCCGCCAGCTCCATTACTTT
>NZ_JBLWGD010000087.1:0-282 GCF_048381495.1 Algibacter ulvanivorans
GCACCGGTATCTGTAAATGTTGATGCTAATGGCTGTTCTACAGATGCCGCTAATGTCAATCTTGGAACGCCTACTGTGGATGAGAACTGTAACACAACATCCATATCTAATGATGCACCTGCCTCATTCCCATTAGGAGAAACAACGGTCACTTGGACCGTAACCGATGGTGCTGGTAATACGGCCACTTGTACGCAAACTGTGACTGTAACCGATAAGATCAATCCGTCTTTTGTAAACTGTGCTGCACCGGTATCTGTAAATGTCGATGCTAATGGCTGT
>NZ_JBLWGD010000088.1:0-282 GCF_048381495.1 Algibacter ulvanivorans
GCAGAAGTAAATCCAGCTGAAATATCAGCAATCTTAAAAAAACAACTTTCAGGTTTTGAAGCAGGAGCAACTTTAGATGAGGTTGGAACTGTATTAACTGTAGGTGATGGTATTGTACGTGCTTACGGATTAGCTAATGCACAATATGGTGAGTTAGTAGAATTTGATGGTGGTGCAGAAGGTATTGTACTTAACTTAGAAGAAGACAATGTAGGTATTGTACTATTAGGAACTTCAGTTGGAGTAAAAGAAGGTTCTACAGTAAAACGTACGTCACGAATC
>NZ_JBLWGD010000089.1:0-282 GCF_048381495.1 Algibacter ulvanivorans
CAATAAATGCTGCAGCGCCTTCTGCATAATCATTAGTAATTGCTGCTTCTATCTGTAATTTAGATTCTAATGCTAATTGTTCTTCTAAATTATTGGTTAAGGATTGATTAAACGCTTCCTTAATTTTTCCTAAAGCTAATGTTGGCATATTAGCGAGTTTTAAGGCTAATTTACTCACGTCTTCTTCAAAACTTTCTAATGGCAATACTTTGTAAATCATTCCCATTTTTTCGGCTTCATCGGCAGACACTTTATCTCCTAACATTGCTAATGCTAATGCTT
>NZ_JBLWGD010000090.1:0-281 GCF_048381495.1 Algibacter ulvanivorans
TTCGCGTAGTTGACCAGAATCTTGCGCTGACCCCGCTCGACGAAGACCACGAATGCCGTAACCAGCCCAACGAGCAGCGTGATGAAGATCGCCGTCAGCGGATGCATCGCACCGGTCCGCACCAACTCGAGCAAGCCGCCGATCGCGTTGGGCAAGCCCGCGGCAATGCCGGCGAAGATGATGATCGAGATGCCGTTACCCAAACCGCGCTCGGTGATCTGCTCGCCCAGCCACATCAGGAACATCGTTCCCGTGAGCAGGGTGACGACGGTCACGAAGCG
>NZ_JBLWGD010000091.1:0-280 GCF_048381495.1 Algibacter ulvanivorans
GATGCTGCCGGTCTGGCGAGAACGGGCTTCTGCGTACAGACATGCGGCGCACGATCAGGCTCAGCGTATCAATGACTGGCACGATCACGATCCAGATCAGGACGGGAAAGGCGACGGCGGCGGTTCCGCTTGCAAGGATGAGGATAAATCCGGCAAGGGCTGCACCGAGAAATGTGCTGCCGCCATCGCCAAGGAAAAGGCTTGCTCGTGCGCGCCAGCGATGCCGCATGTTGAAGACCAGAAAGCCGAGGCAGGCAGCAGCAAGGGCGAGCGCCTGAAG
>NZ_JBLWGD010000092.1:0-280 GCF_048381495.1 Algibacter ulvanivorans
TGAGCGATTTACAATTAATAGAAATGCCAAAAGATAAGCAACGAGAGCAACTCTTGTTTGATGAATTTATCTTAGATAATTAAACTGATAGATCTTATTCCCTAATCAATTGTTCAGTTTAACCTTTCTATTAAGTACATAATAAATTGTTCAAGATTTTAGGTTTTTTTAGCTTAAATTTGATTTTATGAAACACCTATTCATAGTCATTTTTATTTTATCCTTTTTCTTCAGTTCTGCTCAAAACATAAAAACCTACACGTATGCCGTTAAAGGAATA
>NZ_JBLWGD010000093.1:0-280 GCF_048381495.1 Algibacter ulvanivorans
AAAGAACAGCCCGAGCTATTAAAAATCTTTTAGAATTAGATTTAAAACCATTAGATATTATTCTGAAAGAACAGCCCGAGCTATTAAAAATCTTTTAGAATTAGATTTAAAACCATTAGATATTATTTCAAAAAAATCTATTGAAAATGCAATAGCATTAGTAAACGCCTTGGGTGGTTCTACAAATGCAGTTTTACATTTTCAATAGATTTTTTTGAAATAATATCTAATGGTTTTAAATCTAATTCTAAAAGATTTTTAATAGCTCGGGCTGTTCTTT
>NZ_JBLWGD010000094.1:0-280 GCF_048381495.1 Algibacter ulvanivorans
TTTATTTAAAATGAGTCTTGATCAATTAAATTGGAAAATTCTAAAATGTTTGCAAAGCAACGCTAGACAATCTAATGCTGAAATAGGTAGACAAGTAGGCATTAGTTCTCCTGCTGTTTCAGAAAGAATTAAGAAAATGGAAGATCTTGGAATTATTCAAAATTACCATACAACGGTTTCCCCTTTTGAGGCAGGTTATCAATTAAAAGCTTTAATTACTATTAGGGCTTTTATGGGAATGTTAAAACCATTTCTTGAAAAAGTTAAAACTTTTGATGAA
>NZ_JBLWGD010000095.1:0-279 GCF_048381495.1 Algibacter ulvanivorans
GTGAACACCCCGGATATCCTGCACGAGACGCTGCAGCGCGGCGGCCCGGGCATGTTCGCGCTGCGCGCGGCCCTGGCCGCGACCCTCGCCCCGACGTGGGGCGTGTACTCCGGGTACGAACTGTACGAGCACGTCGCGGTGCGCCCGGGCAGCGAGGAATACCTGGATTCGGAGAAGTACCAGTTGCGGCCCCGGCGGTTCGACGAGGCGCGCCGCCGCGGCGAATCGCTCGAACCGTGGCTCGCGGCGCTGAACCGGATCCGCCGCGCACATCCGGCG
>NZ_JBLWGD010000096.1:0-279 GCF_048381495.1 Algibacter ulvanivorans
CAGCAAATATAACATGATAAACATGAAACACATAGTCGTTTTAACAGGAGCTGGCATAAGTGCCGAAAGTGGTATAAAAACCTTTAGAGATGCCAATGGTTTATGGGAAGGCCACGATGTTATGGAAGTTGCTTCGCCAGAAGGTTTTAGAGCAAATCCTGAATTAGTTTTAGATTTTTACAACCAACGCCGTCGTCAACTTTTAAGCGTAAAACCTAACCAAGCTCATATAGATTTAGCCGAACTTGAAAAAAGCTTTAAGGTGTCAATTATTACCCA
>NZ_JBLWGD010000097.1:0-279 GCF_048381495.1 Algibacter ulvanivorans
GCTTTTTCGGAGTGGTGGTGTAAACGCGGGTGCACACGCCACGCTTCTGCGGGCAGTTTTCCAGCGCCGGAACTTTGCTCTTGGCGCGCACCGCCTCGCGGGGCTTACGCACAAGCTGGTTAATGGTCGGCATATTTCTATCCCCAAATTCACTGCAGCGACCGCCACACAAGGCGACCGGCCTGCAAAAAAACCAAGGCGCACCCGAAGGCCGCCTTAGCGATTTTTATCACAGACGGAGGCAATGGTTAGCCTCCGCCGACAAAGACCATAAATTCT
>NZ_JBLWGD010000098.1:0-278 GCF_048381495.1 Algibacter ulvanivorans
ACAAAAGAAGATGCTAGAGCAGTATTAGAATATTTTAGAACATTAAAATAAGTTAATCATGAAACCTTTAAAACAATTTCTTTTAGCCTTAGTATGCCTAACATTTATTTATTCTTGTAATAAATAAATGTTAGGCATACTAAGGCTAAAAGAAATTGTTTTAAAGGTTTCATGATTAACTTATTTTAATGTTCTAAAATATTCTAATACTGCTCTAGCATCTTCTTTTGTAGATCGGAAGAGCACACGTCTGAACTCCAGTCAGACGTGTGCTCTTC
>NZ_JBLWGD010000099.1:0-277 GCF_048381495.1 Algibacter ulvanivorans
GTACCTGTTGGTACTGTTGGCGTACTTGGATCATCTATACCTGTAGTTTCTTCACAATCCGTTAAACCATCACCATCACTATCGGTTGTATTGATGCCTACTGGGCTACATGGATCGTTTTCATCGGATGTACCTGTTGGTACTGTTGGTGTACTCGGATCGTCTATACCTGTAGTTTCTTCACAATCCGTTAAACCATCACCATCACTATCGGTTGTGTTGATGCCTACTGGGCTACATGGATCGTTTTCATCGGATGTACCTGTTGGTACTGTTG
>NZ_JBLWGD010000100.1:0-272 GCF_048381495.1 Algibacter ulvanivorans
TGGGTTAAATATTGAAGATAACTGTACTACAGATGATAACTTAGTAGTCACAAACTCTGATAGCGCTTCTGGCACTTGTCCTCTTGTTGTTACTAGAACATATACCATTACGGATGCTTGTGGGAATGCTGTTAATGCATCGCAAACCATTAATGTTGAAGATACTACCAATCCTACAGCCTCTAACCCGAGTACCATTACTGTACCTGGAGGTCCTGCTCCTGCTCCTGATGTTACGGTCGTAACTGATGAAGCTGATAATTGTGGGAACA
>NZ_JBLWGD010000101.1:0-271 GCF_048381495.1 Algibacter ulvanivorans
CCAACAGTACCAACAGGTACATCCGATGAAAACGATCCATGTAGCCCAGTAGGCATCAACACAACCGATAGTGATGGTGATGGTTTAACGGATTGTGAAGAAACTACAGGTATAGATGATCCAAGTACGCCAACAGTACCAACTGGTACCTCCGATGAAAACGATCCATGTAGCCCAGTAGGCATCAACACGACCGATAGTGATGGTGATGGTTTAACGGATTGTGAAGAAACTACAGGTATAGATGATCCGAGTACGCCAACAGTACCAA
>NZ_JBLWGD010000102.1:0-271 GCF_048381495.1 Algibacter ulvanivorans
GGATCATCTATACCTGTAGTTTCTTCACAATCCGTTAAACCATCACCATCACTATCGGTCGTGTTGATGCCTACTGGGCTACATGGATCGTTTTCATCGGAGGTACCTGTTGGTACTGTTGGTGTACTTGGATCGTCTATACCCGTAGTTTCCTCACAATCCGTTAAACCATCACCATCACTATCGGTCGTGTTGATGCCTACTGGGCTACATGGATCGTTTTCATCGGAGGTACCTGTTGGTACTGTTGGCGTACTCGGATCGTCTATAC
>NZ_JBLWGD010000103.1:0-261 GCF_048381495.1 Algibacter ulvanivorans
GTAACCCAGTAACTTTAAGTGACGGTAGTGTGGTGACATTAAACCCAGACGGTACATTAAGTGTAACCCCAGTAACGGATAGCACAGAACCAATCAACTTCACCTATACGGTAGAAGATGAAGACGGCTTAACGGATCAAGGTCAAGTCGCTATCACCTTCGATCAATTACCTCCAGTAGCGGACGATGAAACGATAGGCAATGCGACGATCAACACGGATGTACCAGTTAACGCATTAGATGGGGATAACGATCCAGATG
>NZ_JBLWGD010000104.1:0-258 GCF_048381495.1 Algibacter ulvanivorans
CATCAGTAACAACTTCAATATCCGCAGCAGGCACATCATCAATACATTGAACAGCAATAGGATTAGGGTTAGAAGCCGTAGGCATTATAGGGTCTGTGATTAAAATGGTTTGTTCAACGGTTATGCTGTTGCCACAAGTATCAGTTACACTATAAGTTCTGGTAATGGTTTCAGGGCAATTGGCATTATCAGAGACATCCGAAACAAAAGCAACAACAGGAGTGTTCCCACAATTATCAGCTTCATCAGTTACGACCG
>NZ_JBLWGD010000105.1:0-258 GCF_048381495.1 Algibacter ulvanivorans
CATCAGTAACAACTTCAATATCCGCAGCAGGCACATCATCAATACATTGAACAGCAATAGGATTAGGGTTAGAAGCCGTAGGCATTATAGGGTCTGTGATTAAAATGGTTTGTTCAACGGTTATGCTATTCCCACAAGTATCAGTTACACTATAAGTTCTGGTAATGGTTTCAGGGCAATTGGCATTATCAGAGACATCCGAAACAAAAGCAACAACAGGAGTGTTCCCACAATTATCAGCTTCATCAGTTACGACCG
>NZ_JBLWGD010000106.1:0-256 GCF_048381495.1 Algibacter ulvanivorans
TTGGTACTGTTGGCGTACTCGGATCGTCTATACCTGTAGTTTCTTCACAATCCGTTAAACCATCACCATCACTATCGGTTGTGTTGATGCCTACTGGGCTACATGGATCGTTTTCATCGGATGTACCAGTTGGTACTGTTGGCGTACTCGGATCATCTATACCTGTAGTTTCTTCACAATCCGTTAAACCATCACCATCACTATCGGTCGTGTTGATGCCTACTGGGCTACATGGATCGTTTTCATCGGAGGTACC
>NZ_JBLWGD010000107.1:0-255 GCF_048381495.1 Algibacter ulvanivorans
TGACATTAAACCCAGACGGTACATTAAGTGTAACCCCAGTAACGGATAGCACAGAACCAATCAACTTCACCTATACGGTAGAAGATGAAGACGGTTTAACGGATCAAGGTCAAGTCGCTATCACATTTGATCAATTACCTCCAGTAGCGGACGATGAAACGATAGGCAATGCGACGATCAACACGGATGTACCAGTTAACGCATTAGATGGCGATAACGATCCAGATGGCGATAACAATAACATGGTGATTACGG
>NZ_JBLWGD010000108.1:0-255 GCF_048381495.1 Algibacter ulvanivorans
CTGTTGATTCAGCGATAGTTCCAGAAGCTGTAGGGTTTGTAGTATCGTTAACCGTAATGGTTTGAGTGACTAAAATTTGGTTATCACACACATCGGTAACGCTATAAGTTCTGGTAATAGTTTCAGGGCAAGTATTACCATCAGAGACATCCGAAACAAAAGCAACAACAGGAGTTCCTTGGTTATCGGCTTCATCAGTAACAACTTCAATATCCGCAGCAGGCACATCATCAATACATTGAACAGCAATAGGAT
>NZ_JBLWGD010000109.1:0-255 GCF_048381495.1 Algibacter ulvanivorans
TGTTGATGCCTACTGGGCTACATGGATCGTTTTCATCGGATGTACCTGTTGGTACTGTTGGCGTACTTGGATCATCTATACCTGTAGTTTCCTCACAATCCGTTAAACCATCACCATCACTATCGGTTGTGTTGATGCCTACTGGGCTACATGGATCGTTTTCATCGGAGGTACCTGTTGGTACTGTTGGCGTACTCGGATCGTCTATACCTGTAGTTTCTTCACAATCCGTTAAACCATCACCATCACTATCGG
>NZ_JBLWGD010000110.1:0-255 GCF_048381495.1 Algibacter ulvanivorans
GTGCTTGGTGGGTAGTTTGACTGGGGTGGTCGCCTCCAAAAGAGTAACGGAGGCTTCTAAAGGTTCCCTCAGCACGCTTGGTAACCGTGCGTAGAGTGCAATGGCATAAGGGAGCTTGACTGAGAGACCTACAAGTCGATCAGGTACGAAAGTAGAGCATAGTGATCCGGTGGTTCCGCATGGAAGGGCCATCGCTCAAAGGATAAAAGGTACGCCGGGGATAACAGGCTGATCTCCCCCAAGAGCTCATATCGA
>NZ_JBLWGD010000111.1:0-255 GCF_048381495.1 Algibacter ulvanivorans
TCGATATGAGCTCTTGGGGGAGATCAGCCTGTTATCCCCGGCGTACCTTTTATCCTTTGAGCGATGGCCCTTCCATGCGGAACCACCGGATCACTATGCTCTACTTTCGTACCTGATCGACTTGTAGATCTCTCAGTCAAGCTCCCTTATGCCATTGCACTCTACGCACGGTTACCAAGCGTGCTGAGGGAACCTTTAGAAGCCTCCGTTACTCTTTTGGAGGCGACCACCCCAGTCAAACTACCCACCAAGCAC
>NZ_JBLWGD010000112.1:0-255 GCF_048381495.1 Algibacter ulvanivorans
ATAACTGTACTACAGATGATAACTTAGTAGTCACAAACTCTGATAGCGCTTCTGGCACTTGTCCTCTTGTTGTTACTAGAACATATACCATTACGGATGCTTGTGGAAATACTGTTAATGCATCGCAAACCATTAATGTTGAAGATACTACCAATCCTACAGCCTCTAATCCGAGTACCATTACTGTACCTGGAGGTCCTGCTCCTGCTCCTGATGTTACGGTCGTAACTGATGAAGCTGATAATTGTGGGAACA
>NZ_JBLWGD010000113.1:0-255 GCF_048381495.1 Algibacter ulvanivorans
CCCTCCTAAGGTCGGGGAGCTCAAACATGCCGTTCAATCCCTAACGCGGTTTAGAGGCATGTTTTAAACTATATAATAAGAGTAAGTATAAGTTAAAGAATATAAGTTCAAAAGACCATCACAGCAATAATATAACCTATAATAAGAGTATACTCTACAAGTAAGGCGTAATTCTATATAAAGAAAGAAAGCAAAAAGCATAGGATAAAATAAGGAGGAAGTCTATAAAAGAAAAGAAATAAAGGATAATCGTAG
>NZ_JBLWGD010000114.1:0-250 GCF_048381495.1 Algibacter ulvanivorans
AATTTTTATATTGTATTACTTGCCTAACTTTTTCCATTTCGACAAAGGTAACTTAAAAGTTACTATTTTCAAAATATTTCAAAAGTTTAATTTAAAGTTCGGGTGTTTTTGGGTATGTTTTACAACGGTTTTGTATATGGCTTGTAGCGTGTTAATTAGCGATTATTTTCGGATTAAGCACAAGCCAGATTTTTAAATTTTATTATTTATCTTTTTTATTGGAAATCGTCAAATTTAAAAATTTGGCGAC
>NZ_JBLWGD010000115.1:0-248 GCF_048381495.1 Algibacter ulvanivorans
TTACAACAACGTGTATAATTAATGGCTAGTCCTCGCCTACCTACGAAAATCCTTGCGGATTTTCTATTCGGTTTTTATTTACTAAATTTATTGATTTAAAACGCCACAAATCATACACAAACACGTTAGGCAACATTAGAGCAAAATGACAACGAAAATAGTTTTAGATACCAACATTTGGATTTACTTGACTAAAGATACTTTTAGCGAATTGCTTATCGAATTGAAAGGAAAAGCGATTTATGAAG
>NZ_JBLWGD010000116.1:0-247 GCF_048381495.1 Algibacter ulvanivorans
CTAACAACGTATATAATCCATTGCTAGTGAGAGCATACTTACGAAAATCCTCGCGGATTTTCTATTCGGTTTTTATTTGCTAAATTACGTGCTAAACCACGCAACGCATCATATACAAACACGTTGTGAGCAAGCTAAAAAAACATCGTAATTGAATTCAACATTTGAAATATTAAAAGGACTTCCTGCATACGGAAAAATGTATATTCCAATCCCTGAACGAAATATATCGGAAGGATTACCTATT
>NZ_JBLWGD010000117.1:0-238 GCF_048381495.1 Algibacter ulvanivorans
GATGCTAATGGCTGTTCTACAGATGCCGCTAATGTCAATCTTGGAACGCCTACTGTGGATGATAACTGTAACACAACATCCATATCTAATGATGCACCTGCCGTGTTCCCTTTAGGAGAAACAACGGTCACTTGGACCGTAACCGATGGTGCTGGTAATACGGCCACTTGTACGCAAACTGTGACTGTAACCGATAATATCAATCCGACTTTTGTAAACTGTGCTGCACCAGTATCTG
>NZ_JBLWGD010000118.1:0-237 GCF_048381495.1 Algibacter ulvanivorans
GGCAGGTGCATCATTAGATATGGATGTTGTGTTACAGTTATCATCCACAGTAGGCGTTCCAAGATTGACATTAGCGGCATCTGTAGAACAGCCATTAGCATCAACATTTACAGATACTGGTGCAGCACAGTTTACAAAAGTCGGATTGATATTATCGGTTACAGTCACAGTTTGCGTACAAGTGGCCGTATTACCAGCACCATCGGTTACGGTCCAAGTGACCGTTGTTTCTCCTAA
>NZ_JBLWGD010000119.1:0-237 GCF_048381495.1 Algibacter ulvanivorans
CACAATCCGTTAAACCATCACCATCACTATCGGTCGTGTTGATGCCTACTGGGCTACATGGATCGTTTTCATCGGAGGTACCTGTTGGTACTGTTGGCGTACTCGGATCGTCTATACCTGTAGTTTCCTCACAATCCGTTAAACCATCACCATCACTATCGGTTGTATTGATGCCTACTGGGCTACATGGATCGTTTTCATCGGATGTACCAGTTGGTACTGTTGGTGTACTCGGAT
>NZ_JBLWGD010000120.1:0-233 GCF_048381495.1 Algibacter ulvanivorans
TGTTCTACAGATGCCGCTAATGTCAATCTTGGAACGCCTACTGTGGATGATAACTGTAACACAACATCCATATCTAATGATGCACCTGCCTCATTCCCATTAGGAGAAACAACGGTCACTTGGACCGTAACCGATGGTGCTGGTAATACGGCCACTTGTACGCAAACTGTGACTGTAACCGATAATATCAATCCGACTTTTGTAAACTGTGCTGCACCGGTATCTGTAAATGT
>NZ_JBLWGD010000121.1:0-231 GCF_048381495.1 Algibacter ulvanivorans
TGTTCCCACAATTATCAGCTTCATCAGTTACGACCGTAACATCAGGAGCAGGAGCAGGACCTCCAGGTACAGTAATGGTACTCGGGTTAGAGGCTGTAGGATTGGTAGTATCTTCAACATTAATGGTATGCGATGCATTAACAGTATTCCCACAAGCATCCGTAATGGTATATGTTCTAGTAACAACAAGAGGACAAGTGCCAGAAGCGCTATCAGAGTTTGTGACTACTA
>NZ_JBLWGD010000122.1:0-231 GCF_048381495.1 Algibacter ulvanivorans
TAGGCAATGCGACGATCAACACGGATGTACCAGTTAACGCATTAGATGGGGATAACGATCCAGATGGCGATAACAATAACATGGTGATTACGGAAGTAGACGGCACACCAATCAGCGTTGGTAACCCAGTAACTTTAAGTGACGGTAGTGTGGTGACATTAAACCCAGACGGTACATTAAGTGTAACCCCAGTAACGGATAGCACAGAACCAATCAACTTCACCTATACGG
>NZ_JBLWGD010000123.1:0-230 GCF_048381495.1 Algibacter ulvanivorans
GGCAGGTGCATCATTAGATATGGATGTTGTGTTACAGTTATCATCCACAGTAGGCGTTCCAAGATTGACATTAGCGGCATCTGTAGAACAGCCATTAGCATCAACATTTACAGATACCGGTGCAGCACAGTTTACAAAAGTCGGATTGATATTATCGGTTACAGTCACAGTTTGCGTACAAGTGGCCGTATTACCAGCACCATCGGTTACGGTCCAAGTGACCGTTGTTT
>NZ_JBLWGD010000124.1:0-223 GCF_048381495.1 Algibacter ulvanivorans
ACATTTACAGATACCGGTGCAGCACAGTTTACAAAAGTCGGATTGATATTATCGGTTACAGTCACAGTTTGCGTACAAGTGGCCGTATTACCAGCGCCATCGGTTACGGTCCAAGTGACCGTTGTTTCTCCTAATGGGAATGAGGCAGGTGCATCATTAGATATGGATGTTGTGTTACAGTTATCATCCACAGTAGGCGTTCCAAGATTGACATTAGCGGCAT
>NZ_JBLWGD010000125.1:0-213 GCF_048381495.1 Algibacter ulvanivorans
TAACGGATAGCACAGAACCAATCAACTTCACCTATACGGTAGAAGATGAAGACGGCTTAACGGATCAAGGTCAAGTCGCTATCACATTCGATCAATTACCTCCAGTAGCGGACGATGAAACGATAGGAAATGCAACGATCAACACGGATGTACCAGTTAACGCATTAGATGGCGATAACGATCCAGATGGCGATAACAATAACATGGTGATTA
>NZ_JBLWGD010000126.1:0-213 GCF_048381495.1 Algibacter ulvanivorans
TAATCACCATGTTATTGTTATCGCCATCTGGATCGTTATCGCCATCTAATGCGTTAACTGGTACATCCGTGTTGATCGTTGCATTTCCTATCGTTTCATCGTCCGCTACTGGAGGTAATTGATCGAAGGTGATAGCGACTTGACCTTGATCGCTTAAACCGTCTTCATCTTCTACCGTATAGGTGAAGTTGATTGGTTCTGTGCTATCCGTTA
>NZ_JBLWGD010000127.1:0-211 GCF_048381495.1 Algibacter ulvanivorans
GATAACGATCCAGATGGCGATAACAATAACATGGTGATTACGGAAGTAGACGGCACACCAATCAGCGTTGGTAACCCGGTCACCTTAAGTGACGGTAGTGTGGTGACATTAAACCCAGACGGTACATTAAGTGTAACCCCAGTAACGGATAGCACAGAACCAATCAACTTCACCTATACGGTAGAAGATGAAGACGGTTTAACGGATCAAG